>JBDIVM010000018.1:0-47248 GCA_039805905.1 Limibaculum sp. | reverse complement strand
CATACGCACGGAACTCGCCAAAATACTTGGTGATCGCCGCCGTCAGCGTCGTCTTCCCGTGATCAACATGCCCGATCGTCCCGACATTCACATGCGGCTTCGTCCGCTCGAATTTCGCCTTCGCCATAGGTCGTTCCCCGTGTCACGGGCGCGCTGCCCGTCGTTGCGGTGCGGTTTTCCGGCGCCCGGATAGCGTCTCGGGGCGCGCTCTGCAAGCGGGAATGTCGGGGCGGCGAAGGGCGGAAGAGCCTGGAGCGGGTGAAGGGAATCGAACCCTCATCTTCAGCTTGGAAGGCTGTTGCTCTACCATTGAGCTACACCCGCGCCGAGCCGTTCCCTACACCAGCGACCGCCCGCCTTCAATATGCGAGCCGCCATGAGAGCCCGCGCTCCGTCCGACATGCCCGCTTGCGGCAGGGGCGCGAGGCTGTATCGTCCGCGGGACTAAGGGAATCGCCCTGCCGGACAGGGCCGGGACATCGGGGGGAACGCAGATGGACGGGCTCACGGTGATCAGCCATCCGCTGGTCGAGCACAAGATGACACTGATCCGCGACCGGAACACGCCGACGGCGGTGTTCCGGCGGCTCCTGCGCGAGATCTCTATGCTGATGGCCTACGAGGCGCTGCGGGATCTCGAGCTCGAGCCGGTGCAGATCGAGACGCCGGTCTGCCCGATGACGGCGCGCAAGCTTGCGGGCAAGAAGCTCTGCTTCGTCTCGGTGCTGCGGGCGGGTGACGGGCTCTTGCAGGGGCTGCTCGAGCTCGTGCCGTCGGCGCGCGTTGGTCATATCGGGCTCTACCGCGACCCGGCGACGCTGACGCCTGTGACCTATTACTGCAAGCTGCCCGAGGATATCGGCGCGCGCACGGTGATCGTGGTCGACCCGATGCTGGCCACCGGCGGCTCGGCAGCCGACGCGGTGGCGAAGGTCAAGTGCGAGGGCGCCCGCGACGTGCGCTTCCTGGCGCTGATCGCGGCCCCAGAGGGCGTGCTGACCTTCCGCAGGGCGCATCCGGACGTGCAGGTCTATGCCGGGGCGCTGGACGAGAAGCTGAACGACCACGGCTACATCGTGCCCGGGCTCGGCGATGCCGGTGACCGGCTGTTCGGGACGAAGTAGGCTGGGCGCCCGCCCATCCGGCGAGACGGAGGACATGCCATGGCCGGCGCCGCACCGATGACGGACGCACCCGAGCTCCGGGTTTACTGGCAGCCCGGCTGCTCGAGCTGCCTCAAGACCAAGGAGTTCCTGCTGGAGCACGGGATCCCCTTCGTCTCGAAGAACGTGCTCGAGGATCCGGAGGCATTCCGCGAGCTGGAGGCGCTGGGGGTCCGGCTGGTGCCGATCGTTGCGCGCGGCGGCGACTGGGCCAATGGCGCGGTGTTCCGCGACGTCGCCCGGGTGGCGGGCTTCGCATACCAGGCGCACCGGATGCTGGCGCCGGAGGCGATGGTCGCGAAGATCCTGATGATCAACGAGGCGGCGCAGCGCTACCTGGCACAGATCCCGGAGGAGGTGCTGGACACGCTGCTGCCGGGAAGGCCGCGCAGCTATCGGCAGCTGGTCTATCACGTCTTCAACATCCCGGACGTGTTCCTCGACCGGGTGGAGCACGACCGGCCCTACACCTACGAGGCGCTGAAATCGATCCTGCCCGAGGGGATGGAGACGAAGGCCGACCTCGCCGCCTATGGCGCCGTGGTGCGGCGGCGCTTCGCCGAGTGGTGGGAGCGGGACGGGAGGACCACCGACTTCCGCCAGCCCGGCAATGTCTATTACGGCGAGGTCAGCCTCCACGAGGTGCTGGAGCGCACCGGCTGGCACTCCGGCCAGCACACCCGCCAGATCATCCTGCTGCTGCGGGAGAAGCTGGGAATCGAGCCCGACCGCCCGCTTGCCGACGCCGACTTCACCGGCCTGCCGCTGCCGAAGAACGTCTGGGACAACGAACGGAGCTTCGACGAGGCTTCTTGGGAGGGGGCGGCGGAGTCCCGGGGCACGGCAAAGCTGGCATGACCGGGCCGATGAGCGCTCAGGGGTTGGCGGTCACCTCGTAGTCCGGCGTGCCCGACCAGCGCAGAAGCCATTTGGCGCCCGGCCGGACGTTCTGGACGATCTGCGGCTCGAAGGCCACGAGGCAGGTGCCGCCGCGCCGGCGCACCGAGGGGTAGACGAGGCCACTCCAGCCCTCGGCCCGCAGCGACCGCGCGAGTTCCTGACCGGCGGGATAGCCGACCTCGGGGTCGGGATCCAGGCAGCCGGCGCCCGGCGGATGCCCGCGGATGTCGGGGAAGGTCCCGATGAAATCGGCGAGCAGGCCCTGATAGGGCATCTCGTCGACGAAAAGGCCGATGAACCCGAGCTCTCGCGTCCGGTGGAACGCGACCTCCTCGATTGCCGTCAGCTCGTCGAAGGCGCAGTACCAGGCGCCCCGCCGCGCGTCGTTGAAACGGCTGCCGGTCGGGCGGGTATGGCTGAAGGCTGCATTGACATGGGTCGTGCCCCATCCACCAAGGGCGCGGGCCCGGGCCTTGAAGGCGAGCTCGCGCCGGTCGAGGTCGTCGAGGCCGCCCGTTTCCGCACGCAGGCGCTCGTTGGTGAGGCCCTCGAGCTCGGCCAGCGCCGCGAGCTCGTTGTCGGTGTCAACGAGGCCGCGCAGGACGGGTGGCCGGAAATATGCCGTCGGGATCAGGCGAACGGTAGCCCTTTCCGCGATCTCCGCGGCGGGAAGGTTCACACGCCGCCCCTGATCGCGTCGACGTAGTTGCGCGTGCGCAGGATCGCCGGCAGGCCGCCCTCGGTCATGTATTCGACGGGGGCACGGCCGCCGAATACCGGCCCGGCGTTGGGCATCTTCACCCAGCGGTCGGCCAGCGGCTCTGAGAAATAGAGGTGCAGGCCCTTGTAGAGCCCGACCAGCGCGCTCAGCCGCAGCACCTGGTCCTGCGACAGGCGGCCGGTCCAGCCCGGCTTCTTCATCCTTGCCCAGCTCCGGCCGGTGACGTCGAGCAGGAGTGCAGCCTCGTCATTCGAGAGCGCCCACGCGGCGACGAGGCGGCGGAACGCCTTGAGCCCGACAATCGCTGCGTCGGCCGTCGAGTCGCGGCCCGCGGGGCGGCCGCGATTGTCGAGGGAGATTTGCGCTGAATGTGCCATATGGCGCAAGATAACGCGCCGATCGGCATCCGTCAAACCGAAGCAGACGCGCGCGCCCCGGCGGCCGGAGCGCGCGCTATCACCGGAACGGCGAGATCAGAGCGCCTTGTCGGTGATCGCGTGGGTCCAGGCCCCCTCGGGCTTCTTCGTGATCACCGGGTCCGAGCCGCCCTTCATCAGGGTCTCGACCGTCCGCTCATAGTCGGCCGGGTCGAGCGCGCCGTTCGAGCCGGCGGTCAGCTTGGCGATCTCGCCCATCATGCGCTTCTGGTGCTTCTCGGTCTGGGCTCCGGTGGCGTCGTTCTCGAGCACGATCTCGGCCGCCGCGTCCGGGTTCTCCTCGGCCCATTTCCAGCCCTTCATCGAGGCGCGGACGAAGCGGACCATCTTGTCCTGGAAGGCCGGGTCGCCGAGCTTGTCCTCAAGCACGTAGATGCCGTCCTCGAGGGTCGAGACACCCTGGTCCTCGTACTTGAACACGACGAGCTGGTCCTCGGGGATGCCGGCATCGATCACCTGCCAGTACTCGTTGTAGGTCATGGTCGAGATGCAGTCGGCCTGCTTCTGCAGCAGGGGATCGACGTTGAAGCCCTGCTTCAGCACGGTCACGCCAGCGGCCGAGCCGTCGGTCGGGATGCCGAGCTGGCTCATCCACGACAGGAACGGGTATTCGTTGCCGAAGAACCAGACCCCCAGCGTCTTGCCGCGGAAGTCCTCCGGGGTCCTGATGCCGGTGTCCTTGCGGCAGGTCAGCATCATGCCCGAATGCTTGAAGGGCTGGGCGATGTTCACGAGCGCCAGCCCCTTCTCGCGGGTCGCCAGCGCTGAGGGCATCCAGTCCAGCACCACGTCGGCGCCGCCGCCGGCCAGCACCTGGGCAGGCGCGATGTCCGGGCCGCCGGGCTTGATCTCGACCTCGAGGCCCTCCTCGGCGTAGAAGCCCTGGTCCTTGGCCACATAGTAGCCGGCGAACTGGGCCTGGGTCACCCATTTCAGCTGCAGCGTCACCGTGTCGGCGGCACCCGCATTGGCCGCCGTCAGCGCGAGCGCGCTGGCGAGGGCGGTGGCGATCAGTCGTTTCATGGCGTTTCTCCTTGTCGCGTTTCTTTTCCCGGTGGTCCAAAAGTCGGCGTCCTGGTCCCTTCAGCGTTCCTGGCCCCGGACCGAGGGGTGCCAGAAGGTGACGGCGCGCTCGGCGATCACGACCAGCCCGTAGAAGGCCGATCCCGCCAGCGCCGCCACCGCGATCTCGGCCCAGACCATGTCCAGCGCCATGCGGCCGATCTCGGTCGAGATTCGGAACCCCATTCCGACAATGGGCGTGCCGAAGAACTCTGCGACAATGGCGCCGATCAGCGCAAGGGTGGTGCAGATCTTGAGCCCGTTGAAGATGAAGGGCGCGGCCGCCGGCAGACGCAGCTTCCACAGCGTCTGCGAGTAGCTGGCGGCATAGGTGTGCATCAGGTCGCGCTGAATGACCTCGGCCGAGGCGAGGCCCTGCATCGTGTTCACCAGCATCGGGAAGAAGCACATGATCACCACCACCGCCGCCTTCGACTGCCAGTCGAAGCCGAACCACATGACCATGATCGGCGCGATGCCGACGATGGGCAGCGCGGCGGCGAGGTTGCCCAGCGGCAGCAGGCCGCGCTGCAGGAAGGGCGAGCGGTCGGTCAGGACGGCGGTGGCGAAGGCGGCGGCGCAGCCCAGCGCGTAGCCCGGCAGCACCGAGCGGATCACGGTCTGGAAGAAGTCGGCCCACAGGGTCGGCAGGCTGGCGCTCAGCGTCGCCCAGATGGCGCTGGGGGGCGGCAGGATCACGCCGGGGACGCCGAAGCCGCGGGTGACGCCCTCCCACAGCACCAGCAGCGCGATGCCGAAGAGGGTCGGCACCGCGAGCCGGATCCAGCCGGCGCGCGACCGGGCGAGGCGGATGTTCAGCGCCCAGGCGCCGAGCCAGAAGATGGTGCCGAACATCACCCAGCCGCTCATCGCGCCAGCCCCATGCGGGTCAGCACCAGGCGCTGCGCCAGCCCGATCAGCCCCACCATGGCCCCGGCGCAGACCGCGGCGCCGACCAGCGCCGACCAGATCACCAGCACCTGGCCGTAATACGACCCGTTCAGCATCCGCGCCCCGAAGCCGCCCTGGGCGCCGGTGGGAAGCTCGCCAATGATGGCGCCGACCAGCGCGATGGCGACGGCGATCTTCAGCGAGGTGAACAGATAGGGCAGCGAGGCCGGCAGGCGCAGCTTCCAGAAGCACTGCGCTGCGGTGGCGGAGTAGGTGTGCATCAGGTCGAGGTCCATGCGCTCGGGGCTGCGCAACCCCTTCACCATTCCGACCACCACCGGGAAGAACGAGAGATAGGCCGAGATCGACGCCTTGGCGATCAGCCCCGAGATGCCGATGTTGTAGAGCACTACGATGATCATCGGCGCCACCGCCAGGATCGGCACGGTCTGGCTGGCGATCACCCAGGGCATCACGGACAGATCCATGGCCCGGTTATGGACGATCCCCACTGCCAGCAGAATGCCCAGCCCCACCCCCAAGGCGAAACCCAGCAGCGTCGCCGAGAGGGTGATCCAGCCGTGATAGACCAGGCTGTGCTTCGAGGTAACGGACTTGTTGACGGTGGTGTCCCAGATTGCGCCCGCCACCTGATGGGGCGCCGGCAGCACCGGGCGCTCCTGCGCCATGGTGTCGGCGATCATCTGTGCGGTGGTCAGGGTGGTGCCCGCCCGTTCCGCCTGGTCGCGCGCCCAGGGGGCGTTGAGGAACATTGCGCCCAGGTACCAGGCGGCGATCAGGGCGGCGAGGAGGGTGGCAATGGGGAGGGCGCGGGTCATTGCAACACCTCGATGCCCGCTGCACGATGTCGTGCTCGTTTGCTCTGGCCATCCCAATCACTCGGCATGGCACTTTGCAATCCAAGCTGTCGTAGGAGTTGGAGCTCTTGATCCGAGATCAAGATACCTTCAACCAGAGAGAGCATTTCTCGAACCCGCGCCTCGGTTACTGGCAGGGCGAGAAGCCGATCAGTCAGGACTCTCAACGGTATTGCGTGGTCGTAAGCGCAGTTTTCTGTCCTGTCATCAATTGCAACCGATCGCCGTCGGTGCTTCCCGAACTTTGGGCCATTCCTCAGCTCCCAAAAAGAGAAGATGGCTTCGCGCAAAACCTTGCCAGTGTTGGACCGCGGCCTTCCCTGCATTGCCTGACAAGCTCGGGCGACAGGCGCTATCGCCCCTACTCGTTCGTCAGTCGTCATAGCCGTGCCCCGCCCTCAGCCCCTCGCGCACCCGGCGGGCCACGTCCAGGAACTCCGGCGTCTCGCGGATGTCCAGCGGGCGCGTGCGCGGCAGGGGGCTGTCGATGATGTCGGTGACCCGGCCGGGGCGGGGCGACATCACCACGATGCGGGTGCTCAGATACACCGCCTCGGGGATCGAATGGGTGACGAAGCAGACGGTCTTCCTCGTCTTGTCCCACAGCGCCAGCAACTGCTCGTTCAGGTGGTCGCGCACGATCTCGTCGAGCGCCCCGAAGGGCTCGTCCATCAGCAGCAGGTCGGCGTCGAAGGCGAGCGCCCGCGCAATCGAGGCGCGCTGCTGCATGCCGCCCGAAAGCTGCCAGGGGAACTTGCGCTCGAACCCCTCGAGCCCGACCAGCGCCAGGGTGCGGGCGGCGCGCTCGGCCTGCTCGGCCCGGCTGTAGCCCATGATCTCGAGCGGCAGGCGCACGTTCCCAGCGATGGTGCGCCAGGGGTACAGGCCCGCCGCCTGGAACACATAGCCGTAGGCCCGCTTCATCCGGGCCTGGCTGGGGGTCATCCCGTTCACCGTGATGGTGCCCGAGGTCGGCTGCTCCAGATCGGCGATCACCCTCAGCAGCGTGGTCTTGCCGCAGCCCGAGGGACCGATGAACGAGACGAAGTCGCCCTGCCCGACGGTCAGATCCACGTCCTTCAGCGCGTGGACCGGCGCGTCCGCGGTCTGGAACACGAGGTTCAGGCCGCGCGCCTCGATCACCGTCCCCCCGGCCCCCCCGGCCCCCCCGGCCATAGGGGCTCAGACTCCGCTGGCCGGAATGCCGGAGCGCTCGATCTTGCGCGGCGCGGTCAGCTCCTTCCAGGCCGAGAGCGCCCGGCTGACCGCCGGGAACGGCTCGCGGGCGACGAACTGGCCGTGGCCCTCGCGGGTCTTGACCGCGCCCTCCTCGATGGCGACCTGGCCGCGGGTCAGGGTATAGCGCGGCAGGCCCTTGACGTGCTTGCCCTCGAAGACGTTGTAGTCGATCTTCGACTGCTGGGTCTTCGCCGCGATTGTCTTGGCGCGTTCCGGGTCCCAGACCACGAGATCGGCGTCCGAACCAACCATGACCGCGCCCTTCTTCGGGTAGATGTTGAGGATCCTGGCGATGTTGGTCGAGGTCACGGCGACAAACTCGTTCATGGTCAGCCGCCCGGTGGCGACGCCGTGGGTCCAGAGCATCGGCATCCGGTCCTCGAGGCCGCCGGTGCCGTTCGGGATCTTCGTGAAGTCGCCGACCCCGAAGCGCTTCTGCGCGGTGGTGAAGGCACAGTGGTCGGTCGCGACCACCTGCAGCGAGCCTGAGGCGAGCCCGGCCCACAGGCTGTCCTGATGCTTCCTGTTGCGGAACGGCGGCGACATCACGCGCCGCGCCGCATGGTCCCAGTCCTTGTTGAAATACTCGGACTCGTCGAGGGTGAGAAACTGGATCAGCGGCTCGCCATAGACGCGCTTTCCGGCCTGCCGCGCCCGCCGGATCGCCTCGTGGGTCTCTTCGCACGAGGTGTGCACGACATAGAGCGGCACCCCCGCCATGTCGGCGATCATGATCGCCCGGTTGGTGGCCTCGCCCTCGACCTCCGGGGGTCGCGAATAGGCGTGCGCCTCGGGTCCGGTGTTGCCCTCGGCGAGCAGGCGCTGCTGCAGGTCGGCCACGACGTCGCCGTTCTCGGCATGGACCAGCGGCAGCGCACCCAGCTCGGCGCAGCGGCGGAACGAGGCAAACATCTCGTCGTCATGCACCATCAGGGCGCCCTTGTAGGCCATGAAGTGCTTGAAGGTGTTGATGCCCTTGTCCTGCACCACGGTCTTCATCTCGTTGAAGACCTGCTCGCCCCACCAGGTGATCGCCATGTGGTAGGAGTAGTCGCAGTTCGCGCGGTGCGACTTGTTGTGCCACATCTGGAGGGCATCGAGCAGCCCCTGTCCGGGGTTCGGCAGCGCGAAATCCACCACCATGGTCGTGCCGCCCGCCAGCGCCGCCCGGGTGCCGGACTCGAAGTCGTCGGTCGAATAGGTGCCCATGAACGGCATCTCGAGATGGGTGTGCGGGTCGATGCCGCCGGGCATCACATAGCAGCCGGTGGCGTCGAGGACGGTACCGCCGGAGAGGTCCGGCCCGATCGCCGTGATCCTGCCGTTCTCGATCTGCACGTCGGCCTTCCGGGTAAGGTCGGCGGTCACGATGGTGCCGTTCTTGATGACAGTGGTCATGGGGCTCCCTCTCCTTCGGCTTCCTTCGGCCTCATCCGTCTCGATGGCTTACCATTGTCTTCGTCAGGATTACCGTTCGCTGGTGCTTCTCATTTCCGGTTGCGGCAACGCGAATTCCAGAGCCCGGATTTGCCAAGAGGTAAGCAGCAGCATCTTCAGTTCTCTTGAATTTCCGCGCATATTTGTCCTCGTTGCTGGTCCTATCAGCTGCGACCCCATTTGTAGACTGGTTCGGGGTCCACACCTTTCCACTGGACAGGCGCAGCCTCTCGCCGTGTTCCAGTGCAGAAAATCTTCATTCCATGACCTCCGCCGTCTCCCCCAAAGCCCGTCGGGCACGTGATTCGCTAAGCGAGCGTAGGTTCTCCCACTTCTGGCCACGCGCGGCTCGCCCTCGCGGTGGGTGAACCACGGCGTGCGCCGCGGAACCACCCACCCTACGCCGTGCGCTGAGGCTCACCCCACCACCTCCGCCGTCTCCACCACCGCGTGGAACAGCACGTTCGCCCCCTTCTCGGCCCATTCGGGCAGGATCTCCTCGGCCTCGTTGTGGCTGAGGCCGTCCTTGCAGGGGCACATGACCATGGTGGTCGGGTAGACCCGGTTGATCCAGCAGGCGTCGTGGCCGGCGCCCGAGATCAGGTCCATGTGCGAGTAGCCCAGCCGCTCGGCCGCATCACGCACCCGCGCGACCAGCGTCGGATCGAAGGCCGGCGGGTCGAAGAAGCCCGAGAGCTCGGAGGCGAACTTGACCCCGATATCGGCGCAGAGCGCCGGGGCGCTGGCGTTGAGCTCGGCCACCATCGATTCCAGCGTTTCCAGCACATGTGACCGGAAATCGACCGTGAACACCACCTTCTCGGGGATGATGTTGCGGCTGTTCGGGTAGACGTCGATATGGCCGATCGCGCCGACTGCGTTCGGCAGGTGCTCCATGGCGATCTCGTGCACGAGCTCCGTGACCCGCGCGAGGCCGCGCCCGGCGTTGCGGCGCAGATACATCGGGGTCGAGCCGGTGTGCTGGCCCTTGCCGGTGACTGTGCACTGGATCCAGCGCAGGCCCTGGCCGTGGGTGACGACGCCGATGTCCTTGCCCTCGGCCTCGAGGATCGGTCCCTGCTCTATATGGAGTTCGAAGAACGCCTTCATCGGCCGCTTGCCCACCGGCTCCGGCCCCTTGAAGCCGATGCGCTCCAGCTCGTCGCCGAACGTCAGTCCCTTCGCGTCGGTGCGGGAATAGGCGTAGTCCTGGTCGATCACGCCGGCAAACACGCCCGAGGCCAGCATGGCGGGGGCGAAGCGGGTGCCCTCCTCGTTGGTCCAGTTGACGACGACGATCGGATGGCGGGTCCTGATTCCCTTGGCGTTGAGCGTACGCACGATCTCGAGGCCGCTGAGAACGCCGAGCACGCCGTCATACTTGCCCCCCGTCGGCTGGGTGTCGAGATGACTGCCGACACAGACCGGCGGCAGGCCGGGCTCGGTGCCCTCGCGGCGCGCGAACATGGTGCCCATCTGGTCGATGCCCATCGCCAGGCCCTCGGCCTCGCACCACTCCCGGAACAGCCGCCGCCCCTCGGCGTCGGCGTCCGTCAGCGTCTGGCGGTTGTTGCCGCCGGCGACGCCCGGCCCGATCTTCGCCATTTCCATCAGGCTGTCCCACAGCCGCGCGCCGTCGATGGTCAGGTTCTGTCCCGGGGCCGCCATCCGATCCTCCCGTTTCCTTGCTTGCTTGACCGTTTGGTAAAATCGACGCTACCAAGCCCGGGGAGCGGGTCAAGGGACAAATTGCAGCGGGAGGCGCGCGATTGCCGGACGACAAGCCAGGCGACGAAGAGACGCGCCGGGACGAGGCGCGCCCTTCGCGCGCCGAGCAGACGGCGCGACGCACCCGCATCCAGGCCGAGAACAGCGAAAAGATCCTCGCCGCAGCGCTGGAGGTGTTCTCGGCCGACGGCTTCCGGGGCGCCACCATCGACCGGATCGCCGAGGCGAGCGGCATGTCGAAGCCGAATCTGCTCTACTATTTCCGCTCGAAGGACGAGATTTACCAGGTGCTGCTTGACCGGTTGCTCGATACCTGGCTCGAGCCGCTGCGCGCGCTCGATCCGACGGGCGACCCGCTGGCCGAGATCGCCGGCTATATCGACCGCAAGATCGAGATGGCGCGCGACCTTCCACGTGAGTCGCGGCTCTTCGCCGGCGAAATCATGCGCGGCGCGCCGATCCTGGGCGATGTGCTCGCCGGGCCGCTGAGGGCGCTGGTCGAGGATAAGGCGGAGGTGATCCGCCGCTGGAGCCGCGAGGGTCGGATCGTCGCGATCGATCCGCATCACCTGATCTTCGCGATCTGGGCAACGACCCAGCACTATGCCGATTTCGACGCGCAGGTGCGCGCCGTCCTCGGCGAGGCCAGCGGCGCGGCCGGCAGCCGCTTCCGCGACGCTGCGGCGACCCTGAAGCGGCTGCTGCTGGAGGGACTGAGACCGCGCTAGCCCATGCGCGGCCCTCCCCGCCGATCAGGCGAACGTGAACGCGAAATCGGCGTCCGCGAAGATCGTATCGAGATCTGCCGCTGCAACGTCGGCCAGGAACAGGTTGCCGCCGGTGTCGAACGCGAGCGCGATGCCGGTGCCGAGGTCGTCGGCGAACACGAACTGGTCGACGCCGAAGATGGTCAGGAGGTCGATCCCGACCTCGAAATCCTCGATCACGTCGCTGTCCGCCGCCTGTCCCCCGCCGGCCCAGAAGAAGAACCGGTCGGCACCCGCGCCGCCATTCAGGACGTCGCTGCCGTCGTCGCCATAGAGATCGTCGTCGCCGTCGCCACCCTCGAGCCGGTCGTCGCCCTCCTGTCCGGCGAGGAAATCATTGCCGATGCCGCCGGCCATCCGGTCGCTGCCGGTGCCGCCGAACATCGTGTCGTCCCCGGCGCCGCCGTCGATGACATCATCATCCTCCTGCCCGGCCATCCAGTCGTTTCCCTCGCCGCCCGCCAGGGTGTCGCGGCCGGTACCGCCGAACATGGTGTCGTTGCCGGCGCCGCCATCCGCGATGTCGTCGCCATCCTCGCCCGCCACCCGGTCGTTCCCGTCGCCACCGGAAAGGACGTCACGGCCGGAGCCGCCGAAGATGTCGTCGTCCCCGGCGCCGCCGTCGACGATATCGTCATCGTCCTCGCCGGCCAGGCGATCATTCCCCTCGCCGCCTGTCAGAATATCGTTTCCGGTATCACCGGAGATCTCGTCATCACCGATGCCGCCGTCCACGATGTCGTCTCCGGCCTCGCCCGCCAGCAGGTCGTTACCTTCGCCACCGGTCACGATGTCGTTGCCGGAGCCGCCGAAGGCCTGGTCGTCGCCGGCGCCGCCGTCGACCGTGTCGTCGTCATCCTCGCCGGCGAGCCGGTCGTTCCCGTCGCCGCCGGTCAGGATATCGCGGCCGCGGCCACCATAGACCTCGTCGTCGCCATCGCCGCCTTCGACGATGTCGTCGTCGTCCTCGCCTGCCAGCCGGTCGTTCCCCTCGCCGCCCCACAGGATATCGTTTCCGGCACCGCCATAGAGCTCGTCGTTGCCGGACCCGCCGCTGAGCCGGTCGTTGCCGTCCTCGCCGGCCATCCAGTCGTTCCCCGCACAGCCGTGCAGGATGTCGTTCCCCGCGCCGCCGAAAATCGTATCGTTGCCACGGCCGCCGCTGATCGCCTCGTTGGCAGACGTGCCGAACAGGAACTGATCGACGATCGCTCCGCCCGCGTCGGCGTCGCAGCCGCAACCCGCCGGGTCGTCGTCGTCGGAGTTCCGGCCGTGATCGTTCCGGTTGTCATGGCCGTCGCGGCCGCCACGGCCGTGCGACCCGTCGTCATCATCACCGTGCGGGTGGCCGTCGCTGCGTCCGTGCGAGTCCCCATCGTCGCTGCGGCCACCCGCACTGTCGTGGTCGCGATGGCCGTTGCGGCCGTGATCGCCGCGGCCGCCGTCGCGGCCCTGCGACCGGTGGTCGCCCTCTCGCCGCGCGGAACCGCGATCATCCTCACGCTCGCAGGAATGGTCCCGGTCACCGCGGTCATCATCCTGGCGGGACGCATGCCCATCGTCGCGGTCCCGGTCCGCATTGTTGCGCCGGTCACCCGAGTGGCCGCTCCGGTTGCCGTTTGCCCGCCCGTGGGACTGGTCATCCTCCTGCTCGCCGGATCGGCCCATGCCGGCCGATGAGCCACTTGCATGCGCACGCTGACCGCCGTTCCCACCCCGCACACGCATCACTCCACCCTCCGAACTGGCTTGCCCGACCGATCCCGGCGCAACCGCGCCTGTCATCAGGCCGCGCTCCGGGGCGACCGGCAATTGACAGGGAAACTTGGCGAAAGATTGGCAGAATTATTCGATAATTCAGGATTGCCTTTGCAGTTATATTGACATTTTATAACTTACAACCGCAAATTGATTTTCATTACTTCAATGACCGCAAGAGATTATCACGTGCCGGCAGGGACGACTGGTCCGGGCCGAGCAGGATCGCCAGCCCCAGGAGCGTCGCCAGCACCCCCGGCAGCACCAGGGGCGCGACCCAGCCATTGCCGGAAAGCCCTTCCCAGAGGATGACAAACGTTGGCACGAGGTAGCCATAGGCCATCACCTTCGCCGAAGGCAGCCGCAGCGTTGCATACTGCACCATCAGGAACGATCCCACGGTCGCGAAGACCGCGAGATAGGCGATGGCGACCAAGACGATGCCGGGCATCGCGGCCCAGTCCGCCGCCGCGATCGCAGGCGCGCCGGCAATCCCCAGCAGCACGGTGCCCGAGACGATCGTGCCCCAGGTGAACACCGTCACCGGCTCCCCCCGGTTCAGCCGGCGCACGAGCGGCGTGTAGAAGGCATGGGCGGCGCAGCCGGCAAGGAAGATCAGTTCGCCGGCACCGATGTCGAAGGCGAGAATCCGGTTGATATCGGCCCGGAAGATCACCCAGATCGCGCCTGCCCCGGCCAGGAGGAGGCTGAGCGCAATCCGCGGGGTCGTCACCTGGCCCAGCAGGAACCAGCCGAACACCGCGCTCATGATCGGGGTCAGGGTGAAGACGGCCGCGGTCGAGACAGGATCGGTGAGCCGGAGCGCCACAAACATCAGGAAGAAGTAGACAGCGAAGACCCCGCCCAGCAGCGGATAACGCCACGGCGCGGCCAGATGCGCGCGGCGGATGCGCGGCACCGCGACCGGGCCCAGGATGCAGCCGGCCAGCAGGAAGCGGATCGCATTCAGCGCCGCCGGGTCGAGATGCGGTGCGGCGAGCTTGCCGAGCGAGAACGAGCCCGAGATCGCCACCGCAAAGGCGAACATCGCGGCATGGCCCTTCAGCGCCTCGGCGCGGTGGTGCTCGCGGCTCACTCCCCTGCTCCCGCTGGACGTCCCGGCCGTCTGTCATCTACCGTCCCGGCGATGGCGTCAACGGAAAGGAACCGGCCATGACGGCTCTCCTGCCCCGCGGCACGATCCGCCTCGACCAGGTGGTGCCGCCCCGCTGCCCCTGGAGCGCGCGGCTGGAGCCGGGCGAGATCCTGCGGCTGGTCGACCTCGAAGGGGCACAGGCGGTCGACTTTCTGTGCTACAATGCCGACGATCCGCGCGAGCGCTATCACGCGCCGAACACGATCAAGGTGCCGCGGAACATCTATGTCGGGCTCGGCACCGTACTGCGCTCGAACCTCGCCCGGCCAATGATGACGGTCGTCGCCGACAGCTGCGGCCGGCACGACACCATCTTCGGCTGCTGCTCGTTCGAGATCGACATCGTGCGCTACGGCAAGCACAACGCCGAGAGTTGCCAGCGCAATTTCGAGCGCGAGCTGGGCCGGCACGGGATCGGCCCCGAGCATGTGGTGCCGAATGTCAACTTCTTCATGTTGGTCCCGGTCAGTGCGGACGGGGCGGCAGAAATCTCGCCGAGCCAGTCGCGCCCGGGGGATTATGTCGAGCTGCGCGCCGAGATGCCGGTGCTGGCGGTGCTGTCGAACTGCCCGCAGGCGCTGAATCCGGCGACCGGCGCCAACGGCCCGACGCCGGTGCGCGCGATCGTCTGGCGCGGGGGATGAGGGTCGGTCTGCCAGTGGAGTCGCTCACGGACCCCGGCGGAACGTCATGCGCACCATCTCGAAGAGGAAGGCCGTCGAAAGGCCGAACAGCAGCATACCCGCAGCCGCCTCGCAGGAGGCGGTCAGCCGCCAGTCGGGGGTCGGGACGATGTCGCCGAAGCCGAGCGTGGTGAAGACGACCGTCGAGAAATAGAGCGCCGGCTCGAGACGGTCGAACTCGCCGACCGCGAGATAGACCATGGCCCAGATCCATATCTGCAGCACGTTCGACAGGAACGTGCCGAGCAATGCAAGCATCAGCAGGCATAGCCGGACGCGCGCCGGCAGAGGCACCGCGCGACGGTCGACCTCGGCGCGGACCCGGATCGCGATCTGGTCGAGTGCGGCCACGTGAAGAACGGCGCTCAGGACGACGAAGACGGCGCCGAGGGAAAGCTGGACGAGCACTTGCGCTTCCTCTTGGGCCTCCGGACTGGCGGGACACATCAAATCGACACCTGCCGGGGCAACGAGTCAACTGGACCGTCGAGCGCAGTTCAGTCGCCAGCCACGAAGGTCTCGAGCACCCAGGGCGCCCCCGGCACCTTCTGGACGAACACGGCGCGCCAGTCGATCGGGCTGCGTACCTGTTCGGCCCGGGCGAAGCCGCAGCCCTCCGGCTCGACGCAGCCCTGGCGCCAGCCCGCGAGGTAGAGCGGCTTGAGCGCCTCCGCATAGGGCAGCTCCGCGAGGATGCGCAGATGCAACCCCGCGACCGCCGGCGCCGTCACCGACGGCCCGGCGCGGAGAACAGCGTCGGGCCGGTCGCCATAGAGATAGCCATAGGCATCGAGATCCTGGGGCCAGGCCTCGAACGCTGCCGGGAAAAAGGCGCGCCGCCCGTCCTCCCAGTCGGGTGACAGTGCAGCGCCGCCAGCAAGGACGCGCGCGAACTCTTCCCAGAACCAGGGCTCGGCGATCAGCGTGCGGAATTCCTCCGGCGTATCCGACCCGCCGAAGTTCGTGAGGATCTCGGGCCCGGCCAGCGCCAGCAGAGCCTCGGCATCGCGGGCTGCGGCGATGGCCTCCAGCCGGCCCGCCAGTGCCACGAGGTCGGCATCGTCCGGCCGCGCGGGCAACGCCAGCGCATGCCTGTTGGCCATATCCGCGGCCTCGGCGACCATGGCAAGCGCCTCCGGGTCGGCGGCCCGGCCTGGCAGCCACACTACCGGCATGGCTCCGTCCGCTGCCACCTCGATCCGGTCCGGCCGCAGTACGTAGGCGACGGAGCGCACCGCCGCGACCACGAAGGTCGGCGCGACGCGATCACGGGCGGGCGCGAACAGCGCCAGGCGCCGGCCACCGTTCGACCCATGGCAGACGGCGACGACGACCGGCTCGGCGGCATCCGCGAAGATCGGGCCGAACACCCCGTCCGGGGTGCCCTCCTCCGCGGCACCCGAACGGACCGGACAATCGCGCAGCATGTAGCGGGCGACCTCGCGCCCCTGCCCGTCGCTGACCGCGATCTCGGGTGACGATTCCGCATGCTCGACCGTGAACCCGCCCGGCGCGGCAAGGAAGGGAACCTCACCCGCCGGCGCTTCGCCAGCCGCCAGCACTGCGACCGCGAGCCATGCCGGAATGCTGCTCACGTCTCTGCCTCCTGCGGCCGCCGGATCAGGCCGTCAGTCCCTCCGGCTCCGGCAGCCCGTTGGCGCGGCAGCAGGCCGTCAGCGTGTTGGCCAGCAGGCAGGCGATGGTCATCGGCCCCACCCCGCCCGGCACCGGCGTGATCGCGCCCGCCACCCGCGCGGCGCTCTCGAACTCCACGTCGCCGACGATCTTGTGCTTGTCCGCGCCCTTCTCCGGCGCCGGCACCCGGTTGATGCCGACATCGATCACCACCGCCCCGGGCTTCACCCAGTCGCCCTTGACCATTTCCGGCCGGCCCACCGCCGCCACCAGGATGTCCGCCTGCCGGCAGACGCCCGGCAGGTCTCGGGTCCGGGAATGCGCGATGGTCACCGTGCAGGAATCCCTCAGCAGCAGGTTGGCCATCGGCTTGCCGACGATGTTCGACCGGCCCACCACCACGGCATTGAGCCCCGAGAGATTGCCGAGCCGGTGCCGGAGCAGCATCAGGCAACCGAGCGGCGTACAGGGCACCATCGCCTTCTGCCCGGTTCCCAGCAGCCCGACATTCGAGATATGGAACCCGTCCGCATCCTTGGCCGGGCTGATCGCATTGATCACCAGATCGCTGTTCAGGTGCTTCGGCAGCGGCAGCTGCACCAGGATGCCGTGCACCGCCGGGTCGCGGTTCAGCCGCTCGATCAATCCCAGCAATTCTGCCTCCGAGGCGTCCGCACCCAGCCGGTGCTCGTAGGAGTTCATGCCGGTCTCGACCGTGGCCTTGCCCTTGCTCCGCACATAGACATGGCTCGCCGGATCGTCGCCGACCAGCACCACGGCGAGGCCCGGGGTGATGCCATGCCCCGCCTTCAGCTTCGCCACCTGGTCGGCGATCCGGGCGCGGACATCGGCCGCGAAGGCCTTGCCGTCGATGAGGTCGGCAGTCATGCGGAAGTCTCCCCTCGTTCGATTCCCGGCGGAGTCAGCCCCGCCCACGATAGGGTTCTACACCCTGATCTGGCAGCCAGATTTTCTCCGGCGGGACACCTGTTTGCCAAAATACGTCAATCGGGATGCCGCCGCGCGGATACCAGTAGCCGCCGATCCTGAGCCAGCGCGGCCTGATCGCTGCGACGATTCGCTTGCCGATCGCCACGGTGCAGTCCTCGTGGAACGCGCCGTGGTTGCGGAACGAGGCGAGGTAGAGCTTCAGCGATTTCGACTCGACGATCAGCTCGTCGGGTACATAGTCGATCACCAGATGCGCGAAATCCGGCTGCCCGGTCACCGGGCAGAGCGAGGTGAATTCCGGCGCCACGAAGCGGGTGACATAGCTCACGTCCGGGTGCGGGTTCGGCACCGGATCGAGCCGGGCCTCGTCCGGACTTCCGGGCAGCGCGGCAGGCTGGCCGAGAATGGTGGTCTGGATCCGGTCGCTCATGCCTGCCCCATAGCGCGCCCGGCCGGGTCCGCGCAACTGCCGAGCACCGGTTGACCGCCCGCCCCGCCCCGCTCATGCTCGGAGGGGCACCGCCGGCGGAGGTCAGGATGCGGGTCGAGGCAGCGCAGGCATTCCTTCAGGCGCTCGGCACCGACCTGGCGGGCCGCGCCGACCCGGCGCTCGCCCGCTTCCTCGCCCCTCTCGCCGCGACCGACCTTTCCGCCTCCCGCCCCGCGCGCGGCGCCGCACCCGGCCTCTCCGCGCTCGGCCATCTCGCTCCGCTCCTCGCCCATGCCGCCGGCGAACCGGCCGTGGCCGCCGCCGCCCGGCAGCTGGCGCCGCTGCTCGACTGGTACAGGATCTACCATGGCCCCGGCATGGACCCCGAGCTGGCCGAGGGGATGCTCGCCGGCCAGGTGGTGGGCCAGGCCGGGCTCGTCCCGCATGCGGCTTTCCGCGCCGGGCTGTTCCTGCTCGGCCCCGGCATCCACTACCCGCTTCACACCCATGCCGCGGCCGAGGTCTATTACGGCCTCTCGGGCCGCCTCTCCCTCGCCCACGGTCTCGGCGGGGCACCGTTCAAGCTGACCCCCGGGACCTATTCCGTCACACCCCCGGGCCGCCTGCACAGCCTCACCACCGGGTCCGGCCCGGTGCTGCTCGCCTATCTCTGGGCCGGCGCGGTCGACGCCCCGATCTGGGTCTGGGAGAAAGTCGCCTCCGGCTGGCAGCGCGTCAACTGGGCCCGCCGGCCCGATGGGTCCTGGGCGCGGGCGCGCGTCGAGCCCGTCGGCCCGCAGGAGCTCCGTGAGGCGGGCATTACTTGAACTGCACCCTGTGCGTCCAGGTCGCGCCGTCGGTGATAATCAGGTCCACGAAGCCCAGCAGCTTTGCCAGGTCGAACCAGGTGGCGCTCGTGCTGATTCCGCTTCGGACGAAGAACTCGGTCCCCCGCGCATTCGCGGTCAGCTGCGCCAGCACTGCCCGCGCGCGGAAGACGGTGCGGAAGATCTGGTCGTCCAGCGCGACGATGATCATGTGCTGCGCGTCGTCGCCCTTGGCGAAGATGACGAAGCGCGGGCTTTCCGGCGCGGCGAGCTGGGCCTTGGTGATCTGGGTCGTGAAAGTGATCCGCACGTCGCGGCTCGCCGGCGGCGCCCCCGCGAACGACCGGTCGAAAACCTCCTCAGAGGTGATCGGCGGATAGTAGTATTCGGCCCGGTCATCCGACTGCGCCGCGGCGCCCACTGCGGTCAGGAGACAGGCCGCGAGCGCTGCGGCGGCCACCAGCTTCGTCATCAGGCTCCTCCGGTCGGATGCATCCCATCGACCGATCTGTGCAGGCAGGCCGGGCGCCGTCAACATTGCGGTGGAGTTCGGGACCCGGGACGCGCGGCCGGCGCCGCGTCCCGGGACGCGGATCAGGAAACGATGTTGTGCGCCGGCCCGTAAGGGAAGCCCGTAATGTCGTCGGCGCCTTTCGCGGTTACCACCAGGATGTCGTGCTCGCGGTAGCCACCAGCCCCCGGCAGGCCGAGCGGCAGGGTCAGCATCGGCTCCATCGAGACGACCATACCGGGCTCGAGCACCGTGTCGATGTCCTCGCGCAGCTCCAGCCCCGCCTCGCGGCCGTAATAGTGGCAGAGGATGCCGAACGAATGGCCGTAGCCGAATGAGCGGTATTGCAGCAGGTCCCGCTCGGCGAAGAAGCGGTTGACCTCCGCACAGATCTCCGAGCAGCGGACGCCCGGCCGGATCAGCGATATCCCGAGCTCATGCGCGCCGACATTCGCCTCCCAGACATTCAGCGAGGCGGCATCGGGTTCGCCGAGGAACAGGGTCCGCTCCAGTGCCGTGTAGTAGCCCGAGATCATCGGGAAGGTGTTGAGGCTCAGGATGTCGCCTCTCTCCAGCCGCCGCGAGGTGACCGGGTTGTGCGCCCCGTCGGTGTTCAGTCCCGACTGGAACCACACCCAGGTGTCGCGCAGCTCGGACTCCGGGAACGACCGCGAGATCTCGGTCTCCATCGCGTCGCGCCCAGCCTGGGCGACCTCGATCTCCGACGCCCCCACCCGGATCGCCGCGCGGATTGCATGGCCGCCGACATCGGCGATCCGCGCACCCTCGCGGATCAGCCTGATCTCCTCCGGCGACTTCGCCATCCGCTGCGCCATGGCGGCGGGGGCGATGTCGACCGTGCGCGGGCTGCCGAGGAAGTCGGCCAGCTTGGCGCTCTGCTGCAGCGTCAGGTGGTCGCCCTCGATGCCGAGCGCCTTCGCCTTGCCCACGATTTTGCGGACCGCACGCCAGAAGTTGTCGCGCTTCCAGTCGGTGTAGATCAGGTTTTCCCCGACCGAGCGCCGCCACGGCTGGCCGCCGTCGATATTGGCCGAGACGGTGACGCATTGGTCCGGCGTCACCACGCAGGCATAGGGCCGACCGAACGAGCAGTAGAGAAAGCCGGAGTAGTAGGCGATGTTGTGCATCGAGGTGAGCACCACCGCCTCGACCCCGGCCTCGCCCATGATCCTTCGCAGCCCCGCCAGCCGGCGGGCATACTCGGCCTTCGAGAAGGGCAGCGGCGCCTTCTCGCCATTCTTGAGCGTGAAGAACTCGGGACGCGCAATCTTGTCGGGCATCTGGACCTCCATCCGTTCCCGGGCGGAGGACCCCTGCCGCGACCGGGAGGAAATCCGGGCGTACAGGATGCAGCGGCTTCAGAACCGCGAGCTGGCCAGAACGGCTGGAGCGACGCCATCGCCCCGCGCTCGCCGCGGAATGTAGAGGCGAATCGGCAGGCGGGAAAGACGGGCGAGCGACGGGAGAAGGCCTGAATGCGACCGGATATCCATGATGCCGGCAAACGGACTCCCGCCGGGCGAGAGCGTGGCGGTGGTCCCGAACGGGCAAATCCGGAAGAAACTACGCCGGCAACCCCGCCCGCTCGAGCGCTTCGCGCAGTGGTCCGGCAACCGAGGGATGAATATCGAACGAGGTGCAGGTGCCGCCGATCGTGAACCCTGGCTGGAGATCGAGGGCCCGCACCGCTGAAATCCTGGCGGCGTCAAGGCGCCCAAGCTTCGCATGGGTGGCGGCGAGAAGAAAATGTGCCGAACTCCAGTAAGGGTTCGTCTGAACGACGTTCCGGGCCGCTGCCGCCTCGTACTCGCCGCGCGTGAGCCGGCCGAGAGCGATCGACAACCACGGGACATAGCTCATTGGGGCGAAGGGGCTGAGGCGCCGGGCGCGTTCACCCCACTCGATGCCCCGGTCCGCGTCGCCGGCAAAGACCATGACGACGCTGCCGAGGATATAGGTGAGCGCGGATGACGGGCTCAGCGCCAGCGCCGCCTCGAAGGCCTGGCACGCGGCAGCGCGGTCATGCGCGACCATGCCGAGCGCGAAACCGCCAAGCGACAGCGCGATCGCGTCGTCGCGACCGTGGGCGATCGCGGCGTGCGCGCGCCGAGCCGCGAGCGGACCTGCCGGTCGGCGTCCTCCGAGAGGAAGATCGAGCCCGGCTCCGCGCGCCCTCGAACCGCGCAGCGATGTTGACACCGTCCCCCATCAGGTCGCCATCGCTCTCCTGGACCACATCGCCCAGGTGGATGCCGATACGGAATTCGATACGCCGTTCGGGCGGAAGGCCGGAATTGCGCTCGACCATCGCGGTCTGGACCTCGATGGCGCAGCGCACGGCGTCGACGACGCTCCTGAACTCGACGAGCGCACCATCACCCGTCCACTTGACCACGCGTCCGCCGTGCACGGCGATGGTCGGGTCGACGAGATCGCTGCGCAGCGCCCGCAGACGTGCCAGCGTACGATCCTCGTCAGCGCCCGCGAGGCGACTGTAGTCGACCACGTCTGCCGCAAGAATCGCGGCCAGTTTCCGTTCCTCGACCATCGTGACGATCCCCCGTGCCACATCGCCCTGCCGGCGACACATTCGGACGGTTCACCCAAGGGCAGCCGAACCATGTCTGGCACTGTCCCGTCTGATTGACAGGGTGTTTT
This sequence comes from Limibaculum sp., assembly GCA_039805905.1. Classification (GTDB taxonomy): domain Bacteria; phylum Pseudomonadota; class Alphaproteobacteria; order Rhodobacterales; family Rhodobacteraceae; genus Thermohalobaculum. Next base: position 25,395 of record JBDIVM010000018.1, on the reverse strand, counting down.
CCCTGCGCAGCCCGGGTCCGCGACAGACGCCCCGAAGGTCGCGCCATTTTCGTCGACGGCCAATCGCTGCCGCTGCCCGTGGCCACCGCCGTGTCCGTCCCCTATGCGCCTCCGTCCATGCAGCGCGCGGAGCCGCCGTAGGCCAGATACTTGCGCTGCGTGACGATGTGGTCCGCCAGATACTTGGCATCGTGCCAGACGCCCCAGATGAACGACGAGGCGCGGCACGACTGCCAAGGCAGCCCCAGGAAATAGACCCCCGGCTCGGCCGAGACGCCGCGCCGGTGCCTCGGCCTGCCCTTCTCGTCGAAGATGTCGACCTTCAGCCAGCCAAAATCAAGCGCGTAGCCTGTCGCCCAGAGGATCGAGGTAACGCCGGCCGCCGCCAGATCCAGTTCGAGAACGGGACTCGTCACGCAGTCGGGGTCCGGCTCCAGCCGCCGGGCGTCAGGCTCCTCGGGCAGGTCGAGGCCGTTGCGCGCCACATGGGCATCGGCCTCGTCCAGCACCGACAGGTAGTTGGCGTCGCCCCGCGCGATGTTGTCCTTGAGGTCCGGCGCGAAGCGCATGATGCCATCCGCGAACCCCTCGGTCATTCCGACAAGCGTCATTCCCCGCGCGGCGAGGCGCCGGAAATCGACCGTATGGCCGCCATGGGCACCGCTGACCGAGATCGTGACATGCTCCCTGCCGGGCTCAAGGGCGACTGCATCCCACTTGCCGAGCACGCCAAGCCACCAGACGAAGTCGCGCCCGCGGTAGCGTCGCGGCGGGCGGTCATGCGGACCAACCGACAGATAGACGCGTCGGCCGGCGGACAGGAGTTCGTCCGCGATCTGTACCCCGGATGAACCTGCTCCGACGACCAGTACCCCGCCCTGCGGCAGCTGACCGGGATTGCGGTAGCCGCTCGAATGGATCTGGAGGAGTCCCGCATCCGGTGGGACGAGCGCGGGAATGACCGGGCGCTGGAACGGCCCGGTCGCGGCGACGATGCGCTCGGCTTCGATCGTGCCGGCGGAGGTTTCGGCACGGAAGCCGGACCGGCCGGGTTTCCTCTGCACGGACATGACCTCGACACCGCAGCGGACAGGGGCGTGGATCCGTTCCGCATAGGCGACGAGATAATCCGCGACCGCCTCCTTCGATGCGAAAGCATCGGGATCGATGCCGGAGAACTCCATCCCCGGGAACCGGTCATGCCAGGCCGGGCCGTTGGCGACGAGCGAATCCCATCGCTCGGTACGCCAGCGCTCGGCAATCCGGTGGCGCTCGAGGACGATGTGGGGCACGGCGCCGTTGGTCAGGTGTTCGCTCATCGCGAGACCCGCCTGTCCGCCGCCGACGATCAGCGTGTCTGTTGTCTCGATCGCCATTTCTCCGTCCCTCCGTGGTATGCCGGGGTTATCGCCAGGCACGCGGTCGCAGATGAGCGTAACGACCCTCGCCGGGGCCCCGTCGACATGGCAAGAGCTTTCCGGCAAATTGGGTTCGGGCCCGGGAGACGACCGGTCCTGTCCCCGCCTCTACAGCCCCCACGCCGCCTTCAACCCGTCATACACCGCCTCCTCGGCGGTGCGCGGTGCGACGCAATCGCCGATGGCGAGAACCTTGCCGGACCAGTCTTCGAGTTCCGCGACCAGCCGATCCTCGGGCGCCCCGCCCTGGGCCAGGACCAGCGTGTCTACCCCCTCCAGCAGCACCGCCTCGCCGCTGGCCGCGTGCTGGAGATAGACCGTGTCCTCGTCCGCCCCGTGCAGCCGCGAATAGGGCAGGATCTCCACCCCGATCCGGTGGCAGCGCGCCACCATCATGTCGCGGGTGTAGTTCTGCACCAGCTCCCCCGGCGCCCGCCCGTTCACCGCCAGCCGTACCCGGCAGCCCTTCTCGGCCAGCATCTCGGCAATCCCAAGCCCCACCCAGTCGCAGCGCCAGTCGGCGACCACCACCGAGGCGCCGGGATTGGCCTCGCCCCGCAGCACCTGCCAGGCATCGACCACATGAGCCCCGTCGCCGATCTCGATATTGCCGGGCCATCGCGGCCGTGCGCCCGTGGCCACGATCACCGCGTCGGGCGCCATCCGCTCGACCAGCGCCCGGTCGACGGGCGTATTGAGACGCACTGTCACCCCCGCCAGCTCCGCCTCACGGGCGAGGTTGGTCACGATGCCGCCGAATTCCGCACGCCCCGGCAGAAGCTGCGCCAGCAGCGCCTGGCCGCCCGGCCGCGGCCCCGCTTCGCAGAGCGTCACCCGGTGCCCCCGCGCCGCCGCCACCGCCGCCGCCTTGAGCCCCCCCGGTCCCCCGCCCGCCACCAGCACCTCCACCGGCGTCTCCGCCCGCCGGACCTCGCCATAGCTGAGCTCGCGCCCCGTCTCCGGGTGCTGGATGCACGAGATCGGGAAGCCCATCTGGAAATGCCCGATGCAGGCCTGGTTGCAGCCGATGCAGGCGCGGATGTCGTCGACCCGGTCCGCGGCCGCCTTCGCCGCCATCTCCGGGTCGCAGATCATCGCCCGCGTCATGCCGCACATGTCGGCCTGGCCGGTTGCGATCACCCTTTCGGCGATCTGCGGCTGGTTGATCCGGCCCGCCACCAGCACCGGGATCCTGACGGCCTGCTTCACGGTGGCGGCAAAGGGCGCGACATAGCCGCCCTCGATGAACATCGGCGGCACGATGTGGAACGCCGCGCCGATCGTGGCCGAGGTGCCGGCGATCACATTGACATAGTCGAGTTCTCCGGCAACCGCCGTGATGGCGGCAAGCGAGTCCGCCTCGGTCAGCCCCTCGGGATCCTTCTCGTCGCCCGAGATGCGCAGGCCAACGACGAATTCCCGCCCGACTCTTTCTCTCACATCTGCAATGACTTGCTTGAGAAAGCGTAACCTGTTTTCGACACTCCCGCCATATTCGTCCCCGCGCAGGTTCACATGGGGGTTGAGGAACTGCGACGGCAGATAGCCGTGGCTCGCCACGATCTCGACCCCGTCGAGGCCCGCCGCCTTCAGCCGCCCCGCCGCCGCCCCGTATCCCGCAACGATCTCCCGGATCATCCGCGTCGAGAGCGGCCGGGGCATGCAGTGGAACCGGTCACTGGGCGAGAACGAGGGCGCATAGGCTACCGGCGTCGTACCGTCGAGAGATTCGAGGATTTCACGACCGGGGTGAAAGACTTGCCCAAAAATCTTCGCACCGTGCCTGTGCACGGTCTCGGCCAGTTTCCGGTAGCCCCGGATGCATGCATCGCCGGTCGCCATCAGGATATGGGTCGTGTAGCGTGCGCTGTCGTGCACGCCGGCCACCTGCACCACGATCAGCCCCGCGCCCCCCTTCGCCCGCGCCTCGTGGTAGGCGATCAGCGCATCGTTCACCATGCCATCAGTCGGCAGCGTGGTGTCATGCCCGGTCGAGAGGATCCGGTTACGGATCTCGACCTTGCCGATGGTGATCGGCGTGAAGAGATGGGGAAACAGCTTCGACATTTCAGGCACCTGCAGAGCGAATGCCGGCCGCACCCTAGACCGGCGCCGAACCCCAGTCGAGGGGTCGTTCCGCCTCAGCCGGGCCGCCGGGCCGCCGTGCGCAGCAGTGCCGCGGCGACGATGCCGGGAACCTCAGCCCCGACGCCCGCAGGCTCCAGCACCCGGCCATCAAAGCCGGCCTCGCCCAGGGCCTCCGGCAGGTCGGTCTCCACATGGCCGGCCCTCTGGGCGAAGAAGGGCAGGCAGACCGCCGGCGCCGCGATCCGCGCTGCATCCGCCAGAAATGGCGGCTCGTCGATGAAGCCGATCCGCACCTCGCGGAACTGCCGCGAGGCGGCGAGCACATCGGCCACGACCCGGGCCGCCGCCCCGGCCCGCTGGTCCGAGGGGTGACCATGCGCTGCGACCACCACCGCTGCCGCGCCCGGTTGCAGGTGCGCGACCGCCGCAACGGTCCGCGCCAGGCAGAGGTCGTGCACCGCCGGGAGGAGCCCGTAGGCCGGCAGCACGTCGAAGCCGGCCGCTCCGGCCTTGTGCAGACGGCGCGGCAGTTCCTCGGTCGAAAACCAGCCATCGGCCATGAAGTGCGGGAACACCAGCAGGCGCGCGCCGCCACCCAGCGCACCGAGCGCCGCGGCGAGTGCGCCCGGCATCGCGAGCGTCGCCCCGCGCACCGCCCAGTTGGGACCCAGGAGCCGCGCCACCGCGCCCGCCAGCGCACCCAGCGCCACCTCGGGTCCGTCAGGGGCCGTGGGCGAGCCATGGGAAACGATCAGCGCGGCGTGTCGGCTCTCTGCATCCATCGGCTTCGTATCCGTCGGCGTGGCGCAAGTCGGCGTGGTGTCCTGGCGTTTGCGGTGCCTAAATGGCGCCCCGGCGCCCAAAAAAGAAGGGGCGGCCGGGTTTGCCGTGCCGCCCAAGGAAAGATCGCTGCCGATCTTGGGGAAAACGGACCCGGAAGCCCGGGCCGGATTCAACCTGGTACGCTTCGGAGCGGGGCGCCTTGACCTAAGTCAAGCGGACCCCCGGTTCCGACAGCCCCAGCGAAGGGACGAGCTCCGGTGGCAACGGCAGCCTGGCCGCTGCCGCGCGTCCTGTCGGCGACATCTTCCGCGCGGTCCTGGCCACGATGCGGTGGACCTGCTCGGGATCGCGCCCGGCGGCGAAATCGGCGAAGTACCAGCGCATGAAGACGAGGCAGGCAACGTCTTCCAGCGCCTGCACCTCCGGGTCGCGCTTGATCCCCTCCTTGCGGATGATCCGCGCGACGCGGTCGCAATCGGCATCGCCATATCCCGCCCCGCGCATCAGCCCGGCGACCCGTCCGGCATGGAACCGGCCGAGGTCGGTCCGCCACCGCAGATAGCCCTCGCGCCCCTCGGGATAGGTATCGCGCGGCATCTTCCAGCGCTCGATATGCTGCCCGCGTACCGCGATCCGCAGATGCTCGGACGCATCGGGGCGGAACTCGACGATCTCCGCCGACATCCGCCGGCCATAGACCAGTGCCGCCGGCCGCGCGACCCCGTTGTCGGGCACCCGCTCGGGATCGGCGGCGTTTGCCGCATCGATCCGCTCCAGCACCTCGGCGAAGCGGCTGCCTGTCACTGCGCCTTGCTCCAGCTCGCCGCCCGGTCCTCCTCCACGTATCCGCGGAGTTTCGCCACATCGGCAATCGCGGCATGGTTCTGCTTGACCACGACGCCCTCCTCGCGCAGCCGGGCAAAGGCGCGAGACAGGCTTTCCGGCTGCATCCCGAGGCGGCCGGCAATCAGGATCTTGTCATAGGGCAGCGTAACGGTGCAGGCGCCATCCTGCACCGGGCAGAGATCGAGCAGGAACTCGGCCACCCGTTGGGCGCCGGTCTGCGCCTTGAGCTGCTCGACCTGCGAGACCAGCGCCTGGAGGTGGCGGTAGGTCGAGGCCAGCATGGCAATGCAGACCTCGGGCCGCGACTTCATCAGCTCGAGGATGAACTGGGCACGGACCTGGAGCAGCTTGCAGTCGGTCACGGCCTCGGCGGCAACCGGGTAGACATCGCCCCGGAACGCCGCCGCCTCGCCGAAGCTGCGGCCGCGCGTGAACACCCCCACAACCGCCTCGGCGCCGTTCGGCGAGATGCGGAAGAGCTTCACCCAGCCCTCGATCACGATATGGACCATCGAGGCGAGGTCGCCCTGCAGGAAGATCATCTCCCCGCGCTGGTAGCTCCGCGTCGCCGAACGCTGCATCAGCGTTTCCGCCAGGTCTGCCGGCAGCGTTGCGAACAGGATCGATTCCATCGCGACCTTGCGGTCGGCAGTCGTGAGCATGGCGAACCTCCCCTGTCTACGATTGTCCGCCAATCGGGCACGCCGGCCATTGAGATGGATCAACCGCGTGACCGGCCCTCCGATCCTATGGCCGAACGGCAACTCGCGCTAGCCCGCTCCGGGCGCCGCGCGGGCTGACGAACTCAGGCGCGGTCTCCGACGTCACCCGCACCCTGATCGACGCCTCCCGCCCGCTCGGTGCCCACATCGCCGTCATGGGCGGCATCGGCGCGGCGCCTTCGGCCCTCATGAACAACGTTGCCACGCTGGTGCTGCTGATGCCGGTCGACATCCAGACCGCCAGGAAGGCGAAGCGATCGGCCGGGCCGACGCGGATGCCGCTCTCCTTCGCGACAATCCTCGGAGGGTTGGTGACACTGATCGGCACGCCGCCGAACGTCATCGTCTCCAGCTATCGCGAGTTGGCGCTCGGCAAGCCTTTCCTGAGGTTCGATTTTGCTCCCGCGGGCTTCGGCTGTGCCGCGGCCGGTCTCGCCTTCGTGGCCGCGTTCGGCTGGCGCCTTCCTGACGCCGATCGGGCACCAGAACAACACGCTGATCCTCGGCCCCGGCGGCTATGCGTACGGCGACTACTGGCGCATGGGACTGCCGCGGGCGGTGATCGCGATCGCCGTCGGCGTACCGGCGATCCTGCTTGCCTGGCCAGTCTGGACCGGCCTCAGCCCCTCAGGATCCGCTCCAGTGCCGCCTTCTCCTCATCGCTGAGCGGCGCCTCGCTCGCAGATGCGCCCGGCCTGCCGCGCCGCAGGAACATGGCGATGGTGCCGAGTCCGATCAGGAACGCCGCCGGGCCGACAAGCCAGAGCGCAGCGTTCCGCGCCGAGAAGCGCGGTTTCAGCAGCACGAATTCGCCGTAACGCTCGACCAGATAGTCGACGACCTCGCGGTCGGAATCGCCCGCCACCAGCCGCTCGCGCACAAGGAGCCGCAGATCCCTGGCGAGGTCGGCGTTCGAGTCGTCGATCGACTCGTTCTGGCAGACGAGGCAGCGCAACTCCTTCGCGATCTGCCGGGCCCGCGCCTCGAGCGCGGGATCGGCCAGGATCTCGTCCGGCTGCACCGCCAAGGCCGGCGCGGCGGCCAGCAGCGCCAGCGCGACGAGCCGCGCCCGCATGCGCGCGCATCTCATTCCGCGGCCACCGCGGCACCCGGCTGCCGCCGCGTCGCGGCGCCCACCCGGTAGCGCCGGTCGCTGAGGCTGATCAGCCCGCCGAGCCCCATGACCAGCGCGCCGAGCCAGATCCAGTTGGCGAGCGGCTTGACATAGGCGCGGATCGCCCAGGCATCGCCTGCGGCCTGCTTGTCACCCAGCACCAGATAGATGTCGCGCGCCAGGCCCGAATCGATCGCCGCCTCGGTGGTCGGCTGCCCTTGCACCGGATAGAGCCGTTTCTCCGGCTCCAGCACCGAGACGGCGCTGCCGCCCCGCGTCACCGTGAACCGGCCGCGCTCGAAGAGATAGTTCGGCCCCTGCCCCTCGGTGACACCATCGAAACGGATCTCGTAGTTGCCGAGCGGAATGGTGTCGCCCGGCCGCGCCAGCCGGATGTCCTCGACCTGCCAGGCGGTGACGGCGGCAATGCCCATCACGCTCAGCGCAAGACCGGCATGGGCGGTCAGCTTGCCCCACTCGGCGCGCGGCATCCGTCCCAGCCGGGCCAGCGCCGCGGCCGGCCGGATATGCGGCAGGCCCGAGCGCTCGACGATCTCGGCCAGCACGCTCAGGAGCACCCAGGCTGCCAGCGCCAGCCCCACGGGGGCCAGCAGCGCGCCGCCCCCTTGAAGGCCCCAGACGATGCCGCCGAGCACCAGCGCACCGGCGGCCGCCCACCAGAGCCGCACCAGCACCGCGCCAAGATCTCCGCGCTTCCAGGGCAGGAGCGCACCGACCGGCAGCGCGATCAGCAGCAGCACCATGAAGGGCGTGAAGGTCAGGTCGAAGAACGGCGCCCCGACCGAGATCTTTGCCCCGTCCGTGAACTCGCGCACCAGAGGCGCGAGCGTGCCCGTGAACACAACCGCCGCGGCCGTCGCCAGCAGCAGGTTGTTCAGCATCAGGCCGCCCTCCCGGCTGACCGGCCGGAACAGCCCCTCCGGGCGCATCGAGGGCGCCCGCCAGGCAAACAGCGTCAGCGAGCCGAGGATGGTCACGCCGAGGATCGCCAGGATGAAGACGCCGCGCGCCGGGTCGTTGGCGAAGGCATGGACCGAGGTGATCACGCCCGAGCGCACCAGGAAGGTGCCGATCAGGCTCAGAGAGAAGGCGAGGATCGCCAGCAGGATGGTCCAGGTCTTCAGCGCGTTCCGCTTCTCGACCACGATCGCCGAGTGCACGAGCGCGCCGGCCACCAGCCACGGCATGAACGAGGCGTTCTCCACCGGATCCCAGAACCACCAGCCGCCCCAGCCGAGCTCGTAATAGGCCCAGTAGCTCCCGAGCGCGATCCCGATGGTCAGTGCCACCCAGGCCGCCAGCGTCCAGGGCCTGACCCAGCGCGCCCAGGCGGCATCGACCCGGCCCTCGATCAGCGCTGCGACCGCAAACGAGAAGGCCATCGAGAGCCCGACATAGCCCAGATAGAGGAACGGCGGATGCAGCGCGAGGCCGATGTCCTGCAGGAGCGGGTTCAGGTCGTTGCCGTCGAGCGGCGCCGGGTCGAGCCGCTCGAAAGGATTCGACGTGAACAGGATGAAGGCGAAGAAGGCCGCCGCGATCATCGCCTGCACGCTGAGCGCGCGCGCCTTCAGCCCCAGCGGCAGATTGCGCCCGAAGGCCGCCACCATCGCCCCGAAGATGGTCAGGATCAGCACCCAGAGCAGCATCGAGCCCTCATGGTTGCCCCAGGTGCCGCTGACCTTGAAGATCATCGGCTTCAGCGAATGCGAGTTGGCAGCGACGACCCGAAGCGAGAAATCCGACGTCACGAAGGCGTGGATCAGCGCCGTGAAGGCGAGGCCCGTCAGCAGGAACTGCATCAGCGCCGCCGGCGCGGCCGCACGCATCCAGTCGGCCCAGCCCCGCGAGGCGCCCGCCAGCGGCACCGTCATCTGGAACAGCGCCACCGCGAAGGCGAGCGTCAGCGCAAAATGCCCGAGTTCCGCTACCATCTCAGAGCCTCACCCTTCCTTCCATCAGCACCGTGCCCGAGCCGCCGACCCGAACTCCGGCAATCGCGTCCCGAGGCCCCAGAACCTCCACCTCGGCCCGCCCGGGCCGGCCCATGCCGTGGCCCTGCTCGGCGACGAAGCGGCGGCTCGCGATCAGCCCCTTCGCCCAGAGATAGGCCGCCATGCAGCCGGTGGCAGAGCCCGTGAACGGGTCTTCCGCCGGCAGCGGTGGCGGCAGCAGGAGCCGCGCCGCGGTCGTTCCGCCGGGCGTGAACCCCTGCGTGACGCAGAGGAACGGCTCGAAGAAGTCAGCAGTGGGCTGGAACGCCGCCAGCCGCTGCGGGTCGAGTTTCGCCCGCGCCAGCGCCGCGTGGTCGCGAAGCACGGTGATGCAGAAGGCGCTGCCCGTCGAGACGGTCTGCGGCGTGCCGACGATGTCCGCCGCGGCGAGCCCGTAAAGCGCTGCTATCTCCGCCGGTTCGTATTCCCGACCGAAGCTTGGCGCGAACTGGGTCATGGTGAAGACCGTGGCGTCCCCGCCGCGCCGGATTCCGATCGGCAGCACCCCGGCGCCGACCTCGAGCGTGATGTTGTCGCGCCCCTCCAGCAGCCCAGCAGCCTCCAGCGCCCGGCAGGTGGCAATCGTGGGGTGCCCCGCCATCGGGATCTCGCGGTTTGACAGGTAGTAGCGCACCCCGAAATCCGCCTTGTCGCTGTGCTGGAGATAGGCGCACTCCGAGAGGCTGGTCTCGCGCACCAGCGCGATCCGCGTCTCGACCGGCACGTCGTCGGCGTCGAAGACCACCACGCAGGCATTCCCAGCCATCGGCCGGGTCGTGAAGGCGTCGATCCAGAAGAAGCGATGTTCAGCCGCCATCCGGTTTCTTGCCTTCCTCCCAGTGGCCCTGCGCCTTCAGCGCATCGACCACTTCCTTCGGCATGTAGGTCTCGTCGTGCTTGGCAAGCACCTCGGTCGCCTCGAAGGCGCCGTTGCGCAGATAGCCCTCGGCGACCACGCCCTGCCCCTCGGCAAAGAGGTCCGGCAGAACGCCCTTGAAGCTGACCGGCACGACGCCGTTACCGTCGGTCACCTCGAAGCTCACCGTCTCGCCCTCGTCGCGCTTGAGCGAGCCCGTGACCACCAGCCCGCCCACACGCAGGAGCTGATCAGGCCGGCGCGCCTCGGCCATCAGCTCGGTCGGCGAGAAGAAGAACACGATCGCGTCACGGAAGGCAAAGGAGACCAGCAGGGCCGAGGCCGCCAGCAGCACCCCCCCCAGCACCAGCATCTGGATCCGCCGTGTCTTCCTCGTCGCCATGCCGTTCTCCTGCCGTCGCTGCGAGTCCCGACTCGGGGTCGAGACCTTAACCGTTTCCGCCGGCAGCCGCATCCGCGCGACTCGCCGCATGCGGCGGTCCGGCATTGAGTACGGCGTTGACCTCTGCTCCGGCGAGCATCGCCACCCCGATCAGATAGAAGAACAACAGCGTCACGACCACCCCGGCGAGCGCTCCATAGGTCACCGTGTATGACGGGACATACGCCAGATAGACCGACATTCCGGTTGCGGCTGCGGCCCAGATCACCACGCTGGCAAGCACGCCCGGCCAGAGACGAAGGCCGCGCATCGGCCGCGAGGGCAGCAGCCTGTGCATGACCCACAGCGCCGCGCCGAGCACGGCGAGACCGACGCCGTATCGCAGCAGATCGATCTCGACCGGAACCCGGATATCGGTCCAGCGCTCGATCAGGGCGAAGGCGAGCGGCGCAAGGATCAGCAGGACCGACAGAAAGGCGAAGACCACGAACCCGGCCATCACCACGGCAACGGAGATGAGCCGGCTCAGCGCAACGTGGCGTGTGTCGCCCAGATCGTAGGCTCGGTCGAGCCCGATCCTGACCGCCTCGACCGCATTCGATGCCGCCCAGATCGCGCCAAGCGCGGCGAGAGCCAGCACACCGCCCCGTCGCTGGCCGATCACCTCGCCGAGTACCTGGCCAAGAACCGGTTCGAGCGTCCGGGCGACATGCTCCGGCAGGCCGTTGAACAGGGCCGCGAGCGCGGACTGCGCGCCCTCCTCGCCGACCAGGAAGCCGGTCAGCGCCGTCGCGAAGATCAGGAAGGGGATGGCCGCCAGCATCAGCGAGTAGGCAATATGGCCGCAAAGCACGGATCCCTGGTGCCGGCTGAAACGGAGAATTACCGTCCAGAGCAGCGGCCAGCACACCCGCAGGGCATCGCGGACGACCCTCATCGGAGCCATGACCTGAGCGGAAGCGCCGCCCTGCGCACGCATGCCCTGCATCCCGGCCCCCCGCCGGACGCTGCGCTGCTCGTGATCAGGCGCCCGCGCATCCCTTGGCCTCCCGTGACAGAGGCTGAGCCCGCGTCCCGGAAATGCCCCCGCAGCCACCCTCCCGCCTATCCGATCGCGCTCCGGCCCGCAACTCCGCCGGCCGTGCCTTGGCGCATGCTGGGATGAATGAGTCCGTTTCGAAGCCGTACGGTTGGTGCCGCGGTTTCGTGTCGCGGTTGCAAGAGCATGGATCTCCGCTCGCGACGATGCCGCCTTTCCGGTCGGCAGAAAAGGTTAATTTTCCGTTATAATAAAATGATACAATTCAATTTTTACGTTCTTCCGTGTCCCTTCCAGAAACAACTAGCGCAAAAGTTGTCCGGATGGCGTTGCACGGCCGCCCAAAAAAGGCGAAATTTGGGCGGAAATGGGCCTCCACGGCCGGCTTGTTGGAGGAGCGCAGGACCGGTTTGCGCCTTCTCCCATGCTTGTCGTTCGGCCCTCATGCAGTAGTGAATGATGATTGCGATTCAGGGGAAGCGGCCATGAATCGGTTTGGGGCGGATTTCGCGCGCAGGCCGGCGGTTTGCCGGAAAGCGGAGGGATGCCATGTCCGGTGACGCCGTCGCCCGGGGCACCCCGATGCGCGCCTTTGCGGCAACACTTGCGACCCGCGAGTTGCCTCGCTTCACCTCCGCCGACCTGCTCCTGACGGTCAATCGCCTGATCGAATCGACCGGCGTTGCGGCCGCGCTCGTGCCCGAGATGACGGTCGAGGATATCAGCGTCGATCCGACGCGGATCTGGAATCGTGGCCGGATACCACCAAAGGTCGGCTTGCGGCTGAACGGCGTCACCGTCGAGATAAAGGGCGAGGACCGGGCCGGCTTCACGCAGGCTGACATTGCGAGGCTCGATGTCCGCTCCTGGCGAAATGCGCGCGAGAACATTGCGCGCAGCCGCGCCCATGTGAGCGTGACCGAGCTGTTCGCCAATGCCGGAATCGGGATTGACGAGAATTTCGACCGAGCCGCCGCGGTAACCGTTGTGACGATGGCTGTTGCCCGGCTGGTCGAGGCGGTCGGCGTCGTCTGGCAGCCTTCCCGCTGCGCAGTTGCCGCCGCCGACCTGCCGCAGCTGTTCGCGGGGCTCGAGCAGGGCAAGGCACCCGCCTATCTTTGGGTGGGCGCGGACCAGGAGCCGGCGCCGCGCGGGGCTCCACCGGTCCGCACCGTCGGGCTGGCGCCCCTGATCGGCGTCGAGATCGAGGTCGCCGCCCGAAACCTTGCACCAGAATCCGGATTCGCCGTGGCGGTGGAGCTCGCCGAGGCGATCCTGCGGGCGGGCGAGATGCCGGAGCACGGCGAGGAGCTGGATTTCGGCGGGGACGCAGTGTTCACGGTGCAGCGTCGCCCGAGTGGCGGACGCACGATCACGCTCCTGCCCTCCGCATCCTCTGACCGGCCGGCGCATCGGCGTCCGGCCGCCGGCGCCGCCTGACACTGTCAGGACGACACGATGCCCCGTTGCACATGGGCACATCTGAACATGCGGGTAACATTTGCGTGGTAAATGCCCGTTATATAGCGTAGAATTCAAGAGTGGACCTGTCCGGAATCGGACGGCGACCGGGTCGGACATTTGGTCGGGTGCGGATTTCTGCATCCGGCATTTGGTTTGTCCCGGTGTCCTTGCTGAAGCGCGTGCTGTGCGCGGATGGGAGAGAGGCAGCGTGACCCAGGGATCGTCACGAGCGTTCGGACTGTTCCGGAATGCGTTGGGTTCGGAGCAAGCCCCCAGACCCAGCGATGACGGGCGCGAACCGGAGTCGCCGTCCGGAGCCGAGGCGGTAACGCGCGCCGCCCCTTTGCCGCGAGGAGGCGCGGATTCGCCCGCGGAAGCACTGGTTCCCCCGCAAGCACCCTCGCGGCACGACGGTCGCGCGGCAGGGGAGACGACAGGCGAGCCGGCGCTGGACCCGGCCGAGCCGGAGCTCCCCGACCCGGGGCTCATCGAGATCCATGCTGACCTGCCGAAGGTCAATCCGAATCTCGTCTTCGGAGCGACGATGGCACTGTGGAACCCGCCGCGGTTCACGCCGCAGCAGCTCGTCGACAGCATCAACGAGATCCTCGAGGGAACCGGCACGGTGGCCGGCTTCGACCCGAAGATGCCCGATCACGGCCAGCAGCGCTTCAGCCTGCTCAAGCGCCGCCTCTCGGGGCCGCCGAGCGCCATGCTGCGCGTCAACGGCCTGTTCACGCTGGTCGGCGGCGGCGACAAGCCGGCCTTCATCGGCCAGGCGCTGAAGGAACGGGTCAACCCGGCGCTGTGGAGCGAGGGCGTCAAGCGCCTGAGCACCAGCCGCGGCCATGTCATGGTTGCCGATGCCCATGGCGGCGACATGAACGACCCGGACCTGAAGTACGACCGCGCGGTCGCCGTCACGGTGACCGCCGCCGCGGTGTCGATGCTGACCGACCCGCTCGGCATCATCTGGCACCCGGCCGGAAACGCGACGCCTCCGGACGTCATTCCCGATTTCATCCAGTCGCTGGCGGACGGGCTTGCACCCCTGCCACTCTGGCTCAGATGGAACCTCGTGCCACCTGCCGACGGCCGCTATCCGGGCGCGGTGTCGCGCGGCCTCGAGGCGCTACTGGGCAGGGAGGTCGAGATTGCGTCGAACGACTACACCCTCGACAGGACGGTCGGCCATCTGTTCGAGATCGCGGCCCGTTTCGTCCGGATCGGCAAGGGGCCAAGCGATGGCGCGCAGGTCGGGACGAGGGACAAGTGCTGGTACGTCTGCCGCCACGTGAGCCGGAGCGAGATCAGCACGGTGCCGGTCTTTCGTTTGACGCAGGTTTCGGACTATACTGGAGGTTACGGGAGTAACTGACGGCATCGCTGACACTTTCCTGCCGGGTGTGGCAGCGTCCGCTTGATCCAGATTGCGCGAAACCCCGCAACTGGAGTGGCTTCAGGGAGGTATCCAATGGCAGGATCGAAGGCCGCATCGGGGCGGCAGGCGATCTTCGGGGCGGCGATCCTGCTGGCAAGGCCGGCAAAGCTCGGCCGTGACCGGATCGCCGACCAGCTCCGCGAGGTCGTGGGGCAGGCGGGGGCTCGTGTTCGACTGCTCGACGAGGGCGGTGGCAAGGGCGGGTTCCTCGCGGGACTGCGCGACAAGTCGACCGAGATTCGGGTCGAGATTGCCGGCGTCCGCCTGCTGATCCGCATCGATGCGCGCCCGCTCTGCAGCGCAACCGCCGTTCACGGCTTCATCAATCCCTCTGTGTGGCATGGGACGATCGGCGACGTCGCGGGTCACCGGGCCCATATCCTCATCGCCGAGGACGATGGTGGCGCCAAGGTCGCCAGCCGCGATGCATTGTTCGACCGGGCGACGGCCGTGACGCTCGCGACGGCCGCTGTCGCCAGCCTCGTCGATGCGGTGGCCGTCGTCTGGCTGCCGGCCCGCAATGCCGTACCGATGGGAACCTTCGGCTCCGAGATGGAGCGCTTCATCGACGGACAGGCCCCGCTGCAGTTCTGGGTGCGCTGGCAGGTGCTGCCGCCGCCGCTGCAGCAGGAGAAGGAGCTTGGCCAGCTTTCGGGCGAGGCGCTCAATCCCGGCATCGCGACCATCGGCATGGCCGCCTTCCTCGGCGCGGAGATCATCGCGCCGCCGTCGCGCATCGAGCGGGACGTGATGCTGGACCAGGTCTTCGCACTCGCCAGTGCCGTGATTGACGAGAACGCGGAGCTGCAGGACGGCGGCACCTATGGCAGGCCCGGCGAGCTGTTGATCCGCATCCACCAGCGAAAGTCGGGGCCCCATTCGGAGCGACCATATTGGGAGGTGCTCCCGCCGCCTGCTCCAGCCGAGCCCGCGGCGAAGCCGGCTCCCGTCTTGGGGCCGGCGGAAGGGCCGGAGCCGTCGGCGAGCCTGCTGAGCGCCGCGCCCGGAGAGACACCGGCGCGCGAGCGCCACCTGCGCCTGGTCGTTCCCGGCAAATAGGCGCTCTCCGCGTTGCTGACAATTGCCGCTTGCGGCAGATCAAGGCGGCGACCGGCATCCGCGGCCAGCCTCAAACGCGCGACGTGTGCTGCGCGGCAAGGAGAAAACGGGGAGGCGTCCGATGAAGCGGGCACTGGTCGCCGGCGGTGGCATTGCGGGTCTTGCCGCCGCGCTGGCGCTTGCGCGGGCAGGCTGGTCGGTGACTGTGTTCGAGGCGTCGCCGGCGCTCGGCGAGGTCGGCGCCGGCCTGCAGATGAGCCCGAACGCCTCGCGCGTACTTCGCTGGCTCGGGGTGCTCGATGCCGTGGCGGAGACCGCCTTCCGGCCCGAGCGGGCGCTGCTCCGTGACGGACGGTCGGGGCAAACCGTCTTCCACACGCCGCTCGGCCAGGAAGCGGTTGTCCGCTGGGGCGCACCCTATCTCCACGTTCACCGGGCCGATTTGCTTTCAGCGCTGAGCCGCGCGGCCGCTGCGGCAGGGGTCGAAACGCGCACGGGGGCCCGCGTCGAGAGCGTGGTCACCCGTCCCGAAGGCCCTGCCCTGAGACTCGCACAGGGCGAGAGCATCGCCGGCGACCTCGTCATCGGGGCGGACGGGATCCGGTCGGCGCTCAGGGCCCAGATCAACGGCCCGGAAGCGCCAGACTTCTCGGGCCAGGTCGCGTGGCGCGGGACGATTCCGGCCGAGCGGCTGCCGCGGGGTCTGGTCGCACCTGCCGCCACGGTCTGGGGCGGGGACGGCCGGCATCTCGTGACCTATTTCCTGCGCGGCGGGCAGCTCGTGAACTTCGTCGCCGTCGAGGAGCGGGCGGAATGGACAGCCGAAGGCTGGTCGGTGCCGGGGGACCCTGAGGACCTCCGCCGGTCCTTCGCAGGATGGCATCCGGATGTGACGCGGCTTCTGGACGCGGTGGACACGACCTTCCTCTGGGGCCTCTTCACCCGCCCTGAGCAGGTGCGCTGGGTCGAGGGGGCGCTGGCGCTGATCGGCGATGCCGCCCATCCGATGCTGCCCTTCATGGCGCAGGGCGCAGCCATGGCACTCGAGGATGTCGGCGTCCTCGCCGCATGCCTTAGCCGTGGCGCGGACATTCCGGCCGCTCTTGCCGCCTTCGAGGCGCGGCGCTGGCCGCGCGTGGCGCGCGTTCAGCATCGCAGCCGGGACAATGGCCGGCTGTTCCACCTGCGCGCCGGGCTGGCGCGCGCCGGTCGCTGGGGATTGATCGGCGCGGTTTCCCGACTCGCCCCCGGCCTTGCCGCCAGCCAGCTCGACTGGCTGTACGGCTACGACGCGCTGGCGGCGACCGGGTGATCGCGCGCCTCGTGTCCTCGGCCCTTCAATCGGGCCGCCGGCTCGGCTAGGATCGGACCGGAACAGGGTGGAGAACGGAATGCACCGGCTCGTCACTGCGACATTGATCGTCACCGTCCTGCTGCTTGGCTCCCTGCCGGGCGGGACGGGGCAGGCGAACGAGACCGAAAACCTGCTGGCCGTGTGTTCGAATCCGGACACCCCCGCCCAGGACGCGCTCAACGCCTGCCGCAGGGTTGCCGAGCAGGGGCGCCTGGACGCCCGGCGCCGGGCGCTGGCCTGGTTCAACGCGGGCATCGCGGCCTACACGCTCGGCCAGTATGCGGAGGCTGTCGATACCTATGGCCGGGCGCTCGAGGCCGATCCGCGACTGGCCGTCGCCTTCGAGAAACGCGCCCAGGCGCAGGAGAAGCTCGGCCGGCTGAACGACGCTCTGGCCGACTATGCATCGGCGATATCGCTCCGGCCGAGCGCACCCGGACCCTATCTCGGGCGCGGGATCCTGATGCTGAACCACGGCGAACCGGACCGCGCGCTGCCAGACTTCGGCCGGGCGATCGAGATCGACCCCGGCCTGACCGCTGCCCGTTACAATCGCGGGCTTGCCTTCCTTCAGCTCGGCGAGAGCGCACAGGCGGAGAGCGATTTTTCCGGCGTGATCGGAAAGGCGCCGACCGACGAGGGCGCCTATCTGAACCGTGGCCGCGCCCGGGCTGCCCTGGGCAAATCCTCGGCGCGGAACGACTTCGACCGCGCGATCGCGCTCAGGCCGGAATGGGCGGCGGCGTGGTACGTCCGCGGCCGATATCTCGACGCCCAGGGAGAGACCGAGGCAGCCAACCTGGATTTCCAGCGCGCCTACCAGCTTGGCCATTCCGACCCCTGGCTCATCGAGCGCATGCGCAAAATGTCAGGCGGATAGCCGCGCGGTACACGGCACCTCCGGGAGGGGGTGCAATCCGGCGGCGGCGACAGTATCTAGACCTCAGCCAATCCGCCGCCCGGCAAATTCCGAACGCCATTCGTCGCGTTGCCCATGAAACCTTGCGAGACCCCGCCCCGCCTCGTGATCTTCGATGTCGACGGCACGCTGATCGACAGCCAGGATTTCATCCTGGGCGCCATGGACCGTGCATTCGGCGTCGCCGGCCTTCCGGCGCCCGGCCGCGAGGCGACCCTCGGCATCGTCGGGCTGTCGCTACCCGAGGCGATGGCAGTGCTGATGCCGGAGGCCGCCGCAGGAGACCGGGACCGCCTGGTGCAGCTCTACAAGGACAGCTTCCGCGCGCTCCGCGAGGAATCCGGCGGCGACGCCCACGCCCCGTTCTATCCCGGTGCCCGCGACGCGCTCGAGCGGCTCGACCGGTCGGGCTTCCTGCTCTCGATCGCCACCGGCAAGGCCCGGCGGGGGCTGAACCACATGCTCGACAGCCATGGGCTCCGGCAGCTGTTCGTCGGCACCCAGACCGCGGACGACGCGCCGTCGAAGCCGCATCCGGGCATGGTGCTGAACTGCCTCGCCGCAACCGGGGTCGAGGCTCGTCATGCGGTCGTCGTCGGCGACACCGAATTCGACATGGCCATGGCACGCGCCGCCGGGGCGCGGGCGGTGGGCGTTGCCTGGGGATACCATCCGGCGGAGCGCCTCCGGCGCGGCGGAGCCGAACGGCTGATCGAGGATTTTGCCGCGCTGGACGCCGCGCTCGGCGCGCTCTGGGAGCCGTGATGAAGCGCTTCTGGAAAGCGGTGACGGTGGCTCCGGAGGGCGCCGGCTTCGAGGTCCGGCTGGATGCGCGGCCGCTCTGCACGCCGGGGAAGGCACGCTGCCTGCTGCCGACCCGGGCGCTCGCCGATGCCATCGCGGCCGAGTGGGCCGCCGCGGCGCCGGAGACCGGCGCCGCGATCAGGCCTGCGCTTCTGCCCCTGACGCGCGCTGCGAACACGGCGATCGACCGGGTGACGGCCGAGCACGATGCGGTCGTGCGGACGGTCACCGCCTATGGCGGCACCGACCTCATCTGCTACCGCGCCCCGGGCCCCGCGGGCCTGGTGCGGCGTCAGGCCGAGGGCTGGGATCCGCTGATCGCCTGGGCGCGCGATGCACTTGGCGCGCCGCTCCTGATGGGCGAAGGCGTGATGCACGTCGCGCAGCCGGCCGCGAGCCACGCCCGGCTCGAGGCTGCGGTGCGGGCGCACGACCCATGGGAGCTGACGGCGCTGCATGACCTCGTGACCCTCACCGGGTCGCTGGTGATCGGTCTCGCCGTCAGCCGTGGCCATCTGACTGCGACGGATGCCTGGCGCCTCGGCCGCATCGACGAGGACTGGAACATCACCGAATGGGGCGAGGATGCCGAGGCGGCCGCGCAAGCGGCCAGGCGCCGTGCCGACTTCCTCGGCGCAGCGCGGCTGCTGGACCTGCTTCGGAGCTGATCGTTCGCGCCCTCTCGACTTGACCGGGACCAGAGGATAAGCAGCCGGACATGAACCGCACGGAGCAGTCCGGCCGATGGCGCCCCTCCGGCATGATCGCGACGGTGATCAAGCCGATGCACCGCGAGGGATACCGCTTCGTCGGCCTGTTCGCCCTGGTGATGCTCGGCGCCTTCCTGATCTGGCAGCCGCTCGGCTGGATCAGCGCGGCCCTCACGGTCTGGTGCTACTACTTCTTCCGCGACCCGGACCGGGTGACACCGACCCGCCAGGGGCTGATCGTCAGCCCGGCCGACGGGGTGGTGTCAATGACCGGCGATGCCGTGGCGCCGGCGGAGCTCGGCCTCGGAGCCGGCGCCCTGCCCCGGGTCTCGATCTTCATGAACGTATTCGACTGCCACGTAAACCGGACACCCGCCGGCGGCACGGTCGAGAGGATCGCCTACCGGCCGGGAAAATTCCTCAACGCGTCGCTCGACAAGGCGAGTGCCGACAACGAGCGCAACGGGCTCGTCATCGCGATGCCGGACGGGCGCCGGCTCGGCGTCGTGCAGATCGCCGGGCTGGTCGCACGGCGGATCGTGTGCGACGTCAAGGAAGGCGCGGCGCTGGCGACCGGTGAGCGGTTCGGCATGATCCGGTTCGGCTCGC
Organism: Limibaculum sp.; assembly: GCA_039805905.1. Taxonomy (GTDB): domain Bacteria; phylum Pseudomonadota; class Alphaproteobacteria; order Rhodobacterales; family Rhodobacteraceae; genus Thermohalobaculum. The sequence continues at coordinate 5,751 of JBDIVM010000018.1, read as the reverse complement.
GGCTCGATGTCTACCTGCCGGCCGGCGCGGCTCCGCTCGTGGCCAAGGGGCAGACCATGATCGCCGGCGAGACGGTGATCGCGGATCTTGCCGCGTCCGAGCCGTCCCGTACCGGAGAGGTGCGCTAGCCGATGAGGAAGCTCGGTTCCGAACGCGGCACCATGCCGTTCCTGATGCTGCTCCCGAATCTGCTGACGGTGCTCGGGCTCTGTGCGGGGCTGACCTCGATCCGCTTCACCCTCGCCGATCGCTTCGAGATGGCGGCCGCCCTGATCATCTTCGCCGCCCTGATCGACGGCATCGACGGCCGGCTCGCCCGCCGCCTCCAGGCCAGCAGCGAGTTCGGCGCCGAACTGGACTCGCTGGCCGATTTCCTGAATTTCGGCGTGGCGCCGGCGCTGCTCGTGTTCCAGCACGCCCTGTCCGATTCGGCGGGGTTCGGCTGGACCTTCGCCCTGGTCTATGCCTGCTGCTGCTGCTTCCGGCTGGCCCGTTTCAATGTCACGCGGGATGCGGCGACGGATGCCGATGTCATGGCCGGCCGCCGCCATTTCGTTGGCGTGCCGGCGCCGGCGGGAGCTCTTCTGGCGCTCCTGCCCATCTTCCTGACCTTTGCCGGCGTGATCGACAGCGCGGCCCTCCCGGTTCTCACATCGCTCCATCTCGGCCTGGTGGGGCTCGCGATGGTCAGCCGCATTCCGACCCTCTCACCCAAGGCGATCTTCGTGCCGCGCGAGCATGTGCTCTGGGTGCTGATCGCGGTCGCCGCGGTGACAGGACTGATGCTGACCCGGTTCTGGTGGGCGATGATCCTGCTCGATCTCGCCTATGCGGCGCTGCTGGTGCCGGCCGCAATTCGTCTCATCAAGGCCAGACGCCGCAAGAAGCCTGCGCCGGACCGCCCCGGGGGCTGACGCCCGGCGCGCATGCGAGGTCCTGAATGAATCTGCGGCCGGCCTAGCTGCGACTCCGCTTCCGCCGGCGCCCGCGCTCGTCGCCGCCGGCCGCGCCGCCGAAGGTCGGCCGGGGCAGCGTCACCACGGAATCGAGGTTCGGGTTGCTCGCGGTCTTGTGCGGGATGGCGATGGCGTTGACGAAATGCTCCTGGAAACGGGGCTCGACCGCGGTCTCGATCTTCTCGATCTCGCGCGCGACCTTCTCGATCTCGCGCCGGGCGCCGCGGTTCAGAAGCGCGATGCGCGCGCCCGTCCCGGCGGCGTTGCCGGCTGAGGACACCTTGCCGATCGGACAGTCCGGGATCATCCCCAGGACCAGGGCATGCAGGGGAGAGATATGGGCCCCGAAAGCGCCCGCCAGCACAACCCTGTCCACCGCGTCGATCCCCATCTTGTCCATGAGCAGCCTTGCCCCGGAATAGAGCGCCGCCTTGGCAAGCTGGATGTTGCGGACATCGTTCTGGGTGATGGAGACGAGCGGCCCCCCGCCCTCGCGCCCGTCATGCAGCACATAGGCCCAGGTGCGCCCGTCCTCGACCAGCCGCCTCGAGCCCACCGCCTCGCGGCTGCCGATGGCGCCGTCCTCGTCGATCACCCCCGCCATGCGCATCTCGGCGATCACCTCTATGATCCCGGAGCCGCAGATGCCGGTGACGCCCGCCGGCCCCACCTCGGCGGCGAACTCGGGCGAATCGGACCAGTGCTCGCAGCCGATCACCTTGAACCGCGGCTCGCTGGTCGCCGGATCAATGCGGACCGACTCGATCGCCCCCGGTGCGGCACGCTGGCCGGCCGAGATCTGGGCGCCCTCGAAAGCGGGTCCGGTCGGCGACGAGCAGGCGAGCAGCCTGTTCCGGTTGCCGAGCACGATCTCGGCATTGGTCCCTACATCGACCACCAGCATCATCTCGTCCTGGTGGTGCGGGCTCTCGCTCAGCACCACCGCGGCGCAGTCCGCCCCCACATGCCCGGCGATGCACGGCAGCACGTAAAGCCGCCCGTCCGGGTGCATCGCAACCTCGATCTCGCTCGCCCACAGCGTGATCGCATCCGAGACCGCCAGCGCGAACGGCGCCCAGCCAAGTTCCACCGGGTCGATCCCGATCAGCAGGTGATGCATCACCGGATTGCCGACGAAGACCCCCTCCACGATGTCGACCGGCTGGATGCCCGCCTCCTCGGCCACCTGCCCGATCAGCGTGTTGATCGCGCCACGCACCGCCCTTGTCATCTCGGTCGCGCCGCCCGGGTTCATCATCGAATAGCTGACCCGGCTCATCAGATCCTCGCCGAAGCGGATCTGCGGGTTCATCAGCCCGGCCGCCGCAACCACCTCGCCCGAGACGAGATCGCAGAGATGGCAGGCAATGGTGGTCGAGCCGACATCGACGGCGATGCCGTAGAGCGAGCCCTCGTGGAAGCCCGGCCAGACCTCGATGATCCGCCCGGTCGAGCGGCCGCGGCCGAAATGCACGGCGACGGTCGCCTTCCACTGCCCTTCGCGCAGCGCCTTCTGGAGTTTCCGGGTGGTGCGCAGGTCGGCGAGGATGCCGGAGAGCTGCCACTGTTCCTCAAGCGCCTGGAGCAGCCGCTCGAGATCGCCCTTCGGATTGTGCATGTCGGGCTCGGCGATCTCGACATAGTAGAGCTTCGTCGCCGGATCCATCTGGACCTTCCGCGCCTCGGCGCGCTTCCTCACCACCTGCTTGTGCACCTGGCTCTCGGGCGGCACGTCGATCACCACGTCGCCCTGGATCGTCGCTTGGCAACCCAGCCGCCTTCCCTCGATCAGCCCGCGCTTCTGCTTGTAGCGCTCCTCGACCCTGTTCCAGGTGCTCAGCGCATCGTCGCGGACCGTCACGCCATGCTTCGGGAACTCGCCATAGCAAGGCGTGATCTGGCATTTCGAGCAGATCCCCCGCCCGCCGCAGACCGAGTCGAGATCGACGCCGAGCTGCCGCGCCGCCGTCAGGACCGGCGTCCCAATCGGGAAGCGGCCTCGCTTGCCCGAGGGCGTAAAGATCACGAGGGGAAGGGCAGCGGCTTCGCTCATGCATCGCTCCGGCATGCTGGGGCGCCCGGGTACAGCCCCCGCGCGGCCCCGTCAATCTACCCGCGGGACGGCGCAAGAGAATTGCCGGATTGCGTCCTCCGGAAGTGCATAGGCGGCGCAATGCTGACCGAGACGACAGTTATTGCACACCACAAATATGGAAACTTGAAAAAATACACCACATGCTACATTAATGGGGCGCAACCTGGTTCACGGAGGATTCTGCCATGTCCCGCCTTCTCGCGGCAGCAATCATTGCCCTCGGCCTCGGCTCGGGCGGTGCCGTGGCCGGAGCCTGGAACAAGCTGGTCACCCCCGCCGACCTCGCCGCCCTCACGGCCGCCGGCGGCGTGACCGTGCTCGACATCCGCAGCCCCGAGGACTATGCCGCAGGCCATGTGGCCGGGGCGCTGAGCGCGCCCTACGGAAGCTGGCGCGGGCCGGAGGCCAATCCCGGTCTTGAGCTCACCGACGCTCAGCTCACCGAGCGCCTCCAGAGCCTCGGCATCGAGCCGGGCGAGCGCGTGGCGATTACCTATCAGGGGAAGGACACGACCGATTTCGGCGCCGCAGCCCGTGTGTACTGGACGCTCAAATCCGCCGGCCTGACCGAGATCGCGATCCTCAACGGCGGCCTCAGCGCCTGGACTGCCGCCGGCCTGCCGCTCACGACCGAGACCGCCACCGCCGAGCGCTCGGCCGCCACCTTCACGCTGGCCGAGACTTGGCTCATCGACCGCACGGGCGTCGAGGCGGTGATCGCCGGCCAGCGCCAGGCCATCGCCATCGACGCCCGCCCGGCCGCCTTCTTCACCGGCGAGAGGGCCCACCCCGCCGCGAGCCGCCCTGGCACCCTGCCGAAGGCCATCAGCCTGCCCGAAGCCGGCTGGTTCCCGGACGGCGCCCCCGCGATCGGCGACGCGGCTCTCATCATCGAGCGCATCAAGGCCGCCGGACTGCCCGCCGACAGCAAGGCCGAGCTGGTAAGCTTCTGCAACACTGGCCACTGGGCGGCGACCAACTGGTTCGCGCTCTCCGAACTGGCCGGCGTCGAGAACGTGAAGCTCTATCCCGAGTCGATGGTCGGCTGGACCAACGCCGGCGGTGACGTGGTCAACGGCCAGAAGCAGTGAGCGGAGACTCGACGAAGCCGGACCGGCGCAGCGATCGCGCGACGCGGGTCAACCCGCGTCGACCGGCAGTTCGGTCGTGTCCTTGATCTCCTCCATGACGAAGCTGGCCGAGATGTCGGCCAGTTCGACCTTGCGGATCAGACGCTGATAGAGCCGGTCATAGGCCCGCACGTCCGCGACCCGCGCCTTCAGCAGATAGTCGAGATCGCCGCTTGTGCGCCACACGCCCAGGATCTCGGGCATGTCGCCGACCGCGCGCGTGAACCGCTCAAGCCACTCCGGCTCGTGCCGGTCGGTCCGCACCGCGATGAACACGGTCAGCCCGAGCCCCAGCGCCTCCGGGTCCACCAGCGCCACCTGGGCGCGGATCACCCCCGCCTCCTCCAGCAGCCGGATGCGTCGCCAGCAGGCGTTGCGCGACAGGCCCACCCGCTCGCCCAGTGCCTCGACGCCGAGGCGCGCATCGCGCTGGAGTTCCCGCAGGATCCGACGGTCGATGGGATCAAGTTTCGGCATATGGCAATGATTATGGGATATTATCCTTATTTTCAATCTCCATACCCAAAGTTTGGGAACACTTCCCGCTCAGCCCGTGGCACATTGCCACCATTGGAGGGGCCATCGGCCCGTGCAAAAGGGGAAAACCGGATGATCGCCGCCATGAAGTCGCTGTTCCTGACCCACCCGCGCTCGGTCGACGAGAGCTATCTCCAGCACATGGCCTTCGCCGGCAAGTTCTCGGGCGAGTTGTTCCTGGCCGCCTTCGCGGCGCTGGTGCATGCCGTCCTGCCGTTCCTGTTCGAGCGGACCGCAAGCACCATGATCGCCGGGATGTATGCCCGCACCCACAACCGCGGCCGCTGAACGCCCCCAGTTCAACAACCGCTTAAGCTTCCCTCACCAAGCTGTTGACAGTTGCCGCATTGGTGGCACACTGAAACGCGCGAGGATGGAGGTAGGGTGATGTGCCGCTGGGCAGCCTATATCGGGCCCGAGGTGTTCCTGGAAGAGGTCGTGACCGCCCCCGGTCAATCGCTGATCGCGCAGTCGCTGCATGCGCGGGAATGCAAGACCGGCACCAATGGCGACGGCTTCGGGGTCGCCTGGTACAGCGAGCGCGAGGAGCCGGGGCTGTTCCGCGACGTCCTGCCGGCCTGGTCCGATCCGAACCTCCGCAACATCGCGCATCAGGTGCGCTCGCGGCTGTTCATGGCCCATGTCCGCGCTTCGACCGGCACGGCCACCAGCCGCAACAACTGCCACCCCTTCGTGGTCGGGCGCTGGAGCTTCATGCACAACGGCCAGGTCGGCGGCTATGACCGGCTGCGCCGGCGCATCGACATGATGATCCCCGACGCGCTCTACGACCACCGCAAGGGGGCGACCGACTCCGAGGCGCTCTTCCTGCTCGCCATCGCGGAGGGGCTGGAGCACGATCCCAAGGGCGCCTGCGAGCGGGCAGTCGGACGGCTCGAAGACCTGTGCGGCGCGACGATCAGGATGCGACGGGCGCGACAATCAGGATGAGAGCGCGGCGCCGGTGGCGGACCGAAGGGAGGGCGTAGCCCGACCGTAGGTCCGCCACCGGCGCTGGCGCGTCCAGCGACCC
>JBDIVM010000017.1:0-53563 GCA_039805905.1 Limibaculum sp. | reverse complement strand
CCCGCGACAATCAGGATGCGAAAACCCTTGATCGCGGCGCCTGACGCAGCAATCATTGTACCCGTCGCGGCACTTCGACTCTCATCCTGATCGTCGCGCCCGCATCATCCAGATTGTCGCGCCATAGTTCCATCTCGCTGAACGCCACCCACGTCGAACTGCTTAGCGGACGCTCTCAAAAAGTTCTACACTTTCAGTTACTTGCAAGAAATTCACCTTAACGGCGCAGTCATCAGGTCCGGAGAATATCGGCCCTCAGAGACCGCTTCCGGGCCACCCGGTGCCACTGCCAGTGCTCAGCCCTTCCCGCATAACCCTCGAAAACAACGCAAAAATCCGGCCGCAGCCGGATCGGGAGAACGCTTTCGCGAGGGCAAGTGGCGGAGAGGATGGGATTCGAACCCACGAGGCCCTTTTGGGGCCTACTCCCTTAGCAGGGGAGCGCCTTCGACCACTCGGCCACCTCTCCGCCGCCCCGTGTACGGGGGGCACCGAGGCGAGTCAACTGCGTGTCCCGGTGTCCCGGCGGCGGCCCGTGGCGCGGCGGGAGGAAGGGCCTGCCGACCGGGACTGCCGACCGAAACTGCCGTAGGGACTGCGGGCGCGTCTCAGCGGCCCGGGCCTCCCGCCCGTGCAGCGGTCGCGGTCCACAGCACGACCGTCGCCGCTCCGCCCGCGAGTCCGACGGCCGTCAGTCCCGGCGCCACGCCGATCATGCCGCCGAGCGCGCCCATGGTCATCGCGCCGAGGCTCGGGGCGCCGAAGCTGACCACGGTCCAGAAGCTCATCACCCGGCCGCGGTGGTCGTCATCGGTCGCGAGCTGCATCAGCGTCTGGGTCGCGATCCCGGCGAGCGAGGCGGTGAACCCCGCAACCGCCGCCAGCATGCACGCGGCAGTCAGCTCGGGCACGTGGCCGGCGAGCACCACCGCGGCGCAGGTGACGATCAGCGACGCGGGCAGCGCCCGCCCCAGCACCCGACCCTCCGGGCTCAGCCGCCCAAGCACCAGCCCGGCCAGGATCGCTCCGGCCCCGCCCGCGGCGGTGAGCGCCGCGAGTCCTTCGGCGCCTCCGGCAAGCACGCGACCGGCGATCACCGGCAGGATCTCGAAATAGCCGCGCCCGACGAAGGCATTGACCGCCGTCATCAGCAGCACCGGCACGACGAAGGGCAGCGCGAAGCCGTAGCGCGCGCCCTCGGTCAATTCGCTCAGCACGCTGCGCCGCCCGGGCGACGGTGTCTGCCGCTCGCGCAGCGTCACGGTCGCGAACAGTGCAAGGAACGGCGCATAGCCCAGTGCCCCAACGGCGAAGGCAGGCGCAACGCCCCACCGGGCGATGATCGCGCCGCCGATCGCCGGGCCGATGATGCGCGAGACGTTGAAGGCGACCGATGTCATCCCGAGCGCGCTCGGGAACAGCTCGCGGTCGACGAGCCGCGCCAGCATCGAGAGCCGCATCGGCTGGTAGGCTGCCGCGAACAGGCCCCAGATGGTGGCCAGCACCGCAAGCGCCGGCACGCTCAGCCACCCGAACGCCGCCAGCCCGGCCAGCGCCAGCCCGACCGAGACCTGCCCGGCCAGCACCACCGGAATGCCGATCTTCAGCCGCACCCGGTCCGCATAGACACCGAAGATCGGAGACAGCACCATGGTCGGCAGGAGCGCCAGCGCGGCGATCAGGCCCGTCACGGCCGGGGAGCGTGAAAGCTCCCAGGCCGACCAGCCGACCGCGATCTTCAGCACCCAGAAGGCGGTCGTGCCGAACCAGAAGCCCGCGTAGTAGCGCCGGAAGCCCTGCACCGACAGCGCCGACCTCCGCCTGCCTCCGCTCTCCGCCATCCCCCGCCGCCTTCCGCCCGCTCCGCGAGACGAGCAGATCAGCCTTCGCGGCCGTGTGCAACCGCCTGCTCCGCCCTTTGCCCGGGGCGCGATTTGCGTCATCCTGCGCGGAGACAGAACCGAGAGGAAAGCCATGCCTTCCTTCGACCCCGGGGTGCCCGACGGATTCAACTCCAGCCTGGAGAGCGCCATCTCGCCGGATGGCACTCCCGAGTGTGGCCGGCACTACCTGGTCCCCGCCCGCTGCGGCGTCGCGGTGCGGCTCGGCCAGGGGCAGCGTCTCAGCGTCATCAACATGCACGGCACCCAGGTTGGCGACTTCTGGGCCTTCAGCGCCGAGGACATGAACGAGTATCTGTCGATGGAGCACGTCCATGTCGACCTGCGCTCGATCTTCCTCAAGCCGGGCGACAGGCTGGTGACCAACCGCCGCCGGCCGATCATGCGCATCGAGGAGGACAGCTCGCCCGGCGTGCACGACACGGTGATCGCGTCCTGCGACATCGACCGCTACCGCCAGCTCGGCTGCAGGGACTACCACGACAACTGCACCGACAACCTGCGCATGGCGCTGATCGCTGTCGGCGCGCGCGCGCCGGCAGTCCCCTGCCCGCTGAACCTCTGGATGAACATCCCCGTCGCCGCCGACGGCACCGTGCAGTTCCTCCCCACGGTATCGCGGCCCGGCGACCGGGTGGTATTCCGTGCCTCGATGCCGGCGATCGCCGTGATCTCGTCCTGCCCGATGGACCTCGTTCCGATCAACGGGCCGGACTGCACGCCGGTCGATCTGGCGTTCGAGGTGAGCTGACAGCATGACGGGACCGGAAAGCGGGAGATCCGGATGACGGACAGCGAGCTAGCCCTGCGCCGGGAGATCGTCGCGCAGTGCCGCCGGATGAATGCCATCGGCCTGAACCAGGGCACCTCGGGCAACATCTCGGCCCGATCCGGTGACCGGCTGCTGATCACGCCCTCGGCCACGCCCTACGACGCCATGACCCCCGAGATGATCGCCGCCATGCCGGTCGAGGGCGACTACGGTGCCTGGGAGGGACCGCTCAAACCCTCGACCGAGTGGCGCTTCCATCTCGACCTGATCCGGGCCCGGCCCGAGATCGGCGCCATCGTCCACACCCACGCGATCTACTCGACGACGCTGGCCATCGCACGGAAACCGATCCCGCCGCTGCACTACATGATCGCGGCCTTCGGCGGCGGCGACATCCGGGTGGCCGACTATGCCACCTACGGCACCGCCGAGCTCTCGCGCAACGTGCTGGCGGCGATGCAGGGTCGCAGCGCCTGCCTGATGGCGAATCACGGCATGCTGGTCGCCGGCCCGACGCTGGAAAGGGCGATGTGGCTGGCCGTCGAGCTCGAGAACCTGGCGCGGCAGTATGTCTGCACGCTGCAGATCGGTGGCCCGGTGCTGCTCGACGAAGCGGCGCTTGCCGAGACGCGGAAGTCCTTTGCCGGTTACGGGCTGCAGGCGCCGCGGCCGGCGGCGAAGCCCCGCCGGCGCCGCTGACCCTCGCTTGCTGCCGCCCGCTTTACGCGACGCGCGCCGCCGCCTATCAACATGCCGACCCGCATCATCCCGCCGGAGGCGACGCCCCCATGACCCGCGACCTCGGCACCGAGTTCCTGACGCTCCACGAGTTCGTCGCCGCCGCCCGGGCCCGGCTCGACGCCAATGGCTGGGACTACCTGACCGGCGGCACCGAGACCGAGACCACCGTCCGGCGCAACCGCCACGCGCTCGACACCATCGCGCTCCGCCCGCGCGTGCTGCGCGATGTCAGCGCAGTCGACTGCACCGCATCGCTCTTCGGCCACACGGCGCGCCTGCCCGTGCTGCTCGCGCCCGTGGGCGGGCTCGAGACCTTCGACCCCGAGGGAGCTGTCGCGGTGGCCCGCGGCGCCGGCGGCTTCGGCATCCCGGCGATGGTCAGTTCGGTCTCGCCGCGCACCAAGACCGAGGTGCGCGCCGCCACCGGCAATGCCGCCCTCTTCCAGCTCTATGTCCGGGGCGGCGGGCGGTTCATCGAGGAACAGGTCGAGGAAACCATCGCCGCCGGCATGGAGGCCTTCTGCCTGACCGTCGACACCGCGCATTACAGCCGCCGCGAGCGCGACCTCGTCAAGCGCTTCGCAAAGCCCTGGCGCGCCGGGGTCGACGACGAGGCCCGGTTGAGCCAGGCGCGGCTGTCCTGGGCCGATGTGGCGCGGATCCGGAAGGCCTACGACATCCCGCTGATCCTCAAGGGACTCTCGACGCCCGAGGATGCCCGGATGGCGGTCGGCCATGGCGTCGAGTTCGTCTATGTCTCGAATCATGGCGGACGGCAGCTCGATCACGGGCTCGGTTCTGTGGCAGTGCTGCCGGAGATCGTCGAGGCCGTTGCCGGCGAGGCTTCGGTGATCATCGATGGCGGCTTCTGCCGCGGTACCGACATCGTCAAGGCGCTCGCGCTCGGCGCGTGCGCCGTCGGCCTCGGCCGGCTGTATTGCTACGCCCTGGCCGCGGCCGGGGCGCCCGGCATCGTGCGGATGCTCGAGATCCTCGAGGAGGAGATGCGCACCGCCATGGGCCTTCTCGGCGTGACCCGCCTCGCCGAGATCGGACCGGAACATGCGCGCACCGGTGCGCCCTGCGTCTCGGAACCGGGCGTCCTCGGCGCCTTCCCGCTGCTTCAGCCGCCGTCAGGGCGCGGGTAACCGTCGCCGCCGGCGCAGACCGACCATGTCAAAACAATTGATTCGGCATTCGTGATGGGTTTCTATGAAAAACCTTTGATGTGATACATCTGTTACTGAATCTAGCCACTTGATGTTCTTTTGTTATGCGTGCCGGTATCTCTTGAATGTGGCCATATCCTGGCATATTCTTGATGCTTCGGAGGTGTGCGGTGCGTGGTGTGTTCCGGGTAGCAGGTGGCGTCGTTCTCGGCGGGGCAGTTGTCCTGTGGCTGCTCGGATTCGACGTTGTCGGTCGCATCCGGGACGCGGTCCCCGGACTCCACCGCGCAGCCGACCAGACCATCCCCGCGGATCACGGAACGGAGCCGACCGGAACCGCGGAGCTGCGCACACTCATCGCTGCTCTCGATTCCCGGATCCGCGCCATCGATCCGCATGCCGGCCCGGCCGGCAGCCTTGCCGCGCTCGAGCGCCGGGTCACTGCGATTGATCGCAGACTTGCCGAACTCGCCGCCCGCCCTGTCGCCGGCAACGGCTCCGCTGTCGCCGACCAGCTTGCGCGGCTCGAGGCGCAGGTTCAGGCGCTCGGGACCTCGGCCGTGGCCGGGTTCGACACGTCCGGGCTCGAAGCGCAGATGATCGACCTGAATACGCGGATTGCCGAGATCGCGGCCCGCCCCGGCGTCAGCGGGGACACCACGCTGCTCGGCGCGGAAATTGCGTCGATCCGCGAGACCGTCGAAGCGCTCGCGGCGCGATCGGGAGCGGGACTCGGTGAGCTGCACGACGCCATAGCCGCCCTCGATGCCAAGGTCTCGGGCATCGCCGACGGCGATGGGGTCGACCCCGCCGGGCTCCGAGCGGCCCTTGCTGCGATCGACGCACGCCTCGCCGAGGTCGCCGCGCGCCCGTCGGCACCACCGGAACTGGCGTCGATCGGAGACCGGCTGGCCGTGGTCGAGGCCGGCATCGACCGGCTGGCCGGCCGGCCGGAACCCCGACTCGACACGACCGAGTTGCAGGCGCAGATTGGCTCTCTCGCCGGCCGTATCGCGGATCTGGCGGCCCGCACCCCGCCGGCGTTCGATGCGGCCCCCCTCGAGACCCGGCTCGGCTCGCTGGAGGACGCCGTTTCCGCCCTGGCCGCCCGGCCGGCCCCGACGCTGGACACGTCGCCCTTGCAGGAGCGCATCGCGGCCCTGGAGGCCGCTGTCGGGGCCCTGGCTGCCCGTCCGGCTCCCTCCGTGGATTTCGGCCCGGTCCGGGAGCAGATCGCCGCGCTCGACCGCCGCCTGGCGGATATCGCCCGCGATCCGGCGCAGGCAGCCGATATCAAGGTGCTCCGCGCGGAGCTCGGCACGGCGGTCTCGACGCTCGCGGCACAGATCGGCGCGCTTGCGGCCGCATTGCCGCCCGAAACCGATCTCGCACCACTCGCCGAGCAGGTCGGCCGGCTGGAGGGCCTCGTCGGGACGATCGCGGACCGACCCTTGGCCCCGCCGGTCGACGAGTTCCGCGAGCGGATCGCGGCGCTGGACCGCTCGCTCCTTGAGCTTGCGGATCGTCCGGGCGCCGACCTGTCCGGAGTCGAGGCCCGGATTGCGGCGCTCGAGGCCAGGATTGCCGGCATCGCCGCGCGGCCGGTACCCGACTTCGGGGGCATCGAGTCCCGCCTCGGGACGATCGAGGCGGCGACGGCCGATATTGCGGCGCGGCTCCCGGAGGGCACGCCCGGCGAAGCGCCGGCGGCGCAGCCTGTGGTTCCGCAGCAGCCGGAGCCCGGAACGGGCGATATCGCCGCCCTGCCCCCGGTCGAGGTTCTGGCAGCCGGCGAAGCCTGGATTCAGGTGACCGACCGGGGCCGGGTGATCTTCGAGGGCACGCTCCTGCCCGGCGCCGCCTACGCGGTCCCGGCGGATGCCGTGGCGCCCAGGCTCCGCGCGGGCAATGCCGGCGCGGTGTTCATCCGCATCGGTGCGCAGGCCTTCGGGCCGGTCGGGCAGCCACGGCGCGTCGTGCGCGACCTGTCGCTCCTGCCCGGCGATGTGCTGTCGGGCATGACGGAAGCCGATCCGGCCGCTCTGCCGCCGGCACGCTGACCTGCCGGCTACGCCGCCAGATACCCCTCCCCGTCAATCTCCGTCTTCCGCCCCGCCACCCAGTCGGCCACGAAGCGGCCCGAGCCGCAGGACATCGACCAGCCGACATGGCCGTGGCCGACATTGAGGAAGAGGTTGCGGCAGCGCGACGGCCCCATGATCGGCACCGAGGTCGGGGTCATCGGCCTCAGCCCGGTCCAGTACTCGGCCCGCGCCACATCCACCGCATCGCCGTAGAGCAGCCGCACCGTCTCGAGAATCGCCGTGAAGTCCTGCGGCCGGTGGGTGTAGTCATAGCCCGCGAATACCGCCGAGGATGCGGCCCGTAGCCGGCCCCCGAAGGGCGACATCGCCACCAGCCGGTCCTCGTCGACCAGACCCATATGCGGTCCGTCCCCGGGCCGGTTCATCGGCGCGGTGATCGAGAAGCCCTTGACCGGGTAGATCGGCAGGCGGATGCCGATGCCGCGCGCCAGGAACACGCTCTCGGCCCCGGCGGCGAGCACGAAGGCATCGGCCTCGACCGTCCCCGTGTCAGTCTCGGCCCGCACAACCCGGTCGCCCTCGGCCACCAGCCGGCGGATGCGCGTGTCGTAGCGCAGCGTTGCGCCCCTGTTCGCGACGCACCACTCCGCGAGCCCGTTGGCGAACCTGTGGCTGTCGCCCGTCTGGCAGTTCGGCGAATAGATCGCACCGGCCACCTCCGGTGCCCGCCGCATCACCGGCTCCAGTTCCAGCATCCGGTCGCGCCCCACGGTTTCGAGGTCGATCCCGTTGTCGCGCAGGATCGACATGTGGTGTTCGGCAGCCTTCAGTCCTTCGGTGGAGCGGAAATAGTATAGTATTCCGCGTCTTAGCCCGTCGTACTGAATGCCGGTCTCGGCCACCACCTCGTTCAGCCGGTCCTTCGAGTAGGACAGCAGCCTGAGCTTCCTCAGCGTGTTCCGGCGGGCCGCCAGATGGGTGCACTGCGCCAGGAATTTCACCGACCAGAGCCAGAGTTGCGGGTCAAACCTGATCTTGTACTTGATCCCAAGATCCGACCGATAGAGCGACTTCACCGCCATCCTCAGCGCGTCCGGCGAGGCCCAGGCATAGGCATCCGAAGGGCTGTAGAGCCCGGCATTGCCATAGCTGGTCTCGAGCGCCGCCTTGGCCCGTCGGTCGACCAGCGTCACCTCGTGCCCGTCCCGCGCCAGGTAATAGGCCGTGGCGGCGCCGACGACACCCGCGCCGAGAACCGCGACCTTCATCGCCAGCCCCTCACCGCAGCATCGTCGATCTCGATCACCGTCGGCCGGTCGGCCTTCACCGCCGCCTGCAGCGCCTCGGTGAGATGCGCCCAGCCTTCGGCCTTCACCGCATGGCAGCCGAAACCCCGCGCGATGGCCTGAAAGTCGGGCGTGTAGATGTCGACCCCGATCTCCGGGATCTGGCGGTCGCGCATGTACTGCTTGATCTCGCCATAGCCCCGGTTGTTCCACAGGAGAACCGGCACCGGCAGCCCGATCTCGACCGCGCTCGCCAGCTCGCCGATGGTGAACTGGATGCCGCCATCGCCGATCAGCGCCACCACCGGCCGGTCGGGCCGGGCGATCTTCGCCCCGAAGGCCGCCGGCAGCCCGTAGCCCAGCGTCCCGTAGCCGGTCGAGGAGTTGAACCACGACCGCGGCCCCGCCGGCTCGTAGGTCAGGTTCCCGCCATAGACCGGCTGGGTCGAATCGCCGGCGATGATCACCCCCGGCAGCGCCTCGGCCATCCTGTCGAGGAACCGGCCATGAATCCGGTAGTCGGCCCGCAGGATCCGCGCCAGCTCCGCCCGCATCGCCGATACCCGGCCCGGCGTGGCGGGGTCCGGCGCGTGGCCGTTCAGCGCCTCGTGCAAAGCCTCCATCGCCAGCCCGGCATCGGACAGGATCGCCACCTCGGGCAGCGCGTTCCGGGTCATCTGCTCGGCCTCGATGTCGACCCGGATCACCTTCCCCGTCAGCTTCAGCCGGCTGTAGAACAGCAGCGTATCGGTCTCGCTGAGCTCGGTCCCGACCGCCAGCACCACGTCCGCCGCCTCCAGCGCCTCCAGGACGGGCTTCTCAGGCAGCGTCGAGCCGAGGCTCAGCTTGTGACCCGGCGGCAGCACCCCCTTGGCGTTGATGGTCAGCGCCACCGGCGCGCCCAGCCGCCCGACCAGCGCCCGCGCCGCATCGGCCGCATCCACCGTCCCGCCGCCCAGCACCACGATGGGGTCGCGCGCATCGCGCAACAGCTCCGCCGCCCGCACGATCGCCGCCGGCGCCGGACCGGGCCTGAGCCGCGTGCGGTGCGCCGCCCGCTCCAGCGCGTCGCCCGGCGCGGTGATCACGTCGAGCGGCAGCTCGATATGCACTGGCCCCGGCCGGTCGCTGTCGAACACCGCGAAGGCGCGCGCCAGCACCGAGGGCAGTTCGGCCGCCCTGAGCACCGAGTGGCTGAACACCGACACACCCCGCACCACGGCCCGCTGGTCCGGCAGCTCGTGCAGCCGCCCCTCGCCGAGCCCCAGCTCGTGGGTGTTGTTGACGCTCGAGATCACCAGCATCGGGATCGAGTCCGCATAGGCCTGGCCCATGGCGGTCAGGATGTTGGTCATCCCCGGCCCCGAGATGATGAAGCAGGCCGCCGGGCGGCCCGAGGCGCGGGCATATCCGTCCGCCATGAAGCCCGCCCCCTGCTCGTGGCGCGGCGTGATGTGGCGGATCCGGGTGTTCGGCAGGCCGCGGTAGAGCTCGACCGTGTGCACGCCGGGGATCCCGAAGACGGTGTCGATCCCGTAGTTCTCGAGGATCTCGACCAGCACCTCGCCGCAGGTCCGCATCGCCCCCTCCCTCAGACCCGGTACTCGACGCCCGGCATGACGCAGAGCATCTCGTAGAGCAGGAACGCCGCCGTGATCGCCGTGTTGCCCGAGGGGTCGTAGGGCGGCGAGACCTCGACGAGGTCGCCGCCCACCAGGTTCAGCCCCCGGCAGCCGCGCACGATCTCCAGCGCCTGCACGGTGGTGAGCCCGCCGATCTCCGGCGTGCCGGTGCCGGGCGCGAAGCCCGGATCGAGGGCGTCGATGTCGAAGGTCAGGTAGACCGGCCCCTCGCCCATCTGCATCCGGATCTCGGCCATCAGCGGCGCCAGCGACTTGTGCCAGCAGTCCTCCGCCGGCACCACGCGCACACCGAGCCCGGCCGCCCAGTCGAAATCCTCCGCCGTGTAGCCGGTGCCGCGCAGGCCGATCTGCGCCATCCGTCTCGGGTCCACCAGCCCCTCCTCGATCGCGCGGCGGAACGGCGTGCCATGGGCGATCTTCTCGCCGAACATGTGCTCGTTCACATCCGCATGGGCGTCCACATGGATCAGCCCGACGGGCCCGTGCACCTTCTTCACGGCGCGCAGGATCGGCAGCGGGATGGTGTGGTCGCCGCCCATCGTCAGGGGCCTGGCGCCGGTCGCGAGGATGCGGTCATAGGCTTCCTCGATGATCCGGATCGACTCGAAGATGTTGAAGGTGTTGATCGCAACGTCGCCGATGTCGGCCACCTGCAGCGAGTCGAAGGGCGCGGCCTTCGTCGCCATGTTGTAGGGCCGGACCATGCAGGACTCGGCCCGGATCTGCCGCGGCCCCATCCGGGTGCCCGAGCGGTTCGAGGTGCCGATGTCGAAGGGCACGCCGACGAAGCAGACGTCGAGCCCCTCCGCCGTCTCCTGCGCCGGCAGCCGCATCATCGTGCCCGGCCCGCCGAAGCGCGGCATCTGGTTGCCGCCGAGCGGCTGGTTGAACCTCGTCATCGCCATTCTCCCCCGTCCGTCGCCTCAGCGCAGGATGCGCCTGCCGAGCGCGCTCATCAGATAGCCATAGGCTGCCTTCAGCGCCGCCGGCGGCGCCTCCGGCCCGAAGCCGGTCAGCGCGATCGCCCGCAATGCACCGCTGGCGGCCACCAGCTCCATCGCGGTCGAGCATTCGCGGTAGCTCAGCCCGGCCTCCATCTCGTCGGGCTCCATGCCCCGCCCGACCGAGGCGTCGAGCGCCAGGATGAAGCCATCCGTGGTCGCGGTCACGCGCCTGAGCGCCCGGCGCATCGCCTCGCGGATGCCGATCAGGTCGACATCCTCCATGGTCAGCGCCAGGATCTCGCGGCTGCGGATCAGCTCCGACTGCCCGCGGGTCGCGGTCCTGAGCCCGATCAGCGCCAGCGACTCGGTCTCGGCCCCGGCCGCAGGTCCCGGTTCGGAATCAAGCCATAGCAAACCAAGCTCGGTGTCCTCGCCCATCTCCGCCGCGATCCGCGCCCAGGTCTCGTCGCGCTCGGGGCAGATCCAGAGCTTGAGGTCGTCGGGCTCGGTCACGCCGCCGGCAACCACCGACAGGCCCAGCTCGGCGATCTCGCCCATGAACTCATGCGTCTCGGGCCGCATCAGCAGCGCCTCGTCGGCGAAGAGCCGGACCCGGTGGATCTGCGGCGCGACCTCCTCGCGACCGGTCAGCCGCTTCTCGACATAGGGCGAAAGGAACGCCTGCAGCAGGGCGCCGTAATCCATGTCGAAGCGGATCGCGTCGCCGACCGCGAAGCGCTTCGAGCCCGTCAGGTCGACGATCAGATGGTCGCTCGAGGCCGTCAGGACCTCGACATCGGCATCGCGCGCAGTCAGCCCCTCGGGCCGCATGTCGACGCGGCCGAGATTGACGATGCCGCGCACCCGGTCGCCGCGGTCCTGGAAGACCGGCCGGTTGCCGAAGGCATCGCGCCCGGTCTCGCCCTCGGGCAGCGAGGGCTTGGTCTTGATCTCGACGAGTTCGGCCTCCAGCGTGAAGGCGTCGGGCCGGAGCCAGGGCAGCGTGCCGCCGGTGATCGGGTTCTCGGCGCGCAGGATCGCCGAGCCGATCCGCAGCTGGTTGATCCGCGCCGGCATGCGCTCTGCCTCCATCAGCGGCAGGTTGGCCGAGTTGCCGCCCGAGACGTAGTCGAGCCGCACGCCGAACCGCGCCTCCACCGCCTCGACCTGCGCGCAGAGCGCCTCGAGCTTGGCCATGGTCGGCATGACCCCGCTCGCGCACATGAAGTTGGCGCCGAGCCCGGCGAGCCTCAGCCCCGGCGCACGCATGGCGAAGTCGCAGAGCGGCATCAGCTCGGCTGCCGTCACTCCCTCGCGCCGGTCGCCCATCTCCAGCATCACGATCACGTCGTGGACCGCGCCCTGCTCCTCCGCCGCCCGCGACAGCGCCTCGAGCACCGCCCGCTCGGAGTTGAGGCTGACATCGCAGAGCCTGACCACGTCCGGCGCCTCGGTCAGCGAGGGGATGCGCAGCATCATCACCGGCGCGGTGATCCCGCCGCGCCTCAGCCGCCGCACATTGTCGATCCGCGATTCGCCGAGCCCCGCCGCGCCCGCGCGCAGCATGGCACGCGCCACCAGCGGCGAGCCGCAGGTCGCCTTGGTGACGCCGATCACCTGCACCCCCTGCGCCGCACAGCGGCGCACGATCTCGCGGGTATTCCCGGCGATCGCCTCGAGGTCGATGGCAATGGAGGGCGCGGGCATCGTTCCAACCGGACTGAGTGGCAGCGGGGCGCCGGCGCGGCGCCGGCCCCCCTAGCCTTAAGCAGGAATGCGCGCCCGGTCGAGAGAGCGCGTGCGGGCCGTGGCATTCGGGCCTCGCGCCGGCCGGTAACGGAATGAACGGCCGCACGCCGCTCCGGGCCTTCATCGACGGACTGCCGAAACCCGAACCGAAAGGAGAGACGCGGACAAGGATACTCAAACCTGCTTCACTGCCAACTCAAACTCGCGGCGCCTGACCGCCAGTCACCGCGCGGCACTGTCAGGCGAATGCCATCTCACGTCAGGAAGGAGGATCCGATCATGTGACGATCAACGACTGCCGCACGGCCGCAGAAGCGGGACGCCGACACGAAGCTGGCCCACGCCCGTCTAAGCCCGTAGGGTCGGTGCTCTGCAGTCACCATTGCGCCGTTCCCGCTCCCCGCTCCCTGCCTTCGCGCCCGTCGACTCTCTCCGCCCACCCTGCCCTCTCTCACACCCCCTATTTTTTTACTTTCCAATGAAATCAATACTTTGATGCCCTTCTCAAGCTTGAGAAGCCCCCGCTCACAGTGCCGGATCGCCGGTCCGGCGGCGCCCGCCGGCCCCGGCGCGGCCCTGCAGGACCCCGGATTCGAGGATGATCTCCGAGGCCTGGTGCTCGCGGCGGTAGGCCATCACATGGACCCCGGCCACGCCCCTGATCTCGCGCACCTGCCGGATCAGCTCGATGCAGATCCGCTTGCCTTCCTCGGCTGGCTTCGCCGCCTTCTCCATCCGCCCGATCACTGCCTCGGGAATGTGGATGCCGGGCACGTTCGCCCGCATCCAGCGCGCCGCCTTCGCCGAGGCCAGCGGGCCGACGCCGGCCAGGATGAACACCCGCCTGTCCAGCCCCAGGTCCCGCACCCGGGCCATGAACCTCTCGAACACCGGGACATCGTAGATGTAGTTGGTCTGGATGAATTCGGCCCCCGCCTCGACCTTCTTCGCCAGCCGCTCGGGCCGCCATTCCAGCGGCGGGATGCAGGGATTCTCGGCGGCGCCCAGGAACATGCGTGGCGGACGGGTGATCTTCCGCCCGGACAGGAACATCCCCTGGTCGCGCATCGTCCTGATCGTTCTCAGGAGCGACAGCGAGTCGAAGTCGAACACCGGCTTCGCCCCCGGCTGGTCACCCACCCCCACCCCGTCGCCGGTCAGGCAGAGCACGTTCCTGACCCCCATCGCCGCCGCCCCCAGCACGTCGCCCTGGATGGCGATCCGGTTCCGGTCGCGGCACGAGATCTGGTAGACCGTGCCATAGCCAGCCCGGGTCAGCAGCGCGCAGATGCCAAGAGAGGACATGTGGCAGTTGGCCCCCGAGGCGTCGGTCGCGTTCAGCGCGTCTGCCACCTCGCCGAGCGGTCGGGCCGCCTCGAAGACGTCGGCCGGGTCGGCGCTGTCGGGCGGGTTCAGCTCGGCGGTGACGGCGAACTTGCCCGCCCGCAGCACCCGCTCGAGCCGGCTGCCCGAGACATGGCCGGGCGGCGGCTCCTCATAGGGGCGGATGTCGGGGATGTCGTCGGCCGGGGCGGTCACCGGCGCGCCGCGCGGTTGACCGCGCCCGGCGGCTCGGGCGCCAGCGGCGCCGCGGAGGGCTCGTTGACGCGCGCGCCGGGGAAGGCCATCGCCACCGCGGTCCTTGCCGCATCGCGCGACTCCCGCAGCTTCGCCGCCTTCTCGCGGCCCACGCGCAGCCAGGCCGACGAGCCCTGCAGGCTGCGGTCGACGGGCGGCAGCACCTCGCGGATCTTCTGTCCGCCTTCCATGCGGGTCGCGCCGTCCCAGGCCAGGCACCAGACGCATTTCATCGACGGCCTGACCTCGCAGTAGCCGCCCTCGCGCACCCCGCCGCAGGGGCCGTTCCTCAGCTGCTTCGGGCAGTTCATCGGGCAGGACATGCCGGTCGAGCTCAGCACACACTGCCCGCACATCTGGCAGTCGAACAGAAGCCCCTTCACCCCGCGCTCGACCAGGGCGATCGGGCGCTCGACGCGATCGTAGCCGATCCGGGCGAACACCGGATCGAGCGCAATCATGAGCCGCTCGACCTGCCGGTAGATCCACTCGAAGCTCCGCGCATGGCGCACGGCGAACAGGCGGGCACGATACATGCCGGGTCGCGCTCCAGGACCGGGACCGCCCCACCGCAGCCCCGGCGGACAGGATGGCGGCAACCTCGCTTCCCCGCAATCCCCCTTTTCGGCGCCACGCTATTCCGCGGCGACGTCCTGCCCGAGTTCGCGCTCGAGCGCACGCTCGACAGCTCCGCGCGGCACCGTCACACGCGCCATCAGATCGTAGAGGACAGGCGTGACCACCAACATCAGCAGCGTCGAAAATCCGAGCCCCGCGACGATCACGGTACCGATCGCAATCCGGCCCTCTGCACCGGCGCCCGAAGCCATCGCCAGCGGCAGCGCCCCGAGGACCGTGGACAGCGCGGTCATCACGATCGGGCGCAGCCTCAGAACGGACGCCTCGATCACTGCCTCGCGGACGCTCATCCCCTCGTCGCGGAGCTGGTTCGCGAACTCGACGATCAGGATGCCGTTCTTGGCGACGAGCCCGATCAGCAGGATGACCCCGATCTGGCTGTAGACGTTGATGGAGAGTCCGTTCAGCGCCATCGCGTAGATCGCCCCGGCGATGCCCGCCGGCACGGTCAGCATGATCACCACCGGGTGCACGAAGCTCTCGAACTGCGCCGCCAGAACCAGGAAGACGATCAGCACCGCGAGTCCGAAGATCAGCTTGGTGCTGTCCGAAGTGTCCTTGAACACACGGGACTGGCCATCATAGCCGATCTTCGCGCCGGGCGGCAGGATCTCGCGCGCGGCTTCCTCGAGATAGCCCAGCGCCGACCCGAGGTCATAACCATCTGCGAGCGACGCCGAGAGCTGGATCGACGGAAGCCGACCGAACCGGCGAAGGGAAGGCGCGGCCGCGTTCTCCTCAAGCTTCACCAGTGCGCCGAGCGGGATCAGGGTCTTCTCGTCGCCGGCCCGCACGAAGATGCTGGCGATGTCCGATGGCGATTGCCGGTCGGCGTCCTCGGCCTGGATCAGCACAGGATATCCGCGGCCGCGATGGATGAAGGTGGTCACCTCGCGTGCCGCCAGCATGGTCTGCAGCGTTGCCGCAATGGTTTCGACCGAAATGCCGAGGTCGTCGGCCCGGATGCGGTCGATCTTCACATCGAGCTGAGGAAGGTTCTCCTCGAAGTCGATCTCGGGGTTGATCAGCCCCGGATTCTGCTCCGCACGTTCCAGTATCCGGTTTGCCCAGACCTTCACGCTCTCGAAATCAGGGCCGCCGATGACGATGCGCACCGGCGTCGAAGCGCCGCGAATTCCGAGCCCGGAGGGGATCACCGGAAAACCGCGCGCAACCGTCACCTCGCCCATCCGCGGAGCGATCTCGCGGATGATCTCCGACGCGGTCCGGCTGCGCTCGTCCCAGGGCGCGAGGCGGAGCACCACGAATGCACGGAAGGCACGCCCCCAGCTGCCGGTAAAGCTGAACACCGTGACGAGTTCGCCGGAGTCCCTGAGCGGCGCGACGATCTTCTCCACCTGCCGCACGGCGATGTCGGTATGCCGGATCGTGCTGCCTTGCGGTGCCGTCAGCGGGACGAAGGCGACGCCCCGGTCCTCGGGTGGGGTCAGCTCGCGCGGCAGACTGCCATAGAGAGGCCACGCGGCCGCAGTGACGGCAGCACCCAAGACGAGGATCACCAGCGGCATCCGCACGGCCCGCGCGAGCAATCCCCGATAGAGGCGCTGCACCAGCGTATCGCGCATCGTCTCCCCGGCTGTCGTCGACCGCCGGCGCGCTCCGAGCACCTTCGAGGCCAGAGCCGGGCAGGCAGTCAGTGCGACGAAGGTCGAGATTGCCACCGCGCTCGCCATCACCCAGCCGAACTCGACGAAAAGCCGGCCGACCTGTCCCGGCAGATAGGACAGCGGAATGAACACGGCGATCAGCGTGACCGACGTGGCGACAACGGCAAACATTACCTGGCGCGTCCCGCGCACGCTGGCCGCAACCGGGCTCTCGCCGAGGTCGATCCGCCGCTGGATGTTTTCCAGCACCACGATGGCGTCGTCGACCACAAGACCGATCGCAAGCAGCAGCGCCAGCAGCGTCAGGGTGTTGACGGAAAAGCCGAATGCCGAGATCAGGCTCAGGCAACCGACCAGGGCAACGGGGATCGTGATTGCCGGAATCAGCGTTGCCCGCAGGGTTCCGAGAAACAACAGGATGATCAGAATGACCAGCGCGAGCGAGATCCCGAGCGCCATCAGCACCTCGCGGATCGATGCCCCGACGAACAGCGCGTCGTCCGACCCGACCTCGATGGACATGCCTTCGGGAAGACTGTGCTTGATCGCCGCAATCTCGGCGCGTACCGCGCGCGAGATCGCGATCGTGTTCGCCTGGCTCTGCCGCAGGATGGCGATACCCACCGCGTCAACGCCGTTGTTGCGGACGATCGAACTGTCATCAGCGACGCCGGCCTCGATCCGCGCCACGTCACTCAGCGGCACCGGATATCCCGCCACGCGGTCCACGACGATGGCCCGGAAATCGTCGATGCTCGAGATCCGGCTGTCGAGACGCACCGAGAGCTGCCGCTCGGTCGATTTCACCTCGCCGGCCGGCAGCTCCAGATTGTTGCGCAGCAGGGCCGCTTCCACGTCGGCGACGGTCAGATTCCGAGCCGCGAGCGCACGGCGGTCGAGCCAGATCCTCACCGCGAATGGCCGCTCGCCATAGATGTCGATATTCGCCACCCCATCGATGGTCGCCAGCCGGTCCGCGATGAAACGGTCGATGTAGTCCGTGATCTCCGACGTCGTCATCCGGTCGGAGGTCACCGCGAGCCGCATCACCGGATCGGACGAGGAATCACTCTTCACGACCCGCGGCTCCTCGGCTTCCTCAGGCAGTTCGCCACGGACGCGGCCGATCGCGTCGCGCACGTCGTTTGCCGCCTCGTCGATGTTCCGGCCCGAGGTGAACTCGATCGTCGTGCTGGCGCGCCCCAGCCGGCTTTCAGAGCTGACGGACCGGATGCCGCTGATGCCGGCCACGGCGCCTTCCACCTTCTCGGTGATGTCGGTATCGACGACCGCAGGAGCAGCGCCGCGATAGATCGTGTTGACCGAAACGAAGGAGCTCTCGACCTCCGGGAGCTCACGCACCGGCAGGGTCATGGCCGCCGCCACCCCGAAAACGACGATCAGCAGATTTGCGACTGCCGCCAGGACGGGGCGGCGCACCGCCAGATCGGAAAGGATCATGTCCCGTTCCCCACCCGGCCCGCGGCGAGTCCGACCACCGGCTCGCCGACGACCCTGACCGGAGCCCCGTCGCGCAGCCGCTGCATGCCCCGGATCACGATCTGCTCGCCCGGTTCGACGCCGGCACGGATGGCAATGAGGCCCGCCCGCCGCGGCCCGGGATGAACCGGCCGGCGCCGGGCCACGGCACCGTCCATGGCGAACACATAAGTCTCGCCCTCCTGGTACATCACGGCTTCCTCCGGGACGACCACGAACTGCGCCTCCGACAGGATCAGGGTCAGGAACATGAACATGCCGGACGGCAGCACGCCTTCCCTGTTCGGGACGATTGCCCTGACCCTGAACGCCCGGCTTACCGGATCGATCCGGCTGTCGATTGTCGCCACTGCGCCGGTGAAGATACGGTCCGGGAAGGCAGCGCTGCGGGCGTTGATGACCTGGCCGGCAACGATTTCCGAGTAGAGCATCTCCGGCAGCGAGAATTCGATCTCGACATCCGCCAGGTCGTCAAGAGTCGTCACCACTGTCTTATCATCGATCCTCGCGCCGAGATCGATGCTGGTCAGCCCGACGACGCCGTCGAAGGGCGCGACGATGATCCGGTCGGCAAGACGGCGGCGGGCCCGGTCCACGGCTGCCTCGGCGGCGGCCCTGGCGGCCGTCGCCTGCTCGAGCGTTGCCAGCGACACGGCATTCCGGCGCTGTAGTTGCTCTGCCCGCTCGACTGCCTGCTGCTGCTCGACCAGGAGCGCCTGCGCTTCCACCATATCCGCGCGCTCGATATCATCGTCGAGCCGCATCAGGACGTCACCCGCCCGCACAAGCTGGCCCGGCCGGATCGCGACCTCGACAACACGGCCTGAGGCAAGGGGGACGACCTCGATCGATTTTCGTGCGCGGGTGGTGCCCACCGCCTCGACTGTGCGCGGCAGGCTCACCATCTCCGCCACGGCAACTTCCACCGGGGAATCCGCCGTGCCGCTCTTGGTTTCTGCAGTCCCCGACTTGGGCGGGACATGACGGCGATAGCCTTCGTACCCGCCGGCACCCAGACCGGCGAGCAGGAGCAGCATCAGGAACTGTTTCCAGACTGCCATCTCGCCCCTTTCAGCGGCCGAGCCGGCGCAGACACGGTCCGCGATAGGTCCAATCTCATGGCAGGATAGTGCACGTGCCTGCGACTGTCGATGAGCGGCGCCCGGCAGCCCGTTCCGGCTGCAAAGCAACCCCACCCCACCTTCACGGCCCGGCGATGCCTTTCCGTCGATGCGCGTGTCGCAGTGCAGTCTAACGGATCATGTAGACCTTGCGCACCGTCTCGTGCACGGCGCAGGTGCCCTTCCATCCCTGCGGGAAGAAGGCCGCCGTGTCGGGAATGATCTCGATCACCTCGCCGGATTCGTGGGTATAGGTGCAGCGTCCGCTCAGGAAGTGGCAGAGCTCGTCGCGGGTGACGTGGCACTCCCACACACCCGGCGTGCAGATCCAGATCCCCGCCTCCGGGCTGCCGCCCGGCCCCTTGTGCAGCAGCACGCCCGAGGTCCGGCTCTGCCCCTCGATCATGGTCGGCACCGGTCCCCAGTCGGCGAGCTCGCCGCTCCAGGCGGAAACGCCGCGGATATGCGGGGCGGTGGACTGGAAACTGGCGGTCATGGATTCCCTTTCTCAACGCTCCGGACCTGACCCGGGGCCGCGCACAATTCATCGGGGCACCGGATCACGTCGGGGCCATCGGCAAACGCGCTCACCCCAGCATTCCGCCCAGGATCGCCGCCGCCCGGGTCGGCCCGTGCCGCGACTTCATGTGCGCCGATGTGGCCGCCAGCCGCTTCTGCATCGCCGGGTCAGAGATCATCGTGTCGAGCGTCCGGCGAAGCTCGGCCTCGGTCCACTCATAGCGGTCGAACCTGAACCCGTGGCCGGTCTCCTGCACGCGGGTGGCGTTGTCATGGCCGTCCCAGACATAGGGCATGATGATCGCCGGCTTGCCGAAATACAGGCACTCGGTGAAGCTGTTATTGCCGCCGTGATGGATCACCGCATCGACCTGCGGGATCACCGAGGGCTGCGGGAACCAGCGCGCCAGGTGCACGTTCGGCGGCACATCCGAATACTCGCCGATGTAGTCGCCCACATTGACCAGCGCCCGGTAGGGCATCCCGCCGATCGCCGCGATCAGCCGCTTCAAGAGCGCCGTGTCCCCGGCCCCCAGCGAGCCGAAGCTCACATAGATCAGCGGCTTGTCGTTGTTGGCTTCCAGCTTTGGCACCTCGTAGGGCGCCTCCGCGCGCACGCAGCCCTCGAGATACTGGAAGCGGGCCGGGTCGAGCGGCTCGGCCCGGTCGAACTTCACCGGCTCGGGATAGAGCAGCAGGTTCATGTGCGGCGAGGCCTCGAAGAATTGCCCAAGCGGGTAAGTGTCCTCTCCGCAGGACTTGAGAAATTCATTGAAGTCGTCATGGATCGGCTTGATGACCTGACGGAACCTCTCGCGGAAGACGGCATGGCACGCCCGATCCTTCGCCCGGCAGCCCGAGAGATGGGGCGGGATGTCGTCGGCCTCGATCTCGTTCTCCGAGCACGAGATGATCCGCACCCAGGGCCTTCCGTTCTGCTTGGCATAGCGCTTGATCGCCGGGAACAGGATCACGTTGTCGACGCAGACCATGTCGGGGCGGATCGCCGCCAGCCGCCCCGGCAGATCCTTCTCGGCCCACTTGGCGCTGTCGACGATCGCCGTCCAGCAGTCCTTCACATAGTTGTCGAGCTGGTCGATCGGCTTCTTGCGGAAGTTCGGGATGTGGCTGTTGATGAAGTTCTCCCAGAACTTCGCCATCTCCTCCGGTGGCATGGGCTCGGACAGCGCCACCGGATGTGCCTCGAAGCCATAGCGCTCGTAGACGCTCACGAAACCCGGGTCCGAGAGGAATACGGCCCTGTGCCCCAGCTTCTCCACCGCCTGGGCGATGCCGACCGAGTTGAGCGCCGGGCCGAACGCGGCCTCGGGGAAGAAAGCGATCGTCTTCTGTGCCATCTGTCTCCTCCGTTCATTCCGTCAGAAGGCGGCCGTGCTCGGGCCTCCAGCAGCACCAGACCTTCTGGCCCGGACGCCATCGCGACGCGGCATCATCGGCGGCGCCGATCCGCGCGATCACCGCGCGCTCCGCGCCCGCGATGGCGACATGCAGGTTCAGGTCGTTGCCGTGATAGGCGATGTCGGCGATCTCGCCCAGTGCGCCATTGCAATCGGCAGGCTTCTCCGCCGCCAGGACGATCCGCTCGGGCCGCACCATGATCGCCGCCGCGCGCCCGGGCACGGCCTCGCCGTTCGCCCGCAACAGCCCATGCGCCGCGGTGGCAAGCCCGCCCGGAGCCCCTCGCCCCTCGAAGAAGTTGCTGACCCCGATGAAGCCGGCGACGAAGCGCGAGGCGGGTTTCTCGTAGAGCTCGCGCGGGCCGCCGGTCTGGGCGATCCGGCCGCCCTCCATCAGCGCCAGCCGGTCGGACATGACCAGTGCCTCCTCCTGGTCATGCGTCACCACGACGAAGGTCAGCCCCACCTCGTGCTGGAGCCGCTTGAGCTCGAGCTGCATCTGCCCGCGCAGCTTCCTGTCGAGCGCCGCCAGCGGCTCGTCCAGCAGCAGCACCCGCGGCCGCTTGACCAGCGCGCGGGCCAGCGCCACCCGCTGCCGCTGTCCGCCGGAAAGCTGGTCGGGCCTGCGGTTCGCCATCTCAGTGAGCTCCGTCAGCTCCAGGATCTCGCCGGTCCGCCGCTCGATCTCGGCGCTCGGCAGCCTCTCCATCTCGAGTCCATAGGCTACATTTGCGCGCACCGTCATGTGCGGGAACAGGGCGTAGGACTGGAACATCAGGTTCACCGGGCGGCGGTTGGCGCGCAGCCCGGTGATGTCCCTGCCGTCCAGCATCACCCGACCCTCGTCCGGCGTCTCGAACCCGGCGAGGATGCGCAGGAGCGTGGTCTTGCCGCAGCCCGAGGGGCCCAGCAGCGCGAAGAATTCGCCCTCGGCCAGGTCCAGCGACACGCCATCGACTGCCGTCACCCGGCCGAACCGGCGGCTCACCCGCTCCAGCGCCATGACCGGGCCCGCACTCATGGCCCGGTCACCACGCCCCTGCCGATGCGTTGTGATGCCAGCACCAGCGTGAACGAGAACAGCATCACGATGGTCGCCATGGCGTTGATCTCGGGCGTCACCCCGAAGCGGATCATCGCATAGATCCGCATCGGCAGCGTGGTCGAGCTCTCGCCCGGCCCGGCGGTGAAGAAGGCGATGATGAACTCGTCGACCGAGAGGGTGAAGGCCAGCATGGCGCCTGCCAGGACACCGGGCCAGATCATCGGCAGCGTCACCCGCCGGAAGGTGGTGAAGTCGCTGGCGCCGAGGTCGATCGAGGCTTCCACCACCGAGTAATCGAAATGCTTCAGCCGCGTCCGCACGATGGCGCAGACGAAGGCGATGTTGAACACGACGTGGCTGAGGATGATCGAGTGCAGGCCAAGCGTGAAGCCGAGCAGCGTATAGAAGCTCAGGAGCGCGATCGCCAGCACGATGTCGGGGATGATCATCGGTGCGAACAGCAGCGCATCGAGCGCGCTCGACTGGCGCCGCCGTTCGACCCCCAGCGCCAGCAGCGTGCCGAGCGCGGTCGCGATCACGGTCGAGACCGCCGCCACGATCAGCGTGTTCACCGCCGAGGAGACGATCTGCGGGCTGGCCGCCAGGCTGCCGTACCAGGCCGTGGAGAACCCGGTCCACGCGGTCGGCATCCCGCCCCGGTTGAAGCTCAACCCCATCAGCACCAGGATCGGCAGATAGAGGAAGGCATAGACCAGCCAGAGATGGGCGTTCAGCCAGCGCGAAGCGTTACGCATTTGCCGGCCTCCCGTCCCCGCGCGCCCGGTTTACCGCCACCGCCTGGGCGAACAGCAGCAGCGTCATGATCAGGATCAGGATCAGCGACAGCGCCGCGCCGAACGGCCAGTCGCGAGCCGAGAGGAACTGGTCGTAGATCAGGTTGCCCACCATCTGCAGCCGCCCGCCGCCCAGGAGGTCCGGCGTGATGAAGTTGCCGATCGAGAGCACGAAGACGAACACCGCGCCCGCCGCCACGCCGGGCAGCGTCAGCGGCAGCGTGATACGCCGGAAGGTCGTCCATCCCGAGGCGCCGAGATCCTCCGAGGCCTCGCGCAAAGCCGGGTCCATGCGCTGGATCGAGGCGTAGATCGCCAGGATGACGAAGGGCAGGTAGTTGTAGACCAGCCCCGTCACCACGGCGAACTCGTTGTAGAGGATCGGCAGTGGCTCGCCGATCACGCCGAGCCCCATGAGCCCGCGGTTGATCAGCCCCTCGCGGTTCAGGAGCACGATCCAGGCATAGGTGCGGATCAGGTAGTTGCTCCAGAACGGCAGCATGACCAGCAGCAGGTAGCGGGTCTGCCGCTCCCGCGGCGCCAGCGCGATCGCATAGGCCGCGGGATAGGCCAGCAGCACGGCAATGACTGTCGCCTCGAACGCGATCCGGGCCGAGACCAGGAAGATCGTCCGGTAGACCGGTTCGGCGGCGCGGCCGAAGTTCTGGAAGCCGAAGATATAGTCGATCCCGCCGTAAACCCCGCGCTCGAAGAAGCTGTAGAAGAACACGATCAGGCAGGGGACGATCATGAAGGCGGTCAGCCAGCCGATGCCTGGCAGCATCAGGAGCCAGGATCGCAGGCGCGGGGTCACGGGCGGGCGCCCTCCGGTGCCGCGGGCGCGCTGCAGGCTGCAGTGATGCTGTGCAGACCCGGACCCCCGAGGTTCGCGGGCTGTGGCGCGAGGCCCGCGCCCAAGGCCGCGGCATTGACCGGAGCGCGCAATGGAACGCGGCCCCGGATCAAATCCCGGGCATCGGCGTGCCGATCCATCTCACTGCGACGCCGTGATCTCGGATACGGCCTTGGTATAGGCCTTCTGCGCCGCGCCCAGGTCGCGCAGCTGCTCGCCCTTCAGCAACTCCGCCGGCGGGATGGCAATGTTCGGATAGGCCGCCAGATAGGCCGGATCCAGCCCGTCCATCGCGGCCTTGTTGGGCACCTTGTACATGATGTTCTCGGCCACCCACCTGCCGCTCTCGGCGCCCAGCACGAAGTTGATGAAGGCGTGGGCTTCGGCCTTGTTCTCAGAAGCCTCTGGGATCACCATCGTGTCGACCCACAGGTCGGTGCCCTCCTTGGGGATGACGTATCTGATCTTGTCGTTCTCGGCGATGCCGTAGTTGCACCACCCGTCCCAGGCATGCACCAGCACCGCCTCGCCCGACACCAGCTTCGAATAGAAGGTTGTGTCGTCATAAGCCAGGAGGTTCTTCTTGGCCGCGATCAGGTCAGCCTTCACCTCGTCGATCTTCGCCTGATCGATCTCGTTCACCGAGTAGCCGCGGTTCAGCATCCCGGCCGCCATCAGCCAGCGGTCGGTCGCCAGCATGGTGATCTTGCCTTTCAGCGCGTCGGGCGGGTCCAGGAGGCTCGCCCAGGAATCCGGCGTTCCCTCGACCAGGTCCGATCGGTAGCAGAGTCCGGTCGTGCCCCAGGCGTAGGGCACCGAGAAGGTATTGCCCGGATCGTATTCCAGCGTGTTCGCCTCGGGATAGAGATTGGCGAGGTTCGGGATCTGCGCGTGGTCGATCGCCGCTGCCAGCCCAAGCTGCTTCAGCGCCTCGGCAAAGGGCGACGAGACGAACAGCACATCATAGCCCTTGCCGCCGCCGGCGACCACCTTGCCCATGATTTCCTCGTTGGTGGCGTGCAGCGACACCTCCATGTCGACGCCGGTCGCGGCCTTGAACTTCTCGGCCATGTCGGCCGGCATGTAGCCGTCCCAGTTCGAGATCACGATCTTGCCGGCGGCGAGCCCCGTGCCTGCGCTCAGCACTACGGCCGCGGCGACGACCACGGCGGCGATCATCCGCATCCCAGTCATATTCGTTTCCTCCCGGTCCTTTCGGTTGCGTCCCGCCTTCTTGATAGCATTGCGGGGGCAGGGTCAGCCTTCATTGATAGCGGGGGAATGCAACCGGAATCCAGCGTCTGAGGAGGCGTGACGCCCCTCAGAGCCAGTGATCCACCAGACAGACCGCCGGGTCCGCCGGCGAGCGGCGGATCGAGAAGCCGAGATCCGCCATCAGCTTCAGCATCGGCCCGTTCTCGGCCAGCACCTCGCCCTCGATCACCTTCAGCCGGTGCTCGCGCGCCGCCTGCATCAGCGCGGTCATCAGCCGCGAGCCGACGCCCTTGTTCTGCGCCTCGTCGCCGACCACGATGGCAAACTCGCAGGACCGCTCGTCCGGGTTGATGACATAGCGGGCCACGCCGATCTGCCGCTGCCTTCCATCGAGCGGCGTCGTCGCGACAAGCGCCATCTCGCGGTCGTAGTCGATCTGGGTGAAGCGTGCGAGCATCCGGGGGGTCAGCTCGTTGATCGTCTGCATGAAGCGGAAGCGCTTGGCCTGGGGCGAGAGGCTGCGAACGAAAGCCTGCTCGCTCTCGGCATCCTCGGGCCGGATCGGTCGGATGGTCAGCTCGGTGGCGTCGGGCAGGAACACGGTCTCGACCAGGTGTTTCGGATAGGGCATGATCGCCATATGCGCATAGCGCCCGGCCAAGGCAGGCGGGCGGCGCACCCGGATGCGGGCGTCCACGGCCAGCACTCCCTCGGCGCCCGCGAACAGCGGGTTGATGTCGAGTTCCTCGACATGGGGCAGTTCGCAGGCGAGATCCGAGACCCGCAGCAGCGCCTCGATCACCGAGCCCACGTCCGCCGCCGGGCGATTGCGGAAGGCACGGAGCAGCCGCGAGACCCGGGTGCGGTTGATCAGGCGCGTGGCCAGCACCTCGTTCAGCGGCGGCAGAGAGACGGCACTGTCCTCCAGCACCTCAACCATCACGCCCCCGGCGCCGAACAGGATCACCGGCCCGAACACCGGGTCGCGCTTGCAGCCGACCATCAGCTCGCGCGCCTCCGCGACGCGAGCCATCGCCTCGATGGTGACGCCCTGGATCTCGGCATCGGGCCTGGCCTTGCGCACCGCCTCGATCATCTCGCGATAGGCCGGCCGCACGTCACCTGCCGCCATGATGTTGGTGCGCACGCCGCCCACATCGGACTTGTGCGTGATCTGCGGCGAGTTGATCTTCATCGCCACCGGAAAGCCCAGCGTCTCGGCCGCAGCCAGCGCCGCAGTGGGGCTGTCGGCCTCCATGGTCATGGCGCAGGGGATGTGGAAGGCGCGCAGCACCGCTTTCGATTCCACGTCCGACAGCATCTCGCGCCCTTCTGCCAGCGCCGCCTCGACGATCATCGTCGCCCCCGCCACGTCGGGCGCGGCGAGGCCCGAGAGCGGCCCTGGCAGCTCCAGCGCCAGGCGCTGGTTCAGCTGATGCCGGGCAAGGTGCGCGAAGGCCTCCACCGCCTGTTCCGGCGCAGGAAAGTCGGGGATGCCGCCGGCGCTCAGCAGACTGCGCGCCCCGGCGACGCTGGTCTCGCCCATCCAGCAGGCAAGCAGCGGCTTCTTCGAACCCTTCGCTGCTTCGAGAATCGCCTCCGCAGCAGCCTCGGGCCTCGTCATTGCCTGCGGTGTGAGCAACGCCAGCACCCCGTCGATCCCGGAATCGGCGAGGCAGGCCGCCACCGCCTCGCGGTAGGTCGCGGGTGCCGCGTCGCCAAGAACGTCGACCGGGTTCCCGTGCGACCAGTAGGCCGGCAGCAGCTTGTCCAGGCGTTCGACAGTCTCGGGCGCCAGTCCGGCGACCTCGATGCCGAGGTCCCCGGCCCGGTCTGCCGCCAGCACACCCGCGCCCCCGCCATTGGTGACGATTCCGAGCCGGTTGCCGGCCGTGCCGCGCCGCGCGGACAGGATTTCGGCGGCAGAAAAGAGCTGGCCGAAGGTTGCCGCCCGGACGGCGCCGGCGCGCTCGAGCGCCGCATCGAAAACCTGGTCCGAGCCGATCAACGCGCCCGTATGGGTGTTGGCGGCCACGGATCCTTTCATGTGACGGCCCGCCTTCAGCACGATCACCGGTTTCACCCGGGCAGCGATCTTCAGCGCGCTGACGAACGAGCGCGCGTCGCGCACTCCCTCGACATAGACAAGGATCGCATCAGTCCCGGCATCCGCGGTCAGGTAGTCCAGCACATCGCCGAAATCGATGTCGACCGCGTTGCCAAGCGAGACCAGCGCCGAGAACCCCAGATGGTGCGGCCCGGCCCAGTCCGCGATTGCCGAGCAGAGCGCCCCCGACTGCGATACCAGCGCAAGCCGCCCTGCCGGCGGCGCGGCCCCCAGGAAGCTCGCATTGAGCCCGATCGCAGGCCTGAGGATGCCGAGGCAGTTCGGCCCGAGGAAGCGCACGTCGTGCCGCCGCGCCGTGCTGCGCAGATCCGCCTCCGCCGCCCGCCCGTCAGCCCCGGTCTCGCCGAAACCCGCCGAGAGTACCACCGCCGTCCGGACTCCGGCCTCGCCGCACTCGCGCAGGATGTCCGCGACGGTCCGTGCCGGCGTGGCGATGACCGCGAGGTCGACATCCGCGCCGATATCCTTCACCGAGGCGTGGCAGCGCCGCCCGCCCAGTTCCCTGTGCTTCGGATTGACCGGGATCACCTCGCCGGCGAATGCGCCGCCGGTCAGGTTTGCAAAGACCCGCGCCGCGACCGAGCCCTGCTCCTCGCTGGCGCCGACGACAACGACCGAGCGCGGGTTGAAGAGCCCTTCCAGCCGATGCGGTCCCATCCGGTCGCTCCCCTTTGGCGGCACGGGCCTGCCCTACCCTGGACAGTCTGGCAGGGCGTTGACGCAGGTCAATCCGGCCCTGCCGACCTGGACCGCTCAGTGCCTCGACCCGTCTACCCCCGGGTATCCTGGGGCCGCTCCCGGGCGGCGGACACCGGCCGAGCCGGTAACGTGGTCGAGGCCGTAGTGTTCCGGCACTCGCGCGTGTCCAATGCGCCGATCGCGCGGCACTGAATGCTACCCGCCTCCCAGGGCGCGCCGGCGCATCTTGAAGTCCTCGGCAGCACGGGCGAAGCCGCCGCCGGCGGCGTCGATGAAATGGATGTGCTCGCCCCGCCCAAGGCTGAAGACAAGGCAGGTCATCAGCGCCTGCGGGTCACAGTGCAGGCCGTAGACGATCCGCCGCTGCCGGTGTTGACCTTCGAGCCAGGACTCGATCCGAGCGGCCTGGTCGAGGGTTACGTCAAGCACGGTGCGCAGTGTGCCGTCATACTTGCGGAAATCGGTCTGTGCCTTCAGCTCGGTACGGTAGCGCGGCGCGTCGTAGGGTCCGATCCGCCGTCTGCGCCACTCGCACCAGCCCTGCAGCGCCGAGGTAAAGAGCGCCCAGGCATAGGCGCGCGGGAATCCGTCGCGCATTCCGGCCGCGCGGGCCTCGAGGCGCAGCCCGCGCGGTGGCCAGCGGAACCGGAGCGTCCGGTCATTGGCCGGGGCAAAATCGGCGATGGCACCACCCAGAATCCCGGCAAGCTGCGTGAGAACCTCCCGGAAAACCTCGCCGGCCCGTAGCCGATCGCAGGGCTGGACGATCAGTGCGATCATCCGGCCGCGCGAAGCGGCGAGCGGCTCCCAGCGGCAGGAAAGTCCATCCAGGTCCGGCGCGATAGCGGACTCCGGCGCCAGCAGGGCCGGATCGTCCTGCGGGCCAGACTTCAGGATCTCCTCCGCCCGCTCGATTCCCCCGCCCGCGAACATCGCCAGATTATTGCCGGGGCTGAGCGTGAACTTGCGTACCCGCACATCGACGCCCTCTGCGCGCAGGCGGGACACCGGCACCGCGGCCGCGCGCAGGCCGAGGCCGAAAGCTGCCTCCGAGTATCCCTGAAGGCTCCGGAGCGCCGCCACCGCCCGGGCGTGCGCCGCACCCGGCACCGCCACGACCCCACCATCGCCGCCGAAGGCGAAGGGAACTTCGATACCCCGGCAGGCGTTCAGCACCGCGGTGATCACCGCCGCGCCCACCATGTTGACCGCCTTGTAGCGCCCCTCGGCGATTGCCCGGGTCGAACCGCGGATGTCGCCGCAGAGCACGACCCAGTCCTCCGGGAACGGGGCGTAGGCGTCGAATTCGGTAAAGGCGTCAAATTCGGCGAAGCCGGGGAGCGCCGCGTAGAAATTCTCCGTGCCTGCAGTCATGGGCTGCACATCGGGTGGACTCCGGCGCCATTCAATGCCGGCTAAGATTTTACTCGCCGGCCCCCGGGATCATAGAGCGGCTCCAGATGCAGATCCGCCGGCACGCGCTCGCTGGCGACCATCAGCTCGTAGCGCCCGGCCTTCAGATAGTCCGGCGTTACACCGTCGCGGTTGCGCACATATCCGTACCCGATGGGCAGGCCAACCGTGTAGCCATAACCACCGCTGGTAAGGTAGCCGGCATATTGCCCGTCGCGCAGGATGGTCTCGCGCCCCAGCAGCACCACTTCCGGATCGGTAGTCGTGAATCCCGCGAGCAGCTTCCGCTGCACGGCCTGCGCCGCCTTCTCGGCCGCTGCCCGGCCGATGAAGTCCGCACCCGTGCGGAGCTTTACCGCCCAGCCCAGGCCCGCCTCGAAGGGCGAGTCGTTCGGCGTGATGTCCGATCCCCAGGCCCGGTAGCCCTTCTCGAGTCTCAGCGACTCGAGCGCCCGGTAGCCCACGGGCCGGATGCCATGCGCGGCGCCCGCCGCCATCAGCGCGTCGAATACCTCGCCGGTCGCCGCCAGCGGCACATGCAGCTCCCAGCCAAGCTCGCCGACATAGGTGACACGCAGCGCCCGGATCTTGTGCCCGGCAATCTGGATCTCCCGCACGTGGCCGAACGGGAAACCCGCGTTCGAAACGTCCACCTCCGTCACGCCCGCCAGCACGTCGCGCGCCCTCGGCCCCATCAGCGACAGCGTGCCCCATTCCTCGGTCACGTCCTGGAGCCGCGCGTCGGCCCCGGCCGGGATGTGCTCGCGGATCCAGGCTGCATCGTGCGCCCGGAACCCTGTGCCCGTAACGATGTAGAACCGGTCCTCCGCCAGCCTTGCCACGGTGAGGTCGGCCTCGATGCCTCCCCGCGAGTTCAGGAGCTGCGTATAGGTCAGCCGCCCGGGCTCGCGCGCCACACGGTTGGCGCAGATCCGCTCCAGCGCGGTCGCAGCGTCGCGCCCGCTCACCTCGTATTTCGCAAAGGAGGACTGGTCGAAGATCCCGACCGTCTCGCGCACCAGACGGTGCTCGTCGCCGACCGGCCGGAACCAGTTCTGCCGACCCATGGCGTAGACGTCGCGCGCCTCGCTCCCAGCGGGCGCGAACCAGTTCGGCCGCTCCCAGCCGAGCTTCGAGCCGAACACCGCCCGGTGCGCCTTGAGCCGGTCGTAGAGCGGCGACACGATCCGCGGCCGCCCGCTTTCGTATTCCTCGTGCGGGAACCCGATGGAGTAGTGCTTGCCATAGGCCTCGAGCGTCCGCTCGCAGACCCAGTCGCGGTCGCGGTGCAGCCCGGAGAACCGCCGGATGTCGACCACCCAGAGGTCCATGGGCGCCTCGCCGCGCGCCACCCATTCAGCCAGAACCCAGCCCGCGCCGCCGCCCGAGGCGATGCCGAAGGCATTGAAGCCGGCGCCAACGAACATGTTGGCGCATTCCGGCGCAAGGCCGAGGATGAAATTGCCGTCCGGCGTGAAGCTCTCCGGCCCGTTGATCATCTGCTTGACCCCGGCCTGGTTCAGCGCCGGGACCCGGATGACCGCCTGCTCCATGTGCTGGGCAAAATGGTCCCAATCGTCCTCGAACAGATGGAACTCGACCGCAGGAACGTCCCCGGTCGTCCACGGGATCGGGTTCCGCTCATAGCCGCCCATGACGAGGCCGCCGACCTCCTCCTTGAAATAGGTCAACCGGTCCGGGTCGCGGATCGTCGCGCTGTCGGGGGCGAGACCGGGGATGCGCTCGGTGATGATGTACTGGTGCTTCACCGGCTGCAGCGGCACATTCACCCCCGCCATTGCGCCCACCTGACGCGCCCATTGCCCGGCGCAGTTCACCACCTTCTCGCAGGCGATGGTGCCCTGGCTCGTCTCCACATGGGTGATCCGCCCGCCCGCCATGCGCAACCCGGTGACCCGCACACCCTCGTGCAGCTTCGCGCCGTGCATCCGCGCGCCCTTGGCCAGCGACAGCGTGATGTCCGAGGGGCTCGCCTGCCCGTCGGTCGGCAGCCAACTGGCACCCACGAGGTCGGCCGTCTCCATCAGCGGCCACATGCGCTTCACCTCGTCGGGCGAGACGAGATGCATCTCCATGCCGAAGCTGCGCGCCGTGGTGGCGAGACGGCGATATTCCGTCCAGCGGTCCGCGTTGCAGGCGAGCCTCAGGCAGCCGGTCATCTTCCAGCCGGTTTCGAGGCCGGTTTCGTCCCTGAGGCGCTTGTAGAGATCGACCGAGTATTTCAGCACCTGGGTGATCGACGCCGAGGAGCGCAGCTGCCCGACCAGCCCGGCCGCATGCCAGGTCGAGCCCGATGTCAGCTTCCCCTGCTCAAGAAGCACCACGTCGGCCTTGTGGTCGCGCGCCAGGTGATAGGCGGTCGAGCAGCCGATGATGCCGCCGCCGACGACGACGATCTGGGCCTGTTCGGGCAGCGCCATTCCTCAATCCTTTCCGAAGCGGGCGCGATAGGCGGCGACCGACCGCTCCAGCGCATCCAGGTTCTGCTGCGTGTAGGCGACGTAGTCGACGCCCGGCGCGTCGAGATGGAGTTCCGAGACCATGCTCCACATCGCCTCTCGCAGCAGTGAGGCGCACTGCATCGCGGCGTGGCTGCGGATCAATGGCTCGCCAGGCGCCTCACCCAGATACTCTTCGAGGAGCGCCGCGGCATTGGCCCCGTCAAAACCGGCATTCGAGGCGATCCCGGCGAGATCGAACATCGCGGTGCCGAAGCCCGCATATTCGTAGTCGATCAGCCAGAGCCGTTTTCCGTCGTCGATGAAATTCGCCGGCAGGAGGTCGTGGTGGCCGTAGACGATCGGGAGCGGCAACTGGACCCGCTCCATCTCGGCCGCCAGAGCCAGGAACCCGGGCAGAAGCGGCGCCATCCGGCTGCCGCCCGCCTTCAGGTTCCGGGCATAATCGCGGATGACGTGGAAGACCCAGAAGATGAAACCCGGCCCGCTCACGTAATTTGGCATCTCGGCATGAAATCGCCGGATCAGCGCGGCGATGCGCGCGATGTTCGCGTGCACATCGTCAGGGCCAAAGGTCCGCCCCTCGATGAAGCGCGAGACCATCACCCCCGGCTCCGCATGCACGATCTCCGGCGCGAACCCGGCCGCCTGTGCGGCCCGGGCAGCCATCAGCTCGCGGTCGCGGAACACATGATGGAACGGAAAGTCCTGGCCAAAGCGGACCACATATTTCCCCGTCCTGTCGGTCACCGTGAAGCTCTCGTTCGACAGCCCGCCCTTCAGCGGCACCCATTCGGGCTCCCCCTTCCAGATGCGAAGCCCCGCGATCCGCGTGCCGGCGTCATTCATGCCCCTCGTCCCCCAGCCCCAGCCGTCTGCGCATCCGCTCCGCACCGGCCGAGATCAGCCGGTCTGCGATGATGGCGATGAAGGCAACACAGAGCCCGGCCGTAAGGCCCCGCCCGTTATCCGCCTTGGCGAGCGCGATGTAGACCTCCTGGCCTAGGTCGCGGGTCCCGACCAGCGCGGTGATCACCAGCATCGAAAGTGCCAGCATGATGGTCTGGTTCAGCCCCAGCATGATCTCGGGCAGGGCGAGCTTCAGCTTGATCTTGGTCAGGAGCTGCCAGCGCGTGCAGCCAGCCGCCCGGCCCGCCTCGACCAGACGCGGATCGACCTGCCTCAGCCCGAGCGCCGTGTAGCGGATCGCCGGGGCCACCGCATAGGCCACGACCGCCAGCATCGCCGTGAAGTCACCCACCCGGAACAGCATCACCGCGGGCATGAGGTAGACGAAAGAGGGCAGCGTCTGCAGCGTGTCGATCACCGCCTCTACCAGCTTCCAGACCCGTGCCCGCTCGGCGGTGGCAATCGCGATCGGCACTCCGATCAGACAGGCGATCACCACCGAGATGCCGCAGAGATAGACCGTGACCATCGCCTTTTCCCACTGCCCGAACGAGGCGACGAGGAAGGCGAGACCGCCGGCCAGCAGCGCCAGCCGCGGCCCGCCCAGCCTCCAGCCCGCCAGCGCCAGAAGCCCGGTCACCCCGGCCCAGGGCAGGTCCAGCAGGAATCGCTTGAAGGGGATCAGAAGGTTCAGCAGCAGCGCATTCTTGATCGCTTCCAGCGCGTCGAAATAGTTGATGTTGATCCACTTGACGACATCGGACCAGAAGCTTCCCGTCGTGATCCCCCATTCCGCCGGAAAGGTTGCCAGCGCCGGGACGGCTATACCGGCAAGCCCCGTCACTGCCACAAGCGCCAGCGCCGCGGAGAGGTAGGAATGCCGCTGCACCCAGGCGGTCCCCTCGGCCTCGCCATGCTCTGGCGCCCTGGCCGCATAGGCCTGGCTCAGCCGGTCGAGCGCGATGGCGAGCGCGACGATGGCCATCCCCGCCTCTACCCCGGCGCCGATGTCGAGCCGCCGCAGCGCCGCCAGCACCTCGAAGCCGAGCCCGCCGGCACCGATCATCGAGGCGATGATCACCATGTTGAGCGACAGCATGATGACCTGGTTCACCCCCACCATCAGCCCCGGCATCGCCGAGGGCACCATCACCCGCCAGGTCATCTGGGCACGCGTGCAGCCGGTCATCCTGCCAAGCTCGCGCACCTCCGCGGGCACCGAGTCGAGCGCCAGCATCGCCACCCGCGTCATCGGCGGCAGCGCGTAGATGATGGTCGCCACAACCGCCGAGGTCGGGCCGAAGCCGAACAGGAACAGGATCGGCACCAGATAGGCGAAGATCGGCACGGTCTGCATCAGGTCGAGCACCGGCAGGATCGCGCGCGAGAATCGCGGCGAGCGATGCCCGGCGATCCCCAGCAACAGCCCTCCGGCCACACCCAGCGGCGCCGCGATCAGGATCGATGCCAGCGTGACCATGGCGTTGTCCCACTGCCCGAAGAGGACGAGGAAGCCGAAGCAGCCGCCCGCCAGCGCCGCCAGCCGCCAGCCCCCCGCATGGAGCCCCATCAGCGTCACCGCCCCGATCACCGCCACCCATGAGAGCGGCGGCACCACCTGCACCGCATCCGACCCCTGCCCGCGCAGGAATCCCGTCGAGAGCAGGCTCAGCACCGCCCGGTACGGGGCGTCGATGATCCCGGCCAGGAAGCGGGTCAGCTCGGTGAACGTGAACAGGCCGAAGCCCGCGTCCTCGACCAGCCATTTCATGAAGTCGCCGATCCACTGTCTCAGCGGGATCTGCAGCGCCGGCGGCACGTCGAAGGCCCAGGGGAAGTATGGCCTGCCCCAGAGCCAGAGCGCCGCGAAGGCCGCCAGCGCCCCGCCCCACAGCAGCAGGCCCGGCGCCGGGCGTCCGGCGGGAACCACGGAGACTGCGGGCGCGGCGTCCATCGGTTCAGCCCTTCAGCATCAGCGCGACCACGTCCTCGCGCCTGAGCGTGCCGACCCGCGCACCATCCGGGCCGGTGACGGTCAGGGCATCGACGCCATCGGTGAAGCGCGGCGCCGCCTCGGCGATCCTGAGGGCGGCACCCACCTCGGGCCGCCCGCCGGCCCCGTCCGGAGGGCGCATCAGGCTGGCCACCCGCACCACCTTCGCCTTGCTCACCGCGCGGGTGAATTCGGCCACATAGGCGTCGGCCGGGTGCAGCACCAGGTTCTCGGGCGTGCCGGTCTGCACGATCTGCCCGTCCTTCATGATCGCGATCCGGTCGGCCAGGCGGATCGCCTCGTCGAAGTCGTGGGTGATGAAGACGATGGTCTTGCGCAACACAGACTGCAGCCGGATGAACTCGTCCTGCATCTCGCGCCGGATGAGAGGGTCGAGCGCCGAGAACGGCTCGTCGAGGAACCAGAGCTCCGGCTCCACCGCAAGCGAGCGGGCGATTCCCACGCGCTGCTGCTGCCCGCCCGAGAGCTCGCGCGGGAAGAACCCCTCGCGCCCGCCAAGGCCGACCAGCTCCACCATCGCCCGCGCCCGTTTCTCGCGCTCGGCACGCGACACGCCCTGCACCTCCAGCGGGAAGGCGACATTGCCCAGAACAGTCAGGTGGGGCAGCAGCGCGAAGTGCTGGAACACCATGCCCATCCGGTGCCGGCGGATCTCGATCATCCGCTTCGGCGGGATCGCGCGCAGGTCCTCGCCGTTGAACAGCACCTCGCCGGCAGTCGGCTCGATCAGGCGCGACATGCAGCGCACCAGCGTCGACTTGCCCGACCCCGAGAGCCCCATGATGACGAAGATCTCTCCCTCGCGGACCGCGAGAGAAACATCCGCCGCGGCGACGATCAGCCCGGAGGCCGCGGCAGCCGCTGCGGTAGCGCCCGGCCCGTGCCGGGCCACAAAGCTGTCGGCGCCCGGCCCAAACAATTTCCAGACCGAACGGCATTCGAGCTTTACGAACCGCTCTGCGGCGGCACGCACGGCATCGGCGGGCATCTGTCCCTGCGGCATGGATCGGTCAGGGGGAGGCGGCGAGCCGCCGCGGAGCGCGCCCGCGGCGGCCGGGAGAAGTCACTTCTTGATCCATTCGGACCAGCGTGCCTCGTTCGCGGCGATCCAGTCGGCGACGACGGCCTCGACCGTCTTGCCGTTCAGGTCGACGTCGGTGATCATCGCGCCCATCTCGTCGTTGCCGACGTTGAACGCCATGATCGCCTTGTGGGCGCCCGGCCACTTGTCCTTGACGCCCGACCACGCGACCTTCCAGATCGGCCCGCGCGGCTTGCCGCAGTCGTGGGTCTTGCCCGGATTCCCGCCCCAGGCCGCGTCGTTGTAGCACTCGGCCGTGTAGGCCGGGAACTCGACCCACGACCCTTCGTACTTTGCTGGCGCCCAGTGCGGGGCATAGATCCAGAGCATGATCGGCGCCTGCCGCTGATAGG
Organism: Limibaculum sp.; assembly: GCA_039805905.1. GTDB lineage: Bacteria > Pseudomonadota > Alphaproteobacteria > Rhodobacterales > Rhodobacteraceae > Thermohalobaculum. The sequence goes on along the minus strand of JBDIVM010000017.1, from coordinate 17,926 downwards.
CGGATTCGAGCTCGGCGAACAACGCGGCATCCGTGCCCGCATGCACAACCTCGAAGGGCAGCTCCAGCGCCTCGACCCGCTCCTCGTCAAAGCCGCCCCACGTTACCGGACCTGCGAGGTAGCGACCCTTCGGCGCGGTCTCGGCGGTAGCGAACGCCTGGGCGCAGTCCGGGTCCTTCAGCGCGTTCCAGTCCGGCAGGCCGGGACACTTCTCGGCCATGTAGGCGGGATACCACCACTCCTCGATCGCCTGCATCCCGGTCTCGCCCAGGTTCTCGACCATGCCGGTGCCGGTGGCCTCGTCCATGGCGTCGCGGCCCGTGGTTTCCCAGATTTCCATCGCCACATGCAGATCGCCGGTCTTCAGCCCGGCAAACTGGGCGATGTAGTCGGCCTGGACGTATTCGATGTTGTAGCCGGCCTTCTTGAGCACCTCGCCCATGATCTGGGTGGTGACGAGCTGGCCGGTCCAGTCGTGCAGCGTCAGCTTGATCGGGTCATTCGACTCGACCTGCGCAGGCGCGGGCGCAGCCTGCGCTGCGAGCATTACGGCAGCCAGGGCCGCCGCTCCGCGGGTGAGTGTCCTGGGCTTCGTCCTCATCTGGATCCATCCTCCCTGTCCAGGCGTGGTTCGGGCCTGAAAGCCGCCGCGCCTTCCGCGAGTCCAGAGTGGCCGCAGGCCGCGCGCGGAGTCAATCGCGTTTGTGGAATTCTGCCTGCATCCTGCGCGATTTCTGTGGATATTTGACCGGAACTTGTGGAAAGTGATGATCATCATCGGGATGATCATGGTGCCCGCCACTCCGGATCATGACTCTGAACAAACGACAGCTTGCGATCCTGCAGAGCGCGCGGCAGTTCGGCACCATCGGGATCGCCGAACTGGCGGCAGAGCTGGCGGTTTCAACCGAAACCATTCGCCGCGACATCCGGACTCTGGTCATGCGCGGCGATGTGGTGAAGCTGCATGGCGCCGTGCGCCATCCCGACGCCGGCCGCGAGGCCCCGTTCGAGCGTCGGATGCGCGAGAATGTCGGCGCCAAGCGCGCGATTGCCCGCCATGCCGCGGCGATGGTCCGGAACGGCGACAGCGTTATGCTGGACACCGGCACCACCACGAGCGTGCTGGCGCGCGAGCTGCTCGTCAGACGCGGGCTCACCATTGTCACCAACTCCTCTGACGTCGCGCGGACCCTCGCCACGGTGAACGGCAACAAGGTCTACATGGCGGGCGGCGAACTCCACGGCGACAACGGCGCCGCGTTCGGCCGTTCCGCCTGTGCGTTCGTTGCGGACTTCAAGGTCCGCTTTGCGATCATTTCCATTGCCGCGGTCAGTGCCGAGGGGGGGCTGATGGACTTCCATCTCGACGAGGCGGAGTTCGCGCGCATCGTGCTCGCCCGCGGCGAGCGGAGAGTGGTGCTGACCGATGCCTCGAAATTCGAGCGCACGGCCCTCGTGCGCGTCGCCGGTTTCGGCGATATCGACCTTGTGATCACCGAACGCGCGCCGCCCCCGCGGCTCCAGCGCGCCATCACCGAGGCAGGCGCCGGCATCGAAGTGGCCGACTGACCTCTTCACCCGGCGCCGTTTGCGAGTATCTGTTCATCGAGCCCGTCGAACCGGTCGAAGACCAGCGTCGCACCCATCGCCTCGGCCGGCGACTTTCGGTAACCGCCCGAGAAGAGCGCGAAGGGCACACCGGCCGCCATTGCCGTGGCGGCATCGGTCTCGCTGTCGCCGACATAGAGCCGCTCCCCGCCGGTCCCGAGCCGCTCGAAACACAGCAGGAGCGGCGCCGGATCGGGTTTGATCACCGGCAGCGCGTCGCCACCAACCACCGCGCCAAAATGCTGGTGCAGGCCGAGCTGCCGGAGGATCGCCTCGGCCGGTCCCTGCGGCTTGTTCGTGCAAACGCCCATCCTCACGCCCCTGCGCGCAAGCCTTGCGAGCAGGTCCGGAACTCCTGGATAGGGTTGGGTCCGCAGAGCCGGCGCCTCGTCATAGAATGCCCGGAACAACGCCACCGCGGAGGACACTGCCTGCGCTTCGGGCCTGCCGCCGGTCGCGTGCAGGCAGCGCTCCACGAGCTTCGGGACGCCGTTGCCGATGAAGGCAGTGACCTGTGCGAGCGTGACCTCCGGGCGCCCGAGCCGCCGGAGCATCGCCACCGCAGCGGCATGCAGGTCGGGCGCGCTGTCAATCAGCGTGCCGTCGAGGTCGAAGACGATGACGGGCGGGCGCGCCACCAAGGACTTGATCTCCAGGGCGAGGTCGTCCGCGCCAGTTATCCTGCCTCTGGCGCAGGCGGAAGACCCCATGGGCCGCACAGATCAAAAAAAGCAACCGCCCCGGAAACCGGGGCGGTCGGGAAGAGGGCGTCGGGGCGCCTTCTTCGCATTCGGGTGACCGGGATGGCGCCCTGTTCCCGCCTGCCGCAATCTGCGGCGGCGCGGTTCCGGCCCGGCGCGAAGCCCGTCAGGCGTCGGCGAGCCGGACCAGGGCGCGGACGCCAAGCGGCAGGCTCAGGAAGCCGAACACGAAGCCGACGACCACCATGATGAAGACGCTGACCGGATCGGACATCGCGCTGGCCGCAGCCATGCACAATCCCATCAGGAAAGGCGCGACGAAGCGATGCAGCACATACAGAACAGTGTTCATTGAAGCCCCCACTCCAGCAGAACTCACTTGCCGCATCATGAAGCCCCTGCCCTGTGGCAAAACTTCGACGACACTACGATCAATGTTGGAAAGTTCATTCCAATCTTGGCATTATCATGGTTTACTCAACTTTTAGGTAATATCATGACAGTGTCCCTCCCCTCCTGCGTGTGCCCTGATCAAGGCGTCTAGGCGTCCTGCCGGCATCCGGATAGGCTGGGCGGGACTGAGGTTCGGGAAGGGTCGCAGATGCTTGAGCCGGCGGGACGCGTGGTGATGATCTCGGGCGCAAACCGCGGCATCGGCCTCGCGACAGCCTCGGTCCTGGCGGCAAGGGGCTATTCGCTGAGCCTCGGCGCCAGGGACGATGCAGCGCTCGCGGAGGCCACGGCGGGCCTGCCGCCCGGCCGGACGCTGAGGTGCCACTGGGAAGCCGCCGATGCCGCCGCCACCATCGCCTGGGTCGAGCGGACAGCCAGCCATTTCGGCCGGATCGACGCCGTCGTCGCCAATGCCGGACTCTCGCGCGAAGCCCGGCTCGAGGACGTCGACGAGGCGGCGTATGATGCCATGTGGGAAGTCAACTTCAAGGGTCCCCTGCGGCTGGTCCGCTCGGCCATGCCGCATCTGCGGCACGCCGGCACCGGCAGGATCGTCGTGCTGGCCTCGCTTTCGGGCAAGCGCCTGCTCTCCGACAGCCTCGGCTATGCCGCGAGCAAGTTCGCTGCGGTCGCGCTCGCCCATGCGGCCCGGCGGGTCGGGTGGGATCACGGTGTCCGCGCGACCGCTGTCTGCCCCGGCATGGTCGACACCGACATGATCGCCCACCGCACCATCCCGCCGGGCGAGTTCAGGATCCCGCCGCAGGCGATTGCCGAGACGATAGCCTATGTCCTCGCGCTGCCCAATGAGGCTTCTGTAGCCGAAATTCTCGTCAACAGCCGCATGGAGGCGATGTTCTGACAATGGCCGATACCGGGTTCCTCTGGCTTTCCGATGACACGCTCTCCCGCCTCGGCATCACCACTTCCGAGATCGTCGCCTGCATCGAGGCCGCGGTGGCGGCAAAGTCGCGTGGCGCGCTGTGGGCAACGCCCAAGGCCGCGCTGCTCCCGGGCGATGGCCGCTACATGATGGCGACCCTGACCGCCGGCGACAGTCCCCCCTTCGTCGCGGTAAAGACCGTGATGGTCAGCCCGGGCAACCCGTCACGCGGCCTTGCCGCAATCAACGGTGCCATCCTGCTGCTCGACAGCACAACCGGTCTCATGCGCGCGGTCCTGGGCGCAAACTGGGTGACGGCCGTGCGGACCGCGGGCCTCAGCGCCGTGGTCGCGAGGCGCCTCGCCGATCCCGCCTCTGGGGTCGCCGCCTTCATCGGCTGCGGAGTCGAGGCGCGGAGCCATCTCGACGCCTTCGCCGATCTCTTCCCGCTGCGGCAGATCCGCGCCTATGGCCGTGGCCGGCCCAATATCGACCGGCTGTGCGCGGCGGCCGAGGCCAGGGGCCTCGAAAGCTCGGTCAGCGCCGATGCGCGCGCCGCGCTTGAAGGCGCCGACATCGTGGTCACCTCGATCACCCTCGACTACTCGGTGAAGCCCTTCCTGGACGCCCGCTGGCTGAAGCCGGGTGCCTTCGCGGCGATCACCGACCTCGCCATCCCGTGGGCGCCAGACGGCATGACCGCCTTCGACCCGGTCATCGTCGACGATCTCGAGCAGGAGGCCGCCAGCGCCAAGCCGATGGTCAGGCCCGAGCTCATTGCCGGCGACCTCGCCGGTCTGGTCTCCGGTACGGTGCGCCGGGCCTTCGCGCCCGAGGGCCGCAGTGCCTTCGTCTTCCGCGGCATCGGGCTCGGCGACTACGCCGTCGCCTCGCTGGCCTGCGAACGGGCAGAGGCGATCGGCGCCGGAATCCGGATCGCAGACTGAGGCGCGGGCCGCGGCAGCCCTCCGCGCGGGGGAGTTGAAGCCGCTCCGGATTCCCTGTACCGGGATGTTCGAAAGGATTTCGTCGGCCACGTTCCGGCGGAACCGAACGAAGGGCGAGCAAGCTATCCGCGGCGCGTGCCCGGTTTCAGGAAGCATCTGCGCCCCGGAGATTCGCACGAGAAAGGACACTCCATGACGACCAATGCCGAGATTTCCGCCCGCAAGAACGCGAACATCGCGCGCGGCGTCGGGATGATGACCCAGGTCTATGCCGCGCGGGCGGAGAACGCCGAGATATGGGACGTCGAGGGCCGCCGCTACATCGACTTCGCCGCCGGCATCGCTGTGGTGAATACCGGCCACCGCCACCCGAAGGTGATCGAGGCTGTGAAGCGCCAGCTCGACAGCTTCACCCACACCTGCCACCAGGTCGTGCCCTACGAGAACTATGTCGGGCTCGCGGAGCGGCTGAACGCGCTTGTGCCCGGCAAGTTTGCCAAGAAGACGGTCTTCGTGACCACCGGCGCCGAAGCGATCGAGAACGCGGTGAAGATCGCCCGTGCTGCGACGAAGCGCCAGGCGGTGATCGCCTTTACCGGCGCCTTCCACGGCCGCACCTTCATGACCATGTCGCTGACGGGCAAGGTCGCGCCCTACAAGATCGGCTTCGGCGCCATGATGGGCGACGTGTTCCACGTGCCCTTCCCCGTCGAGCTGCATGGCACCACCGAGGACGACGCCATGAAAGCGCTCGACAAGCTGTTCAAGGCCGATGTCGAGCCCAGCCGCGTCGCTGCCATCATCATCGAGCCTGTGCAGGGCGAAGGCGGCTTCTACCCCGCCTCGGCCGGATTCCTGCGCAAGATCCGCCAGATCTGCGACGAACACGGCATCCTGATGATCGCCGACGAGGTGCAGACCGGCTTCGCCCGCACCGGGCGGCTCTTCGCCATGGAGCATTCCGGCGTTGCCGCCGACCTCGTGACCATGGCCAAGGGCCTTGCCGGCGGGTTCCCGCTCGCCGCGGTGACCGGTCGCGCCGACATCATGGATGCGCCAAACCCGGGGGGACTCGGCGGCACATATGGCGGCAACCCGATCGGCATCGCAGCCGCCCATGCGGTGCTCGACGTTATCGAGGAGGAAGGCCTCTGCGCCCGCGCCGAGCAGCTCGGTTCGCGGCTGAAGCAGCGGCTCGAGAGTTTGCGTGATGCGGTGCCCCAGATCGCCGAGATCCGCGGCCCCGGCTTCATGAACGCTGTCGAGTTCAACAGTCCCGGCGGCGGTCCGGACGCGAGCTTCGCCAACCGGGTGAAGGACGAGGCACTGACGCGCGGGCTCATCCTGCTGACCTGCGGCGTCCATGGCAACGTGATCCGCTTCCTCGCCCCGATCACTGTGCAGGACGGCGTCTTCGCCGAGGCGCTCGATATCCTCGAGGAATCGATCGTCGCCGCCGGCGAGGCGGCCCGCGCCGCAGCCTGACGCGTCCGGCAGCATGGCTCGGGGCGCCGGCTTCTGAAGAGAGCCGGCGCCCTTCGTTTTCTTTCGCGCCTGCTATCGACCTTCCGTGCGGCGTCACTATAGTGAAACGAAGGGGTTGCGAGGAACTCATCGAGGAACGGCCGTGATCGACGTCAAGCACTACGAGAAGAAGCTGCGCGCGCGCCTGCGCGAGCTCGACCGGCGCGTCACCGCCGTCGAGTCCGAGCTCGACCAGCCGGCCGACACCGATTCCGAGGAGCGCGCTTCCGAGCGCGAAGGCGACGAGGTGCTCGAAAGTCTCGGAAGTGCGAGCATTGCCGAGATCCGCATGATCCGCGCGGCTCTCGATCGGATCGAGAACGGCACCTATGGCATCTGTGTCACCTGCGGCGATGAGATTTCCGAGGAGCGCCTCGATGCCCTGCCGCACACGCCGCGGTGCCGGAACTGCGCCTGACCGCGGTTACTCCAGGATCTCGAACCGCTCCACATCGACCATGCCCCGGTCGGTGATCTTCAGGCTCGGAATCACCGGCAGCGCCAGGAAGGCGAGCTGCAGGAAGGGTTCCTCCAGCGTCACGCCCAGCGCCTTCGCGGCAGCGCGGAGCCGTACCAGCGACTCCAGAACCGCCTCGAAGCGGCCAAGGCTCATGAGCCCCGCTACCGGCAGCGCGAGTTCGGCCCGGATCTCGCCCCCCTCCGCCACCGCGAAGCCGCCCTCGATCTCGCCGAGCCGGTTTGCGGCCAGCGCCATGTCGGCGTACTCGACCCCGACCACGATGATGTTGTGATGATCGTGGCAGACCGTCGAGGCGATCGCGCCCCGCCGAATCCCGTAGCCCTTGACAAAGCCGGTGGCGATGTTGCCGTTCTTGCCGTGGCGCTCGATCACGGCGATCTTCGCCAGGTCGCGGCTCGTGTCCGGCCGTTTGTCGCCGTCTGCAATGGCGATCCTCTCGTGCAGGTGCTCGGTCAGGATCTTCCCCGGCAGGATCCCGATCACATGGGTCTCCTCGCGGTTCGCCGCCGTCCGGAACGACTGCGGCGCCAGCCGGGGCGCCTTCACGCTCTGCCGCGCCACCGGCGGCACCGTCTCGACCGCTGCGAAGGCAGCCTCCCCCACAATCCGCCCGCCGCAGAGCACCAGCTGCGCCCTGCAACCCGCCAGCGTGTCCACCGCCACGATATCCGCCCGCCGCCCGGGCGCGATCAGCCCCCGGTCCTTCAGGCCGAAAGCCTCGGCCGCCGACAGGCTCGCCGTCCGGTAGACCGCCAGCGGCGGCGCGCCCAGCGCAATGGCGGTGCGGATCATGTGGTCGAGATGCCCGTGCTCGGCGATGTCGAGCGGGTTCCGGTCGTCCGTGCAGAACGCGATGTAAGGCGAATTGCGCTCGGTGATCAGCGGCGCCAGCGCGTGCAGGTCCTTCGAGACCGAGCCCTCGCGGACCAGTATCCGCACCCCCTTCTGCAACTTTTCCAGAGCCTCGGCCGCACTTGTCGCTTCATGCTCTGTGCGGATGCCAGCGGCGAGATAGGCGTTGAGATCGCGGCCGGCAAGCAATGGCGCATGTCCGTCGATGTGCCGCCCGCGGAATGCCTCCAGCTTCGCGAGGCAGCCCGGGTCGCCATGGATCACGCCCGGATAGTTCATGAACTCTGCCAGCCCGAGCACTTTCGGGTGATCAAGGAGGGATACCAGCTCGTCCGCCCCGATCCGAGCCCCTGCGGTCTCCATCTCGGTCGAGGGCACGCAGCTCGAAAGCTGCACGCGGATGTCCATCACCGTCCGCTCCGCCGCCGAGAGGAAGTAGCGGATTCCCGCCACGCCCACGACATTGGCGATCTCGTGCGGGTCGCAGATCGCCGTCGTGATCCCGCGCGGCGCGACGCAGCGCTCGAATTCGAAGGGGGTGACGAGCGAGCTCTCGATGTGGAGATGCGTGTCGATGAAGCCGGGCACCAGGGTCAGCCCGGTCACGTCGATCACCCGGCGCCCCTCATAGGACGCACAAGTCCCGACGATGCTGTCGCCGCAGATCGCGACATCGCCGGCCAGCATCCCGCCGGTGACGAGGTCGAAAACCAGTCCGCCCCGCAGCACGAGGTCGGCCGGCTCGGCGCCCCGGCCCTGGGCGATCATGGCTGCCAGGCCTGCCGACTTCATCGCTGCTCTCCTGTTCCGCTTCCCGCTTCGGTGGTCTCCCGACGAAGGTAGGACAGGGCGGCGGCATTGGAAACAGCGCGCAGCAGCGCGACCGAACTGCTGCGACCCGGCCCGGCCGGTCCGCGGAGCACCACGGCGACACGCGCGCCTGGCCCGGAGTCCCGCAGCTCGATCGTTCCGCCATGCGACTCGACGAGCGAGCGCACGATACCGGGACCAAGACCGGACTCGCCCGTGTCGACCGGTCCGACCGAGGCCCGGACCCGTGTCGCACCCGCCTGCTCCGCATTGGCGATCAGGTTCCCGGCAATCATGCGGAAGGTCTCGGGGCACGTCCGGACCATGCCGGAACCCGGAGCCTCGGTATCGGCCGCGATGATCGGATGCCTGGAAGCAAACTCCCGCACCGCCTCGCGCAGATCCAGCGTCCCGGCGAGCGGTTGCCGCCTGTCGGCCCGGGCGAGATCCAGCAGTCTGTCGACCCGCCCATTCAGGCGTTCCGCGCCGCCGTCGATGTTGCCCCGGAACCCTCTGCGCTCCGCATCGTCCATCCCCGACAGGGTCGTGCTGTGTGGATCCGCGAACTGCGTGGCAATCTCCCGGCCGGCTCGGCACTATGAGCTGGCCCTGCCTTGGGCGATCCAGTGGCGGGACGCAGTCCAGATTCTCCTGGCTACCCAATGTATGCCGAGAACGCTGACCGCACGCCGGGTTCTGCGGGCGAACGAAGAGAGGGCGACGCGAGCGGATGACTGTAACCGCACCGATGAAATCGGCACCGCTGAGACAGACCCGGAAACTTGTGCTGTCCGTCAGGGTGCCAAATCGGTACGCTGGCGCCTTGCGCCCAAGTCCTCAGATTCGGAGAGGGCGGAGGAAACAGATCATGCGCTTCGACATTGGCCGGTTCGTCGCAGCGCATTGACAGGTGAATTTGCCGTGAGGTGCGGCCGTGAGCGACCATCGACCCACTCCGCCAGAGCCACGGACTGCCGAGGGGGTCGCGGTTGACATCGCGATCCGGCTCGGTCTGCTCGGCCTGTTCCTCTACTGGTCGCTCACCGTGGTGGCGCCGTTCCTGTCGATCGTGCTTTGGGCGATCATTCTGGCCGCAGCGATCTACCCCATTCACCAGTGGCTCGCTGCCCGTCTCGGCGGACGAGGGGTGCTTGCCTCGATTCTGATCACGCTGTTCGGCCTTGCCGTCATCTTCGGCCCGGCAGCGGCGCTCGCGGTGAGCCTGTTCGACTCGGTCCAGTCGCTGACAGCCGGCCTGAAGGACGGCTCGCTCGCAGTGCCTGCTCCACCCGAGAGCGTGCGGGCCTGGCCGGTGATCGGCGAGCGCCTCTTCGCTCTATGGGATCAGGCTGCAACGAATTTGGAGGCGCTTCTCGTGGCGCACCGGGCGTTCGTCCTCGAGACGGGCGGGTCGCTGCTTGGCCGGATTGCGGGCGCGGCGGGTGGCGTGCTGTCGATCGGGGTTTCGGTGATCATCGCCGGCTTCCTCTACGGCAATGGTCCGAGCCTCGCTGCCAGCCTGCGCGCCTTTGCGCGGCGCGTCGTGGCCGAGCGCGCCGAGGTTTTTGTGGACCTGGCCGGATCGACGATCCGCAATGTCTCGCGGGGGATCATCGGAATCGCAGTGCTTCAGGCATTGCTCGCCGGCGTTGGCCTCCTCATGATCGGGATTCCGGCTGCCGGTGTGCTGACATTCGTCATCCTGATCCTGAGTGTGATCCAGATCGGCCCGGCCCTGGTCGTGGTTCCCTGCATCATCTGGGCCTGGGCTCAGCTCAATGGTTCTGTCGCACTGGCCTTCACGGCGTACATGATCCCAGTCTCCCTCCTCGACAATGTGCTCAAGCCGATTATCATGGCCCGCGGTCTGCGCACGCCCATGCTGGTGATCCTGATCGGCGTCCTGGGCGGCACGCTCTCGCACGGGCTGATCGGCCTGTTCCTGGGACCGATCGTTCTCGCTGTCTTCTTCGAGCTTTTCACGGCGTGGCTCAGGACCGGTCCGTCGGAGCCGACCAAAACAGTGTCCGACGGCCGGTAGGCAGGCGCGTGCTGAAACCCGATCGCGCTTGCCGGCGCGCGCGCTGTCCTGTCGTACGTAACAGTGAGTCACATAGCAACTCCTTGGTGAAGGGGAGATATCCGACACACTCTTTACATCATGAATTGGGCGCTTGACCGGCTTGTCACTCCGGAGCGCAATTGGAGGAAACAGAAATGAACCATCCGTTTTCGGCTGTCCGCCAAAGTGCCGTTTTACTCGGCAGGGGGCTGGGCCTCGCGCTCTGTACAGGCATCGCGATCGGCTTCGCAGCGCCCGCGGGTGCTGCCGGCATCGACTATCCGATCGGCCAGCAGTACAAGTTCCCGACACGACTTCCGGTGAAGGCGACCGCGGCCGAGATCGCGCAACTCGATGCGGATACCCAGGCGGTCGTCGACCAGCTGAAGGCCGGTAGCCCGACCGCCGTCGACTATGCGTCGCGCGCATACGGTGTGCTGATCTTCCCGAAGGTCGAGACGGCAAACTACTTCCTTCTCGGCGAGACCAAGGCGCTGGGCGTTCTCTATGTCAAGGATGCTGCCGGGGCCTATCAGAAGGCCAGCTACTACCTCGGCCAGCGCAACTCGCTTGGGTTCGTCACGGGCTCGCAGAGCTCGAGCCGCGTCTTCATGTTCATGAAGGAGGGCGCGCTGAAGGGTTTCATCGAGGGCGACGTCACGGCTTCCTACATGGGCGTGAATCCGGAAACCGGGGCCGTCGAGGGTAGTCCGGATGCCGATGTCGCCGTGTTCATTACGAATGTCGAGGGCGAGGCCGGCGGCGTCAGTTTCAAGGGCCTAGAGATCGCTCCCGTTACGTTCACCGAGTGACCGTCACACGACAGGAAGCAACAGGCGGACCGCGCAAGCCGCGTCGGAGCGCTTTGTTTCGCTGAGAAAAACCCCAGGAGAACACCATGGCGGCTCGTGCAACCTCGAAACCTGCTCCCGCAGCCCAGCAGGACCGAATCGACTATTTCTTCTCGATGCCCGCCGCCCGAGCGGACAACTGGCGCGAGCTCATGGCCGTTGCCCGGCGCTGGGCCGAGGGTAACGCCGGGCGGGCCGAGGTCGAGGCAGCCTTCGATCGCGTGCGGGTCCTGGAGGAGTTTCACGCCTATCCCGGCGCGCGGCTTGTGGCGACACTGCGCGAGCGCATCGGCTCCGGGGCGGCCGCGGGTGCGGCCGACCTGGCGCGGCGAATCTCCGGGGCGATCGTAACGCGGTCCTACAAGCATGACCCCGCCGAGTGGGAAAATGCCGAACAGGCGGCGGACATGCCGCCAGAACTGTCCTCGCCAACCATGTCGCCCGGTGACGCGCGGCGGCCCTATTTCGAGATGCTGCTTGTCGCGCCGGGTGCGCTGATGCGGGGTGAACACCAGATCGCCGCGTTGCGCCGGCTGCGCCGGCCCGAGGACGAGTTCATCTACGAGGGCGTTCCGGTGGCGAGCTTCGAGGACGCCTTCGTCGCCGTCATCGTGAACCCGGCGATCGCCGCAGTGACGATCTGCGAGGGATTCGACTACAGTTCGCGCCATGATGCACCGGTGCTGCGGAGCGTGCTGGCGTCGTTCGGCATTGATAAGGCGCACGTGGCCGAGAACGACCTGCCGCTCACGCTGGCCAACGTGCTGAAGCGCGTCCGGCCCGATCTCGACATCTACCTGCTCTCGGACCGACATGTCGAGAGCATGGCCGGAGACGCCCGCGCCGCCTCCGTGCGCCGCGTGCTCTACGCGGTCGAGGAACTTCTGGAGCTGCATCTTTCGGTGCTCGAGGGCGTCGCTGCGCGATTCCGGACGCCGTTCTTCGACAACCTGAAGAAATATGCGCGCCGCCCGATCAGCACCTTCCACGCGCTGCCGATCGCGCGCGGCAAGTCGGTGTTCAAGTCCGACTGGATCCGCGACATGGGCGAGTTTTACGGCCTGAACCTGTTCCTGGCCGAGAGCAGCGCCACCACCGGCGGGCTCGACAGCCTGCTGGAGCCGACCGGCAACATCAAGCTGGCGCAGGAGATGGCGGCGCGGGCTTTCGGAGCGGACCACGTCTTCTTCGTCACCAACGGCACCAGCACCTCGAACAAGATGGTGCATCAGGCCCTCGTTGCGCCGGGTGACATCGTCATCCTCGACCGCAACTGTCACAAGTCGCACCATTACGGGCTGGTGCTCGGCGGCGGGCAGCCGCTCTATGTCGAGGCCTTCCCGATGACGGAATACTCGATGTACGGCGCGGTGCCGCTGGCCACGATCAAGAAGGCGCTCCTCGATCTCAAGGCCGAGGGGCGGCTGGACCGGGTCAAGATGGTCGACCTGACCAACTGCACCTTCGACGGCCACATCTACAACACCCGCCGCGTGATGGAGGAATGCCTCGCGATCAAGCCCGACCTCGTGTTCCTCTGGGACGAGGCCTGGTTCGGCTTCGCCCGCTGGTCGCCCTTCCTGCGACCGCGCACGGCGATGGGAGCGGCAGCGGCAATCGAGGACTGGCTCCACGACCCCGCCTCGGTCGAGGAGTACGAGAAGCAGCAGAAGGCGCTCGGCGCGAAACCCTCGCGCGAGACGCTGATGGCCACCCGGCTGATCCCGGACCCGCGCAAGGTGCGCCTCCGGGTCTACCAGACCAACTCCACCCACAAGTCGATGTCGGCGCTGAGGCAGGGATCGATGGTGCTGGTGAAGGATGTCGACTTCTACACCGTCGAGTCCCAGTTCCACGAGGCGATCTTCACCCATGCCTCGACCAGTCCGAACCAGCAGCTGATCGCCAGTCTCGACGTCGCGCGCCGGCAGATGGAGCTCGAAGGCTATGGCCTGGTGATGAACGCGATCGAGATCGCGCTCTCGATCCGGCGCGAGGTCAACGCGCACCCGCTGATCTCGAAATACTTCAAGGTGCTGGGCGCAGACGCCATGGTGCCGGCGGAGTTCCGGCAGAGCGGCTTCGTCGATTTCCTGGCGCCCGGCGTCACGTGGGGCGACCAGGTCCGGAGCATGCACGAGGACGAATTCTGCCTCGACCCGACCAGACTGACGCTGGTCTGCGGCACGGCCGGCTACGACGGAACCGAGTTCAAGGCAATGCTGGCCAATACCTACGACATCCAGCTCAACAAGACCTCGCGCAACTCGGTGCTGCTGCAGTCGAACATCAACAACACGCGGAGCGACGTTGCTCACCTGATCCGCGTGCTGCTGGAGATCTGCAACGGGATCGAGCGCCGGCTGGCGCAGGGCGGCGAAGGCGCACGCAAGGCGCTCGCTGCGCGGATCAAGTCGCTGATGACCGACGTGCCGGACCTCCCGAACTTCAGCCACTTTCACGAGGTGTTCCGCAAGGACGCCGGGAAGAAGACGCCCGAGGGCGACATGCGGACGGCCTTCTTCGGCGCCTACGATGCAGCAGGCTGTGAATACGTGCCGCTGTTCGGCGCGGAATGCGACAAGCGGCTGAAGGACGGGCCGGACATGGTCTCGGCCAACTTCGTCATCCCCTATCCGCCAGGCTTCCCCATCATGGTGCCGGGCCAGGTGATCACCCGCGAGACCATCGACTTCATGCGCAAGCTCGACGTGAAGGAGATCCACGGCTACGAGCGGGCGCGCGGCCTGAAGCTGCTGAAGCCCGATGCGATCGCGGCAAAGGCCAAACGCTGAAGCATATGGAGGCTCGGCGCATTCATTCAGGGGTGGCGAGGCAACGTGGCCTCGCCGTTCCGCCTGATGCAGGGCATCACCTGAGCGTTCGAGCGAGAGGCGATAACCGGAAGGTATAGGACACGGGCATGCTCAGTTACATTGCAGACACCCTGCGTTCCAACCCGCAGCTCGCGATCTTCGTGACGCTTGCGATCGGCTATTGGATCGGCGCGCTCAAGTTCGGCAGCTTCAGTCTCGGCGCCGTGACGGGCACGCTGCTTGCCGGCGTGGTGATCGGTCAGATCGGGATCGAGATTTCCTCGCAGGTGAAGTCGATCTTCTTCATCATGTTCCTGTTTGCGGTCGGATTCGGCGTTGGTCCGCAGTTCGTGCGCGGCATCGCCTCGGACGGCATTCCACAGGCACTCTTCGCCGTCGTGGTGTCGGTGCTGTGCCTGCTCTCGGTTTACGTCGCGGCGATCGCGATGGGCTACGGACCGGGCCTCGCTGCAGGGCTTCTGGCGGGCGCGCAGACCATCTCTGCTTCGATTGGCCTCGCGACCGATGCGATCAACAACTCGGCATTGACGCCCGAACAGGCCAAGGCCGAACTCGACCTGATCCCCGTCGCCTATGCGATCACCTATCTGTTTGGCACGGTGGGAACCGGATGGATCCTTGCCTTCCTCGGGCCCAAGATTCTCCAGGTCGATATTGCGGCCGAATGCGCCCGCTATGAACGCGAGATGTCGGCTGGCGGGCCGAAGGGTGGCATGACAAGCGCCTGGCGTCAGCGGGAACTCCGCGGCTACCGCATCCGCGAGGGCGGTGCGGCTGACGGCAAGTCCGTTGCCGAGGCGGAGAAGATCGTCGAAGGCGAACGTCTTTTCGTCGAGCGTATCCGTCGCGACGGCACGCTCCTTCCGGTTACGCCGGAGACAGTTCTCCGGGCCGGCGATCTCGTCGCGGTCTCGGGGCGGCGCGAGGTGCTGGTCACGATGTTCGCCCAGGGCGAGGAGATCGAGGATCGCGAACTCCTCGATGTCCCGGCCGAGGCAGTGGATGTGCTCATCACCGCAAAGGCAGTGGACGGGCGCGCCCTGATCGAGATTGCACGGGAGGACTACGCCCGGGGCGTCTATCTGAACTCGATCCGGCGCGGTTCTGCCGCCGTGAACATCCCGGTCCTGCCGCAGACCAAGGTTCAGCGGGGTGACATCCTCCGGGTCGCCGGCATCAAGTCGAACGTGGATCGGTTCGTCGCCGCGGTCGGCTTCGCCGATCGTCCGACGACCGTCACCAACATGGTGCTGGTCGGATTGGCGATCCTGATCGGCGGTCTGATCGGTGCCGCGGTGGTCCCGATCGGCGGCGTGCCGATCACGCTCAGCACCTCGGGCGGCGCACTGATCGCGGGGATCTTCGTCGGCTGGTTGCGGACGGTGAAGCCGCAGATCGGCAATGTGCCGCAATCGACGCTGTGGTTCATGAACTCGGTGGGCCTGAACGTCTTCATCGCGGTTGTCGGCATCAGTTCGGGGCCAACCTTTATCGCGGGGCTGCAGGAGGCGGGGTTCACCATCTTCTTCTGGGGGCTCTTTGCCACCGGTGTGCCGATGCTGCTCGCGCCGCTGATCGGCAAGTACATCTTCCGCTTCGATCCGGCGATAAATCTTGGTTGCTGTGGCGGCGCGCGCACATCGACGGCCTCGGTCGCAATGGTTGGCGAGATGGCGAAGAGCGACGTGCCCATGCTCGGCTACACGGTTCCCTATGCGGTCAGCAATACGCTGCTGACCCTGTGGGGCCTGATCATCGTTCTCATGGTCATGTAGCAAGAGGGCACCGAACACCATGAGATCCGCGCAATTGATAGACAGTTCCCGCAAGCCCGGCCCGGCGATCGATGGCAAGAGTCGGCGGGCACGATGCGGTCGGGCGTGCCCTGGATGGGCTTGCCAATTGGTAGCGCGGTTTCGCGCATGCTGCTGACCGTGTTCGGATACGTAGCGAAGGTGCTGGCGCAGTAGAGTCTGGGCCAAACGGGGGAGGCGGAGCGTGGAACTCGTGGAATCGTTCCTGGTGAAGTACCCGGAACTGGCGCTCTTCCTTGCGATCGCCGTCGGCTACTACATCGGCGGGTTCAAAATCGGGAACTTCTCGCTTGGCCCGGTGACCGGATCGCTCTTCGCCGGAATCGTGCTGGGGAATTTTGCCGAGGTGCCCGTCTCCGGCATGACCAAGTCCTTCCTCTTTCTGCTGTTCCTGTTCGGCATCGGCTATTCGGTCGGGCCGCAGTTCCTTCAGGCCCTGAAGCAGGAAGGGATCAAGCCTGTCCTTCTCGCGATCGTGGTCGGCGCGACCGGGCTCCTGGCCGCGTTTGCCGGCGCAACGCTCATCGGGGTTGATTCCGGCTATGCCGCCGGACTGCTCTCCGGCGGGCTCACCGCGAGTGCCGCCATGGGCACCGCCACGGAGGCGATCTGGAGTCTCTCGCTCCCGCAGGAGGAGCAGCAGCGGCTGGTGGCGCATATCGCCATCGCGGATGCCGTCTGCTACATCTTCGGGACCGCCGGGGCGATCTGGTTCTGTACCGACATGGCGCCGCGGTTGCTCGGCATCGACCTGAAGGCGGAGGCGCTGCGTCTGGAGCAAGAGCTGGGGATCAAGCGCCAGGCGGCCGGGGTTGCGTCAGCCTGGCGCAAGTTCGAGATTCGCGCCTACGAGGTGCCGTCGGAGGCACCGGTCATCGGCCGGACGATTGCAGAGATGGAGAAGGCGGTTTCCCATCACCGCCTGTTCATCGAACGGGTGCGCAGAGGTGACGCGCTCCTCGATGCCGGCCCGGATCTCGTGATCAAGGCGGGCGACATCCTCGCTGTGGCCGGGCGACGCGAGCTGCTCATCGAGCTTCTCGAGAACAAGCACAAGGAGATCGAGGACCGCGAACTCCTCGACATCCCGATCCTGGTGGTCGATGTGTTCCTGACCAATCGTGCGCTCGCTGGCAAGCAGCTCGCTGAGATTGCGGCGTTTGACTGGACGCGGAGTGTCTTCCTCCGATCGGTCAAGCGCGGTGGCCAGGAGCTTCCGATCGGCCCCGGCTTGGTTCTCCACCGGGGCGACATCCTGAGCGTCGCGGGACCGGAGCCCTCTGTCACCCGGGCCGCCGAGCAGTTCGGGCCGATCATCGCGCCGACGACGGCAACGGACTTCGTGGTGCTGGGCCTCGCCGTCTTTGTCGGCGGCGTGGCGGGGGTCCTGGTCAGGGTGACGATCGGCGAGACGGTGATCGCGCTCAGCACCAGTGTCGGGACGCTGCTCGCGGGCCTCCTGGTGGGGCATCTGCGTACCCGGCATCCGATGTTCGGCCGGATCCCGGACGGGGCGGTGTCGCTGATGACCTCGCTCGGCCTTGCCACCTTCGTCGCCATGACGGGGCTGCATGCCGGGCCGCTGTTCCTCTCGGCACTCGCCGAGTCCGGCATCGGGCTGCTGCTTGCCGGGGCGGCCGTTACGCTCCTCCCCATGACGGTTGGCTTGTACTTCGGCCGCTACGTCCTCGGCATGAACCCGATCATGCTTCTGGGCGGCCTGGCCGGGGCGCAGACGGTCACGGCGGCGATGGCAGCGGTGCAGACCCGCTCGGGGAGCCCGGTTGCCGTGCTCGGCTATACGCCGGCCTATCCGATCGGGAACATATTGCTGACGATCTGGGGCACGGTGATCGTCGTTCTGATGGCGCAATAGGCAGCGGATTGAGCATGTGGATCGGCGAGGCGCACTGGACTGGGTGTCTTTCGGGGAGCGGTGTGTGCGATGACCGGGTCAGCCGATGGGCGAGAGTCGCGGCGATGGAGGTCGGGGCGGGTTGCGGGTCTGCCGGGGGGGGTCTGTGGGGGGGGGTGGTGTCGGAACATGTCGGAGGCCGCTCGACTTGGCGGGTCCGGTGGGGTAAGGGCTCTCTCGCTTGC
>JBDIVM010000016.1:0-81777 GCA_039805905.1 Limibaculum sp. | reverse complement strand
TCCGCCGCCCCGGGCGCGCTCACCCAGGTCACCAGGAACCGCCCGCCATGGAACCCCGGCGCCGCCGGGATCGTGCTCGCCCGCGTCCAGCCGCGGTAGTCGTTCACGAATTCGGCCGGGATCCACCCCTTGTCGCCGGCCCGGTAGCCCTCATGCAGCTCCGCCGCGATGCACGCATAGACCGCGTCCGCCTCCGCGCCGGTCAGCTCGCCCCCGGGCTTGCCCGGGTCGCAGGCCGCAGCCGCAACCGAGCCGGAAAGGGCAAAGGCGGCGGACAGCGCTGCAACCCGCACCGGTATCCTCATTGAAATCTCTCCTCTCCCGCATGTCATTCGGCCCTCACCCCCGGCGACGCCGGTCGCAGTTGGAACAGACCCGATGTACGTCCGGTGCCCGCTTCGCCTCAAATCACGTCGGCGCAAGGAATGTTGATCGGTCTCACGCATCGGCGGGCCGCATCTGACGGGATGCGGCCCGCATTGCCGGGAACCGTCGTCCGGACGCGAGAGTCCCGGCATCAACCAGCGCCGCCTGACTGTTGCGATGGCCTGCGCCGGCCTCCCCCGGAAAGGGTTCTTACCCCGCCCGCTCGATGCGGCTGACTGCCTCGTCGGTGGTCCAGAGGGCGTTGGCGATGTAGCGGAAGTTGATGATCGCTGCCAGGTAGCCGTCGCCTTCGGGCAGCATCGCCGCGGCCGTGGCATCGCGCACCACCGCCACCTCGTAGCCCTGCTCGAGAAGCTCGTGCAGATGCGCCTGCACGCAGAGATTGGCCGACATGCCCGCCAGGATCACCTTGTCGATCCCCGCCTTGCGGAGCTGCAGGCTGAGATCGTTCGCCTCCGGCCCGTAGACCTTGTGCGGGCTGGCGATGATCGTCTTGCCGTCCCCGATGTACTCCTTGTACTCGGGCATGAAGTCGGCGCCCGAGCCCTCGAAGCCCTCGGTGGTCAGGGGGCCCTTGCGGTCGAACATGCCGATGGCGTGCATCAGCTTCTCGAGCGGCCCGCCGAAGCGCCAGCCGTGATCGGTAGGGTAGTAGTAATGCGGCGAGATCGCCACCGTCATGCCCTTGGCCTTGGCGGCCTTCAGCAGCCGGCCGATATTGGCAACGGTGTTGTTCCGCTCGACGCTGGGGCCGACCACGCCCCAGGTGACTCCATTGGGGCTCAGGAAGTCTATCTGCGGATCGGTCACGACGAGCGCCGTGTTGGCGAGCGTCACCTCGACATCGGTCTTCGGCAGCGCCGGCTCTGCCGGATCGGCATAGGGATTCTCCTGCGCCACCGCGGTGCCGCGGTCGGCGGCCAGAAGCGCAGCCGTCGCCACCGATGCGGCGAGGCCGCCGCGGAGCAGGCCGCGCCGGCTCACATGCTCGGTGCTGCAGTCGTGGTCATGATCACACATGGTCGTCTCCTCCGTGCGTTGACGTTGCACCGACCATGCCCTTTCCCCTGTGCCTTATCGTCCGAGAGGTGTCTCGCCGCGCGATTGGGGCTCAGCAGCGCCGGATTCCTCGGATAGCATGCAACGCATGACGCTGGATCATGTCCTCGACTCGCTCGACGTGGCGCTCGAGCCCTTCGCGCTCTGCGAGATCCGCGGCGACGCCTCGCTGGGGCTCGGCCGCCGGTCGCATGCGGTCCTGCATTACGGTCTGGCCGGGAGCGGAACGATCACCGTCGACGGCACTCCGCCGATCCCCGCCGCCGCGGGCACGATGATCCTGGTCCCCGCCTTCTCGCCGCACAGCCTGCATGCCTCGGGCAACGGCGCCGGCTCGCTGCCCGACTGCCGGCCGATCGGCCTCTCGCTCGAGCATCTGCGCGCGGGGGCGGGACCCGGCGCCTTCGCGGCGATCTGCGGCAGGGTCTCGGTGGTCTATCGCGGCCTCAGCGGCACCATGGACCTGCTGCGGGCGCCGATCGTCGAGCACCTCGGGCCGTCCGACCGGCTGCGCGCTGCGCTCGACGAACTGGTCGCCGAGCTCGCCGTTCCCGCGATCGGCACGCGGGCGCTCGCAAAGAGCCTGCTGCTCCAGGCGGTCATCCTGCTGTTCCGGCGCCGGATCGAGGCGGGTGACGCGGCGCTCGGCTGGATGCGCGGGCTCGCCGACGAAGCGCTCTGGGAGCCGCTCCGACAGATGCTCGACCACCCGGATCAGAACCACACGGTCGAGAGCCTGGCCGAACGTGCCGGAATGAGCCGCGCGACCTTCGCGAGCCGCTTCCGGGATGCCCACGGTACCGGGCCGATCGAACTCCTTCGTGCGATCCGGCTTCGGAGGGCGGCCGAGCTCCTCGCGATGTCGAATCTCCCCGTCAAGCGGATCGCCCGCATGGTGGGGTACGAGAGCCGAACGTATTTCTCGCGCGCCTTCAGGGAAGAGCACGGCCTCGCCCCCGATGCCTTCCGCGCCGCGCCCCCGTCAGCCGGAGTCGCGCCGTGACCCCCGGCGCGAATCATGTCGGCAGCGCGCAGGATGTCGGCGCGGCGCGCAAGCGTTACACGGAAGCATTCCGGAGCACCGGCGGCGCGTTGGCCAATGGGCGGGCACCATCGCTTTTCGCGCTTGCCCTCGGTGACGGAACACCGAAGAAGGCTTTTGTGACTGCACTGGTTGTCGGTGCCGTTCTCACGGCCATCAACCATGGTGACCGGATTCTGCTCGACGGCATTTGGCCGCCCCCGGTGAAACTGCTGCTGACCTTTGTCGTGCCCTATTGCGTCGCCACCTGGGGCGCCGTGACCGCAAAGACGACCCATTGGCGACGAGCGCGGCAATGTGAAGAGCAGGCCGCGCACGCACATCCGGAGTACCGGTCCGGGCCGATTCCCTCGGATCGATGATTGCGGAGCCGGTGTATCGGGCGGATCAATGGCCGGAGAACCGCCAGCGCGCGTTCAGCGCGCCGACGCCTCGCCGGGACCGGACGTCAAAGCTGCCACCATGCTCCGGCGCAGGGTTCGCGGGAGGATATCTTCGCTTGGCCACCAGCCGGATTCCAGGCAGGTGTCGTAACCCTGCGTCAGCCCGGCCGCACGCATGGCCGCGGCGGCGGCACGGTGGTCATAGGCCAGCCGCTCAATCCGAGGACCTTCGGCGCCGATCACGCCAAAGCTCGTGCGCAGGTCTCCATCGTTCGGCGGCATGCCGAGCGCGCCGGTGTTGAACCAGAGCCTTCCACCGATCTTGCGCAGGAAGGGGATTCCACAATGCCCGGCAAGGACCGCGTCCACTGGACCGGCGACCGCCTCGAAGGCCGCGACCTCCTCGGCAAACTCCGCCTCCGGGCTTGTCGGCCAGAGAAAGCGATTGACGGCGGTTGCGCCCCCATGGACCACGCCCCAGCGCCGTCCGTAAGCGCGGAATACCGCAAACCGTGGCAGGTCCGCCATCCAGCCCCGCGCCTCATCGCCGAGGTCGTCTTGCGCATGCGCATACCAGGCCGCCGAAAGTCGATCGCAGGCCGAGCCTGCCGGGAACCCGCACCCGCAATCCGCCGCGCGCTCCGCCAGGCTCTCCTCGCAGTTGCCGCGGATCACGGCAGCACCGAGCGCACGGACCCCGGCAACGGCGCCCGCCGCATCCGCGCAGTAGGCGACGACATCGCCCGTACAGACGAGTCTGTGCCCCGGGACTGACCTGCCACAAGCGATCTTGCCGAGCGCAGTCAGTGCCTGAGCGTTCGACACGACGCCGCCGAATGCCAGCACCTCGCCCTCTAGTGAACCGAGATCGACGACATCACGCGACTGTAGGCTCTTCATCATCCTCAAGCGCGCTTCTTGCGGCCATTGTCCGCGTGGTGCCTGTTCGCAGAAGCGCATCTTTCACACTGGCCCCGGCAGATCAATGCGGCTCAGAAAGAAAAACGCAGGGAGCGTCGCCGCTCCCTGCCTCCACCCGGAGACGTGTACCAGACGTCCGGATCAGAAGTTGATGATCATGCCGGTGCCGATGATGTATGCGTCGAGGTCGTCGCCGTTGCCGACGCCGCCATCGCTCAGGTCCTCGTCGAACTCCATGTAGCCGAGATAGCCGTTGAGCTTGACGCCCTTCGCGACCGTGTAGGCGGCACCGAGCAGGTACTGGTCGTTCTCCTCGTCGGTGCCCGGATTCTCGTTGTCGACATTCTCGCCATGGAAGTAGGTGAACGAGAATCCCCACGGACCGGTCTCGTAGGAGACGCCGGCATCCCAGGACTCGCCGTTTACCAGGCCGGCACCCGATTGCTCGGCGTAGGAACCGCCGATGGTGAAGCCGGCGTAACCCAGATTCAGGCCCGCGCTCCAGATCGTCGGATCATCGGTGGTGGCCCCCTCTCCGTTGGCGGTTCCCCAGCGACCGGAGACCGCCACGTCGATATCGCCGAAGCTGTTCACGTAGTTGGCACCAATGTCGAAGATATCCGAGATCTGGTTGCCGCCGCCGACATTGCCCGCCGGCGGATTGTCACGGTCGATCTGCAAGTTGGTGTCCTGCAGTGCGTCGCGCGCATAGGAGACGCCGAGCTGGAAGCCGGCGAAGCGCGGCGTGAAGTAGGTGAAACGCTGCGCGTCGTTGTTGCCGACGTTCTCGAGGTAGGTGGTCTGCAGCGTGCGGCGGAAGGTGTCGTCCGCGAGCTGGATGCCGCTGGGAAGCGTTCCGGAGAACGGCACGAAGAAGCTGAAGGACCCCGAGTTCACGTTCAGGAAGGTCACGTCGGGCGCGGCATAGGTCATCTTGTATCCGGCCGAGTTCTCCGACCCGAGCAGGATCTGGCCGAACGAGCCGTCGATCTGCATGAAGGCCTCGTCGATCTGGTCGCCGCCCTGAAAGGCTTCGAGCTGGATGTTGGCGCCAATCTTGATGCCGTTGTCGAGGGTGATCGAAGGCAGGAACCAGACCTCTGCGTCCTGCTTCGAGTCGATCCCGTCGAAGTCGCCGGGCCCCGGCGCGTCGATACCGGCATAACCGACATACTGCTCCATGAACCCGCCGACGCGCACGGTCCATTCGGCCGCGCCTGCCGGAAGCGACGTCGCAAGGAAGAGGACCGCTGTCGTCCCCATCAGTTTCGTTTTCATCTTGTCCCCGTTCTTGACTGATGACTGCCGGGCAAACCGCAGGCCTCCGAGGCGACCCGTTGACTGCCGTACTTCTCGCAAGTTCTTGCGCAACCGAGTTTTGCGCTCCGGGTCCTGATTTGCGAAGCCCGCGGCCGGTCGCGCTCATTCAGCATTGCGTGAGCGGATGTGACGGATTCCGGCCCTCCGGGGCCGTTTCAATCACGAACCTGTCTCGGGCGATCGCGAGACCGTGAGATCAGCCGCATTTCCGGCCATCACCCGGAGCCTGGGACTGCGCGCACGACCCGGCTGCCCCTGCCTCAGCCATCGACCGCACGTTCGCGGAACGCTCCCGCTGTCAGCGGAATCGCAATTGATTGTCGCGCGATTTGCTTTAACCTGCATCGGCACTGATGCGACCGACCGGTCGGCCTGAAGTCAACGGGAGAACGAGATGGCTTGGAGCGCTCCGAAGATCGAGGAAGTGACCTGCGGCATGGAAATCAACATGTATTTCCCGGCCGAGGACGACGACACCTGCCTCTGAGGCAATGCCTCGGCGTGGGGCTTCATCGACGTGCGGCTCCGCGCAAGGATTCTCGGCGCTGCGGCGGGAGGTGGCCTGCCGCAGTGGAATTGTGACTGCGTCAACTGCTCCCGCGCCCGGCGCGGCGAGATTCCGTCGCTGACCCAGTCCTCGCTGGCGGTTACGGCAGATGGCCATCACTGGGCCTTGCTGAACGCCTCCCCCGACCTCCGCATCCAGCTTGCCGCCTGCCCGGCGCTGCATCCGACAGGCCTTCGCGTCTCGCCCATCGTTTCGGTTGCGGTCACAAACGGCGACATCGACCATGTCGCCGGGCTCCTGACACTGCGTGAGGCGCAGCCCTTCGACCTTTTCGGAACCGCCGGCATTCTGGACGTGATCCGGTCGAACCGGATCTTCGATGCGCTTGCCGCGGGGGTTGTGGACCGCCGTCCGGTGGCGCTGGACGAGCCCTTCGACCTCGCGCCCGGGCTCGGCGCAACGCTGTTCCCCGTGCCCGGTAAGGTGCCGCTCTACCTCGAAGGTGAAACCGTGGTCTGCGATCGCGAGGGCGAGGAGACTGTAGGGCTGGAGATCCGGGCCGGCGGACGGACAGCGTTCTACGTTCCCGGCTGTGCCCGGATGACCAGCCGGCTCGCGGCCCGGCTTGCCGGCGCCGATCTCGTTTTCTTCGACGGCACCCTCTGGCAGGATGACGAGCTGATCCGCGCCGGCGTCGGCAGCAAGACCGGGGAGCGGATGGGGCACATGGCGATGTCGGGGCCGGATGGCTCGATTGCCGCCTTCGCAACGCTCGGGGTCGCACGCAAGATCTTCGTTCACATGAACAACACCAACCCGGCGCTCGATCCCGCCTCGCCCGAGCGCGCTGCGGCCGAGGCGGCGGGCTGGAGCATCGGATCGGACGGCAT
Source organism: Limibaculum sp. (assembly GCA_039805905.1). GTDB lineage: Bacteria > Pseudomonadota > Alphaproteobacteria > Rhodobacterales > Rhodobacteraceae > Thermohalobaculum. The sequence goes on along the minus strand of JBDIVM010000016.1, from coordinate 75,267 downwards.
GGAGATCGAACTTTGACCGAGGGCGAGCCGCGCGAAATGTTCGAGGCACGGCTCCGCCGGATCGGCGCCGAGCGCTACCATGACAGGCACCCGTTCCACCGGCTGCTCCACTCGGGCGGGTGCACCGCCGACCAGGTACGCGCCTGGGTCATCAACCGCTACTACTACCAGTCGCGCATCCCGATGAAGGATGCGGCCTTCATGTCGCGCGTCGAGGATCCGGCCCTGCGCCGCGCCTGGCGCTCGCGCATCGAGGACCACGACGGCTCGGACGGCCGCGAGGGCGGCATCGCCCGCTGGCTGAAGCTGGCGGCGGCGGTCGGGCTCGACCCCGGCTATGTCGCCTCGACCCGCGGCGTGCTGGCGGCGACGCGCTTCGCGGTCGATGCCTATGTCCGTTTCGTGCGCGAGAAGTCGCTGCTCGAGGCAATCGCCTCGTCGCTGACCGAGCTCTTCGCGCCGAAGATCCATGCCGAGCGGATCGAGGGTCTGCTCGCCAACTATGCCTTTGCCAACGAGACCTCGCTGTCCTATTTTCGGTCCCGCCTCGACGAGGCGCCGAAGGACGTCGCCTTCGGCCTGGCATGGGTGCTCGACCACGCCCGGACGGCCGGGGAGCAGGATGCCGCTGCCGCGGCGCTGATCTTCAAGACCGATGTGCTCTGGGCACAGCTCGACGCCCTCTACTCGGCCTATGTCGACCCGGCGCGGATACCGCCCGGGGCGTGGCATCCGGGCGAGGGACTGGCAGAATGACGCTGCTGCCCCGCTGGGCCGAGATCGGCCTTCTGCCGGCTCTCAACCTCGCCCTCGCCTTCGCCGTATCCAGCCTCGTCATCGCGGCGCTCGGCGAGAGTCCGGTGGCGGCACTCGCCGTGATGCTGAAGGGCGCCTTCATCGCTCCGGGCGGGCTCGGCTACACGCTCTACTACACCACCAACTTCATCTTCACCGGGCTCGCCGTCTCGATCGCCTTCCACGCCATGCTGTTCAACATCGGCGGCGAGGGGCAGGCGGCGCTGGGGGGGCTGGGCGCTGCGCTGATCTGCCTCGCGCTCGACCCCTTCGTGCCAGGGCCGCTGGTGCTCGTGCTGGCGGTCGCCGCGGCGGCCGTGTCCGGCGCCGGATGGGCGCTGGTGCCGGGCTATCTGCAGGCCTATCGCGGCAGCCACATCGTCATCACCACCATCATGTTCAACTTCATCGCGGCAGGGCTGATGGTGGCGCTGCTCTCGGGCCCGCTGATGAGGCCGGGCCAGATGTCGCCGCAGACCCGCGAGTTCGCCCATGGCAGCTGGCTGCCCTTCGTGCACGACATGCTGAACGGGATCGGCTTCCAGGTTGCCCGCTCGCCGCTGAACCTCTCCTTCGTGATCGCGCTGGTATGCTGCCTCGGCGTCTGGGTGCTGATCTGGCGCACCCGCTTCGGCTATGCGCTGCGCACGATGGGCCAGTCCGAGCCGGCGGCGGCCTATGCCGGGATTCCGGTGAAGCGGATGACAGTGATCGCCATGGCGCTGAGCGGCGGCATGGCGGGGCTGATGGCGCTGAACGAGATCCTCGGCGTCCAGCACAAGCTGATCCTGAACTTCACCGCCGGCTACGGTTTCACCGGCATCGCGGTGGCGCTGATGGGGCGGAACCATCCTGTCGGTATCGTGCTGGCGAGCCTGCTTTTCGGAGCGCTGTTCCAGGGCGGAGCCGAGCTCGATTTCGAGTTCCGGACCATCACCCGCGAGATGGTGCTCCTGATCCAGGGGCTGATCATCCTGTTCTCGGGCGCGCTCGGCTTCATGCTCTCGCCGCTCGTCGGCCGCACGATCGCTGCGATCCGGAGCGCGCCCGATGGCTGAGAACTGGATCGACTTCCTGCGCCTGATGGACGGCACGCTGCGCTTCGCCGCGCCGCTGATCCTCTGTGCCATGGCCGGGCTGGTTTCCGAACGCAGCGGCATCATCGACATCGGGCTCGAGGGCAAGCTCCTGGCCGGCGCCTTCGCCGCCGCGGCGGCGGCCTCGCTGACCGGCGTGCCGGCGCTGGGGCTGCTCGCCGCCGTCGCCGTCTCGATGGCGCTGGGGCTCCTGCATGGCTTCGCCTGCATCACGCACCGGGGCGAGCAGATCATCAGCGGGGTGGCGGTGAACTTCCTCGCCTCGGGCGCGACGGTCGTGGTGGGGATCGCGCTGTTCCGCCAGGGCGGCCAGACCCCGCCGCTGGGCCAGGCCGAGCGGTTCGCGCCGATCACGCTGCCAGGCGTCGAGGCCCTGGCCGGAGTGCCGGTGCTGGGGCCGCTCCATGCCGAGCTGATCAGCGGCCACAACCTGCTGGTCTACCTCGCCGTCCTCGCCGTTCCGGCGGTGTCATGGCTCTTGTTCCGCACCACCTTCGGGCTCAGGCTCCGAGCGGTCGGCGAGAAGCCCGAGGCGGTCGACAGCGCCGGGGTTTCGGTCGTCTGGCTGCGCTACCGCGCGGTGCTGATCGCAGGTGCGCTCTGCGGCGTGGCCGGTGCCTATCTCTCGATCGCCCATGGCGGCGGCTTCGTGCGCGAGATGAGCGCGGGCAAGGGCTATATCGCGCTCGCGGCGATGATCTTCGGCAAGTGGCGGCCCTGGTCTGTGCTGCTCGCCTGCCTGATCTTCGGCTTCCTCGAGGCCGCGGCGGCGCGGCTGCAGAGCGCCAGCCTGCCGGTCGTCGGCGCGATCCCGGTCGAACTGATCCTGGTGCTGCCCTACATTGCCACGGTGGTGCTGCTGGCCGGGTTCTTCGGCCGGGCGGTGCCGCCGAGGGCGCTGGGGACGCCCTATGTGAAGGAGCGGTGAGGCGAGCTTATCCCGCCGGCCGGTCACGCGCCACGTCGTCTTTGGCCGCCCGCTTCAGCCAGCGCACGAAGGCCCGGGCCGGCGGGCGCAGCGGGCCGGGACGGTTGACGATGTAATACCCTGCCGACGCGCCGCGATAGGCGGCGTCCTCGAACAGCCCGACCAGCCGTCCGGTGCGGAGATCCTCCTCGACCAGCACGCGCGAGGCCAGCGCCGCCCCCTGCCCGTCGCGCGCCGCGGGCAGCAGCATGTAGCCGGGCAGATGGGTGACGTCATGCTTGTTCTCGACATGCACGCCATGGGTCGAGAGCCAGACGTCGAACTCGTCTGAGCCCTGCTGCAGCACCCAGGGCAGCTTCGCCAGATCGGCATGGGTCTCGAGCCGGACGCCCTCGATGACCGATGGTGCGGCGACCACGATGAAGCCCGACGCGATGAAGGGCTCGGCCTCGAGCCCCGGCCAGTCGCCCGTTCCGAATCGGATCGCCAGGTCGTAATCCTCCCGGCGCAGGTCGATCAGGTCCGGCGAGGGATTGAGCATCATCTCGATCTTCGGGTGGTCGGCGCGGAACCCGGCGAGGCGCGGCATCAGCCAGGTGGCCGCGAACATCGGGGTGAGCGTGATCCTCAGCGGGCGGTCGCTGCTGGCCTCGGCGAACTCAGCCAGCGCGGCGCGGACGAGACCGAAACCCTCGACGAGTCGCGCCGCCAGCCGGGCGCCGTCCGGCGTCAGGTCGACCCCGCGGCCGCTCCGCGTCACCAGCACCGCGCCCAGATGCCGTTCGAGCCGGCGCACCTGCTGGCCGACCGCCACATGGGTGACATTGAGCTCGCGCGCGGCAGCGCTGAAGCTCAGATGGCGCGCGGTCGCCTCGAAGGCGCGCAGCGTGGCGAGCGGTGGCAGGATGGCGGTCACATGTAACTCCAGATTACATGTCCGAATTATTTCTGATTCTGGGAAACCGGTCAAACGTGCTTATATCATGGGCGAAGAAACTCCAGTATCGGAGACGGACCCATGCTCGGCATCTTCTCCAGCGCTTTCATGACCGCAACGCGGATGGATGGCTTCGTGCCTGCAGGGCACGCCGCGGACGGAATGCCGCGGCCGGCCGCGTCGCGCCGGGCCGACCGCATCGTGCGCATGTTCCGGCGCATCGCGGGACTTGGCGTCGGGTAGGCTCAGGCCGTGTCCGCCCTGACGAGCGCCTTGTAGAGTTCGCGGATCCTGAGCGTGACCGGCCCCGGGCCGTCGCCGATCCGGCGCCCGTCGATCTCGACGACCGGGGTCTGGGCGCCGAAGGTGCCGGTGATGAAAGCTTCCTCGGCGCCGTAGGTCTCAACCAGCGAAAAGTTCTTCTCGAACACCGGGATGTCGTTCTTGCGGCAGAGCCGGATGACGTTGGCCCGCGTGATCCCCGGCATGCAGTAGTCGCCGGTCGAGGTCCAGACCTCGCCGCGGCGCACGATGAAGAAGTTGCACGAGTTCGTCGTGTTGACGAAGCCGTGGACGTCGAGCATCAGCGCCTCGTCGGCGCCGGCCTTCTGCGCGGCGATCCCGGCCAGGATGCAGTTTAGCTTCGAATGCGAGTTCAGCTTCGGATCCTGGGTCATCGGCAGGCCGCGCAGATGCGGCACGGTGGCCAGCCGGATGCCGCGCCGGAAGGTCTCCTCCGAGGGCGTCGAGTGCTCCATGATGATGACCATGGTCGGGCCGGATTTCGAGAGGCGCGGGTCCTGGAATGGCTTGGCCTTCACCCCGCGCGTGACCATCAGCCGGGCGTGGACGTTCTCCGTCATGCCATTCGCTGCGGCAGTGTCGTCGAGGGCCACCTTCACCGCGGCCCGGTCCATGCCGATCGTCAGGTCGATTGCCTTCGCGGCCTCGAACAGCCGGTCGAGATGGGCGTCAAGGAAGGCCCATTTGCCGTTGTAGAGGCGGATTCCCTCCCACACTCCGTCGCCGAGCAGGAAGCCCGAGTCATAGACCGAGACCACCGCCTGCGCGCGGTGCACGATGCGGCCGTTGACGTAGATCTTCAGATCCGCGTTGCGCGGGTCGATCTCGGCATCATGGGTTGTGGTCTTGGAAGGCTCGGACATCTCGCGGGCTCCAGTCGGTGGGATCAGTATCCGCGGGCGCGGTCGACGAGCCCGGCGGGCCGCTCCCCGCGCTCGCAGGCAAGGATGTTCTCGGCGATGATGCGGGCCGCCGTCACGGCATCGGACTCGCTCCCGACATGCGGGGTCAGCATGATGCGGGGGTGGTGCCAGAAGCGGTGTCCCGGCGGCAGCGGCTCGGTTTCCATCACGTCGAGCGCCGCCATGGCCGGGCGGCCCCGGTCGAGCGCGGCGAGGAGGTCGTCCTCGACCAGATGCCCGCCACGGCCGAGCTGCACGAGGATCGCATCGTCGCGCATCTGGCCGAAGAAGCCGGCCGCGAGAATTCCGCGCGTCGCCGCGGTCAGCGGCAGCAGGTTGACCACCGCCTGCGATGTCCGGGCGATCTCGTCGAGCCCGCCGGGCCCGGTCACGACACGGACCGGGCCGCCGGCGCGCGGCGCCGAGGCATAGGCGGTAACCGGATAGCCGAGTGCCGTCAGCGCCCGGGTCAGCGGCTGTGCCATGGTCCCGAATCCCAGAAGCCCGACCGGGAACTCCGCCGGCGTGGTCAGGTTGACCGTTCGCCACAGCCCGGCCTTCTGCTGCAGGGCGTAGTCCCACATCCGCCGCTGCCAGCCCGTGACGTACCAGAGGGCGAAGGCCGCCATCATGCGGGCCTGCTCCGGATTGACCAGGCGCGTCAGTGCAATGTCGGGTCTGAGCCCCGGATGGGCGAGCAGCGCATCGACGCCCGCTCCCCCGCCGCAGACGAGCCTCAGGTTCGGATAGGCGTCAAACGCGTCCCGCGCCGGGCGGAAAGCCAGCGCGTGGCGGATCGCCTCGGGATCGGGCACCTCGTCCGGAAACAGCAGCCTGATCCAGGGATAGGCAGCAAAACCGGCGCCATACATCTGCTTGAGATCGTACTGCTCGCAGAGGCAGACGAGATCGATCCGGTCCATGCTGGCGCGCTGCTCCCGGGGGCTGGGCGATGGTTGCGGGCGGCCATTGTTTCCCACATGACGGCCGACGGCAAGGTGGCGCCCCTAACTCTGCGGCGGCGCAAGCCTCGGTGCCTGCCCGACAGGCACCGGCCCGACCCAGATCTGGCCGCTCCGGAAGCCGACTCTCGCATCGAGCTCGTCCCGGTTGCCGCCCAGCATGGCGACGACCTCCAGCGCGGTGGTCATCGCCCGTGCCATATCGCGGCCGATGGCGCCCGACCGCTCGGCCAGTGCGATGATCTCGCGCCAGTGCCGGGCGGTCACTTCCAGTTCACCCACCGGAAATCCCTCGCGGTCCACCTCGATCTCGCCCTTCGCCTCGAGCCGCATCTCGCCCCATTGCAGGTCGGCACGGCGGATCCGGGCCTGGCGCAGCGCAAGACGGCCCTCCTCGATCGTGTGCCGGTCGAGCGGCGCGGCGAAGACCGCAGCACCGTCTAGGCCCAGCCGCTCGACCTCCCGGCTGACCAGGCCAAGCGGATCGATCCGCGCCGCGACGGGCTCCGGCAGCAGCACCTTCCCGGCGCTGAGCCGGATCTCATAGCCGGGGTCATTCACCCGCTCGGCCACTTCGGCGTCCAGCGTCCCGGCCCGCGCGGTCCAGCCAGACTGTGCCCGCATGTCGAGGCCGGATATATCCGCCGCCGCATGGACAAGACCCAGCGCGGGTCCGGGTCTCAGTTCGAGCGATGCTCTCATGGCGACGGCAGATACCTCGGCCCGCTCGCCGGGAATGGCGACGGATTGCGTTCCGGGCCAGGTCACGTCGAAGCGATTGGGCTTGAAGGTCGCGCTCTCGATCCGGAACCACGGCGCGACCCAGGCCCAGCCGGTCTGCGGATCGGCAAGCCTGATCCCGGCGATCTCCCTCGTCAGCCGGAACGGAAACCCGGCGAGCCCAATGCCATCATGCTCTGCCTGCCAGCCGGCGCGCTCCCGGGCCGCGAACCAATGGTCAAGCGCCACCTCCTGGCCCCGGGCGAGCGCGTACCACCAGCCGGTCCAGCCGAGAGCGCCGAGCACAAGCGCAGATGACAGTAGTTGCAGCAGTCGCATCTCAGTGAGGCTCCCCTTGCCGTCCCGCCAGACGGGGAGATAGGAGGTCGGGGCTGGAGCTTGGGCGAAGCGGGACGAGAGGGCAAGCGCCTTGCAGCGGGACGGCGGCTTCTGGATCTTCGGCTACGGCTCGCTGATGTGGCGGCCGGGTTTCGAGGTTGCCGAGGCACGACTCGCGCGCCTCGCCGATTACCGGCGCGCCTTTGCCCTCGTCTCGGTGCATTACCGCGGCACACCCGAACGGCCGGGCCTCGTCCTCGGACTCGACTGGAGGCCGGGCCAGAGCTGCACCGGCATGGCGCTCCGGGTGGCCCCGGACAGCGCCGACCAGGTCCGCCAGTATCTCGCCGACCGGGAGCTGGTGTCGCGCGCCTATTTCGAGGTCAGCCACAGGGTCGCTCTTCTCCGTCCGGGCGCCGCCTCCTCGCCGGCAGCGGGCGAGGAAGTGGAAGCCATCTGCTATATTGTCGACCGCACCCACCCCCAGTACGCGGGCCATCTGGGCCTTGCGGAGCAGGCCGCGATCATCGACACCGCCGAAGGACCGTCTGGCACCAATCGCGACTATCTCTTCAACACCGCCGCGCATCTGCGCAAACTCGGCATCGACGATCCGGACCTGTTCGCGCTCGAAGCGATCGTCCGCGCCCGGTGACAACGGACCATTCGCGCCCATCCGCCTACCGCAACCCCAGACCGAAGGCGCCGAGCTGACGCGAGACCACCTCGAACCAGAGGCCGGATTCGCGCAGCCGGGCAAGGCCCGCATTGACGAGCGCCAGTTCCTCCGGGCCACGCGGGTTGGATTTTGCCGCCACGACATGCAGGGTCTGCGTCGAGGCGAGCGCCGCGACCTCGGCCACCCGCCCGTCGAGACCAAGACGCGAGATCGCGCTCCCGCCGGCATTTCGGGCCAGCGTCACCACATCGGCGCCGCCGCGGTCGAGCAGCGCGAAGCATTCCTCCGCCGTCCGCGGAAAGATGCGGGTGACCGCAGGCTCGCGGAGGTCCTCTTGGTCGAGGTCGAAGGTGAAGTATCCCGCCGGCCGGCAAATCCGCCTGCCCGTGAGGGCTCCATGATCTTGTGCCCCGGCCAGCGGATCGCCGGCGCGGACGTAGTAGGCCATCCGAACCTCGAAGAACGGGTCCGAGAAATCGAACTTGTCGCAGCGGATCCGCAGTCCGGGCCCCAGCCGGTCGGCACGGGAGCAATCCGGCTTGTACCAGGGAAAGGCCATCTCGTACGCGCCCTTCTCCAGCAGGATCGCATGCGCGCTCCAGTCGGCGACGAACGCGATCTCGGCGGGCTCGTCCGGCCGGGCGGCCTGCACGGCCAGACGCACCAGCTCGGTTATCATGCCACCGGACGGCAGCGACTCGTCGGCGAAAGGCGCGAAGTCCGAGCCGGTGACGAAGCTCAGCTTCCGGTGCGCTTCGACAACGGCCTGCGGTGCGGGCTCCGGCTTCCCGAGACCCTCGCGCAGGGCCGCCCGTCGCGTCTGCGGTCCTTTCCGCGGGCAGGGGATCCAGATCTCCATGCCGGAAGCCAGGCCCGCCTGGCCCGACAGCAGGTCGCTGTTGGCGTCGTAGATCGCCCGAAAGTCACCGTTGGCATAGGCCCGAAGCGCAACATCGCTCAGGGTGTCGCCGGACTGGATGGTGTAGAACTGCCCGCAGACAGGCTTCGGCCCGTCCGCAAAGGCGGGCACTGACACCGCCGATGCCACGGCGACGGCAAGTGCCACGCACGCCAATCCTGCAAGCGCCCGCAGACGCAAGCCCACCACCCCTCTTGCAATCTGTCCCGGCAATTTGCTCCCATGCCGGAACCGGGTGCCGCTGCCTATGCGGCTGGCGCCACCACGAGTGTCATGCCATCGGCATCCGAGATCGCCATCGCCGTCCCGGCAGGCGCCGGCTTCACGCCATCGGCCAGGCGCGCGCGCCAGCGCACGCCGTCGACCTCGACCCAGCCAACACCGGCTGCAAACTCGTCGGTGACGACCGCCTGCCGGCCGATCATCGCCGCCGATCGCCGATTGAGCCCCGGATGCTCGTCGATCACCTGACGGCGCCGCAGCCAGACCCAGCCGATCGCGGTGTAAACGATCGCAAGCAGTCCGAAAGCCAGCACCTGACCCGTCCCGGGAAGCGCCGGGAACGCAAACAGCATCAGTCCGACGCTCAGCGATGCCAGACCGAGCCAGAGCACGTAGTAGGTCAGCAGGACCATGTCGACCGCACCCAGAGCCAGCGCCAGCGCGATCCACCACCAGGGCGACGCCCCGTCGAGATAGGCGAACAGATCGAGATCCATCGCGACCTCCCCGCTCCCGGCCTCAGCGGCCCGATCCGCTGCCGATCGCCTTGGTCAGCTCGGCAACGCCCGACACCGCCCCGGCAATACCGGCTGCCTCGAGCGGGATCAGCACCGTCTTTGAGTTAGGAGAGGCCGCGATGTCGCGCAAGCTCTCGACGTATTTCTGCGCCACGAAATAGTTGAGCGCCTGCACGTCCCCGCGTGCAATCGCTTCGGAGACCATCGAGGTCGCCCTGGCCTCCGCCTCGGCGGCACGCTCGCGCGCCTCGGCGTCGAGGAAGGCAGCCTGGCGGCGACCCTCGGCCTCGCGGATCTGGCTCTCGCGCACGCCCTCGGCCTTGAGGATGGCGGACTGCTTCTCGCCCTCGGCCTGCAGGATCTCCGCCCGCTTCTCGCGCTCGGCCTTCATCTGCTTGCCCATCGCCTCGACGATGTCTGCGGGCGGGCGCAGATCCTTGATCTCGACCCGGGTCACCTTGACGCCCCAGGGATGCGCCGCGTCGTCGATCACGTGCAGGAGCTTCGAGTTGATGATGTCGCGGTTCGACAGCACGTCGTCGAGATCCATCGCGCCGATCACCGTGCGGATGTTGGTCATCGACAGGTTCTCGAGCGCCCGCTCGAGCCCCCTGACCTCATAGGCCGACTGGGCGGCGTCGATCACCTGGTAGAAGGCGATCGCATCGGCATGGACCATGGCGTTGTCCCGCGTGATCACCTCTTGGCCCGAAATGTCGAGCACGGTTTCCATCATGTTGACCTTCGACCCGACCGTCTCGATCAGCGGGATCATGAACCGGAGGCCAGGACCGAGCGTGCGGGTGTAGCGGCCAAAACGCTCCACCGTCCAGTTCTCGCCCTGCGGGACCGTGCGCACGGCACGGCTGACCAGGATCACCACAAAAACCAGCAGGACGATAAGTGCGATTCCGAATACGCTGATGCCTTCCATCTAGGATTCCCCTTGCGACGAGCGGTCGGCCGTCATACTGCGCGCGAACGCCCGGAATCACAAGTTTTCGGCCGGTTCCGACGAGACCACGTACCGCCTCCGGCGCATCGCCGCGGCACACCATCCCCCCCTTTCACTCCGAGGTTGCAAGGCGTTATGCTCGGACGCGTCCCGGGGCATCGCGCCCGGCGATGTTCAGGAGATCTCTGATGCCGAGACTGCTTGCAGCCACCCTCGCCCTTGTCCTCCTTGCAACACCGGTGCTGGCCGACGCGCCGACGGCAACCCTGACCGTCAGCGGCCAGGGCTCGGCCGCGGCCGCCCCGGACATCGCCACGGTGCGCGCCGGCGTCGAGACTGAGGGCGCGACGGCGGCCGAGGCACTAGCCGCCAACAGCGCAGCCGCGGCGCGCATCATCGCCGCGCTGAAGGAGGCTGGCATCGAGGCCCGTGACATCCAGACCGCCGGGCTCGTCGTCGAACCGCACTACGAGGCGCCGGATCCGAACCAGCCGCATCGGGCGCCGGCGATCGCCGGCTACCGCGTAGTCAACGAGGTCGCGGTGACGGTGCGCGCGCTCGCCGGGCTCGGCGCGGTGCTGGACCGGCTGGTAAGCGAGGGTGCGAACCGTATCAACTCGCTGGGCTTCGGCCTCGCCGACGACCGGGCGGTGGCCGACATGGCGCGCAACGCGGCTGTGGCCGATGCCTCCCGCGCCGCCGGGGTGCTGGCCGAGGCGGCCGGCGTGAAGATCGTTCGGGTTCTCTCGGTCACCGACGGCGGCAGCTTCGGACCCCATCCCATGTCGGCCGGGATGCAGTTCCGGATGGCCGCCGAGGCGGTGCCGGTGGAAGCAGGCGAGACCCGGATCAGCAGCGCGGTGACGGTGGTCTGGGAGATCGCCCCGCGTGAGTAGGCGGCCGGGCGGCAGGCGCTGCCCGCCTGCTCACTCGCACTTCGAATATCCGCAGTCGAGGCAGACCTCGCACCCCTCCCTGATCGCCGTGTTGAAGCTGCCGCAGGACGGGCAGGCCGAGGGGGCGAGCCGGTTCTCGCCGACCGGCAGCGCCAGCGCCGCCGGATCGGCGGCGAGCCCCATTCCCTCGCCCTCGATGAACCCGGTCTCGATCAGGTGGCGTTCGATCACGCCGCCGATCGCGGCGAGGATCGAGGGCACGTAGCGTCCCTTGATCCAGGCGCCGCCGCGCGGATCGAACACCGCCTTCAGCTCCTCGACCACGAAGCTGACATCGCCGCCCCGGCGGAACACGGCCGAGATCATCCGGGTCAGCGCCACGGTCCAGGCGTAGTGCTCCATGTTCTTCGAGTTGATGAAGATCTCGAACGGCCGACGCCGCCCGGCCACCACGACGTCATTCATGGTGATGTAGATGGCGTGCGGGCTGTCGGGCCATTTCACCTTGTAGGTCTGGCCCGTCAGCATCTCGGGGCGCTCCAGCGGCTCCGAGATCCAGATCACCTCGCCGGGGTGCGAGGGCGCCTCGGAGGCCGGGAGCGTCTCGACCTTCTCGGACGCGGACTTCGCCTCGAGCACCGAGCCGGTCACGGCATTCGGCCGATAGGTGGTGCAGCCCTTGCAGCCCGTGCGGTAAGCCTCGGCATAGACATCCTTGAAGGCGTCGAAGGAGATGTCGGCCGGGCAGTTGATGGTCTTGGAGATCGAACTGTCGACCCATTTCTGCGCCTCGGCCTGCATCCGGACGTGGTCGAGGGGAGCCAATGTCTGGGCGTCGACGAAATTCCCGGGCAGGGGTGCGTCGGCGCCGAACTTCTCGCGGAACCTCGCCACGGCGTAGTCGGCCACCTCCTCCTCGGTGCGGCTGCCATCGGGCATCAGCACCTTGCGGGTGTAGGCATAGGCGAAGACCGGCTCGATCCCCGAGGATACGTTACCGGCGAAGAGCGAGATCGTGCCGGTGGGCGCGATCGAGGTCAGCAGCGCGTTGCGGATGCCATGCGCGGCGATTCCGTCGCGGATGTCCTGCGGCAGGCTGCGGATGAACGCGCCCTCGAGGTAGCGATCGCGGTCGAAGAGCGGAAACGGCCCCTTCTCGCGCGCGAGCTCGACCGAGGCGCGGTAGGCAGCGTGCAGCACCGCCCGCATCCAGGCGCCGGTGCGCGCCACCGCCTCGTCCGATCCGTAGCGGAGCCCGGTCATCAGGAGCGCATCGGCGAGCCCGGTCACGCCGAGCCCGATCCGCCGCTTGGCCTGCGCCTCGATCCGCTGCGCCTCGAGCGGGAAACGCGAGACGTCGACGACATTGTCCATCATGCGGACGGCGGTGGTGACGAGCGCGGCCAGTTCCGCCTCGTCGATCCGGGCGTCGGGCCCGAACGGGTCCTGCACCAGCGCGGCGAGGTTGACCGAGCCGAGGAGACAGGCGCCATAGGGTGGCAGCGGCTGCTCGCCGCAGGGGTTGGTCGCGCTGATTTTCTCTATGTAATTCAGGTTGTTGGCCAGGTTCACGCGGTCGATGAAGATCACCCCCGGCTCGGCGTAGTCGTAGGTCGCCCGCATGATCCGGTTCCACAGGTCGCGGGCGCGGATGCTGCGGAAGACGCGGCCCTCGAACTGCAGCTCCCAGGGGCCGTCGGCCTCGACGGCTTCCATGAAGGCGTCGGTCGCCAGCACCGAGAGATTGAACATGCGCAGCCGCGCCGGGTCCTGCTTGGCGGCGACGAAGGCCTCGATGTCGGGGTGGTCGCAGGCGAGCGTCGCCATCATCGCGCCCCGGCGCGAGCCGGCCGACATGATGGTGCGGCACATCGCGTCCCAGACGTCCATGAAGCTCAGCGGCCCCGAGGCGTCCGCCCCCACCCCCGCCACCGGCGCGCCCTTCGGGCGGATGGTCGAGAAGTCGAAGCCGATGCCGCCGCCCTGCTGCATGGTCAGTGCGCCCTCCTTCAGCATCTCGAAGATGCCGGCGAGGCTGTCCGGGATCGTGCCCATCACGAAGCAGTTGAAGAGCGTGACGGTGCGGCCTGTCCCCGCGCCCGAGAGGATGCGGCCCGCCGGGAGGAAGCGGAAGCCCCGCATGGCCTCGAGGAACTGGCTCTCCCGTGCGGCCCGCCCGGCCTCGGGCTCGGCCGCCGCCAGCGCGCGCGCCACGCGGCGCCAGGTCTCGGCCACGGTGCCGTCGACCGGCGCGCCGTCGGGTCCGCGCAGCCGGTACTTCATGTTCCAGATCTGGGCCGAGATCGGCGCAGCGAAATCGTTCATGGCGACTCCCAGCATAGGGTCAGAACATTACATGAACGCACGCAAGGGTCAATCGCGGCGAAGGCGTCCGGGCCCCGCTCACACCCCCGTGCGGGTCGGGGTCTGCACCTCGATCTGGTAGCCTTCCGGATCCTCGAAGACAAAGGCGCGGATGCCCAGCGCGTCGTTCTGTTTCAGGGCCGAGAGGCCGCGCACGCTGCGCGCGCGGGCATAGGCGTGCCAGGCGTCCGCATCGGTTACCCTGAGGCAGAGCTGCACCGGCTTTTCCGGCGCGGCGCGGTGCATGCCGCGGCTCTCGTCGACCAGACCCAGATGCGCTGCCCCGGCAATGCGGTAGATCTTGGACCAGCCCTGGTCGATCGCCAGCCGGAAGCCCATGACATCCTCGTAGAAGCGCATCGCCCCGGCGAGGTCGCGGTAATAGAAGAAGGTGATCGAAAGCTCGGCCGCGCCGGGCGGCGCGGGGGTGTCGGGCGCGGCGGCCATCAACCTGACTTCGGCTCGTGGATCATCCAGAACTTCTTCAGCGTCTCGGTGATGTGCCAGACGCCGGAGAACTCCCGATCCATCACGAAACTGTCGCCCGGCCCGAAGGTCTCAGACCTTCCCTCGCGATCAGTGATGGTCACCGCGCCCGCGATCACCACGCAGAGCTCGTCGACCCCGTAGCGCCGGATGTCCTCGCGGCAGGGCGAGCACTCCCAGACCCCCGCGGTCACGTTGCCCTCGCGGCTGCGGAAGGCGGTGTGAATGGTCTCCTTCGGGTCCGGGCCCAGGAAGTTCTCCGGGCTGGTCAGGTGCGAGGGCTCCATCCCCGTGCGGGGATCTCCGCCGGGCAGGAGCCTGATGCAGGTTGCGGGCATGAATCGTCACCTTCTGGTCCATCTCGATCGGACCGCACAATGCGGGCAGGCGCGATCCACCACAACCACTTTCCCGCGTGTCCCTTCCCGCACCGGCGATCCGCTCCCTCCGCGCGCGATGGCCGGGCACCGAATCGTTGTTCGCCACGCTGGCGGGACTTATGAGTCGCGGAAACCGGGAGGGGAGTTTGATCCGGCGGGTTTTGCAGCGGCATCCCTCAGGGAAGCATGCCGGGGGAGTGCTCGTCGCCTTCGCCGCTGCCTCTCTTGCACTTCTGCCCCCGCGCGCAGATGCCGAGGTGCCGGTTCCGCCACCCCGTCCCAGCCTCAACCTGTTCGGCGTGACAGGGCTCATCGATACGCCCACGGCAGAAATGCAGCCTGATGCCCAGCTGTCGGTCACCTCGTCCTGGTTCGGCGGCTACCTGCGCAACACCATCGCCTTCCAGGCCCTGCCCTGGTTCGAGGTTTCGTTCCGCTATTCCGTGCTCGACGACCTGCTGCCTGGACCAGGAGAGACAACGCTTTACGACCGAAGCTTCGACCTCAAGCTGAAGCTTGTCGAGGAATCTCCGAACTGGCCCGCCGTCGCGGTCGGGCTGCAGGACTTCCTTGGAACGGGCGTCTATTCGGGCGAGTATCTTGCCGCCACCAAGAACCTGCTCGGCGGCGACCTCGCGCTCACGGGCGGCGTCGGCTGGGGCCGCTTCGCCGGGCGCAGCGGCCTCGACAACCCGCTCTGCCACAACGGCAACCGGTTCTGCGACCGCGACACCTCGTCGGGTACCGGCGGCTCGGTCGATTTCGGCCAGTTCTTCTCCGGCGAGGAGATCGGCATCTTCGGCGGCGCCGAGTGGCAGACCCCGGTCGAAGGTCTGGCGCTGAAGGTCGAGTACAGCGACGACCGCTACAGCCGCGAGCGCGCGTTCGGGTCGTTCAGCCCGAAGACCGGCGTCAATCTCGGCGCCGAGTACCGGCCGACCGACGGCATCGAGATCGGCGCCTACTACATGTACGGCACCGAGGTCGGCATTCGCCTCAGCCTGACAGCCAATCCGTTCCAGCCGCTCGCGCCCGTCGACAGCGAGCCCGCACCGCAGCCGCTTTCACCCCGCCCTGTTCCACCGGGCGATGCCGTAACCGCAACGCGCTTCGGCACCGTCAAAGACCTGGTTACCGGCTCCCCGGTGACCACCAGCTTCGCGGAGAGCGGGATCGCCGGCGTCGCCATCGAGAACCGTGGGGACGGGTCGCGCTGGGCGATCGCCACGCTGCCGCCCTCGGCGGGATACGACTGCCCGGACGCGGCGGCAACGGCCATCGACGCCGAGTTCGGCGTCATCGACGCGGTCAGCTTCCGCCATCCCGACGGCAAGCTCGTCTGCACGGTGGCGCTCAGGTCCGCCGGCCAGGAGGCGATCCGGCGCGAGACGCGGGCCGCGCTGCGTCATCCGACGGACTGGTATGCCGACGAGGCCCGGCGCCGCA
The DNA here is from genome assembly GCA_039805905.1 of Limibaculum sp. Taxonomy (GTDB): domain Bacteria; phylum Pseudomonadota; class Alphaproteobacteria; order Rhodobacterales; family Rhodobacteraceae; genus Thermohalobaculum. Next base: position 59,419 of record JBDIVM010000016.1, on the reverse strand, counting down.
CCGCGGTCGAGACGCTTGTGGCCGAGCTCGAGCCTGACCGGATCGGTCTTTTCGGCATCGAGCTGGCCGCCGAACGGGTGACCGTCTACATCGAGAATGCAAAGTTCCGCGCCATGCCGCGCGCGATCGGACGTACCGCCCGGGCGCTCGCCAACACCATGCCCGCCTCGGTCGAGCTCTTCGAGATCGTGCCTGTCGAGAACAGCCTGCCGGTTGTCAGCGTGACGCTCCTGCGCTCGGCGCTGGAAGATACGGTCAACCGTCCGGATGCCGCGCACGCCACCTGGGTCAGCGCCAGCGTTACGGATGCCCCTCCGGCGGACTGGCGCGCCACCGAGGGGACGATGGAGCAGTTCCCGCACACCTCCTGGGCGATCAACCCGACCGTGCCGGTGAACCTGTTCGATCCCGACCAGCCCCTGCGGCTCGATCTTGCGGCCGTGGCTGAGGCCAGAATCGAACTCCTGCCGGGCCTCAGCCTCAATGGCGCCTTGCAGAAGCGCATTGTCGGCAATCTCGACGACATCGAGCCGCTGAACGACTCCGAGCTTCCGCGCGTCCGCTCCGACATCGCCCGCTACCTGAGGGAGGGCGACCCCTCGATCTCGCGGCTGACCGCGGACTACGTGACAAAGCTCGACGACAGCCTCTACGGCCGGGTGTCGGCGGGCCTGCTCGAGCGCATGTTCGGCGGCATCGGCGGCGAGCTCCTGTGGCAGCCGGCGCGGCAGAGCTGGGGCCTCGGCGGCGAGCTCAACTGGGTGCAGCAGCGCGATTTCGACCAGCTGTTCGGGTTCCGCAGCTACGACGTGGTGACCGGACATGCCAGCCTCTATCTCGATTCCGGCTGGCACGGGCTCAGCGCCCAGCTTGATGCCGGGCGCTATCTCGCCGGCGACTGGGGCGGCACCATCACGCTCAAGCGCCGCTTCGCCAACGGCTGGGAGGTCGGCGGCTTCGCGACCTTCACGGACGTTCCCTTCGACGAGTTCGGCGAGGGCAGCTTCGACAAGGGGCTGTTCCTCACCATCCCCTTCAACTGGTTCCTGCCCTATGAGAGCCGGTCGGAGTTCACCGCCCTGATCCGGCCGCTGAGTCGCGACGGTGGCCAGCGGCTGGTGGTGGCGAACCGGCTCTACCCCGTCGTCGAGGACATGGGCAGGGCCGAGCTGCGCGAGGGCTGGGGAGGGTTCTGGGAATGAGCGCGGGGCGGGCACTTGCGGCTCTGGCTGCCGCCCTCCTCGGCGCGGGATGCTCCAGCGAAGGCCCGCAGGATCTCGACCGGATCGCCGCGCTAGCGAAGCAGTCGCTGCTGCCGGCCGAGACCGCGGCGCCTGTGCGCGAGCTGACCCGGGCCGAGCTCGACCGGATCCCCTATGCAACCATCGCGCTTTCCTTCGGCGGCGGGCCGCGCAGCTTCATCGTGCCGCTGGCCGACAATGGCGGATATCTCACCTACCAGGACGCCAACCGCCGCGGACTGGTGATGCTGGGAGGGGCGGTCACCGGCACCCTTGCGCTTGGCGGGGACCTGCGTCGCGTGCGCCACGACCGGAGTGACCCGGTCGCCTATCCGCAGCCGCTGGCCGCGTGGCCGCGCCGGGTGTTCCGCGACTACCAGTTCACGGCCCGCGATGGCGCGGACTACCGGATCACGCTCGATTGCGCCTTCCAGACCGTGGCGGCAGAGACCGTCGAGATCGTCGAGATCGCCTTCGACCTCGTGCGGGTGTCCGAGACCTGCACCAATGCCGCCCGCCAGGTGACCAATACCTACTGGATCGAGGCGGAGACCGGTTTCGCCTGGAAGTCCGTCCAGTGGCTCGGACCGCATCTCGGCCGGGCGACGATCGAGATCATTCGTCCCTACGGCGGATAGGATGGCCGGAACTTGTTGCGACGCGGCCACTCTTGCGCGCAGAAATGCCGAGAGCGGTCCTGATATCAGCGGACTGCTGGATTCTCCGGGTCCGATGCGGATATCGTGCCGCAGACGGACGATAGTTTACCTGCCGATACCGGAAGACTGCGGGGCGGCAGCGTCACCAGAAGAAACGACAGACGGGGCACGAGCGATGATACGGACACTCATGGGAACGGCCGCGGCCGTCGGCACACTGATCGCGGCAGCAGCGGCGCAGGCGCAGATCATCACGATCGACGGCGACACCACCGGTGCACCGACCTTCAACCGGGCGACCGCGAATTTTGGCGGCCTCAGTGGCGCCGGATCGGCCGTTCCCTTCAACGCGATCCCGTTCACCGTCACGGCGGACGGAAACGTGCGCGTCGAAACCATCGTCGGCCCGACCACCTTCGATACTGTCGCCTTCGTCTACACAAGCTTCGATCCGGCCAATGCGCTCGCGAACGGCGTCGCCGGATCAGACGATACGGGCGGCGGCCCCTGCGGCGGGTTCAATTGCTCGCTCATCAACCAGGTGCTTCCTGCGGGCCAGTATGTCGCCGTCGTCACCGGCTTCAACAATACCGATTTCGGTGTGTACCGGCTCGAGATCGAAGGGCCGGTCCTGATCGCGGTTCTGTCGCTCGATTCGGGCATCGCCGCGGTCGAGAGCGGTGCCGCCCTGCTCGAGGCGCAGACCCAGGGCCTGCGCCAGATCGTGCGGGCAAATTCGGGCGCCCGGCAGCAGGTCGCCGCCGGGTCTGGCGGTATCGTCTCCAGCATGAACGGCTTCTCGACCGAGGGCTTCAGCATCTGGGCCGAGATCGGCGGCGGACAGATCAACGCCGACTTCGGCAACGATCTCGACATCACCCATTTCCTCGGCCAGGCCGGCGTCGAGATGGCGCTTTCGGGCCCGTTCTCCATCGGCATCGGCATCGGCGGTGGCACCACTTCGGCCGACACCGCGGGCACGAGCCTCGATGGCGACGCCTTCTTCGCCCAGCCCTACCTCGCCTACAACGAGGGGCCGGTCACGGCGATCGCGAGTTTCGTCTACACCCACACGACCTATGACGACTCGAACAATGTGATCGACGACGGCGACCGTTTCGGCGGTTCGCTCTCGGCCGGCTATGACATGCCGCTGACGGACGACACCGTGATGACGCCGTTCGGCTATATTGCCGGCGGGTGGGAGACCTTCGACACGAACGCAGGCGACGAGGATGCAAGCTTCTTCGTCGGCCGCGCGGGGATCGAACTGTCGCACCGGCTCGTGCTGCTGAACACCGGGACGCTGAATGCCTTCGGCTCGGCCGCGGCGGAGTACATCACGCTCAGCGAGCCGGAACTCGGCGCGGCGCTGCAGCTCACCGATTACGATGACGACCGCCTCGGCGGCCGGGTCGAGGTCGGCTTCGACTTCACCATCGCCGGTACCGATACCCAGCTGTTCGCCTCCGGCTTCGGCGGCGGTCTCGGCTCGGACGCGCCCGGCTTCGGCGGACGGATCGGCATCTCGATGCCGTTCTGACCCCGGCTCCGGACTCCGGGGCATTGGTTCATCGACACGGGCGGCCTGCCGGGCGATGTCGGGCGGGCCGTTTGTGTTTCTCCCTCGCAAGTCGCTGCGGCGGCCCTGTTCGCCGGGACTTGTTCCCCTGCCCCGCCGGTGATTAAACAGCGCGGTGTGAGCAGCGCGTCAGTCGCTGCCATCGGTTCGGGGAGCGTATGAACGGCACGCCCATCCTGCGCGTCGAGAATCTGGTGAAGCGCTATGGCGGCCTGACCGCCGTCGCCGGAGCCAGCTTCGAGGTCCGGCGTGGCACCATCACGGGTCTGATCGGGCCAAACGGCGCCGGCAAGACCACCACCTTCGACATCATCGCCGGCGCCCAGCCGCCGAGCGGCGGCCGGATTACCTATGACGGCCGCGACATCACCGGCATGGCGACCCACGAGCTCTTCCATCTCGGCATCGTGCGGAGCTTCCAGATCCCGCGCGAATATGCCGGGCTGACGGTGCTCGAGAACCTGATGGTCGCCCCGCCCGACCAGCCGGGCGAGTCGATCTGGGCAACCTGGTTCGCACCGGGCCGCTACCGCGCTCGCGAGCGCGAGGTGATGGACCGGGCCGACGAGACGCTGGACTTCCTTGGCCTTACCCATCTGCGGGAGGAACTCGCAGGCAACCTCTCGGGCGGACAGAAGAAGCTGCTGGAACTCGGCCGCGCGATGATGACCGACTCGAAGCTCGTGCTGCTCGACGAGCCCGGCGCCGGGGTCAACCCGACGCTGATGAACAGGATCATGGAAATGATCCGGCGGCTGAACGCCGAGCGCGGCTACACCTTCTGCATCGTCGAGCACGACATGGACCTGATCGCGCGCCTCTGCGATCCGGTGATCGTGCTGGTCGAGGGCAAGGTGCTGACCGAGGGCCGGTTCAGCACGGTCGCGAACGACCCGCGCGTGATCGACGCCTATTTCGGCGGGGCCGCTGCATGAGCCGGGTACTGGAGCTCGACGGCATCTCGGCAGGCTATGGCGAGACCGAGATCCTGCACGGAATCGACCTCCATGTGGACCGGGGCGAGATCGTGGTCATCGTCGGCCCGAATGGTGCCGGCAAGTCAACCGCGATGAAGGCGGTCTTCGGGCTGCTCAGGATAACCGGCGGCGAGATCCGCCTTGCCGGCGAGGCGATCACCAACACGCCGCCCCAGCAGGTGGTGACCAAGGGCGTCGCCTACGTACCCCAGAGCGCCAATGTCTTTGTCTCGCTCAGCGTCGAGGAGAACCTCGAGATGGGCGCCTATGTCTCGAAGGACAGCCCGGCGCGGCGGATCGAGGAAATCTACCAGCTGTTCCCGCCCTTGCGCGAGAAACGGCGCCAGCCGGCCGGCGCACTCTCGGGCGGGCAGCGGCAGATGGTGGCGATGGGCAAGGCGCTGATGCTGCACCCGAAAATCCTGCTGCTCGACGAGCCGACCGCAGGCCTCAGCCCGAAATACCGCGGCGAGATCTTCCAGATCGTGCAGGACATCAACGCCGCCGGTGCGACCATCCTGATGGTCGAGCAGAACGCCAAGCAGGCGCTGGCGATCGCGCACCGGGGCTATGTGCTCGTGGACGGCGCCAACCGCCACACCGGCACCGGGGCCGAGCTGATCGCCGACGGGGAGGTGGCGCGCATGTTCCTCGGGGGCGGAAGCGGGGGCGGGGGACGCGCCTGATGATGGAGTTCCTGAACTTTTACCTGATCCCTGGAGTGGTGCTCGGCTGCATCTACGCGCTGGGCGCGATCGGCATCTCGCTGACCTTCGGCATCCTGCGCTTCTCGAACTTCGCCCATGGCGACACGATGACGCTGGGGGTCTACATCACGCTGAGCCTGATCCACCTCACCGGGCTGCACCCGCTCGCGGCCGCGCCGGTCGCCATGGCCGTCACCTCCGGGCTCGTGCTGGGGATGGACCGGCTCTTCTTCAAGCCGTTCCGGCAGAGCGCAACGATCATGATGGTGATTGCCTCCTTCGGCCTCATGCTGATGATCCGCTCGGCGATCCAGTTCTTCTGGGGCGTCCAGCTCCACGCGCTGCAACCCGGGATCGCCCGGCCCTGGGTGCTGTTCGAGAGCTTCCGCATCCTGCCGAAACACGTGCTCATCATCGGCGCGACCGTGGTGCTGATGATGGCGGTGCACCTGCTGCTGACGCGCACCAAGATCGGCAAGGCGATGCGGGCGACCTCGGACAATCCCGAGCTCGCCGCGCTGACCGGCATCGACACCGAGCAGGTGATCCGCGCCACCTGGGTGATGGGGGCTTGCCTCGCGGTGGCGGCGGGCGTGTTCCTAGGGCTCGACACCCATGTCGAGACCATGATGGGCTTCAAGCTGCTGCTGCCGATGTTCGCCGCCGCGATCCTGGGCGGCATCGGCAAGCCCTATGGCGCGGTGGCGGGAGGCCTGGTGATCGGCATCGCCGAGGAGCTGAGCGCCTACCCCTGGATCGGCACCGAGCCGCTGCTGCCGCCGGGCTACAAGGCCGGCGTCGCTTTCGCGATCATGGTCGCCATGCTGATCTGGCGCCCGCAGGGGTTGTTCCGCGGGAGGCAGTTCTGATGGAGCAGTATTACGGCCTCTTCGTCTACGGGCTGAGCCTGTTCACCATGGGCGGCATCTACGCGGTGATGGCGCTGGGCCTCAATGTGCAGTGGGGCTTCACCGGGCTCTTCAACGCGGGCATCGCCGGATTCTTCGCGGTTGGCGCCTACACGCAGGCGATCCTGACGACGCCGATCTGTCGCGATCATCTGGGCTGCTACGGCGTGTCGATCCCGCTCGCCATGCTGGTGGCGATGGTGTTCTCCGCCGGCGTCGCCTGGGCGATCGCGCGGATCTGCATCCGGCTGCGCTCGGACTATCTCGCGATCGCCACCATCGGCATCGCCGAGATTCTGCGTCTCGTCTTCAAGAACGAGATCTGGGCCACCAACGGGCCACGCGGGGTCAGCCAGATCCCGAAGGCGTTCGAGACCCTGCCGGCGCCCTGGAACGCCCTCGCCTTCCTGGCGATGGTCGCCGCCGCGGTCGGCGTCATCTACATCGCGCTCGAGCGCGCCCGCTCCGCGCCCTGGGGCCGGGTGATGACGGCAATCCGCGAGAACGAGACCGCCGCCGCCGCCGCGGGCAAGAACGTGGAGAGCTTCCGGCTCGAGAGTTTCGTCATCGGCTCGGCGCTGATGGGGCTCGGTGGCGCACTGATGGCTCAGTACCTGAAGCAGATCGACCCCAATGTCTCGGACCCGCTGACCGCCACCTTCCTCGTCTGGGTGATGCTGGTCGCCGGCGGCTCGGCCAACAACAAGGGTGCGGTGCTGGGCGCGATGCTGCTCTACGCCGTCTGGTCCGCCTCCGAACTCCTCAGCACCCGGTTCCTCATGCTGCTCTCCTCTGATAGCATCGGCGCGCTCACCCATGCAGAGGCAGGGGAATGGTCGATCCGGTTCGCCTATCTCAGGGTCTTCATCATCGGCCTGATCCTGCAGGTGATCCTGCAGATGCGTCCGCAGGGAATCCTGCCGGAGGTCCGGCCGAAACCGCATCCGCGCCGAGGGGGCGATCGGGCCCCCGGCATTACCCAAGGGAGAAAGTCATCATGAAACATCTGCTGTCCGCGGCCGCAGTGGCCGCAGTGGCGACCTCGCCGGCGCTTGCCGGCGAGATCAAGGTCGGCTCGGTCGCCGGCGTGACCGGCCCTATCGCCGAACTGGTGGCGCCGATCGTCGCCGGGCGCAACCTCGCGGTCGAGCACATCAACGCGCAGGGCGGGCTCCTTGGCGGCGACACCATGGTCATGGTGCTGGCCGACAGCCAGTGCGACCCGAAGGCAGGGGTGGATGCCGGCCAGAAGGTCGTCAATGTCGAGCAGGTCGTCGCGATCGTCGGCGCCTCCTGTTCGGGTGCCACGAACGGCATGGTCCAGTCGGTGACGATTCCGGCCGGCGTCGTCTCGATCTCCGACTCGGCCACCGCGCCGTCGATCACGGACCTCGCCGACAACGACGTCGTGTTCCGCACCGCGCCGTCCGACGCCTTCCAGGGTGCGGCACTGGCAAAGCTCGCCCATGACGCCGGCCTCAAGTCGGTGGCGGTGACCTACTCGAACGACGACTACAATGCTGGCATCGCCAAGGTGTTCGTCTCGAGCTTCGAGGCGATGGGCGGCAAGGTCACCGCGAACCAGGTGCACGAGCCGAACAAGGCCTCCTACCGCTCCGAGATCGCCACCCTCGCCGGCAACGGCGCCGAGGGCCTCGCCCTCTTCGCCTATTACGGCGGCTCGGGCATCACCATCATCCGCAACTCGCTCGAGACCGGATCCTTCGGCAAGTTCATGGCCGCCGACGGCATGTTCGACATTTCGGTGATCGAGCAGATCGGCGCCGAGAACCTCAAGGACAACTACATGGTCACCCAGGCGGCCGCGGACCCGGAGAACGCGAGTTACAAGATCTTCGCAGAGGCCTTCAAGACGACCGGCATGGATCCGGCCGCGCCCTATGCCAGCCACGGCTATGACGCGGCCTTCCTGATCGCGCTGGCAATCGAGAAGGCGGGCGCCCCCGACCGCTCGAAGATCGGTGCGGCGCTTCGCGAGGTCGCCAACGCGCCTGGCGAAGTCATCCGCCCCGGCGAGTGGAAGAAGGCGAAGGAGCTGATCGCCGCGGGCCAGGACATCAACTACGAGGGGGCCTCGGGCCCGGTCGACTTCGACGAGAACGGCGACGTGGCCGGGTTCTATTCGGTCAATACCGTCGGCGCCGACGGCAAGTATGTGATGGAGTTCCTGCGCTGACAGGGTCCGGGGCGCCCCTCAGGGGGCGCCCCGTCTCACGGGCATGGGCTGCGCTTCAGCACCGGCCGGTGAGGCCCTGCCCGCGATCGTGCGTTAAAGTACACACGCTGCAGCCCTGGAACCGCCTGCCCCCATGACCACACCCATCCGACTCGGCGTCGACATCGGCGGCACCTTCACCGACGTGGTGCTCGAGCGCGGCGCGGAGCTGCATTCGGTCAAGGTGCTGACCACCTACGCCGCGCCCGAGGACGCGATCCTCGAAGGCATCGGCCGGGTCTGCGCCGCCGCCGGCGTGACGCCCGCCGACATGAGCATGATCATCCACGGCACCACGCTGGCCACCAACGCGCTGATCGAGCGGCGCGGCGCCAGGACGGCGCTGGTGACGACGAAGGGCTTCCGCGACGTCATCGAGATGCGGACCGAGAGCCGGTTCGAGCAATACGACCTGAACCTGAAGCTCCCCGAGCCGCTGATCGCGCGCGACCACCGCCACGTGCTCGACGAGCGCATCGGCGCGGCGGGCCAGGTGCTGAAGCCGCTCGACCGCGCCGAGGTCGAGGCGCTGGCCGACCGGCTGAGGGACGGCGGCTACCAGAGCATCGCCGTCGGGCTGATGCATTCCTACGCCAACGACGCGCACGAGCGGCTGGTGCGCGAGGTGCTGGCCGGACGGTTGCCGGGGGTGGACATCTCGCTCTCCTCGGAAGTCTCGCCGCAGATGCGGGAATACGAGCGCTTCACCACGGTCTCGGCCAACGCCTATGTGAAGCCGATGATGCGGGCCTATCTCGGGCGGCTGACCGGGCGGCTGGCGGAGATCGGTGCGCGCGCGCCGGTGTTCCTGATGCATTCGGGCGGCGGCATCATCTCGCTCGACAGTGCCGCCGAATTCCCGGTGCGCCTGGTCGAATCCGGCCCCGCGGGCGGCGCGATCTTCGCCGCCGACATCGCCCGGCGCTACGGGCTTGGCCGCGTGCTCTCCTTCGACATGGGCGGCACCACGGCGAAGATCTGCATGATCCGCGACCAGGCGCCGAAGACGGCGCGGGTGTTCGAGGTGGCACGGAGCTACCGGTTCAAGAAGGGCTCGGGCATGCCGATCTCGATCCCGGTCATCGACATGGTCGAGATCGGCGCGGGCGGCGGCTCGCTCGCCTCGGTCGACGCCATGTACCAGATCCGCGTCGGCCCCGAGAGCGCCGGGTCCGAGCCTGGCCCGGCCTGCTACCAGCGCGGCGGCGAGCGGCCTGCGGTGACGGATGCCGACCTCGTGCTCGGGCGGCTCGACCCGGAGAACTTCGCGGGAGGCACGATCCCGCTCTCGGCCGAGGTGGCCGGGCAGGCCGTCGACCGCGAGGTTGGGCAACCGCTCGGCCTCGACCGGCTGACGGCGGCCTTCGGCATTTCCGAGGTCGTGGACGAGAACATGGCCAATGCCGCGCGCGTCCATGCGGTCGAGAACGGCGAGGACCTGGCCGGCTTCACCATGATCGCCTTCGGCGGCGCGGCGCCGCTGCATGCGGGACGGCTGGCACAGAAGCTTGGCATCTCGCGCTATCTGGTGCCGCCGGGAGCGGGCGTCGGCTCGGCCATTGGCTTCCTGCGTGCGCCGTTCAGCTTCGAGGCGACCCGCAGCGCCTACATGCGGCTCTCGGACTACAGCGCCGCGGCGGCGCAGCGGGTGCTGGCGGAGCTGCGCGACGAGGCGGCCGCCTTCGTGCGGAACTGCGACCCGGACGCCGCGATCGGGTACGAGGCGCGGGCCTACATGCGCTATGTCGGCCAGGGCTGGGAGATTCCGGTAGACTTCGGTGCGGAGGATGCGGCCGACCCGTCGCGGGAGCGGTGCCTCGCGCTGTTCGAGGTGGCTTACAAGGCGCTGTTCGGCCGGGTGGTCGACGGCGTCGACATCGAGGTGACGAGCTGGGCCGTGAAGGCCGGCACGCCCCTGCCCGGCGTCGAGCCGGTGGCCCCGGCGGGTGCCGGAACCGAGGCCGTGGCCGAGGCCGTGCGGCCGCTGTTCGACCCCGCGCTGGGCGGCGAGGTCGAAGCCAGCATCGTTTCCCGCGAGCGGATGGCCGCCAGCCAGCGGCTCGCCGGCCCGGCCATGATCACCGAGCGCGAGACCACGGTGGTGATCCCCTCGGGCTTCACCGCCGCGATGCGGGCGGACGGCACCATCGAGGTGACACGTATCCGCGTAGCCGCCACAAGGGAGGCCGCGGAATGACCGCGTACAGTGCCGTCGCCCTGCAGGTGATGTGGAACCGCCTGATCTCGGTCGTCGAGGAGCAGGCCCGCGCCCTTGTCCGCACCGCCTTCTCGACCTCGGTGCGCGAGGCGGGCGACCTGAGCGCCGGGGTGTATGACCTCCAGGGCCGGATGCTGGCCCAGGCGGTCACCGGCACGCCGGGCCACGTCAACGCCATGGCCGAGTCGGTCGCCCATTTCATGCGCGAGATCGGCACCACCAACATGCGCGCGGGCGACATCTACATCACCAACGATCCCTGGATGGGGACGGGTCACCTGCACGACATCACCGTCGTCACCCCCTCGTTCCACAGGGGCCGGCACGTCGGCTACTTCGCCTGCACCGCCCATGTGGTCGACATCGGCGGGCGTGGTTTCGGGGCCGACGGCAACTCGGTCTACGAGGAGGGGCTGCTGATCCCGATCATGCCTTTCGCCCGCGAAGGCGAAGTGAACCGGGATCTCGTGAAGATCGTCCGCAACAACGTCCGCGAAGCAGATCAGGTGGTGGGCGACATCTATGCGCTCGCCGCCTGCAACGAGACCGGGCACCGCCGCCTGATCGACATGCTGGAGGAATTCGGGCTTGACGGGCTGGAGGACATCTCGGCCTTCATCCTCGATCACAGCTACCGGGCGACGGTCGAGCGCATCGCGGCCCTGCCCCGCGCCGTCGCGGTCAACGAGATGACGATCGACGGCTATGCGACGCCGATCCGGCTCGCGGTCAGGCTCGACATCCGCGAGGACCGGATCATAGCCGATTTCGAAGGCACCTCGGCCGTGGACCCCAAGGGCATCAACGTGCCGCTGGTTTACACCAAGGCCTATGCCTGCTACGGGCTGAAATGTGCCATCGCGCCCGAGATCCCGAACAACGCCGCGTCGCTGGCGCCCTTCGAGATCTCGGCGCCCGAGGGCAGCATCCTGAACGCCCCGCACCCTGCCCCCGTGGCGCTCCGCCACGTGATCGGCCACATGATCCCCGACACGGTGCTTGGCGCGCTGCACAAGCTGAGGCCTGGCACCGTGCCGGCCGAAGGCTGCGGCAGCTTGTGCAACTTCCAGCTCAGCTTCCGGCCGGTGCGGGGCAGCAATGCACCGTCAAGTGGGCAGCGCGCCGAGGTGCTGATTTTCAACTGCGGCGGCTCGGGCGCGCGGCCGGAGATCGACGGGATGAATGCCACGGCCTTCCCCTCGGGCGTGATGACCATGCCGGTGGAGGCGACCGAGCACACCGGCCCGGTGATTGTCTGGCGCAAGGAGCTGCGGCCGGATTCGGGCGGTGCGGGGCGGCAGCGCGGCGGGCTTGGGCAATACATGGAGATCGGCGCGCTGCCGGGCCACGAGTTCGACTTCTCGGCCATGTTCGACCGGGTGCACCACCCCGCGCGCGGGCGCGAGGGTGGCGGGCCGGGCGGGCTGACGCGGTTCGAGCTCGACGACGGCACGGTGATGCGCGGCAAGGGCCGCCAGCACATTCCCGCCGGGCGGCGGGCCATGCTCGCGCTGCCGGGCGGCGCCGGCTTCGGCGACCCGCGCCAGCGCGACCGGGCGGCGGTGCGCCGCGACGTGGAACTCGGCTACATCTCGCGCGAGGCGGCGATGCGGGATTACGGGCTTTCCGCCGGGGATCTGCCGGAGGAAATCTGAATGAGCCTGCTGCCTATGGTGAAGGAACCACGCGCGGCTGCCTATGACGTGGTGATCGCGGGCGGCGCGATCATGGGCTCGTCGCTCGCCTGGTGGCTCTCGGCCGACAAGGGGTTCAAGGGCCGGGTGCTGGTGGTGGAGAAGGACCCGGATTACCGGCGTGCCTCCTCGGCGCTCAGCGCCAGCTGCATCCGGCACCAGTTCTCGAACGCCGTCAACGTGAAGCTCTCGATGTTCGGTACCGAGTTCATCCGCAGCTTCCGCGAGCGGCTCGGCGGCGACCCGGAGATTCCCGAAATCGTGCTGAAGGAGATCGGCTACATGTTCCTGGCGACAGACGCCGGGGTGCCGGTCCTCGAGGCGAACCACGCCGTGCAGAAGAGCTGCGGCGCGGCGACCATGCTGATGACGCCCGCCGAGATCAGGGCGCGCTTCCCGTTCTACAGGGTCGACGACATCGCCATGGGCAGCTTCAACCCGGTGGGCGAGGGCTGGTTCGACGGCGCGACCATGATGCACTGGTGGCGCCGCAAGGCGCGCGAGAACGGAGTCGAGTACATCCGCAACGAGGTCGTGGCGATGGAGCGACGCGGCGGGCGGATCGAGAGCGTGTCGCTCGCATCGGGCGCGAAGGTTGCCTGCGGCACCGTGGTCAACGCCAGCGGCCCGTCCGGCGGCAGGACCGCCGCGCTGGCCGGGATCCACCACCCGGTGGTGCCGCTGAAGCATTCGCTGTTCGTCTTCTCGTGCCGCGAGGAGCTGGGCCAGCCGTTGCCGCTGACCATCGACCCGGCGGGTGTCCATTGCCGCCAGGAGGGCGAATTCTTCCTCGCCGGTGCGCCCGCACCCGATGGCCGGGTGACGGACCCCGACGACTTCGACGTGGATTACGACGAGTTCGAGGAACAGATCTGGCCGGTGATGGCGAACCGGGTGCCGGCCTTCGAGGCAATCAAGCTCGTGCGCGCCTGGGCCGGCCATTACGACTACAACACACTGGACCAGAACGCGGCGATCGGCCCGCATCCCGAAGTCACGAACTTCATGTTCATCAACGGCTTCTCGGGTCACGGGCTGCAGCAGGCGGCCGGTGCGGGGCGTGGCCTGGCCGAGCTGATCGTCCATCGTGGGTTCCGCACCCTCGACCTCTCCGACCTCGCCTATGCCCGGATCGCCGAGGGCCGGCCGTTCCTGGAGCAGGCCATCATCTGAGCGCGGCCGGTCCGGCAGCTACCGGACTTCCGACTTGCGGAAGGCGCTCGGCGTCGTGCCGGTCCAGCGCCGGAATGCGTGGTTGAACGTGCTGACCTCGGTGTAGCCGAGCAGGAAGGCGATCTCGGACAGGCTCAGCAGCGAGTCACGCAGATAGCGTTCCGCGAGTTCGCGCCTGAGCTCGTCGACGATGGCGTTGTAGGACGTGCCGAGCGCAGCCAGCCGCCGCGAAAATGTCCGCGGGCTCAGTCCGAGCAATGCCGCAACCTCCGGCATCGCGGTCTCCCCGTTCGTCAGCCGGTCCGCAACCAGACGCTCGACCTGCTCGACCAGCGTGGGCGGATGCATCGGTTTCCGGGCAAGGACCTCCTCGCAGTAGCCGCGCAGGATCGCCAGCAACCGGTTGTCCGCCGTCGAGAGCGGAAGCGCGAGGTCCGTGCGCCGGAACACGGTTGCATTCCCGTCGGCACCGAAGCGGACCGGACAGCCGAAATAACGGTCGAAGACTGCCGTATCCTCGTCGCGCAGATGGGCGAAGCTTACGGAAAGCGGCGCGACCTGGCGCCCCGTCGCTTCCCTGATTGCGCGAACCTGGTTCGATGCTGCGAACTCGACCGCCTGGCGCACGGCAGCGCCGGACGCTCCGTGGAACCACCATCGGATCCTGCCGAAGCTTTCGAGCTCTACCACATCGATCTCGGCGGCATCGCTGAACACGCGACGGTAACGCCAGAGATTCTTCAGCCCGTCCATGACCGTGGGCGACGAAAGTCCGACATAGCCCAGCAGCCCGGCATCACGAATGTCGCGAGTCTGGCCGAAATGCAGGCCCAGGCAGGAATCGGAGGTCTGCCTCGCCGCCACCTCGAAGAACGCGGCATGGGCCGCGAAGGGGATTCTCGCCCCTTCTCCTTCGAGGCGTCGCCGGTCAAGACCGACCTCTCGGAGCATCTGCCTGGCCGGGTGACCCCCGCTCTGCAACTCGTCCGCGAGCTGGCGCACCCAGACTGCGTCGTGCTTCGGCGAACCAGTCGGCACGATTCACTCCTGCATCGGGCGTGCGGGCATCCCCGGCCCGGAGAATGGCGGCAATTCTCAACAGATTGGCCGGTTGTAGCAAGCGCCGCGTTGCGGAAGCAGCCAGACTGCGTTGGGAACAACAGGAAGCGTGGCGCCAGCCGCGCGGGGGGTTCCCGTCCGATGGCACGCACACAGCCAAAAGACAGCACGCAGCCGCACACGGCGTGGCTCGAGGGACCGGCCGGACGGCGCAGATGCGTCGTCCGGATCGCCCGGCGCCGCAGCCGGTCCGCAGGTCCGGACTGACGCAGGATGGCGCGCCCGATCCATTTCCTCGCAATCACGGCGCCGTCCGACTGCACGGTCTGCGGAATTGAGGGATCCACGGTCGATCGGGCCAGTCTGACAGTCAGGTTGCAACGGGTCACCTGCTGGGATTGCCTCGACCGTTTGAACCGCCACCTTGCGATGCTGCGGAACCGGGCACAGCTCGGCTTCCAGAGCGGCGATGACGGCGCCGCGGGCTCCCATCGACCGGACTCCGGCTGATTGGCGCACGCTCCCAATTGTTTGGCAGCCGGAACCAAGCGGAAATCGCGCAGCCACGCGACTATGGCGCCGGCGGTGACACCTTCCGGCCGGGGGAGGCCGGAAGGCACAGGAACATGGGCGGAGTCGGTGGGTGGTCCGGCGGGGCGCGACGCGGGGGTTCCGCCAGCAGGGCTCCGGTCCGGCCGCCGCATTCCGGGGCGACGGAGCAAGCATGTTTTACCGAGACGACCGCTTGGCACTGTTCATAGATGGCTGGAATCTTCATTCCGCGGCAAGGAGTCTGGGGTTCGAGATCGACTTCCGGCGCCTGCTGGGCGAGTTCCTGCGGCGAGGCAAGCTGATCCGCGCGGGCTACTACACGGCGCTCAACGAGCAAGAGGAGGACTCGGGCGTCCGGCCGCTGATCGACTGGCTCTCCTACAACGGATACAAGCCGGTGACCCGCCCCGCGGCGGAGGTGGTCGATCCATCCGGCAGACGGCGGTTCCGGACACGGATCGACCTCGCCCTCGCCGTCGATGCCATGGAAATGAGCAAGAGCATCGATCATGCCATCCTCTTCTCGGGCGATGGCACCTACCGTTCCCTTGTCGCGGCGCTTCAGCGCCGGGGCGTCCGGGTCTCGGTGGTGTCGTCGATCCGGTCGAACCCACCGATGGTCGCCGACGAACTGCGGCGCCAGGCTGACAACTTCATCGATCTCGACGACCTGCGAGACCTTATCGAGCGGGTGCGGCCGGGCGATGAGCAGAGCGGTGGCCCCGCCAGCACGGGGAAGTGACGGTCGACGGGCCGCGCATCGCACACGGGGTGCCTGCATCCGGACCGAGACAGGACCGTCACCGGGATCGATGCCTTCGAGGGACGCAATCTGGCCCCCGATGGGAGCACCCGGAATGATGGCAGCATTGCGGGCCTTGGTGCCCAGCCGGTATCCTGAGCCTGGCCGGGCCCAGAGGCAGCCATTGCCGGCCGACCGGTTCCAGCGGAGGACGCACCAATGCACATGACCCATCTGATTAGGATCCTTGCGCGCTCCGCGCCCGCGGCAGTGCTGGTTCTCGCCATGTTGCACGCTTCGGAGATCCGGGCGACGGCCGACGGGCCGGACCATTACCGCGTGATCGGCGTCTCGCCCGGCAGCTATCTCAACCTCCGCGCCGGCGCCGGAACAGGCTATCCGAAGATCGGCGAGATCCCTGCGGATGCCGACGGGCTCGCCAATCTCGGCTGTGTCGGCGGCCTCAGCTTTGCCGAGTGGCAGAAGGCATCGGCCACCGAGCGCGAGGCGGCACGCCGCGAACGCTGGTGCCGGGTCAGATTTGACGGTCTCGAGGGCTGGGTCGCGGGCATCTTCCTTGCCGAGGGCAGCGCGCCGGCAGGCTCCGCCCCGGCACCGCAAGCCGATGCCATGAGCTGGCGCCTGGTCGAGACCACCGCCGGACCTGCCGCCGCCGAGGGCTGGATCCGCTTCGCTTCCGACGGCACGGTCAGCGGCAACTCCGGCTGCAACAATTTCACCGGCGGGGTGGTCCTCGGCCCCGGAACCGTCGGCTTCCCCAACCCGCTGGCGGCGACCCGGATGTTCTGTTCTCCACCCGAGATCATGGCCCAGGAAAGTGCCGTCTTCGCCTCCCTCGCTGCTGCGGCACGCTACGACTTTGACCTGGCTCTCGGGCGCCTGGTCATATCGGGTCCGAACGGCGAGCAACCCCTCGTGTTCGAGGCCCGGGGCCAATAGCTAAAGGCCGTGCTCGTCCAGGAACCGGTCGATCGCCGCCCAGGCAGCGGCCCGGACGGGCGCGGCCTCCATGAGATGCTCGTGCCGCGCCTCGGCTATCTCGACCAGCCGTGCGCCGAGCCGGGCAGCGCCCGCATGCACCGCGCGGGGCTCGACGATGTCCTCGCGGCCGCCGAGCAGGAACAGCGCCGGAATGCCGAGCGGAGGCCCGGCACCCAGCCACTGCATCTCCTCGCGGGCCGCGCCGATCCAGCCGATGGTCGGCAGGGCCATCCGGAAGGCCGGCTCCCGCTCCACCGCGGCAACCATCCAGTCGAAGATCCGCCGATCGCCGGTCAGCGCATTTCCGCTGAAGCCCAGTAAGACGTAGGGAACGTCGCGGCGGGGTGGCGGCGGCCAGCGCCCGAGCCAGCCGTACCGGCGCGCCAGGGCCAGCACCGGCCGGGCGATCAGCCGCTGGTACCAGGTCATGCGGATGCCCAGCATCGGCGCGGTCGAGATCAGGGCGGCCGCGGAGATCTCGCCACGCAGGAGCGCCCCGAGCGCGATCGCGCCGCCCATGGAATGGGCGAGGATCAGTCGCGGTGGGCCGAACGCCGCGACCGCCGGATGAGCCAGCAGCGCCGAGAGATCGCGCCGGTACTCGTCGAAGCTCTCCACATGGCCCTTCAGCGGATGGTCGATCAGCCGCTCCGAAAGCCCCTGCCCGCGCCAGTCGAGGCTCGCCACCGCGAAGCCGCGGGCGACCAGTTCAGCCGCCGGGACAGTGCATTTCTCCAGGAACTCGGTCCGTCCGCTGAGGTAGAGCACGAGGCCCCGCTGTCTGCGCGACCCGCCAGCGAAGCGCCAGAGCGCGCCCCTCAGCCCTATGCCGTCGTCGGCCCTGAGCTCCAGCGTCTCGTCCCAGGCGAGGCCGCCCGGAGGGAGATGCGGCCCGCCGACGGAGGTCTCCGACACCTGGCTCAGCCCAGGAGCCGGCTCAGCTTCATCGCCGCACCCATGTCGCCGTCGATGCGCATCTGCCCGGTCATGTAGGCGGCGGTTGGAGACAGCGTGCCGTCGAAGATTTCCCGGAAGGTGTCGAGAGTCGCGGTGATCGTCACATCCGCATCGCCGTCCGCCATCGAGACGTCGCCACCGGCGATCCGGATAACCCCCTCATCCTCGATCTCGAACCGCGCGGTTCCGTCGAAATCGGCACCTGCGAGGCGTGCACGCAGCGACTCCGCCGCCTGGTCCAGGGCACTGCTCATGGTTCGGTCCGCTCCTCTTCCGGCTGATCCTCGCGATGCCTTGCAGTGCTACGCATCCTGCCTATCATTAGGCAATGATGAAATTCCGCACGTTGCACATCTCGCATTTGCTTGCGGCGGCGCTTGTCCTGGCTGCAGCGGACACACCGGCGCAATCGCCAGAACCGGCTCCGCCCGCGGAAACCGGGGACGACCTCTCCGCGTTCGGCCCGCACACCGGGCCCGATCAGCCCGACCGGCGGGCACCCGGGCCGCAGTCTCCCGAGGAGGAGGCAGCCCTCCGTGCGGCTGAACTCGACACGCTGTTCGACCGCCTCGCGGCCAGTGCGGAATCCGAATCGGAAGGCATTCAGAACAGGATCTGGGCGATCTGGAGCGCGAGCGGCTCGGACTCGATGGACCTTCTGCTCGCCCGTGCTGTCGCCGCCATGCAGGCGCAGGACTACGAGCTCGCGCTGCGCTTTCTCGATGACCTCGTGCGCCTCGACCCCGGATTCGCCGAAGGCTGGAACAAGCGGGCGACGGTCTATTTCCTGCTGCAGGAATATGGTCGCTCGGTCGCCGATATCGAGCGTACCCTCGCCCTCGAGCCTCGGCATTTCGGGGCGCTTTCCGGCCTTGGCATGATTCTCGAGCGGCTTGGCGACAAGAAGGGGGCGCTGACCGCCTACCGGCGCGGCCTCGAGGTCCACCCGCATCTGCAGGGCGCCATCGAGGGCGTGGAGCGTCTGGCACCCGACGTGGACGGCCGGTCGCTCTGAAGCGCCCCGGGCGCCGCTTGCCCCCGCCTCGACCAGGCCCTATGTGAGCGCGACCGGCCCGTATCCGCAGCGGTTCGGACGGCCGAGCGAGGAATGAGAGCCTCTTGGACATCCAGACCCATCGCATGCCGGACCAGGGGTCGGTCACGGCGCTCCTCGGCCCCACCAACACCGGAAAGACCCATTATGCGGTCGAGCGGATGCTGTCGCGGGCGAGCGGCATCATCGGGTTGCCGCTGCGGCTGCTCGCGCGCGAGATCTACGATCGGGTCTGTGCACTGCGCGGTCCCGGTCAGGCAGCGCTGATCACCGGCGAGGAGAAGATTCAGCCGCCCGGCGCGCGCTATTTCATCTGCACCACCGAAGCGATGCCGCTCGAGATCGGCGCCGACTTCGTCGGGCTCGACGAGATCCAGCTCTGTGCCGATCCGGAGCGGGGCCACGTCTTCACGGACCGGCTGCTGACCGCACGGGGCCGCTACGAGACCATGATGATGGGCTCGGACAACATGCGCGGCCGCATCCAGAGCCTGGTGCCGCGCACCCGCTTCGACGGGCGCGAGCGGTTCTCGAAGCTGACCTACACGGGGGCCTCGAAGATTTCGCGGCTGAGGCCCCGGACCGCGGTCGTCGCCTTCTCGGTCGACCAGGTCTACGCCATAGCCGAGCTGATCCGCCGCCAGCGGGGCGGCGCCGCGGTGGTGCTGGGAGCGCTGAGCCCGCGCACGCGCAATGCCCAGGTGGCCCTCTACCAGAATGGCGATGTCGATTACATCGTGGCCACCGACGCCATCGGCATGGGGCTGAACATGGATGTGGACCATGTCGCCTTCGCCGGGCTTTCCAAGTTCGACGGCCACCGCCACCGGACGCTGGAGCCGAACGAACTGGCGCAGATCGCCGGGCGGGCCGGGCGCTACACCCGTGATGGAACCTTCGGGGTGACGGGCGAGCTCCGCGCCATCGACCCTGCGGTGGTCGAGGCGATCGAGAACCACCGCTTCAGGCCGCTGACCCGGCTGATGTGGCGCAACACGAGGCTCGACCACGGCACCGTGCCGGCACTGATCGAGAGCCTGGAGGCGCCGCCCGAGCACCCGGACCTGCTGCGCGCCCGCGAGGCCGACGACCTGGCGGCACTGAAGCACCTCTGGAGCGACCCAGAGATCGCTGCCATCGCACAGGGCGGCGACCGGGTGCGCTTGCTCTGGGAGGTCTGCCAGGTGCCCGACTTCCGGAAGGCAGCGCGTTCCGATCACACGAGCCTGCTGGCGCGGATTTACCGTTTCCTGCTGTCCGACGGTGGCGTAATACCATCAGACTGGATCGCCGGGCAGGTCAGGCGCATCGACCGGGTCGAGGGGGATATCGACGCGCTGTCGAAGCGTTTGGCCCATATCCGGACCTGGACCTTCGTGGCCAATCGCGGCCGCTGGCTCGACGATCCCGAGAGCTGGCGGGCAATCACCCGCGAGGTCGAGGACCGTCTCTCCGAGGCGCTGCACGAGCGCCTGACGCAGCGGTTCGTGGACCGGCGCACCAGTGTGCTGATGCGCCGTCTGAAGCAGAAGGAACGGCTCGTGGCCGAGGTGAACGACAAGGGCGAGGTCAGCGTCGAGGGGCACTTCGTGGGCCGGCTCGACGGCTTCCGGTTTACGGTTGATGAATCCGCGGGTGGCGAGGAGAGCAAGACCCTGCGCTCGGCGAGCCTCGCGGCACTTCAGGCGGAGTTCGCCCGCCGCGCGGACAAGCTCTATGCGAGCCCCGATACCGAGATCGACGTGACCGAGCAGGGCGGCCTGATGTGGGGCACCGATGCGGTCGGCCGGCTCGAGAAGGGCGAGAGCCCGCTCGCACCGAAGATCCGCGTCTTCGTCGACGACATCGCCGAACCCGCTGTCGCCGCCAAGGTCGAACGGCGGCTTGGCCACTGGATCCAGCGCCGGATCAGCACGCTTTTCGAACCTATGCTGAAAATGCGCGACGACGAGACAGTGACCGGCCTTGCCCGCGGCGTCGCCTTCCAGATCGCCGAGGCCATGGGCGTCGTGCCCCGGCGCCAGATCGCCGACGACGTCAAGGCCCTCGGCCAGGAGGAGCGCGCACTCCTGCGCAAGCATGGCGTGCGCTTCGGGCAGTACAACGTCTTCATGCCGCTTCTGCTGAAGCCGGCGCCGACGCGGCTGAGGCTGATTCTCTGGAGTCTGTGGGAAGGCTTCGAGCAGTTCCCCGAGTCGCCACCGCCGGGACTGGTCACGATCCCGGCGGCCAGCGGTGCGCCGCAGGGATACTACGAAAAGGTCGGCTACCGGCTCTGCGGCCAGCGGGCGCTCAGGATCGACATGCTCGAGCGGCTCGCCGACCTGATCCGGCCGATGGACGCCCGCGCCGGCTTCGAGGCTACGCCGGAGATGCTGTCGATCACCGGCTGCACGCTCGACCAGTTCGCCGATATCCTCAAGTCGCTCGGTTACGACGGCGAACGGGGCGAGCGGCCCAGGGCGCCACGCACGGCAGCGGCCGCTGCGCCGTCGGGCGCTGACGCTCCGGCCGGAACCGGGGAAGGCGGACCGAGGAAGTCCGTGGCCGCGGAGACCGCATCGCCGGACGCCGATGCGACCGCCGACAACGCACTGGTTGCCGGGACGCCGGATGCCGGGCCGGTTGCGTCCGGGCTTCCGTGTGCCGAATTCCTCGGCGCCGCGCGCCCCTCTCTCGAAGCCGCAACTCCCGGCCCGGAAGTGGAGGGCGAAAGTGCCGCGGGCAGTGCCCCGGCCCCGGAATCGGGAGCGATGGTCGCTGCCGATGCCGCGGTGGAGACCGAGGCATTCTATACGTTCCGTTTCCGCGCCCGTGTCAGACCCCAGGGCGACCGGGCGGAGGGACATGAGGGCGGCGCACGACCGCAGCGTCGTGGCAAGCCCGGTGGCCAGAAGGGTGGACGCAGGGACGGGAAGAAGGATACCGGCAGGAACGGGAGCAAACCCGAGCGTGACCGCGGCGACGGCGCGCAGGGCGGCAGATCGAAATTCGCCCGCCCTCCGCGCGAGGAGCGCAAGATCGACCCTGACAGCCCCTTCGCCATCCTGCAGCAGCTCAAGATGAAGTAGTGCCGCATGACTGCCGGCCCCCGCGACACCGCGCGCGACAAGCTCCGGATCGACAAGTGGCTGTGGCATGCGCGGTTCTTCAGGACCCGGGCACTCGCCGCGGAACTTGCCGGATCGGGGCGCCTCCGGATCAATTCCGAGCGCTCGTCTAGGCCCTCGCACCAGGTCCGGCCGGGCGATGTCCTGACCTTTCCGCAGGGCGACCGGATACGGGTGATCCGCATCGAGGCACTGTCCGCCCGCCGCGGACCGGCCGCCGAAGCGCAGGCGCTCTACACCGACCTCGATCCGCCTGCCGCGACTTCTGCGTTGACGCTGGCGCCGACGGGTCTGGCGCAGCGTGATCCGGGCGCCGGGCGGCCAACCAAGCTCCAACGACGAAAAACCTGTGCCCTGCGGCGGCGCGACCCTTGAAGCCGCTCGGACCTGACCCTAATACACGGGCGGGGCGAGGCTGGGTCGGCATGATCGCAGCAACTGTTGTCCGGCAGAATCGGGAGACCGGAAGATGACTTACGTGGTGACGGACAACTGCATCCGCTGCAAGTACATGGACTGCGTCGAGGTCTGCCCGGTAGACTGCTTCTACGAAGGCGAGAACATGCTCGTCATCCATCCGGACGAGTGCATCGACTGCGGCGTCTGCGAGCCCGAATGCCCGGCCGACGCCATCCGCCCGGACACCGAGGCCGGCATGGAGCAGTGGGTCAGCTTCAACCTGAAGTATTCGGAGCAGTGGCCGAATATCACGGTCAAGCGCGAGCCGCCGTCTGACGGCGAGAAGTATGACGGCGAAACCGGCAAGCTCGAAAAGTATTTTTCCGAGGCGCCTGGCCAGGGCGACTGAGCGGCTTCTGCGGGCGTTCGCCGGGAATCTGCGCTCGCGGGAATGTCGAGCTTCGTGCCGCACGAGCGGCCGTCGCATAGCTCAACCGGCGCGCGAATCGTCCACAGAGTGGAAAAAATCGCCACTCTCCCCGGGACTGACCGTGCCGGATTGACGCAGGGAGTGGATAAATCTGCGCGAATCTGTTACACAAATGTTGCACAAGCACGTTTTGGCCGCCGGGTTGCTTGCATTCGGGGGAGTGTGTTTGACGCGATAAAAAAATCCAGCCCTTGGCGTAGGTCTGCCGGGGGAGACTTCTGACGCGGAACGGATGCCGTTGCTGCGGACGAGGACTGCCGGACAGGAGAGAGCATGTCTAAGAAGCACGCCACGGGACACGCGTTCCGCGCGAATGAATATGTGGTCTATCCGGCGCATGGCGTCGGTCGCATCGTGTCGATCGAGGACCAGGAGATCGCGGGTACACAGCTGGAGCTGTTCGTGATCTCGTTCGAGAAGGACAAGATGACCCTGCGGGTACCGACCGCCAAGGCCGCCTCGATCGGGATGCGCTCGCTGTCGAGTCCCGATCTGGTCGCCAAGGCGATGGACACGCTGAAGGGCCGTGCCCGGGTGAAGCGCGCCATGTGGTCGCGCCGCGCCCAGGAATACGAGCAGAAGATCAACTCCGGCGATCTGATCTCGATTGCCGAGGTGGTGCGCGATCTCTATCGCGCCGGAGACCAGCCGGAGCAGTCCTACTCCGAGCGTCAGCTCTACGAGGCGGCACTTGAGCGGCTGACCCGCGAGGTCGCGGCGGTCGAGCGCGTCGACGAGGCCAATGCCGCCGCGCGCGTCAGCGCCGTTCTGGTGCAGAAGGCGGCGTAGTCGCCTGCCATTGTCGGCCAACCTCACCCGAAGCCCGCCGGACCGGTTCCGGCGGGCTTCTTCCATTTCGCCGCGTGTGCGGATGCCCCGAGTCTTGCCAGAGCCACATCGCTGCGACAGGGTAACCGAGGGCCAAGCCCAGCTGCCCGGCACAGAACATCCAGCCACGGACCCCGCCAATGCCCCTCCTTCGCTTCGATGCCAGCTTCGAGCGCCTGCCCGCTGACATCCTTACGGCCTGGTCCGCGATCCCGCCGGCCATCGCCTCGGACTGCATGAACCGCAGCCAGGCGATGGCGGCGCGGATCAAGCCGGTCGTGCCGGGCACGCGGCTCACCGGACAGGCCCGTACGGTCTCCTGCATGGTGGGGGACAACAGCGCCATTCATGCCGCGATCCGGCTGGCCGCGCCGGGTGACGTTCTGGTGATCGACGGCGGTGGCCATACGGACACGGCGCTCTGGGGCGGCCTCCTGACCCAGGCGGCGCTCAGCCGAGGCGCGGCCGGCGTGGTGGTGGACGGCGCCGTGCGCGACCTGGCGGAACTGCGCGGGAACCGCTTCCCCTGCTTCGCAGCCGCGATCGTTCCAGCCGGCCCGCACAAAGGCTTCGGCGGCACCATCGACGGCGTGATCTCCTGTGGCGGCTGCACGGTCGCGCCAGGCGACATCGTGCTCGGCGACGACGACGGAATCGCCGTGGTGCCGCTGGCGCGTGCCGGGGCGCTTTTGGCCGACTGCCGGGCGAAACTCGCGCAGGAAGCCGGGGCCCTGGAGCGCCTCCGGCAGGGAACGACGCTCGCCGACCAGATGGGGATCCCCGAGCCCGATCTGGTCCGATAACCCCGCCGCCGCGCCCTGCCCCGCGCCTTGACAGATCGGTGTGGCTTTGAGATTTTGCGTTAGGGTGCGGGGGCAAATATGCAGGAAAACGAGAAAAAAGGTATTCTGGAATTTCTCGGTTCAGCGCGAGCAGGGCTGATCGCCCACGTCCCGCCGCTGGTTCTTCTCGCAACCCTAGCCCTCGCCCACGTCCTGCTGATCGGCCCGGAGCACGAACAGGTCGCGCTGACCTACGGCATCATCATTGCCACACTCGGGAAGGCGATGCCGGTCTTCCTGGTCGGCGCATTGATCATCGGGGCAATCCGATTTGTCCTGACGCCATCGCGCGAACGATCGCTCGGGCGCTCTCTCGGCTGGCTGATCGCGCTGCCCTGGGCCGAGATCCTTCTGCTTCGCCTGCCGCTCGCCTTCGGCTTCACGCTGCTGCTGGGCTACCTGCATCTGAGCTTCAAGGTGAACATCGCGAGCTTCGCGCCCTATGCGTGGGACCAGTTCTTCGCCGGGGTCGATCGCGCGCTGTTCCTCGGATCCGACCCGTGGACCATCACCCACGGCCTGATGCCGGACGTGCTGGCGACCATGATCCTCGACATGTTCTACATGCTGTGGTTCCTGGTCATGCAGCTCTGCATCACCGCCGCGGCGCTGCTCCCGCTCCGGAGCCGGCTCAGGCTGACCTTCCTGACCGCCTACGGGCTCAACTGGACGATCGCCGGCGTCGGACTGGCGATCCTCTTCGCGTCTGGCGGTCCGGTCTACATGGAGGGCATGACCGGCGACGCCACGTTCCGCCCATTGGTCGACCGCCTGCACGAGCAGGGCCAGGTCGCGCGCATCATGGCGATCGAGGCACAGAGAATGCTCTGGGAGGGTTACGTCAATCCCGATGCGTCGCCCGTCGGAATTTCGGCCTTTCCCTCGCTCCACATCGCCATATCCGTGACCTGCGCGTGCCTTGGCTTCGCGGTCAGCAGGGTGCTCGGCGCGGTCCTGGCCGTCTTCGCCGCCGGCATCTTCGTCGGCTCGGTCCATCTCGGCTGGCATTACGCCGTCGACGGGATTTTCTCGGCCCCGATGGCGCTGCTGTTCTGGTTCGCCGCGGCGCGGATCGCCCGCTGGTGGCTCGCCCGGACCGCGCCCGCCGATCTGGCCACCAACGCGCCCGGGGCGTTCCGCTTTGGCGATCAGCAATCCGCCGGGCTCGCAAAGAACCGCCTCAGCACGTCGAGATAGATCCGCGAGAGCGCCCTGATCGCCTCCACCGGCACCCTTTCATCGACCTGGTGCATGGTGTCGCCGACCAGACCGAACTCCATCACCGGGCAGATATCCTTGATGAATCGGGCATCCGACGTGCCGCCGCCCGTGGTAAGTGCCGGCCGCCGGTTGGTGGCCGCCGCGATGGACTCGGCCACCGCCCTGACCCGGCGACCCGGCTGGGTCAGGAAGCTCTCGCCGGAAACCGACCAGTCGAGCGACGCCTCGACCTCCGTCCCGACGATCTCGCGATCGACAATCCCCTGCGCCCATTCCCTGAGCGAGTCCGGGCTGTGCAGGTCGTTGAAGCGGATGTTGAACCTTGCCCGGCCGGCGTTCGGAATCACGTTCGAGGCCGTGTTGCCGACATCGATCGAGGTCAGCGCCAGTGTCGAGGGCTGGAAGTGCTCGGACCCCTGGTCGAGCGGCGTTCCCGCCAGCGCGGCGCAGATGCGGGCGAGTGCCGGCAGCGGGTTGGCGGCGCGCTCGGGATAGGCGGAATGGCCCTGCCGCCCCCGCACGGTCAGCGTCCCGTTCATCGAGCCGCGCCGGCCGATCTTGGCCACGTCGCCGAGCTCGCTGACCGAGGTCGGCTCGCCGACGAGGCAGAAATCGGCGGTCTCGCCATGCGCCCGCATCCAGTCGAGGATGGCAATGGTGCCGTCGGTCGCCTGCCCCTCCTCGTCGCCGGTGATCAGGAGCGACACCGAGCCCGCCGGCGCGGTGGCGACGAACTCGGCCGCCGCGGCGGCAAAGGCGGCGACGCCCGACTTCATGTCGGTGGCACCGCGGCCCCAGAGCACGCCGTCGACGATCTCGCCGCCGAAGGGGTCGCGGGCCCAGGCAGCGCGGTCGCCGACGGGCACGACGTCGGTGTGGCCGGCGAAGGCGAAGACCGGGGCGGCGGTGCCCCAGCGGGCGTAGAGGTTCTCGACCCCTCCCCGGCTGATGCGGGTGCAGGCGAAGCCGAGCGGGGCGAGCGTGCGCTCGAGGAGCGCGAGGGCACCGCCCTCCTCCGGAGTGACCGAGGGGCAGCGGACCAGCGCGGCGGCCAGCGCCACAGGATCGACGGGGGAGGTCATGGGCAGGTCTCCATGTTCAGCGCCGCAGCCGCGAGGCCGGCAAGGTCGGCGGGCGCAGCGGCGAGATGGTCCGCCCCGGCCCGGATAAGCTCTTCGGGCCCGCCATAGCCCCAGAGCACGCCGATCGTCGACAGCCCGTTGGCGCGGGCGCCCTCTACATCGTGCCGGCGGTCGCCGATCATCAGTGCCGATCCGCCTGCCCCGCCGGTCTCGGCAAGCGCATGAGCGAGCAAGTCGGACTTGTGGACATTGGTGCCGTCGAGGTCCGAGCCGAAAACCCCGTCGAGCGCGTCGCCGAGGCCGAAATGCGCGACGATCCGCCGGGCATAGACATGGGGCTTGCTGGTGGCGAGAAAGAGCCGGGCGCCGGTAGCGCCGAGCGCCTGGAGCGCCTCGGGGATTCCGGGATAGACCGCATTCTCGAACAGGCCGATGCTCCCGAAGCGCTCGCGGTAGAGCGTGAGCGCCCGGGCGCCCAGTGCGGGATCGCCGCCGGCGAGCGCGGTCAGGCTGTCGATCAGCGGCGGGCCGATGCACCAGGTGAGCGCGTCCTCGGGCGGGGGGTCGATGCCTAGGCCGATCAGCGCGTGGCGGATCGAGCGGGTGATGCCGTCCTTCGGGTCGGTCAGCGTGCCGTCGAGGTCGAGGAAGATGCGCACGGGGCTCAGTCCTCGAAGGGCGTGATGCTGACCACGATCACCGCGTTCTCGGCGAGCGCGCGGTCCATCAGCGCCTCCTCCTCCGGGCCGATCTCGATCTCCGGCGCCACGCGGGTGCCCCAGGATTCGACCTCGAGCGGGGCCATGCCGGCGTCCTTCAGCACCTTCACGGTCTCATCGACCGCATGCCGCTCGGTGCGGCCGGAGGCAAAACAGAGAAGGCCGGCGCCGCTCGCGCCCGCGGGCAGGCCGTCACCCTCGCAGCGTCCGACCTCGACGAGGAGGATGTGGACCTGCTCGGGAGCGCGGGCCTTCGTCTCAGGCACGCAGGAGCTCGTTGATCGAGGTCTTGGCGCGGGTGCGCTCGTCGACCCGCTTGACGATCACGGCGCAGTAGAGGCCGGGGCCGGGGCTGCCGTCGGGCATGGCCTTGCCGGGGATGGTACCGGGGACCACGACCGAATAGGGCGGCACCTCGCCGATGAAGGTCTCGCCGGTGGTGCGGTCGATGATCCTGGTGGAGGCCCCGAGAAACACGCCCATCGACAGCACCGAGCCCTCGCGGACGATCACACCCTCGGCGACCTCGGACCGCGCGCCGACGAAACAATTGTCCTCGATGATCACCGGGCCGGCCTGCAGCGGCTCGAGCACACCGCCGATGCCGGCGCCGCCCGAGATGTGGACATTCCTGCCGATCTGGGCGCAGGAACCGACGGTCGCCCAGGTGTCGACCATGGTGCCGGAGTCGACGTACGCTCCGAGATTGACGAAGGAGGGCATCAGCACCACGCCCGGAGCGATGTAGGCCGAACGGCGGACGACGCAGTTCGGCACCGCCCGGAAGCCCGCGGCACGCCACTGGTTCTCGCCCCAGCCGTCGAATTTTGAGGGCACCTTGTCCCACCAGCTGGCGCTGCCCGGACCGCCCTTGATCGGCGCCATGTCGTTCAGGCGGAACGACAGCAGCACCGCCTTCTTGGCCCACTGGTTCACGGTCCAGTCGCCGCGGATCGAGCGCTCGGCGACCCGGAGTGCGCCGCGGTCCATCAGGTCGAGCGCCCGGTCGACCGCCTCGCGGGTCTCGCCCTTCGTGGCCGGGGTGACCTCGGTCCGGGCCTCCCAGGCGCGTTCGATCGAGGCGGCGAGATCGGCGTGGCTCATGGCGGCCTCCATGGCGGTCTCCTCGGGCTGGCGTCCGCCTGCCTATAGGGTGGATGCCCGGCCCATGCAATGCGCGAGGCGGGCGGACGCAGCCGAAATTGCCGATTGCGGAGCCCCGCCCGCGCCGCTAGGTCAGGGGGATTCCGGGGAACGGGCAGGAGGCAAGGCGGCAGAGCATGACCGAGAAGCGCGTGTCGATCTTTCCACCGGCGGATTACGACGCCAGGCGGGCCGAGAAGCTGCCGGAGACACCCCAGACCCTGTCGCCGACCTTCCGGCTGGCCTTCCGCGATTCCGAGTTCCTGGAGCACGACGAACTCAGGCCCGTGCGGCTGCAGCTCGAGCTCCTGAAGTTCGAGATGATCCTGCGCCAGAAGGGCATCACCTCGACGGTGGTGATGTTCGGTGGAGCCCGGATCCCCCGGCCCGAGCGGCGCGACACCGCACCGACGCCAATGCTGGCGGAGCTCTCGCACTACTACGAAGAGGCACGGAAATTCGCCCGGCTGGTCGGCGAGGAATCCGTGCGCCGCCAGGGCCGCGAGTTCGTGGTCTGCACGGGCGGCGGCCCCGGCGTGATGGAGGCCGGCAGCCGCGGCGCCCACGAGGCAGGCGCGCAGACCATCGGGCTTGGCATCGTGCTTCCGCGCGAGGAGGCGCCGAATGCCTATGTGACGCCGGACCTCAGCTTCAACTTCCACTACTTCGCGATCCGCAAGATGCATTTTCTGATGCGCGCCCGCGCTGTCGCCGTGTTCCCGGGCGGCTTCGGCACGCTGGACGAGCTGTTCGAGACGCTGACGCTGATCCAGACCAAGCGGATGAAGCCGGTGCCGGTGCTGCTGTTCGGTCGGGCCTTCTGGAAGCGGATCGTCAACTGGCAGGCCCTGGCCGAGGCCGGCACCATCTCGCCCGGCGACATCGCCCTCTTCGACTATGTCGAGACCGCCGAGGAAGGCTGGAACATCATCCGCGAGTCGGCGGGGATCGCCGACTGAGGCAAGCCCTTGGCCGTGGCGTAGGCGCATGCGCCTTGCCGTGATGCCGGTCGCAGGCGGCACTCATGCCGCGCGTGGCGGCATTTTATTGCCTGCCCGAGAAGCGCAGATTGTCAGCGATCAAGGTGGCCATCTTTTCGCACGCCTCGGTTTCGGTATCGGCTACGAAAATGATCGGCACCGCGACGCCGATCGCCAGCGAGGTACCTGAGGTCTGCGCCGAGAGAGCGCCGGTCTGCCGCGACTCGCGCAGGTCCCAGATCACCGCGTTCAAGGCCGTCTGCTTGTTCTCCCAGCCGACGCCGAGGCAACCCGCGCCGCCGTAACCGGCGCCACAGAAGAAGCCGGGAAAGCCATCGCTGGTATCCCTCCGCGTGATACCGATCAGGTAGCGGACATGGAGTTCGTCGATCCGGGCGCGGACATGCGGCTTGCCAAGCAGCCGGTCGAGCGCCTCCGCGCTCGCCGGCTCGTTGCCTGGTTCGAACCACGGATAGAGGGAGTCCTGGAACTCAGCCGTGGGCATGACGCGGAATGGCGTGCCGGACAGGCTGGCAAGCGCGTCGCTCAGGCAGACAAAGGACGGGTAGACAACGATGCGCTCACCGGCGGCTAGTGCGAACTCCGCCGTCCCCGAAGTCACCGTCTCGGTCGGGGCCGGGCATCCGCCGAGCGTGAGTACAGCCGCCAGCCCACCGACCGCTCTGAGGAGGCACTGCCGCAGGCCGGCTGCGTGCGAACTCTCACCCATCGCGCGCCTCAGCCATGGCGGCATTCTTCCAGGCGACAACGCGCGGGTCGTCCTCGAATTTCGCGACGAAATCCGCGACGGCTTTGCGGATGGCAATCTCGGTCAGGCGCGCTAGGTAATGGCCTTCGATACTGGTCGTCAGCGGCCCTCCCGGCAAGGAATAGGCCTCCAGGTCCGCTTGGGACGCGCGGCCGCGCCCGGTCCAATCATCGAGCACGATGACAGAGCCGCGCATCACCTTGGCGAAATAGGCGACCTCTACGCTGCTCCCGATAATCGGCCAGGATGCATCGCAGCCGGAAAAGGCGTCGAGCGAGATCCGGATAACGGGCTGGTCGATAGCGGCCTCGCCCGCCTGGGCTGCGGGCAGGACCGTCGCCCTCTCGAACACCGCCGCGAGCGCCTTGGTGAAGGCCGCCATGCTCGGCGGACCGATCTCGATGGTCCAATCGGCGGCGATGTAACCCTTCGAGACGACACATCGATGATTGGCGAGGGAATCGTCGAAGGCGACCGCGACTCGCAGCGGTGCCTTCCCGACAACCGGAGTCGGCACATCGACCTTGGGGCGCACCGTCTCGGCGCACGCCGTTGTGAAGAGGAGGAGCGCCGCGCCGCCGCAGGCGGCTATGCGGGGCCATCGTCGTATTCTCCGACATATGCCGGCCACCAGACGCATCAGACGTCACCCGCCTTAGGAATAGTCAGGCCGCTCCCCGCCCCCCGACATCGACGGGCCGCGCCGACAGTGGCCCGTCGGGGTCTGGCCCGCTCAGAGCATGCCGCGATGCGGAGCGGGTTTCGTTGACCTGAATCAACGCTGCAGGAACCGACGGAAGGCCCAGCAATTGGGGTCTAGTTCCGAGTCCGGATCGCGGGCGTCCGGTCCACTGCAGAGGTGAAGGGCGCCGGCGCCTGGGTGCCTGCCCAGACGCGCCGCTACTCGGCCACCGCCTCGCCTTCGATCTCGACCAGCATACCCGGCGCCGCAAGGCCGGCAACCACGATATAGGTCATCGGCGGCATGTGGCCGTCCATCACCTCGTCGCGGATCGCGCGGTAGGCGGCGGTCGCGTCCGGCCTCGTGACGTAGACGGTGACCTTGCAGAGGTCGGTCTTCCTCATGCCCGCGGCCTCGACCACCGCGAAGAGGTTCGACCAGGCGCGGCGCGACTGGGCCTCGAAGCCCTCTTCCAGCTTGCCATCGGGGCTGACGCCAACCTGCCCGGCGATAACCAGGCGCCGGCCGCCTGCGGGAACCAGGACGCCGTGGGAGTACTTCGACGCCGGTCTGGCCGTCGTCCCGGGGTTGAACAGCTTCATCGGAGCCTCCGTTGCGATTCACCCGCCCGAGCATGCATCCGCCCCGCCGCCGTCACCAGCGTCGTCCCCCATCAGCCCGTCACGTCGAGCACCAGCAGCAGCGTCCGCTGCAGCCAGCTGAAGTTGTCGTCGGCGATCAGCCAGAGCCGCAGCCCGCCTTCCGGCGCCCGCTCGACGGCAATCCCTTCCATGTTGTCGATCCGGTCGTCGGATTCGAATTCCGCGAGCGTCACCCGGCTGCCGGCGATGGGAAAACCGTCCGGACCGAGAGTGAACCGCATCACCCGGATGCTGGGTCCGGTCAGGAGCGAGAAGGCACGCAGCACGAGGTAGAGCCGCCCGTCCGGCCCGACATCCGCTCCCGTAACCAGATGCGGGCCCGGCAGCGCGAGGCGCCCCTCGGCAACCGCATCGTCCGGCCCGATCACGAAGACCGGAGCCCCCGCCGCGTCGCCCTTCTCGGCGATGGCGATGAGTCTCCCGTCGGGAAGCGTCGCAAGCCCTTCGAGACCGCCATTTGAGTCAAGCTGCTCGAAGCCCCGCGGCTGGATCGTGTCGTGCATCCGTCCGTCCGCGCCCAGGAGCATGATCCGGTGGTCACGCTCGAAGGCCACGGCCAGTCGCCCGCCGAACCAGGCGAGCCCCTCCGAATCCGCGCCTGCCTTGGTGAGGTAGCGTTGCCCGGACGGATCGAGCAGCGGGGCAAGATGCGGCTCCGAGATGGTCAGGCGCCCTCCGCTCAGCTCGTATCCCGCGGTCAGGAGGTGGCCGTTGTCCGAGACCGCATAAAGCTCCCCGTCGCTGATCAGCAGACCGGAAAGGCCGCCGAAGGCAGGGTCATCTGCCGTCAGGGCCCAGGCCCCGCGGAGCGCGACGCCTAACAGCCGCCTGGCGGTGATCTCCACCGGCTCGACGGTAACAGCGACAGCCGCGGTGCTGGCGAACATCGCGTCGAGGCCCGCCGCCCGCTCGCCCGCCAGAGCCTGGGTCGCTGAAACCTGGGCCGCTGTAACCTGGACCGCCGCCACGAAAAGCAGGCCAGCCGCCACCCGGATGCCGGCCTGCGTCACGGGGCGACCAGGGCGCGGCACTGCTGCGGCAGGTCGTCAAGCGTCAGGTCCGGCTTCTTCGGGCCGGGTTTCGGGTTCAGCGCCTCGTCGGTGAACCACCAGTCCAGCTCGGCGCCACAGCCGTCGCCGGGCGGCGGCGGATCCTGATCCGCGCAGCCCGCCGCGCCACCGGGACAACGCAGTCGCACATGGAAATGGGAATCATGCCCCCACCAGGGCCGGACCTTGCCGAGCCACGCCCGGTCGCCTGCGGGTTCGCCGGCACAGAGCGCCTTCTTGATCGCCGCATTCACGAAGATGCGTGCCACTGCCGGGTCGCCGGCCGCGAGCCGGATCAGCGCATGATGGGCCGGGCGCCACTCGCCGTTCACACCCTGCCGGTCGGCGCGGACGACCGTCGTGCTCGAGATGGCTTCACGCTCCGGGCGGCCGAGAATCTCGCTTCCCGGGATCCGCAGCCAGATGTCGACGTCGAGGCCGATCTGATGCGAGGCATGGCCGCCATTCATTGGCCCACCCCGCGGCTGGCTGATGTCGCCGACATAGAGCCGCGGCCAGCCTGCCGTCCGGGCGGCCGCCGCCAGGCGCTCGATATAGGCGAGCATCTCCGGGTGGCCCCAATTCCGGTTTCGGCTGAGCCGCATGGCCTGCCAGCCCGCCCCGGTCTCGGGCAGGGCGACACCGCCGGCAAGACAACCGCGCGCATAGGATCCATAGGGAGTGCTCGGGCCCGCGCTCGGCTCCCTCTTCGCACCGAACAGCAGTTTCGCCGGCTCGGCTGAACGGCTCGCCTCCGCCCCTACTGCGGCGAGGACGATTGCCACGATGATCGCCGATAGACGCCCTCTCACGACCAACTCTCCCCCGCCCGGTCCGGCATCCTGCCTCGGCCCCGACTATGCCTTGGCGAACGGGCTGCGGAAAGGGGCGAGGATGCCCCCGACCCGCCTGTAACCAGCCGATAATGACTTGGCGCTAAGGTTCGCGCGAAACCTCCGCGTTGCCGGCGAGACCCATGCGTCCACAAGGCGCCGATCCGATCATCGTATTCAAGCGCAAGAAGGTCGCCGCGGAAGGCGGTCACCATGGCGGCGCCTGGAAGGTCGCCTATGCCGATTTCGTGACCGCGATGATGGCGTTCTTCCTGCTGATGTGGCTGCTCAATGCCACCAGCGAGGAACAGCGGAAGGGGCTTGCCGATTATTTCAATCCCTCGATTCCGATCAGCCGCACGTCGGCCGGTGGCGCCGGCATGCTCGATGGCCGGTCGCTCCTCGCCGAGGCCCAGCCGCTCGGTGACCGGGATGAGGGCAAGCCGCCCCGGCCGGTCTTGAAGGGAGCGCGTCCGGTCGATGGCGACAGCCTCCGCTCGGACGATGCGGTGCCGGGCGAGGCAGCACAGGCCGCGGACGGCCCGCAGGACACGGACGCGGCAGATGCCGGGGCCGCCGCGGCCAAGGTCGCTCGCGATGCAGAGGAGCAGGCGCGGTTCGCGCGCGTCGAGCACGAGATCGCCGAAGCGGCAAAGGCGGCGTCGGAAGGATCGATCGCGCATCACTTCTATCTCCGGATCACGCCCGAAGGCCTGGTGATCGAGATCATCGAGGCGGATGACGAACCCCTCTTCGCCTCGGCCTCCGCGGAACCTGCGCCTCTGCTCGGGATGCTGATCGATGTGCTGGTGCCGGTGCTGGCGACGACGAGCAACGACATCGCGGTCGTCGGCCATACGGATGCAGTGCCCTTCGGCAGCCCGGGCTATTCCAACTGGGAGCTGAGCGCCGATCGCGCCAATGCGGCGCGGCGGCTTATGGCCGAGGCCGGCCTGCCGGAATCCCGGATCGCGCGGGTGACCGGCAAGGCCGCGGTCGAGCCTCTGGTCGCCGATTCCCTGGCACCGCAGAACCGGCGCATATCGGTGACGCTGCTCAGAAACCACGCCGGTTAGGCAAGACTTAAGGGGTGGTGCGGATACTCCATGCCAACCGCATCCGCGGCCTGCCGAGCCGGCGCGGGGCAATCTGTCTGGAAAGGTGAGTTCATGAGTCTGTCCTCGTCGCTGAATGCCGGTGTCGCAGGTCTTTCCGTCAACGCGACGCGGCTCGCGGTCATTTCCGACAACATTGCCAACTCCTCGACCAACGGCTACCGGCGCGCCGATGTCGATTTTGCCGCCTTGGTGACCCCGTCAGCCTCGAACGCGTTTTCCGCCGGCGGCGTGACAGTCGCCACCTATCGCGACGTCGCGTCGGCCGGCCCGGTGATCTCCACGGGAAGCTCGACGGACATTTCCGTCTCCGGGCGCGGCATGCTGCCGGTGACGACCGCCGAGTCCGTGGACCTGAGTGCCCTCGAGCGCCCGTTCCAGATGGTGGCGACCGGATCGTTCTCCCGCGACGAACAGGGGTATCTCGTCACGCGGAGCGATCTCGCCCTGCTTGGCTGGCCGACGGACGCCGATGGCGCCCTGCTCGGCTCGGTGGTGCGTGAAAGCCCGGCCAGCCTGGTCCCGGTGCAGATCTCGCCGTTCCTCACGGTTGCCGAGCCGACGACCGAGATGAACCTCGGCATCAACCTGCCCGCGGGCGAGACCGAGGCCGGCGCTTCCGGCGCGATCGTCCAGACCACGCTTGAATACTTCGACAGCGTCGGCAGCAACCACGACCTGCGGATCGAGTTCGCACCCGTCGTGCCGGCGACCGGCACCAGCAACCAGTGGCGCGCGAGCTTCTTCGACAGTGCCACCAGCGCCACGGTTCCGGTCGCGGAGATCGACCTTGCCTTCGACGCCACCCGCACCGGTCTCGGCACGCTCCTCTCGGTCACCCCGGTCGGTGCGGTGCCCTATGATCCGGCGACGGGCATCGCCCGGATTACCGTTGCCGACGGACCGATCGACGCGTTCATCGGCGGCCCCGGAATCAGCGGCGGCCTGATCCAGCTCGATTCCCCGTTTGCTCCGATCAACATCTCGAAGAACGGCGCGCCGGCAGGCAACCTGCAGACGCTGGAATTCACCGATGGCGGGCTGCTGCAGGCAATCTACGACACCGGCCAGGTCCGGGGCCTGTTCCAGATTCCGCTGGTCAATGTGCCGAATCTCAACGGCCTCACGGTGCTCGACGGCCAGTCATTCGCACCTTCCGACGAATCCGGCGGCATCTATCTCTGGGACGCCAATACCGGCCCCGTCGGCGATATCGTCGGCTTCGCGCTGCAGGAAAGCTCGGTCGATGTCGCGCGCGAGCTGACCGACCTCATCCAGACCCAGCGCGCCTATTCCTCCAACGCGACGACGATCCGGACCGTGGACGAGATGCTGCAGGAGACCACCAACCTGAAGCGGTGACCGCCGCGAAGCGGCCCGCAGCGAAGCGCAAGGCAAGGCCATGTCGATCTCGAGCGCCCTCCAGAACGCCATCAGCGGGCTCGCCGCCGCGGGGCAGCGTGCCGCCATCACCTCGGGCAACATCGCCAATGCGCAGACCGACGGATATGCAGCCCGTACGGTTTCCCTGACCTCGACCGTGGCCGGCGGCCACGGCACCGGGGTCGTCGTCGCCGGCATCATCCGCGCGGAGACTCCGGAACTGACCGCGACGCGCCGCATCGCTGACGGCGATCTCGCCGGCGGACAGGCCGGGCTCGACGCGCTCGCCCGGCTCGAGCAGGTGCTCGGCGGTCCGGGCGAGGCGGATTCCCTCGTCTTCCGCGTGGACCGGTTCGAATCCGCGCTCCGCAACCTCGCGGAAACGCCCGAGCTCGCGCCGCGCCAGGCGACCGCCGCGGTTGCCGCCAGCGACCTCGCCGCCAAGTTCAACCAGATCTCGACCGAAAGCACCCGGATCCGCCAGGCGGCCGACGACGAGGTCGCCCGCCTCGTGACCGAAGTGAACGGCGCGCTGACCAGGATCGCCCGGCTGAACCGGCAGATCCAGATCTTCGCCGCCTCGGGCCGCGATACCTCGGCGCTGGTGGACCAGCGCGAGACGCTGATCGACAGGGTCGCCGCGGTGATCCCCATCCGCGAGAGCCGGCGCGAGGGCGGCGTCGTCGAGCTGACGACCGCACAGGGCCTGCAACTCGTCGACACGCGGGCACGGCAACTGGCCTTCACCCAAAGCCCGGTCATCACTCCCGCCACGCGCTACGACGGCGGGGCAGGCGCTCTTTCCGGCCTGTCGCTCGACGGGATCGACATCACTCCGGGTGGACCCGGAAGCCAGGCGGTCAGCGGCGGTGCGCTGGCCGGGCAGTTCGCCGTGCGCGACCGGATTGCGCTCGATGCGTCCGACCGGGCGGACGCGATCGCGGCCGATCTCATCGGCCGGCTGACAGCGCCGGGGCTCGACCCGACACTCCCTCCTGGGGCTCCGGGTCTCTTCACCGATGACGGCGCCGCCTATGATCCCGCCAACCTCGCCGGCCTTGCCGGCAGGCTGCGGCTCAACGCGGCCGTGGATCCCGACAAGGGCGGCGACCCGTCTCTCCTGCGCGACGGGCTCGGCGCCACCGGGCCCGGGCCCACGGCGAACGCCGCCCTGCCCCGTGACCTGCTTGACGCCCTGACCGTTCCGGCCGACATGTCCGTGGTCCCGGGACTGACCGGCAGCCTGTCCTTTGCCGGCGGAGCCGCCGCCGTGTCCGAGCTCGCCGCGGTCGGCCGGGTGGCGGCCGAGACCGATGTCGCAGCGTTCACCGCAAGCCGCCAGACACTCGCTTCGGCCGAGGCGGACCGTCTCGCGGTCGATACCGATTCCGAGCTGCAGGCGCTGATCCAGATCGAGCAGGCCTATGCCGCCAATGCGCAGGTTATCCAGGCTGCCGCCCGGATGCTGGACCAGTTGATAGGGATCTGAGCCATGACCTTCCCCCTGACCGGCTTTCCGGCGCAGCCTCGATCCGATCTGATGGCCCGGCTCATCGCCGATCTCCGGACCCGCGCTGACACGGCCCGGCAGGAAGCGGTGACCGGCCGCCTCGCCGACCCGGCCGGTGCCCTCGGCGGCCGGGTCGCCGAAGCGCTCGGACTCGAGCAGGCGCTCGCGGCGACCGCGCAGTACCGCGAAATCATCGACCTTGCCGAAACCCGCGCCGGCATCACCCAGGCCTCCCTCGCGGCACTCCGCGGCATCGCCGTCGATCTCCAGGGTCGCGGCCAGACCGCGCTCGACACGCCGCTCGCCGCAGCGCGTCAGGCGGTCTCGGCCGAGGCCCGCGCCGCCCTCGGCGCCGCCGTCTCCGCGCTCAACGCCAGCTTCGGCGGCCGGAGCCTCTTTGCCGGAGACGGCGGCCCCGGCGCCGTGGTCGCCGCCGAGTCGGTGTTCTCCGCCTCGCTCGCCATCCTCGAGGCCGGGCCGACGGGCGGCGGCGCCTATGCCAATCTCACCGTCGAGTTCACCGTGGCGGGTGCCCTCTATGACACCTCCCTCTATACGGGCGGCGTCGGCGATGCGCCTGCCGCCGAGGTGGCACAGGGCGAGCGGCTTTCGCTCTCTGCACGGGCTGACGAGGTTCCGGTGCGCCACCTGCTGCGTGACCTTGCCGCGCTCGCCGCCGCCTTCGATCCGGGCAACGCGATCGCGGCTGACGCCCGCGAGGAGATCGCCCGGCAGGCGATCGACGGGCTGCGCGGCAATGTCGAGGGGCTGACAGGAATCGCGGCCCGTATCGGCGCCGCCCAAGCCCGTATGGCCGAGGCGAAGGCGGGCCACCTTGCAGCCGAAACATCGTTGACCGTGGCGCTGAACAAGCTGACCGGCCGCGACCAGTCGGAGGCCGCGATCGAGCTGACAGCACTCGAAACCCAGCTCGAAACCAGCTACATCGCCACCGCCCGCATCGCCAGCCTCTCGCTCGCGAACTTTCTGCGGTGACCGGGCTGTCGGACGGATCGCGCATCCCGATCGCCGCCGTGCCGCCGCCGCACGGGCATTGGGGCACGGCGTGGAGCATCCTTTCGCGGCGCATTGCGCCATGCGCCGATCACGGCCTCCGCAGCCGGCTCCCCGGCCTGCTGCTCTGCCTTGCCGTCTCCCTTCTGCCCCTGACGCCAGCGCAGGCAGCCCCGCGCATCAAGGATCTCGTCGAAGTCGAGGGGGTGCGCGGCAACGACCTGGTCGGTTACGGCCTGGTTGTCGGCCTGAAGGGAACCGGCGACGGAATCCGCAACAGCCCGTTCACCGAGGAGGCCCTGGCAAACCTGCTCGAGCGTCTCGGCGTGAATGTCGCCGGCGAGGACATCCGCACCAGGAACGTTGCCGCGGTGATTGTCACCGCCACCCTGCCGCCCTTCGCCCGGGCGGGCAGCCGCGTCGATGTTACCGTGTCTGCGATCGGCGATGCGCAGAGCCTGCTCGGCGGCACGCTGGTCATGACCCCGCTCAACGCCGCCGATGGCGAGATCTACGCCGTCGCCCAGGGTCCCGTGCTCGCCGGGGGCATCAGCGCCGAAGGCGACGCGGCATCCGCGCAGATCGGCGTGCCGACCGGCGGCGGCATCCCCGGCGGCGCCCGCATCGAGCGCGAGATCGGCTTCGAGTTCGGCGATCTGCCGCAGGTCCGCCTCGCCCTGCGCGACCCGGATTTCACCACAGCCGCCCGCATCGAGGAGGCGATCAACCAGGCGCTCGGCCGTCCGGTCGCGCGGATGGGCGATGCCGGCACCGTGGCCCTCGACCTTGCAGTCGCGGGCGAGAACCCGGCACGGCTGATCAGCCTGATCGAGAACATCCCGGTCGTGCCGGCGACGAGAGCCCGCGTCGTGGTGGACCAGCGCTCGGGGACCATCGTGCTCGGTGCCGACGTCACCATCAGCCGGGTCGCGGTCGCCCAGGGTCAGCTGTCGATCCGGGTGACGGAGTCACCGCTCCCGTCCCAGCCGAATCCCTTCGCCGAGGGCGAGACCATCGTGGTGCCCCGCACCGAGATCGGCATCGACCAGGGCGCGCAGAACCGCATGGCGCTGGTTGAAGGCAACGTCACGCTCGCCGATCTTGTGGGGGGCCTCAATGCCCTCGGCGTCGGCCCGCGCGACATGATCGACATCCTCAAGGCCATCAAGGCGGCGGGGGCACTCAACGCCGAACTCCTGGTGCAGTAGCCGCCGCATGATCGGCGACGGGCGATGCCGGCCACCATGTGGCGTCGTACCGGCCCCCCGCAGCGCGGCCTGCGCCGTCAGTCGCGCTCGAATGCCGGCTCCGGCAGATCGGCGAGATCCCAGCCGAAGAAGGCGAAGGTGCGCGCCATGTGCTCGGGCAGCGGCGCGGCGAAGCCCAGTCGCCGCCCGGTCACCGGGTGCGGCAGGGCGAGGCGCGCGGCATGCAGGTGCAGCTTGCGGCTCAGGGCCCCGCCGAGCCCGGCACCCCAGCCGGCGCCGTCATTCTCCTGCCCGCGCCCGCCATACTTGCCGTCACCGGCAATCGGGCACCCGATCGCCGCCATATGGGCGCGGAGCTGATGTGTGCGGCCGGTCACCGGCCTGAGCGCCACCCACGCGGCGCGCTTGCCGGCTGCCGCAATCATCCGGAAATCGGTGACCGCATGCCGCGCTCCCTCGGTCGTGCCGACCTGGTCCGGCGGCACGAGCCGCATCCGCTCGCCCTCGCCGCGCCCGCCGGCCTTCACAAGCCCCCAGCGGATCGTGCCTGCCGCAGGTTCGGGCCGGCCCGCCACAACCGCGACATAGATCTTCTCGACCGCGCGCGAGCGGAACAGACGACCGAGTTCGACCGCTGCCTTGCCGGTGCGCGCCAGCACCAGAAGCCCGGAGGTGTCCCTGTCAAGCCGGTGCACCAGCCGCGGCTCCTCCTCGCGCCCGAACCGCAGCGCACCGAGCATCGCGCCGAGATGGCGCGCCTGCTTCGTGCCACCCTGCACCGCAAGCCCGGCCGGCTTGTTCAGCACGATCATATGCTCGTCGCGCCAGACCACCGCCGCAGCCAGCGCCTCGAGCGCGGCCCTGTCCGGTGCCGCGGGCGCGGCTGTTGCCTCCGGTTCGTCGCCGGCAGCGGGGAGGGGAGGCACGCGCACCACCTGACCGGGGACGATCCGGGTCGACGCCTTGACCCGCCCGCCATCGACCCGGAGCTCGCCCTTGCGGCAGAGCCGCTCGAGCCGGCCCTGCGTGACATGCGGAAAGCGGCGGCGGAACCATCGGTCGAGCCGCTGCTCGGCCTCGTCCGGCCCCACCTCCAGAAGCTGCACCTCGCTCACTGGCCCCAGATCCCCCGCGCCAGGGTGAGACCGACCCAGAGCCCGCCGATCGACAGCACCACCGATGCGCCGATATAGCCCGCCGCGGCAGCGTTCCGGCCGCGCTCGATCAGGAACAGCGCATCCAGAGAATAGGCCGAGAAGGTGGTGAAGCCACCGAGCACGCCGGTCATGACCAGCGGGCCGAAGCGGCCCCAGCTGCCGGGGAAGCGCTCCATCATCGCGACGGCCGCGAGTCCCATGACGAACGAGCCGACGACGTTGACGATCATGGTCCCCCACGGAAACCCGTGGCCGAGTGCCCGCCCGGACCAGGCCACAATGCCGTAGCGCATCACCGAGCCCAAGGCGCCGCCCAGGGCGACCATGAGAAACTTTTCCATCCGCCCCTCCGCTCAGTCCCCTCCGCCACCTCGCTCGCGTCTCAGCTTCGCGAACCAGGTCATGCGTTTTGCCATCTCGCGCTCGAAGCCGCGCTCGACCGGATGGTAGAGCGCGGCGCGCGCCATGCCCTCGGGGAAGTAGTTCTGCCCCGAGAAGCCATCCTCGGCGTCGTGATCGTAATCATAGCCGGCGCCGTAACCCATCTCCTTCATCATTCGTGTCGGCGCATTCAGGATGTGGTCCGGCGGGGCCAGCGAGCCGGTGCGCGCCGCGATCTTCAGCGCCGCACCATAGGCGGTGTAGGCGGCGTTCGACTTCGGCGCCAGCGCCATGTAGATCACCGCCTGGGCGATCGCGAGCTCTCCCTCGGGCGAGCCGAGTCGCTCATAGGCCTCCCAGGCACCGAGCGCCTGGCGCAGCGCCTCGGGCTCCGCCAGCCCGATGTCCTCGACCGCCATGCGGGTCACGCGGCGCGCGATGAAGCGTGGATCCTCGCCCGCCTCCAGCATCCGCGCCAGCCAGTACAGCGAGGCATCCGGATCCGAGCCACGCACCGACTTGTGGAGCGCCGATATCAGGTTGTAGTGGCCGTCGCCCGTCTTGTCATAGACTGGCGCCCGGCGGTTCAGCCGCCGCGCGAGATCGGCCGGGCCGAAGAGGCCGGGGCCGAAGCCCTGTACCTGCTCGGCAAGGTTCAGGAGCGCGCGGCCGTCGCCGTCGGCCATGGCGATCAGCGCGGCCCGTCCCTCCTCGGTGAGTGGCAGGGCGCCCTCGGCGGCTTCCGCGCGGGCGAGGATCTGCTCGAGATCCGCCGCCTCGAGCCGCCTGAGCCGCAGCACCTGGGCGCGCGAGAGCAATGCGGCGTTGAGCTCGAAGGACGGGTTCTCGGTCGTGGCGCCCACCAGCACGATCACACCCGATTCCATGTGCGGCAGGAAGCCGTCCTGCTGGGCCTTGTTGAAGCGGTGGATCTCGTCGACGAAAAGCAGCGTTCCCCTGCCCTGCCGGTGGCGCAGCTTCGCCGCCTCGAACACCTTCCGCAGATCGGCGACGCCGGTGAAGATGGCGCTGACCTGCTCGAAATGCAGGTCGGTCTCGGCCGCCAGCAGCCGGGCGATGGTGGTCTTGCCGACGCCCGGCGGCCCCCAGAGGATCAGCGAGGAGAGCTTGCCTGCCGCCAGCATGTCGCCCAGCGGCGAACCTTCCGCGACGAGGTGATCCTGACCGACCACGTCGCCCATCTGCCGCGGCCGCAGCCGGTCGGCGAGCGGGTGCGGGGCGCCCGTGCCCTTCCTCCCGGCGGCAGGCGCTGTCTCGCGGTCGAACAGATCGGGCATGCGATGCCGTCTCCTTCATCCACCGATCCTGAGCCGGCCGCGGCTGCCGTCGCGCTCGACCCCCACGACCACGCTGCCCGTCGGGGGCAGGGTCTGCGCCAGCTCCTCGACGCTGGCCACCTCGCGGCCGTCCACCTCCAGTATCCTGTCGCCGGGTCTGAGGCCGCTGCGCCGGGCCGGCCCCTCGATCCGCTCGACCAGCACGCCGGTGGTGGCGACGGGCAGATCGAGTTCCTCGATCACCGCGGGGTTGATGTTCAGCACCGTCAGTCCGCGCAGGATCGGCGGCGCCTCTAGCGTGGTGCGGTTCCGCTCCGGCTCGTCAGGTGCGCGGATGAGGGCGACCGTCGCGCGCCTCTCGCTCCCATCTCGAAGATAGCGCACCTCGGCGTTCCGCCCGACCCCCAGGGTCGCGGCACGGAAGGCCAGTTCCGATGGGGAGTCGACCGTCTCCCCGTCGATCGCCAGCAGCACGTCGCCGGTCCCTATGCCGGCCAGTGCGAAGGGGCTGGCCGGATGCATCTGTCCGACGAGGACGCCTGCCGGCCGGTCGAATCCCATCGCCTCGGCAAGCTCGGCGGTCAGCGGCTGAAGGTCGATTCCGAGCCAGGGCCGGACGAGCGCCGAGGCTCCCGATTCCGCCGCGGCGATGATCCGCGCCACGAGGTTGGCCGGTACCGCGAAGCCGATGCCGTTCGAGCCCCCGGAGCGGCTGATGATGGCCGTGTTGACCCCGATAAGCCGGCCATCCATGTCGATCAGCGCCCCGCCGGAGTTTCCCGGATTGATCGGTGCGTCGGTCTGGACGAAATAGCCCGTGCCGCCGTCGCGCACCGCGCCCGACCGGGCAAGGCCCGAGACGATGCCGCTGGTCACGGTCTGGCCGACGCCGAAGGGATTGCCGATCGCCAGCACCAGCTCACCCACTTCCAGCGTATCCGAGTCGCGCAGCTCCAGCGCCGGCAGGTCCCTCGCCGCATCGAGCTTCACCACCGCAAGGTCTGCCTCCCTGTCGGCGAGGATCACCCTGCCCCGGAACTCGCGCCGGTCGGCCAGCACCACGGTGATCTCGTCCGCTCCGCCAACGACATGGTGGTTTGAGACGACGATCCCGTCCGGATCGACAATGACGCCCGAGCCCAGCGAGTTCTCGATCCGCGGCCGGCTCGGGACGCCCTTGAACATGTCGCCGAACAGCCGCTCGAAGAACGGATCGCCGGCGAATGGGCTGATGCTGCGCTCGACCACCTTGCGGGTGTAGATGTTGACGACCGCGGGCGCGGCCTTGCGCACGACCGGCGCAAAGCTCAGCGTGATCTCGGCCCGGCTCCCGGGCACCCCGACCG
The DNA here is from genome assembly GCA_039805905.1 of Limibaculum sp. Lineage (GTDB taxonomy): Bacteria > Pseudomonadota > Alphaproteobacteria > Rhodobacterales > Rhodobacteraceae > Thermohalobaculum. The sequence goes on along the minus strand of JBDIVM010000016.1, from coordinate 15,437 downwards.
GTTCGGCCAGCGCGCCTGCCGGTGCGGCAAGCGTCAGGGCGAGGGCAAGGCGGAGGGCCTGATGGATCACGCTCGGGACTCCGGGAATGGCGACGGTTCCGCTGCATACTTAGGGGACTCCCGCGCCCCAGCCAAGCGTGCGTCGGGGATCAGACCGAGCGCAGCAGCAGGGCGAGGCCGGCGGCACCGGATATCGCAAGCATGCCGTGACGCGCCGCCTGCGGTGACAGGCGCCCCGCCAGCGACCGCCCGGCGAGATAGCCGAGGCCGACCCCCGGCAGCAGCAGCAGGCCCCGGCGCAGTTCCTCGGCGCCGAGCAGCCCGGTGAGCCACAACGCGCCGAGTGCGAGCAGGCAGCCGAACAGGAAGACCCCGGCCATGGTCGCACGCACCTTGGCCGGATCCTCGCGCTGGTAGAGGATGATGAGCGGCGGCCCGTGCATGGCCGCGATGACCCCGAGCGCGCCGCCGAGGAAGGCGGCAATGGCGAGCCGGGCCCGGGTGATCGCGACCGGCGGCGTCAGGAGGCTCGCGAACACCGCGACAACGATGATCGCACCGATCAGCACGCCCATCCCCTCGCGGCTCAGCAGGGTCAGCAGGGCTGCCCCGGCGGCGGTGCCGAGAACCAGCCCCGACGCCAATGGCGGCGCTTCCGCGGGAGCGAGCGCCGCCCGGCCGTGATGCAGGATCGCGAAGGACAGCAGCAGATTGCAGATCAGCATCGGCGCCGGCACCCAGGCAAGGCTGATCAGCGCGAGCAGCGGCACCGCCAGCATGGCGAAGCCGACGCCCGTTGACGCCTGGAGCACTGCGGCGGCGAAGATCACGAGGTTCGCGGCGATGACTTCGAGCATCATCGCCGCAGACCCTCAAACGGCGCTCAGTCGTCCCCGTCCGCGTCGTCGGCCGCGGCGCGCGCCTTGTCGGCGGCGCCCTTGGCGGCAGGGTCGCGGTCAACCAGCTCGACGATGCCCATGGGCGCCATGTCGCCATAGCGGAACCCCGCCTTCAGCACCCGGGCGTAGCCGCCCTGCCGGTCCTTGTAGCGCGCGCCGAGCGTCTCGAAGAGCTTGGCCACCGCCGCTTCCTGGCCGATGCGGGAAGCCGCGAGCCGGCGGGAATGCAGGTCGCCCCGCTTGGCCAGCGTGATAAGCTTCTCGACATACGGCTTGAGCTCCTTCGCCTTCGGCAGGGTTGTCTTGATCTGCTCATGCTCGATCAGCGAGCAGGCCATGTTCGCGAACATCGCATTGCGGTGCTCGGAGGTGCGGTTCAGCTTGCGGTAACCGTGCGCGTGGCGCATGTCGTCGTCTCCTTCAGATTTATACTTTGTCCGGCCGCATCTGGCGGCGGCCTCCTTGGGGCGGTTGCCCGGGTCGAACGAAGTCGGGAACCTGCCCTGCAGATCTGCAGCAGGGCAGGCCCTGGACCATCTCAGAACGCGTCCTCGAACTTCTTCGCGAGATCCTCGATGTTGTCCGGTGGCCAGTCCGGCACGTCCATGCCAAGGTGCAGCCCCATGGTGGCCAGCACTTCCTTGATCTCGTTCAGCGACTTGCGGCCGAAGTTCGGGGTGCGCAGCATCTCCGCCTCGGTTTTCTGGATCAGGTCGCCGATATAGACGATGTTGTCGTTCTTCAGGCAGTTGGCCGAGCGCACGGAAAGCTCGAGTTCGTCGACCTTCTTGAGCAGCAGCGGGTTGAATTCCAGCCCCTCGTCCGCGGCAGAGGCCCCCGCCTCTCTCGGCTCCTCGAAGTTGATGAAGGTCTGCAGCTGGTCCTGGAGGATTCGTGCGGCATAGGCGAGCGCGTCCTCGGGGCTCAGCGTGCCGTCGGTTTCGACCGTGATCGCCAGCTTGTCGTAATCCAGCACCTGGCCCTCACGGGTCGGGCTGACCTTGTAGCTGACGCGCTTGACCGGCGAGTACAGCGCATCGACAGGGATGAAGCCGATCGGCGCATCCTCGGGACGGTTCTTGTCGGCGGCCACATAGCCCTTGCCGGTCGCGACGGTCAGCTCCATGTGGACGCTGGCGCCATCGTCGAGGTGGCAGATCACATGATTCTTGTTGATGATCTCGACGCCCATCACCTCGCTGATGTCAGCCGCCGTGACCACGCCGGGCCCGGTTGCATTGAGCTGCAGGCGCTTGGTCCCCTCAGCCTCCATGCGGACAGCGACACCCTTCAGGTTCAGCACGATGTCGGTCACGTCCTCGCGTACGCCCGGCACCGAGGAGAACTCGTGCAGCACGCCGTCGATCTGGACCGCGGTGATCGCGGCCCCCTGCAGCGAAGACAACAGCACCCGCCGCAGCGCGTTGCCGAGGGTCAGACCGAAGCCGCGCTCCAGCGGTTCGGCCACCGCCGTCGCCACTCGGCTCGGATCATGTCCGGCCTCGACATCGAGGCTCTGCGGTTTGATCAGTTCCTGCCAGTTCTTGTGGATCACGTGATGGTCCTCCATGCTCGCGCCGGGCCGGATCCCTCGGCCGGGTGCCCCCGAGGAACGGCGAACGGCCCGTCCGGACTGGACAGGCCGCAGGCCGCGGAAAAAGCCGTCTCAGACGCGGCGACGCTTCGGCGGGCGGCAGCCGTTATGGGCGATCGGCGTCACGTCCTTGATCGAACTGATCGTGAAGCCGACCGCCTGCAGCGCGCGCAGGGCCGACTCGCGGCCGCCGCCGGGACCCTGCACCAGGATCTCGAGCGTGCGCACGCCATGCTCCTGCGCCTTGCGGCCGGCGTCCTCGGCGGCCATCTGGGCAGCGTAGGGTGTCGACTTGCGCGAGCCCTTGAAGCCCATGTGACCGGCCGACGACCAAGAGATCGTGTTCCCCTGCGCGTCCGAGATGGTGATCATCGTGTTGTTGAACGACGAGTTCACATGGGCGACGCCCGCGGTGATGTTCTTCCGCTCCTTGCGCTTCGGCGCGACGCGTTTCTCCCGAGCCATTCTCCGGCCTCCTTACTTCTTCTTGCCGGCAATCGGCTTGGCCTTGCCCTTGCGGGTCCGGGCGTTGGTGTGCGTGCGCTGGCCGCGCACAGGAAGGCCCCGGCGATGCCGCAGGCCGCGGTAGCAGCCGAGGTCCATAAGCCGCTTGATATTGACTGCAACCTCACGCCTGAGATCGCCTTCCACCTGGAAGTTCTGGTCGATGTGCTCGCGCAGCGCCAGCACTTCCGCATCCGAAAGCTCGTTCACGCGGCGGCTCTCAGTCACACCCACGGCGTCGCAGATCCTGCGGGCCGAGCTCGGGCCGATGCCGTGGATGTAGGTGAGGGCGACCTGCACCCGCTTGTTGGTCGGAATGTTAACGCCTGCGATGCGCGCCACTGCTCCAGCTCCGTCGTGCCTGGCCCGCACCAGCTGCGGGCCGAAATCCAAAAGAAGCCGACGCGTGCGCCGGCCGTTCCGCCTCACAGAGAGTCCTGACCCAAGTCCCCGCGTCCGCCCGAAGGTCGCGCTGGGGCAGAGGCGACTCTCCTGTCCTCAGGAAGCGCGCACTATAGCCGGGCGCACCTCCCCGTCAAGCCCCGGACAGTCCGGCGCAATCCTACACGTCATGCGGCGCCCAGCGCGGCACTGATCTCCCGTGCGACGGCATCGATTTCCGCCATCCCGTCGACTGTTCTGAGCTTGCCGGCACCTTTGTAGTAGTCGATCAAAGGCGCAGTGTCTGCGTGGTAGGCGACCAGCCGGGCCCGCACCGTCTCGGCGTTGTCGTCGGCCCGGCGCCTGAACTCCGTTGCGCCGCATTTGTCGCATATGCCGTCCCGCCGTGGCCGCTTGTACAGGTCGTGGTAACCCTCGCCGCACTTGGCGCAGGTGAAGCGGCCGGAGACTCTGTCGACCAGCAGATCGTCGTCGACCTCCATCGACACCACGGCATCAAGTCGCAGCCCCTTCTCCACCAGCAACCGGTCGAGCGCCTTCGCCTGCGCGACCGTCCGCGGGAAGCCGTCAAAGATCAACCCCGCCTTCACGTCCGGCTCGTCCAGCCGGTCCGAGACGATGCCGATCACGATCTCGTCCGGCACGAGCTGGCCGGCCTCCATGAGCGCCTTTGCCTTGCGGCCGACCTCTGTGCCGGCGGCAACGGCCGCCCGCAGCAGGTCACCGGTCGAAAGCTGCACAAGCCCCATCCTGTCCATCAGTATGCGCGCCTGCGTGCCCTTGCCGGCCCCCGGCGGTCCCAGAAGGATGATGTTCATTGTCCCGCCTTCCCCGACCCGACAGCCAGTTCAGCGACCGCGGATCTTCGATTTCCGGATCAGACCCTGATACTGGTGCGCCAGCAGATGGGACTGTACCTGAGTAATCGTGTCCATCGTGACCGACACCACGATCAGGAGCGAGGTCCCGCCGAAATAGAACGGCACGCCGACCTTGGCGATCAGGATCTCAGGCAGCAGGCAGACCACCACCAGGTAGATCGCGCCAAGCACCGACAGGCGGGTCAGCACATAGTCCAGATATTCCGCGGTCCGCTTACCCGGGCGGATGCCCGGCACGAAGCCGCCATGCTTCTTCAGGTTCTCTGCCACGTCGTCCGGATTGAAAACGACGGCGGTATAGAAGAACACGAAGAACACGATCAGCCCGGCGAACAGCACGAGGAACAGCGGCTGTCCGTGGCCGAGCAGCGCTGCCACTGTGCCCATCCAGCCGGCATCCCCACCTGTCAGCGAGAATGTGGCAATGGTCGTGGGAAGCAGCAGCAACGACGAGGCGAATATCGGCGGAATCACGCCCGAGGTATTGATCTTGAGCGGCAGGTGCGAGTTCTCGCCGCCGAACATCTTGTTGCCGACCTGGCGTTTCGGGTACTGGATCAGGATCCGGCGCTGGGCGCGCTCGACGAAGACAACGACATAGACCACGACGATTGCCAGCATCAGCACGCCGATGATGACCAGCGTATTGATCTGGCCGGTCCGGCCAAGCTCGAAGAACTGCGCCAGCGAGCCGGGCATCTCGGCGATGATCCCGGAGAAGATGATCAGCGAGATGCCGTTGCCGATGCCGCGCGCGGTGATCTGCTCGCCGAGCCACATCAGGAACATGGTCCCGCCGACCAGCGTGATGACCGCGGACGCGCGGAAGAATGCGCCGGGGTCCAGCGCCAGTCCCTGCCCCTCAAGGCCGACCGAGATGCCGTAGGCCTGCACGGTCGCCAACAGCACGGTGCCGTAGCGCGTGTACTGATTGATCTTCTTGCGGCCCTGCTCGCCTTCCTTCTTGAGTTGCTCGAGGCTCGGCACCATCGAGGATGCGAGCTGCATGATGATCGAGGCCGAGATGTAGGGCATGATGCCGAGCGAGAAGATCGCCATACGGCTGACGGCGCCGCCTGCAAACATGTTGAAGACGCCGAGGATCCCCCCCCGGGTCTGCTCGATGAAGATCCGCAGCTGTTCCGTGTCGATGCCGGGCAGGGGGATGAACGTTCCGAGCCGGTAGACGATCAGGAGACCGAGGGTGAAGAAGATCCGCCGCTGCAGGTCCTTCGCCTGGCCGATCGCACTCCAGCTCAGATTGGCCGCCATCTGTTCGGCAACTGATGCCATGTCTCGCTCTCTCTTGCCGTCGTAGGGCCGCGGCGGAGTTTCGCCGCAGGGCGCAGAAACCGCTGTCCGGTCCCGGATGCCGGCCCGGGAAAGGGTCGGCCCCGGTCAGCCTTCCGCCGCAGGCACCGGGGCGGCCCGTACGCTCAGCGAACCGCCGGCGGCCTCGACCGCCGCAACCGCGGCCTTGCTGGCGCCGGTCACCTCGATCCGCACCCCCTTCGACGTCAGGGCACCCTTGGCCAGCACCCGGACGCCGTCCAGCCGGCGACGCACCAGGCCGGAATTCACCAGGGCCGTCTCGTCGATGACCGCCTTTGCGTCCAGCTTGCCCGCATCGATGAACGTCTGGATATTACCCAGATTCACCACCGCGAAGGACCGGGCGAAGATATTGGTGAAGCCCCGCTTCGGCAAGCGGCGGTGGAGCGGCATCTGGCCGCCCTCGAAACCCTTGATCGCGACGCCCGACCGGGCCTTCTGGCCCTTGATGCCCATGCCGCCGGTCTTGCCCTTGCCCGAACCCGGCCCGCGTCCGATGCGCTTGCGATTCTTCGTCGCGCCGGGATTGTCTCTGAGCTCGTGGATCTTCATGACGCATTCTCCTTCTGCCGGACTGCACGGGGCGATGCGTCGTGCCCCGCCGCCGCGGCTCTGCAATGGCGGGCGCGACCCGGTCCGCGCCGCCCGGATTCCTAACCGCGCTCCTCGATGATCTGCACGAGGTGCGGAATCGAGTTCACCATGCCGCGGATCGAGGGCGTGTCCTCGAGCTCGCGGGTGCGGTGCATCTTGTTGAGCCCGAGGCCGATCAGCGTCCCGCGCTGCCCGGCGGGCCGGCGGATCGGGCTGCCGATCTGCTTGACGACGATCGTCTTGCCCTTGCTCTTTGCCTTCGCCATCTCAGGTCTCCCGCTCACTCGGCCATGGCTTCGGCCGGCGCCTCGCTGCCCCGGGCGGGCAGGATGTCCGAAACCTTCTTGCCGCGCCGCGCCGCGATCTGGCGGGGCGACAGCTCGTGCGTCAGGCCATCGAAGGTGGCACGCACCATGTTGTAGGGGTTCTGGCTGCCGGTCGACTTGGCAACCACGTCCTGCACGCCCAGCATCTCGAACACCGCGCGGCAGGGGCCGCCGGCGATGATGCCGGTGCCCTGCGGAGCCGAGCGCATCACCACCTTGCCGGCGCCCCAGCGGCCCTCGATGTCGTGGTGCAGGGTGCGTCCCTCGCGCAGCGGCACGCGCACCATGCTGCGCTTGGCCTCCTCGGTGGCCTTGCGGATAGCCTCGGGAACCTCCTTGGCCTTGCCCGAGCCGAAGCCCACGCGGCCCTTCTGGTCGCCGACAACCACCAGCGCCGCGAAGCCGAAGCGCTTGCCGCCCTTCACCGTCTTCGAGACGCGGTTGATCGCAACGAGGCGGTCCTGGAACTCGCTTTCGCTCTTGTCCTCGCGGCGATCCCGCCGTTCGCCCCGATCGCGCCGTCCATCACGCTCTGCCATGCTCGTCTCCTCAGAACTTCAGGCCGCCCTCGCGGGCAGCGTCGGCCAGGGCCTTGATCTTGCCGTGGTAGAGATAGCCGCCGCGGTCGAAGAACACCTCCTCGATGCCGGCCGCCTTGGCGCGGGCCGCGATCTCGGCGCCGATCCTGGCCGCCGCCTCGCGGTTGTTCCGGCCAATGAGGCCAAGCTTCGGCTCCAGCGTCGATGCAGCGGCCAGTGTCCGGCCCTGGGCGTCGTCGATCACCTGGACCGAGATGTTCTTGAGCGAGCGGTGGACGCTCAGGCGCGGACGTCCGCTCGCCAAATGCTTCAGCTTGTTCCGGACGCGCAGGCGGCGCCGCTGGAACAAGGTTCGCTTGCTGTTCGCCATTGTTGCGCTCCTTACTTCTTCTTGCCTTCCTTGCGGAAGATATACTCGGCCTTGTACTTGACGCCCTTGCCCTTGTAGGGCTCCGGCCGGCGCCAGTGGCGGATCTCCGCCGCCACCTGGCCGACCTGCTGTTCGTCGATGCCGGTGATCTCGATCTCGGTCGGCTTCGGGCAGACGATCTGCACCCCGGCCGGGATCGTGTAGTCGACATCGTGGCTGTAGCCCAGGCTCAGCTTCAGGGTCTTGCCCTGGACCATCGCGCGGTAACCGACGCCGTTGATCTCGAGCTCCTTCTTGAAGCCAGATGTCACGCCGGTAACGAGGTTCGCGATCCGGGTCCGGCTCATGCCCCATTGCTGGCGCGCGCGCTTCGAACTGCCGCGCGGCGCGACGCGCACGCTCTCGTTCTCGATCTTCAGGTCAACATCGTCGGTCGCCTTGAAGCTGCGGGTGCCCTTCGGCCCCTTGACCTCGACGGTCTGGCCCGACACGGTCGCGCTGACCCCCTTCGGGAGCGGAACCGGACGCTTGCCGATACGTGACATTGCCGCTTCCTCCTCAGAATACCGTGCAGAGCACTTCGCCGCCCACATTCTCGGCCCGCGCCCTGGCGTCCGACATGACACCCTTCGAGGTCGAGACGATGGAGACGCCGAGGCCGTTGCGCACCGATGGCATCTCGCGCACCGAGGCGTAGACCCGCCGGCCAGGAGTCGAGACGCGCTTCAGCTCGCGGATCACGGGCTGTCCGTCGAAATACTTGAGCTGTATCTCGAACGCCGGCTTGCCGGTCTCGGGCTCGACCCGGTCGTAGCCGCGGATGTAGCCCTCGGCAGCCAGCACGTCGAGCACCCAGCCGCGCAGCCGCGATGCCGGTGTCATTACCGTCGACTTGGACCGCATCTGCGCATTGCGGATGCGCGTCAGCATGTCGCCGAGCGGATCGTTCACTGACATGTTGCCCTCCTCACCAGCTCGACTTGACCATGCCCGGGATCTCGCCATGCGAGGCGAGGTCGCGGAGCGCAATGCGGCTCATCTTGAGCTTGCGGTAGTAGGACCGCGGCCGCCCGGTCACCTCGCAGCGGTTCTTCAGCCGGGTCGACGACGAGTTGCGCGGCAGCTTGGCGAGCTTCAGGCGCGCCTTGAAGCGCTCCTCCATCGGCAAGCTCTCGTCCTTCGCGATCGCCTTCAGCCTGGCGCGCTTCTCGGCGTACTGAGCCGCCATCCGCGCCCGCTTCCGGTCCCGTTCGACCATGCTTGTCTTGGCCATGTCCGGTTCCTCCCGGTCAGTTGGCGAAGGGCATGTTGAAGTGCTTCAACAATGCCTTCGCCTCGGCGTCGGTGCGCGCCGTGGTGGTGATGATGATGTCCATGCCGCGTATTTCCTCGACCTTGTCATAGTCGATCTCTGGAAACACGATGTGCTCCTTGATCCCCATGGCAAAGTTGCCGCGGCCGTCGAAATGCTTGCCCCTCAGTCCGCGGAAATCGCGGATGCGGGGCATCGCGATCGTCACGAGACGATCGAGGAAGTCGTACATGCGATCGCGCCGGAGAGTCACCTTGACGCCGATCGGCATTCCCTCGCGCAGCTTGAAGGTAGCGATCGAGGTCCGAGCCTTGCGGATGATCGGCTTCTGGGCCGCGATCAGCATCAGGTCGTCATGGGCGGCCTTGATCTTTTTCGAGTCCGAGACGGCACCGCCGACCCCCATGTTCAGCACGATCTTGTCGAGCCGCGGGATCTGCATGTCGTTCCTGTAGCCGAACTCCTCCTTGAGCGCGGCACGGATCTGCCCGTCATAGACCGCCTTGAGGCGCGGGACGTATTTCGAGCCGTCAGCCATCGATGACCTCCCCGGACTTCTTGGCATAGCGGACCTTGGTGCCATCCTCGAGGAACTTGAACCCGACGCGGGTCGGGCCGCCGTCCTTGGGATCGGCCAGAGCGATGTTCGACAGGTCGATCGGCGACTCCTTCGAGAGCCGGCCGCCCTGCGAGGTCTGCGACTGCCGGGTGTGGCGAACCACCATGTTGATTCCGGCGACGACCGCACGGCCATCCTTCGGCATCACCCGCAGAATCTCGCCCTGCTTGCCCTTGTCGCGGCCAGCGAGCACGACGACCCGGTCGCCTTTCTTCAGCTTCGCCGCCATCACAGCACCTCCGGGGCAAGCGAGATGATCTTCATGAAATTCTTCGCACGCAGCTCGCGCACCACCGGGCCGAAGATGCGGGTGCCGATCGGCTCGAGGTTGTTCGAGAGGAGCACCGCCGCATTCCGGTCGAAGCGGATTGACGTGCCATCGTCGCGGCGAACTTCCTTGGCGGTGCGCACGATGACGGCCTTGCGCACGTCGCCCTTCTTGACGCGGCCGCGCGGGATCGCCTCCTTGACGGAAACGACGATGATGTCGCCGACGCCCGCATATTTCCGCTTGGCGCCGCCCAGCACCTTGATGCACTGCACCCGACGCGCGCCGGAGTTGTCGGCGACGTCCAGATTCGACTGCATCTGGATCATGGAGGTTTCTCCCGACCTTGGCCCATTGCCTGTCTCGGCTCGGGCCTGGTTTCGACAAAACCGGGTGTCGTGTCAGGTCAACCGGCCTGGGTCACGACCTCCCAGCGCTTGGTCCGCGAGCGCGGCGGGCATTCGCGGATGCGCACCGTATCGCCGATCTTCGCGGCATTCGCCTCGTCATGCGCACGGTACTTCTTGTAGCTCTTCACGGTCTTGCGCAGCACCGGGTGCGTGTAGCGGCGCTCGACCTGGACCGTGATGGTCTTGTCGTTCTTGTCGCTGATGACGGTGCCCTGAAGGATTCGCCTCGGCATGTCCCGTTACCTCATTCCGACGTGGCGGCCGCGCGGGCCTTCTGGTTCAGGATCGTCTTCACGCGCGCGGCGTCGCGCCGCACGGCGCGGACACGTGCGGTGCTGGCAAGCTGGCCGGTCGCCGCCTGGAAGCGGAGATTGAAGCTCTCCTTCTTCAGCTTCTCGAACTCCTCGCGGAGTTGATCCGGCGTCTTGTCGCGCAGCTCTTCAGCCTTCATGGCGACGTTCCTTTCTTGACAGATATGCAGTCGGGCACACCCGTCGCATCATTCATCAAAACCGCATGCCGCACCCCCTGGCGGGCGCAGGCCTGCGGATCTACCAGTCCTCGCGGACGACCACCCGGCTGCGCACCGACATCTTCATGGCAGCGAGGCGGAGGGCCTCCCTTGCCACAGCTTCCGGCACACCGTCAACCTCGAACATGATGCGTCCGGGCTTGACCTTGCAGGCCCAGAACTCGGGCGTACCCTTGCCCTTGCCCATGCGGACCTCGATCGGCTTCTTGCTGATCGGCACGTCCGGGAAGATCCGGATCCACACGCGGCCCTGGCGTTTCATGTGGCGCGTCATCGCGCGCCGCGCCGCCTCGATCTGGCGCGCGCTGACCCGGTCCGGCTCGATGGCCTTGAGGCCGAAGGTGCCGAAGTTCAGCTCGGACCCACCCTTGGCCTCGCCATGGATGCGGCCCTTGTGCTGCTTGCGGAATTTCGTTCGCTTTGGCGAAAGCATCGTCGTCTCTCCTCAGGCCGGCTCAGCGATGCGGGCGGCCAGCGCCACCTTCCTGCATCTCCTGCTGGCGCTTGTCGCGCGCCTGCGGGTCGTGCTCCATGACCTCTCCCTTGAAGATCCAGACCTTGACGCCGATGATGCCGTAGGCGGTCTTCGCTTCCGAAAGGGCATAGTCGATATCGGCCCGCAGCGTGTGCAATGGGACCCGGCCCTCGCGATACCATTCGGTCCGCGCGATCTCGGCCCCGGCCAGGCGGCCGGCGACGTTGATCCGGATGCCCTGGGCACCCATGCGAATCGCGTTCTGCACCGCACGCTTCATCGCGCGGCGGAACGAGACCCGCCGCTCGAGCTGCTGGGCGATGTTCTCGGCCACGAGCTGGGCGTCAAGCTCCGGCCGGCGGATCTCGACGATGTTGAGGTGCAGCTCCGAGGCTGTCAGCTTGGCCAGCTTCTGCCGAAGCTTTTCGATGTCGGCGCCCTTCTTGCCGATGATCACGCCCGGCCGTGCGGTGTGAATGGTCACGCGGCACTTCTTGTGCGGCCGCTCGATCACCACGCGGCTGACGCCGGACTGGGCGCACTCCTTCTTGATGAAGGCGCGCATCCTCAGATCCTCGTGCAGCAGGTTCCCGTAGTCCTTGCTGTCGGCGTACCACCGGCTGTCCCAGGTGCGGTTGATCCCGAGCCGCAGGCCGATCGGATTTACCTTGTGTCCCATTAGGCCTGCTCCTCTGCCTGGCGGACCTTGATCGTCAACTGGCTGAACGGCTTCTCGATCCGCCCGTAGCGCCCGCGGGCGCGCGGACGGCCGCGCTTCAGCACCAGGTTCTTGCCGACCCAGGCCTCGGCGACCACCAGATCGTCGACGTCGAGCCCGTGGTTGTTCTCGGCATTTGCCACCGCCGACTGCAGGGTCTTCTTCACGTCCGCCGCGATGCGCTTCTTCGAGAAGGTCAGCATGGTCAACGCCTTGTCGACCGGCACGCCGCGGATCATCTGCGCCACAAGGTTCAGCTTCTGGGGGCTGACCCTGAGCATGCGGTTCATGGCCATGGCTTCGTTGTCGGCGCAGCGGCGGGGATTCTTGTCCTTGCTCATCCGCTTATCTCCGCTTCGCTCTCTTGTCGGCCGCGTGGCCGTAATAGGTTCGCGTCGGCGAGAACTCGCCGAACTTCATGCCGATCATGTCCTCGGTCACGTTGACCGGGATGTGCTTATGGCCGTTGTAGACCCCGAAGGTGAGGCCGACGAACTGCGGCAGGATGGTCGAGCGCCGCGACCAGATCTTGATCACCTCGTTGCGGCCCGACTCGCGCACCTTCGCGGCCTTCTTGAGCACGAAGGAGTCGACGAACGGACCCTTCCAGACGGATCTTGCCATGTGCCGTGCTCCCTACTTGCCCTTGCGCACATGGCGCGAGCGCAGGATGTATTTCTGGGTGGCCTTGTTGCGCCGCGTCTTGCGGCCCTTGGTGGGCTTGCCCCAAGGGGTCACCGGATGCCGGCCGCCCGAGGTGCGGCCCTCGCCGCCGCCATGCGGATGGTCGATCGGGTTCATCGCCACGCCGCGCACGCTCGGGCGCTTGCCCATGTGGCGCGTCCGGCCGGCCTTGCCGATGTTCTGGTTCGAGTTGTCGGAGTTCGACACCGCGCCAACGGTGGCCATGCACTCCTGACGGACGATGCGCATCTCGCCCGAGTTCAGGCGCAGCTGCGCATAGCCGCCATCGCGGCCGACGAACTGGGCATACGCGCCGGCGGCGCGGGCGATCTGGCCGCCCTTGCCCGGCTTCATCTCCACATTGTGGACGATGGTGCCGACCGGCATGCCGCTGAACGGCATCGCGTTGCCGGGCTTGATGTCCGCCTTTGCCCCCGACACGACCCTGTCGCCCACGCCGAGGCGCTGCGGAGCCAGGATGTAGGCGAGCTCGCCGTCCACATACCGGATCAGGGCGATGAAGCCTGTCCGGTTCGGATCGTACTCGATCCGCTCCACGGTGGCCGGCACATCGAACTTGCGCCGCTTGAAGTCGACGATCCGGTAGAGTTTCTTCACCCCGCCGCCACGCCGGCGTGCGGTGATCCGTCCGGTGTTGTTGCGGCCGCCCTTGCTGCTAAGACCCTCGGTGAGGGTCTTTTCCGGGCGGCCCTTCCACAGGCCCGAACGGTCGATCAGAACCAGCCCGCGCTGGCCCGGCGTCGTCGGTTTGTAGGTTTTCAACGCCATCTTGCTGTCTTCCGTCTTGCTATCTCAAAGGCCGCTGGTCACGTCGATCGCATGGCCCTCTTCGAGGGTCACATAGGCCTTCTTGGTATGGTTTCGCCGGCCGAGCTGGCCGCGGAACCGCTTCACCTTGCCCTTGGTCAGGACTGTATTGACCGCCTTCACCTTGACGCCGAAGAGGGTCTCGACAGCTTCCTTGATCAGGGGCTTCGTGGCGCTCTTCGCCACCTCGAAGACGACCGCATTGGCCTCCGAGACCATGGTCGACTTCTCGGTCACGATCGGGCGCCGGATCACCTCGTAGAGATCTGCCTTGGCGGTCATTTCAGTCTGGCCTCCAGCGCTTCGACACCCGCCTTGGTCACGACCAGGAGGTCGCGCCGCAGGATATCGTAGACATTTGCGCCCTGGCTCGGCAGCACGTCGATTCCCTCGATATTGCGCGCCGCGCGGGCGAAGTTCTCATCCACCGCGGCACCGTCAATCACCAGCGCCTTCGACCAGCCGAGCTTGCCGAGCATGTTGGCGAGCACCTTGGTTTTCGGCTCCGCGAGTTTCGCCTCGTCGAGCACGATCAGAGCGCCGGCCTTCGCCTTCGAGCTCAGCGCAAGCTTCAGGCCGAGCTTGCGGATCGCCTTCGGCAGGTCGTGGGCGTGGCTGCGCGGGGTCGGCCCCTTGGTAGTGCCGCCATGCCGCATCAGGTTCACGCCGCGCGATCCGTGCCGGGCGCCGCCCGTGCCCTTCTGGCGGTAGATCTTCTTGGTCGAGTAGCTCGTCTCGCCACGGGTCAGCGTCTTGTGCGTGCCGGCCTGGCGCTTTGCCAGCTGCCAGCGCACCACCCTGTGCAGGATGTCGGCGCGCGGCTCGAGCCCGAAGATCTCGTCGGACAGGTCCACCTGCCCCGCCGTGCCGGCCTCGAGGTTGATTGCCTTGATCTTCATCACTCACTCCCCTCCGCAGGGGCCTCGGCAGCAGCCGCCGGCGCCGCAGCCTTCGCGGCGGCGCGCACGGCCGCCGGAAGCGGCACGTTGTCCGGCCGCTTGCGCTTGACGGCGTCGCGCACGGTCACCCAGCCGCCCTTTGAGCCCGGCACCGCACCCTTGACCATGATGAGCCCGCGGTCGGCGTCGGTCTTGACCACCTCGAGATTCTGCACCGTCACCCGCACCGAACCCATGTGGCCGGCCATCTTCTTGCCCTTGAACACCTTGCCCGGATCCTGCCGGCCGCCGGTCGAGCCGTGGCTGCGGTGGCTGATCGAGACGCCGTGCGTGGCGCGCAGGCCGCCGAAGTTGTGCCGCTTCATCGCACCGGCGAAACCCTTGCCGATCGAGGTGCCGGCCACGTCCACATACTGGCCGCTGACGAAATGGTCGGCGGTCAGCTCGGCGCCGACATCGACCATGTTCTCCGGCGCCACCCGGAACTCGGCGACCTTCCGCTTCGGCGCCACCTCGGCGCGGGCGAAGTGGCCGCGCATCGGCTGCGTCGTGTTCTTCGCCTTTGCCGTTCCGGCGCCAAGCTGGATGGCGCTGTAGCCGTCTCGGTCGGGCAGGCGCTGGGCGACGACCTGGACGTTCTCCATCTGCAGCACGGTGACAGGGACCTGCCGTCCGTCCTCCATGAAGAGCCGGGTCATGCCCACCTTCCTTGCGATCACTCCAGAGCGCATGACGCCCTCCTCAGAGCTTGATCTCGACGTCGACGCCGGCAGCGAGGTCGAGCTTCATCAGCGCGTCCACGGTCTGCGGCGTCGGGTCGACGATGTCCAGGAGCCGCTTGTGCGTCCTGATCTCGAACTGCTCGCGGCTCTTCTTGTCGACATGCGGGCCGCGCAGCACTGTGAACTTCTCGATCTTGTTCGGCAGCGGGATCGGGCCGCGCACCTTCGCGCCGGTCCGCTTGGCCGTGTTCACGATCTCCGCGGTGCTGGCGTCGAGCACACGGTGATCGAAGGCCTTGAGCCGGATTCTGATGTTCTGACCTTGCATTTCTCGCCTCTCAGGCTCGCCGGTTCTTGAACGACCCGCGGCCGGGGCCCCGCCCCGGCCGCGCTGTCACTGGATCACTCGATGATCTTGGAGACGACGCCTGCGCCGACGGTGCGGCCGCCCTCGCGGATGGCGAAGCGGAGCTTCTCCTCCATGGCGATCGGGTTGATCAGGCTCACCGTCATCTTCACGTTGTCGCCC
>JBDIVM010000015.1:0-90218 GCA_039805905.1 Limibaculum sp. | reverse complement strand
GCAAGCGAGAGAGCCCTTACCCCACCGGACCCGCCAAGTCGAGCGGCCTCCGACATGTTCCGACACCACCCCCCCCCACAGACCCCCCCCGGCAGACCCGCAACCCGCCCCGACCTCCATCGCCGCGGCGGCGGGGATCACGGAGCGTGCCTGCAACGCTGCCATCGCCGCCGTGACCGCCCACGCCCAGGCGAGGCCGCCAAGGAGCATGATCGGGCCGGATGCCGGCGCTTTGCGCCAGGGAGGCGGTCGATCGGAGCTGCCGCCCGCGGGTCTGGACGCCGCTCCGGACCCCGCGCAACCGCCGGCGGGAAGATCCCGGCACCGTGCAGGCGGGCTGAAGGCCGGAACCTGCTTGGCAGACCCGATCCGTTACACCTTGGGGTGCGCTACCCTTCAACCCACGGACAGCTATGTGGGTTTCGATCGATATGCCTCGCGACGCCATGCCGCCGATGGCGAAGCCATCTGTCCGCATGCTCCGGAAGTGCCGATCGATGGGCGATTGCCGTGTCAGGATGATCCGATCTAGAGATGAGCGCGCGATGACCATACCCAGCCACCTCCGCCGCGAAGTCCGCTCCCTGGTCTTCGACCAGTATGGCACCATCGTCGACATGCAGGGCGGGCTGACCGCCGCCGTCACCCCCTTCCTCAAGGACAAGGGCTGGCCCGGCGACCCGCACCAGTTCGTCACCTGGTGGCGGCGCACCCATTTCGAGACCTCGATGATCGACGCGCTCTGCGCCCGGGGTCACACCCCCTATCGCGAGATCGGGCACCGGGCGGTGAGCCACGTCATGGACCGGGCCGGGATCGCCTTTACCCAGGACGACGTGCGCGGGCTGGTCGCGGGGATCGAGCGGCTCAAGCCGTTCCCCGACGTGGTGGCCGCGCTGGCGCGGCTGCGGGCGGCCGGATACGGGCTCCACATCCTCTCGAACGGCGACCCGGACATGCTCGAGGCGGCCCGCGCGCACATCGGCTTCGAGTTCGACAGCCGGATCAGCGTTGCCGCCGCCGGCTTCTTCAAGCCGGCCTGGCAGACCTACGCCAAGGCCGAGGAGCTGATCGGGATCGACCGTTCCGGGCTCCTTTTCGTTGCCAGTCACACCTTCGACTGCATGGGGGCGAAATCCTTCGGCATGCGGACCGCCTTCATCGACCGCCGCCGCCGGCCCTTCGGCGAGACGCCGCACCAGCCGGACCTGATCGTCAAAGACTTCGCCGAGCTGGCGGAGGAGCTGGCGCGGTGAGGATCGGCCTGCACCGGGGAAACGGAGCGGACTCCGGGCGGTGTCACACTGTGATACGCGGTCTATCATATTGAAAAAAAAGAATTTCTGAATCTTCTCTCCGAAATTGCCTGTGTGAGCTTCCCCGTGTTGCGCGGCGCGGGTGCCTGTTCCATAGATGGACCGACGAATACGGAAAGGAGAAACGCCGCCGATGGGCGCTCTGGTGGGAGACCGTTCGGTCCGGGATTTCGTCGCGGCCCATGCGGCGGCACAGCCCGGCAAGGCCTTCCTGATCAATCCTGAGAGCGGGCTCGAGGTCACCTGGGGCGAGCTCGGACGGGCGCTGGACGCATTCTCCGGCGCCCTGTCCGAGCTCGGCATCCGCTACCAGCAGGTCGTCTCGGTGATGATGCAGAACTCCTGGGGCTCGGTGCAGGTGCTGCTGGGCACGATGCATGCGGGCCGGATCACCGCGCCGGTCAACCTCGCCGCCGGAGACCCGCAGATCCGCTACGTGATCGAGCATTCCGGGACGGAGATCGTCTTCGTCAGCCCCGAGGAGGAGCCGCGGCTGCGGAAGATCCTCGCAGGCGTGGCCCGCCCCATTCGCGTAATCCTCTGCGATCCCGAGACGGGGCCGCGCTGGCCGGCCGGGGTGACCGGGGTCCCCGCGCCGGTCGAGCCCCATGACAACACCGTGGACGGGCTCCTGATGTATACCTCCGGCACCACCGGCAACCCGAAGGGCGCGGTGCTGCGCCAGCGGGCGCCACTCTGCGGCGGCGAGAACGCCGTCATCGCCCATGAGCTGAGGGCAGAGGACCGGGTGCACCTTGTGCTGCCGCTGTTCCACATCAACGGCTTCTGCGTCTCGCTGATGTCGACGCTGGTCAACGGCGCCTCGATCGTCGTGCCACCGCGCTTTTCCGTCAGCCGGTTCTGGGACCAGGTGATCGGCCAGGGCTGCACCTGGTTCTCGGCGGTGCCGACGCAGTACCAGTACCTGCTGCGCGC
Source organism: Limibaculum sp. (assembly GCA_039805905.1). Classification (GTDB taxonomy): domain Bacteria; phylum Pseudomonadota; class Alphaproteobacteria; order Rhodobacterales; family Rhodobacteraceae; genus Thermohalobaculum. Next base: position 87,966 of record JBDIVM010000015.1, on the reverse strand, counting down.
CGCCGAGGCGGAGGGCCCGCCGCCGCGGGAGGCGCTGAGGAAGGTGCGCTTCGCACGGTCCGCCTCGGCGCCGCTCTCGCCCGAGGTGCACAGGGCCTTCGAGGAGCTGTTCGGGCTCGTGCTGATCGAGACCATGGGGCTGACCGAATGCTCTGCCCAGATTTCGTCGAATCCGATGCCACCCGGCATCCGCAAGTATGGCTCGCCGGGAAAGGCCTATGGCAACGAGCTCAAGATCCTCGGCCCGGACCACCGCGAGGTGGCCCGGATGACGAGCGGCGAGATCGCGGTCCGGGGCGAGAACGTGTTCCGGCTCTACCTCAAGGACCCAAAGGCGACGGCGGAGGCCTTCACGCCGGACGGCTGGTTCCTGACCGGCGATCTCGGGCACATGGACGCGGACGGCTATATCTACGTCACCGGGCGGCGCAAGGAGCTGATCATCAAGGGGGGCGAGAACATCGCGCCGCGCGAGATCGACGAGGCGCTCCTGCTGCATCCGGAGGTGGTCGAGGCCGCCGCCTTCGCCGTGCCGAGCGTCGATTACGGGCAGTGCGTCGAGGCGGCGGTGAAGCTGACCGAGGGCGCGGCGGTGGCCGAGGCGGACCTGATCGCGCTCTGCCGCGAGCAGGTCGGTCCGTTCAAGGCACCGGACCGGGTGCATATCCTGCCCGACCTGCCGAAGGGGCCGTCCGGCAAGGTGCAGCGGATGAAGCTTGCCGAGATGATGCGGTGACACGGATGCGCGTGGTGCGGCGGATCGGCTGAGGAGATCGGGATCATGGGATTCGAGACGCAACCGCTGACACCCCGCATCGGGCTGGAAATCGTGGGGCTGGACCTGAAGCGGGCCGCGGATGCGGAGATCGCGGCGCTCGCCGACTGCCTCGACCGGGCCTCGGCTCTGCTGCTGCGCGGCCAGTCGATGATGCCCGGCGAGATCGTCGCCTTCTCGCGGCAGCTTGGCGAACTCGACGAGGCGCCGGTGAACGAGAACGGCAGGACATTCGTGGCCGGGCTGCCCGAGCTCTACGTGGTCTCGAACATCAAGGATGCGACGGGCGAGGCCATCGGGTCGCTGGGCGCCGGCGAGGCGGTCTGGCACACCGACATGAGCTATCTGCCGAACCCGCCGGATGCCTCGCTGCTCTACGCGGTCGAGATACCGCCCGAGGGCGGCGATACCTGGGTCGCGGGGATGCATGCGGCGCTCGAGGACCTGCCGGCGGACCTGCGAGCCCGCATCGAGGGGCGGCGGATCAAGCATGACGGCACCTACAACTCGGGCGGCTTCCTGCGGCAGGGCGTGACGGCGACCGACGATCTCGAACAGGCGCCGGGCGCGCTCCACCCGGCGATCTGCCGGCATCCGCGCACGGGGCGCGAGGCGCTCTATCTCGGGCGGCGGCGGAACGCCTATGTCGAGGGGCTGGACCGGGCGGAGTCCGAGGCGCTGCTCGATGCCCTCTGGGCCCATGCGACCCGGCCTGAATACTGCTACCGCCACCGCTGGCGGGTCGGCGACATGCTGATCTGGGACAACCGCGCGACACTGCACCGGCGCGACCCGTTCGACCCGGAAGCGCGCCGGCTGATGCACCGGACGCAGATCAGGGGCAAGGCGGCGCCGGCGGCATAGGGACTTCGGCGGTGGCGGGACGAGATCCGCCCGGCGGTATCATTCGGTGGTCAGCACCACGCGCCCGGTGATCCTGCCGGCCTTTAGGTCCTCGAGCGTCCGGCTGGCCTCGGCGAGCGGGCGCGTGCTGACCGGGATCTCCTTGACCTTGCCGGTCCGCACCAGCGCGATCAGGTCGCGGAGCTGGTTGCAGTTGCCGACATAGGAGCCGCGCACGGTCAGATACTTCTGCGGCAGCCACGGAAGCGGCATCGAGAAGGTGCCGCCATAGAGGCCGACCACCACGTAGCGGCCCATCTTGATAAGCGCGTGGATCGCGAGCTTCGAGGTCGAGGGAGCGCCGACCGTGTCGACCACGGCCAGAAGCCGGTTGCCGGTGATCTTGCGGAGCTCCTGCAGCGCATCCTCGCGTTTGCCGTTCAGCACCGCATCGGCCCCCATCTCGGCTGCCGCCTGCAGCTTGCGGTCGTCGATGTCGACCGAGACGATCTTCTCGAAGCCCAAGGCCCGCGCGATGGCGACCGCATTGAGGCCCAGACCCCCTGCCCCCATCACCGCGAGCCACTCGCCCGGATTCATCGGCCCGGCCTTCTGCAGCGCATTGTAGACCGTAAGGCCCGAACAGGAATAGGGGGTCACGGTGTCCGGATCGAGTCCGTCCACGTCGATCAGCCAGCGCGGGTGGTCTACAAGAACATGCGTGGCATAGCCGCCGTCGCGCATGACGCCGAGCGCGCGCATGGCTGTGCATTCGTTCTCGCGCCCGTCGGCGCAGGCCAGGCACTCGCCGCAGCCGATCCAGGGGTGGACCAGCCGGGTCTGGCCGATCGGCGCATCGGGCGCGTCCGGGCCGGCCGCAATCACCTCGCCCAGGATCTCGTGGCCCATGGCCATCGGCAGGGTCATGCGATTGGACATCTGGAACTTGCCCTCGTCGCCGAGGTCGAAGAATCCCTCGGCGATGTGGATGTCGGAGTGGCAGACGCCCGAGCGGCGGACTCGGAGCAGCACCTGGGTTCCGGTGGGCTCGGGCATCGGCCGCTCGCGGGCGACGAGCGGCTTGCCGAATTCGACGAGGTCGTAGCTGGTGTAGGTGGGCATCCTGGTCCTCCCTGGGCCGGCGCAAGCCGGGCCATTCTGTAGCGCGCGCTTGAGCGCACCCTGTGGCTCACTTCCCATACTTCCTCCAATAACCCCCGAACAGCGCCTCCTCGCTGGGCCTGTCCTCGGGGATCGTCGTGACGAGGTGAGTGATGTTGATGAAGTGCCTGTAGTTCAGATTCTCGCTGATCGAATTTCCGGCCCAGGTGCCGCAGCCCATCGACAACGTGAAAGGCAGCCCGTTGTCGAAGCTGCCGCCGTTGCCGAAGGTGTGCGCCTGGTTGACCAGCACGCGGACCACGTCGAGCGTCTCGGCCAGCGCGCGGGCGCGCTCGGGGCGCGCCGTGTGGATGCCGCAGGAATGGCCCATGCCCTCATGGGCGAGGATGTCGTGCACGAGGCTCCGGGCATGCTCGAAATCGCGGGCGCGGTAGACGGTCAGCACCAGCGACAGCTTCTCGCCGGAGAGCGGGTAGGCGTCGCCGATGCCTGTCTCCTCGATCATCAGGAACCTCCGGTCCGCGGCCCCGGGCAGCGCAAAGACCTCGGCGAGTTCCGGCATGCCCCGGGCGATCACCCTGCGGTTCAGCTTGCCGCCCTGCCAGAGCGCGCCGATCACCCGCTCGCGGTCGGCGGGCGCGACCATGAAACCCCCTGCCCGCTCCAGCGCCGCAACCGCCCGGTCGTAGACCGCGTCGAGGAGGACGACCGAATTCTCCGACGAGCATGACGTCGCGTTGTCGAAACATTTCGACGCCGCGATCTTCACCGCCGCATCGTCGAGACCGGCGGTCTCGTCGACAATCACCGGCACGTTGCCGGCGCCCACACCGATGGCCGGAGTTCCGGAGGAGTAGGCGCGGCGGACGTTGTTCTGGCTGCCGGTGACGACCACGAGATCCGCCAGCTCCATCAGCGCCTGGGTCGCCTCCTTGTCGACGGGCGAGGCAAGGGTCTGGATCAGGTCCGGATCGAAGCCGGCCTTCTCCAACTCGGCCCGGGCGAGCCGGACGTAGCGGTCAGAGGTCGCATAGCCCGCCGGCGAGGGCGCGATGATCACCGCATTGCCGCCCTTGACCGCCATCATCGCCTTGTTGGCGGGCGTCGCGGCCGGGTTGGTCGAGGGGCAGACGGCGGCCACGACACCCACGGGCTTGGCCCATTTCACCAGCCCCTTTGCCGGATCCTCCTCGATGATGCCCACCGTCTTCGCGCGCAAGAGATCGCGCAGCGCGCCGAAGGTCTTGCGGGTGTTCTTGGTGATCTTGTCCGGCACGTTGCCAAGGCCGGTGTCTGCAACGGCCAGTTCGGCAAGCTCGCGGGCATGTTCCGGCTTGTAGATCGCCCAGGCGAGCGCTGTGACCGCCTCGTCGATGCGCGCCTGCGAGGCGCCCCGAAGCGTGGCCATCGCCACACGCGCACGCACGATCTGGGCGGCGATGGAGGCGCGGCGGCCGGCGCTGTCGATCGCTGGCTCGAGTGTCATCAGGCACCCCCCTTGCGGGCGGCGGCGGCGAGGGTGCGGACGTTGCGGGCGGCGGCGACCTTACCGTCCGTTGCGAACGCCTCGTGGCGCTCCTCGATCCGGTCAAGGTCGTAGTGGTAGTTCGCCATGATCCCGAATGACTGGGCCATCCCCTTCTCCGAGGTATCGCCCTGCCAGTGGATGTCGAGAAGCTCGGCGCCGTTGCCGAGATGAAAGCGGGCCACCGGATCGACCGGGCGGCCGTCGCCCTGCCGGGCCTCGAGAAAATACTGCGCGGCGAGCGGCAGCAGCAGCGCCTTCAGCTCGGCCTCGCGCTTCGGGTCCTCGCGCCAGCTTCCGGATTCGACCATTGCCAGCGCCCTCCCGGCGGGGCGGTCGGGATCCGTCCTGCCCTCCGCCTGCAGCCAGCGGGCGAGGCCCGGGACCGGCGAGAGCGTGACGAAGGTCTCGAGCTTCGGCAAGTCGCGGGCAAGATCCTCGGCCACCTGCTTGATCAGGAAGGCGCCGAACGAGACTCCGCGCAGCCCGGTCTGGCAGTTGGAGATGGAGTAGAAGACTGCCGTCGTCGCCTGGTGCCGTTCGACCTGCTCGCGCTCGGGAGCCAGAACCGCCTGGATCGATCCGGGGACGGCGCGGGTCAGCGCGACCTCGACGAATACCAGCGGTTCGTCGGGCATCGAGGGGTGGAAGAAGGCGAAGCAGCGCCGGTCCTGCGGCTGCACCCGGCGCCGGAGCTCGTCCCAGGAATCGATCTCGTGCACCGCCTCGTAGGCGATGATCTTCTCGAGGATCGCCGCGGGGCTGGACCAGTCGATGTGGCGCATCACCAGGAAGCCGCGGTTGAACCATGAGGCGAGCAGGTGCCTGAGGTCGGTGTCGATGCGCGCGAAACCGGGCTCGTCGCGCAGCAGCTTCAGCAGGTCGTCGCGCATCCGCACGAGACGCCTGGTACCGCCCGGCGCGAGGTTGATGCGGCGGAACAGCTCCTGGCGGCGCGGCTCGGCCGCGGCGGTCAGGGCCTCCAGGGCCGCCGGGCTTCGGTCATCGGCATAACGCGCCGCCGCCTCGTGGACCGCTTCGGGGTCGAGGTCATAATCCTCGGCGAGGATGCGGAAGAAGCCGGCGCGGCCCTCGGGCGCGAGCCGTCCGTAGCCGTCGAGGATGCGGGCGGCAATGGCAACGCCCGTGGCCTCGCCCTTCGACGAGAGCAGGTCGGCGCAGAGCGCCGCGAGGCTCTCGGGCGTGGCCCGGTCGCCGCCGCGCCAGTCCATCAGGCGCGCGCCACGCTCGAGGACGCTGTTCAGGATGTCGTTCAGCGCCGGCATCGGCCTATCCTCGCGCGATGGCGTCGGCGATGGCAGCACCGAGATCGGCGGTGCGGGCCGAGCCGCCGAGGTCAGGCGTCTTCGGCGCATTGCCCGAGGCGAGAACCGTCTCGATGCCCCGCACCACCGCTGCGGCCGCCTCTGGCTCGCCGAGATGCTCGAGCATCATCGCTGCCGACCAGATCTGGCCGATCGGGTTGGCGATGCCCATCCCCGCGATATCGGGGGCCGAGCCATGCACCGGCTCGAACATCGAGGGGTGCTGGCGTTCGGGGTTGATGTTGGCAGAGGGCGCGACCGCAATGGTGCCGGTAACGCCGGGGCCGAGGTCGGAGAGGATGTCGCCGAAGAGGTTGGTGGCGACGATCACCTGGAAACGCTCGGGCTGCATGACGAGGCGTGCGGAGAGGATGTCGATGTGATGAAGCTGCGTCTCGATTCCCGGATACTCCGCCGCGACGGCGTTGAAGCGGCTGTCCCAGTAGGGCATCGACACGAAGATTCCGTTCGACTTGGTGGCGCCGTCGACCCGGGTCTTGCCCTTGGCCTTCGCAAGCTCGAACGCGTAGCGGCAGATCCGGTCGCAGCCCTTGCGGGTGAACACCGCCTCCTGCATGACGAATTCGCGCTCGGTGCCGGCGAACATGATCCCGCCGATCTGGCTGTACTCGCCCTCGGTGTTCTCGCGCACCACCCAGAAGTCGATGTCCCCCGGCTTCTTGTCGCGCACCGGCGGCGTGATGCCGGGCAGGAGGCGCACCGGGCGGAGGTTGACGTACTGGTCGAACTCGCGCCGGATCGGCACCAGCAGGCCCCAGAGGGAAATGTGATCGGGCACGCCGGGAAACCCGACGGCACCGAGGAAGATGGCATCGTGCTCGCGCAGCCGCGGGATTCCGTCCTCGGGCATCATGGCGCCGGTCGCCTTGTAGCGTTCGCAGCACCAGTCGTAGCGGGTGAACCGGAACTTTGCGCCTGCGAGCGCCGCTGCAGCCTCGAGCGCGCGCAGCCCTTCGGGCATCACCTCGTTGCCGATGCCGTCGCCGGGAATGACCGCGATCCGGTAATCCGTCATGCGCCACCTCTCATCGTACCGGCACCCGTTGGGCAACATACCGGATGAGCGGAAACGATCAATCGTGCTGCAGCGCAAGAGCGTGATATCTTGACATCCCGGCATTCGCGCCGCCATTGCACGCCGAGCCGGAACCGGGAGCCATGCGATGCCGTTCGATGCCCATGCGCGAGGGATCCTTGAAGGGATCACCACCGCCACCGTCACCACCATCCTTTTGAAGAAAGGTCTGCGGAACGTCTGGATGCGTGGCACCCTGCCGCTCCGCCCGGGCGAGACGCGCCGGGTCGGACCGGCCTTCACGCTCCGCTTCGTGCCGGCGCGCGAGGACCTGGCGACACCGGCCTCGTGGTCGTCGCCGGTCTCGACCCGGGCCGCCATCGAGGCGATGCCCGAGGGCTGCATCGCGGTCGTCGATGCCATGGGCGTGACCGATGCCGGCATCTTCGGCGACATCCTGTGCCAGCGCATGAAGCAGCGGGGCGTCGAGGCGCTGGTGACCGACGGGGCGCTGCGCGACCTCGAGGGTGTGCTGGGAACCGGTCTGCCGGTCTTCGCCCGAAGCGCGGCGGCGCCTCCCTCGGTGGCGGGCCTGACCTTCGTCGCCTGGCAGCAGCCGATCGGCTGCGGCGGGGTCGCGGTATTCCCGGATGATATCGTGGTCGCCGACCGCGACGGGGCGGTGCTGATCCCGGCCGCCTATCTGAACCAAGTTCTGGCCGAGGCGCCGGAGCAGGAGCGTGCCGAAGGCTGGATCATGGAGGAGGTTCGGCGCGGCGCCATCCTGCCAGGGCTCTACCCGATGAACGACGCCACCAGGATGCGTTACCAGGCCTGGAAGGATGCGGGCGGCGACGGCTGACGTCATTCGGGTCGAATCGTTCGACCGCGCCAGCACCGGCGCAGCGCCGGAATCCGTTCCGCCGCTACGCCGGACAGGCCCGGCGTCGAAATAAGTTGTGGATAGCCCATCCCATTGACGTCATTGGACGCATCCGGACTGTCCACAGACTACCCCCCGGTTTTCCACATCCGCGCACAGGTTTGCCGTCGTTTTCCTGTTGCGCTCGAGGGAGTTAGCCTCAAAGGTACAGCCTGTACCGAAACGGACCTCCGGGTCTGGGAAGGTGCAGGGGACGGCAAGCCTTCGGGCGGGTCGCCCCACAGGATCGGCGACCCTCCGGGAGCGTCGATCCAGCGGGTCGGAGCGCCTCAGGGCGGCACTGGCTCGCCGGGCCGGGAGGACCTTCGGGTCGCCTGGTCCGCGGATCGGGGGCCTTCGGGTAACCTGGTCCAACCGGTCGAGGCGCCTTCGGGCACAGCGGCCGGGGGATGGCAGGCCTTCGGGCAGGCCGTCCCGAAGGACCGGCAGGCCTTCGGGCAGGTCGGGCCAGGTTCGGCGGGCCTTCGGGCAAGCCGGGCCAAAGGGTTGGCGATCCTCCGGGATCGTCGATCCTGGATTGGGAAGTCTCCGGACGACCCGATCCGCCGGGTCGGAGGGCCTTAGGGCCCGCCGGCACGGGGACCCCAGCGCCTTCGGGCGCGATGGTCCGGACGGTGTCGGGCGCCTTCGGGCGACCGGTGCCGGGACCGGGGCCGCCTTAGGGCAGCCTGGTCAGGGAGGCGTCAGGGTGTCCTTCGGGACACGATGCAAAGACTTCCGCGTCTGCGCACCTGATGCCTCCCTCTCATCTTGCCTGAGGGACAGGCGCGGAGTCCGCACATCCGCAGATTGCCGCGTCGCGCCAGCGCGAATCAGATGCGGGTGCCCGACGCCGGCGCCCGGGCACCGCACAGGTATCCGGATTCGCCGCCGGCCGGATCCGCGATCAGCCCGAGCGGTGCGGAGCGCGACGCAGTATCCGGCCACCAGAGCCTTGCGGTTGAACCAGAATCCGCAAGTATCCCCGATCATAGCCACAATCTGTCCACAGAAATCTGCGGCTCTCGCGCGGAATTTCGGTTGCGGAAGGCAGTCGAGACCCGAATTCTCGACCCTGCGCAAGGCTGCGTCGCAGGACGCCAGTTGCGCGAGGATCCGCCCGCGTCCGCGCGGGCTGATCCGCCGGGCCGCCAAGCCTTCGCGCCAAGCGGGCCGGTTCCGGTGCGCCCCCTGGCGAACCGGTGAGGGAGGCGTCAGGGTGCTCGCAAGAGCACGATGCTGGAGCTTCCGCGTCTAAGCACCTGACGCCTCCCTTGTCATTCAGTTTGCGTTGTTTTTGGCACAGACGGCGAGGCCCGGCACATCCACCATGATGCCGGGCCTCTTCCGTAGGCGTCAGTCGATGCAGTTCCGCGTCTAGCACCTGTGCGCGAACAGGTACTCCGCAGCCTCCGGGCTGTCAACATCATATTGCGCCAGGCAGTTGTCGAACGACCATTAATTGTGGTAATCCACAACGGATAGTGGAATGGGTGGCGGCCGGTCAGCCACCGGCCGAACCGGGTGGCCGGGATCGCGCCGCAGGGCGGATTTCGCCGTCATTCTCGAGCAGGGCTGCCAGCCTGTCGTTCCAGTCCCCGAGCTCTGGCCCCGGATGGGTGATCCGTCCGGGCGTTACGGAGAGTCGCGGCAGCACATCAGGCATCGCGATCTCGCCGAGTTGCGGGTCGCCGACCCGGGCGATGGTTCCGCGCGCCGCGAAATGCGGGTCGGCGAAGATGTCGGCGATGGTGTTGATCGGTCCCGAGGGGACCTCGCCATCGGTACAGCGGCGCACAACCTCGGCCATCGGGTAGAGCCCGGTGAAAGCCTCTACCGCGCCGTCGATGACCGCCCGGTCGGCGAGGCGATCGGCAGTCCGGGGGTGGCTGGCAGCCAGATCGGGCCGCCCGAGGACGCGGGTCGCCATCCGCTCCCACATCTTGTCCGTGGTGCAGGCGATCGCCACCCATTTGCCGTCGGCACAGGGGAAGTGACCGTGCGGACAGACCTGACGCGTCATCACCCCCTCGCGGCCGCGGACGATGCCGTTGCGCGCGAAGGCCGGCGCGGTGTCGTCGAGCACCCGGAAGATCGACTCGAACAGGGCAACGTCGATCACCTGCCCCCTGCCCGTCCGTTCGGCGGCGCGCAGGGCGAGCAGGATACCGATGGCACCGTAGCAACCCGAGATGTAATCGGCGAGCGAGGTCGAGCCCGGTGTCACCGGCGGCCCGTCCGGCAGCCCGGCAAGGTGTGAGAGGCCGCCAAAGGCGTGCGCGATCCGGGCGAAGCCCGGCCGGGAGCGATAAGGGCCGGTCTGGCCGTAGCCCGAGATGCGCAGGATCACCAGCGCGGGGTTCAGCTCCAGCAGCACGTCGGGACCGAGGCCCCATTTCTCCAGTGTGCCGGGGCGGAAGTTCTCGGCCAGCACGTCGGACCGGCGCACCAGCTCCTTCAGCGTCGCCACTCCGTCGGCGCTGTGCAGGTCGAGGGTGACCGAATGCTTGTTGCGCGCCTCCGAGAGCCAGGCGAGCGTCCGGTCGGGATCCTCGGTCGCGGTGCCGAAGCGGCGCAACGGATCGCCGCCTTCGGGATGCTCGATCTTGATGACCTCGGCACCGAACTCGCCCAGGATCGCGGTCGAGAGGGGTGCTGCGATGAAGGTGGCGAGGTCGAGGACGCGGACGCCGTCGAGCGGAAGCATGTCAGTGCGCCGGGTCGCTTGCCGGGGCGCGTGCCGTGCCGGACGTCATGCCAGCACGCGGACCGGCTTGCCGGCGAGCCACGCCTCGATGTCCTCGACCATCTGCTCGTAGAAGCTCCGGTAGCAGACGTCGGTGACATAGCCGAGATGCGGGGTCAGGAGCGTGCGCGGGCACGAGCGGATCGGGTGGTCGGGGGCGAGCGGCTCGGCGTCGTAGACGTCGATCCCGGCGCCGGCGATGCGGCCGGCGGTCAGGGCTTCGATCAGCGCCCCGGTGTCGACGATCGGACCGCGCGAGGTGTTGATGAGGAACGCCGTCGGCTTCATCAGCCCGAACTCACGGGCACCCACCAGCCCGCGCGAACGTTCTCCGAGCTTGTAGTGGATGGTGAGGAAGTCCGCGCGCCGGAACAGCTCATCCCTCTCTACCCGTTCTGCCCCCGCCTTGGCTGCCCCTTCGCCGGTCAGGTTCTGGCTCCAGGCGATGACCTTCATGTCGAAGGCACGAGCGATCTGCGCCATCTTCGCGCCGAGCCGGCCGAGGCCGAGGATGCCGAGCGTCTTGCCGGCAAGGTCGGTTCCGAGCGTGGTGATCCAGGCGCCGCCGCGCATCCGCTGGTTCTCGGTGTGGATGTTGCGGGCAAGGCCGATGATGAGGCCCCAGGCAAGCTCGGGCGTCGACTGGGCTGAGTTGCCCGTGCCCACGACCGGAATGCCGCGCACCTTGCAGGCTTCCATGTCGATGGCGTCGTTGCGCATGCCTGCGGTGACCACGAGCTTCAGGTTCGGCAGCCGCGCGATCAGGTCGGCCTTGAACGGGCTGCGCTCGCGCATGACGCAGACGATCTCGTAGGGCGCGAGGCGTTTCGCGAACCCGTCCAGCCCCTCGTAGATGTCGTGGAAGTAGGTGATCTCGTGGGCGGCCCTGAGCCGGCTCCAGTCGGCCATGTCGCGGGCGACGTTCTGGTAGTCGTCGAGGACGGCGATCTTCATCGTGGCGGGTCTCCCTCGTTCGGCACCCGGCACCCGGGGTGCCGGTTCGTCAGTCGCCCGATTCTGCGGCGAAGGCAAGCGCCCTCACACCGCCGCCTGCGAGGCCCGCCCGTGGAAGTCGAGCAGGAGCCGGTTGACCGCCTCCGGCGCCTCGTACATCGCCCAGTGGCCGCAATCGGCGATGACGTGCGTTTCCACGTCCGGCCGCATCGCGCGGCAGAGCGCGAAGCGATCGGCGATCGGCGGGATCGCGGCGGCATCGTGCTCGCCATAGATCACCTTGACCGGGCAGGCCAGCTTGCCGACCAGCGCCGGCGTGTCGCCCAACCAGCTGATCCGGCGCGAATCGAACCGGGTGCGCTCGACGTTCCTGAGCTGCATGTCGATCGCCCAGTCGTCGATCCCGCCACGGTCCCACAGCATCAGCTTGGCGAGATTGTCCGCATGCATCGCCCTGAGCTCGTCCCCGGTGGGCGCGCGGCCGAGCCGCTCGGCGAGCCGCCGCCGGCTTTCGAGGGAGAAGCTGCGCTTGCCTGCGGGCGAACCGTAGCCGGCGCCGCCGGTCATGGAGAGCGAGCCGGCACGCGCCTTCAGCGCCACCGCGGTGGCCGCCGCAACCACAGCGCCGAACGAGAAGCCGGCGAGGTGGAGGCGCGGTGCGCCTGCCGCAATCTCGCGCACCGCGCCGGCGACGAGCGCGAGGTAGTCGTCGATCGGGATGTCCCATTCCGGCCGGTCGGAATCGCCATAGCCCGGCAGATCGAGGGCAATCACCCGGAACTCGGTTCCCAGCCGGTCGACGTTCCGCACCCAGTGCAGCCAGGAGCCGGCGCCGCCATGCATCAGGACCAGGGGCTCGCCCGCTCCGAACTCGCGCCAGGCGACGCCGGTCGCGGTCCGGGCAAAGGGCGTTTCGACGAAGCGCCTGTCGGAGCCGGGGGCGAGGTTCATGCGGTCCAGGAGCGTGGCCATGCGCCGGTCCCGCATGCGCGCCCGTCCGGTGCGGAGAACAGGCGTCGCGCCCGCCACCCGCTGCCGGAGCGGTCGGGCATCATCACGGATCGGATCGGCGTCGGCATTCCCGTTCCCCCGCACCGGCCCCGGGTTGACGGTGGGACCGGCGCATGAGCTAGAGTAACCGCGCGGGACCGGGCTGTGCAAATCGCGCCCGATCCCCCACCTGATTTCTGCGAAGCGGCGCGGGAGGACACGGCGATGGACGGTGCAGGCGGCGCCAGAGCCCTGCGGGACGCGCTGTTCCAGCCCGCCAGCGTGGCGCTGATCGGGCTCTCCAGCGACGCCCGGCGCCCGGCGGGACGGCCGCTGGGTTATCTGCGCACGGCCGGGTTCCGGGGCCGCGTCTATGTCATCAACCCGCGCCGCGACGAGGTGCAGGGCGCGCGAGCCTATCCCGGCCTCGATGCGCTGCCCGAGGTGCCGGAGCATGCCTTTATCCTGCTCGGCGGCGAACTCGCCGGGCAGGCCGTGGCCGACTGCGCGGCGGCGGGGGTGAAGGTCGGGTCCGTGCTGGCGGATGGTTTCGCCGAGGCCGGTCCGCAGGGGGTCGCGCGGCAGCGCCGACTGGTCGAGGTGGCGCGGGCCGGCGGGATGCGGCTGCTGGGGCCGAACTCGATGGGGCTCGCCGACCTTCATTCCGGCGCCTGGATCACGGTCAATGCGATCTATGCCGAGCCCGATCAGCTCGTCGGCCGGGTGGCGCTGCTGTCGCAGAGCGGCTCGATGATCGGCGGTCTGGTCAGCCGGGCGCGGACCATCGGGCTCGGGTTCTCCAAGGTGGTCGCGGTCGGCAACGAGGCCGATCTTGGCGTGGGCGAGATCGGTCTCGCCTGCATCGACGACCCGGACACCGATGTCTTCCTGCTGTTTCTCGAGACGATCCGCGACGCGGCAGAGCTGGCACGGTTCGCCGCTGCGGCGCAGGTGGCGGGCAAGCCCGCGGTGGCGTTCAAGCTGGGACGCTCGGCGGTGGCACAGCAGCTCGCGGTGGCACATACCGGGGCGCTGCTCTCGGACGATGCGGTGGTGGATGCCTTCCTGCGCGACGCCGGGATCGCGCGGGTACACACGCTGGAAGGACTGATCGAGGCGGCGACCCTGTTCCGCGGCCAGAGGCCGTTGGGAAAGGCTCGGCCGGTGGTCGGCGTGATGACAACGACGGGCGGCGGCGGCGCGGCGGTCTGCGACCGGCTGGCGCTCGAGGGCGTGCGGATCGAGCCGGCGACGGAGGGCACGCTGGCGGCGATCCGGACGACCGGGCTGAACGTGGTGCGGGCGCCGATGACCGACCTGACGCTGGCAGGCGCCGCGCCGCAATTCGTGCGCCCCGCAGTCGAGGCGATGATGCGTGATCCCGGCTTCGACGCGGTGGTGTCGGTCTCCGGCTCGTCCGCCCGGTCGAATACGGCCGCGACCATGCAGCCGCTGATCGAGGCCGAGAAGCTGGGAAAGCCCTTCGGCGCCTTCCTGACGCCGGAGGCGACCGAGGGATTGCGGATGCTGGTCGAGGCCGGCGTACCGGCCTTCCGCACCCCCGAATCCTGCGCCGACTGCATCGGCGCGCTCCTGCGGTGGCGGACGCCCCGGGCGGGAATCGTCCCGCGCTCCGGCGCAGTGGCGGCGGGCGTTGCGATGGACGAGCAGGCCTCGCTGACGCTCCTGGCGGAACTCGGCGTGCCGGTGGTGCCGGTGGCCGAGGTCGCTGTGTCCGAGGCGGGCCGGACCACCCTGCCCTTCGCGTGGCCGGTCGTCGCCAAGGTGCTGTCCGCGGACGTGCCGCACAAGACCGAGGCCGGGGGCGTGATCGCCGGAATCGCAGGGCCAGGCGAGCTGTCCGCGGCCGCCCGTCGGATTGCGGAGTCGGTGGCGGCGCACCATCCGGGCGTGGCGGTGGACCGGTTGACTGTGCAGCCGATGGTTCGGGGGTTGCAGGAGGTACTGCTCGGCTACCGCCTCGACCCGCAGGTCGGGCCGGTGGTGACGCTGGCCCCGGGGGGCGTGCTGGTCGGCCTCTATGACGACAAGGCGGTACGGCTCGCCCCGGTCGACGAATCCGAGGCGGCGCGGATGATTGGCGAGGTGGTCGGGCTCGCGCCTGTCCGCGGCCATCGCGGCCTGCCGAAGGGGGACCTCGCGGCGCTGGCGCGGGCGGTGGCGGCCTTCTCGCGGCTCGCGGACCGGCCGGAGGTGCTGGAAGCGGACGCAAACCCGGTTATGGTGATGGCGGATAGCGTGGTCGCGGTCGACGCGCTTGTGGTGACGGGAGGGTGAGATGAACGCTGCCCCGGCGCTGAAGTCCAAGATCAGCCCCGCGGAATGGGCGATGCGGGTGGACCTTGCCGCCTGCTACCGCCTGGTCGACATGTTCGGCTGGTCGGACCTCCTGGGCACGCATGTCTCGGCGCGGGTTCCTGGAGAGGAAAATGCCTTCCTGATAAATCCTTACGGGCTTCTCTTCGAGGAGATCACCGCCTCGTCCCTGGTCAAGGTCGACGAGGCGGGCGAGATCCTGAGCCCGACCGAATACCGGATCAATCCGGCGGGCTTCGTGATCCACGGCGCAATCCACATGGCACGGCCCGACGTCGCCTGCGCCCTGCACACCCACACGCCCGCGGGCACCAGCGTCGCGACGCAGAAAATGGGGCTCCTGCCGCTGACCCAGCACGCGCTGGCCGTGATTGCGCACACCGCCTATCACGGCTACGAGGGAATCGCGACGGACCTCTCCGAACGCGAGCGGCTGGTGCGCGACCTCGGCGACAGCAACATCCTGATCCTGCGCAACCACGGTCTGCTGACCGTCGGGCGCACCGTGGCCGAGGCCTTCGTCTGGATGTACCGCGCCGAGCGCGCCTGCCGGATGCAGCTCGCCATCCAGCAGGCCGGCGCCGAGGTGATCGAAATCCCCGGGGAGGTGCAGGAAACCACCATCGCGCGCAACCGGCTGGCAAACAGCCCCGCCGGGCACCGCCCGATCGGGGTGCTGGAATGGCCTGCGCTCCTGCGGAAGCTCGACCGGGTGGATACCTCCTACCGCAACTGAGGCACGCATGACCGAACTGATGCAGGGCTTCCCTCCGCCGCCCGAGGGGCGGGTGACGCTGGCAAACTGGCGCAAGCCGCCGTTCAACCGCTGGGCCTTCCACCATGTGCGCGAGCTGGTCCCCTCGGCCGACATACCGAACGATCCGGAAAGGGTGCGGGCGCTGGAGGATGCGCCGGAAGATCTCTCCGGCGTGACGATACCGAACGGGGAAACTGCCGTCTCGTTCAACGCCTTCCTCGCGGAAACCCAGACCGACGCGCTGGTCGTTCTGCACCGGGGAACGCTGGTCTTCGAGACCTACGCCAACGGCCTGACGGCGGCGACGCCGCATATCCTGATGTCGGTGTCGAAATCGGTGCTGGGGCTGGTTGCCGGGATCGCTGCGGCGGACGGGCGGCTAGACCCCGAGGCGCCGGTCAGCGACCATGTGCCCGAGGTGAAGGGCACCGCGTATGAGGGTGCCACGGTCCGCCACCTCCTCGACATGCGCGCGGGTGTGAGGTTCGACGAGGATTACCTCGCCACCGCCGGACCGATCATCGAATACCGCAAGGCGACCAACTGGGAGCCGCTGGCCCCCGGGCAGGAGCCAATGGACCTGCGCGGCTTCTATGCCGGGCTGACCGGGCGCGACGGGCCGCATGGCCGGCCGTGGCATTATGTCTCGCCGAACACCGATTTGCTGGGCTGGGTAATCGAGCGGGCCACGGGCAGGCGCTACGCCGACTATGTCGCCGAGCGCCTGTGGCAGCCGATGGGGGCCGAGCGCAGCGCCTATATCACCGTCGACCGGGTGGGGGCGCCACGCTGCGCCGGGGGGTTCTGCGCGACGGCGCGCGACCTTGCCCGGCTGGGGTTGCTGGTGGCCGAGAATGGGGCCGGAATCGTCTCCGGGGCCTGGCTGCGGGATATATTCGCCGGTGGCGACAGGAACGCCTGGGAGAAAGGCAGCGGGTTCGAGAACTACGACCGGCTGCCGGTGCGCTACCGCTCGCAGTGGTATGTGCTCGAGCGCGGTCGGCCGATGGCCTTCGCGATCGGCGTCTTCGGGCAGAGCCTTTGGGTCGATCCCGCCGCCGGCTTCGTGATGGCCAAGTTCTCGAGCCAGGCGCTGCCGGTCGACAAGGAGCGCAAGCTGCTGACGCTCCGGGCGGCCGAGGCCATGAGGGATTTCCTCGATCGCTAGCCGGATCAGGCGCCCGGATACCAGGCGGGATCGCGCTTCTCACGGAAGCTCGCCAGCCCTTCGCCGGCCTCGGCGCTCATGCGCTTGAGGGCATGGGGCCGGGCCATCGCTGCGCGCTGCGCGTCGTCGTGGAGCAGACCGGCATATTTCAGCGCCGCCGCCTTGCTTTCCGCGAGTGCGCCGGGCGGGCAGTGCAGCAGGGAATCGAGGATCGGCGCCGCGGCCGCATCGAGTCCGCCGGCAGGACAGACCTCGTCGACCAGGCCGATCTCGAAGGCGCGGCGCGCGTCGAAGCGCTCGCAGGTGAGCGAGTAGCGCCTGAGGCGCCCCGGGCCGATGCGCGAGAGAAGCTGCGGCACGACCGGCGTCGCGATCAGCCCCCAGCGCGCCTCGGCGATGGAAAAGACCGCGGTCTCGTCGGCCAGCACCACGTCGCAGGCGGCAACCATGCCGGTGCCGCCGCCGAAGCAGCCGCCATGCACCAGCGCCACCACGGGCTTCGGCAGCGTCATCAGGCCGTAGACCGCTTCGGTCGTGCGTTCGGAGACGGCAATGTTCTCGGCCTCGGAGCCCGCGCGCACGGCGCTGATCCAGTCGAGGTCGGCGCCCGCCTGGAAGTGCCGGCCTTCACCGCGCAGGACAACGACCCGCACCGCGTGGTCCGCCGCGAGCGCAGCCGCCCCGGCGGCGAGTTCGGCGATCATCTCGCCATTGTAGGCATTGTTCTTCTCCGGACGGTTCAGCCAGACTGTGGCGACGCCGCGCCGGTCGCTCTCGACACGGGTTGTGGTTCCCGACATGCTGCCTCCTCGGCTCCGCTGATCCCCGGAGCAGCCTAATGCCGCCGCACGGCGAATGCCACCGAGGCAGCCTGCCCGCGTGCGGATGCCGCCGCCGCCAGTCCCTGCACCGGTCCCGAGGCGCGGGCTCCGCGCATATCGCCGGCACCGGGGAGGCCAGCGATTTCCCGCCTGCCGGAAAATCGCCGGTATCGAAGGTTCCGCGCATCCGGCCTGATGAGGAATACTGGCATACCACGGCCTGAAACCGCTTGCGCTGTCTTCGAATCTGTTGAAACCTTTTCCGCAGATGCCCGCTTGGCAAATGCCGGTCGATCTGCTGCCAAGAAGAAGAACGCGGGAGGTGGGAGATATGCACGACAGGGGCGAACGGTACCGGGTGCCGTTCGGGAAGCGGTGACGGCACTACTCGAGATCAGAGACCTCAGGACCCAGTTCTTCACCTCGGCCGGCGTCGTGCAGGCCGTTGATGGAATCTCCTATGATGTCGCGCCGGGCGAAACCGTGGCGGTGGTAGGCGAGTCCGGCTGCGGCAAGTCGGTCAGCGCGATGTCGATCCTGCGTTTGATCCCGAACCCGCCGGGCAAGATCGTCGGTGGCCAGATCCTCTTCGACGGTCGGGACCTGCTGAGCCTGTCGGAGTCCGAGATGCGCGCCGTGCGCGGCAAGGATATCGGCATGATCTTCCAGGAGCCGATGACCTCGCTGAATCCGGTGCTTACCATCGAGCGCCAGCTCACCGAGACGCTGGAGCAGCATCTGGGCACGAGCCGCGAGGCCGGCCATGCGCGGGCGCTGGAGCTTCTGCGCCTTGTCGGCATCTCCGAGCCGGAGCGGCGGCTGAAACAGTACCCGCACCATCTCTCCGGCGGCATGCGCCAGCGCGTGATGATTGCCATGGCGCTTGCCTGCGAGCCGAAGCTGATCATCGCCGACGAGCCGACCACCGCGCTCGACGTGACCATCCAGGCGCAGATCCTGGAACTGATGAAGGACCTGACGCGCCAGCTCGGCGTGGCGATGGTCATCATCACCCACAACCTCGGCGTCGTGGCGCGCTATGCGGACCGGGTGAACGTGATGTATGCGGGACGCATCGTCGAGAGCGGCGATGCCGAGCAAATCTACCACAACCCGAAGCACCCCTATACGCTGGCACTGTTGCGCTCGGTGCCGCGGATGGACGCGAGACGTGGCGGACGGCTTCACCCCGTCGTCGGACAGCCGCCTGATCTGACAAAACTCGACGCGGGCTGTTCGTTCCGCCCGCGCTGCAAATTCGCGTCGGCGCAGTGCGCCGCCGCCAAGCCGGAACTTGTCGAGGTCGCCCCCGGCCACGTCACGGCCTGCTGGGAGCGCGACAGGGCCGAGCTGGCAGAGGTCGTCGGATGAACCAGAGCTTCGCCAGCCCGGGAACGGAGGGGGCGGCCAGCGCCGCTGCGGCCCGTGGCGATGCCTTGGTCAGGGTGCGCAACCTGCAGATGTACTTCCCGGTGACCGAGGGCGCCTTTGTCAGGCGGGTGGTCGCCAATGTGAAGGCCGTCGACGACATCAGCTTCGACATCTTCAAGGGAGAGACGCTCGGCCTTGTCGGCGAATCCGGCTGTGGCAAGACGACGACCGGGCGCTGCATCCTGCAGCTCGAGAAGGCGACCGGCGGTCATATCTGGTTCGACGGCCAGGATCTCAACACCCTGACGAAGGAGCAGATGCGCCCGCTGCGCCAGCGCATCCAGGTGATCTTCCAGGATCCCTACTCGTCGCTGAACCCGCGCATGAAGATCGGCGATATCATCGCCGAGCCGATGATGGTGCACGGCATCATCACCGACGCGAGGAAACGCGAGGCGCGCGTGCGCGAGCTGCTCGGCGTCTGCGGCCTCAATCCGCGTTTCGCCGACCGCTATCCGCATGAAATGTCGGGCGGGCAGCGCCAGCGTGTGGGTATCGCCCGCGCCTTGGCCGTCAACCCCGAATTCATCATCTGCGACGAGGCCGTCTCAGCGCTCGATGTGTCGATCCAGGCGCAGGTGATCAACCTGCTCGAGGATCTGCGCGAGCAGTTCAGGCTGACCTATCTCTTCATCAGCCATGACCTCAGCATCGTGCATCATCTCTGCCACCGGGTCGCGGTCATGTATCTCGGCCATCTCGTCGAGCTGGCCGAGACCGAGGAGCTGTTCAGCAATCCGCTGCATCCCTACACCCAGGCCCTGCTCGAGGCGGTGCCGATCCCGGACCCGACGGTCGAGCGCGCCCGCGCGCACAAGATCATCAAGGGAGAGATTCCGAGCCCGATGAACCCGCCGAAGGGCTGCGTGTTCCATCCGCGCTGTCCGATTGCGGTCGAGTCGTGCGGATCGAAGGTTCCTGAATTCCTCGAGGCCCGCCCCGGACACTGGGTCGCCTGCACGGAGGTCTAGAGACAAGAACGGCCCCCTGACGGGGGAACGCGCACGGGGCAGCGCCTGAATGCCCCGGACGATCTGGAGAGCAAATCAGGGAGGATAATGATGCGATCCAAGCTATGGAAACTCGTCCTCGGCGCGGCGGCAGCGGCCGCCCTGTCGACGGGCGCAACGGCAGAGGAGCCGAAGTACGGCGGCGTCCTCAACCTCGTCGTTGCCTCGGAGGCGCCGTCCTTCGATGGCCATATCGAGACGACCTTCGGCACGATCCACCCGATTGCGCCGTTCTACAGCCTGCTGGTGCGGGTGAACCCGGACAATCCGGGGGATCCGACCGATATCCAGTGCGATCTCTGCGAGACCTTCGAGACCAGCGCGGACGGCCTGACCTGGACATTCAAGATCAAGTCCGGCGTCACCTTCCACGACGGCACACCGCTGACCTCGGCAGACATCCTCGCCACTTACAACAAGATCATCAACCCGCCCGAAGGCATCCGCTCGGCGCGCAAGGACTTCTACCTGATGGTCGACTCGGTCACCGCGCCAGACGACAGCACGGTGGTTTTCCAGCTCAAGTATCCATCCGGCGCCTTCCTGCCGGCACTCGCCGACCCGTTCAACTTCATCTACTCGAAGAAGGATCTCGACGAGCACGGCTATGAGTGGCACCAGAAGAACGTGAACGGCACCGGCCCGTTCATCTTCGTCAGCGCCGATCCGGGCGCCTCGGTCGAGGGCAAGAAGAACCCGAACTACCATCACAAGGGCAAGCCGTATCTCGACGGCTTCAAGGCGATCATCGCGACCGACATGTCGGCGCGCGTGCAGGCGATCGAGGGCGGCCGGGCGGACATCGAGTTCCGCGGCTTCCCGCCGAAGCAGCGGGATGAACTCGTCGCGGCGCTGGGCGACAAGATCACCGTGCAGGAGAGCGACTGGAACTGCGTGCTGATCGTGACGCCCAACCATGATCGCGCCCCGATGAACGACGTGCGCGTCCGCAGGGCGCTTTCGCTGGCAATCGACCGCTGGGGCGGCTCGCAGTACCTCTCGAACATCGCCATCGTGAAGACGGTCGGCGGCATCGTGTTCCCGAACCACCCGCTGGCCGCAACCGAGGAAGAGCTCGTCCAGATCGCCGGCTACGGCAAGGATCTCGAGGCGAACCGCGCCGAGGCCCGCCGCCTGCTGAAGGAGGCCGGCCACGAGAACGTGAAGATCATCTTCAACAACCGCGGCGTCGACCAGCCCTACAAGGTCGTCGGCACCTGGCTGGTGGACCAGTGGAAGCAGGTCGGTATCGAGGCCGAGCAGCAGGTAAACCCCTCGCCGGTGTTCTATGACATCCTGCGCAAGACCCGGGAGTTCGACGTCTCGATCGACTTCAACTGCCAGTCGCTCGTGAACCCGATCGCCGACGTTTCGTTCTTCCTTCCGGGCGGCGGCTCGCAGTTTTCGGGCGTCCAGGATCCGGAGATCACGCGGATCTACGACGAGCTGTCGAAGGCGGGCACGGCCGAGCAGCAGCGCAGCCTGATGCGGCAGCTCGAGAAGCGCATCCTCGACGAGACGGCGAGCCAGTTCATCACGCTCTGGTGGTACAAGATCAACCCGCACCGCTCCTACGTGAAGGGCTGGAAGATTCCGCCGAGCCATTACCTGGCACAGCAGCTCGACCATATCTGGCTCGACAAGGACAGCTGATCGCGAATTGCGGGCGGCCCTCCGGGGCCGCCCGCGCCTCCGCCCGTCCGGGGCGAGGATGGCAACGCCGGATCGAAGAGGCCGGGCCGATGTGGCAATATATCATCAAGCGCCTGTTCCTGATGATCCCGACCGTGATTGGCGCGGCGGTAATCATCTTCATCCTGCCGCGATTGATGCCCGGCGACATCTGCGAGCTCAGATATGCGGAATCCAGCAACTACAGTCTCGAGCAGGTCAACCTCTGCCGCCAGACTCTCGGCCTGAACGACCCGGTGCTGGTGCAGTTCGGCGAGTTTCTGTGGGGCATCGTCACCTTCAACTTCGGCGACTCGATGTGGACCGGCCGGCCGATCATCCACGAGATCGGGCTGCGCTTCGAGCTGAGCCTGCAGGTCGCGATCATGGCGACGATCGTCTCGGTGGCGATTGCGATTCCGCTCGGGACTTTGTCCGCCGTCTACCAGAACACCTGGATCGACTATATCGTCCGTGGCGTGTCGATCGCCGGCATCGCCATGCCGTCCTTCTGGCTCGGCATCCTGATCATTCTCGCCCTTCTGACCGTATCGGAGGCGATGACGGGAACCCGATGGTCCCCGCCCATAGAGTATGTGCCCATCTGGGAAGATCCGCTCTACAACCTCTCGATGCTGATCTGGCCGGCGCTGGCCACCGGCTACCGCTATTCCGCCGTTTCCACCCGCATGACCCGCTCCTCGCTGCTCGAGGTGCTGCGCGAGGACTACGTCCGGACCGCGCGCGCCAAGGGGCTGATGGAGAAGCTGATCATCAACCGCCATGCGCTGAAGAACGCGCTCCTGCCGGTGATCACCATCATCGGCATGGAGTTCGCCTTCCTGATGGGCGGGCTCGTGGTCACCGAGCAGGTGTTCAACCTCAACGGCCTCGGCCGGCTTCTGGTACAGGCGGTGACGCAGAAGGACTACACGATGACGCAGGCGATCGTGATGATCATCGTGCTGGTGTTCGTGTTCTGCAACATCGTGGTCGACATTCTCTATGCGTGGCTGGATCCGCGCATCCGCTACAGCTGAGGACCGGACCATGACCGATACCTCCATCGACCGGCTCGAGGACCTTCGCGACCGACCGAGCCTCTGGCGGCGACTCCGCAGTTTCATGCGCAAGCAGCCGCTCGGCACCGCGGGCGCGGCCGTGGTGCTGCTGTACATCATCATGGCCGCCTTCGCGCCCTGGGTGCAGCCCTTCGATCCGTTGCAGAACTCGTACGAGTTCCAGTTCGTTCCACCGGGCTGGCCGTTCCTGATGGGCACCGACGAATGGGGCCGCGACATATTCTCGCGCGTGATCGCCGGGTCGCGCACCGCGTTGCTCGTGGGCTTCTCCTGTGCCTTTGTGGGTGCGACTACGGGCCTGGTGCTGGGCGTGGGCAGCGCTTACTTCGGCGGGCGGATCGACCTGATCTTCCAGCGCATCATCGACATCTTCATGGCGTTTCCGCTGATCGTCATGGCGCTCTCGCTGGTATCGATCTCGCGCGCCTACCAGGTTTCGGCCGAGAACTCGGTCTATTTCGTGATCATAGCCATCACCATCCCCTTCATCCCGCGCTGCGCCCGCGTCGTGCGCGCGAGCGCACTCGCGATCCGCGAAATCCCCTTTATCGATGCGGCCCGCGCCAACGGCTTCTCCGACACCCGGATCATCCTGCGCCACATGGTGCCGAACGTGATGGCGCCCTATCTGATCATGATCACCGCCTTCGTCGGCGAGGCGATCCTGCTCGAGGCGTCGCTGTCGTTCCTCGGCCTCGGGCTGCAGGATCCGCTGCCGGCCTGGGGGCTGATGCTGAGGAACGCACAGGAGTTCATCCGCTCGGAGCCGTGGATCGCGATCTGGCCCGGCGTTGCGATCTCGCTCGGCGTGTTTGGCTTCAACCTGTTCGGCGACGCGGTACGCGATGCGCTGGACCCGAGGCTGAGATCGCAGTAGCCCGCAGACCGGCAAGGCCTGCCCGGCATCCCGTGCGCAGGCGGCGCCTCAGGTTTCGGCGCCGCCGTTCACCTGCAGGAGCTGACCGTTGATGAAGGCGCCGCGCTCGGAGGTGAGCAGCGCCACCAGCGCCGCCACCTCGTCAGGCTCGCCGAGGCGGCCGAGCGGAATGCGGCCGACCTGCCTGCGGATGTGGTCGGTCATCTCCCGGTCGTCGTGATCCGAGCGGATCGGCCCCGGCGAGACGCAGTTGACCGTGATCCCCTTCGGTCCGAACTCCTTGGCCAGCGCCTTGGCCAGCCCCCAGGCGCCATGCTTCGAGACCGAGACATGGGCGCGGCCATTGTAGCCGTGGATCGCGTTCATGCCGGCGAAGGTCACAATCCTTCCCCAGCCGGCCTTGATCATTCCGGGCAGGCAGAGCCGCGAAAGCCAGAACGCGCCCATCATGTTGACATCGAGCACGCGGCGGAACTCGGCCTCGTCCATATCGAGGAAGGGCGACGAAGGCCGGATGGCGGCGTTGTGCACCAGAACGTCGATCCTCCCGAAGCGGGAAATGCCGGTGCCCGCGACCGCCGCGCAGCCCTTTTCGGTACCGGCATCGCCCATGGCGACGATGGCCTCGACACCGTGGGTGCGGGCGGCCTCGGCCGTCTCCTCGCAGGACACCCGCTTGCTCAGGCCGTTGACGACAACGTTGAAGCCGTCGGCGGCCAGCGCCAGCGCGATCGCCCGGCCGATGTTCTGCCCGGCTCCGGTGATCAGGGCGGTGCGGCGCCTGTCGGCCATGCGCCCTACTCCGCGGCCTGCCTTTCGCCCGAGAAGCGGGTGCGCAGCGCGTCCCACTCGCTGGCCCCCGTGCGGGCGAACAGGTCGCGCACGCGCAGGCCGGATTTCTGGTCCGGCAGGCGGCCTGCGGCCATTCCCGCCAGCGCCCGCTCCATCGCCATCACCGCCTCGCGCCAGAGCACGTCGGGCAGGATCGCGAGGCGGAAACCCATCTCTTTCGCCGCGGCAAGGTCGATGTCCGGGGTCTTGCCACCATAGACGAGGTTGAAGAGGCAGGGTCCCCGGACCAGCTTCGGCACGGCCTTCAGTTCCTCGACGGTCTGTGGCGCCTCGACGAAGGCGATGTCGGCGCCGGCATCGAGCGCCGCATTGGCGCGCTTGATCGCCTCGTCGAAGCCGATCGGGGCGCGCGAGTCGGTCCGGGCGATGATCCTGAAATCCGGGTCGCGGCGGGCGGCCGCGGCGGCCCGTATCTTCGCCAGCCATTCCTCCAGCGGCACGATCACCTTGTTGTCGAGGTGCCCGCATTTCTTCGGGAAGCCCTGGTCCTCGATGTGGATCGCCACCGCCCCGGCGCGCTCGTATTCGCGCACGGCACGGGTGACGTTGAGCTCGTTGCCGAAGCCGGTATCCGCGTCGGCGATCACCGCGACGTCGGCCGCGGCGGCGATGCGGGCGGCGTTCGCGACCATCTCGGTCATCGTCATCAGCCCGTAATCTGGCAGGCCATGGCTGGCCGCGGTGCCCGCCCCGGTCATGTAGGCGGCGCGGAAGCCGGCGCGGGCGACGAGCTGCGCCATCAGCCCGTCATAGACGCCGGGAGCGACGATCATCTCGCCCGAGGCAAGGCTGCGGGCGAACCACTGGCGGGGGGTCTCGGTCATGTGCGGCCTCCTTGCATGGCGTCGTGGGACGGCGGATCGGGCGGAGAATGCAACGCAGGGACGGGCGAGACAAGCTCGGCCGGCCCCGCCCGCCGGAAAGCCCCGTCTCCGGGCGCATAGACCCGGGCACGGAGCCACTCGGCCAGCGCGCCGGTCGCGGGACCAAGAACCTGGCCCTCGCGCTCGGGCGGAACATGAGTACGCACTGCCTGTACCAGCGCATCGAGCCGAACCGGAACCGGGCGGACGGTCACGTCGAGGGCGGCAACCGCGATCGGGGCGAGCGCCGAAAGGGTCTGCTCCAGCAGCAGTCCGGCCCGCTCCTGCTTCGACCAGGCGAGGAACACGGGCGAGGCGACATCGTTCTGGCCGAAGCCGCCGGATTCGCTGCCGGGCAGCAGGGTCGCGGTGGCCAGCATCCGCGCCTCCTCCTCATAGCCCGTCGCGGCCATGCCGAGGCAGCCGAGATAGGGGCGGCCCCCCTCGCCCGCTCCGAGATTCGCGGGCATCAGCGAGATGTTGCCGTCCAGCATCTTTGCGCACATGCGCTCGGCGACGACACAGAGATTGGCGTAGGCGGCGGTCAGCATGTCGAGCGCCATCGGTGCCTGGGCGTTGTGGTAGCCGCCGGTCGAGACGGCCCGGCCGTTCGGGTGCCGTGCGTCCGGCGGCAGGATCGCCGGGTTGTCGGACATGGCGGGGAGCGATTCCCCGGCGACCTTGCCGGCGATGCTTGCAGCGAGGTGACCCTGGCCAAGGATGCGGGGCGCGATGCGGAAGCTGACCGGGGCCTGATAGGGCCGACGCGGCCCGCCGTGGCCGCCGGCGATCAGCTCGCGCAGCCGGGACAGCGCCCAGGCGTCGTGCGGGTTGTTCCAGAGGCCGTCGAGCGCGGCATCGAAGTGCCCGAGCGGGGTGTTGAACGCCTCGCAGGCCAGCGCCAGCACCTCGGCCGCGACCTCGAGCCGGGGCAGCGCGGCCAGCGCACCGTCGACCACCAGCGCGGTCGCCGCCGGCGAGCCGTTGATCAGCGACAGCGCGTCCTTCTCGCCGAGCGCCATCGACTGCATCAGTGGCAGGAACAGGTGCGACAGCGACAGGATCTCGCCCGCACCCCCCTGCCCGCGCGCCGGGACCGGCGGCAGCCGGCGGCCATCGAGCATCGCCGCAACGCCGTTGGCAATGGCCGGGCTGGCAGCCGCGTCGCCCTCGACGAAATTCGCCAGCCGGGCGAAGACGATGCCGCGGGCGACGCGCTCCGGTACCGGGTCGCCCCAGGACGCGGCCGGCGCGATCGAGGGCCGGGCGGCGTGTGCCTTCCGCTCCTCCGGCTTCAGCCGGTTCTTCGCGTGCTGGCCATAGCCCGAGGTCACGCCGTAGATCGTGATCTCCGGGTCGTCGATCAGGCGCATGAAACGGGCGCGGGCCTCGGCCATCGCCTTCTGCGAAGCCTCGCCCAGCACCACCCCTTCGCCACCCCAGGCGACGCGGCGGGCGGCCTCGAGCGTGAAATCGGCGCGGCTGTTCAGCGTGACGGTCATCGGAAAACCTTCAGTAGGAGCGGGGCATCCCCAGCACATGCTGGCCGATATAGGCGAGGATCATGTTGGTCGATATCGGGGCGGTCTGGTAGAGGCGGCATTCGCGCCACTTGCGCTCGATGCCATATTCCCGCGCGAAGGCGAAGCCGCCGAAGGTCTGCATCGCCGCCTCGGCAGCATGCCAGGCGGCCTCGGAGGCCAGCATCTTGCCCATGTTCGCCTCGGCGCCACAGTCGCGCCCGGCATCAAAGAGCGCCGCGGCCTTGTGCACCAGCAGCGTCGCGGCCTCGAGCTCGGCGTGGGCGCGGGCGATCGGGAACTGGATGCCCTGGTTGCGACCGATCGGATGGCCGAAGACCACCCGCTCCCTGGCGTAGTCGGTAGCCCTGCCGATGAAGTAGCGGCCGTCGCCCAGCGACTCGTGGGCGATCAGGATGCGCTCGGCATTCATGCCGTCGAGAATGTAGCGGAAGCCCTTTCCTTCCTCGCCGACGAGGCTTTCCGGTGGGAGTTTCAGGTTATCTATGTACACTTCAGTAGTGTTGTGGTTGATCGCTGCATCGAGCTTGCGGATCTCGATGCCGTTGCCGACCGCCTCGCGGAGGTCAACCAGGAAGACCGAAAGGCCATCCGACCGGCGTTTCACCTGATCCGCCGGCGTGGTCCGCGCCAGCAGCAGCATCAGGTCGGACTGCAGCGCGCGCGAGGTCCAGACCTTCTGGCCGCTGACAACATACTGGTTGCCCTCGCGCACCGCCCGGGTCTTCAGCTGGGTGGTGTCCGAGCCGGTGGTCGGTTCGGTCACGCCGAAGGCCTGGAGGCGCAGGCGGCCCGACGCGATATCGGGCAGGTAGCGGCGCTTCTGTTCCTCCGAGCCGTGCCGGAGCACGGTTCCCATGGTGTACATCTGCGCATGGCAGGCAGCGGCGTTGCAACCCTGGTCATGAATGGTCTCGAGGATCGCGCCGCCGGCGGCGATCGGGAGCCCGGCACCGCCGTATTCCTCGGGGATCAGCGCGCCGAGATAGCCCGCGGCGGTCAGCGCATCGACAAAGTCGTGCGGGTATTCGGAGGCGGCGTCGAGCCGGGTCCAGTAGGCATTGGAAAACCGGGCGCAGATCTGCGCGACGCCCTTCCGGATGTCCGGCCAGGGGTCGGTGAGCGGCAGCGAGAGGCCGGCCACCGCCTAATCCGCCGCGATCATCGACGGCCGGGCGAAGCCCTTGGGCAGCCCTGCCTTCAGCACCATGCCGAACTTGCGCTCGTCAGGCAGCGCCGCCTCGACGATGGCACGGGCGGCCTTCAGTGCCTCGAGATCGATGCCGGATCTCAGCCCCTCGGATTCCAGCAGGAACACCAGATCCTCGAGCGCGATGTTGCCGGTCGCGCCGGGCGCGAAGGGACAGCCGCCGAGCCCCGCCAGCGAAGCATCGAAACGTCTGCAGCCCGCCTCGAGCGCCGCATAGGCGTTGGCGATGCCGAGGCCCCGCGTGTCGTGGAAATGTGACCAGAGGGGTATCTCGCCGCAAAGCTTTGCCGCCTTCGCGAACAGCGACTTCACCTGCCCCGGGTGGGCGTAGCCGACCGTGTCCGGCAGCGCCACCTCGTCGACACCCGCTTCGAGCACCTGTTCGAGCATCCGGAGAGCCTCAGCCTCGGGCACCTTGCCCTCGAGCGTGCAGCCGAGCGAGGTCGCCAGCCCGACGCCGATCAGGGTGCCGGGCGCGCGCGCGTCGCGCATCGCCAGGATGTCCTTCAGCCCCTGAAGCGACTCGGCGCGGCTGCGGCGGACATTCTTCTGGTTGTGGGTCTCGGACACCGACATGACATAGTTGATCTTGCGGATGCCCGTGGTGAAGCCGATCTCGGCACCCTTCAGGTTCGGGGTCAGCGCCGAGGGGATGTAGCCCGCGATCCCTGCGGCCTCGGTCGCCACCTGCACGGCGTCGGCGAATTGCGGGATGACGCGGGCCGGCACGAAGGAACAGACCTCGATCTCGGGCACCCCGGCGGCAATGTCAGCCCGGATCCAGGCGAGCTTCACGTCGGTCGGCACCACGGTCTTGACGAGCTGCAGCCCGTCGCGCGGGCCGACATCGCGGACGGTGACGTCTCGGGTCATTCTCGGGTCCTTTCGTGCAGGAACTTGCCCCCTCCCGGCCTCCCCCCGACCGGGGGAGAAGGCGCTAGCTGAGATGCAGGCGCGCCGCGGCGTCGCGGCAGGCCTGCTTGCGGGCTTCGTAGAGCTTCGCACCCTTGGCGCGCATGTCGGCGGTCAGCTCGGGTGGGGCCGAGCGCGGGTGGCCGGCATCGGTCGGCGGCTCGGGCTCGTATTCCATGCCCAGCTGGATTCGCTCGGCCAGCGCTCGCCCATGCAGCAACTCCGCCAGCGCGAGCGCGCCGTCGATGCCGGAGGTGACGCCGGCGGCGGTGACACGGTCCCGGTCGATCACCACGCGGCGGTCGACCGGCTCGGCGCCGAGAATCGCGAGAAGGTCGTGGCAGCTCCAGTGCGTCGTGGCGCGGTAGCCGCGAAGCAGCCCGGCCGCCCCCATCACCAGCGCGCCCGTGCAGACCCCCATCATGGTCCTCGCCCCCGCCGCCTGGGACCGCAGGAAGCCGAGCCACTCGGCATCGGCCATCAGCTCCTGCTGGCCGGGGCCGCCGGGCATGACGAAGACGTCGTATTGCGGCGCATCGGCCAGCGCCACGTCCGGAACGACGGTGAGTCCGCGGTCGGTGCGGACCGGGGCTGTCGTGCGGGCGACCACGTCGACCGCGGTTTCCGGCAGCCGCACCAGCACCTCCTGCGGCCCGGTCAGGTCGAGCTGGCAGAGACCGGGGAAGAGGGCGAGACCGATCCGCATCTCAGCGTCCCCTGAACACCGGCTTGCGCTTCTCGTTGAAGGCATGCACGCCCTCCAGCCGGTCCTCGGTCGGAACCGTGAGGTTATAGGCGGCGATCTCGAAGTCGTAGCCCGAGGCCCGGTCGATCTCGACCGCCTTGTCGAGAGCCTTCTTGGCCGAGCGCACGCCGACCGGCGCATTGGCGGCGATGACTCGGGCTGTTTCCAGCGCCTCCGCCATCAGGCCGTCGGGCTGGCACAGCCGGTTGACGATGCCCCACTCCAGCGCCTCCTGCGCCGAGAACGGCAACCCGCTCAGCACGATCTCCTTCGCGCGCCGCACACCGCAGGCGCGCGGCAGGTTCTGCGGGCCGGCCGCGCCCGGCATGATGCCGCGGGTCACCTCGGGGAATGCGAAGCGTGCAGTCCCGGCGGCATAGATGAAGTCGCAGGCCAGCGCGATCTCGAGGCCGCCGCCCATGGCGACGCCGTTGACGGCGGCGATCACCGGCACCGGACACTGGTGCATGGCGCGGATCATCTGTTCGACGATGGCGTGCTGGCGCCGCCAGGTCTCGTCGGTCATGCCGTCGCGCTCCTTGAGGTCGGCGCCCGCGCAGAAGCCGCGCTCCCCGGCCCCGGTCAGCACGATGCAGTTCGCGAGATCGGGCCGGACATAGAGCTCGGTGAAGAGGTCCCGCAGGTCGGTCATCATCTGCGTGTTCATGGCGTTGAGCCGGTCGGGCCGGTTCATGGTGGCGACCATGAGTCCGGGTTCCGGCGTCTCGACCAGAAGCGTCTCGAAGGCCATCTGCATCGCGATCGCTCCCTGTCCGCCCGGTGATCCGGGAACCGCTCTCTCTAGTAGAGGGAGAGAGATAGTCGGGTGGCATTCTCTGAGCCGATTGATCGTTGCAGTTGCCATGCCGCCCATCGTGCCGAGGAAAATATAGTCGAGCGTCAGGCCGAGTCGGACGTTCATTAGATGCGCTTGGGCAACGGTCGGCTTCTGCCGTGCCTGCTCCCAATTGCCTATTGTGCTGGGAATGGTCTTGCAGATTTTCGCCAGATCTTTCTGCGTCAGCCCGAAAGCCTCACGGATGTGCTTGATGCGCTTCGCAATCACCTCCCGGTCGTGCGCAGATTTCTCGTTCATCTGGAGTCCCCGATGGATTCGGCCCCACCCTCGCACAAAGTCCTTCCCTATTGAATCCCATTCGCGACTGCAGTGGTTGCAGCGCCGCGCCGTCCATCCGGCGAAGGCAATATCACAAGGACGATGCGGTGTGCCTCGACGGCCCGGGACCTGCCGCGCAATATCCCGCCGGGTTGTCGGGAGAGAGTGATGACGGACGCAAACCTGCCGCTCGCGGGCCTGCGGGTGATCGAGATCGGGCATTCGGTGGCGGCACCCTATGCCGCGCTGATCCTGGCCGAGCTCGGAGCCGAGGTGGTGAAGGTCGAGCGGCCCGGTCCCGGTGACGACGCGCGCGGCTGGGGGCCGCCCTTCGTGGACGATATGTCGGCAGTGTTCCACGCACTGAACCGGCTGAAGCGCTCGGTGACGCTGGACCTGAAGGCGCCGGATGGCCTGGCGAAGCTGAAGGCGCTGGTGCGGGTCTCGGATGCGGCGATCCAGAACCAGAAGCCGGGGCTGGCCGAGGCGCTGGGCTTCGGGCCTGAGGCTCTGATGGCCGAGAACCCGCGCCTCGTCTACGCCTCAATCCACGCCTTCGGCAAGGAAGGGCCGCTGAAGGACCGGCCCGGCTATGACCCTTTGATGCAGGCTTTCGGCGGGCTGATGAGCGTGACCGGACATCCCGGCCAGCCCGCCGTCAGAATCGGCCCCTCGATCATCGACATGGGGACCGGCATGTGGGTGGCGATGGCGATCCTGACCGCGCTGCTCCGCCGGGCCGAGACCGGAAGGGGCGGCGTGGTCGATACCTCCCTCTTCGAGACCGCGCTCGGCTGGATGGCCTACTTCCTCCCGACCTGGACCTTCTCGGGCCGGGTTCCGGGCAAGGCCGGGTCGGGCACCATCATGATCGCGCCGTATCAGGCCTTCCCGACCGCCGATGGCGAACTGATCATCGCGGCCGGGAACGACACCCTGTTCCGCAAGCTCGCGGACGCGATGGGTCATCCGGAATGGGCCTCCGATCCGCGCTTCCTCTCCAACGGGCTGAGGGTCGAGAACAAGCCGGCGCTGGTGGCGCTGATCGCCGGGGTGACGACCGGGGTGACGACCGCCGGGATGGCGGCCCGGCTCGACGCGGCCGGCGTGCCGAACGCGCCGGTCCACGGCATCGACCAGGTGGCGGCGCATCCGCAGACCGCGGCGCTGGGGATGCTGCGCGGCGACCTCGCCGGGCCGCTCCGATTCTTCGGCCTGCCCTTTTGCATCGACGGGCTGCGCCCGGGGCGCGAGGCGCCCGCCCCGGCACTGGGAGCCGACAATGGCTGGCTTGACGCGCTGATCGCAACACACCGGTCCGACTGAGGTGCCCGCATCGCCCACCTGATGTTTCCGCTCGCGGCTTCCCTGCTCCCCGGGATGGGGTAGAATGGAGGCCCATGAAGGCGAAGGACAAGCGCGAGACCAGCGGCCTCGAGCCCGGCCCCGGTGGCCGCGTGATTGTCGCGCGCTATGGCCGCGACCTCGAGGACTTCACGGTCGGCGATGTCTACGAGCACCGCCCGGGGCGCACCGTCACCCAGGCCGACAACATCCAGTTCAGCCTGCTGACCATGAACCGCCACCCGGCGCATTGTGACGACGCCTATGCGGCGGGGACCGAGTTCGGGCAGGCGCTGGTGAACTCGACGCTGACGCTGGCGATCGTGACCGGGCTGACGGTCGACGACGTGAGCGCCCGCGCGATCGCCAATCTGGGCTGGCGCGAGGTGAAGCTGACGGCGCCGGTCTTCGTCGGCGACACGCTCTATGCCCGCACCAAGGTGCTCGAGGTGCGCAAGTCGGCGACGCGCCCCGGCCAGGGCGTGGTGACGACCCATACCGAGGGCTACAAGCAGGATGGCACGGTGGTGCTGAGCTTCGAGCGGGCGAGCCTCGTGCGGCAGCGCGGCAAGGGGCCGAAAGAATGAGAAGCGCGGCGCCGGCCCGTGTTCCGGGCTCGACCCGGGGCCCTGATCGTCTGGGCTGTGCGGCACGAAACCCCGGCTCATGGCCGGGGGGTGGACAAGGGAGGCTCCCATGAACAAGCAGACCGACATCGTCAGCCAGCAGAAGGCGGTGGACGCGCCGATCTCCGAACGGCTCGCCGCCTTCGCCGTCTCGCTCGCCCACGATGCCATCCCGGACGAGGTCCGCACCCGCGCCGCGCATCACATGCTCGACGCCGCGGGCATCGCGCTTGCCTCGACCCGCTACGACTTCGCCCACAGGACGCTCGCCGGGCTGCAGGCGCTGGGCGCCGCTGGCGAGGTGCCGCTGCTGGGGATGCCGGCTCGGATGAACCCGCGTGACGCTGCAACGATGAACGGCTGCCTGATCCACGGGCTCGACTTCGACGACACCCACATCGCCGGTATCATCCACCCGACCGCCAGCGTGCTGCCCGCGGTGCTGTCCGCCGCCGCCATGACAGGTGCGAGCGGGCGCGAGATGCTGACGGCCTATGTGATCGGGATCGAGACCGCCACCCGCATCGGCGCCTGCGCGAAATCGGCCTTCCATCAGGCCGGCTTTCATCCCACCGGCATGGTCGGCATCTTCGGCTGCGTGCTGGCGGCCGGGCGGCTGACGGGGCTGAACGCGGCGCAGCTTGTCCATGCGCAGGGGCTCGCCGTCTCCATGGCCGGGGGCGCGATGGAGTTCCTCGAGGACGGCGCCTGGAACAAGCGTTTCCATCCGGGCTGGGCGGCCTCC
This sequence comes from Limibaculum sp., assembly GCA_039805905.1. Classification (GTDB taxonomy): domain Bacteria; phylum Pseudomonadota; class Alphaproteobacteria; order Rhodobacterales; family Rhodobacteraceae; genus Thermohalobaculum. Next base: position 54,619 of record JBDIVM010000015.1, on the reverse strand, counting down.
TCAGCACTCACGGCGGTGGCGCTGGCGCGCGAGGGCTTCGTCGGCGCGACAAAGCCCTATGACGGGCGCTTCGGTCTCTTCAACATCTATGGCGGAAAATTCACCGACTGGATTGATCTTGCGGGGATTTCCGCTGACTTCGGTACAGTCTGGGAGCTGATGGCCACGGCAATCAAGCCCTACCCTACCTGCCACTTCACCCACGCCGCCATCGACGCGGCCCTGCGCCTGCGCCCCCGCTGCCCGGCGGAGCGGATCGCGAGGATCGAGATCCGGGTGCCCGAGCAGGTCTTCCCGGTGATCTGCGAGCCCGAGGCGAACAAGCTCCGCCCGAAGAACGACTACGACGCCAGGTTCTCGGTGCAGTACCTGGTCGCGACCGCGCTCGTGCACGGAAGGCTCGGGCTCGCCGAGCTGGAGCCGGCTTGCCGCACCGATCCTGCCACCCTGGCACTGGCCGACCGCACCGCCTTCCGAGCCTTCGGCGAGGGACCGTTCCCGAAGGCCTATTCCGGCGCGGTGAAGGTGACGCTGGAGGACGGCACGGTGCACGAGCACTCCGAGCCGGTGAACCGCGGCGCCGCCGACCGGCCGCTCTCGAACGCCGAGATCGTTGCGAAATACCGCGCCAATGCGGCGCTCTGGGCCGGACCCGGGCGGGTCGCCCGGATGGAGTCGTCGCTGCTGGCGCTCGACTCCGCACCCGCCGCGGTGGCCGCCTTCGCGCCCTTCTGCGGAGCCTGAAAATGGACGCCGAGGCCGAACGCCTGGTGCTCGACACGGTCGAGCGGTTCCTCGAACGCGACGTCGCGCCCCACGCCCGGAGGCTCGAGGCGGCGGACGAGTATCCCGAGGAAATCGTCGCGCGGATGAAGGAGATGGGCCTCTTCGGCGCGGTAATCCCGGAGGAATATGGCGGGTTGGGCCTTTCGCCATCCACCTACGCCAAGGTGATCGAGCGGATCGCGCGTGTCTGGATGTCGGTCTCGGGCATCGTCAACTCGCACCTGATCATGGCGCATATCGTCGCGAAGATGGGCACCGAGGAGCAGAAGCGGCACTTCCTGCCCCGCTTTGCCTCCGGCGAGCTCCGCGGCGGGCTGGCGCTGACCGAGCCCGACTGCGGCACCGATTTGCAGGCAATCCGCACCACCGCCCGCGCCGACGGCAACGACTACGTGGTCAACGGCACCAAGAGCTGGATCACCAACGGGATCCATGGGCAGGCCTTCGCGGTTCTGGTCAAGACCGACCCGAAGGCCGAGCCGCGGCACAGGGGCATGAGCCTCTTCATCTGCGAGAAGGGCGAGGGGTTCCGGCCGGTGCGCAAGCTCCCGAAGCTCGGCTACCGGAGCATCGACACGGCAGAGTTGCTCTTCGAGGACCACCGCGTGCCGGGCTTCAACCTGATCGGGGGGGAAGGCAATGGCCTGAAGGCGGCGCTCTCGGGTCTCGAACTCGGACGGGTCAACATCGCCGCCCGCGGTGTCGGCGTGGCCCAGGCGGCCCTCGACGAGGCGGTCAAATATGCCCAGAGCCGCAAGACCTTCGGCAAGCCGATCCACGAGCACCAGGCAATCGCGCTGAAGCTCGCCGACATGGCGACCCGCGTCGAGGCGGCGCGACTGCTGACCGAGCGGGCGGCACAGGCGCTCGACCGCGGCGAGCGCTGCGACTACGAGGCCGGCATGGCCAAGCTCTTCGCGAGCGAGGCGGCACTGGAGAACGCCACCGAGGCCATGCGCATCCACGGCGCCTATGGTTACTCGAAGGAGTTCATCGTCGAACGCCTCTACCGCGACGCGCCGCTGCTCTGCATCGGCGAGGGGACGAACGAGATCCAGCGGCTGCTGATCGCGAAGCGATTGATCGAGAGGAGCCCGGCGTGACGCTGCCGCTCTCAGGCGTCACGATCCTCGCCGTCGAGCAATACGGCGCCGGACCATTCGGGACCATGCTGCTGGCCGATCTCGGCGCCGAGGTGATCAAGATCGAGAACCCGGCCGACGGCGGCGACATGGCCCGGGGCATCGGCCCGCATTTCCTTGCCGACGGATCGAGCCAGTTCTTCCACTCGTTCAACCGCAACAAGCGCTCGCTGACGCTGAACCTCAAGACGGTCGAGGGGCGCGAGGTGTTTCGCCGGCTGGTCGCCGGGGCCGATGCGGTGTTGAACAACCTTCGCGGCGACCTGCCGGCGAAGCTCGGGCTCGACTACGCCGCGCTCGGCCCGCTCAACCCTGCCATCGTCTGCGCCCATCTCTCGGCCTATGGCCGCGACGGTCCGCGGGCGGGCTGGCCGGGTTACGACTACCTGATGCAGGCCGAGGCCGGCTATCTGAGCCTCACCGGCGAGCCGGACGGGCCGCCGGCGCGCTTCGGTCTTTCGGTCGTCGACATGATGACCGGTCTGATGGCGGCCTTCGGGCTGGCCTGCGGAGTGATCGGGGCGCGGGCGTCAGGTAAGGGGATGGACGTCGATACCTCGCTGTTCGACACGGCCCTGCACAATCTCGGCTATCTGGCCACCTGGTATCTGAATGCCGGCGTGAACCAGGGGCGCGAACCGCGGTCATCGCACCCGTCGCTGACCCCCTCGCAGCTCTACCGGACGAAGGACGGCTGGCTCTTCGTCATGTGCAACAAGGAGAAGTTCTGGCCGATCCTCTGCGAGGCGCTGGGGCGGCCGGACTGGGGCGCCGACTCACGCTTTGCCAGCTTCGCGTCGCGGCTGGAGCACCGGGCCGAGGTAACGGAGATGCTCGACGCGGCGCTTTCGGCGCACACCACCGCAGAGTGGCTGGACCGGCTGCGGGGCGTCGTGCCGGTCGCGCCGGTCAACGACGTGGCCGCTGCGCTGGGCGATCCGTTCGTCGCCGGAACGGGACGGATCGCCGGATTCTCGGGCCCGGACGGGGCGGAGATCGTCCGGATGCTCTCCGGTCCCCTTCGGGTTGCCGGTGCCGAGTCGCCGCGCAATGCAGGACCTGCCCTCGGCGTCGACACCGGCTCGATCCTGCGCCGCCTCGGCTATGATGCACAGGCCATCGAGGCGCTGAGAGCGAAGGGGGTGGTCTGAGCCCGCCCCGCCGGCCCCCTACCCAGCCGAAGCGGCCCAGCGCTCGGCATTGGCGCGGATCGCCGCGGTGCGCTCGGCCACCGGCGGATGCGAGGCGAGCCAGTCGAGCTCCTGGGTTCGCGACTCCGGCACCAGCGCCAGCAGCTTCTCCAGCATCCGTGCCTGCGGTGCGGCGCCGAGGCCCGAGCGGATCATCAGCGCGGTGGCATAGGCATCGGCCTCGAACTCGTCCTTGCGGGTCAGCCGGGTGACGAGGAAGAGCGCAACCCAGCGCGCCACGATCCAGCCGAGGATCGGGATGAAGCGGTTCAGGATCGAGCCCAGCACGATGTGCAGCGTCTGCGCCCCGGTCACGTCGATGATCCGGCGCCGGGTATGCCCGAGCGCCAGGTGGCCGAGCTCATGCGCCACCACCGAGGCGAGCTCGGGCGCGCTGATCCGCCCGGTCTGGAAGGCGCGGAACAGACCGCTGGTAATGTAGATTTCCCCGGTCGCGGTGGCGAGTCCGTTGATCACCGGCATGTCCAGCAGCCGCACCTCGACCCGGTCGATCCCGGCAGTGCGCGCCAGCCGGTTCAGCAACGCCTCGATCTGGTCGTTCATCAGCACCCGCGAGCGCCGGCGCAGCGTCCGTCCCGACTGCCATGACGAGAACGCGATCGTTCCGACGACCGTCAGGATCAGGAGCAGCAGGGGGAGCAGCCGGACCATGCCCTGAATATAGGCGAGTCGCCGCCCGGCGTCACCGCCCCGGCCGGCCTCAATCGCCGCGAATGATGCCGTCCGCAAGGCGCACGGTGCGGTCCATGCGCGAGGCGAGCGCGTGGTTGTGGGTGGCGATCAGCGCCGCGAGCCCGGTCTCGCGCACCACGTCCAGCAGCATCGCAAAGACCCGGCCCGATGTCTCGGGGTCGAGATTGCCGGTCGGTTCGTCCGCCAGCAGCACCCGCGGCCGGTTCGCCAGCGCCCGGCAGATCGCCACCCGCTGCTGCTCTCCGCCCGAGAGCTCGGCCGGCCGGTGGGTCCGCCGGTCGGCGAGACCGACCCGTTCCAGCAGAGCGCCAGCGCGCGCAAGCGCCGACGCCTTTCCGGCGCCCGCCGTCATCATTGGAATGACCAGATTTTCCTCGGCCGAGAACTCGGGCAGCAGGTGGTGAAACTGGTATACGAACCCCAGCAGCCTGCGCCGGGCGGCGGTCCGGTCGGCATCATCGAGGCCCGAATAGGCCTGGCCGCCAACCGACACCGTGCCGGCAGTCGGCGCGTCCAGAAGTCCGGCAATCTGCAGGAGCGTCGACTTTCCGGCCCCGGAGGGTGCCACCAGCGCCACAACCTCGCCAGGCGCGATCGCGAGGTCTGCACCCCTGAGCACCCGAACCTCGCGCGGTCCCTGCCGAAAGGTGCGGACGATGCCGGCGAGCTCCAGCGCCTCACTCATAGCGGAGCGCCTCGACGGGATCGAGCTTTGCTGCCCGCCGGGCCGGATAGAGCGTGGCGAGGAAGGCGAAGACGAGCGAGACCGTGCAGGTCAGCATCACGTCGCCGAACTGAAGCACTGCGGGCAGCCGGGTCAGGAAGCGCAGCTCCGGGTCCCAGACCGAGGTGCCCGACAGAGCCTCGACCGCGCCCTGGATCTCCTGGATGTAGATGGTGAACAGCACCCCCGCGATCACGCCCAGCACCGTGCCGGTGACGCCGATCGCCGCGCCGCAGATGAAGAAGATGCGCAGGATCGCGCCGCGCGTCATGCCGAAGGTGCGCATGATGGCGATGTGGCGTCCCTTCTCCTTCACCAGCATGATCAGGCCCGAGACGATGTTCAGCGCAACGATCAGGATGATCAGCGAAAGGATCATGAACATCACGTTCGCCTCGACCTTCAGCGCCGAGATGAACGAGCCGTTCGCCCGCTGCCAGTTCCACAGATAGACATCCTGCGGCAGCATCGGGAACATCCCGGCCCCGATCTCCTCGACCCGGTCCGGCTCCCTGACCATGATCTCGATGGCATCGACCGTGCCATCCTTGCGGAAATAGGCCTGCGCCTCCTCGAGCGGCATGAACACGAAGACCTTGTCGTACTCGCTCATGCCGATGCGGAAGATGTAGGCGATCTCGTAGCTCTTGATCGTCGGCTTTACCCCGAAGGGCGTGGTGAGCCCGCGCGGGCTGACCAGCGTGATGCTGTCGCCGACGCCGAGCCTGAGCTTGCGCGCCAGTCCCTCGCCGATGGCGACCCCGCGCTCGTAGTCGTCGAGGCTCCCCTGCGCGCTTTCGGGATGCGCGACGCCCGGCAGGGTCAGCAGGTCCTGCTTGCGCAGGCCGCGGACCAGCGCGCCGGCATTGCCGGCGTCCGCCGAGGCCATCACTTGGCCCTCGATCGCCGGGGCGGCCCGCGTGACTTGGGTGTTCTGCGCGAGCTTCGCGGCCAGCGCGTCGTAGCCGGCGAGCCCGCCGGGCGCCGAGGACAGCACGAGGATATGGGCCTGGGCGCCGAGGATGCGGCCCACGAGCTCGACCCGGAAGCCGTTCATTACCGACATCACCACGATCAGGGTGCCGACGCCGAGCAGGATTCCGGCAAGCGAGAAGCCGGCGATCACCGAGATAGCCCCTTCGTTCCGCCGGGCGCGGAGATAGCGCCACGCAATCATCCATTCGAGCCGCGAGAACGGGCGCGGCGGAATGTCCTCGGCGACGGAGGTCGCGTCGCTCACCCTACCCTCACAGCCCCTTGTAGATGCCAGTCAGGCGTTCTGCGGCTTCCGCAGGCGCAAGCTCCCAGGTTTCCCCGGTGCGCCGCGAGGTCAGTTCGACAACTCCGGCGGCGAGGCCCCGTGGCCCGATGGTGATGCGCCATGGCAGGCCGATCAGCTCCATGGCGGCAAACTTCGCTCCTGCCCGCTCGTCGCGGTCGTCATAGAGCACGTCGAGTCCGGCATCCGAGAGATCCCGGTAGAGGGCGAGACAGGCGCTGTCGGTTGCGGCATCTCCCTGCTTCAGATTGACGAGGCCGACATGGAACGGCGTCACGCCCTCGGGCCAGATGATGCCCTTCTCGTCGTGGCTCGCCTCGATGATCGCGGCCACGAGCCGGCTGACGCCAATGCCGTAGCTGCCGCCGTGGATCGGCACCTTCTCGCCCTCCGGCGTAGCGATCACGGCGCCGAGCGGCTCGGAATACTTGGTGCCGAAATAGAAGATGTGGCCGACCTCTATGCCGCGCGCGGTGACGCGCCGCTCCGCCGGCACCATACGCTCGAACAATGCCTGGTCGTGCGTGTCGTCGGTGCGCGCATAGGCGCCTGTCCACTCCTCGCAGATGGCCTGGAGCTGCGCCCTGTCTTCGTAGTCCAAGGCACGGTCGCGGAAGCTGAGGTCGAGCAGCCTGCGATCGAGGAAAACCTGGGTCTCCCCGGTATCCGCGAGGATCAGGAACTCGTGCGCGTGGTCGCCTCCGATCGGTCCGCTCTCGGCGCGCATCGGGACGGCCTTGAGTCCCATGCGATCGAAGGTGCGCAGGTAGGCAACCATCATCTGGTTGTAGCTGTGGATCGCGCCCGCACGATCGAGGTCGAAGGAATACGCGTCCTTCATCAGGAACTCGCGTCCGCGCATCACCCCGAATCGGGGGCGAACCTCGTCGCGGAACTTCCACTGGATGTGGTAGAGATTCCTCGGCACGTCGCGCCAGGACGAGCAGTAGGCGCGGAAGATCTCGGTAATCATCTCCTCATTGGTCGGCCCGTAGAGCATGTCGCGCTCGTGCCGGTCCTTAAAGCGCAGCATCTCCGGCCCGTAATCGTCATAGCGGCCGGATTCGCGCCAGAGATCGGCCGACTGAATGGTGGGCATCAGCATGGGGATGGCACCGGCACGCTGCTGCTCCTGATGGACGATCTCCTCGATCCGGCGAAGCACCCGGAAGCCGAGCGGCAGCCACGAGTAGATCCCCGCACTCGCCTGGCGGATCATGCCGGCGCGCAGCATAAGCCTGTGCGAGACGATCTGTGCCTCGGCGGGGGTCTCCTTCAGCACGGGTAGAAAAAAGCGGGTCAGGCGCATCGCGGTCCTCGGTTGCGGCTGCTCTCGGGATCGCCGGCCGGTGTAGGCGAGGCGACGCGGAAGAGCAAGCACGCCAACCCGTCTTGGGTCCCGAAGCGGCGAACAGCACCCTGGCCGGGGGCAATCGGGTTCGGCGAGTCGCCCTCTGCGGCATACAAGCCACGGTTGCTTCCGCAGGATGGAATTCGCGCATGATGTAACGTGACTCAAGCCCGTGAATGCGCTATCCGATTCGCCACAGAGAACAAGGGACAGAAGATCCCGGTCCAAGTCTGGGGGAGGAAACGACCTGCCGAGAGCAGGTCGTTTTCGCTTTTTCAAGCAACAGCTCATGGAGCGTTTCGACTCCGATTAATTAGAGAAACTAGTTAAATATCTGTTTACATTTATTTTCTTGCCCATCACTCCCGCTCGATGCGCCATCCGATATCCGAACCGAGTTCCTTTCCGAACTGTCGCAGACGCTTCTCGACCTCCTCGCCCATGAAATCCGCCGCATTCCCGGTCAGAACCAGCTCGGTTTCGCCGGAACTGCGCTCGAAGCGCGTCAGCGGCAGAATGCCCGGTGTCGCACCGGCAAGTACGGTCCCGACCCGGAAGGCGTAGCCGAACCGAACGGCCCGATCGATGGCGGCGCGGGTCGAGAGGCGCAGCAGGCCGCTCTGCTCCAGCAGCTTCCGGTTGCGCTTGTAGCGGGTCGCGAGAATCGCGCCAATGAACACCCGCCCGGCATGGCCGAGATCGGTGATCGTCGTCTGGGTCACGGTCTCCCACGAGCTGGCGACACGGTAATCCGGATGGATTCGCCAGTTCACGTCGACGAGACGCGCCGCCGCTTCAAGCAGGCGATCTTCTTCGGGGTCTTCCGGCGGCAGGATATCCTTTACCCATGCAGCGAGTTCTCGCCCGAATCCTGGCGCCCGCGCACTGATCGCCTCCTGTGCATCGCAGGCGGCGATCAGCGGATCGTCTCCGCGCAGGAGCCATGGCATGTGCTCGAGGCAGAGGCCCTCGCGCAGGCCGAACCCCGAGAACACGACCTCGCCCGGCTCCAGGACCGCGATCAGCTTGCGCAGAAGTGCCCCGGCAACCGGCAACACCGGCGCCCGGTTCTCGGAAACGCCGGGCAGCTCGGCGAGCGCGGACGGCGCACTCACGGTGATCCATTCGGCAGCCTGCTCGGCGACATCGCGCGCGAGCGTGTACTCATGCAGGACCTGGAGCGGGTATCTTGCGTGCATCATATGGGCCCGGGCGAGCGCACGCCAGGAGCCGCCGACCAGATGGAGCCGGCCGCCGCCGAGGCCGAATGCCTCGCGCTGTGGCTCGAGATGCCGCGCGATCTCGGCCTCGAGCGCCGCACGCTTGCGTAGCCCCGAGAGCCGGAGCGGCCCGAGCGGTGTCGTCACGCCACGTCCGGGTCTCCCCCTCTCGATCCGGCAGAGTTCCACCGACGCGCCGCCGAGATCGACCACCACCCCGTCCGCCCGGGGATTGCCGAAGGCGACGCCCAGCGCCGCGAGACGCGCTTCCTCCGCGCCGCTGGGGATTACCAGCCGGATCCCGGTCTCGCGCTCCACCTGCCGGCAGAAGTCCGCCCCGTCCGCTGCATCCCGCACCGCAGCGGTCGCGACGGCCGCCATTGCTCCCACCTGGAGCGCCGGCGCGATGGCGGCAAACCGCTTCAGCGCCCCGAGCGCGCGATGCTTGGCGCGGGGATCCAGAGTTCCGGTGTCCGCGAGGCGTGTTCCGAGTCCGCACATCACCCGCTCGTTGAACAGGGTCGCCGGGCTGCGGCAGTCGCCCTCGAACACGACCATGCGGACCGAGTTCGAGCCGACGTCGATCACGCCGATCCGGCCGGCCGGCCGATCGATCCCCGGGAAGGATGGCGGCTGTCCGGCGAAGAAGTCGCCCTGCCGCGCCGGCCGGGCCTCGCCGCGCTGCGGGCGCGCAATGGACGTCCGGTCAGACAGGTGAGCGCTCCTGTGCCGCGGGCTGCGGCTTTGTCAGTCGCGGGGCATCGGCGGCGCCGCTGCGCCCGCGTCCGGATAGCGAGGGATACTTCATGAAGAACTCATGGCAACTGAAAAGTGGCTCCTCGCCCACTGCGTCGGCGCGGACATATCTGCCGTCCGGCATCAGCACCCAGCTCTGCGCTTCGTCGCGCAGGTTGGCCGCCATCACCTGATCGATGATCTGCGCATGCACGGTCGGGTTGTCGATCTCCACCAGCGTCTCGACCCGCCGGTTGAGGTTCCGGTCCATCCAGTCGGCGGAGGAGATATAGACCAGTGCCTGCTCCGACGGCAGGCCATATCCGTTGCCGAAGCAGACGATGCGGCTGTGTTCGAGGAACCGGCCAACGATCGACTTCACGCGGATGTTCTCGCTGAGCCCGGGCACACCCGGCCTGAGACCGCAGATCCCGCGCACCACCATGTCGATCTTCACGCCCGCCCGCGACGCAGCGTAGAGGGCGTCGATCACCTCCGCCTCGATCAGCGAGTTGAGCTTCACCCATACATGGGCGGGCCGGCCGGCCCGGGCATGATCCGCCTCGGCCGCAAGCTTCTCGAGCAGGGTCCGTTTCAGCGTCAGCGGGGCAACCTGCACCTTCCGGAGTCCCTGGGGCTCGGCATATCCGGTGGTGAAGTTGAAGATCTTTGCCGCATCGAGCGCGTGCCCGGCCGAGCAGGTGAAAAGCGAGAGGTCGGTATAGATCCGCGCCGTGATCGGGTGGTAGTTGCCGGTTCCGAAATGCGAGTAGGTGACGAGTTCACCCCCCTCGCGCCGGACGACGGTCGAAATCTTGGCGTGGGTCTTCAGGTCGACGAAGCCGAACACGACCTGTGCCCCTGCCCGCTCGAGCTGGCGGGCAAGACGGATGTTGGTCGCCTCGTCGAAGCGGGCCTTCAACTCGACCAGCGCGGTGACCGACTTGCCGTCCTCGGCCGCCTCGCAGAGTGCCTGGACGATCGGGCTGTCCTTCGTGGTGCGGTAGAGCGTCTGCTTGATCGCGACCACATTCGGGTCGCGCGCCGCCTGTTGCAGGAACTGCACCACGATCTCGAAGCTCTCGTAGGGATGGTGCAGCAGCATGTCCTTCTGCCGGACGGCGGCGAAGATGTCGCCGTCGTGATCGCGCACGCGCTCCGGCAGCCGCGGCGCGTAGGGGTGCCAGCGCAGGTCCGGCCGGTCGTCGACGATGAGCTCGGACACATCGCCGATGCCGACGATCCCGTCGACCTCGATGACCTCGGCCGGGCCGACCCGGTGCTGGTCGCAGATGAGTCGCTTGAGACGCGGCGACGAACCCGAGATCTTGAGCCTGATCACGCTGCCGCGGCGGCGACGTTTCAGCGCCGTCTCGAACTCGCGCACGAGATCCTCGGCCTCTTCCTCGATTTCAAGATCGCTGTCGCGGAGCACCCGGAATACGCAACGGCCGACCGAATCGTAACCGGGGAAGAGCTGACCGAGGAAGAGCTCGAGCAGCGTCTCGAGCGGCAGGAACCGGATCCCGCCCTTCGCGCCGTCCGCCAGCCGGACATAGCGCTTGAGCTGCGAGGGAATCGGGATCAGGGCCTGCATCTCCTCGCCGTCCGCGGAGCGCGAGAGCTCCAGCACCAGCGCCAGCCCCGCACTGGGTATGAAGGGGAAGGGGTGTGCCGGGTCGAGGGCAAGCGGCGTGATCATCGGAAAGACCTGGGTGAGGAAGTACTCCCCGAGCCAATCCCTGTCCTCGGCAGACAGCTCCGCCGCCTCGACCACGTGTATGCCCTGCCCTGCCAGCAGCCGGCGCAGGTTGCCCCAGCATCGCTGCTGCTCGCGCTGCAACCTGAGCGAATCGGTGTCGATCATTTCGAGTTGCTGGGCCGCGGTGAGACCATCATCCGACAGCCGGTCGACACCGGCGCGCATCTGCGCCCTGAGACCGGCGACGCGAACGGTGTAGAACTCGTCCAGATTGGTGCCGGAGATCGACAGGAACCGGAGCCGCTCCAGGAGCGGCTCGCGCGGGTTGCCGGCCTCCTCGAGAACGCGCCAGTTGAAGGCAAGCCACGACAGCTCGCGATTGTGGAATCGCTCCGGCCCGGTCGGGTCGAACTTCGCGTGTTGCGCCTTCGGGGCAGGTTCGACCGGGTGGTTCAGAAAATCGGCACGCATCGCTCAACCGTCTCCCTCTGCCGGCTCCGCGGCCCCGAACAGTTCCAGGACCATCGCCCGGCTGACCGGCCGCTTCCGCGCCAGCGCCAGCCGGTCCAGGGCTGCGACTGCGGCCTCGGCAGCGGCACAGGATCGCTCGACCCTTCGCGCGAGATGGCTGATCACGTCCGGTTGCACGTGAAGCTGCCGATCGGCGAACAGTTTTACCATCAACGATGACAGGAGCATGTCATCCGGCGCTGCCAGGCGGACATGCGGAAGTGCGGAAAGGCGCGACGCCAGATCGGGCAGCGCGATCTGCCAGTGTGCAGGTGCCGTCCGGCCGGTCAGCAACAGCCAGCCACCCTCGGCGGCCGCAAGGTTCCAGAGGTGGAACAGCGCCCGTTCCGCCTCGCTCCGCCGCCGCGCCTCGTGGCCAGCCAGGCGATCGACATCCTCGATGATCGCGAAGCCATGCCGCGCCAGCCGTCCGGCAGCGGCATCATCCAGCGCCGCGGCATCGATGCAGTCGGCCCCGGTCTCCTGCATCCACACATGGGCGAGGTGCGTCTTGCCGGCGCGGTCGGGGCCGCTGAGCGCGAGCCGTCGCCCCGGCCAGCCACGCCAGGCCGATATCATCCGGACCGCATCGGCGTTGGATCCGGACACGAGGAAGTCCGATCTCCCGAGCGCAGGGCGATGCTCGAGGGCAAGGGGGAGCTGGCGCGGCGGACGGTTCACTCGCCTCTCCCGCCCTGGCGGTCCGCCTGCTCGCGCAGCCAGTCCCGGCCGCCCTTGTAGAGGCTTCCCTCCTTGTAGCGCGCGAGGCCGAAGCGGCTGAGCACGCCGATCGCCGCGGCCGCAGGCACGGCAACCAGCAGGCCGGCAAATCCGAACAGCGAGCCGAAGGCCGAGAGGGCGAACATCAGCCAGACGGGATGCAGGCCGACACTCCCCCCGACGAGTTTCGGCGTCAGGTAGTTGCCCTCGACCATCTGCCCCGCGACAAAGACCGCGACGACCGCGGCGATGTACTGCGGCTCGTTCCAGAACTGCACCACGGCGATGCCGATCGAAAGCAGGCCTCCCAGGATCGAACCCACGAACGGGATGAAGCTGATCATCCCGGCGAAGGCACCGATCAGGAAGCCGAAGCGCAGCCCGATGAGCGACAGCGAGACGGCGTAGAACGCGCCGAGGATGGCGCAGACCGAGAGCTGCCCGCGGACGAAGCCGGCCAGCACGTTGTCGAGATCCCGGGCAAGGCCGTGGATGACCTCGCGGTGCTGGCGCGGCAGCAGGTCGTCGAGGGTCGCGATCATGCGGTCCCAGTCGTAGAGAAGATAGAACGCAACGACGGGGGTGATGACCACGAGCGCAACGAAATCGACCACCGCGAGCCCGCCGCTCCAGAGCCGCTTCAGCGCCGAGACGCTCCATTCGTTTACGCGCGCCTTCAGCGACTCGATGACATCGCGAAGCTCGGAAGCTTCCTCGGACGGCGGAACCAGGCGGCTAGCAAGCTCGCGCAGCGTGTCGAAGGTCCCGGGTGCCGCGGCAATGGCGTGGCGGACCTGCTCGACCAGGAGCGGCACGATCAGCAGGAGCGCCAGCGTCGCCAGCGCGAGCCATCCGACGGTGACTCCGACAGTCGCAAGAAGCCGCGACAACCCGCACCGCTCGAGCCGGTCGGCCAATGGATCGCAGAGATAGGCCATCGCCGCACCGAGAAGGAACGGCAGGACCGCGTCGGCGAGCAACCACAGGAGCAGCACGAAGACGGCGAGGCCGGCCCCCCACCACCGCATCTGCTGACCGAGGGTCATTGCGCGCCCCGTTGCCGCTGTGATCGACTTGCCGCGAGAGTCGGCATTGGCGTTCCCCCAGGACCAGGGACCATTCCTTTGCGGCAGGCGCGGCGCATGCTCACGACGCGAACTGCTCGCTCAGCAGGCGCTCCTCCAGCCCGTGGCCGGGATCGTAGAGCAGCTTGATCTCGATCTCCGGCGCAGATGCCACATCCACCTGCCGGACATCGCGAACCTCGATATAGTCGGCCGTGGCGGAAACCGGACGCTTGTCGAATTCCAGCATCTCGAACCGCACATGCGCCTCCCAGGGCAGGATCGCCCCGCGCCAGCGCCGGGGCCGGAACACCGAGATCGGCGTCAGCGCCATGAGCCGGGCGTGGATCGGCAGGATCGGGCCGTGAGCGGAAAGGTTATAGGCGGTCGAGCCTGCCGGCGTCGCCACCAGCACGCCATCACAGACCAGCTCGGGCATGCGCACCTCGCCATCGAGCACGATCCGGATCTTCGCCGCCTGGCGCGTCTCGCGAAGCAGAGAGACCTCGTTGATGGCCAGGGCCTCCGCCGCGTCCCCCGCGTGGTCGATGGTCCGCATCCGCAGCGGGTTGATCACCGCCCGGCGCGCCCGCGCGAGCCGGCCATGCAGGTCCTCATCGTCGAAATCGTTCATCAGGAAGCCGACGGTACCGCAGTTCATGCCGTAGACAGGCACATCGAGCACCATCGTGCCATGCAGCGTATGCAGCATGAAGCCGTCGCCGCCGAGCGCGACGATGACGTCGGCCTCGGCCGCCGCCGCATGGCCGTAGCGGTGGCGCAGGTTCCGCATCGCGGCCTGCGCCTCGGGCGCCTCGCTGGCGAGGAAGCAGATCTTCTCGAAACTCACATGCGCCCCGGGGAATGGCGAACCGACGCCTTGCGCGAACATACCGGCCGCGCCCCACCGCCGCAATCCGTCGCCCGGTGGACCTGCCGCCGGGTGACAACATGCGGTTCGTCTTCAGGCGCCTTAAGATTTTCCATTGCGAAACGCCGTATCGCCCCATGTCGCATCTGATGTAGAAGGGCGCCGCCGAATCTGGTAGCGCCGCCGCCGGCGACCGACCGGCAGAATTGCGCCGATCCGATACCGGCGCCCGCGCCCGATCCGAGAGGAGACGCACCATGGATGCAACTGCCCGCGACACCGGCTTCTTTACCGAGCCGCTCGAGAGCCGTGACGCCGAGCTGTTCGGCGCCATCGCCAGGGAACTGCGCCGCCAGCAGGACGAGATCGAACTGATCGCGTCCGAGAACATCGTCAGCCGGGCAGTGCTCGAGGCGCAGGGCTCGGTGCTGACGAACAAGTATGCCGAGGGCTATCCGGGCCGGCGCTACTATGGCGGTTGCCAGCATGTGGACGTGGCCGAGCAAATGGCGATCGACCGGGCATGCAAGCTCTTTGGCTGCAGGTTCGCCAACGTGCAGCCGCATTCCGGTGCGCAGGCGAACCAGGCCGTGAACATGGCCCTGATCCAGCCCGGCGACACCATCATGGGCATGGAACTCGCCTCGGGAGGACATCTCACCCACGGCGCGAAGGTGAACCAGTCGGGCAAGTGGTTCCATGCGGTGCAGTACGGTGTGACCCGGACCGACAACAACATCGACTACGAGCAGGTCGCGGCGCTGGCGGCCGAGCATCGGCCGAAGCTGATCATCGCCGGAGGCTCGGCGATCCCGCGCCGGATCGACTTCCGGCGCTTCCGCGAGATCGCCGACTCGGTCGGCGCGTGGTTCCATGTGGACATGGCCCATTTCGCCGGCCTCGTCGCAGGCGGCGCGCATCCGAACCCGCTCGACCACGCCCACGTGGCGACCACGACCACGCACAAGACGCTGCGCGGCCCGCGTGGCGGGATGGTGCTGACCAATGACGAGGACATCGCGAAGAAGATCAATGCGGCGGTGTTTCCGCAGCTCCAGGGCGGGCCGCTGATGCATGTGATCGCGGCGAAGGCAGTGGCGTTCGGCGAGGCGCTGCGCCCGGAGTTCCGCGCCTATGCCGCCCAGGTGGTCGCGAACGCCCGGGCGCTGGCGGCGGCGCTGATGGATGGCGGGCTCGCCATCGTCACCGGCGGCACCGATACCCATGTCATGCTGGTCGACCTCCGGCCGAAGGGGGTCACCGGTGTCGCCGCCGAGAAGGCGCTGGGCCGCGCGCACATCACCTGCAACAAGAACGGCATTCCCTTTGACCCGGAGAAACCGATGGTGACCTCGGGCATCCGGCTCGGCTCGCCCGCTGGCACCACGCGGGGCTTCGGCGAGGCCGAGTTTGCCGTGATCGGCCGTCT
The DNA here is from genome assembly GCA_039805905.1 of Limibaculum sp. Lineage (GTDB taxonomy): Bacteria > Pseudomonadota > Alphaproteobacteria > Rhodobacterales > Rhodobacteraceae > Thermohalobaculum. The sequence goes on along the minus strand of JBDIVM010000015.1, from coordinate 39,182 downwards.
GATCGTCGAGGTGATCGACGGTCTCGCCGCCAATGGCGAGGACGGCAACGGCGCCGTCGAGGCGGCCGTGAAGGCGAAGGTCAAGGTGCTCTGCGACGGCTTCCCGATCTATCCCGGGCTCTGATGGTTCAGTTGCCGATCTTGGCCACCCCGAGCGGCACCGGGTATTGCCCGCACCAGACATAGACCGCGTCGAAGCCGGCGGGGTCTATATGCGCCGGCACCTTGTAGGTCTGGGCGCCCGCGTTCGATTTCAACGGCTCGAAATCCGTCGCCGGCGTGAAGGCACCACGCTCGCCGAAGCCGATCCGCGCATCCGGCGCGCCGTCGAAGGTGAAATTGCCACCGAGCCGCACCTCCCAGCCCTCAGCGGTCTGGACCACGTCGACCGCGCCGGCGGCGGCGTGGCCGCTGGCACCGGTGAAGGTGCCGCTGCGGCTGTCCGCCTGTGCCGCCCCGGACACGGCCGCAAGCGCGGCAATCGCCATCGCCTGCAAGATCCGCTTCGCATGCGTCATCCTGCACCTCCATTCCATACCTTGCCCTTCTCTGTCATACGGTCCACCGACCAGGCCTGCAAAGCGGTGCTCGCAAAGTCGTCAGAGACCGTGTCCCTGCCCCGGGTTCCCGCCAGATTTAGCGTCTGTTACAGACCTCTACACAATTTTTTGGCGACCCCCTATAGTGCTGGTAGTTCGATGATGAGGAGAGCGATATGCGCTGCCCGTTCTGCGGAAACATCGAGACGCAGGTCAAGGATTCCCGCCCCGCCGAGGACCACGCCGCGATCCGGCGGCGGCGCAGCTGTCCGGGTTGCGGCGGCCGCTTCACCACCTACGAACGCGTGCAGCTGCGCGACCTCGTGGTGATCAAGAAGAGCGGCCGGCGCGAGGATTTCGACCGCGACAAGCTCGCCCGTTCGATCCGGATCGCCATGCAGAAGCGGCCCGTGGAGCCGGAGCGGATCGAGCAGATGATCTCGGGGATCGTGCGCCGGCTCGAGAGCATGGGCGACACCGACATCCCGTCAGACGTGATCGGCGAGATCGTGATGGAGTCGCTCGCTCGCATCGATACGGTCGCCTATGTCCGTTTTGCCAGCGTCTACAAGAACTTCCAGGAAGCAGACGATTTCGAGGACTTCGTCGCCGAACTGCGGCCGCCCGCCGAAAGCCCGGCCGGGGAGTGATTTATGAACAATGGCGTGAGTCCGGCGGCCGACGCCCGCTGGATGCGGATGGCGCTGGGCTTCGCGGCCCGGAGTCTCGGCCGGGTAGCGCCCAACCCGGCGGTGGGCACCGTTCTCGTCCGAGATGGGCGGGTGCTCGGGCGCGGATGCACGGCTGATGGCGGCAGGCCCCATGCCGAGGCGGTGGCGCTGGCCCAGGCGGCGGACCGCTTCGGCGCGGCAGCCCTAAACGGCGCGACTGCCTATGTGACGCTGGAGCCCTGTGCCCATCACGGCCAGACTCCGCCCTGTGCCACAGCTCTCGTCGAGGCCGGCGTGACGCGGGTCGTCTGCCCGCTCGAGGATCCCGATCCGCGCGTTTCCGGCCGCGGCTTCGCGGTCCTGCGCGATGCGGGGGTCAAGGTCGACACCGGGCTGATGGCGCGGGAGGCGCGGCGACTCAACGCGGGCTTCCTGTCGCGGATCGAGCGGGGGCGCCCGTGGCTGGCACTCAAGCTCGCCACCACGCTTGACGGCCGGATCGCCACCCGTCACGGCGAGAGCCGCTGGATTTCTTGCCCGCAGGCCCGGCTCCATGCCCACCTGCTGCGAGCACAGTCGGACGCGATACTGGTCGGTGCCGGCACCACCCGCGCCGACGATCCCATGCTGGATGTGCGCGGCCTCGGTGCGCGAGCCGCACACCCGGTGCGGGTGGTCGCCGATGGCGGGCTGTCGCTGTCGCCCGACCGGCGGCTGGTGACGAGCGCGCGGCGCATCCCGGTCTGGGTAATGCACCGGCCGGACGCCCCGCCGGAGCGGCGTGCGGCGCTCGAGGCGGCCGGGGTGGTGACGATGGACGTCGGGGTGCGGCCGGACGGTGCCCTCGATCTCGCGGACATCATGGCCCGCCTTTCCGATGCCGGCCTCAACACAGTGCTCTGCGAGGGTGGCGGGCGCCTGGCCGCCTCGCTGCTGAAGGCGGGGCTGGTCGACGAGGTCGCGCTGGTGAATGCCGGGATCGCCATCGGCGGCGACGGCATTCCGGGAATCGGGGCGCTGGGTCTCGACCGGCTGGCAGACGCTCCCGGCTTCGTCCTCGAAAGCGTCGAGACCGTCGGTGTCGACGTGCTGTCGGTCTGGATTGCCCGGCCGCCCGGCCGGGGCGACGAGGCCTATCCGCCCTATCCGGGGCCACGCTGACCGCGGCCCGCCGCGGGAGCGGCCTGGACCTCCTCAGAACGTTCCCAGCGTCTTGACGGAGCCGGAGAAGTTCACCAGCGGCGCGACCGATTGCAGCAGCTTCATCCAGCGGGTAAAGGGCGCCGAGGTGACATACAGCGTGTCGCCGTCGCGCATCAGGAACTCGCGCGCGAGGAACAAGCCGCCTGGCTGTGTCAGGTCGATCAGATAGACCATGCGCCGCCCGTCTGCTCCGGAGGTGCCGCCGGGGATGACCCGGGCAGCGATCTCGGGCCGCTCGGCCCGGAAGACGAACACGCCCGTCGGATCGGCCGCCCCGTCGATCAGCCCGCCGACCGCCCCCATGGCCCGCTCGACCGTGAGATCGCGGACAGGGAAGGGAACCGTCGCCTGGCGCCCGACGGCACCAAGCGCGGTGAAGAGCCTGCGGTCGCGCTCGGCTATCACAGCGTCACCCGCCCTGAGCGCGACGTTGTTGCGCGGGTCGTCATAAAGGTCCTGAACCCAGATCTCGCCCGTCAGGGCGCCGCGGCGCAGCTTCAGGCGGATCACCTCGGGGTCCTCCGCCACGCCACCGGCGCGGGCGAGCATGGCGAGCAGGCGTACCGTGGGCTGCTCGATCGGATAGAGCCCCGGGCTGCGCACCTGGCCCTGGACGCTGACCATGCGGCCACGCGGATCGACCGCCGAAACGTCGACCTGTGGCTCCAGCGTCTTCTCGGCCAGTGCCGCGCGGATCGCCTCGCGGAGCGCGGCGACTGATCGCCCGGCGGCCCGGACCGCGCCGACATAGGGGACGTAGATCATCCCGCGCTCGTCGACCTTGCGCGGCGGCAGTGCCGTCGCTCCGATCCCGGTCGGGGTCAGGAGTCCCTGATCGATACTCTCCCAGACTGTCACCGACAGCACATCGCCGGCTGCAATGGTCTCGGTGTCCTCGGCCGCCGCCTCCGCCAGCGTGGCACCGAAGCCCAGCCGTTCATCGACCCGTGTTGCGCTGGCGACCGCTGCCGTCACCCGCACCACGGCGTAGTCGAGCGCTGCCGTTGGCGGCGCCGTGATCTCGCCGTAGTCGGGTCCGGCACGCGGAACCGCACAGGCCGCGACGCCGACGGTCAGGACGAATGCGCAAAGCAGGCGGCAGGGGATCATCGGCATGTATCTCCTGGTGCGGGATGGCCTTTCGCGGAATGCCGCGCCTGCTTCAGACAGCAAGCCTGCGGCGCATCGGTTGCTCCGCCGGCAGCGCGGCGGCGTCGGGCCGTGGCCCTAGCTCGGTCGTACGGAGCAGCCGACAGTAGGGATCGTCTTCTGCGAGCATCGCCTCCGGCAGCGTCCTGCAGAGCGCGGCAATGCCCCGCGGCTCATAGAACGACCCCTCGATCTGCGATGTCGCGAGCAGGAACCGGCGGAAGATGCGGTAGGCCCCGCAGTCGGGAGGCTGCGGATCGGCGAAGAATTCCGCCAGCGGCTGCGCCCGCACCAGTTCCGGCCGGGCATAGACCGCACGGCCGAGTGCCGCGACCGGAAGCCCGCGCCAGAGCGCCTGCTGGGCTGCGGTCGAGTTGGCGGTGACGACCGATCTCGCCCGGTCGAGAAGGCCGGCGAGGCCGGGAGCACCGTCGAGGAACTGCACCCGCCCGGCCAGACCGAGCCGGGCCGACGACTGCGCGATCACGGCACCGAGCCGCTCGCGCCCGTCCTCGAACGGGTGCGACTTGAACACCAGGATGTCGCCAACCGGCGCACCTTCGGCGAAAGCGGCGATGCAGCGAAGCACGAACTCGGCCATGCTCCCGAAGCCGGAATGCGCACGGAAGGCGCTGTCGAAGGAGAGTTGCAGCAGCGCGAGATGGAACCGGGCTCCGCTCGCCAGAAGCCGCCGCGCCGCAAGCCCCTGCATCAGGCGGCGGGCCGGCAGACTGATGGCACGCCTCGCGTAGTTTGCGAACTCGCGCCCGAGGCCGATGCCGCGGGCCGATCGGTAGCGCTCGTAACGATGCGACGGCAGCACGAGCCGACCGTAGTACCGTGCCGAATGCCAGATATGGGCGCGATTGGCCCCCCAGCCGTCATCGGCCGTGTCCGGGGCCGCGGGAGTCCCGTCAAGCGCCCGCGCCATCACGGCGATCGGGATTCCGTTCGCGGGTGAGTCGCCATTCGTGCCGCCACGCTCGTAGGTGATCCAGTGCGGACGGATATAGCCTTCCTCGAAACAGTGGCAGCGGATGCCGAGGCCTGCGGCGGCGCCAAGTGCAACCGCGTGGACGGGCCGGCTGTCGCCGTAGAGAACAAGATCGGTGATCCGGTTCCAGGACAGATATTCAGGCAGCCAGCCGCGAAAGGCATCCGCGCTGCCGGGAAAGGCGACGAGAGGTCCCGCCGACCGCCACTCCGCCTCGTCCGAGCGGTTGAAGGCGACCCGCCGGACGGTGGCGCCGCGCTCCGCGAGCGCGGCTGCGAGACGCCGGGCGAACGGTCCGTGCGGCCCCTGCAGGAAGACGAAGTGCCGCCCTGCCGCCTCGCCCATGCGCGCCTCCTGCCCACGTCCTGCCCCATTGCCCAGTGGGCGTCTTCCGGGGTTGCCGAGCGCTATCACGATCGTGGTTAAGGAATGGCTTACGCCGGTCTCGTGCCGCCGCGCCTTGCCGTGCCGGGGCGCATTCGCTATCGCTGCGGTCAGGCAATCGGCGAGGCTGTCATGTTCACCGGAATCATCCGCGAGGTCGGCACACTCATCTCGCGGCGCGAGGCAGGCGACCTCTATCTTCGAATCGGCTGCGCCAGGCCGGCCGAGACGATCGAGATCGGTGCCTCGATCGCCTGCAACGGCATCTGCCTCACCGTGCTCGAAACCGGCAGCGACTCGGAACGGAGCTGGTTCGAGGTATCGGCCTCTGCCGAGACGGTCGCGAAGACGACGCTCGGCTTCTGGGAGACCGGGTGGAGGATCAATCTCGAGCCTGCATTGAAGGTTGGCGACGAACTGGGCGGCCACATCGTCTCGGGCCATATCGACGGCGTCGGCGAGATCACCGGCATCCGCGCCGAGGGAGACAGTCACCGCCTGACGATCCGGGCGCCGTCAGCTCTGGCCAGATTCATCGCGCCGAAAGGGTCGATCGCGGTTGACGGCATCTCGCTCACGGTCAACGAGGTGGACGGAGCGACCTTCGGCGTGAACATCATTCCGCATACTTGGACGGTGACGAGTCTCGGGGATGCGGCGGCCGGCAGCACGGTGAACCTCGAGATTGACCTGCTCGCGCGCTATGTCGCGCGGCTTGCCGAGACCGGCCAGGGACGCGGTGCTGCCGACTCCCGCTGGTAATCGGCGCGCGGGCGCGGTATTCCCGCCGCGGAAGCACAGCCCGGCATGATGCGCATGAGCAAGACCGAATACACCGACGCCATCTCGACCGTGGCCGAGATCATCGACGAGGCGCGCAACGGGCGCATGTTCCTGCTTGTCGACCATGAGGACCGCGAGAACGAGGGCGACCTGGTGATCCCGGCGCAGATGGCAACGCCCGACGCGATCAATTTCATGGCGACGCACGGCCGCGGCCTGATCTGCCTCGCGCTGACCGGCGAGCGGATCGACGCGCTGGGCCTGCCGCTGATGTCCTCGAACAACAAGTCGCGGCACGAGACGGCGTTCACCGTGTCGATCGAGGCCCGCGAAGGCGTGACCACCGGCATCTCGGCGCATGACCGCGCGCATACGGTTGCGGTCGCGATCGATCCCAAGACCGGCCCGGCCGACATCGCGACGCCGGGGCATGTGTTCCCGCTGCGCGCCCGCGACGGCGGCGTCCTTGTCCGCGCCGGCCATACCGAAGCCGCAGTCGACGTGGCGCGGCTTGCCGGGCTGGCGCCCGCCGGGGTGATCTGCGAGGTGATGAACGACGACGGCTCGATGGCACGGCTCCCGGACCTGGTCGCCTTCGCACAGAGGCACAACCTGAAGATCGGCACGATCTCTGATCTCATCGCCTATCGCCGCCGGCACGACAACCTGGTCCGGGAGACGGCCGAGCAGACCATCACCTCGACGATCGGCGGCGCGTGGCACATTCGCATCTTCCGCGACCAGCCGGACGGGGCCGAGCACATCGCGCTGGTCAAGGGCGACCTCACCGACGGGGCTCCGGCCCTGGTGCGGATGCATGTGATCGACCCGCTGGAGGATCTGCTCGCGCTGAACCCCGAGCGCTGGCAGCAGGTGCCGGACTCGATGGCGGCCATCGCCGCCGAAGGGCGCGGCGCGGTCGTGCTGCTGCGAGACAATGCGCCGAACCTGATCTCGGCGAAGCTCAAGGGCGTCGGCGGGGCTTCGCCGAAAGAGCTGCGCCACTACGGCGTCGGCGCCCAGATCCTCGGAGCGCTCGGGGTCTCCGAGATGATTCTGCTGACGAATTCGCCGGCACCCAAGGTCGTCGGCCTCGAGGGATACGGGATCACGATCATCGGGACGCGGCCGATCCCGAAACGCGGAGGCTGAGATGGCCACACCCGACGAGCATGCCGCCCTGCCCCTCCCCGCTCTGGACCCCTCGCCCCGGATTCTGCTGGTGGCGGCGCCCTTCTACCGGAAGGTGGCGGACGGCCTGATCAGCGGTGCTCGCGCGGTGCTCGAACAGGCCGGCGCGCGCCATGACCTCGTCGAGGTGCCCGGCGCCCTCGAGATCCCGGTCGCGATCCGGATGGCGAGCGAGACCGGTCTCTGGGAGGGCTTCGTCGCCCTCGGTTGCGTGATCCGCGGCGAGACCACCCATTACGAGACCGTCTGCACTGATTCCTCGCGCGGGCTGATGCTGCTCGGTGTCATGAACGGGCTCGCCATCGGCAACGGCATCCTCACCTGCGAGACCATGGCCCAGGCGGAGATCCGCGCCGATCCCACCCGCATGGACAAGGGCGGCGGCGCCGCAGCCGCTGCGCTGAACCTTGTGGCGCTGTCGCGGCGCTTCCGCCGCCTGCCCGCACCCGGCGATCGGGTACCGGGCGAGGCCGGCCTCATTGTCGCCGCCGGTGCCAGCCAGCCGCGGACCGCCTGAGATGCCGCCGAAGCCGCCCCGCCACTCCAAAGGCCGCGAGGAGGAGCGCCTCGCGCGCTCGGCCGCACGGCTGGCCGCGGTGCAGGCCCTCTACCAGATGGAGATCGGCGGCGCCGACTGGCGCACGGTGCAGCGCGAGTTCGAGGATCACCGGCTGGGCGCCGAAATCGAGGGCGCGCACTATCGGGACGCGGACGTGGCGCTCTTCCGCGACATCCTGGAGGGGGTCGTCACCCGCCAGGCCACCATCGACCAGCTGACCGACCGAGCGCTGGTGGCGAAATGGCCGATCGCGCGGATCGATGCGACGCTGCGCGCCCTGTTCCGCGCGGCGGGGCACGAGCTGACGGCGCGGCCAGACATTCCACCGAAGGTGAGCATCGGTGAATATGTGGATGTTGCCAAGGCGTTTTTCGGCGAAGGAAGGGAAGCGAGGTTCGTCAATGCCGTGCTCGACCACATGGCGCGGGAAGTGCGGGTCGGCGATTTCTAGCAGCGGCGTCCGCTGCCGTCGCCTTTGCTGCGGAACGGGGTGACCCGGGCTCGGACCATGGCGTTCGTTCCGCCTCGAATCGATCCACCCACGCGCCCGCTCTCGATGCTCGGGTCGCTCCGGGCCGCGCGACGGAACGTTCTCGAGATCATCCCCGCCCTGGCCTATGTGCAGCCGATGCTGACCGGCCGGCTCGGCAGCCGCTGGCACATGGTCCAGGATCCGGGGGCGCTGAAGCGCATCTTCCTCGACAATGCCGAGAACTACCCGAAGTCCGAGATCATGCTGCGGATGCTTCGGCCGGCCGTGGGCGACAGCCTGTTCACGGTCGAGGGCGACGCGTGGCGCAGGCAGCGCCGCGCCGTTGCGCCCGTATTCGCCCAGCGGCGGGTCGCCGCGCTCGCGCCGTTCATGACCGCCACCGCCCGGCGCGCCGCCGGGCGGCTCGCCGCGGCGGCGGGGCAGCCCGAACTGGTGGCGGAGATGCTTTCGGCCACCTTCGACGTGATCTGCGACGTGGCGCTTTCAGGCCGCGAGCATTTCGATGCCGCCGCCTACGGCGCCGCCATCGTCCGCTACTTCGAGACCGTCGGACGCGCGTCGATGCTGGATTTCCTGCACGTCCCCTACTGGGTGCCGCGGCCAGGTGCCGTCCTCGGCCGCGGCTCGGTGCGGACCATGCATGCCATGGTCGCCCGCGCCATCGAGGACCGCCGCCGCGAGGCCACCGGCAAGGCTGATGACCTGCTCGACCACATGCTGAATGCGGTGGACCCGGCGACGGGGCGGCGGATGACACCCGACGAGGTGCTGCACAACATGCAGTTCTTCATCGTCGCCGGCCACGAGACGACCGCGCTGGCGCTGTCCTGGTCGCTCCTGCTGCTCGCCGGCGATCGGGACGCCCAGGACCGTGCGCGGGCCGAGGCACAGGCAGCGATGACGGGCGACGCGGCCAGCGCAGCCGACGTCGAGCGCATGCCGTTCGTCCGGCAGGTGATCGAGGAGGCAATGCGGCTCTACCCGCCCGTCGGGCTGCTGGCGCGCACGGCACGGAGCACCGACGTGCTCGGCGGTCGCGAGGTCCGGCAAGGCGAGATCCTGTTCCTGCCGATCTATGCGCTGCACAGGCACCGGCTCTGGTGGGATCGGCCGGATGCGTTCGACCCGGACAACTTCGCCCCGGAAAGGGTGGCCGTCCGCAGCAGGTATCTGCACATGCCCTTCGGCGCCGGACCTCGGATCTGCGTCGGTGCGAATTTCGCGATGATGCAGGCCCAGATCATCCTGGCCACCCTGATCGCGCAATTCCGCTTCGCACCCGGCGACGGGCCGCCGCCGGTGCCGGTCATGACCATGACGCTGCGCCCGGAAGGCGGCGTGCGCCTGCGGGTCACACCTGCCGCCCGACCCGGGTCATGACGTCAGACGCCCGACGGCGCGATGATCCGGCACCATCGCGTATCCGTCAGTTCGCGAGGTCTTCGGCGTCGATCCTGCCGAGGTTTCCGAGGATCTGTTGCAGCACGGTAAGCTGACGACCGTGGGTCGGGGTCGTGCGGGTCTGCAGATCGATGATCCTGCCGTCCTCGATTCCGTAAGTGTTGATCGCCGAGACGACCTCGTTGTTGTCGAACTCGATGGCAACGACACGACGGTCGATCACCTTCGGCTCGTGATAAGTGTACTTCTCGATCTTGGTCGAGACGTAATACCAGCCGCGCTCGTCGATCACTCCCGTCGTGGCCGGACGGCCGATCTTCCGGCGGACCGATCCCTGAGTGTCCTGCCCGACCGCCACGTCCGCGAGCAGCGCATCGTCGGGCGCGTAGCCATGGCTCTCGATGATCGGGGCGCAGCCGGAAAGCGATGCCGCAAGCCAGACACCGAAAAGTCCCGCTATGATGTGCGACGTGCGTTTCATGTCCGGGCTCCCTCGCGTATCTGTTTGTTTCCACTACTCCGAGGATGATCTAAATTCAAGCGAAGCGCCGCCGATCCTCCAGGGCGGCACCGACAGTGCGGGTGGATGACAAGATGGCCAACAAACGCATTGCTGCTGGTCCCGCCGCCGGTTCGGCGCCGCCATTCAGCCGTCCCCTGCCGGTCGGGCAGCTCAACCGCGATGGCGATACGCCTTTCCGCGTCGCGGCCGACCCGTCCGAATGCGCCGCTCTTGCCCTGTTCCTGGGTGTAGCCCGCCTCGACCGGCTGTCCTTCGCCGGGTTCATCTCGCCGGTCGGGGGTGACGGATGGCGCATTCGCGGGAGGCTGATCGCGAAGATCGAGCAGCGTTGCGTCGTTTCCCTCGAACCCGTGCGCAGCCGCCATGATCTCGAGATCGAGCGGCTCTACGTTCCGGCGAGCCTTCTCGGTTCCACGCGCGAGGTGAGCATCGGCCTCGATGACGATGACGGGCCGGATCCGTATGACGATTCGCTCGATCCTGCGATGCTGGCCGTCGAGACGCTGGTTCTTGCGATCGATCCCTATCCGCGGGCAGCCGGAGCCGAACTGCCCGACGTCGCCGGGGGCGCGACCGGCCGGGAGGAAACCTCGGGTCCGTTCTCGGCGCTCGCAGCGCTCCGGCAACGCAGTGCCAAGGGCAATGGATGACCCGAGACATGCCTGGTCGAGCCCCCGCGGAGGGCGCCAAGAAAGCTCTTGCCCCGGAGAGCAAAACGAGTATTTTCCGCGTCTCGTTTCCCAGAATGGCTCGGACCGGAGTGCGCCGGCTGGCGATCGCACCGGGAACGGATCAGCATCCGGGCCTGCGGATCGGCCGCAGCGACGACCCGGACGGCAACGCAGAGGATAGACATGGCGGTCCAGCAGAACCGGAAGACCCGGTCCAAACGCAACATGCGCCGTTCGCACGACGCCCTGAAGGCGGTCTCGAGCGCGGAATGCCCCAACTGCGGCGAGTCGAAGCTGCCGCACCATGTCTGCGGGGCATGCGGCCATTACGACGGGCGCGAGATCGTGGCGCAGGCGGCGGAAGCCGATCTGGACGAGGACGCGGCATAGGCCCGATCCGGCTCTGGCCGGACAGATATCCGTTGACCGCTCCTGACCCGCAGCCGGGCCAGCCGGCTGACGAGCCGCGAGCGCCGAGGCTCGCGAGATGAACGGGCGCACCGTGATCTCCATCGATGCAATGGGCGGCGACAGGGGCCCCGCCCCGATCCTGCTCGGCATGGACCGCGCGCTGTCGCAGAACCCACGCCTGCATTTCCTGGTACATGGCGACGAGAGCCAGATCGACAAGCTGCTCGCGCGGCGCCATCACCTGCGCAGATGCTGCGAAGTCCGCCATGCCGCACAGGTCGTCTCCATGTCCGAAAAGCCGTCGCGTGCCCTGCGGGACGGTCGCGGGACCTCGATGTGGCGCACGATCGAGGCAGTCGCCGGGGGCGAGGCCCAGGTGGCGGTATCGTCAGGAAACACCGGTGCGCTCATGGCGATGGCGATCTTCATCCTGCGCCGTGCGCCCGGGATCGACCGGCCGGCGATCGCAGTGATCTGGCCTTCACAGGCGCCGCATGGGTACAACATCGTCCTCGACATGGGGGCCGATGTGCGCGCCGATGCGCGCAACCTGCTGCAGTTCGCCGTCATGGGCTCCGAGTACGCGCGCCTCTCCTTCGGCATCGCCCGGCCCCGCGTCGGGCTGCTCAATGTCGGCAAGGAACCGAGCAAGGGGCCGCCGGAGCTCCGCGAAGCAGCGGCACTGCTGGAATCGGCAGCGACCGAACGGTTCCAGTTCGTCGGCTTCGTCGAGGGAAACGACCTTACGAAATCGGTCGCCGATGTCTTCGTCACTGACGGCTTCACCGGCAATGTGCTTCTCAAGACAGCGGAAGGGACGGCCAACTTCATCCGCCAGTCGATGACTGACGCGTTCCGCCACAGCATCTGGTCGCGGCTCGGCGCCCTGTTTGCGCTGACCTCGCTCAAGCGCATGCGCATGCGCATCGATCCACGGCGTGCGAATGGCGGCGTGTTCCTCGGCCTGAACGGGGCTGTCGTGAAGAGCCATGGCTCGGCCGATGCCGTCGGCACCGCTTCCGCGATCGAACTCGCCGCGAAGATGGCCGAGACCGATTTCCCCCGTCTGGTCGCCCGGCAGCTCGCCAGTCTCCGGGCCGGGACGGAAGCGCCGCAGGCAAAGAACGGCGCGGCGGCGCAGGAGACATGAGCATGACCCGGGCGAAGGCAATCGGTTGCGGCCACTATCTGCCTGAGCGCGTCGTGACCAATGACGAGCTTGCGCAACGCATCGATACGACCGACGAGTGGATCCGCACCCGCACGGGTATCCGCCGCAGACACATTGCCGCGGACGGGGAAAAGACCTCCGATCTCGCCATCGCTGCCTCGCGCATGGCGCTGTCGCAGGCCGGACTGACCGGCGCGGATATCGACGCGGTGGTCCTCGCGACCTCGACCCCTGACCAGACCTTTCCGTCCACCGCGACCACCGTGCAGCACGCCATCGGGATGACCGGTGGCTTCGCGTTCGACCTTCAGGCGGTGTGTGCGGGCTTCATCTATGCGCTGTCGAACGCCAACAGCCTGATCATATCCGGCATGGCAGATCGCGTCCTCGTGGTGGGCGCCGAGACCTTCTCGCGCATTCTCGACTGGGAGGATCGATCCACCTGCGTGCTGTTCGGCGACGGCGCTGGCGCCCTGATTCTCGAAGCCCGCCAGGGAGATGGGGACGTTCACGACCGGGGGGTGCTGGCAACCTGCCTGCACTCGGACGGTGCCTACAGCAACATCCTCTACGTCGACGGAGGGCCATCGACGACCCGGACCTCGGGTCATGTGCAGATGGAGGGGCGCGAGGTCTTTCGCCACGCGGTTGTGAAGCTCGCGGAAGTGGCGGACGAGGTTATGGAGAAGGTGGGGGTCACGAGCCGGGATCTTGACTGGATCGTGCCGCATCAGGCGAACCTGCGAATCATCGAAAGCACGGCAAAAAGGGCGGGCGTGCCGATGGAGAAGGTCGTGGTCACGGTGCATGATCACGGCAACACGTCTGCGGCATCGATCCCGCTCGCCCTGTCCATATCGGTCGCCGACGGGCGTATCCGGCCGGGGCATCTGCTTCTGATGGAAGCCATCGGCGGCGGTCTCGCCTGGGGCTCGGCATTGATGAGGTGGTAGATTTTTGCCACTTAAAGCTCCACTGTACGTTCCGGTCACCCCCCCAAGTCATTGACAAAGAGTCGTTTTTGCGAGCAGAGTTAAGCCGCTGTGTGCGGGTTGGGGTGTTGTGTAGCAGATGGAAAGGGGGTTCGGACGATGGCTGGTAATACGTTGACACGATCCGACCTTAGCGAGGCAGTCTACCGTGAGATCGGTTTGTCGCGGAACGAATCCGCCAACATGGTGGAAACGATCCTCGACAAGGTCTCCGACGCGCTCGTGCGCGGGGAAAACGTGAAGATTTCCTCCTTTGGGACGTTTGCGGTCCGCGGCAAGGGCGCGCGGATGGGTCGAAACCCGAAGACCGGCGAAGAGGTTCCGATCGAGCCGCGCCGGGTACTGGTGTTCCGGCCTTCGCATATCATGAAGGACCGGGTGAATCGCGGAGGCGCGAACTGATGTCCGCCACCGTTGACTCTGTAGCCGGCGCCCGCACAAAGTCGCCGGACGCGTTTCGTACCATCAGCGAAGTCTCCGAAGAACTGGATCTGCCCCAGCATGTGCTGCGGTTCTGGGAGACCCGTTTCGCTCAGATCAAGCCGATGAAGCGCGGCGGCGGTCGGCGTCTCTACCGACCCGACCATGTCGCCCTGCTCCGCGGCATCAAGGCCCTGCTCTACGACGACGGCATGACCATCAAGGGTGTCCAGAAGGTGCTGCGCGAGACCGGCACGAAGAATGTCATTTCGCGCGGACGGGCGGATGCCCAGCTCAAGCTGGAGATGCCGGCCGAACCTGAAGAGACGACTCGCCGCCTGTCCGCGCTCAGGCAGCGCGTCGACGCGGCCCGAGCGATCAAGGCCGCCGAGGATGTCAGGTCGGTCGATCCGGAGCGTATCCGGGCAAGCATCTCGCGTCTCGAGGCCCTTCTGGAGCAGCTCGAGAAGCACTGATCCGGGCGTCGGTCGGGGGGACCTGCCGGGGGGCTCTGCAAGCGCAGGGCCCTTCGGCTTTTGGCGCTATGGCGCCGTCCTGAATCCCGTTGCACTGGCGACGAGAGCCGCTATAACCACACCACATCTGTCGGGCCGTAGCGCAGCCTGGTAGCGCGCTTGCATGGGGCGCAAGAGGTCGTGAGTTCGAATCTCGCCGGCCCGACCAAACGGAGACGCCAGCGGCCCGGCTGCTGGCGTCTTTCATTTGGCGCGACCACATCTTGACCGGGAGCAGACGGATGGCCGCAGCAGCACAGGGCGTCGTGCCTTCGCAGGAAATCCGGTCGATGCTGGCGCAGGGCGCCATCGCGGTCGGCACGCCTCTGTCCCCCGGCCAGGTGCAGCCGGCGAGCCTCGACCTCCGCCTCGCCAGCCGCGCCTGGCGCGTGCGTGCAAGCTTCCTGTCCGGGAAGGGCCGGACGGTGGCCGAGCGGCTCGGTGCGTTCGCCATGCACGAGATCGACCTGGCAAGGGGCGCCGTGCTCGAGACCGGCTGCGTCTATGTCGTCGAGATCGAGGAATCGCTGGTGCTGCCGCCCGACATCGCCGCCGCGGCGAATGCCAAGAGCTCCACAGGCCGGCTCGATCTGCTGACCCGGCTGATCACCGACCGTTCGGGCGAGTTCGACCGTGTCGAGCACGGATACGCTGGCCCGCTCTATGCCGAGATCAGCCCGCTCACCTTCTCGGTGCTGGTGCGCCCCGGCATCCGGCTGAACCAGATCCGGTTCCGGCGGGGGCATGCGGAGATCGCCGACGCGGAGCTGCGCGCGCTGCATGCCCGCGAGCCGCTGGTCAACGGCGAGGCGGTGATCAACTGCGGCCTCGGCTTCTCGGTCGACCTGACCCCCCGGGGCGCAGATGGCATCGTCGGCTACAGGGCGCGGCGTCATGCCGGGCTGATCGATCTCGGCCTCGTCGACCATTACGACCCGGCAGAGTTCTGGGAGCCGGTGTGCCCCGGGCGGCACGGCGGCATCATCCTCGACCCTGGCGCCTTCTACATCCTGGTCAGCCGCGAGGCGGTCAACGTGCCGCCCGAGACGGCGGCCGAGATGATGCCCTACATGGCCGTGGCCGGCGAGTTCCGGGTGCATTACGCGGGGTTCTTCGACCCGGGATTCGGGCATCCGTCAACCGGCGGCAGCGGCTCCCGCGGTGTGCTCGAGGTGCGCTGCCACGAAGCACCGTTTGCGCTCGAACACGGCCAGATGGTGGGGCGCCTGGTCTACGAGCGCATGGCCGCCGTGCCGGACGTGCTCTACGGCGCAGGGATCGGCTCCAACTACCAGGGGCAGGAGCTGAAGCTGTCGAAGCACTTCAAGGCCGTCTAGCGATCCCGCCGATCAGGTGTTCTGACGTTCGGCTCCGGCCTCCTCTGCCTCGTCACCGAACATGTCGTCGATCGACCCCTCGGATCCGCCGGGAAGATCATCCTCCGCGTCGTCCGCCGGCGGCGTCGAGTCGAGCAGTCCGGTGGCCCGCAGCTCCTTAAGTCCCGGCAGGTCGCGGGCGCTCTCGAGTCCGAAATGATCGAGGAACAACTGCGTCGTGACGAAGGTAACAGGCCGGCCCGGCGTCTCGCGTCGGCGGCCGAGCCGGATCCAGTCGAGCTCCAGCAGCATGTCCACCGTCCCGCGGGACACCGAGACGCCGCGGATCTCCTCGATCTCGGCCCGCGTCACCGGCTGGTGATAGGCGATGATCGCCAAGGTCTCGATCGCGGCGCGGCTGAGCTTGCGGGTCTCGTGCGATTCGCGGCGCATCAGGAAGCCGAGGTCGGGCGCGGTGCGGAAGGCCCAGCCGGGGCCGATCCGGACCAGATGCACGCCGCGGCTCTCGTAACGCCTGCGCAGCAGTTCCAGCGCCGCCCTGGCGTCGCAGCCATGCGGCATCCGCTCGGCGAGCTGGGCCAGTGTCATCGGCTCGGGGCCGGCGAACAGGATCGCCTCGACCATCCGCTCCTGCTCCGCGATCGGCGGCGCATCGAACAGGATCCCGGCTTCCTCCGTTCCGGTCATGCCGCGGCCTCGCGCCGCCGGGCGCGGACAAAGATCGGCGCGAAGGTCTCGGCCTGCCGGATCTCGACCTCACCGCGCTTTGCCAGTTCCAGCGACGCGGCAAAGGTGCTGGCGACCGCGCTCCGCCGCCGAGCGGGCTGTATCTGCCAGCCGTCGGGCAGGTAGGACATCAGCTGTGCCCAGGCGACGGCAACCCCCAGCAACTGCTTCAGCCGCTCGATCGCCTGATCCATGCTGTAGATCGCCGTGCGGTCCACTTGGAGCGGCCGGTACTCATCGCGGGTCTTCACCCGGGCATAGGCGCGCAGCAGGTCGGAGAGCGAGGCGGTCCACTCGGTGCGGCGCTTCACGGTCACGGTCTCGCTCATGCCGCGGGCAAAGAAGTCCCGCCCAAGCTGGTCGCGCGCCATCAGCTGCGCCGCGGCCCGGCGCATCGCCTCGAGCCGTTCGAGCTGGAAGGCGAGATGCGCGGCCAGTTCCTCCCCGCTCGGCCCCCCGTCCTCATGCGGAGGCGGCAGCAGCAGGCGAGATTTCAGCCAGGCGAGCCAGGCCGCCATGACAAGATAGTCGGCGGCAAGCTCGATGCGTAGCCGCTTCGCTTCGGCGATGAAGGCCAGATATTGCTCCGCAAGCTGGAGCACCGAGATCTTGCGCAGATCGACCTTCTGCACCCGCGCCAGCGTCAGCAGCAGATCCAGCGGTCCCTCGAATCCGTCGACATTGATGAGCAGGGTTTCCGCCTCGATCGCGGCGGCGTCGCGGGGCGGCGTGTCGAAGGCAACCGCCTCGATCTCCGTGATACCTTCAGGCATGAAGCGCCTCCCCGGTGATTTCCCTGTAGCGTGCTTCCGCAGCGCCGACGTCGAACGGCTCCGGCGTGCGTCGCTCGGCCTCTGCCCGGGCCGCCCGGCGGGCCGCCTCGCCTGCGAGCAGCGGCGCATTCCCGGCGATTTCCATCATCTCGCCCATGTCGCCGTTGCAGTGCAAGACAATGTCGCAACCCGCCGCCAGCGCACCTGCCGTCCGTGCGGCCATACTGCCCGAGAGCGCCTGCATCGAGACATCGTCCGTCATCAGGAGACCGTCGAACCCGATCGCGTTGCGAATTGCGCCGATCACGGCGGCGGAGAGTGTCGCACAGTTCTCGCGGTCGATCGCCTCGTAGACAACATGAGCCGTCATTCCCAGTGCCTCGTGCGCCAGCGGTCGGAAGGCAGCGAAGTCGGACCGATCGAGCATCGCGAGCGGCGTCGCGACCCGCGGCAGCTCGAGATGGCTGTCGGCGCCCGCCCTGCCGTGGCCCGGAAGGTGCTTGATCACCGGAAGCACCCCGCCCGCGCGCAGCCCCTCGCAGACCGCCCGTCCCCGGCGCGCTACCGCCGAGGCATCGGCACCGAGCGCCCTGTCGCCAATGATTCCGTGAGCACCCGGCGCCGGCACATCGAGTAGCGGCATGCAGTCGACATCGATTCCGACCGCCCTGAGTTCCTCGGCGATGATGCGGTAGCGCAGCCGCGCAGCCTCCAGCGCACGCACCTCATCGGCGCCGTCGAACAGCCGCAGCACCGGCTGCCAGCGCCTCCAGTGCGGCGGGCTGAGCCGGGCGACCCGGCCACCCTCCTGGTCGATGAGGACCGGCGCATCCCGGCCGACCGCGTCACGGAGCGACGCGGTCAGGCGCCTGATCTGGGCCGGGCTCTCGACATTGCGGGCAAACAGGATGAACCCCCAGGGCGCCGCGTCAGCGAAGAAACGCCATTCCGCGGCGGTCAGATCCGGTCCGGCCGGGGCGAAGATGACAGCGCGGGCGGCCATCAGCCGTTCACCGCCACAAGACAGTCCTGGCCGCGCGCCTGCAGCGCCCGGCAGACGTTCTGTGCCTCGGTCCGGTCCCTGAACGGCCCGGCACGCAGACGGAAGAACCGCCGGCCGCCGGAAATCGTGCTCTGGACGACGAGCGTGCGGCCGCCGAGCACGTCCTGGTTCGGCCTGAAGATCCGGTCCCACTGGGCCTCGGTCTCGTCACGGCTCTCGAAGGCGCCGAGCTGGATCTGGACCGTCGAGGACGCAGCGCTCGCGGCCAGCTTGGCCTCCTGCGACGCGGCCTGCTCGGCCTTCGCCATCTGCTGGCTCAGATCGGCCGGCCGGACCGGGGCGACCGGACTTTCCGCCGGTGCGAGCGCCGTGCCTCCCGCAGCCGCCGAGACATCGCCCGTTCCGGGCACCGCATCGGAGACGGCAGGCACGGACGCCACCTTCTGGCCAAGCGTCCCCATGGCGACATCTTCTGCCACCGGGCGTTCGGGCGGCGGCGCGAAAGTGATCTGCGGCGACCGCGACGAATTGGCCCCGGCCTCATAGCTGGTCATGTCCTGATGCGCGGTCACCGCGCCACCCGGATCGTCCGGCTGCACCTTGGCCGGTGCCAGAGCCGCGTGGATTACCGGGATCGCCGTGACGTCGCGCCCGACGAGGCGATAGACCCAGAGGCTGGCCCCGGCGACGATGCCGACCGCGAGCAGCGCACCCGCACCAACCGAGAGGCGCGCCATGAAGCGCGCGCGCCACGGCGACGGGGCGCCATCCGCGGCGGCGTGATAGTCATCGTAGTCGTCGTCTCGCATGCGGGTGCCGCGCCTGTCCTTCCCCGATCTTGGGGGCATTCCTGCTCCGACCCCGTTATCTTGATTTCAGGTCACTTCATTTCTTTCATCGGGGTCACCCCCAGAATACCAAGCCCAGCCGAAATCACAACCTGAACCGCGCGCGCCAGCGCGAGCCGGGCAAGGCTCAGTGCCGGCTCATCCTCCCGGATCACCCGAAGTCGGGCGTCTCCCTGGCCGAGATTCCACCAGGAATGGAATTCGGATGCGAGATCGTAGAGATAGAAGGCCACCCGGTGGGGCTCGTGATGGTTCGCCGCCGTCTCGACGGTGCGCGGGAACTCGGCAAGCTTGCGCATCAGCGCGATCTCGGCGTCGTGCGAGAGGCTGGAGAGGCTCGCCCCGGCAAGCTGCGAATCACCCGCCTCGATCCCCGCCTCGGCGGCCCTCGCCATCAGCGAGCAGCTCCGCGCATGGGCATACTGCACATACCAGACCGGGTTCTCGCGGCTCTGCTCCAGCACCTTGACGAAGTCGAAATCGAGCTGCGCGTCGTTCTTCCGCGTCAGCATGACGAAGCGGGCCACGTCCGGCCCGACCTCGTCGACCACGTCCCGCAGCGTGACGAATGTGCCGGCGCGTTTCGACATCTTGTAGGGCTCGCCGCCCTTGTAGAGCTTGACGAGCTGGCAGAGCTTGATGTCGAGCGGCACCCGGTTGCCGCTCAGCGCAGCCACTGCCGCCTTCATGCGCTTGACGTAGCCGCCATGATCGGCGCCCCAGACGTCGATCAGCAGGTCGAAGCCGCGGTCCACCTTGTCCTTGTGATAGGCGATGTCGGGGGCGAAATAGGTCCAGGCCCCGTCCGCCTTGCGGATTGGCCGGTCGACGTCGTCGCCGAACTCGGTCGAGCGGAACAGGGTCTGCGGGCGCGGTTCCCAGTCCTCGGGCACCTTGCCCTTCGGCGGCTCGAGCACGCCCTCGTAGATCAGGCCCCTGCCGCGCAGGAACTCGAGCGCCTCCTCGATCCGACCGGTGCCGTAGAGCGACTTCTCCGAGAAGAACACGTCCATCTCGACGCCAAGCGCCTTCAGGTCGCTCCGGATCAGCTCCATCATCATGTCGGTGGCGAAGTCGCGCACCTTGGCCAGCCACTCGCTCTCGGGCCTCTCGAGCAGGCTGTCGCCGAACTTCGCCTTCAGCGCGGCGCCGACCGGGATCAGGTAGTCGCCGGGGTAAAGCCCCTCGGCGATCTCCGGGTTCAGCCCGTGCGCCTCGCGGTAGCGCTCGTAGGCCGAGCGGGCCAGAACCTCGACCTGGGCGCCGCCGTCGTTGATGTAGTACTCGCGCGTCACCTCGTAGCCGGTGAAGCCCAGCAGGCTCGCCAGCGCATCGCCGAACACCGCGCCACGCGTATGGCCGACATGAAGCGGCCCGGTCGGGTTGGCCGAGACATACTCGACATTGACCTTCTGCCCTGCTCCCATCGCCGAGCGGCCGAACCCGGCGCCTTCGGCCAGCGCGCGGGCGACGACGCTCTGCCAGAGCGCGGGCGAGAGGCGGAGGTTGATGAAACCCGGCCCCGCCACGTTGACCTCGGCAATGCGCGGATCGGCGCGCAGGAGGGGCGCGATGCGCTCGGCCAGCGCGCGGGGCTGCAGCCCGGCGGGTTTGGCCAGCACCATCGCCGCATTCGTCGCCATGTCGCCGTGGCTCGGATCGCGTGGCGGCTCGACGGTGACGCCGCCGAGTGGCGCCCCGCCCGGCAGCACGCCGCCGGACTCGAGGCGAGCCAGCGCCTCCATGACAACGGTCCTGATCTCGGCAAAGAGGTTCATCGGCGCTCCCGGAGGTTCAGGCGCGGGCGAGCGGGTCGGTCAGCACCCGGTGCTCCTCCAGCGCGAAGCGGTCGGTCATGCCGGCGATATAGTCCGCAACGATCCGGGCACGCAACACCTCCGACCCGGCCGCGCCCGCCGCCGCGCTCCATTCGTCCGGCATCAGGCCGGGGTCGCCGAGGAAGATGTCGAAGAGGTCGCGCACCACGGCCGCAGCCTTGGCCCGCATCCGCCGCACCCGGTAATGGCGGTACATGCGGCAGAAGAGGAAGCCCTTGATGGTGGCGATGTCGCCCTCCATCCGGGCCGAGAAGGCAATCACCGGGCGGTCGAGCGCCTGCACCTCGGCCATGCCGGAGGGGGCGAGCGCCGCGAGCCGGTGCCGGCTTTCCGCCAGCACGTCGTCGACCATCAGGCCGAAGACGCGCCGCAGCGCCTCGTGGCGGCGCCGTGGCGCCTCGAGGCCGGGCCAGGCGGCATCGACCTCGGCGAAACAGTCAGCGACGATGGGCAGCACCATTGCCTCGTCCTCGGCGAACAGGCCCGCGCGCAGGCCGTCATGGAGGTCATGGTTCACATAGGCGATGTCGTCCGAGAGCGCCGCAACCTGCGCTTCGGCGCTGGCCCGGGTATGGAGTTCGAGGTCGTGACGGGACACATACTCGGCGATGGCAAAGGGCAGCCGGCCGCGCGGGGCATCGGCCGACTCGAGCAGCGGGCCATTGTGCTTGGCGATCCCCTCCAGCGTCTCCCAGGTCAGGTTCAGCCCGTCGAACCCGGCATAATGGCGTTCGAGGCCGGTCACGATCCGCAGCGCCTGGGCGTTGTGGTCGAAGCCGCCATATCCGGCCATGCACTCGTCAAGCGCCTCCTCGCCGGTGTGCCCGAAGGGCGGATGGCCGAGGTCATGCGCCAGCGCCACCGCCTCGGCCAGATCCTCGTTCAGCCGCAGCGTCCGGGCCAGGGTGCGCGCGATCTGGGCGACCTCGATCGAATGGGTCAGGCGGGTGCGGTAATAGTCGCCCTCGTGCTCGACGAAGACCTGGGTCTTGTGCTTCAGCCGCCGGAAGGCCGAGGAGTGAATGATCCGGTCGCGGTCGCGCTGGAAGGGCGAGCGATGGGCGCTCTCCGGCTCGGGGTGGAGCCGGCCGCGGGTCGCGCCGGGCTGCGCGGCGCAGGGTGCCAGTCTGGTGTCGTCCATCGCCCTTCCCTGCCCGGACCCTTGTCTCGCCGCCAGTCGTGGTTACATCTTTCACGGATGCATTTGCGAGCCGGTTATAACCGATTCGCGCCCCGCAGGAGCCAGAGAGGCCGATCATGGAGCTTTCGATCCCGGTCAGGGTCACCGAGCGCGCCTTCGCGCGGCTTGCCGAGATCGCCGGCGATTCCGGTGAGGCGAAGGCGCTCCGCGTTGCCGTGCTGGGCGGCGGCTGCTCGGGCTTCCAATATGATTTCCAGCTCGAGGATCAGGTCGCGGAGGGCGATCTGGTGATCGAGCGCGACGGTCAGCGCGTGCTGGTCGACCCGGAATCGCTCCCCTTCCTCTCGGGTGCGGTGATCGACTTCAAGGACGAACTGATCGGCGCCCGGTTCCATGTCGAGAACCCCAACGCAACCGCCACTTGCGGTTGCGGCACCAGCTTTTCCGTCTGAAGCGCAGCCTCACCGAAGATCCGGGCGCTTGGTGAATTCACACCGCGTCGCCGGACCTCTAGTGTAACCCCGAGCGATTCCCCGGGGTGGTGATGCAGCAAACTCGACGGCTCCTGAAGTCCGTCTTCGGCTTCGATGTTTTCCGGCCAGGGCAGGAAGAGATCGTCGCCGCTATGCTCGCCGGGCGCGATGTGCTGGCGATCATGCCGACCGGCGGAGGCAAGTCGCTCTGCTACCAGCTTCCGGCGATCCGGCGGGGCGGGCTGACGGTGGTGATCTCACCCTTGATCGCGCTGATGCGCGACCAGGTGTCGGCGCTGCGCGAGGCCGGCGTCGAAGCCGGGGCGCTGACCTCGGCCAACGACCCCTCCGAGACCGGGCGGGTGTTCGAGGCGCTGGAGGCGGGGCGGCTGAGGCTCCTCTATCTGGCGCCCGAGCGGCTTGCCGGTGACGCCACGGTCAAGCTGCTGCGCCGGGCCGCGGTGAAATTCATTGCGGTCGACGAAGCGCATTGCGTGAGCCAGTGGGGCCACGACTTCCGGCCTGACTACCTGCGCATCGGCGCTCTGCGACAGGCCCTCGGCAACGTCCAGACCGCCGCCTTCACCGCGACCGCCGACGCCGAGACCCGCGCCGACATCCAGTCGCGCCTGTTCGCCGCGCCGCCGGAAGTGTTCCTGCGCGGCTTCGACCGGCCGAACCTCTATCTGGCCTTCGAGCCGAAGCAGTCGCCGCAGGCCCGCATCCTCGACTTCGTCAGGCGCCGCAGGGGCCAGGCCGGGATCGTCTATTGCGGCTCGCGCAGGAAGACCGAGACGGTCGCGGCGGCGCTGGCCGGGGCCGGGGTCCCGGCGCTCGCCTACCATGCCGGGCTCGACGCCACGACGCGGGGCGAGCGGCAGGACCGCTTTACCCGCGAGGACGGTCTGGTCATGGTCGCGACCGTCGCCTTCGGCATGGGGGTGGACAAGCCCGACGTGCGTTTCGTGGTCCATGCCGACCTGCCAAAGTCGATGGAGGCCTATTACCAAGAGGTCGGCCGCGCGGGCCGCGACGGGGCGCCGGCGGATACGCTGACCCTCTACGGCATCGACGACATCAGGCTCCGCCGGATGCAGATCGACCAGTCCGACGCGCCCGCCGAGCGCAGGCGCGCCGACCACCAGCGCCTGAATGCGCTCCTCGCACTGGCCGAGGCACTGCACTGCCGCAGGCAGGTGTTGCTCGCCCATTTTGGCGAGGAGGGCACCGCGCCCTGCGGCAACTGCGACCTCTGCCGCGAGCCGCCGGAGCGGTTCGACGGCACCGAGGCGGTGCAGAAGGCGCTCTCCGCCATGCTCCGCACCGGCGAGCGTTTCGGAGTCGAGCACCTGATCTCGGTGCTGCGTGGCGAGGCAACCGAGCGGTTGATCCAGTTCGGCCACGACCGCATCCGCACCTTCGGTGCCGGTGCCGGTTTCGAGCGCGCCCGGTGGCGGGCGATCTTCCGCCAGGTCTGTGCGCTCGGCCTTGCCACGGTGACCGAGGCCGGAAGCTGGCAGGTGTCCGACGCAGGGCGCCGGGTGCTGCGCGGTGCGGAGACGGTGATGCTGCGTCAGGACGCCCTCGGACGCCCGCGGGCACCGAAGCTGGCGAAGGCCCGCATGGTAGCCGGGCTCGGACCCGAGGATGACGAACTCTTCGAGGCGCTGCGGGCAAAGCGCGCCGAACTCGCCCGGGCCCGCGGGGTGCCGGCCTATGTGATCTTCCACGACGCGACGCTGATCGACATCGCCACCCGCAAGCCACAGACGCACGACGACCTGGCGCAATGCACCGGCGTCGGCGCGAAGAAGCTCGAAAGCTTCGGCCGCGACTTCCTCGAGGTGGTCGCGGCGGGACCGGTCGCCCTCCCCCACCCGGCACGGCGCAGGCTTTCCGGGGACCCGGCGGCGACGCTGTTCGATGCGCTGCTCGCGGCCCAGGCCGGGCTCATCCGGGGTGCGAACGGGACCGACCGGTTTCTGGTCTGCACGAACACGACACTGGCGAAGATCGCCGAGACAAGGCCGCGCGACCTTGGGGCGCTCGAACGCATCCCTGGCGTCGGGGCGCTGAAGACCGAACGCTTTGGCGCCGCATTCCTTGCCGCAATCGCAGCGGTCGGGGACTGAGTTGCGCCTCCGCTGGCGCAGCATGTAGGCTCGCGCCTGATCGAGCCGGGGAGCAGGCCATGAAGATCGCCACCTTCAACATCAATGGCATCAGGGCCCGCCTGCCCGCCCTGCTTGAATGGCTGGCCGAGACGGCCCCCGACGTGGCCCTGCTGCAGGAGATCAAGTCGGTAGACGAAGCCTTCCCTCGCGTGGAGATCGAGACGCTGGGCTACAACGTGGCGACCCACGGCCAGAAAAGCTTCAACGGCGTCGCCATCCTCTCGAAGCTCCCGATCGAGGACGTGACGCGCGGCCTTCCGGGCGACGACTCCGACGACCAGGCGCGCTGGATCGAGGCGACCGTCAGCGGCAGGGACGCGGCAATCAGGGTCTGCAATCTCTACCTGCCGAACGGCAATCCTGCCCCGGGCCCGAAGTTCGACTACAAGCTCGCCTGGATGGCGCGGCTCGAGAACCGGGCGAGGAGGCTCCTGGCGGGTGAGGAAATCGCGATCGTGGCAGGCGACTACAACGTGATCCCCGAGCCGCGCGATGCCGAGAACCCGGAGAACTGGACGGATGACGCGCTGTTCCTGCCGGAAAGCCGCGCCGCCTTCCGCCGCATCGTCAATCTGGGCTTTGCGGATGCGATCCGGGAAACGACCCAGGCAGACCACGTCTACAGCTTCTGGGACTACCAGCGCGGCGCCTGGGAGCGCAACGACGGCATCCGCATCGACCATCTGCTGCTGACCCCACAGGCCGCCGACCGGCTCGCGGCGGCCGGCGCCGACAGCACGATGCGCGGGCGCGAGAGACCCTCGGACCACGCGCCGATCTGGGTGGACCTCGATCTGTGAAGGTGAGGCTCAGCGCGGTTTCACGGACGCGGCCGGCGCGACGACGGGTGCCAGCGAGCTGCCCGCAGCCGCGAGGGCGACCGTCGCGGTCGGCAATGCGATGACCTCGGCCCTGCGGACCGGACTTGGCGCCGGCGCAGCGGCGAGGACAGATGCCGCCGTGGCGACTCGGACCCCGCGGGTGCGGGCCGGCGGCAGCGGCGCGTGGACGGGATCCTCTCCGTCGGAAACCAGGTCGGCCTGGGCTTCGGCCAGAGCCGTTTCCGGCTCTCCGTCGCCGGTCCCGGCCGACGGCAGGGTCGGCAATGCCGGTTCGAAGCTGCCGGCCATGCGGGTTTCCTCCGCGTCCGGGCTGCTCCCGTTCGCCGCATGCAGCGCCGTCATGCCGCGCGCGAGGAAATTGAGCATTGCCTGCTCGTCGACGGGCCGATCGCTGAAGCCGCTCACAGTCGCCATCACGAGACGCCCGGATACCATCGCAAAGGCGCGCCAGAAGCGGGGGGTGAAGATCGCCGCCCCTTCCGCATCCTCCTCGGCGAGAACATAGACTGTGCCCCCGATCTGCCGGCGCTCGACCACCCGTGCGCCAACACCGTTGCCGCGCCGCAGAAGAGCCCGGCCAGACGGGCCTTCGAGCGCCCGCCCGAAGCTGTCGAGCCCCGCGCCACCTGGCTTCAGCGCAACATCCGAGGCGATCGAGTAGGTCAGAATCCCGGGGAAACTGCGCGGCAGCGAAATCGCGACGAGGTTGCCGTTGCCGTCACTCTCGGCCACGCCGGACGGGCCCGCGGCCAGGCAGTCGGCCACGAGGGAGAAGGCCGTGCTCCCGGCAATCTCGATCGACTGCTGATCGAGGCAATAGCCGGCGGGCGGCGCGATCACCACCCGCTCGCCCCGCACGGCAAAGACAGCCCTCGCCGGTTCTGCCGAGACGAGCGCTATCCCCGTCTCGCCCCTGATCCGCAGCAGTTCGTCGGCGACAGTGCTCCGGCCTGCCGGCCCGAGTCCGGCACAGCCCGACAGCAGCATCGCCGCGACTGCGGCGGCAAGCCGGCACCAGCCTATGGCGTCCCCGCTCCCGCGACGCAGTCGCACCGCCGGCACCCGCTCAGAGGTCGGCGTAGACGTGGCGTTCTCCGGCCTTGCCCGGGTGGGTCACCGCGCCCTCCTTGGTCGAGCCGACGAGCTGGGCGTACTTCCACAGCGCACCGGAACCGTACAGAGTCTCGCGCGGTCCCTTCCACGCCTTGCGGCGCTCGCGAAGCTCCCTTGCGGACAGCTTGACGGTCAGAGTTCCCTTCCCGGCGTCGATCTGGATGATGTCGCCATTGCGCAGCAGCGCGATCGGTCCACCGACAGCAGCCTCGGGCCCGACATGGCCCACGCAGAAGCCGCGGGTCGCGCCCGAGAAGCGGCCATCGGTGATCAGCGCCACCTTCGAGCCCATCCCCTGGCCGGAAATCGCCGCCGTGGTCGCCAGCATCTCGCGCATGCCCGGCCCGCCCCGGGGGCCCTCGTTGCGGATCACCAGAACCTCGCCTTCCCTGTAGTCGCGCCGCTGGACCGCGGCGAAGGCATCCTCCTCGTTCTCGAAGACCCGGGCCGGGCCCTCGAACTTGATCTTCTTCATCCCGGCGACCTTCACGATGGCGCCTTCGGGGGCGAGGTTGCCCTTCAGCCCGACCACGCCACCCGTGGGCGACAGCGGCTTCGAGATCGGATAGATCACCCGGCCATCCGGCTCGCCCCGGATCTCGGCAAGGTTCTCGGCCACGGTCCTGCCCGTCGCGGTGATGCAGTCGCCGTGCAGGAGGCCGGCCCTCAGCAGTTCCTTCATCACCACCGGCACGCCGCCGGCCTCGTAGAGATCCTTCGCGACATACTTCCCGCCAGGCTTCAGGTCGACGAAATAGGGCGTCGAGCGGAAGATCTCGCAGACATCGAACAGATCGAACTTGATCCCCGCCTCATGCGCGATTGCCGGCAGGTGCAGCCCGGCATTGGTCGATCCGCCGGTGCAGGCGACGACGCGGGCGGCATTTTCCAGCGACTTGAGGGTCACCACGTCGCGGGCGCGGATTCCGTGTGCCAGCAATTTCATGACCGCCCGGCCACTGGCTTTGGCATACTGATCGCGGCTCTCATAGGGCGCCGGGGCGCCCGAGGAGTTCGGCAGGGCGAGCCCGATCGCCTCGGCGACGCAGGCCATGGTGTTTGCAGTGAACTGGCCGCCGCAGGCACCGGCCGAGGGACAGGCCACCGCCTCGAGCTTGTGGAGCGCACAATCCGACAGCGTGCCTGCCTGGTGTTGACCCACCGCCTCGAACACATCCTGCACCGTCACGTCGCGGCCCTCGTAGCGCCCCGGCAGGATCGAGCCGCCATAGAGGAACACCGAGGACACGTTCAGGCGCACCATGGCCATCATCATCCCCGGCAGGCTCTTGTCGCAGCCGGCGAGGCCGACCAGCGCATCATAGGCGTGGCCGCGCATGGTAAGTTCGACCGAATCCGCGATCACCTCGCGCGAGACCAGCGACGACTTCATCCCCTCATGGCCCATGGCGATGCCATCGGTCACGGTGATGGTGGTGAATTCGCGGGGGGTGCCCTGCTCCTCCTTGACGCCGAGCTTGACCGCCTGCGCCTGCCGGTTCAGGGCGATGTTGCAGGGTGCTGCCTCGTTCCAGCAGGTGGCAACACCGACGAACGGGCGGTGGATCTCCTCGTCGCTGAGCCCCATCGCGTAGAAATATGACCGGTGCGGCGCCCGAGCGGGGCCCTCGGTCACATGCCGGCTCACCAGCCTTCTATTGTCGAAAGTCTTCGCGTCCATCCGTCGTTCCGCCTCCTGCGGGGTCGTCAGTCGGGGCCCATCGCTGCAAACCCTAGCCGGGCGAACCGGGAGATGCCAGCGCTTATGGCGTCGCGGCACGGGACAGCGGAAGCGAACTCGGTCAGGGAGCCGCGTCAGGGGGATGAATCCGATGCGCGATCGACCAGTATGGTATGATACGATGCCTGCGGAACTGAAGTAGAAACCGAAACGGGAGATCAGCCATGAGCAAGCATCCGCTCGACCACGATCATGCACGGGACGACGCGAAGGCGGCCACCGAATATGCGCGCATCGCGCGCGAGCAGGCTGACGATCTGACCGACCCCAAGGTCCTTCAGATGACCAAGGACGCACGCAAGGACGAAGGCCAGGCAGCGGGTGCGCGGGTCTCGCAGTTCCTCAAGATCGGCCGGAAAAGCCCTGGCTTCTGAGCATATACCGCCGTCGAGGCCAGACTTAATCTGGCCATGATCGACCAGGATATTGGCCGCCGTCCGTCCAATCGCAACCCGGGTGCCGGATCATGGCGTCTCCGTTCGAACACTATGTCGCGCCGGCGCGCGCGCGGCCGGGTCTGTGGCGCCTGTTCCTCGGCATCGGCATGATCGTTGCCGGATGGTTCCTCTGGACCGTCCTCGTGATGTCGGGCTTCGTGCTCTGGCGCATGTCGGCCGGCGACCCGGTTCCGCTGGCGCTCGATGCGCTGAAGGGTTTCGTCGCCAGCAAGTCGCCGGCAGCGGTGATCTTCCAGCTTCTCACCTTTGCCGGCATCTGGCCGGCGGTTTGGGTGACCATGCGGCTCCTGCACCGGCAGACCCTCGGCAGCCTGCTTTCGCCCGAGGGCCGGATACGCTGGGGCGAGTTCATGGGCGGCGCGGGCATCGCCGTCGGGTTCTGGGCCATCACGATCATCATCGGCGGCGCCGTCGTCGGCCTGCCGGAGCGCACCGGTCTCTCGTTCGGCGCCTGGGCGGCGGCGTTCCTGCCGCTCCTGGTGCTGGTCTTCTTCCAGGCCTCGGCCGAGGAACTGGTGTTCCGCGGCTATCTGCTGCAGCAGCTTGCCGCTCGCTGGCGAAGCCCGGCGATCTGGGCGGCGCTGCCCGGCTTCCTGTTCGGGCTCGCGCACTATTCGAACGGCGCGGCGCTGGGCATCGGCATCCACTATGTGGCGGTGACCACCCTCTTCGGACTCGCGGCGGCGGCACTGGTCTGGCGCACGGGCAGCCTCGCGGCGGCAATGGGGCTGCATACGGCGATGAACATGTTCTCGCTCTCGGGAATCGGGCTCGAGGGCATCATCGAGGGAACACAACTCTACCTCTATGACGGCGCGCTGGCCAAAGTGCTGTTCATGGCCGACGGGCTCTCGACGCTGGCGATCCTGCTGTTCGTGCTGTCCCCGCTCTGCCCGTTCCGGGAACGCGAGACCGTCACCTAGACTGCCCGGGCACGGTGTGTAACACAGCGTGCAGGCATTCAAGTCATTGGCACATAAGGCGGATCACCTGCGTGATGCGAAGGTCCGTTTGATGCACGTCATTCGCGGACGGGACAAATCCGGCCCTACGAAAGGTCCGACAGCCTCCGTCGCGCCGCCTCGAGCCGCTCGCGCTCGGCCAGCGCGGCGGCGAGGCGGTCGCGCTGCTCGGCGACCACCTCCTCGGGCGCGTTGGCGAGGAACCGCTCGTTGGCCAGCTTGGCCTCGAGTCCGCCCGTCTCCTTGCCCAGCTTCGCCAGCGCCTTCTCCAGCCGTGCCGTCTCGGCCGCCACGTCGATCACACCGGCCAGCGGCAGGCCGATGGCGCAGTCCTCCATCGCCAGCGTGACGGCGCCCTTCGGCACCTGGCCGGCAAGCTCGATGCCGGAGAGCCGGGCCAGACGCCCGATCAGGGCACCGTTGCGGGCAAGGCGCTCGGACACCGCTTCCCCTGCCCCGGTCACGACCATCGGAATCTGCGCGCCCCCCGGCACGTTCATCTCGGCGCGGATCGAGCGCACGCCCTCGATCACCTTGATGACCCAGCCCATCTCCGCGTCCGCCGCCGGGTCGGCGAGGTCCGCCGGCAGCACCGGCCAGTCCGCATGGACCAGCATGGTCTCGCGCGGCGCGATCTGGCCCCAGAGCTCCTCGGTGATGAAGGGCATGACCGGGTGCAGGAGCTTCAGGCACTGGTCGAGCGCCCAGGCCATGGTGGCCCGCGTCTCGTCGCGGGCCTCTGCATCCTTGCCCTGCAGCAGCGGCTTCGAGAGCTCGACATACCAGTCGCAGAACACGCCCCAGACATGGGCGTAGAGCCCGTTGGCGGCGTCGTTGAAGCGAAACCCCTCCAGCGCCGCGTGGGTGGCGGCGGCGATCCGCGCGGTCTCGCCGACGATCCACCTGTTGACCGTCTGCGTCACGCCGCGCGGGTCGAAGCCGGGGACAGGCCTGCACCCGTTCATCTCGGCGAAGCGGGCGGCGTTCCAGAGCTTGGTGCCGAAGTTGCGGTAGCCCTCGACCCGGCTGACGGCGAGCTTGATGTCGCGCCCCATCGCCGCCATCGAGGCCAGCGTGAAGCGGAGCGCATCGGCGCCGTACTGGTCGATGAGCTCCAGCGGGTCGATGACGTTGCCCAAGCTCTTCGACATCTTCTTGCCGTGCTCGTCGCGGACGAGGGCATGGACATAGACGGTGTCGAAGGGCTTGAGCGGCTTGCCCTCGGTGTCCTTCATGAAGTGCAGCCCGTCCATCATCATGCGGGCGACCCAGAAGAAGATGATGTCGAAACCGGTCACCAGGACGGAGGTGGGGTAGTAGCGGGCAAGTTCGGGGGTCTGATCCGGCCAGCCCAGCGTCGAGAACGGCCAGAGGGCGGAGGAGAACCAGGTGTCGAGGACATCGGGGTCGCGGCAGAGAACAACCCTTTCGGGCTTCCGCAAGCCGCCGCCTTCTATCGTGTACGCAAGCCCAGGGTTAAAATCGGGAGCAACTTCAATCTTAACATCTTCTCCATAGTATATACGCGCCTCTTTCAACATGTCCTTTTCTGCAATTGCACAAAAAAACTTGCCATAATTCTTGAAGAACTCAATGGCACCAAACGTTTTAACCGGCAGGTTCTCGAAATCTTCCTTTGATGGTCCATACCACACCGGAATCTGGTGCCCCCACCAGAGCTGGCGCGAGATGCACCAGGGTTCGATGTTCTCCATCCAGTGGTAATAGGTGTTCTCCCAGGCCTTCGGGACGAACTTCACCGCGCCGTTCCTGACGAACTCGACCGCAGGCTTCGCCAGCGTCGCGGCATCGACGAACCACTGGTCGGTGAGCATCGGCTCGATGATCACCTTCGAGCGGTCGCCATAGGGCGCCATGATCTTCTTCGATTCCACCAGCGGAACCATCTCGCCATCGGTGCGTGAACCCGGCTCTGTCGATCCGGAACCACCCACCCTACGATCGGTGTCGGGCACCATCACCGCCAGCCCCTCTGCGGTGATCTGCTCGATCACCCGCCTGCGGGCCTCGTAGCGATCGAGCCCGCGCAGGTCGTCGGGCACCAGGTTGATGGCGTCGATCTCGGCCTCGGACATCCGGGCGCCTTCGACGATCTTCTGGGCGAGCGCCGCGCAGTCGGCATAGGGCGCGCCGTCCGTCCGCATCGCCGCCCTTGTGTCCATCAGCCGGTAGCAGGGGATGCCGTTCCGCCTGGCGACGCCGTAGTCGTTGAAGTCATGCGCGCCGGTGATCTTTACCGCGCCCGAGCCGAAACTGGGGTCCGGATACTCGTCGGTAATGAT
The DNA here is from genome assembly GCA_039805905.1 of Limibaculum sp. GTDB lineage: Bacteria > Pseudomonadota > Alphaproteobacteria > Rhodobacterales > Rhodobacteraceae > Thermohalobaculum. The sequence goes on along the minus strand of JBDIVM010000015.1, from coordinate 7,380 downwards.
CGGGATCAGGCGCCGGTGCTGCTTCGGTCCGACCGGGATCTCGCAGAGCTTGCCGACGATCGGCGCATAGCGCGCGTCCGAGGGATGCACCGCCACCGCCCCGTCACCCAGCATGGTCTCGGGCCGGGTGGTGGCGATCGAGATGTAGTCGCGCACCTCGCGCAGCGTGACGTTCCCGTCGGCGTCCTTCTCGACATACTCATAGGTCTCGCCGCCGGCCAGCGGATACTTGAAGTGCCACATGTGGCCGTCGATCTCGACGTTCTCGACCTCGAGGTCCGAGATCGCGGTCTCGAACTGCGGGTCCCAGTTCACCAGCCGCTTGCCGCGATAGATCAGTCCCTCGTTGTAGAGCTGCACGAAGACCTTGAGCACGGCCCGGCTGAGGCCCTCGTCCATGGTGAAGCGGTCGCGCGACCAGTCGCAGGAGGCACCGAGCCGCTTGAGCTGGTTGAGGATCTGCCCGCCCGACTGCTCCTTCCACTCCCAGACCCTCGCGACGAAGGCCTCGCGGCCCATCTCGCGGCGGCTGGCATTGCCCTCCTCGGCGAGCTTGCGCTCGACCACCATCTGCGTCGCGATGCCGGCGTGGTCGGTGCCGGGCTGCCACAGCGTGTCGAAGCCCTGCATGCGCTTCCAGCGGATGAGAATGTCCTGGAGCGTGTTGTTGAGCGCGTGGCCCATATGCAGCGAGCCGGTGACGTTCGGCGGCGGGATGACGATGCAGAACGGCTCGGCCCCCGGCTTCGCATTGGCGCCGGCGTGGAAGCAGCCGGTTGCCTCCCAGCGGGCGTAGATCCGCCCCTCGGCCTCGGCCGCGTCGAAGGTCTTGTCCATCGTAAGGCTCGCTGATTTCGTTCCGCGCGTGTCTTAACGCGCGGCGGATGCGTGGGAAAGGGGCATGGCGCCGCCACCCCCGATCGCGAACGGATCCGATGATGCGGGAACGTCGCCGCGGATCACCGCTCGAGCATGGCCCGAGCGATCTCGTCGCGGATCATGCGCTGGACGTTGCGCGACAGCCGGGCGCCCATCTCGCCTTCCAGTTCCTCGCGGATCACGCGCCGGATGGTCTCCTCGATCTCGCCCGGATCGAGCGGCGGTGCCGCATCCATTGCCCCGTGCCGCACATCGCTGTCGGCCCCCGTCTCGCCATCGCCCGCGGCGGGTGCGCCCGCGGAGGCCGCATCCATGTCCTCGGTCTCCGGCATGTCCGGATCGCTGGCCTGGTCCGGGCCCCTGCTGTCCGCCGTTGCCTCCTCCGTTGCCGTCACGCCGGCGCCGCCGACGCCGTTATCCACGGCCGGCTCGCCATAGCGAGGCAGGTCCACCGATGCATCGGCGTCCGGGCGATCGGCGTCGAACGCCGGTACATTTGGCTCGAGCGCTTCGACGACGGCGATCGGATCGACGTTGCCGAATGCCGATCCGGGATCGGGGGCTGCCTCTTCCAGATCGGCTTCCAACTCGCCATGCAGGTTCCAACCGGCGTGATCCCCGGCTCTGTCCCAGTCCGCGCTCGATACGAGGGAAAGGCCCGGCCGGGTCGCCTGGACACGGCTCGTCCCGTATACGTCCCCGTCAATCCTGGATGCCGTCGTGTCCGCCTCGGGGACTGCCTCCCCGTCCGTCGCCTGATCGGTCTCCGGTGAGGCCCCAAGGACAAGCGCGTCATCCTCGGCAACCGGGGCCTCATGCCCGTCCGTGCCGGTGTCTCCGCTCTCTCCCGCTTGGGGAGCGGTCAGGGTCAAGACCCCGTCGCCGTCCGCTTCTTTCGCGGACGCCGGGCCGGATGCCTGCTCTCCGTCGACTGGTCCGGCTTCGACCGCTTCGCGTGTCCCCTTGATGATCCTCCGGATCGACGCCAGGACATCATCCATCGATTTGCGCGCCTCGCTCTCGCTGCTCATGCCGTCCAATCCATGGCGCGCCGACGGCCCACCGGCGGACGGCCCGCGGCGTCAGGGCCGCAGGCTGTACCGCCAGACGGTGTCGTCGGTCGCGTCGTAGCCGAAGTTCCGGTCACGCACGGTCTGGTAATAGGCCGGCGTTGTGTCCTCCGTGCCCGTATCCAGGCCGAGATGCTTCACTGTAAGCCTGCCGACCGAAGCGAGCAGACCATACGCCGCGACGTACTCGTCCCGCCGCGCGGTCACCAGACTCGATCGCGCGTCCAGGACTTCCTGCTCGGCATCGAGCACGTCGAGTGTCGTGCGCGCACCGACCTTGGCCTCCTCCTGCACGCCGTCGAAAGCAAGCTCGGCCGCCCGCACCTCAAGCTCGCCGGCCCGGATTGATGCTCTCGCAACATCGAGGTTGGCCCAGGCGATACCGACATTCTGGGATGCCGTCCGCTCGGCGGCAAGGATGTCGGCCGATGCGCCCTCGGCGAAGGCCTGCGCCTCGCGAATATTCGACGAGTTCCGGCCGCCCGTATAGATAGGAACAGTCAACACAACGCCGACGCTTCCTGACTTGGTCGCGGAGTCGGCACTGAAGGAATCGAAGGAATCTTCGTTATCAACTCCGATCTGGCTGCGCAGGGAAAGCTGCGGCAGAAGCGCGCCGATCGCCGTGCGGACATCGCTGCCGGCGGCGTCTCGCTCGAGCCGCGAGGCAATCACGCCGGGGTCGTCGCGCAGCGCCATGGCGGTGGCGTCATCCCGATTGCCGGGAAGATCCGGCAGCGGCGGAAGCTTCTGCAGGTCCACGGGATATTCTCCCACGGCACGGCGATAGGCTTCGCGCGAGGTAGCCAGCGCGCCCTGGTTGGCCGCAAGGCGGCTGTGCGCCGCTGCAAGCCGCGAGCGCGCCTGTTCGACGTCGGTCCGGGTTACCTCGCCGACCTGAAACCTCTCGTTTGCAGCGCGCAGCTGCTCGTTGAGCACACGCACGTTATTTTCCGAGATCCTGACCTGCTCTTCGTTCGCCAGCACGTCCGCATAGGCGGTGACGGTGTCGAACAGCACCTGCTGCTCGGTTGCGATGAGCAGCGCCTCGCTGGCCGAGATTCGCGTCTCGGAGGCCTCGATCTGATTTGAGATCTGGCCGCCAGTGTAGATCGCCTGAGTCAGATTCAATCGCGCCGATGCCGGAAACCGGAGGTTGTCACCATCGTCAGATTCAGCCAGCAGATCGGCGTCAGCCTGGGCATCGATCTGCGGCAGCCCGTCCGCGCGCGCCTGAACCGCACGCTCGGCGAGCACCTTCACATCCGAGCGGGCCGCCGAGATCTCCGGGCTGTTCAGATAGGCGGAAACCATCGCGTCCGCCAGCGACTGTGCCGCTGCCGGGCCCGAAACGAGCCCGAAGAGCAAAGGAAGCGCGGTGATCGATATACCCCGCCCACGCCCGAACCGAGTTCCAGTCTTCATCCCCCGATACCCCTTCCGCACTTAGACCACTGTTTCAGAACGCGAACTCAGATTTCCGGCGAAATTCTGCCAGCATTGGTGCATCTGCGTCAAATGCATATCTGCGCGTAACGGTCGAATTTGAGCGCGTAAGCACATGGCACTGGCTCATTCCGCGATCGGCAAAGAGCGCGACCAGACGCCCTCCCGCCTTCAGCTGAGTCAGCAGCGCGTCGGGTATCCGCTCGACGCAGCCGTTGACGAAAATCACGTCGAAGGGCCCGTGCGCGGAATCGCCCGCTGCCGGATCTCCCTGCAATACCACGGCGTTGTCCGCTTCGAGCTGAGCCAGAACCGACCGCGCAGTCTCTGCCAGGTCGGCGTCCGGCTCGATCGCAACGACCGCTTCTGCCATCCGCGCGATGACGGCCGTGGAGTAGCCGGTTCCGGGGGCGAGATCGAGCACCAGATCCTGTGGCCCGATCGCCGCTGCCTCGAGCATTTTTGCCAGGGTGCGTGGTTCCAGCAACACCCGGTCCGGCCCCAGGGCAATCTCGCACCCGGCATAGGCGACATCGCGCCGTGCCTTGGGAACGAAAAGCTCCCGCGGGACCGCGAGCATCGACTCGATGATCGAGTAACGGGTCACGTCGGCAGGCCGGACCTGGCAGTCGACCATGGCCTGCCGTGCGCGGGCGAAGTCCATCATGCGTCCTGTCCGTCGATATCGCCAAAGACCGAGCCTCAATGCCACAAAGGGCGCGGTGGCGCAACCGATGCCGGCCGTCCGCACACAGCGGCCCGACCGGCTTGCAATCGACCGGGCCGCGGTCTAAGGACGCGGGATATCCCCGTTTACGGCGACGTGGCGGAGTGGTTACGCAGCGGACTGCAAATCCGTGCACGCCGGTTCGATTCCGGCCGTCGCCTCAACACCTTAGCAGCATCGGCCATGCGCGGTTTACAGACCGGTTTACAGGTTTGTTCGCGGTTCATGCCGGTCTCGCCAGCTCCATCTCTACCGGAATCTCGTCGGCCATCTCGGGCGCGACGGCAGCGTAAGCCTCGATGATCTGAGCCGCGTAGCGCAGGCTCCAGCCCATGTGCGCGGCAATCTCGGCGAGCTCGCACCCGGCCCCGAGTAGAGTCGTTGCGGCCGTTCCTCTGGCGTCCGCCAGCCTGAGATTGTCGGAGAGCCCGGCCTTATCGCGCCACTGGCGGACGCCCTCTGAGGCCCGATGCTCGGTCAGCGGGCGCCCTCTCTCGGATACCAGGATGAGCGCGCGGCTCCGCGGTGTGGCGTCCAGGACGGCGCCCATAGCAGGCGTGACGGGAATCGAGGCGAAACGCTTGCGCTTGTTTGTACGAAGGCGGATGCGCCGCCCGGCGGGCGTGGCATCGATATGCTGCCGCGAAAGCCGGATCAGGTCGCCCGGCCTCAGCCCGGTCTGTGTCGCCGTGGTCAGGATGCGCCGCACCCGCTCGGGCGCGACCGCGTAGAAGCATTCCCGATCGGCCGGCGTTGACGTGACCCGGTGCTTCTCTGCCGCGGGCGGCCGGAATCCGGACCACAGGAGAGGGACCGGGTGACCGGACAGAAGGGCATCGCCGGGTTCGAGGGCGCCACCTGCCTGCGCTCGCTGGTGCTGAACTTCGTCGGCAATGGCAGCGCCATCCTGATCCGGCGCGAGGCACTGGAGGACGTCGGCGGCTACACCACCGCGCTCACCAACAGTGCGGACTGGCATCTGCAGGTCATGATCTCCCGGCGCTGGAAGGTCGGCTGTGTGCCGGAGTTCCTGACCGAGGGCCCGCGACTGTTGCGCAAGGCCATCTCGCGCCTGCGGCCCATGGCACCCGGCAACACGCCGGGACCGCTGTTTTCGGAGATCGATCCGGCCGTTCCGTTCGGCGATCCGGATGTTCTCGTGCTGCGCTGGCTCGTCGAGCGGGTCGCGCCTTTGGAGGTCCGCTTCATTGTCGAGGAGCCGACAGCGCGCGCTGCCGGACCGGCGCCGCAGACCAGCCCCCTCACCGCCGAGGCCGCCACTTCCCTCTGACCGCAGCGCTCCCTTCATATCAACTGCCCGCTCTTCCGCCCGTTCATGTGCCCATTCTTGCTCCGGGATCGCCAAGGCAGCTATCCTTCCGGACTCGCCTCGCCGCGCAGGATTGCGTCCATATAGCTCTCCACGGTCGCATATCTGTCGGCGTACTTGTCCGGGATGCCGTCGCCGTCACTGTCCTCGAGCGGCGTGAACGGCCGTGCATCCCAGCCGGGCGTATCGGCCACGGTCGCGGCCAGGCCGTTCCGCCTGTTGATCACGTTATCGACGATCGCCGAATCGGCGGCGTCGAGATCCGGGCAGCGGGCCCCCGCATTGAGGAGCACATGCGCGCGGACCTCGCTGACCGGCAGCCTTGCGTAGCCCGATCCCGGCGCGAAGGCGGGCACGGTACGGGAGATGTCCGGAAACGCACCCTGCCTGCTGTGATAGATCCGGTGACGCGTCGGCACGCCGATGTCGTCCTCGAACAGGTTGTCCTCGGCGATGTAGTAGCTGCCGTTCCCCGCCGGCGCATCGATGTCGACCCACCAGCCCATCCCGCCCTTCATGACGGGAATCTCGGGACAGAGCGCAAAGTGGTTGGATTCGCAATTCACGCGCATGTGGCGAATGACATCGTCGCTCCCGCGGTTGTTGAACTTGGCGACGAAGCGATAGTAGTGGCCGGAGCCGTAAATGTGGTTGTTGGCAAACTCGATCTCGTCGCCATGCTTGAACCATGGCATCCGGTCGACTCCGTAGCAGATCAGGTTCCGGAGCACGGAGATCCGCCGGAACATTCCGGCCCGGCCTCCCTGGAAGAAAAGCACCCTGCCGGGAGCGCCGGACCGGTCCGGCGTTCCGGTCAGAGGCTGGCCGATGATGCAGTTGCTGATCGTAACGTCGGTGATGTCGGCCCCGGAGCCCTTGCCGCCGATCCCGAAGGACAGTGTCTCGTCGAGCCCCCAGGTCACCGAGCAGTGATCGATGACGATATCCCGCATGGGTGCATTACTGCGGTTCCGGCAGTTCAGGCTGTCGTTGAAGTCGCCGTTTGAGTCGATCCCGGGGTCGGCGCCGACCCGCATCCGCATGCCCTGGAACAGGATGTTGCTGCCCCTGAGATCGATCGGGAACCGCTTCACCGTCACCCCGCCCGCCGACTGCCCGTAGACCGAGACATTTCCGTTGTCGTAGCCCATCCGCATGACGCTGTTCAGCGTGACCGTGCGAACCTTGAAGACGACGATGCGTGGCCCGGTCTGGCCCAGAAGGGCGTCGCGCAGCGAACCGGGCCCATCGTCGCCGCCGTGGGTCACGTAAACGATCCGGCCACCGGTACCGCCGGTCGCGCCTCGGCCGTAGCCTTCGATAGCCACACTGCCAGAATCGGGTTTAGCCGCAAGAATCCGCTGCGGTCGGACAAAGACCGCCGAGGATGCGAGGGCAAGCATGGTTACGAAGGTCTTGCGGGTCGGTCGGCTAAGCGGGCTTCGCATCGTGGTCGACCTCCGTATCGCGGAAACACCTTGGTCCCATTGAGAATCTCCCACTGGGTGGCCGTGATAGACCGTTCCCGAGAATATCCCATCGGGGTTTCCTCATGCCACTCTGCCCTCGGTCCGCATGCCGATCAAGTGACCTGCCACGGGGAATTCTCTCCAGTTCGAGCTAGGCGCTGCTGAAAAGGTGCCTGATCCAGAGGCGAATCGAGGCGATGTTCATGAAGCCGAGGTAGCTTGATGCGGCCTTGTCGGAGCGGGTTGCCAATCTGCGTGCGTTACCGGGCTTGTTGAAGCAGCGCTCGATGCGGTTGCGCAGAGCGTAGATGGAGGTGTCGATCTGGATTTGTGTGTCAACGGCGGAGACAAAGTCGGCCATTCGGCGGCGCAAACCCAGGCCATGGGGCGCGCGCCGAGCGGCATGACGCGCGCGCTCTGCAGAGAGCTGGCGCGTGTCATGGCGCGTTGGCCCGGAGG
>JBDIVM010000014.1:0-109911 GCA_039805905.1 Limibaculum sp. | reverse complement strand
AAGAACGCCACCTCGGTGCTCGACTACATCTTCCGCGAGCTGGCGATCTCCTATCTCGACCGCAGCGACCTCGCCCATGTCGAGCCCGAGGGTACCCATTTCGACGCGCTGGGCGGCGGCGAGGCCGAGGGCAGATCGAACCTCCGACCGGCCAGGCAGGAGATGGCCGACCCGGCGATCGCCATGATCAAGCAGTTCTCATCGACCGGCTATCTCAGGAAGCGCCTGCCGAGCGAGCTCGTGGTGCTGAACGGCGGCTATGCCGGCCGGTCCGGGGCGGCGGTGGCGAGCATGGCGCTCGAGACGGTCGGCGCCCCGACTGCGACGGCGACTGCGACGGCGACTGCGACGGCCACCGCGGTCGGCACGGTGGCGAGCGCGGTCATGGGCCGGGTCGCCGAGGCGCGGATGAAGGGATTTGAGGGCGACCCCTGCGGCGAGTGCGGCAACTTCACCCTGGTGCGCAACGGCACCTGCATGAAGTGCAACACCTGCGGGGCGACCAGTGGGTGCAGCTGAGGGTGTGCTGTAGCTGAGACACGGGCGGGGGGCCGGAGGCGGCGGCCGGCGAGGACGCCGCCTCCGCGCAGGGATGCAACGGAACAACGGAATCAGGCCGCAGGCGACAGAACCGATCGGGCAGGAAAAACAGAAAACGAGACGGTCTGAACACGGGACCTAGGGGGCGCAAGCCCCTTTTTTCTTGGGGGGCCGCTGGCGAGGCGGAAGCATATCCCGGAGGCAGGGGCGGAAACCGGAGGCATTCCCGGCGAAGCGCGCGCGGGATCGGCGGACTGCGGCTGGAAGCAGGTGTGCTCGCGCTGTCATCATTGGTGTTCGTTACGGGCAGCCTTCACGAGTTCTTGATTCTGGAAATGATCCGGGGGCGATTCCGGTGTTGATTGCCTATCGTACTTGCGGGGCGAGAATCCGGCCCGGCGGCTGACAGGTCTGCTGGTGGCTGCAATCGGTGGGGAGGGGAAGACATTGGGCAGCTCGCGCGTGACGACGGGAACGCTGTTTCAGGCCGGGCTGGCGGCGGTTGCGGTGGCGCGGGAAACCGGGCGCTGGCGGAACCTCACCCTGGGCGCCGTCCTCGCCGGCGCGGTAATGGCGATGCCCGCCGAGGCGCCGGCCGACAACAAGGTCTGCTACTGGAACGCCGAGGGACTGCCCTACTCGAAGGCGCCACCGCCCGACGCGGGCGAGGCCCTGTTTCCCGGCGGCCCAATGCAGGCACTCTTCGCCATACACATGGAGGCCCCGCAGCTGGTGTTCAAAGCAGCATGCGGAATCATCGAGGATGCCGATTTGGCCAGACCGCGGGAGGTCTATCGGGGCTATTTCGGCTGCTCTCCCGGAAGTTCGATGGCGGAAATGATCGAGGGGCTCGAATCCGGCGGAGTTTTCGTTTCCGAGTCGATGTCCTTCCTCGAATACGCGTCCGGGAAATATGCGGCAGAGTTCGCGGAGCATTGTCCGCTTCTCAAAGGCATTGATCCGATCTGCTTCAGGGCATCGGGAGCATTTCCGAAGGACGTTGAGAGGTACCCGCAGTGCGTCGAGGCCTGGCCAAAAATCGAAACGTTTACCGAGTTCGTACTGGAAATTGGGGGACGCGAGAAGGCGGTCGCCAACGAGCTTTCGCGACAGGATCGGGCGCTCATCGAATCCGCGGAAGTGAAGTAACAGGAAGGCCATTGCTGCTGAATAACTGTTGCCGAGCTGCAGTGAAGTTACGTAAAGGAGGTCAGAAAAATGGCGTACCGGCTGGTTGCTGGGCGAGGGCCAATTCTCGCAGGTGATCCGAGCAGCGTCGGCCACCTCGCAGTCCTGCTGCTTGATGACAACAATAATATAGTGAACGTACTGGACGCTCATGCATGGGATCGGGTTAATGAAAAATTTCTTGCGGCTGCTTCCGGTTTATTCGAAGATGTTCAGTTGCGCTTCACCTTCTCTACTTTCGATGAAATCCCTATAGATGCTTCAAAATTTTTCAAGCAAGAGTTTCAAATTATGAATACTATGCCAGGGAATCTATTTATTTCGCAAGGGGTGGAGAGCGATGAATTCCCGTTCCTGCTGACAAGTGCATTTATACTCGAAACCGCCACTGTATTTAATGGAATCGAGCAAGCAGTGGAGAGTTTTATCTACCAAGATATGGCATCAATTTCCGACTTTTTGAATTCACAATATTTAAATTATTTGAATGATATTTAAGTTTTTCAAAACAGCAACACAGCGATTAGATTCCTGTTTGATAAAATTCAGATTTCTGCTGGAACAGGTCTCGATATCTTCGATCTGTATGATTCCGCCAATCTCATTCCCGGTTCGGAGAATTCACTCCCACAGTTCTCCAACCTGAAGATCGAGGCCAACCTCGATCCGGAGTATATCGGCTTCCGCGTCAGCGAGACATCGGCCGACAAGAACACGGTCCGGGCGGGCATCGGCGACGACATCATCTCGGTGGGTGCCGACGACGATACGGTCTATGGCTTCTTCGGGTCCGATACGCTCGACGGCGGCGACAACGCGCCGGACGGCGGCGACACGCTCAGCTACGAGAAGCTGAACGAGGAAGACGTCACGGCCGGCGTGGTGGTCGTCGAGACCCCGCCGAGGGCGGGCAGGGACCGCAAAAGACGATCGTGACCGGCACCTCGGCGGCGGGCGCCTGGACCGATCAGGCGGTGAATTTCGAGCATCTCGTCACCACGGCTTTCGCGGACCGGGTGACGCTGCGCCCGGAAGCGGTCGCCGGCACCGCGCTCAGGTCGATCGACGCGGGCGAGGAGCCCGAGGGGCAGTCCGACACGCTCGATCTGTCGCCCGCGCCCGGCGGCTCCGGCGCAACGCCGGCGGCGGGTCCCCTGATCGAGCTCAAGGGCGCGGGCGAGGCCGGACGGCTGCTCCTCGAGGGCAAGGAGATCGAGGTCCTGAACTTCGAGAATGTCATCGGCAGTGCCGGCGCCGACGACATCAAGGGCAGCAGCGGCCAGTTCAGGTTTGCCGGCGGCGAGGGCGAGGTCCAGGACATCTTCCGGGTCGACGACATCGGCGCGGCGCAGCCGAGCGGCCCCGACATCATCTGGGGCGGGGCGGGCGCCGACCAAGTCTATGTCAGCTACGACCAGGGCGTCGAGGGCGCGACGGTCGAGGCGAACCTGCCGGCGAATCTCGGCATCCTGGCCATCCGGATCGACGGGCTGACCAACGAGAGCTTCACCTCGTTCAGCCTCGACGACCTTGGCCTCGGCCCGAACTTCAACTGGGGCGCGATCGACCTGGTGCTGGTGAACCCGGACCCGGCGGACGAGATATTCCGTGTGCAGACCTTCGAGTTCGAGGGCGAGGTCTTCGAGGACCTCCAGCGGCTCGGCACCATCACGGTCGACAACAACGGCGAGCCGCGGGAGCTCTGGGATTACAGCGGCGGCAATGTCGAGACGGTCACCTTCCTGCCCGAGGTCAACGGGCAGCAGGTCGCCTCGTGGGACTTCCTCGATCCCGGCAACCCGGCGCAGCGGCAGGTCCAGGCGGTGTTCGGCCCGTTCGATTCCCCGTTCCCCGACCCGGCGACGCTGAGGCCCGTGGAGATTGCGGAATGGTTCATCGTCGGCGCCGAGATCCACGGGGATGCGATCGTCGTGCCGGAAGGGCAGCAGATCAAGCTGACGGCGGGCGACGACACCGCCGAGACGCCGGCGCTCACCGCGTCGAACGATGCGGTGCTCGGCAGCGGCGGCGCCGACACCTATGACGGCCTCGGCGGCATCGACCAGGTCAGCTACAGCACCTCGCCCGGCGCGGTCACCGTGTCGCTCGCCGCCGGGACCGGCAGCGGCGGCCATGCGGAGGGCGATACGCTGATCAGCATCGAGGCGGTCCGCGGCTCGGGCTTCAACGACGGCCTCTTCGGCGACGCGGGCGCGAACCTGCTCGCCGGAAATGCCGGCGACGACTTCATCGCCGGCGAGGCGGGCGACGACGTGCTCGACGGCGGCGATGGCGCGGACCAGATGTTCGGCGGCGCGGGCATGGATAATCTGACCGGCGGTGCAGGCAATGATTTTGTCGCGGGCCAGCATGATGATGACGTCATCAGAGGCGGCGCCGGTGCCGACTGCCTCTATGGCGATGCCGGCAACGAGATCGTCGAAGGCGATGATGGCGACGACGACCTCCGGGGCGGGGCCGGGCTCGACAGCTTCGTCTTTGCCCTCGGCGACGGCATCGACACCATCCACGACTTCGACAACGGCGCCGAGCTGATCGATTTCTCGGCGAGCGCGCTCGGCTTCGGCGATCTCGCCATCGGCGACGACGGCGGCGGGAACGCGACCGTAGACTACGGCGCCGCCGACCGGATCATCGTCATCGGCGCCGCGGGCGGCATCGACCAGTCCGATTTCGCCTTCGCGACCGTTTGAGGAGAGCGGTCCTGCCGCAACCTCGTCCCGATTTGGGACACATCCAGAAAACTGCTTGAAAACAGCGACCTGATCCGCTGCACACGGTGTTACACACCGCGGACGCATCGCCGGGGCGACGGCGAGGTGCCGCAGCCGGCCGACGATCGCCGCCGTTGATCCGCGCCCGGTTGGCGGCTAGGCATGCGGCTGCATGCAGACCGTGAAAGCGATCCTGACCCCGGCCCGCCTTTCCGCGCTCGCAGCCTCCGCGGCGGGCGCGGCGCTGTTCCATGCCTTCGACCTGCCACTGCCCTTCATGCTGGGGCCGATGTTCGGCTGCCTGTTCGCGGCGCTGGCGGGGGCAAACCTCGAGGGGCTCGGCTGGCTCGCCACCGCCATGCGGATCGTGCTCGGCGTGGCCGTGGGAACCGCCATCACGCCCGATCTCATGCAGCGGATGCCGCAGTTCATCTATTCGGTGTTGCTGGTGCCGCCCTTCATCCTGGTGATCGGGCTGATCGGCTACCCCTGGTTCCGCAAGGTCTGCGGCTTCGACCACCCCACCAGCTATTACGGCGCCATGCCGGGGGGGCTGCAGGACATGCTGGTCTTCGGCGAGGAGGCGGGGGGCAACCTGCGCAGCCTGTCGCTGATCCACGCGACCCGGGTGCTGGTGATCGTGACCAGCGCGCCCTTCCTGCTGCAGGCGGTCTGGGGCGCGCCGCTGGTCGGCTCGCCCGGCGCCTCGGCGGCCGACATCCCGGTCGTCGAGATGGCGATCATGGCCGCGGCCGGCACGGCCGGGTGGTGGGTTGCGCGCCGCATCGGCCTGTTCGGCGCCCCGATCATCGGGCCGCTGGTCGCGACCGCGGCCGTCTCGCTCGCGGGCGTCCTGGGCCACCGCCCGCCCGGCGAGGCGCTGCTGGCGGCGCAGTTCATCCTCGGCCTCGGCGCCGGAGCGGCCTATGTCGGCGTCACCATGCGCGAGCTCCGCCGCGACGTGCTTTCCGGCATCGGCTACTGCGTGCTGCTGGCCGGGATCTCGCTCGTCTTCGCCGAGATCGTGATCGCGATCGGCGCGGCCCCGCCGATGGAGGCCTTCCTTGCCTTCGCCCCCGGCGGCCAGTCGGAGATGGCGATCCTCGCCATCGTCGCCGGGGCCGACCTCGCCTATGTGGTGACCCACCACCTGGTGCGCCTCATCGTCGTGATCCTGGGCGCACCGGTCGTGGCGCGGCTCTTCCGATGACAGGGCGGATGTGGTGCGCGCGTCACACTGTGCCTGAAAATCGTTGCGGGAGCGCCAAAAATTTGCCCGAATGCCGGCTTAACCATTCAAAAGTTGCGTGGCAGTGGGGTTTTGCGTGCCTTTGTTAACCTGGTTTTGGCTTTGGACTCGCCTCTTGGGGCGGTGTACGGGCGCGAGGGAACGGTTATGAAACATCCTTTTGACGTTCATGTCGGTGCGAATCTGGGCAAGTATCGCACCTCTGCGCGGATGAGCCGTCAGCAGCTTGCGGCAAAGATCGGCGTCGATGCGCAGACCATCCGGAACTTCGAGACCGGCGATGTGCCGATCAGTCCCGGGCTGATGCGCTGCATCGTGGCCGAACTGAATCTGCCGCCGGCCTTTCTCTTCTCCGGTCTTGCCGAGGCCCTGAGGGGGGCGGCCTGATACAGGCCGCCCGGAGGCGGGAATCGGAAACGCGGAATGCTTGCCCGTGCGCTTGCCGGTGGCCGCGACCTGCGCGCGGCCACCGGCCGCCGCAGGACGAACCCGACCGGGTCAGCGGTTGCCGCGCACCAGCTGCTCGTAGCTTGTCGCGACGTCGCGGGTCAGCGCCCCGACCTGGAAGCTGTAGGGCCCGATCTGGCCGACCGGCGTGACCTCGGCGGCAGTGCCGGTCAGCCAGCACTGCTCGAATCCCTCGAGCTCGTCCGGCATGATGTGGCGCTCGATCACCCGGAAGCCCTTGTCCTTCATCATCCCGATGACCGTCTGCCGGGTGATGCCATTCAGGAAGCAGTCGGGAAGCGGCGTGTGGACTTCCCCGTCCCTGACGAAGAAGACATTGGCGCCCGTCGCCTCGGCGACATAGCCGCGATAGTCCATCATCAGCGCGTCCGAGCAGCCCTTGGCCTCGGCCGCGTGCTTGGACATGGTGCAGATCATGTAGAGCCCGGCCGCCTTGGCATGGCTCGGGATGGTCTCCGGGCTGGGGCGCTTCCACTTCGAGATGTCGAGCTTCGCGCCCTTCATCTTGGCGTCGCCGTAATAGGCGCCCCATTCCCAGGTCGCAACCGCCATGCGTACCGGATTGCGCGCCGCCGCCACTCCCATGTCCGGGCCCGAGCCGCGCCAGGCCAGCACGCGCACATAGGCGTCGCTGAGGCCGTTCGCGCGCATCGTGTCGGCCTTGGCCTTCTCGATCTGCTCGACGGTCCAGGGGATCGGCATGTCCATTGCCGTGCCGCTGTCGAGCAGCCGCTGCGAATGTGCCTCGGACTTGAAGATGCGCCCGCCATAGGCGCGCTCGCCCTCGAACACCGCCGAGGCGTAATGCAGGGCATGGGTCAGGATGTGCACCTTGGCCGAGCGCCACTCGATCAGGCTGCCGTCCATCCAGATGAAACCGTCGCGGTCGTCATAGGGTCCCGCCGCTGCCATGATGCGTATCCTCCTCCATGCCAACGCCCGGCGTGCGGCGCGAGGCACGCGCAGGGTCGCAATCTTGCGCGAATTCCGCCGCGCCCGACAGAATCTGTGCGCGGCTCCGGGGGTGTCCCTAACATCGGGCTTCCAATCAGTCAATAACGCTGACATAATTGTTTATCGGCCGCGGGCCGGGAATCAACCAACCTGCGCGCATGCCGTCAGGAGGTGGGCGATGGGGGCGACGATCAGCGGAGGGGCGCCGGCGCTCAACCGGTCGGACCAACTCCTGTTTCTGACCGACGAGCAGCTCCGGCAGGGGATCGAGCTCCTGTTCTTCGCCTATCGCGACTTCACCGGCGACCCCGATGCCGTGCTCGCCGAGCGCGGCTACGGCCGGGCCCATCACCGGGCCATCCACTTCATCAAGCGCCGGCCGGGGATCACCATCGCCGGGCTTCTGGATATCCTCGGCGTCACCAAGCAGTCCCTGAACCGTGTGCTGCGCCAGCTGGTCGACGATGGGCTGGTGACCAGCACTCCGGGCACTGCCGACCGCCGCCAGCGCCACCTGCGGCTGAGCACGGCCGGCGACGACCTCGAGCGCCAGCTCTCGGCGCCGCAGCGTGCCCGGCTCCGCCGCGCCTACAACGACGCCGGGCCCGAAGCGGTCGCCGGCTTCCGGCGCGTGCTCGAGCGGATGATCAACGAGTCAGGCCGCGCGGCGGTGATGTCGCTGGTCGGGCAGGACGGCTCGTGACCGCCCCCGCCGACGGTCCGGCCCACATCCTCGTCGTGGATGACGATGCACGCATCCGCGACCTGCTGAAGCGCTTCCTGACGCGGAACGGCTATCTGGTCACGGTTGCCCGCGACGCCGCCCACGCCTCGCGGCTGCTCGCGAGCCTCGCGTTCGACATGCTCATCGTCGACGTGATGATGCCGGGCGAGGACGGCTTCTCGCTCACCCGGCGGCTCCGGGACGAGATCGAGGTGCCGATCCTGCTCCTGACCGCCCGCGGCGACACGAACGACCGGATAGCGGGACTCGAGGCCGGGGCCGACGACTATCTGCCGAAGCCGTTCGAGCCGCGCGAGCTTCTGCTCAGGATTGCCGCGATCCTGCGCCGCGCGGCGCCGCCGCCATTGCCCGAGGCGGCACCGAAGACCATTGCGCTCGGCGAGGCCAGGTTCGACCTCCTGCGCGGCGAGCTCCGCAGGGGAGACGAAGTGATCCGGCTCACGTCGACGGAACAGGCGCTGATGCGGGTCTTCTCGCGCCAGCCAAACGAGCCGGTCAGCCGCTCGCGCCTGGCCGAGGAGCTCGGCGGGTCGGCGGGGGAGGTGCAGGAGCGGGCGGTCGACGTGCAGATCACGCGGCTCCGGCGCAAGATCGAGGCCGACCCGAAGGCCCCGCGCTATCTGCAGACCGTCCGCGGGTCGGGCTACATGCTGACGCCTGACTGACCTCCGGCGGAGGCTGCTGCACCGGCGGCCTCCTTCTCTGCCGCATTTACCTTTCCCTCCGATCCGGTCTAACGTTCTTCGATGTCCGTTCTGATCCTGACCCATCCGTCCAGCCATCTGCACGTGAACCCGCCCGGCCATCCGGAGCGGGTCGCGCGGATCGAGATCGTCGAGCGTGTACTCGCCGACTCGCCTTACACGATGCTGCCGCGGGCCGAGGCGCCGGCCGCGACGGACATGCAGCTCGAGCGGGCGCACGATCCCGACTATGTGACCATGATCGCGGCGCGCGCGCCGGATCGCGGCTGGGCGAGCCTCGACCCCGACACCCACATGTGCCCGGAGAGCCTCGACGCCGCCCGCCATGCCGCGGGCGCGAACATTGCCGCTGTCGAGGCGGTGATGGCCGGCCGGCACAGGGCCGCCTTCTGCGCGGTCCGCCCGTGCGGCCATCATGCGGAGCGTCGCCGCGCCATGGGGTTCTGCCTGTTCAACAATGTCGCCGTCGGGGCGCGGCACGCGCTCGACGCGCTCGGCGTAGAGAAGCTCGGCATCGTCGATTTCGACGTCCATCACGGCAACGGCACCCAGGACATCTTCTGGGAGGAGCCGCGCGTGCTGTTCGCCTCGTCGCACCAGATGCCGCTCTATCCCGGCACGGGGGCGCGGGAGGAGACCGGGGTCGGCAACATCTTCAACGCGCCGCTCAGGCCCTTCAGCGGCGGGGCCGAGATGCGCGGCGCCTACGAGGGAACGATCCTCCCTGCGCTGCGGGACTTCGGGCCGGACCTTGTCATGATCTCGGCCGGGTTCGACGCCCATCGCGACGACCCGCTTGCCAACCTCAACTGGACCGCCGAGGATTTCCGCTGGCTGACGGCCCAAATCTGCCGCGTCGCCGCCATCTGCTGCGAGGGCAGGGTGGTCTCGACCCTGGAAGGGGGGTATGACCTCGACGGGCTGGCGGAATCGGTCCGCGCCCATCTCGATGCGCTGACCGCCCATGCGGCGGCAGATGGCTGAGGGAAAGGACATGACGGAGAAGAAGATATCCGACATGAGCTTCGAGGACGCGCTGGCGGCGCTCGATGACGTGGTCAAGCAGCTCGAGGGCGGTCAGGTGCCGCTGGAGAAGTCGATTGCCCTCTACGAACGCGGCGACGCGTTGCGCAAGCACTGCGAGACGAAGCTGTCGGAGGCGGAACTCAAGGTCGAGAAGATCGTGGCCGGCAGCGATGGCTCCGTCGCCGGTCGCGCGCCTTTCAAGACCGAGTGATCATCAGATGCCGCGAGTGCCCCGGAGCCTACACTCTGTGAGACATGATCCGGGCTCCGCAACGAGGGGGGCTTCATTCCCGTGACCGACCGTCCTGCAACACCGCTGCTCGACCGCGTGGCGTCGCCGGCCGACCTGCGTCGCATGAGCGACGCCGAGCTCCGGCAGGTGGCCGACGAGCTCCGGGCCGAGACGATCTCCGCGGTCTCGGTGACCGGCGGGCATCTCGGTGCGGGGCTCGGCGTGGTCGAGCTGACGGTTGCGATCCACGCGGTCTTCGATACCCCGCGCGACCGGCTGATCTGGGATGTCGGCCACCAGTGCTACCCGCACAAGATCCTGACCGGGCGGCGCGACCGCATCCGCACGCTGAGGCAGGGTGGCGGGCTCTCGGGCTTCACCAAGCGGGCAGAGAGCGAATACGATCCGTTCGGCGCAGCGCATTCCTCGACCTCGATCGCGGCCGCGCTCGGATTCGCCATGGCACGCGAGCTCGGCCAGCGGGATGTCGGCGATGCGATTGCTGTGATCGGCGACGGGGCGATGTCGGCCGGCATGGCCTACGAGGCGATGAACAATGCCGGGCATCTCGGCAAGCGGCTGATCGTGATCCTGAACGACAACGAGATGTCGATCGCGCCGCCGGTCGGCGCCATGTCGGCCTATCTCTCGCGGCTCTATGCCCAGGCGCCGTTCCAGGACTTGAAGGCGGCCGCGAAGGAGGCGGTCAACCTGCTGCCCGAGCCGTTCCGCGAAGGCGCGCGGCGGGCGCAGGAGCTGGTCAAGGGGCTGACCGTGGGCGGCACCCTGTTCGAGGAGTTGGGCTTCGAGTATGTCGGCCCGATCGACGGGCATGACATGGGGCAGCTTTTGCCGGTGCTGCGCACCGTGCGCCGGCGCGCCGCCGGGCCGGTGCTGGTCCACTGCATCACCAAGAAGGGCAAGGGCTACCCGCCGGCCGAAAGCTCGGCCGACAAGTATCACGGCGTGGCCCGGTTCGACGTGGTCACCGGCCAGCAGGCCAAGCCTGCGGCCAATGCGCCTTCCTACACCAGGGTGTTCGCGCAATCCCTGATCCGCGAGGCGGAGAAGGACGACCGCATCGTCGCCATCACCGCGGCGATGCCGGACGGTACCGGGCTCGACCTCTTCGGCAAGCGCTTCCCCGACCGCTGCTTCGATGTCGGCATCGCCGAGCAGCACGGCGTCACCTTCGCCGCCGGGCTGGCCGCGGCCGGCATGAAGCCCTTCGCCGCGATCTACTCGACCTTCCTGCAGCGCGGCTACGACCAGGTGGTGCACGACGTGGCGATCCAGCGCCTGCCCGTGCGCTTCGCCATGGACCGCGCCGGGCTGGTGGGGGCCGACGGCCCGACCCATGCCGGGGCCTTCGACATCACCTATCTCGGCTGCCTTCCCGGTTTCGTGCTGATGGCCGCGGCGGACGAGGCCGAGCTCGTGCACATGGTGGCGACGGCCGCGGCGATCGACGACCGCCCCTCGGCCTTCCGCTATCCGCGCGGCGAGGGCACCGGGGTCGAGATGCCGGCGACCGGCGTGCCGCTGGAGATCGGGCGGGGCCGGGTGGTGCGCGAGGGCACCAAGATCGCGCTCCTGAGCTTCGGCGCCCGGCTGTCCGAATGCCTGAAGGCCGCCGAGGAGCTGGAGGCGCGCGGACTCCCCACCACGGTGGCCGACGCCCGCTTCGCCAAGCCGCTCGACCGGGACCTGGTGCTGCGGCTGGCGCGCAGCCACGAGGCGCTGGTGACCATCGAGGAGGGCGCCGTGGGCGGCTTCGGCAGCCATGTGCTGCAGCTCCTCGCGACCGAGGGGCTGCTGGACCACGGGCTGAAGGTCCGCCCGATGGTGCTGCCGGACGTCTTCATCGACCAGGACAAGCCCGAGAAGATGTATGATGTCGCGGGCCTCAACGCCCCGCAGATCGTCGAGACGGCGCTGAGGGCGCTCGGCCGTGCCGAGGCCGTGAAGCGGGCGTGAATTTCCGGAAATCATGCGCCTCGACCAGCGCCTTGTCGCCCTTGGCCTTGCCCCGACGCGGGCCCGGGCGCGGGGGCTGATTGCGGCGGGCGCCGTCACGGTGGACGGGGCGGTAGCGCGCAAGCCCGCGCAGCCGGTGGGGCCGGAGGCGCGGGTCGCGCTGACCGGGCCGCCGATGCCCTGGGTCGGCCGGGGCGCCGTGAAGCTTCTCCATGCCCTCGACTCGTTCCGGCTGATGCCGCACGGGGTGGCGCTGGATGTGGGGGCCTCGACGGGGGGCTTCACCGAGGTGCTGCTGGCGCGCGGGGCGAGCCGGGTCTATGCGCTGGACGTGGGCCACGGGCAGCTTCACCCGCGCCTCGCCGCCGATCCGCGGGTGGTCAGCCTCGAGGGCGTGAACGCCCGCGAGATCCCGGCAGGCTTGGTGCCGCCGGTCGACTGGATCACCGCCGACGTCTCGTTCATCTCGCTCGAGAAGGCGCTGCCCGGCGCGCTGGCGCTGGCGAAGCCCGGGGCCGACTTGGTCGCGCTGATCAAGCCGCAGTTCGAGGCGGGGCCTGCCCGCGTGGGACGGCGCGGCGTCGTCCGCGACCCGGCCGTCCACGCCGCCGTCCGTGCCCGCATCCGCGCCTGGATCGAGGGTCTTGGCTGGCAGGTGACGGGCGAATGCGAGAGCCCTATAGAGGGGGGCGGCGGCAACCGGGAGTTCCTGATTGCCGCGCGGAAACCGGACCGATGAGCGGACAATCCTCGAAGGGCGCGGCGCTGGGCGGATGGCGGACGAGATCGAGATCGAGGGCCTCGGCGCCCAGGGCGACGGCATTGTCGCGGGCGGCGGGCTGTTCGTCCCCTTCGCGCTCCCCGGCGAGCGGGTCCGCGTGGTGCGTCACGGCGAACGTGCGACCGTGCAGGAGGTGGTACGCCCCTCGCCTGATCGCGCGGTGCCGCAATGTCCGCATTTCGGCACCTGCGGCGGCTGCGCCCTGCAGCACGCCTCGGACGGTTTCGTTGCCGGCTGGAAGCGCGACATCGTCGTGGCGGCGCTGGCGGCGCGGGGCATCCGCGATGTCGAGGTGCGCCCGACGCTGACCTCGCCTCCCGGCAGCCGGCGGCGGATCACCGTCGCCGCCCGGCGCAGCCGCAGGGGCATGGTGATCGGCTTCCATGCTCCGGGCGATACCGACATCGTCCCCATCGCGACCTGTCCTGTCGCCGACCCGGCACTGATTGCCGCTCTGCCGCGTCTGGCCGAGATCGTGGAGACGGCCGCGAGCCGCAAGGGCGAGGTGCGGCTCACCCTGACGCTCACCGAGGGCGGCATCGACCTCACCGTCGCCAATGCCCGGGAGATCACAGGTCCGGCGCAGGCGCTGCTGGCCGGGGTGGCGGCGCGGGCCGGCGTCGCCCGGCTGGGCTGGAACGGCGAGGAGGTCGCCTGCATGCGCCCGCCCGAGGTGCGGTTGGGCCGCGCCCGTGTGGTGCCGCCGCCCGGAGGCTTCCTGCAGCCGACGCGCGCGGGCGAGGCCGCCCTGGTCGAGGCGGTGCGCGAGGCGGCCGGCGACGCGCGCCGCGTCGCCGATCTCTACTGCGGCTCGGGAACCTTCGCCCTGCCGCTTGCGGAGAAGGCCGAGGTCCATGCGGTCGAGGGCGACGCCCGTGCGCTTGGCGCGCTCGATGCTGCCTGGCGCACAGCGCGGGGGCTGAAGCGCATCAATGTCGAGCGCCGCGATCTCGCGCGCAGGCCCCTCATGGAGCCGGAGCTCCGGCCGTTCGGCGCGGTCGTGCTCGACCCGCCCAGGGCCGGTGCCCGGGCCCAGGCCGAGCAGCTTGCGAAGTCACGGGTGCCGCGGATCGCGATGGTGAGCTGCAATCCGGCAACCTTCGCCCGCGATGCCCGCATCCTGATCGACGGCGGCTACCGCCTCGACTGGGTGCAGCCGGTCGACCAGTTCCGCTGGAGTGCGCATGTCGAGCTGGTCGCGGGGTTCCACCGGCAGGCGGGCGGCGATGCCGGTGCCCGGAGACACGCGCTCACCCCGTAACCTCGCCCGCCGGCAGGTGCGGCGGCGCCGGGTCGGTCAGCGGCCGGCCGGCGACGAACTCGGCGGCGAAGGCCGCCCGCACCGCCGGGCGGGCCTCGCAGGCCCGCAGCAGGGCGCCAAGGCGCGGCGGCACGTCCGCCGCCCCCAGCAGCGGCGCGCCGGTCGGGTAGAGTCGCGACCAGCGGACACAGACCGCCAGATAGAAGTCGATCAGCGTCGGCGTGCTGCCGGTCAGCCAGTCCCGGGACGCAACCTCCCCGTCCAGCAGCGCGAAATGGCCACGCATGCGTCCCCCGAGCCCGGCCCTGAGCGCGGGGATCGCCGCCGGATCGCTCACATAGCGCTGGCTGTAGAAAGCGGCCCGCAGGTCGGCATGCACCGTATTCGAGAGGTAGAAGAGCCACTTCAGGAACGCGGCGCGGGCCTGCGGGTCGCGGGCGTCCGGCCCCTCGGGGCCGAGCCTGCCGGTGCGGTCGGCGAGGTGGAGCAGGATCGCGCCGGTCTCGAACAGCACGATGCCGCCGTCCTCCAGCACCGGGATCAGCCCCTGCGGGTTCAGCCTCAGATAGCCGGGCGCCTTGTGTCCCGCCTTCGCCCGGTCGACCCGCACCGCCTCGAAGGCCAGGCCCAGCTCGCAAAGCGCGATGCGGACCACGATGTTGGCGCTGTCCGGCGACCAGTGCAGGCGAAGCGCCATGGCCGCCTAGGTGCGCGGCTCCAGCCGCTGATGCCGGGCGCGGGCCCCGCGCTCGATGGCGGCCGCCACCAGACGGCCGACATGCAGGCCGTGGCGCAGCATCTCGAGAAAGCGCAGCTCGGTCATCGCCACGGCCACGTCTGCGGCGGCGACGTCGCAGGCGAGTGCATAGGCGGTCTCGCGCAGATGGTCCGGCAGCGCTTCCTCGACCAGGCCGATCAGCGCGTCGAGCCCGTCCTCTTCCTCGAGCAGATCCACCACCATGGCCGAGACGCGCGGGATGCGGTCGTCGTCGTAGCCGGCGAAGACCGGCAGGATGTTGATGATCCCGGTGATCGAGGCGAGTTCGCGGTCGGTCATGTTCTGGTCGGCCGCCGAGACGGCGACCATCACGGCGACAAGGGCATCCTGCGGGCTCAGCGCATCGGTGGTCATGGATTTTCCCTGTCAATGCCCCGGCGAAACGATCGGGGGGAACATATTGACCCTGCCTGCCCGCGGCAATAGGAGTCGCGCACCCCTTGCCTGGACGCCGTCCGTTACCGAGGCCGACCCGGATGACCGAGCTGCGCGCCGTCGCCCTGACCTCCCGAGCCTGGCCCTTCGAGGAGGCGCGCCGGCTGGTGCAGCGGTTCGAGAAGGCCCCGCCCGCGAAGGGGCACGCGCTGTTCGAGACCGGCTACGGGCCGAGCGGGCTGCCGCATCTCGGCACCTTCGGCGAGGTGGCGCGCACCACCATGGTGCGCCGCGCCTTCGAGACGATCTCGGACATTCCGACCCGCCTCCTGTGCTTCTCGGACGACATGGACGGGCTCCGCAAGGTGCCGACCAACGTGCCGAACCGCGAGATGCTGGCCGAGGATCTGAACCTGCCGCTGACGAAGGTGCGCGACCCCTTCGGCACCCATCCGAGCTTCGGCGCCCACAACAACGCGCGGCTCTGCGCATTCCTCGACCGGTTCGGCTTCGAATACGAGTTCGCATCCTCGACGGAATACTACCGCTCGGGCCGGTTCGACTCGATGCTCATGCGCGTGCTCGAACGCTTCGATACGGTGATGGAGATCATGCTGCCCACCCTCGGCGGCGTGAACGAGGAGCGGAAGGAGACCTACTCGCCCTTCCTTCCCATCAGCCCGAAGACCGGCCATGTCCTGCAGGTGCCGACGCTCGAGCGCAACGTCGCGAAGGGCACCATCGTCTACCAGGAACCGGACGGCGAGAAGGTCGAGATCCCCGTTACCGGCGGGCACTGCAAGCTGCAGTGGAAGCCTGACTGGGCGATGCGCTGGGCCGCGCTCGGCGTCGACTACGAGATGCACGGCAAGGACCTGATACCCTCGGCCGAACTCGGCGTGAAGATCACCCGGGCGCTCGGCGAGCGGCCGCCCGAACTCTACCAGTACGAGCTGTTCCTCGACGAGGAAGGTCGGAAAATCTCGAAGTCGAAGGGCAACGGCATCTCGATGGAGGAGTGGCTGGCCTATGCCGAGGCCGACAGCCTCGCCTACTACATGTATCTCAAGCCGCGGACCGCGAAGCGGCTGCATTTCGACGTGATCCCGAAGGCTGTCGACGAATATCACCAGCACCTGCGCGCGTTTCCCGGGCAGGATCCGGCGCAGCGGCTCGAGAATCCGGTCTGGCATGTCCATCACGGCCAGCCGCCGGCCTCCGATCTCGTGGTGCCCTTCGCCATGCTGCTGAACCTGGCCTCGGCCGCCTCGGCCCATGACAAGGAGGTGCTCTGGGGCTTCATCCGCCGCTATGCGCCGGAGGCGAGCCCCGCGACGCATCCCGGCCTCGACGCCGCCGCCGGCCATGCGGTGCGCTACTTCGAGGACCAGGTAGCCCCCGCAAAGCGCTACCGCGAGCCCGACGCGAGGGAGCGCGCGGCGCTCGCCGACCTGCGCGCCCGGCTGGCGGCGCACGGGGAGTCGCGCGACGCCGGGATGCTGCAGGACATGGTCTACGCCGTCGGCAACGAACGCGGCTTCGATCCGCTGCGCGACTGGTTCAAGGCGATCTACGAGGTGCTGCTCGGCGCCAGCCAGGGCCCCCGCTTCGGCGGCTTCATCGCAATCTACGGGGTCGCGGAGACCATCGCATTGATCGACAAGGCGCTGGCCGGGGAACTGGTGGCGGCGTAGGGCGGGCTTCAGCCCGCCACATGGGAGTCCGCCACACGGGGCGCCCCGCAGATGGCGGGCTGAAGCGCGCGCTACAGCAGGAACGGATACCCGCCCTCGAGCTTGAGGAGCGCGATCTTGGTCTCGGCGCCCTTGCCACCGGAATAGCCGCCGAGGCCGGTCGCCGAGAGGACCCGGTGACAGGGGATGATCACCGGGACCGGATTCGCCGCGCAGGCCTGGCCGACCTCGTCGGCGCGGATGCCGAGTTCCTTCGCGATATCGCCGTAGCTCCGCGTCCGGCCGTAGGGGATCGCGCGCATGGCAGCGAAGACACGGGCGTGCGGCCCGTCGCCGGGGTCGAGCGGCAGGTCGAAATCCGTCAGACCGCCGTCGAAATAGGCCGCCATCTGCCGCGCCGCCTCCGACAGAAGCGGGGTCGGGTTGCCCTCGGGCTTGCCGTTCCAGGCAACGCGGACAATCCGTCCGGCGCGCTCGGCGATGCCGAGGCGGCCGACCGGTGTCTCGATGGCGATGACGGGCATGAGCGGTTTCTCCCCTGTGCTGGCATTCTGCCACCTGCACGGGCACCTGTCTGCCGCGACCATGCCGGTCGATGCCACTTTCCCCCTTTCCGCCACGGCCGGTCTGGCGGATAGTCATGGCCATCGCTACCGCATTTTGCCACGCTTCCGGGGTGCATTGGGATGTTGTTCCAGCCGCGCTGCCTTGCTGTTCCTACCGCCGCGCTCCTGGCCGCGGCCGTCGCCATGACCGCCCGGGCTCAGGATCGGCTCGATCTCGCGGGCGGGTTCCAGCCCGACCCTGTCCAGGCCGCCTATGCGGCGACGGCCGCCGAGGCCGCCGGGGAATGGGTGCGCGGCTGTCCGGGTTTCGTCGCTGCCGCTCCGGCGCTGACGGTGAGTCTCGCGGATCCGCGGACGACCCTGCACCTCTACCTGGTAGGCGATGGTGCCCGCGGCATGATGGTCGCCGACCCGGACGGAATCCATCACTGCGAAGTAACCGACATCTACGGCATTGCCCATCTCAAGGCTGCACGCGCACTCGCGGGCGACTATCTGGTGTGGCCGGTGGCCGATGCGACCGGGGAAACCGCCACCGGCACGATCCTCATCTCGGAGAACGATCTGGGGCCGCGCGACGTCGCAGGCCTGACCGGGCTGCATGTCGACCCGGCGCTGCTGCCGCCGCTCCTGAGCGAGGTGCCGCTGACGCCGGACGCCGAGCCCGCCTTCGGCCGCATAGCCCTGCCCGCCGAGGGCACCGCCGAGGCGGCGGTGACGCTCGCTGGCAGGGTGCCCGGCGACGATGCCGGACCGGGCTGCACCGGGCTGATCGACCAGACCCGGCCGGATGCGGTGGTCAGCCTGCGAACGGCCGAGCCGTTGCTGGCGATCAGCGCCGCAGCGGAGGTGGACACCACCCTGATCGTGCTCGGCCCCGATGGCGGGGTGATGTGCAATGACGATGCCGGAAGCTACGACCCGGCAGTGGTCTTCGCTGGCGCGGCCGCCGGCGACTACGCGGTCTGGGTAGGCACCTATCCCGGTGGCGAGGGCCAGACGGCGATGCTCCGGGCCGGCCGCGAGCCGCCTGCAGGCGCTCCGCTGCCACCGGCGCCGCTCGCGCTCGACCGCGCCGCCGAGCCGGCGGCGGGGCGGCACGCGCTGCCGCCCGTCGGCACGGTGCAGGTCGAACTGATCCTTGCCGGCGGCACCACGGCCTCGGAAGCCGGGCCGGGCTGCGGCGGCGAGATCGACCCGGGCCGCCCGGACGCGACCGTCACCCTGAGCGGGCCCGAGCCGACGGTGTGGTTCGGGGCCGCGGCCGCGGGCGCCGATACCACGATCCTCGTGATCGCCCCGGACGGCTCGGTCCTCTGCAACGACGATCATGACGGGTTCAATGCCGCGGTCGCGGCCGAGACCGCTAGCCCAGGGGACTACGCGGTCTGGGTCGGCAGCTATCCCGGTCAGGGCGGCCAGCCGGCGACGCTGACCGTTGCCCGCGAGGAGCCTACGGGTGCCGACATGATGGCGAGCGGGCAGCAGGGCGGCGTGCCCCCGGCGGCTGGCGTCATGAACCCCTTTGCGGGCATGAGGCTGGAGAGCGCGGCACAGGCGCTCGACGTTCTGATGACGTCGCTCGGTCTGGCGGACGTGATCGGTTACGAGCGCCTCGAGGAGACCGGGCCGGAGGGGATCGTGCTGCACGGCGTCACGCTGAGCGACCCGTCGGGCGCGACGGAGCCGGTCAGGATCGGGCGCATCCGCGTCGGCGAGCTCGATCTCGCCGGGCTCTCCGCCAATGGTGCGCCGGAGCGCTTTGCTCTGGCGATCGAGGGTATCGACTACGCGGCGCTGGCGGCCGAGGCGGAGACCAACGGCATGATGCTCCCGGCGATCGACGGACCGGCGGGAATGTCGGTGTCGCTGAGTCTGCTGCCGCCGGACGGCGACCCGACCCGTCGCGAGGCGCGTTTTGCGCTGGGCCTCGATGGCCAGATAACGGTCGGCATGGCGGCGCGGATGCTCTGGCCGGAGGGTGCGGGCGCAATGGGCCCGATGGTGGCCGCGATGATGGTGCAGGGCGAGGCGGTCGAGTTCGAGATGCACGACATGGGATTCGGGGCGGCCATGCTCGACCGGATGGCGGCCGAGGGCGGCATGACCCGCGACGCGCTGGTTGCGGAGGCCCTGGCGGGCCTTGCCGCCGAGATCGGCCCGATGCCGCCCGGCAGCCCGCAGGCGCGTTTCTACGAGACCGTCACAGCCCGGCTCAGCGAGATCGACCGGCCGGGCACGCTCAGCCTGCGCTTCCGCTCGGCACAGCCCATGGACATGGCGCTGCTGATGGAGAAGATCGGCGCGGGAGCGGGCGATGGGTCAGGGATCGAGGTGGAAGCCTCCTATACCCCGGATCCTTAGATCCGGGCCCGCGGGGTCTGAACCATCGGGATCGCCGCCCTGGCGGGACAGGCCCCGGTCACGGCGAAGCGCGGAACGGAGCGCATGGGTATCGGCAAGGCTTACCGACGCAGGCCCCGTCCCCTGGTCCGAGACGGGACGCTCTCACGGTTTGCCCGCGCGTACGGGTCGCTCAGCCCCTAGCGCCCTTCAGCCTCTTCGATCCGGACCAACCCTTCCGCATCGATCTTCAGACCGTCGCGCAGGGAGGTGTCGGGATCTTTCCGGGCTTCTCAGGGGGGGGGGTGATTTCGGGGTCATCTGGTGGCGATGATTGCGCGTCGGCCAAGGCGCGTTCCCGTTATGGATGCGGGAAACGCTAAGGCCCTCGGCAACCACCGCCGAGGGCCAGGTACGGGGCACACAAAAGCTGGAGACGATAGGACAACACGCGAGTGCGAAGAATCTTTCTCACCTTCCGGTAGAAATTTGCGGGAGGCTCAGAAGCGCACCGTCGGACACCAGGGCCCCTCGCCGGAACCAGGGTCCAGGGGCCAGGGCAGCGGCGTTACCATCCAACGGCGTCGCGCACAAGAACTGCGGCGTGGGTGGTCGAGCCCGGGCGTCGTGGACTCGACGAATCGCGGGCTCGAACGCGCCCGTCATCCGCGTTTCATACCTGAACGGCGGCGATGCAGCGGCAGGCGCACCACCAAGAGCCCACCGGCGAGCCTCCTGAATGTGCAAGGAGGTGCCATTTCAAAGCGGGGAGATCATCTGCGAAACGCAGACGCAAGCCAGCGGCACTTCTCCTCCGGCCCGCACGCCTGTATTATGGCGATCAGCAAAAGAGGCGTCTATCTGCCCGCACCTGTCGCCGGAAACGACGAGAAATGCAGCCATCGAGAGAGTCCGGAAGGCTCGCCATGGTCAGGGTCCGAGCGGCTTCGGCCAATGCTGGCGGGGCGCCCACGCTTCGGTTGCTGAGCAGCATTGAGGGATTTGGGTACGACCATTATCCGGTTGCAGAATTTATGGCTCCTCGGCTGTAAGTGATCGTATCGTCTAGGAGCGTCTCTGAATGGTGCGTACATGGCGACGTCCAGGGCTGACCGACGTCTGGTGCCGATCCTTTCGCTGGACATTGCTGGCTCGTCGCGGCTGATCGAGCGCGACGACGCTGGTGCACTGCGCCTGCTGACGGCCATGTTTGAGGGACTGGTCGGCCCCCAGATTGCCGCCTTCGGCGGGTCGGTGTTCAAGACGATGGGAGACGGGCTGCTGGCCGAGTTTTCATCGGTTGTCGCAGCGGTGGAATGTGTCGCGGCGGTGCAGCAGAAACTGGCGGAGGCACCGCTGGCCGGGCCGGGCGGCGACACACTGCAGATGCGTGCGGCAATCGTTCTCGGCGACGTGCTGGTCAGCAGCGCGGATCGCTACGGCGTGGCAGTGAACATGGCCGTGCGAATGCAGGAATACGCGCCTCCCGGCGGAATGGCCATTTCGAAGTGGATGAACGAGTATCTCGCCGGGAAGGTATCCCTGAGCTTCACCGATATCGGCTCAAGACCGCTGAAGAACCTCAGCCAGAACATCCACATCTTCGTCTGGCACCCTGATCCTGCCGTGCAGCAGGCACTGGGCGAAGAATACGCGGCAGGGCGGGCCCCCCGCGGCGTGGAGGAAGGGCGGCCATCGCTGGTGGTATTGCCCTTCGCGAACCTGTCGCCCGACCGTGAGCACGAGTACTTCGTCGATGCGGTGGTCGAGGAGATCACCGCCACGCTGTCGAGGATCGGCGATTTCATGGTCGTCGCCCGGAACTCGGCCTTCGCCTACAAGGGGCGCGCAATCGACGTGAGGCAGATCGGCCGCGAGCTCGGCGTGCGCTACGTACTCGAGGGCAGCGTGCAGCGGTCGGGTGGCCGGATCCGGATCACCGCGCAGCTGGTCGAGGCCGCGACCGGCGCGCATATCTGGGTCGGCAAGGCGGAGGGCACGACGGCCGATCTGTTCGATTTGCAGGACCGCGTGGCCGAGACGGTGGCCGGAAATGTCTACCCCTCGCTCCGCAAGGCCGAGATCGACCGCGCCCGGAAGAAGCGTCCGGACAACCTGGCCGCGTACGACCTCGTGATGCGCGCGCTGCCGCATCTCTGGGCGCACCGGATGCACGAGAATCCCGAGGCGATCGCACTCCTGAACCGGGCGCTGGAGCTCGATCCCGGCTACGGGCTGGCGGCGGCGCTCTGTGCCTGGGCGCATGCCCAGCAGATCGTCTACAACTGGACTTCGGACTCACAGGCCGAGCGGGCAAAGGGGCTGGCGCTGGCCGAGGTCGCGGCCCGGCACATGGGCGACGACCCGACGGGGCTTACCGCCCTGGGGACCGCCATCATGCTGCTCGAGGGCAATGCGCGCCGGGCGCTCGGGTTCATCAACAAGGCGCTGCTGATCGATCCGAACCATGCGTGGGCATGGATGCGCAAGGGCTTCGGACTGATCTATACCGGAGAGCCGGAACAGGCGCTTGAAGCGTTCGCGCGCGCTGAGCGCCTGTCACCGTTCGATCCGTTCACCTTCAACATCCACATCGGTATCGGACTTGCCCATTTTTCAGCGGGGCGCCCGGCGGAAGCGGTGCGCTACCCCCAGATGGTGCTGGACGAGAAACCGGGACTGACCTGGCCCTATCGCGACCTCGCCGTATACCGGGCCCATGCGGGCGATCCGGCTGGAGCGCGCGATGCGCTGGAGCGTTTCAGTTACCTGCGCCCGCGGATGACGATTGCGACCATGGCCGAGGATCTGCGCTTCATGGATGAAGCGCTCAGGGTTCGCTATCTCGAAGGGCTCCGCCTGGCGGGGCTGCAATAGGCGAGCCGAACGGCATGATTGGTGTTCCTTCGATACCGGACGGCGATCAACTCGGCTTGCATTCATGCGCCGGCGGATGCCTTCTCGGGGTCTTCTCTCAATCTCAAGCGTTGCCTGAATCAGGGCCTCGGACGCGGTATTGCGCCGACGATCGGACCATTAATCCGCGGGCGACGGCAATTCCGCGAGAACGGCGGTGAGAAAGTCGGCCACGGTAGCGGCGGGCTAGGCCTGCTGCGGGCGGCGCAATGGTCGTCCACCTTTGCCCTCTCTGCAGGTGGAGGGAGGGCGAACGCCGGGGCGGGAGATGTTCGTGCCGCTGGCGCATCCGCCCGGGCATGCGCAGGCGGACTTAGGCGAAGCCATCGTGATCATCGGCGGGGTCGAGCAGAAGGCGCACTTCTTCGTCATGGACCTGGCGCACAGCAATGCCCGCTTGGTTCGCGCCTGACCGACTGCGCCGACTTCACGCCGCCACTTCCTCGATTGCACCGCCTATGGCGACGTTGTGAACATCGCTGCCCGGCTCGAGCGGGCGAACAAGACCATCGACACACGGAACTGCGTTGGCGAGACGGTCGTCGCTCAGGTCCCGGGCCTTGCCGGCCGTCCTGTGGGAACGCTGGCCTCAAGGGCAAGACCAGGGCAATTCGCTGCTTCGAGCCACTCACGCCGGAGGTCGCGGTGGCACCCGCAGCCCAAGCGTATCGGGTGGCTTTCGCCCGCGTCGAGTCCGGCGACCCGAAGGCCCGCCAGGCCTTCGCTGCCCTGGTCGGACTCCACGGCGAGGCCCCGCTGGCGATGTTCCATCTCGGCCGTCTGCTCGCCGGCGCCGAAGGTGTCGAGATCGACTTCGCGGAAACATGACTCGGCGTCGGCGGCAGGCAAGGTAGCAGGCATTCCTCGTCGCCAGGGAAGAATTTCCCCTTCCCGACCACATCGAGACCGTGCCATCGGGCAGAGAACCGCCGATCCAGCGAAGCGGAGGCCCATCCGCTCGATTGCCGCCGTGGAACCGATCCTGGCCGAGCACACATTCTGCGGCGGAAGCGCGCGCACGCAGGTGATGCATCCTTGCGAGAGTCCCGGCCGGAAGGGACCCTGCAGGGGCGAGTTTGCAGGCTGGGATAAGCTGCAAACCGGAACGTCTCGGGCACGCTTCAGGTGGGAGTGCGCGTCACCGGCGTGAACAGGCACCGTGCACGATCCCAGGATGGAAACCGGATCCCATCG
This sequence comes from Limibaculum sp., assembly GCA_039805905.1. Classification (GTDB taxonomy): domain Bacteria; phylum Pseudomonadota; class Alphaproteobacteria; order Rhodobacterales; family Rhodobacteraceae; genus Thermohalobaculum. The sequence goes on along the minus strand of JBDIVM010000014.1, from coordinate 86,185 downwards.
GACTCAGGCGTCCGCGGTGCGAAGCCGGCCAAGGGAGCCGGCCAAGGGAGTGAGGACGAGGCGGAGGCGAAGACGTCCCGGCCCTCGACCCCTTCCGTCACTTCAGCGGCACCGTGTAGGTCGTCGCCGTTCCGGTGAGGCAGACGTCCCCGGCCGCATTTCGCACGCTGGTCGCCAGGGTGCAGACCGGCTTGTCGTCGCGCACCGAGGTCACCTCGACCCGCCCGGTGATCTCCTCATCGACGCCCACTGCCTTGGTGAACTTCCACGCGACGCCGAGGAAGACGGTGCCGGGACCCGGCAGATCTTCCGCGACGAGGGCGTTCAGGATGCCTGACGTCACGCCCCCCTGCACGATCAGCCGGCCGAAGGGCGATCTCGCGGCCAGCTCGGCGTCGTAGTGCAGCGGGTTCATGTCGCCGGTCAGGTCGGAGAAATTCTCGATGTCGCGCATCGAGGTGCGGCGGGTGCGCTCGGCCGCGGCGCCGATCGCGGGCCTGCCGGCGATCGTGCGCTCCCAGGGCGAGGCGGAGGGATTCGGAGCGGTCGTCATCGGGCTGTCTCCTGCACGGATTCGAATCTGCTCGCAGCATAGATGCCCGTCTGTCGGCCCGGCCGTGGGAATGACCGCTCACACGGTCATGCGGCCCAAATACCACTGTCGCTGCAACCGCGCGTCACACGCTCGGGGCCTATCCGTCTCCCATCGGCCGGGCGCCGGGTCCGGCCCCAACAAGCTGCAAGGAGACGAACCAGATGACTACCGCCACCATCGCAAATCCGACCCGCAGGGAGCCCAGGCCGCTCCACGGCGTGATGACGCCCGAGCTCTTCGCGACCATCAATGCAGTTGCAGGGCAACCCGAGCTTGCCAAGTTCACCTGGCGCGCGAAGAGCCAGTGGATGCACGGGACCCACTCCCGGAGCGTCATCAACGGCTATTTCGGCGCGGGCGGCGAGCAGGGCCGCAGTGAAGACTTTGTTGCCGATGCCGATCACACCGCGGTTCTCTGCGGCAAGGACAACGGACCGACCCCGGTCGAGTGGATCCTGCACGGCCTGGCCGCCTGCCTGACCGCGGGCATCGCCAACATTGCCGCCGCCCGCGGCGTGGAGCTCGAGCAGGTGACAGCGACGGTCGAGGGCGACATGGACCTGCGCGGCATCCTCGGCATCTCGGACGAGGTCCGCAACGGCTACCTGGGCATCCGGGTGAAGTTCGAGGTCAAGGGCGACGCACCCCCGGAGAAGCTGCAGCAGATCGTCGAGCAGTCGCGGGCGCGATCGGCCGTGTTCGACATCATCACCAATCGCACGCCGGTCACTGTCGAGGTGGCTTGACCCTTGACCGCCCGCCGGCGACCGGCCGCCGGGCGGTCCGAAGCCCACAGATGGAGAACACGACGATGACCCGATTCAGCACCAGGATACATGGCGCGTTCGAGCACGCACTGCGCGCGAGCAGCCTGACCGCCCGCATGCCGCTGCACGATCTGCTGAGCGTCGCCGCCCGTGTCGGAGGCCCCGAGCTCGACGCCTGTCTGACCTCGCCGGAAGCGCATTCGCCGGCCGTCGCGCCCGCCCGTTCCGGGCGCTTGTCCGATGCCGCCTGAGCGCCGGCGCAGACTCGAATTCATGGGTGATCGAGCATGAAACGGACCGATGTCGTCATAATTGGCGCAGGCCATGCGGGCCTCGCGATGAGCCATGTCCTGAGTTCCCGCGGCATCGAGCATGTCGTGCTCGAGCGGGGCCGCGTGGCCGAGCGCTGGCAGAGCGAGCGCTGGGACTCGCTGCGCCTGCTCACGCCCAACTGGTGCTCCCGGCTGCCGGGCTGGCATTACCGCGGCGCCGATCCGGACGGCTTCATGACGATGGCCGAGACCACCCGCTATCTGCAAACTTATGCCCGGTCGTTCGGCGCCCCGGTCCGGACCGGCGTCACCGTCCGGTCGGTGGTGCGCAGCGGCGACGCCTGGCGCGTGACCACCGACCGGGCCGCCACCTGCACTCGCGCGGTCGTGATCGCCACGGGGCATTGCGACATCCCGCATGTGCCGGACATGGCGCGCGCGCTGCCATGCGATATTCACCAGATCACGCCCGGCGCCTACCGGAACCCGGGGTCACTGCCCGATGGCGCCGTGCTCGTGGTCGGCGCCTCGGCCTCGGGCGCGCAGATCGCCGACGAGCTGCGCGCCGCAGGCCGCAAGGTGACGCTCGCGGTCGGCCGGCACGTCCGCCTGCCCCGGCGCTATCGCGGCCGGGACATCATCTGGTGGATGGACCGGGCCGGCATCCTGGCAGACCCCGTCGAGCGGATGCGCGACATCGAGGCCGCCCGTCGGCAGCCCTCGCTTCAGCTCGTCGGCGACCCGGCGTGCCGGCGCCTCGACCTCGGTACGCTCGCCGCGACCGGTGTCCGGATTCTCGGGCGCGCCTGCACGGCCGAGGGCCCGGCGATGCATTTCGCCGGCGACCTGGCCGAGACCACCGCGGCGGCCGAGCGCAAGCTGATCCGGCTGCGCCGCCGGATCGACGACTTCATCGCCGCCACCGGGCTCGTCGGAGTGGCCGCGGATCCCGAGCCCTATGCGCCGCTCGGCCTCCACGCTGCGCCGCGGACCCTGGACCTTCGGGCGGAGGGATTCGGCACCGTTGTCTGGGCCACCGGGTTCCGCCGCGGCTACGCCTGGCTGGAGCCGGTGGCACTCGATGCCTCGGGCGAGCTTCGTCACCGCGGCGGCGTCTCGCCCATGGCCGGCCTCTACGCCATCGGTCTGCGGTTCCAGCGCCGTCGCAACTCCAGCTTCATCGACGGCGCCGGCGCCGATGCCGAAGCGCTGGCCTGCCATATTGCCGATCATCTCGAAGCGGCCTGCCGCGCCGCCGTCTGAAGGGAACGACTGCCATGACGAAACTGACAGATCCCCGCAAAGACTACGACGCCGTGATCGTCGGCGCGCGCTGCGCCGGCGCGGCCACAGCGATGCTCCTCGCCCTGCGCGGTCTGCGCGTGCTCGCGATCGACCGGGGAGCTCGCGGGACCGACACGCTCTCGACCCACGCGCTGATGCGCGGCGCGGTCGCTCAGCTCGCGCGCTGGGGTCTGCTCGATGCGGTCCGGGCAGCCGGCACGCCGCCGGTCGAGACGGCGACGTTCCACTATGGCGACGAGGCGGTGGCCGTGCCGATCCGGCCGGGGGCCGGCTTCGATGCGCTTTACGCACCACGGCGCACGGTCCTCGACCGCGTGCTCGCCGATGCCGCCCGCGACGCCGGCGCCACTCTGGCCTTCGGCTGCTCGCTCGACGCGCTGATCGGCGACGGGTCCGGCCGGGTCTGCGGGATCCGGTACCGCGACCGCGACGGGACGCCGGTGACTGCCCATGCCCGGATCGTGATCGGCGCCGACGGGGTGCGCTCGAAGGTGGCCGAGTTCGCGGGCGCCGCGACCCCGGTTCAGGGCAAGAGCGCCAGCGCCATGCTGCTCGGCTATTTCGGGGGCCTGGAAAACCGGGGCTACCACTTCCTCTACCGCCCCGGCCTGACCGGCGGCGTGATTCCGACCAATGACGGCCAGAGTTGCGTGTTCGTCGGCTTCCCCGCCGGAACGGGCGGCGGACCGGATGCCGCGACACGGTTCCGGCAGGGTCTGTCAGAGATCGCGCCCTGGCTGGCCGAGGCGGTCGCCCGGTGCGATCCCGCCGGCAGGCTGCGGTTCTTCGGTGGCGTCCGCGGCTACCTGCGCCAGGCTCACGGACCCGGCTGGGCGCTGGTCGGGGATGCCGGTTATTTCAAGGATCCGGCAACCGCGCACGGCATCACCGACGCCTTCCGCGACGCCGAGTTGCTGGCCCGTGCCGTGGCCGCCGGAGACGAGCGGGCGCTGGAGGACTACCAGCATCTGCGCGACGCGCTGTCGCTGCCGCTGTTCGGTGTCACCGACTCGATCGCGTCCTTCGACTGGACACTAGATCAGCTGAAGCCCCGGCTCGCCACCCTGTCCGAGGCGATGCAGACCGAGGTGCGGGTCCTGCAGACCGTTGTCTCGCGCACGCCGCTGCCGGCATTCCGGCCCCGGAGGCAGACAGGCCTTGCCATGGCGGGCTGACGCTGGTCCGTCTCGCTGCCTTTCCGCGAAGGTGGCATGGTGCGGCGGAAACGAATAAGCTTGCTGCCGCCGCATTCCCTTCGCGGCCTGGCCGGCAGGACAGAAGGCGTTGGAACAGGACCTTGAGATTCGCGTCCTCGGCACGCTCGAGGTGGTTGTGAACGGCCGGCCGGTCGACATGCCTCCCTCGAAGAAGACGCGGGCATTGCTGGCCTATCTCGCGCTCACCGCGCGAGCTCAGCGGCGCGAGCGGCTGTGCGAGATTTTCTGGGATCTGCCTGACGACCCGAAGGGCGCACTGCGCTGGAGCCTGTCAAAGATACGGCGGATCTTGAACTCCGGCGCGTCCGACCGGATTGCCTCTGACCGAAGTTCCATCGCGCTCGATCTGACCGGGATCGACATCGACTGGATCGCGCTGCGCCGGGCTGACCAGGCAGGTTTCGCGACGCTCGGCACCGACCAGTTGGAGGCGCTCGCCGCGAAGCTCAGGGGCACGTTCCTAGAAGATCTCTCGCTGCCCCGCTGCCCGGATTTCGAGGCCTGGCGGTTTGCCGAGGCCACTCAGGTCGAGGCCGCTGCGGCCCGCCTGCTCCGGCTCCTGACTGATCGTCTGCGCGATGTGCCGGAGCGGGCCGTGCGCCATGCCCTGCAATTGCGCCGTTATTTGCCGGATGACGAGGCGGTCGATCTCCTGATTGCCGAGCTGCAGCGTGCCGGCGCCACTGCCCATGCCGCGTTCCCGCCCGCGGCTTCTGTTGCGGCGCACAAGACCACCCCCGCGGCTCCGGAGCCGCCGGCTGCTCCATCGGTGGCCACCCGCGATCTGCGGCAGCTGCGCGAGATCTCGTTCTGCAATGCGCCGGACGGAACCCGGATCGCCTGGAACGCCGCCGGCGAGGGTCCGGCCATCCTGCGGGCAGGGCACTGGATGTCGCATCTCCATGCCGACCTCGACCTGCCGTTCTGGCGCCACTGGCTGATCGGCCTCTCCGAGCGCAACCGGCTGATCCGGTTCGACTTGCGCGGCAACGGCCTTTCGGACTGGGACGTGCCGGACCTTTCCTTCGAGACCATGGTCTCCGACCTCGAGGCGGTTGCCGACGCCTGCGGCAGCCGCCGCTTCACCCTGCTGGGCATTTCGCAGGGATGCGCCGTCGCGATCGCCTACGCGGTGCGCTATCCTGATCGGGTCGCCGGGCTGGTGCTCTATGGCGGCTATGCACGGGGCTGGCGCAGGCGCGGAAATCCCAGTGAGATCGCGCAGCGCGAGGCGATTGCGGTGCTGATGCGCGAGGGCTGGGGTCAGGAGAACCCGATCTTCCAGAGCGTGCTCGCGTCGATGTTCCTGCCCCGCGGAACCGATCAGCAGGGCGCCTGGTTCATCGAGCTCCAGCGCAGCACCGTCTCGCCAGAGAACGCCTGGCGCCTCCAGAACGCGCTTGGCGACGTCGATGTCACCGACCTGCTCGGCCGGGTCACCGTGCCGACGATTGTGCTGCATCCGACAGGCGACGCGGTGTCCGCGATCCATCTCGGCCGCGAGCTTGCACAAAGGATTCCGGGAGCACGGATAATCGAGCTCGATACCTGCAACCACATCATGATGGAAGGCGAGCCCGCCTTCACAAAGTTCCTTGCGGAGGTCCAGACCTTCGCTGCCGCTGCCGACAGCACACGGCGAACCGCACGGCCGCGCGAGGTGCGCCGGACCGTCACGGTGCTCGAAGCCGATCTGATTTCGCCTCTGCAGTCTTTCGACGGCCTCGACGCCGAAATCCTCGCGCGAGCGCTCCGGCCGGTCATCGACGCCGCATCAAACGCCCTTGCGGCGCTCGGCGGACTCGTCCTGGAAGCAAGCGAAGCCGGGTTCACCGCCGCATTCGGTGCACGCGAGGCGTCTGAGATACATGCCGTACAGGCCGCCCGCGCCGCGCTGGCGCTCCAGGCGGAGGTCGACCGGGCCTCTCAGGGGCGTGTCCGGCTGCGCGTTGCGCTCGACAGCGGCGAGGCCATCGTCACCGCGGGCGGATCCCGCGACCGCGAGATCAGCGGACCGGTCCTGCGCCAGGCGCGCCGCCTGACTCATGCCCTGCGCCGCGCCGGCATCGCGATGACCGACCGGACCCGGAAATCGGCCGGCGGCTATATCCGGGTCGAGCCGATGCACCGCAACGAGCATCCGGGATTTCTTGCCGAACAGCCGGTGCACGAGCTGCTCGGGCTCATTTCGGCGCTGTCGCGCTGGCATCTCAGGGCGAACAGCCGCCTGACCCGGTTCGTCGGCCGGCGGGCCGAGTTCGATCTCCTGAACCAGCTCTGGCGGCATGTCGGCGAGGGGCGCGGGCAGGTGGTCGTGGTCATCGCCGAGCCGGGTATCGGCAAATCGAGGTTCACGCACGAGTTTCTCAACCTGCGGGCATCCGACGACTGCCTCATTGTCGAGGCTGGCGCGCTGGAGTTCGACCGGGATGTCGCCCATGTCGTCGTCAAGCGGATCCTGCGCTCGCTGCTGGCGATCGGCGAGGCGGAGGGCATCCGCGGCGCCGGCGAGAAGCTCGCCCGCGCCCTGGAGCGCCACGGCGCGGACGCCGCGCTCGAGACGCCGCTCGCCGCGGCGCTGGATCTGCCGCCCGATGAGCCTGACTGGGAACTCCTGCCGAGCGAGACCCGGGTGAAACGGATCTGCGACGCACTGCACGAGCTGCTTGCCCGCGCCGCACGCGAGACACCGCTGGTTGTGCTGGTCGAGGACGTGCACTGGATCGATCGCGAGAGCCGCATGGCCGTGGAGCGGCTGATCGAGGGGATCGACCGCCAGCGCATCCTGCTGATCCTGACCTGCCGCCCCGAGTTCCGCCACACCTGGGGGGCGCGCAGTTCGGTGCACACGCTGCGGCTGCACCCCCTCAGCATCGAGGAAGCCGAGGCGCTGGTGCTCGCGCTGGTCGGCAGCCACCCGAGCGTCAGCACGCTGCGGCGCCTGCTCGTCGAGCGCACGGACGGGACCCCGCTCTGCATCGAGGAGACGGTGCATGCGCTCGAGGAGTCGCGCCGGATCGTCGGCGGCACTGGCGGCTATGTCGCACCCAGGCCGATCATCGACATCGAAACGGTTAGCAGCGTCGAACCCGTGATCGCCGCGCGCATCGACCGTCTGGCGCCGCGCGAGAGGGAACTGCTGCAGGCCGCCGCAGTGATCGGGCGCACCGCACCGCATGGATTGCTCACGAGGCTCTCTGGGCTCGAAGCCGCCGAAGTCGCCGCCGCAATCGCCACGCTGGAGCGCGCGGAGTTCCTGTTCCGCGTCGTCGGCTTCCCGGAACCAGAATACACCTTCCGCCATGCCCTGATCCAAGATGTAGCCTATTCCTCGCTGATGCGCGAAGATCGCAAGCGCCTGCACGCCGCTGCGATGACCGGTATCGAGCAGCTTTGCGCCGGCAACCTCGCCGATCACGCGCAGGAGCTGGCAAAGCATGCCTACCGGGCAGAGCTCTGGGAGCCCGCAGCCAAGTACCTCGCCCTTGCGGCCGAGCGGGCAATCGACCGTTCCGCCTACCGCCCCGCAACGCTCAACCTCGAGCGGGCCATCGAGTCGCTTGCCGTGCTGCCCGAGACACCTGAGCGGATCGCCCTAGCCATCGACGTGCGCAGTCAGCTCCGCCTCGCCTACATGGTTACGGGCAACTACGGAGGGGCGGTCATCCGGCTCAAGGAGGCGCGCGATCTCGCCGAGCGGGTCGGCGACGTTCGGCGGCAGCTGCAGGTGCTCCTGCATCTCAGCTTCCTGCACAGCATCTTCGGTCGGCTGGAGAAGGCGATCCGCGCCGCGGACAGCGCCCGGGCCATTGCGGTCCACCACGGCCTCGACCGTTATGTCGCCGAGGCCGATCTGGCGGCGGCCCAGACGCTGCTGCTGCGTGCAGACGCCCGTGGCGCGCTCGCGCGGCTCGGCTGCTATTTCGAGAAGTTCACGACCGAATTTCGGACCGAGCGTTTCGGGTTCCTGGTCACCCGGGCGGTCTGGTATCTCGGCAATCTGGCCCAGGCCCATGCCCTGGTCGGCGAATTCGGTACGGCGATGCGGCACGCCGACGAGGCGGAGACGCTGGCGGATGAGACCCGCAGGCCGCTCGACCGTTATGCCGCCCAGTATTTCCGCAATCTCTGCCAGTGTCTGCGCGGGCCGAGCGATGCGGAGCTCGATCGCATGGAGCAGGTCGCGACCGAATGCCTCGAGCGGGCACCCTTCCCGTTCTCGCCCCGGCTGCTCGCAACATGGGGCTATGCGCAGATGCAGGTGGGCCGGACCGAAGCGGCCGAACGCACGCTGGAGCGCGCGCTCGAAGCGTCAAGGACCGTCAACATGCTGCATTTCGCCAATGTCACACGCGGCCTGCTGGCGCTCGTGCGGGCCTTGCGCGGCGATCCGGCCGCAGGCGGCGAGCTGGCGTGGGCCGCACGGCGGGCCGAGAAGGATGGAGACGAATGGCAGCGGATCCGGGTGCTTGAGGTATTGGCCGAGATCGAGCCGGATGCCGCGACAGCTGCACGCCATCTCGAGACCGCCGCCCGGATCGCTGGGCAGGCCGGCTTCCGGCCGATCGAGGCGCGGGTGCTCGTAGCAATGGCGCGCCGCGGTCGGGGCGAGCGGACCGCCACAGAGCTGCTCGCGCGCGCCGCCGGAATGTTCGAGGACATGGGGCTCGCGGACGAGGCTGCGGCAGCGCGCGGCCTTATCCCGCCCGAACCGGCCTGATCGTTCCGCTCGTTTGCTGACGATGACGCGGCGGAGCGATGCAGGCCGCCTGATAACCCTATCGGCATCGGCAGCGTCATATCCCGACTCCGTCATCACGGAGCCGAGCAGTGCCAGCATTCCGTCGAACTCCGCATCTGCGATTCCGCGTGACGCATGCACGTCGCGCGGGTGCAGGTCCGAGTAGCCTGGAGGTCCGCCCATGACGGCGGAGATGTATTTCGTCCGGTGTTCGACGAGCCGGCGCATGTCGCAGCCTGCAAAGAAGGGCGCAAGCCTCTCGAATGCCGGAGCGCGATCGTAGAAGGTGAAGATCAGATCCATGACCCGTTCGGCCCCGCCGTAGCGATCGAACATGCTCTGCGGCATCGCTGCATTCACCCGCGTCTGAGGCGCTCATCGGTGGCGCGGCACCCTTTCGCCGAAAGGCGCACCCGGATCAAGGGTCGGATGCAGAAATCGGGGACGGAACCTTCGCGAGAGATCTGCCAGATTGCACGGATCGCGGCCAGCCTGTTCCGCTGTGCGGCCGCGCCGCGATCCGGGTGTCGGTGCACTCCATGTCAGAGGTACCGACGGCCATGCTCGGCCCTGCCGATGCGGGCAGCCATCTGAATCTGGCTCCGATGCACGCCGATGTCCCTGAGCAGCTGATCGTTCATCTGTCCCATCGCGCGCTCGGCACGGGCAATCTCCGCTTCCCGCCGAAGGTAGCGAACGACCTTTGCAAGAGGTGCAGCGACCGCCGAGGCGATCCGGGCCACCGAAACGGCGTGAGCGGAGGTGGAACGGGAGGTAGACATTTCAGGCTCCTTCGACTGATGCGCCGCTCCATTGCGGCGCTGGCGAGAACCTCGTGTCACCGCGTGGGTGCGACAGATGGAGTGAGCGTGGGTTTTCCGTCGGCGAAGCGTGGATTTCGGCCCATTGGGCGGAGGGTGACGTGACCCCCTTCGCTCATCCACCTGCGCTTGCCGCTCCCGCGCTCCGGCGCGGCGTCCAGGAAACCTGCACCCGATCCGAAGTCCGGATCACCCCGTGTATCGGGGGTCGCCGCAGGACAGGGCCTTTCGGCCGCGACCCCGCCGGGGTTGCCGGCATCGACGCAATCGAAGCGGATCGCGCACTCCGTCCGATGTTCTGCGGCGCGGCGACCGGACGGTCATGCGCCGACACTCATCCTGGAGCGCCCGATCGAGGCTCGGAAAATTCCTTGGGCGTTTGGCGGCAGATGCGGTAAAAGAAGAAGATGGCACATGAACGGACCCGGCCCGCGAGCGGGTCGGGTCCCTCTTTTGCCGCTGCAGCGTTTTCTGAGACCGGGAGTGTTCGTGTGAGACTGTTGGTTTCCCGCATGCGAAAGATCCTTCGCGCCCGCTTTCCCTTTCCCCGGATCACCGGGTTCTCCGGAGAGGACGGCGATCTCTGGTTCGCCGGCATGCACGAACGGGCTGCCCGCGTGGCCGATATGTTGTGCGGTGAGAATTGCCACACCACCAGCCGCAGCCGCATCCATCGGTCGCTTGTCCTGTCCCGATGCGCCGCTCGGGCCGCGGGCGGGGCGGTGTCGGTCTTCTGCGCGCAGTACGGTGCGCCCGGCCTGCACGACCCCGCTGGCCGCGCCGTCGAGGCACCCATGCTGGTGACCCTGACCAGGGCGCTCCCCGACACCTCGGACGCGCTCCTGGAGGGGCTTCGCGATTCCTCCGTCCGGGAGGACATGCGGCGCGCCCGGAAGGCCGGCTTCACCTATCGGCTCACCACCGATCCGGAGGCGGTCCGGGAGTTCCACGGCCGGCACTTCGTGCCCTTCGCGCGCAAGTTCCACATGCAGGACGGGGCAGGGATGCCCCTCGGTCAGATGCTCGCCCAGCTCGGGCAGGGCGGCGAACTCCTGTGTGCGGATCTGGACGGGGAATGGGTCGCGGGCATACTCAACATGCCGGACGCGAACATCTACGGTCTGGGCCTTCTCGGAATCAGGGACGCCGACGAGAGCGTGCGGCAGAAGCGCGTCATCTCTGCCCTCATCGTGCAGAGCCTGCAACGCGGGCGGGAACTCGGCCTGCCCGCCGCCAATTTCGGGGGAAGCCTGCCCTTTCTCGGCAAGGGACCGATCTGGTTCAAGGCGAAGTGGGGCTGCACGCTGCGGGCCGACAGCGATGTGCCAAGGATGCTCGTCTTCCTCGACCTGCGGCACGAGAAGGTGCGCAGGGCCCTGACCGAGCGCCCGATCGTTCATTTCCACAACGGCGGGCTTGCGGCCGTGGCATGGCTTCCGCCCGAGGACGCGGCCATCAAGTCCATCGTGCGGGAGGCCGGACGCTATCCCGGTATCTCGCGGTGGCATGTCCTGGGACCGCAGGAGGCGCTGGCCGCGGCGGCTGAAGCGCTGCAAGGGATCGACGGGGTTGTCCCGGTCCCGGTCGAAATCCGTCCCGATGCGCCGCTCTGGCTGGGGCAGATCCTGGGAGATCGCGCCTAGGCGCTGTCTGGCGCGCGCGGCGGTGCGGTCGAGGCCGAGCCGAGCCGGTCTGCCATGGCGACCGGGAGATGCACGGGCTGGCGGTGGAATTCTGGCCCCGCGCAAGGCTGCTCAAGCTTGAGCAGGAGGTCAAGTCGTTGATTTCATTTGGAAGTCAAAAAATGGTGGGTGTGAGCAAAGAGTGTGAGCACGGGGGTGTGCATGCAGCCACTGCGCCATAGAGAAGGCGCCTCATCGAGTGCTGGTTTTGCCGCCTCAAGGACCGGCGCTGCATCGGCACTCGCTTCGACAGCCGCATACGGAACCTGCTGCGCGCCATCGTTCTTGCCGAAATCATCATCTTAAGGCTCAAGTGGGTCTGGACCCTAGCCATAGTTAGGTCAGATTCATTGAATAGCCTAAACTTTAGAATGGTGGATGCTGCCTGGCGTCGGTTGAGGTTGGGGAGTGGCGGTGAAGCTTGAAGTTCTCTATCGCATTGGCGCCTGGCTTTTCCCTGGACATGCAGTGCATGCCAAACTAAGCCCAGCTTACCGCAGGGACATTGATGGACTGCGGGCGATCGCGGTACTCTCTGTTCTGCTCTTTCACCTGAACGATGCCCTGCTATCAGGCGGATATGCGGGAGTTGATATATTCTTCGTAATCTCGGGTTACCTTATCACCCAGCTCATCTTTCGCGAGATTGCGGGCGGCTCATTCAGCGTAATCACCTTCTACGAGCGCCGGGCGCGGCGGATATTCCCGGCGCTAACCGTAACGATTGCGTGCACGTTTCTAGCAGGGCTCTTGATCTTTATGCCTGACGAGCTGCGCTACCTGGGCGCTGGAGCAACCGCTGCCGCAGTATTCTCCGCCAATATCCTGTTCTGGCTCCAGACCGACTATTTCACCGGCCCGGCCGAATACCGGCCCTTCCTGCACACTTGGTCACTGGCGGTGGAGGAGCAGTTCTACCTCATCGCGCCGATAGCGATGCTCGTGATCTAGCGATGGTCGTCAAAGAGCGTGCGCCCGACGTTCCTGGTGATCGCCATCACCTCCTTCGGACTGAGCTGCCTTTGGGCATTCATCGACCCTTCCGGAAATTTCTACCTACCGCATACACGCGCCTGGGAGCTGCTGTGCGGCGCCCTCTTGGAAATCGGGCTCGTGCCTCAAGTCAGGAGCCGGATCGCCTGCGAAGCCGCTGCGGTGGCTGGCCTCGTGCTCATGGTGTCGCCTCTGATCCTACTGAACCGCGAGAGCCCCTTTCCGGCATGGAACGCCGCGCCGGTCGTCTTGGGCACTGCAATGCTCATTCACACTGGCGGCGAGCGCACAACCGTCGTCGCGCGGCTGCTGAGTTCGCCGCTGCCCGTTTCCGTCGGTCTGATCTCCTACTCGCTCTATCTCTTTCACTGGCCGATCATCGTCTTCTGGAAGTACCAGCTACTGCGCGACCCAGCCACGCCGGAATTGCTGGCGATGGCGGTCACCAGTATCTGCGCCGCATGGGTGTCGTGGCGGTTCGTGGAAAGCCCGTTCCGGGACCGGAAGCGCGTCTCGCGGACCTCTATTTTCTCGCTGTCTTCGGCGGCGGCGACAACGGCCGCAATGCTCGGCATCATCACATTCTATATGGATGGGTTTCCCGCACGCATGGGGAATGAAGCCGGGATTGCGCAGCGGGACGATCCGCAAGATGCAATGACGGCGCATTGTTTTGTCCGGGACTGGCGGGACTGGGCGGGTGACGCCTGTTACCTGACCCGCGGAGGCGGACCAACGATCTTACTTTGGGGCGACTCCCATGCATATCACTACGTCCCGGCGATCCTTCAAAACCCGACCCGCTTTGATACCAATATTCTCGTCTACACGAGTGGAGGATGTGCCCCGGTGCTCGGCACTCCGGACTCCGGGCCAATGATTGGCGTATCGTCCAGAGGATGGCGAAGGGCGAACTGCCAAACCAACAACGATCATATATTCGACATCATCCGCGACTTTGGCGTGGAGCGGGTCGTGCTGTCGGCAGATTGGGGGTATGGATATTTCAGGAATGGAGGAACCTGGGAGCTGTTCGAGCACAGCTTGAAGACAGTTAGGGATACCGGCGTCGAGGTCTACGTAATTGGTGACAATCCCGACTTTCCGTTCAAGAACCCGGCATTTCTCGGCGTGCGCCTCGCGCGGCGCGACGATCCCGCGCAGCCCTATTTCGCGAGGGTCCGGAACGACTGGAGGTTGAACGCGCGGATGGCTGCCCTGGTCGGGGCGGAGCATTTCTACAATCCGATGGACCTGCTCTGCCGCTCCAAGGAATGCCTGGCCTACGAGAACGGTAAGCTACTGATGTATGACAACGCGCACTTTTCGACCTATGGCGCGACGAAGACACTCTCTGATGTAACCCTGCAGCGGTTCTTCTCCGTCGACAGCGTAGACTCAAGTCATCGCATGGGAGCGACCGCAGAGATATCGACGCCGCGTGCCGCGGTCCCTGACCTTCGATAGGAAACGAAGCGTTACGCCGGATGAATGTCGGGGGTCACAGCCGGACCCGGAATCGAAACGGGCGGCCGCATGGCCGCCCGCCGGAATTCCGCTCCTTGCCCGGCGCTACTTCGCGGCTGCGGCCTCCGGCGCGGGCGGCAGCTCGGCCACCGCTTCCTCGCGGGCCTTGTAGTTCGACTTCTCGGCGATGCGGGCCGACTTGCCGCGGCGCGTGCGGAGATAATAGAGCTTGGCGCGGCGGACCTTGCCGCGGCGCACGACGGTGATCGCGTCGATGTTCGGCGAGTAGAGCGGGAACACGCGCTCGACGCCCTCGCCGAACGAGATCTTGCGCACCGTGAACGAGGCGCCGAGCCGGTCGCCGTTGTTGCGCGCGATGCAGACGCCCTCGTAGTTCTGCACGCGGGTGCGGGTGCCCTCGGTCACCTTGTAGCCGACGCGCACCGTGTCGCCCGGCGCGAAGTCCGGGATCGCCTTGCCGAGCGACGCGACATGCTCGGCCTCGAGCTGCTGAAGCAGGTTCATGTGCCCTTGTCCTTCTTCTGCCCGCCTTTGCCGGCGGAGGTTTGCGCGTCCGAGAGCTCCTGGTCTCCATCGGCTGCCTCGCGATCCTGCGACGCGTAGGCCCGCCAGAGGTCGGGACGTCGTTCCTTCGTCAGCCATTCCGCCTGGGAGAGCCGCCATCCGGCGATCTTCACGTGATGGCCGGAGAGGAGAATCTCCGGTATCCCGCGCCCCTCCCAGACCTGAGGCCTGGTGTAGTGCGGGTGCTCCAGGAGCCCCCGCGAGAAGCTTTCCTCGGCGGTGCTGGCCTCGTTGCCGAGAACCCCCGGCCTCAGGCGCACCACCGCGTCGATCAGGACCATCGCCGGGATCTCGCCGCCCGTGAGCACGAAATCGCCGATCGAGACCTCCTCGACCTCGCGCGCCTCCAGCACCCGCTGGTCGACGCCCTCGAACCGGCCGCAGAGGAGGGTGATCCCCTCGCCCGCCGCCAGCTCCCGCACGCGCGCCTGGGTGAGAGGCCGTCCGCGCGGGGACAGATAGATCACGGGCCAGCACCCCCTGTCCGGAGAGGCGTCCGCCTGTGCCGCATCGATCGCCGCCGCCGCGATGTCGGGCTTCATCACGAGGCCCGGCCCGCCCCCGGCGGGAGTATCGTCGACGGTGCGGTGCTTATTGCGCGCAAAATCGCGGATGTCCAGCACTTCCAGCGCCCAGAGCCGGTCCTTCAGCGCCTTGCCGGTCAGCGAGGCGGCGAGCGGGCCGGGGAAGAGCTCGGGGAAGATGGTCAGCACCTTGACCCGGAAGGCCCCGGCCGGGGTCTGGTCCTGCATGAGTGGCTTCGGCCGCTGGGTGGGGCGCGGCCGGAACATGCCGTGGGAGCGGGGCTTGCTGGCGGTCATGGCGCGTGTACCCGGCGCGCGATGCGCGACCTAGGTCTCCTCGTCGATCAGCGCCATCAGCGTCGCGGCCGCGGTGGTGGCGCGGCCGGGGCGGCGCTGGAGGCGCATCTGCTCGCGCTCGACCCAGCGCAGATAGGCGGCGATGCGATCGGCGCTGGCCTCGGGGCTGGTCAGGATGGCATGGACCTCGCGGGCCACGTCGTCGTAGTCGTCGGGCGGCACGGCGGCGTCCTGAAACCCCATGGGATCCCAGTCGTTCAGCAGCACTTCGCGGATGCGTGCGAAGAGATGCTTCTGGCGCTCGTGCTCGGCCTGGCCGGTCATGTCTCGTCGTCCTCCCGCTCCGCCCCGCCGGGCGGCGTCTGCGCGGACGTGCCCTCCGTGAACATGCCCGCGGGCGGGTCGGCGACGATCCGCCCAGCAGCAAGGTCCACCGTCGGCACTACAGCACGGGTGAAAGGAATCAGCACGGATTTTCCGTGCGGGGTAGCGATTTCCAGCAGGTCGCCCGCGCCGTGGTCGTGGACTGCCGTCACCCGGCCGAGTTCGGCCCCGCCGGTGTCGATCACGGTAAGGCCGATCAGATCGGCGTGGTAGAACTCGTCGTCCGGCAGGGCCGGGAGCCGCGTCCGGTCGGCATAGAGCCGGGTACCCTTCAACGCCTCGGCCTCCTCGCGGGTGTCGACCCCGGAGAGCCGGGCGGCGAGCCCGCCCTTGACCGGGCGGGTGATCTGGACGGTGAAGCTGCGCCCCCCGTCCTCCGTCGAGAGCGGGCCATAGGCGGCGATCGCCTCGGCATCGGCGCAGAACGACTTCAGCCGCGCCTCGCCGCGGACCCCGAAGGCCCCGGCGATGGCGCCGACGCAGACGCGCCGCTGTTCCGGCCCAGGCATCGCGCTACCCGGATCTCGGCCGGACGCAGAAGCCCGTGCCGATCACACCCGCGCCCCGCGCCCACCGGCCGCCTAGGTCGAGACAGGCATCCGCGGCCAGCCAGCCATGCAGCTTGAAGCCGGCGAGGAAGGCGGCGATCAGCAGGCAGAGGCGGAGGAGGGTGAACATGTGTCCCGGGCTCCGGCGCGCCGGGATTACTCCGCGGCGCCCCCGGTGGCATCGCCCGCGGCGGCCTCCGCGGCCGGCGCGGCCGCCCTTGCCGCCTTCTCCTCGGCGCGCTTGCGGGCCTTCTCGCCCGGCACCGCGCGCTTCGGATTGCTGCGGGCCCTGGCCGGAAGCGCGCCCGCAGCCTCGAGCATGCGCGAGATGCGGTCGGTCGGCTGCGCGCCCTGGCCGAGCCAGTGCTGAACGCGCTCGATGTCGATCTTCACCCGCTTCTCCGAATCCTTCGGCTGCAGCGGGTCGTAGGTGCCGAGCCGCTCGATGAAGCGGCCGTCGCGCGGCGCCCGGCTGTCGGCCGCGACGATGCGGTAATAGGGGCGCTTCTTCGTGCCGCCGCGCGAGAGTCTGATCTTGATGGCCATGGGTCTGTCTCCTTGATCTCAGCCATTTGCCCCGAGGATGGGGCTATTTCTGCAGTCGTTCGTGGTGGTGGATCACTTCATCGACGATGAAGCGCATGAACTTCTTCGCAAAATCCGGGTCGAGGCCGGACTCCTCGCTCAACCTCTCGAGCCGCGCGATCTGCCGCGCCTCGCGGGCCGGGTCCGCCGGGGGCAGCCCGTGCTCCGCCTTCAGCCGCCCGACCTCCTGCGTGCAGCGGAACCGCTCGGCGAGCGTATGCACCAGGATCGCGTCGAGGTTGTCGATCGAGTGGCGCAGGTCCTTCAAGAGCGCCTGGGCGCGCGTGGCGTCGTCAGTCATGCCAGAAACTCCGGACCGGGGTGGCGGTAGGCGACGCAGAACTCGCCCTCGGGCAGGGGTGCGGTGTCGTCGCGGGCGGCGCCGAGGCGCTCGGCGAGACGGATCGAGCGGGTGTTGCGGGGGTCGATGTAGCTCATCAGCAGCGTCAGCCCGCGCACCCGGTAGCACCAGTCGCGCACGGCGAGCGCCGCCTCGTGGGCGATGCCGCTCCCCTCGGCGCCGGCGACCACCATCCAGCCGATGTCGGGCTCGGGGTAGTGGACCGGCTGGAACAGCCCCGCCTCACCCAGATACGCGCCGGTGGCACGGTCCACCACCGACCAGGCGCCATAGCCCCTGAGCGCCCAGAGGCCGGCGGCGGAGGCGAACTCCTTCCAGGCGGAATCGAGGTCGAGCGGGCCGTCCTCCCAGACCGAGCGGTCCGAGGCCCAGAAGCCGGAGTAGGGGCCGAAGTCCTCGACCCGGGGGGCGCGGAGCGTCAGGCGCGCGGTTTCCAGCACCGGGATGTCGGCGGCAGCGTTCATGCCAGCACCTCGGGTCCGGGATGGCGGTAGACGAGGTCGCCCGGGTCGGGCCGCGCAGCCGCCAGATCGGGCACGGCGCCGAGGCGCTCGGCGAGGCGGATCGAGCGAGAGTTGCCGGGCGTGATGTAGCTGACCAGCGTGCTGAGCCCGAGGGTGTCGTAGGCCCAGCGGCGGACGGCGAGTGCTGCCTCGTGGGCAATGCCCTTGCCCTCGGCCGCGGGTACGACCATCCAGCCGATCTCGGGCTCCGGATAGCCGTGGTCGTGGAAGATGCCCGCCTCGCCGAGATAGGCGCCGCTGCTGCGGTCCACGATCGCGAAGCCGCCATAGCCGCGCAGTGCCCACTGGCCGACCACGGTGGCGAATTCCTTCCACGCCCCCACCCGGTCGCGCCGCCCGCGCTCGAGCACGGCGCGCTCGGATGCGAAGAAATCGGCATAGGCGCCGAAATCCTCGAGCCGGGGCGCTCGGAGCATCAGGCGCGGCGTGTTCAGGGTGGGGATGGCGGTCACGGCGCGCGCGCTCATTTTTTCCTGCCGAGGCCGGAGAGGCCCGGCGGCAGCCGGAGCCCGCCGGCCGGGCCGCCCAGGCCGGGGAAACCGGGCGGAAGGCCGCCCGCGGATGGTGCGGCGGGGCCGCCGGCATCAGCCGGCCCGCCCATCATGGCGGGGTTCATGCCGCCCTTGCCGAAGAGCTGCGAGAGGGCGCCGCGCATCAGGCCCTTCTTCCCCATCCTGCCCATCTTCTTCATCATGTCCGCCATCTGGCGGTGCATCTTGAGCAGCCGGTTGACCTCGGAGACCTCGAGCCCGGCGCCGGCGGCGACGCGCTTCTTGCGGCTCGCCTGCATCAGGTCGGGGCTTCGGCGTTCAACCTTGGTCATCGAGTTGATGATGGCGATCTGGCGCCTGAGGATGCGGTCGTCGATATTGGCGTCCGCCATCTGCTTCGAGAGCTTGCCCATGCCGGGCAGCATGCCCATGATGCCCTGCATGCCGCCGAGCTTCAGCATCTGCTCGAGCTGGCCTTTGAGGTCGTTCATGTCGAAGCGGCCCTTCTGGAACCGCTTCATCATCCGCTCGGCCTCGTCCTGCTCGATCGTCTCCTGCGCCTTCTCGACGAGCGAGACGATGTCGCCCATGCCGAGGATGCGGCCGGCGACGCGGGCGGCGTGGAACTCCTCGATCGCGTCGAGCTTCTCGCCCATGCCGACGAAGCGGATCGGCTTGCCGGTAACCGCGCGCATCGAGAGCGCCGCGCCGCCGCGGCCGTCGCCATCCATCCGTGTCAGGATCACGCCGGAGATGCCGATGCGGCCGTCGAACTGCGTGGCGACGTTGACCGCGTCCTGGCCGGTGAGGCCATCGACGACCAAGAGCGTCTCGTTCGGCTTCGCGGCGTCGCGCACGGCGGCAACCTCGTCCATCAGCGCGTCGTCGACATGCATGCGGCCGGCGGTGTCGAGCATCACCACGTCATAGCCGCCGAGGGTGGCCTGCTGCTTCGCCCGCTTCGCGATGCCGACCGGGTCCTGGCCGGCGACGATCGGCAGGGTATCGACGCCGATCTGGGCGCCGAGCACCTGGAGCTGCTCCATGGCGGCCGGGCGGCGGGTGTCGAGCGAGGCCATCAGCACGCGCTTGCCGTCGCGCTCGGCGAGCCGCTTCGCGAGCTTGCCCGTCGTGGTGGTCTTGCCCGAGCCCTGCAGGCCGACCATCAGGATCGTTGCGGGCGGGGTGTCGATGCGGAGCCGGGCGGGAGCCTCGTCGCCGCCCGAGAGCACGGCGACGAGCTCGTCATGGACGATCTTCACCACCTGCTGGCCGGGCGTGACCGATTTCAGCACCGCGGTGCCGGTCGCCTTCTCCTGCACTCTGGCGATGAAGTCGCGGGCGACGCTGAGCGAGACGTCGGCCTCGAGCAGCGCGACCCGGACCTCGCGCAGCGCCGCCGCGACGTCGGCCTCGGTCAGCGCACCCTTGCCGGTGAGCTTCTCGAGGGCGCCGGAGAGGCGTTCCTGCAGGGTCTCGAACATGGGTCTCTCTCCGCGGCCGGCCAAAACAAGAAGCGCGCCGGTGGGCGCGACGCGCTGACCGGCGGCGATCCCAGGCTCTCCCGGGACCGGAAGCGAAGTCACTTCCGGGATGGCCGCGAGATAGCCCCGGGGCGCCGGAAAGTCAATCCGGGGCGGGCCCGTCCGCGAAAACCGCTCGCCTTCGCGCGGGCCCTGTCACAAATCTGTCATGATGACACAGACCGATTCCATCGCGGCGGCCGGCGGGCCGGAGAGCGGCAGGCGGCCGGGGCTCGCGCTCACTGCCTGCTGCGGTGTGCACGCCCTGCAGGACGGGCTGACCAGCACGGTCAATGTCCTGCTGCCGCTGATCGCGCAGGCCTTCGGGCTGAGCTATGCCCAGGTCGGTCTCGTCAAGGCGGCCAACCTCGTGGCGATGAGCCTGCTCGAAATCCCCTCGGGGCTGGTTTCCGAGCGGCTTGGACAACGGCTGCCGCTGGTCTTCGGGCTGGTGACCGTGGGGGCGGGGTATCTCTGGCTGTCGCAGGCGGCGGGCTTCGGGGCGATCCTGGTCAGCCTCGGCCTCGCCGGGGTGGGCGCGGCGTTCCAGCACACGCTTTCCTCGGCGATCATCGCGGCGGCCTTTCCGGGACGCGGGCGGCGGCCGGCGCTCGGCACCTACAACGCATCCGGAGACATCGGCAAGCTGGCGATGTCGGGGCTGTTCACGGCGATGGCCGGGATCGGGATCGGCTGGCAGGCGATCTCGCTCGGCTATGCCGCCGCAGCCCTTGGCCTGGCAGCGCTGACGGCGGTGCTGCTGACGCATGCAGGTGTGGGCGCGCGGCCGGTGGCGGGGGTGGCCGCGCGCGGCCGGGCGACGGGCGGCCTGCCCGGCTGGGGCATCCGCAGCCGCGCCGCCTTCGTCAGCCTCTGCGCCGTGAACTTCCTCGATTCGATGGTGCAGTCGGGCTTCGGCATCTTCATCGCCTTCCTGATGATCGAGCGTGGCGTCGCGCTGGGGCTCGCCGCGCTCGCTGTCGTGCTGACGCTGGCGGGCGGCGTGGTCGGCAAGTTCGCCTGCGGCTTCCTGGCCCGGCGGCTGGGTGTCGTGCCCTCGCTGGTCCTGGTGCAGGCGCTGACGGTTGCGGGCATCCTGGCGGTGGTCTGGCTGCCGGTCGGCGCCGGCTATGCGCTCCTGCCGGTGCTCGGGGTTTTCCTGCAGGGCTCGTCCTCGGTCGTCTATGCGACCGTCACCGACATCTTCCGGCCCGAGCGGCAGGCGCGAGGGTTCTCGCTGATCTACACCAGCTCGAATCTCGCCTCGGTGGCCGCCGCTCTGGCTCTCGGGCTGGTGAGCGATGCCTTCGGGCTCGGCGTCACCATGCTGGTCATGGCGGGCCTGACGGCGCTGACACTGCCGCTCCTGCCGCCGCTGGGGCGTGCGCTCGGCCGGCTGGGGGACGGCGCGTCCTGACTCCGCCGCGGCTTGATTCCGATCAAGGCGGCCCGCATGCAGGCTGCCACAGGATACCGGCAAGGCCGAAGGGAGGGTAGCCGTGTACAAGCACATCCTCGTCCCCGTGGATCTGGCCGACGCCGCCGCGGCCGAGAGGGCGGTGGCGGTCGCCCGGCACTTCGCCCGGCGCGACGGCGCGCAGCTGAGCGTGATCAGCGTGGTACCGGCCTGGCCGGAGGATCTCGAGCGCAGCCCGAAGGACTACGAGCCCGAACTCGACGCCTATCTCGCCGGCGTCCGTGGCGACACGGAGATCAACGGCATCATCAGGGTCGGCGGGTCGATCAGCGGGAGGATCATCGAGGCGATCGAGGACCGGCGCATCGACCTGGTGGTGATGGCTTCGCACAATCCGCGGATCACCGACTACCTGATCGGGTCGAATGCGGCCCATGTGGTGCTGCACGCGCCCTGCTCGGTGCTGGTCGTGCGGCAGGGGCGATTGCCGACGTACAGGAAACTGCTCGCCCCGGTCGATCTCGACCATCCGGAAACCTCGGCCATGGCGATGGAGGTGGCAAAGGGGCTGGTCCGCGCCGAGGCCGCCGCGCTGACCGTGATCAGCATCCAGCCCGTCGTGATCGACGAGGCCGGCAATCCGCCGCCCGACTACCAGCCCAGGATGGACGCCTTCCTCGCGAAGCACGGTGCGCCGGGCGAGATCGCGGGTCTGCTGCGACTGGGGGGGTCGATCTCGGCCGAGATCCGCTATGCCGCCGAGGAGATCGGGGCGGACCTGATCGTGATGGGGTCGCATGACCCGCATTTCACCGACTACCTGATCGGCTCGAACGCCGCGCATGTGGCGCTGCACACGCCCTGCTCGGTGCTGGTGGTGCGGTGAGCCTGTGGCCGGCTAAGCGTCGCGGCCGCGCCTGCTCTCCAGCCAGGCATTGATCGCAGCCTCGATCTGCGTGCGGTCGGTACTGGTGTAACCGTATTCGAGCTTCGCCGGGCCATCCTCGGTGTCGAGCACAAGGCCGGTCAGGCGGGCGCCGTCGCTCCAGTCCGCCTCGAGCCGGGCTCGGCGGACCTTCGCGAGGTCGAGACATTTCCACTGCGAGCCGAACGGGCGGAGGGCCAGATGCTCGACCTGGCCGCGGTCGCGGTCGAAGGTGATGCGCAGGAAGGCGAACCAGTACCAGGCGGCGAAGCATGTGCCGAGGCCGAGCACGAGCACCAGCAGCCGCTCGGCCCAGCCGCTGATGCTGGCGCCGGTGACGGCGGAGTAGAGCGCCGTCAGCCCCATCAGCCAGAGCATGCCGCAAAAGAACCAGGGTCGATGCTCGACCACCAGCCGCCGGTCGGTGCTCTCGGTGATCTTCATCCCGCGTCCCGCACCCGCAAGCCCCGGCTGCGAGGATACACGAAACGAGCCCGGTGGGGAACGCCCGCCGCTCAGGCCGGCTGCAGCACGCCCGCCCGCTCGCGGATCGGCAGGTGGACGATGGCCGAGAAGGCGCCGACCCCGACGCCGACCCACCACACCACCTCGTAGGAGCCGTAGAGGTCGTAGAAGGCGCCGCCCATCCAGACGCCGAGGAAGCTGCCGAGCTGGTGGGAGAGGAACACGATGCCGTAGAGCGTGCCCATGTAGCGCAGCCCGTAGATGTGGGCGACCAGCCCCGAGGTCAGCGGCACGGTGGCGAGCCAGAGCGAGCCCATGCCGAGCGAGAACGCGATCACCGTCAGGGGCGTCATCGGCATCAGGATGAACCAGGCGGCCAGGACCGTGCGCCCGGTGTAGATCAGCGCCAGCAGGTTCTTCTTCGGGAAGTACTGGCCGAGCTTGCCCGCGGCGATGGTGCCGGCGATGTTGGCGATGCCGATCAGCCCGATCGACCAGGCGCCGAGCTGCGAGGTGGTGGTGATGCCCATGCCGGACAGCAGGCTGTCGGCGCCGATCGGGCCGCACATCTCGGTGACGAAGGCCGGGAAATGGGCGGTGACGAAGGCGAGCTGGTAGCCGCAGGAGAAGAAGCCAAGGAAGATCAGCACATAGTTCGGGTCGCGAACGGCGCGGCCGACCACCTCGGCCATGCCAGGCCCGGTATCGGCCTGTGCCGCGGCGCGCGGGGCGCGCAGCAGGGGCAGGAAGGCGAGCGAGCCCAGCACCACGGCCGCGAACACGATGAATACCGCGCTCCAGTGCATCTGCGCCAGCAGCGCCTCGGCCACCGGCGCGCCGATCACCTGCCCGGCCGAGCCGGCGGCGGTGGCGATGCCGAGCGTCATCGAGCGGTTCTCGGCCGAGGCGGCGCGGCCGACCATGCCGAGGATGATGCCGAAGCCGGTACCGGCGATGCCGCAGCCGATCAGCACGTTCCAGAGCTGCATCTGGCCGGGCGTGGTGCTCGAGGCCGAGAGCACGAGGCCCAGCGCATAGACCAGCGCGCCCATCACGATCGCGCGGCGGTTGCCGAAGCGCTCGCCGATCGCGGCGAAGACCGGCTGGCCGATGCCCCAGGCCAGGTTCTGGACGGCGATCGCCAGCGAGAATTCGGTGCGCGGCCAGCCGAATTCCGAGGCAATCGGGATCTGGAACACGCCGAACGAGGCGCGGACGGCGAAGCTCAGCATCAGGATCAGCGCGCCGCCGATCAGCACGGGCGTGAACAGCGCGGGGTCGGTGCGGGTGCGGGCGGCGGTGGTCATCGGTGGAGGGTCATCGGTGGAAAATAATCGGTAGGGCTTCCGGGCGCTGTCCGGCCAGAACCGAGTAGATGGCGCGGGCAGGGCACGGCGTCAAAGCAAGACTTGTGATGATTCCGATCACGGGGATATGGAGATCGCGTCGGCGCCGCGCCGGCCGCGAGGGAGCGAGGAGCGATGATCGACGGGCCGATGCCCCGGTACCGTGAGCTTGTCAGGTCGGGCGCGATCCGCGCCGACGACGCCCAGCGTGCGGCGGTCGAGAAGCTCCAGCTCCTGCACATGCGGCTGAAGGACTACGACCGGCATCTCGGCAAGAAGGTGGCGCTGGGCTGGCTGGGTTTTGGCCGCAAGGCGGCGAAGGCCGACAAGCCCCTGACGGGCATCTATCTTTTCGGCGGCGTCGGGCGCGGCAAGTCGATGCTGATGGACCTGTTCTTCGCCGGCGCGCCGGTGATGCAGAAGCGCCGCGTCCATTTCCACGCCTTCATGCAGGAGGTCCATGCCGGCATCCACGCAGCCCGCGAGTCGAACATCGAGGACCCGATCCGCCCGGTTGCCGAGGAGATCGCCGAGGCGGCGGCGCTTTTGTGCTTCGACGAGTTCCAGGTGCGAGATATCACCGATGCGATGATCCTCGGCCGGCTCTTCCAGGCCCTGTTCGATCTTGGCGTTGTGGTGGTGGCGACCTCGAACCGGCCTCCGGACGACCTCTACAAGGACGGGCTGAACCGGCAGGTGTTCCTGCCCTTCATAACCATGCTGAAGGAGCGCGTCGATCTGGTCGAGCTCGACGCGCCGGTGGACTACCGGCAGGGGCTGGAGGATGCCGGGCTCTGCTACTTCACCCCGCTCGGCCCGGCGGCCGAGGCGGCGATGGACGCCGCCTGGCGGCGCGAGACCCGCGGGGAGGCCCACGAGCCCGTCACGCTCTCGATCCATGGCCGGCGCATCCGCATCGACCGGGCGACGGACGACGCCGGCCGCGCGAGCTTCGAGGAGCTCTGCGAGCAGCCGCTGGGGCCGTCGGACTACCTCGCCATCGCCGGGCGGTTCCGCACCTTCTTCATCGATCGCATCCCGCGGCTCGGCTGGGCGCAAAACAACGAAGCGCACCGGCTCGTCACGCTCGTCGACGCCTTCTACGAGGCGAAGGTGCGGCTCTACTGCTCGGCCGAGGTGGCGCCGGAGCAGGTCTACACCGAGGGCAAGGGCGCCTTCGAATTCGCGCGCACGGTCTCGCGGCTGGCCGAGATGCAGTCCGCGGCGTGGCTGGCCCGGACCTGACCCGGGGCCGCCCGGCCCTATCCTTCCAGCGGCCGCGGCCGGAGGCTGCGGAGCAGCGCCGCCCAGTCTCCACCCCGCGTGCCCCACATGGCGACGGCGGTCACGAGGAAGGCCAGCATCGCCCCGGCGAGCAGGGTCAGCTCGGCGTCGGCGAGCACCAGATACATGAGCGCGTGGAGCACCGCCAGGGCGGCGCCGAGCCACAGGCTGCGACGCCCGAGCGCAATGCCGAACCAGCCATAGGCGGTGAGCAGCCCGATCGTCGCGAGGCTCGCCAGCGCGTAGGCGGCCCCGAGCCCGGTCTGTTCGGCGAACGAGAGCAGCAGCACGAAGAAGCAACACTGCGCCACGCCGACGAGGGCGTACTGTGCCACATGCGGCGGGCGCGGCGCCCAGCGTTCCATGAGGAAGATGGCGCCGAAGGTGAGCACGATCAGGACCAGCCCGTAGCGCAGCGCGCGGCCCGCGTTTTCGTAGAAGTCGCCCGGCGCAACGAAAGCGGCGCCGAAGGATGCCGAGGTCAGGCCGGCGAGGGGGCTGGTTCCGCGGAATGCCTGCGGCAGGCCGTGGGCGAGCTGCGGCACAGACCAGTCGGCGGCAAAGCCCTCGGACCCGGCCGCGCGCTGATCCGGCGGAAAGGCGCCGACGAAGCCGGGGCTCGCCCAGTTGGAGCGCAGGCGGGCTTCGGTGACGCGGGCCGCCGGGGTCAGCTCGAAGCGCTGTGATCCGTCGAGCTCGATGGTCAGCTGCCAGCCGCCCTCGTAGCCGCGGGGATCGCCGGTCGGCGCATGGATGCCCGGCATCGCGGCCGTGGCCAGCGTGCCAGCCTCGAACGGCACCGCTGCCCGGCCGCCCTCGAGGATCAGCGTGCCGCGGAGCGCCCGGGGCTCGGTGATGCCGAGCGCCAGGGTCGCACCAGACCAGTCGGCGGTCTCGCCCTCGGACAGCAGGCTCTCGGCCATCGCCGGGTCGAAGGCGACGCGCAGGTCGTGGCGGCCGCGATAGACCGGCACCTCGAAGCGGCCGAGCCGCCGCACCCCGGCGGCAAGCTCCGCGGTGACCTCGAGACTGTCGGGGAGAAGCACCAGCGGATCGGCCGGGCCGGCACCTGTCGCGACCGGAATGACCAGGAACGGCCCGGTGAGCGTCTGGGCCCCACCCCATTCCGCAGCAACGGCGTCGATCGCGGCGGCGCGCTCGGCGGCTCGGTTCGACGCGATCTCGCCGATCAGCATCAGCGGCAGGGCAAGCAGGAGGGACAGGATCGCGAGGCCGCGCAGCCGGCCGGGCGCCGGCCGTTGTGGCATGGCCTCCGGGGCGGCGCGGTGTCGCCGGCGCCGCCGCCGCCGGCGCGGGTCGGCTGCCGGCGCAGCGACCGTGCCGGGGGCAGGTGGCGACCCGGGCGCGGTGGACCCGGCATCCGACGCGCGCGCGGCATCGCCTTGTGCGACCGCCTCATCGCTGTCCTCGGGCCCGCTTTGGATTCCGGGCCCGGGCGGCTGCGGAGCCGGTGCGGACCCGGCTTCGGGCGTAGGGCCGGTTTCGGCTTCGGTGCCCGGCCCGACTCCAGCTTCCGGCGCGTCCGGCTTCGGCGGCAGCACGGGGCGCGCCGGGGACCAGAGCTCCGGCTCGGTGAAGCCCGGCGCCGGCAGCCCGTCCTCGGCCCGGGCCGGCGATCCGGCAGGCTGCTTCGGCCCCCTCGACAGGGCGGCCTCGAGCACGAGTTCGCCCGGCTCGACGGCAGGCTTGCGCCGTTGGGTATCGTCATCGCCTGCAGGGGCCGGCGGACGGCTTCCGCCATCGTCTTCCGCTCCGTCCCGCTCGGCATGCGCGGACTCCTGCCGCCGGCCGGGCGGACCGTCCGGGAGGTCGATCTCCATCAGGTCGTCGTCGGCGCCGTCGGCATCGATGTCGTCGTCGGGCGCCAGTTCGTCGCGATCGGGTTCGGGGTCCGTCTCGCGCCCCGGTCCGGCATGGTCGGGACCGGCGGAACGCAACGGGATCGGATGGATCGTGGCCGAGCGCGGCTCCGCGGCCTCGACCGCCGCCGGTTCGGGCGCGGCAGGCGGGGGAGCCTCTACGGGCGCCGCCGGTGCGCGGCGGCGGCGCCCCGCGGCCGCGGCGGTCCGGCGGAACAGCACCGCGCTCCCGGAGCGGTCGGCGGCGTAGCCGAGTTGCTCGAGCAGGGTGCCGAGCCCATCCGCGGCCCAGCAGTCCTCATCCTCGGCGCCGGAGCCGAGGAGGATGCGCTCGACCTTCGCGAGCTCCGCCTCGGCGAGCAGCCGCGCGGACGCGACCGGGATGTCGCAGACGATCAGGCTGATCTCCTCCTCGGTCAGGATCAGGTCGATGTCCATGAAGGGCACCATCATCACCTGCTGCCAGGACCGGTCATGGGGCACGAGCGAGGAGGCGCGCAGATCGCGCCGGACGAAGAACGGCACCCGGCCCTTCTTGCCCTGGGCGAGCACCGCGTTCACCGGCTCGACATTGGTGACCCCGTTCGCATCGTTCACGCGGGAGAGATAGGGCACGAGGGTGGTGTTGGCCTCGATCGCGATGACGCGCTCGATCCCCTCGGTCTTGCCGATCAGGGTCGAGACGACACCGAGACCGGCGCCGATCACCAGCACCCGGTCACCCGGGCGCAGCGTTTCCGGCAGGCGCTGGATCACCGCGGCACAGTAGGCGCCGGAGCGGATTTCGCTGCGGATCTCGGGAATGATCAGCGCTGCGTCCGCGGGGCCGTCAAACGGCAGCGTCACCCCTGCCGGGTGCAGGAGCGGCCCGGAGCCACCTCCACCCTGCCGCTTGGCAGCCAGATCAACGATAACGCGCGACATGCACAGATTTACCGGTACACGAAAGTCGTGGGGGTTTCATCGCCGCAATTAAGCCTGGTTCTGCCCCGCCGCACAATATACGCGGGTGTAGAATTTTCGGAAACATATGAAAAACAAGGATTTTTCGTCCAAGACTGAAACGGTTTCGCGGCCCTCTGCAACCAGAAGGCGACTAGAGCTGCCGCTCGGCCATCATCTTCTTGATCTCGGCGATCGCCTTTGCCGGGTTCAGCCCCTTGGGGCAGGTCTTGGCGCAGTTCATGATGGTGTGGCAGCGGTAGAGCCGGAACGGATCCTCGAGATCGTCCAGCCGCTCGCCGGTTGCCTCGTCGCGGCTGTCGATGAGCCAGCGGTAGGCGTGGAGCAGGGCGGCGGGGCCCAGATAGCGGTCGCCGTTCCACCAGTAGCTGGGGCACGAGGTCGAGCAACAGGCGCAGAGCACGCATTCGTAGAGACCGTCCAGCTTCGCGCGGTCCTCGATCGACTGGCGCCACTCACGGCCGGGCGCCGGGGTCTCGGTCTCGAGCCAAGGCTTCACCGAGGCGTGCTGGGCATAGAAATGGGTGAGATCCGGCACGAGGTCCTTGACCACCTCCATGTGCGGCAGGGGGTAGATCTTCACGACCTCGCCGATCTCGTCGAGCCCGCGGGTGCAGGCCAGCGTGTTGGTGCCGTCGATGTTCATGGCGCAGGAGCCGCAGATGCCCTCGCGGCAGGACCGACGGAACGTGAGCGTCGGGTCGATCTCGTTCTTGATCTTGATGATGGCGTCGAGCACCATCGGGCCGCATGTGTCCATGTCGACATGATAGGTGTCGATGCGCGGGTTCTCGCCCGTGTCCGGATCCCAGCGGTAGATGCGAAAGACGCGGACGTTGGTCGCGCCTTCCGGCGCCGGCCAGGTCTTGCCCTCGGTGATGCGCGAATTCCTCGGCAGGGTGAATTCAACCATTGCTCGCTCCTTCCGCACCGTCCTTGCGCCCGACGAAGATCCGTTCGCCCCGTTGCAGGGCGTGGACGGAGCAGTCGGGCTCGACCGCGACATATTCATCCAGCGCGAACCCCGCCGCCCGGACACGGTCGCGGAAGTCGCGGCCGTAGAACCGGAGATGGGTCGGATCGCCGTAATGGGACCGGCGCTCGGCGTCTGTGGCGAGGGACGGATCCTCGTGGGTCGCATCCCAGCCCTCGATCATCGGCACCGTCAGCACCGCCTGGCCGCCCGGCCTCAGCACCCGGAACATCTCGGCGAGCGCCGCCCGGTCGTCCACATGCTCGAGCACGTGGTTGGCGATCACCATGTCGAAGCTGGCGCCCGGCAGGTCCATCGCGGTGATGTCGAGCTGCAACTCGAACAGGTCGTTGATGTCGGCCGTGACGTAGTCGGCCCCGCGCGCCTCGATCCAGCCGCGCACCCAGGGCTCGGCGGCGAAATGCAGCACCCTGGCGCCAGCGGGCAGCGCCATCGCGCGGTCCATCCACAGCTTCATGAGCCGGTGCCGGGGGCGGGAATCGCAGGACGGGCACCAGATCTCGGGCTTGTGGCGCACCGGCGAGAACAGGCCGCGATAGCCGCAGATCGGGCAGATGCGGGGCGTCCTGCCCCAGGCGAGCGCGGTCACGTGGTCGATGGCGCGCTTCGCGCGCAGGTCCATGATCGCCGCGATTTCGGCCGGGTCGCGGCGGAAGCCGGTGCCGGCCGGGGTCATGCCGGGCGCGCCATCCTGCATGATCTCAATACACCCGTGCCTTGGGCGCGATCTTCTTCAGCGCGATACCGCCCTGGCTTTCCGGCGTGATCGGGTCGACATGGACCGGGCGGTAGCCCAGCGTGACCACGTCACGCGTTCCGACCCAGGCGAGGCTGTGCTTGCGCCAGTCCACGTCGTCGCGGTTCGGGAAGTCCTCGCGGGCATGCGCCCCGCGGCTCTCGTGCCGCGCCTCGGCCGAGTAGATCGTGGTCAGTGCGTTCGGCAACAGGTTCGAGAGCTCCAGCGTCTCCATCAGGTCGGAGTTCCAGATCAGCGAGCGGTCGGTCACCTTCACATCGTCGAAGGCGGCGTCGATCTTGGCGATCTTGGCGCAGCCCTCCTTCAGGCTGGCGGCAGTGCGGAAGATGGCCGCGTCCTTCTGCATCGCCTTCTGCAGATTGAGCCGCAGCACCGCCGTCGGCACCGCGCCGCTCGCGTGCCGGAGCCGATCGAACCGGGCGATCGCCTTCTCGACCGCGGCCTTGTTCAGGGTCGGGTTCGGAGCGCCGGGCTTCACCACCGCGCCGGCGCGGATCGCGGTGGCGCGGCCGAGCACCACGATGTCCAGCAGCGAGTTGCAGCCCAGACGGTTCGCGCCATGCACCGAGGCACATGCCGCCTCACCGGCCGCCATCAGTCCGGGAACGACGCGGTCGAAATCGTCACCGGCCGGGTTGATCACCTCGCCCCAGCGGTTTGTCGGGATGCCGCCCATGTTGTAATGCGCCGTCGGCAGCACCGGGATCGGCTCGCGGGTGACATCGACCCCGGCGAAGATGCGGGCCGATTCCGAGATCCCCGGCAGCCGGAGTTTCAGCGTTTCCGGCGGCAGGTGGTTGAGATGCAGGTGGATGTGGTCCTTCTCCGGCCCCACCCCGCGGCCCTCGCGGATCTCGATGGTCATGCAGCGCGAGACCACATCGCGGCTGGCAAGATCCTTGAACGACGGGGCATAGCGCTCCATGAAGCGCTCGCCCTCGGAGTTGGTCAGATAGCCGCCCTCGCCGCGCGCGCCCTCGGTGATCAGGCAGCCGGCGCCGTAGATTCCGGTCGGGTGGAACTGCACGAACTCCATGTCCTGCAGCGGCAGCCCGGCGCGGGCCACCATGCCGCCGCCGTCGCCGGTGCAGGTGTGCGCCGAGGTGCAGGAGAAATAGGCCCGCCCGTAGCCGCCTGTGGCCAGCACCACCAGCTTGGCCGAGAAGCGGTGCATGGTGCCGTCGTCCAGTTTCCAGGCGACGACCCCCTGGCACTGGCCGTCCTCGGACATGATCAGGTCGAGCGCGAAATACTCGACGAAGAATTCCGCATTGTGCCTGACGGCCTGGCCATAGAGCGTGTGCAGCATCGCGTGGCCGGTGCGGTCGGCAGCGGCACAGGCGCGCGCGACCGGCTTGCCATCGCCATAGTCGGTGATGTGACCACCGAACGGCCGCTGGTAGATGCGTCCGTCCTCGGTGCGCGAGAAGGGAAGGCCGTAATGCTCCAGTTCGTAGACCGCGCGGGGCGCCTCGCGGGCAACATATTCGATGGTGTCGTTGTCGCCGAGCCAGTCCGAACCCTTGATGGTATCGAACATATGCCACTGCCAGTTGTCCGCACCCATGTTGGCGAGGCTCGCGGCGATGCCGCCCTGCGCGGCGACGGTGTGGCTGCGGGTCGGGAAGACCTTGGTGACGCAGGCGGTCTTCAGCCCCTGCTCGGCCATGCCGAGGGTCGCCCTCAGGCCCGCGCCGCCGGCGCCGACGACCACCACGTCGTAGTCGTGGTCGATGAACTGGTATGCCGCCATCGGGTCGCTCTCTCCCTCAGCCCGTGAAGGCGATCTTCAAGACCGCGAAGATGCCCGCCAGCCCGAAGGCGAGGCAGAACATGGAATTGCCGATCAGGAGCGCGGTGCGCCAGCATCGGGCATGGACATAGTCCTCGATCACCACCTGCAGCCCCTGGGCGAGATGGCGGAAGCCGACGCCGAGGAACAGCACGGCGATGATGGCATGGAACGGGTTGCGGTAGAGCGCCAGCACCTCGGCGTGTTCGCCCCCCAGTGCACCGGCGAAGGGGATTGCAAACAGGATCGTCAGCGGCACCAGCGCCACCGCGGTGATCCGCTGCGTCCACCAGTGATGGGTGCCCTCGCCGGCGGAGCCGAGGCCGGTGACGCGGGCGCGGGCGGTCTGGAAGCTCATTGCGCGCCGTCCTTCAGGCCAGCAGCCACAGGAGCACGGTCAGGACGGCCGAGCCGATGACCACGGCCATACCGCTCTTGTCCACCATGTCGAGGTCGAAGCCCCGCCCGGTGTCCCAGACGAGGTGCCGGATGCCGTTCAGCAGATGGAAGCAGAGCGCCCAGGTCAGCCCAAGCAGCACGAGGTGGCCGAGCCAGGAGGTGATCAGCCCGTCGACCAGCGCGAAATAATCGGGTCCGGTCGCCGCGGCGAGCAGCCACCAGACCACGAGCACGCCGCCGAGCAGCAGCGCGACGCCCGTGATGCGGTGCAGGATCGAGAGCACCGAGGTGATCTGCGGCCGGTAGATCTGCAGGTGCGGCGAAAGCGGCCGATCACGCCGGTTCACGTCTGCCATGTGGCACTCCCGGTTGGAGTCGAGGTTCGTGGGCCACGTTTTAGGACGCCACGGCGTCGCTTTCCAGACCGAAAATGCCGCAGGTGCGAAATGGAGGGGTTAACGTCTGCGGCGTTTCTCGTCCCTCACATCCGCTTCAGCAGCGCGTGCTTGCGGTTGAAGGTGTGCGGGCGCACCTCGCCCGGCCAGCGACCCTTCTCGACCGCAGCGGCCCATTCGGGGCTGGTCAGCACGTCGGGCGAGTCGATCTCGTAGAGCGCCGTGTAGAGCGGACCCGGCGCGTCCGCTCGCTTGATCTCGCCCCCGATCGCCACGGCATAGGGGACGCCCTTGAGCCGCGAGGCGCCACGCACGCCCCGGACCTTCAGGAGGTTCGGCACGTGCTCGGTGTCGTAGACCTCGTTGAACAACGCCTCATGCGCCGGATCGACATCCATCTGTACCATGAAGAGATACTTTGCCCCGTTCGCCATCCTGTCCTCCCTCTGGCCACGCCGGGCGGCGGCGCCGGCGGACCGCGCGCCGGCCGGGACACTCAACCATCTGTTGACGGAAAGGAAAACCCCTGTCCAATATCGGATCAGCCCGTTTCATCACAGGGAGGAACCACATGAAACGCCTGGTCGCGGCCGCAGCCTTTGCGGCCTTCGCCACGTCGGCGGTTGCCGCCGACCTCAACATCTGTGTCGAGGGCGCCTACCCGCCGTTCTCCGAGATCACCTCGTCGGGCGAGATCGTGGGCTTCGACATCGACATCGCGAACGCGCTCTGCGCCGAGATCGGAAAGAGCTGCCAGATGGTGCAGTCCGACTGGGACGGGATCATCCCGGCGCTGCTGGAAGGCAAGTGCGACGCGATCATCGCCTCGATGTCGATCACCGAGGAGCGCAAGCAGCGGGTCGACTTCACGACGAAGTACTACAACACGCCCTGGCGCTTCGCCGCAAAGAAGGGCGCCGGCTTCGCCGATACGCCCGAGGGGCTGGCGGGCAAGGTGGTGGGCCTGCAGCGCGGCACGATCGGCCAGGACTTCATGGAAGCCGAGATGCCGAATGTCGAGCTCAAGCTCTACGGCACCCAGGACGAGGTCTATCTCGACGCCAATGCCGGGCGGCTCGATGTGATCTTCGCCGACTCGATCGCGATCTCGGACGGCTATCTGAAGACCGATTCCGGCAAGGACTGGGAGTTCTTCGGCCGCGACTACAACGAGGTGAAGTATTTCGGCGAGGGCGCCGGCGTCGCGGTGCGCAAGGGCGAGGAGGGGTTGCGCGACGCGTTCTCGGCCGCGATCCAGAAGATCCGCGACAACGGCACCTACAAGGCGATCAACGACAAGTACTTCGAATTCGACATCTTTGGTGGCTGACGTCTGAACCGCGCGCCCTGGCGGTCCGCCGCCAGGGTGCAGTCCTGCGCCCCGCGGGGCGCGCTGGTGCCGGAGGCGATCAAAGGACTTGGAACACCTGATCGAATTCGCCCAGCTGCTGGGGCGCGGACTCCTGGTCACCGTGTCGCTCGCGGTCATTTCCCTGATCCTGGCCACGTTCCTCGGCGCTCTCGGCGCGGCGGCGAAGATTTCCGGCGGGTTGATCCAGGGCGCCATCGCGCGGACCTACACCACGATCGTCCGCGGCATCCCCGACCTCGTCCTGATCCTGCTGATCTATTTCGGCGGCCAGCGGCTGCTCACGATCATCGTCACGTCGACGGGCGGCGGGTTCGTCGAGATCTCCAAGTACTGGGCGGGCGTGATCGCCATCGGCTTCATCTATGGCGCCTACCTGACCGAGACGTTCCGCGGCGCCTATCTGGCGGTGCCCCGCGGCCAGGCCGAGGCGGCGAGGTCGCTCGGCATGAAGCCGCTGCCGATCCTCTGGAAGGTGCTGATGCCGCAGATTGCACGCGCCGCGCTGCCGGGCTACGGCAATGTCTGGATGGTGCTGATCAAGTCGACCGCCGTCGTCTCGGTGATCGGGCTCGAGGATCTGGTGGGGCTGGCCGACAAGGCGGGCAAGGCGACCCGCGAGCCGTTCCTGTTCTTCTTCGCGGTGATCGTCATCTACCTTGCCATAACCTGGGCCTCGGGCCTCGTGCTGCGCCACGCCGAGACGCTGGCGAACCGGGGGCAGGCCGCATGAACATGGAGCTCGTGTTCCGGCACTGGGACCTGTTCCTGTGGGGCGTCTGGACGACGCTGCACCTGACTGCGCTGGCGCTGCTGTTCGGCATCCTGATCGCGATCCCCTCGGCGCTGTCGATCACGCGGCGCTCGCCGCTGTCGCCGCTGGTGCGCGGCTATATCTATCTCTTCCGGGGCACGCCGCTCCTGGTGCAGACC
Organism: Limibaculum sp.; assembly: GCA_039805905.1. Taxonomy (GTDB): domain Bacteria; phylum Pseudomonadota; class Alphaproteobacteria; order Rhodobacterales; family Rhodobacteraceae; genus Thermohalobaculum. The sequence goes on along the minus strand of JBDIVM010000014.1, from coordinate 51,584 downwards.
TATCTGATATATTACGGCCTTGCCCAGTTCGAGATCGTCCGGTCAAGCTTCGCCTGGCCGGTGCTGCGCGAGGCGTGGTGGTGCGCGGTGATCGCCTTCTCGCTGAACTCTGGGGCCTATTCGGCCGAGATCCTGCGCGGCGCGATCCAGACCACGCCGAAGGGCGAACTCGAGGGCGCCCGGGCGCTCGGCCTGTCCGAGCGGCAGGTCACCTGGCTCGTCCTGCTGCCCTCGGCCTTCCGGCGCGCGCTGCCGCAATACGGCAACGAGGTGGTGTTCATGCTGCACGGCTCGGTCGTGGCCAGCATCATCACCATCCAGGACATCCTCGGCGTCGGCCGGACGGTCAACGCCAAGTATTACGTGTCCTACGAGGGGCTGCTGAGCGCCGCGGCGCTCTACATGATGATCACGTTCGCGGTCACCCGGCTGTTCCGGATGGTCGAGACGCGATACCTGCGACACCTGAACATGGACCGCGGCAGGACCAGTGTCGCCGTGCCCGTGCCGCAGCCGATCCCGGACATGCGCTGACGCGCGGTGCGGCGTCTGGCTGTCCCGGGAAACCAAACCCGGTAAACCAAACCCGGGAAACCAAGCCCGCGGCTGCCGGAAGGACCACCCTGCGGGCGCCCGCAGCGGAGGCACGCCCGGCGCTACAAGGCGCCGAGGCACCAGCGCAGGATGCCCTTCTGGGCATGGAGGCGGTTCTCGGCCTCGTCGAACACCACCGAGTTCGGCCCGTCGAGCACCTCGGAGGTGACCTCCTCGCCGCGATGCGCCGGCAGGCAGTGCATGAAGATGGCATCGGGCCTGGCGCGCGCCATCAGAGCGGCGTTCACCTGATAGGGCTTGAGCTGGTTATGGCGCCGGTCGCGGGCGGTCAGGTCGTCATGCATCGAGAGCCAGGCGTCGGCGATCACGCAGTCGGCCCCCTCGACCGCCTTCACGGGGTCGCGCTCGAATCTGATCACGGCGCCTCCGGCGCGGGCCGCGGCCACGATCCTCGGGTCCGGGTCCAGCGTCTCGGGGCCGCTGATCACCAACTCGAAGCCGAACCGCTCGGCGCCCTGGATCCAGCTTGCACAAACATTGTTGCCGTCGCCGGTCCAGACGATCCGGGCACCGCGGATCGGGCCCTTCTTCTCCTCGTAGGTCAGCACGTCGGCCATGATCTGGCAGGGATGCGTGCGGTTGGTCAGCCCGTTGACCACCGGCACGGTGGCGCATTCGGCCATCTCGGCGACTGTCTCCGGCTGGTAGGTCCGGATCATGATGGCGTCGACATAGCGGCTGAGCACGCGCGCCGTATCGCCCACGCTCTCGCCGTGGCCGAGTTGCATCTCGGAGCCCGAGAGCATGATCGTCTCGCCGCCCATCTGGCGGATGCCGACCTCGAACGAGATCCGCGTCCGGGTCGAGGGTTTCTCGAAGATCAGCGCGACGATCCGGTCTGCCAGCGCCTGGTCCGCGTCCGGATGGAGTTTCGGCTGACCCGCCCGCGCCGCCTTGATCTCGGCGGCGCGGTTCAGGATCAGCCTCAGTTCCTCCGCCGGGACCTGGTCGAGGTCCAGGAAGTGGCGTGTCATGCCGCAGCCCCGGCCATGACCCCGGCGCAGGTCGCCTCGAGCCGCGCCACGCCATCGGCGATCTCGGCATCCGAGACGTTGAGCGGGGGCAGGATGCGCACGACGTTCTCGCCTGCCGGGACGGTCAGCAGGCCCTGCGCGCGCGCCGCACTGACGAAATCGCCGTTCTTGACCTTGTCGCGAATCTTCAGCCCCAACATCAGCCCCTCGCCGCGGACCTCCTCGATCACGTCCGGGTGGGTGTCGGCGAGGCCGGCGAGTCGCTGGCGCAGCAGGCCCGCCTTGCGCTTCACCTCGTCGAGGAACCCCGGCGCGGTGATCTCGTCCATGACCGCATCCCCGACTGCGCAGGCAAGCGGATTGCCGCCATAGGTCGAGCCGTGGGTGCCGGCGACCATGCCCGAGGCCGCTTCCTCGGTCGCGAGGCAGGCGCCGAGCGGGAAGCCGCCGCCGATCCCCTTGGCGATGCCCATCAGGTCAGGCACGATCCCGGCCTGCTCGTGGGCGAAGAGCGTGCCGGTGCGCCCCATCCCGCACTGGATCTCGTCGAGGATCAGCAGGAGCCCGTGCGCGTCGCAGAGCGCGCGCAGCTCGCGCAGGAAGCCGCGCGGCGCCGGACGGATGCCACCCTCGCCCTGCACCGGCTCGATCAGGATCGCCGCCGTCTCCGGCCCGATCGCGGCCTTCACCGCCTCGATGTCGCCCAAGGCCACGTGGTCGAAGCCCGGCACGAGCGGGCCGAAGCCCTTGACCAGCTTCTCCTGCCCCGCCGCGGTGATGGTGGCGATGGTGCGGCCGTGGAACGAGCCCTCGAAGGTGATGATCCGGTGCCGCTCGGGCTGGCCCTTGTGGTGGAAGTACTTGCGGGCCGCCTTGATGCAGCACTCCATCGCCTCGGCGCCCGAATTGGTGAAGAACACCGTGTCTGCGAAGGTCGCCGCCACCAGCTTCCCGGCCAGGCGCTTCTGCTCGGGGATCTCGTACAGGTTGGACACATGCCACACGCGTCGCGCCTGCGCCTCGAGCGCGGCAACGAGCTTCGGATGGGCATGGCCAAGGGCGCACACCGCGATGCCGGCGCCGAAATCGAGATACCTCGATCCGTCGGTCGCGATGAGCCAGGACCCCTCGCCCCGCTCGAACTCGAGCGGTGCCCGTGCGTAAGTCGGCATGACGGGCGAGATCACTGGTAGAACTCCTGTGCTTCGGTCGGGTTGGTGGAGGTCTGCAAAAGCAAACACGCCCCACAGGCAGGCTGCCTTGGGGCGACGAATGCGTTATGCCGGGGGCTGCGGGCCCTGTCAATCGCGGGATGCCGCGCGGCGGTTTTGCGGCAGGTGACGGCGGGCGTCTAGGGTCCGGCGCGGCCGCTGCCGAACGGACCGAGGGAGGGCGATCGACCGATGCTGACGCTGCTGCGCCGGATTCTCTGGCGTCTTCCGCATGACGGCACGGTGGCGCAGTTCGGCGCCATCCCCTGGCGCGGGCACGCCGGGCAGCGCGAGTTCCTGCTGGTCACCTCGCGGCGCACGGGCCGCTGGATCTTCCCGAAGGGCGGCCGCATCGCCTGGCTCTCGGCCCGGGACTGCGCGGCGCAGGAGGCGTTCGAGGAGGCGGGGGTCGAGGGCGTGGTCGCCAGGGAGCCGGCAGGCAGCTACCGGGCGGTCAGGATCCGGCCCGAGGGCCGCCAGGACATCGAGGTCGAGATGTATCCGCTGGAGGTCAAGGTGGAGCTCGACGACTGGCCCGAGAAGAAGCAGCGCCGGCGGCGCTGGGCGAGCTTCGGGGATGCCTGCATCCTGCTCTCGGAGCCAGGGCTGGTGCAGGTGCTGCGCGATTTCGCGGCAGCCGGGCAGGACAGGGAGGACAAGCCATGACACTGCAGGTGATCGGCACCGGCTTCGGCCGCACCGGGACCAACTCGCTCAGGCTGGCACTGGAACAGCTGGGCTTCGCGCCGTGCCACCACATGTTCGCGCTGCGCGATGCGCCGGACGAATTGCGGTTCTGGCAGGCCGCGGTGCGGGGAGAGAGGGTGGACTGGGATGCCGCCTTCGCCCGCTACCGGGCCGCGGTGGACTGGCCATCGGCGCGGTTCTGGCGCGAGACCACGGCACATTTCCCCGAAGCGAAGGTGATCCACACCACGCGCCCGGCCGGAGGCTGGCACCGCAGCGTGCTCAACACGATCCTGCCCGCCATGGAGGCATATCGCGACACCGAGCCCGGCCCCCGTCGCGATCGGCTGGAGATGGCCTTCCGACTGATCGTCGAGCAGAGCTTCGGTGGGCGGATGCGCGACCCCGAGCATGCCATGGCGGTGTTCCGCGCCCATGATGCGGAGGTCCGCCGGACGATCCCGCCGGCGCGCCTGCTGGTCTACGAGGTCCGCCAGGGCTGGGAGCCGCTCTGCGCCTTCCTCGGCGTACCGGTGCCGGAGGCGCCGTTCCCGGAGACCAACTCGACCGATGAGTTCCGGGGCACCGTCGCCGTTCCGGGCAACCGGCGCTGAGCGTCCGGGTTGCCGCAGGGTAACCCACGGGGCGGATTTCGACGTTGGCTGACGGATTTCTGTCCCGGCGCGGCCCCGGCCCGGATATGATCCGGTGCTTCGGTTTTCCTTTCCTTTCCCAGCGAGGCGAGATGACGCGGCGCGTGGTGCTGATCCGGCACAATGACGATCCGGCCGACGACCGGGTCGTCACCTATTTCAGAAGCCGCAACATCGAACCGGAGATCCGGCGGCCGTTCCGGGGCGAGGCGCCGGGCGAGGTGGACGGCTCGGTGGCGGCGAGCGTGGTCTATGGCGGGCCGTTCAACGTGTTCGAGACGGACCGGTACCCGTTCCTTCGCGACGAGCACCGCTGGATCGAGCAGTGCATGGCGCGGGAGGTGCCGCTCCTCGGCATCTGCCAGGGGGCGCAGTCGATCGCCCATGTCCTGGGTGCCAAGGTCGGGCCGAAGGAGGGCGAGCCGCACGAGTTCGGTTACTACCCCGTCCGCGCCACCGAGGCGGGCCGCGCGTGGTTCCCGGCCGAGATCCATCTCGCCGAGAGCCATTTCCACGAATTCGCCATCCCGGCCGGGGCCGAGCGGCTGGCGGAGTCTGACGGCTGGCCGAACCAGGCGATGCGCTACGGCGTGCGCACCTTCGCCTTCCAGTTCCATGGCGAGGTGACGCCGGCCGGTTTCCGACGCTGGCAGGACCGGCCCTGGGCCGCTTTCGGCAAGCCCGGTGCCCAGGACCGCGCGGAGCAGGACCGGTTGCAGACCGCGCACGACGCGGCCCAGCATGCCTGGTTCATGGGCTTCCTCGACCGCCTGTTCGGCGCGGTCTGAGCGGCCCTTGGGGTGGCACTCTCCGACCATGCGCGGGGATACCTGATCGCGCTCGCGGGTGTGCTGATCCTGTCGCCGGACACGCTCCTGATCCGGCTGGCGGCGGTTGATCCCTTCACCCTGTCGGTCGCACGCGGCGTGCTGGGCGGGCTGGTGGTGCTGGCGCTGGTTGCGGTGACCGACCGCCGCGGCTTCGGCGGCCAGCTCCGGGGTATCGGCCGCTGGGGCTGGACCGTGGCGCTGCTGCAGGGCGGCGGCCTGATGCTGTTCGTGCTGGCGATGGACTACACCACGGCGGCCAATGTGCTGATCGTCTTCGCGACCACGCCGCTGATCGCCGCGGTGATGGGCTGGGTCTTCCTCGGCGAGCGGGTGCCGGCGGCAACCTGGGCCGCGATCCTGGCCTCGGTGGCCGGGCTGGCCATCGTCACCAGCGGCAGTCTCGGCACGGTGCATGTATTCGGCGATCTGCTGGCGCTGCTCGACGCGATCTCGCTGGCGGCCTTCTACGTGGTGGTGCGGCGGCTGCGCGAGATCAGCATGGTGCCGGCGGTCGGGCTGGGGATGTTCGTCGGCGCCGCGCTGGCGCTGCCGTTCGCCGCCTTCCCCGCGATCACCGTCGAGCAGGGCATGTGGATCCTGATCGGCTCGGCGATCGTACTGCCGCTGCCGGTCATCCTGCTGACCACGGGCGCGCGGTATCTCGCCGCGCCCGAGGTGCCGATGCTGGCGTTGCTCGAGACGGTGATCGGCCCGCTCTGGGTGTGGCTGGTGCTGGGCGAGGAGCCGGGTGCGCGCTCGCTGGCCGGCGGCGCGGTGATCGTGACGGCGCTGTTCCTGCACGCGCTGCTGCGGCTGCGGCAGCCTGCGGCGGCCTGAGCCCGCCGCACGACACCTATCCCGCCATCGCCTTTGCGATGTGGCCTTCGATCTCGCTGACCGGGTGCCCGGTCAGGTCGCTGCCGATCTCGGCCACGATCCGCGACCGGGTCGCGGCGCCGAGCGCCGGGCGCAGGGTGCCGAGCGCCTTTGGCGGCGCGACCAGGATCAGCCGCTCGAACCGGCCGGCCTCGGCGGCGCGGTTCAGCCGCTCGGCGAAGTCGCGGAGAAATCCGGCCTCGGCCAGATCGTGCCAGTCGGTGACCTCCATCGCCGAGCGCTGGCCGGCGCCCGGGTCCGGCATCCGGCCGGGCCGGTCGGTGCCCTGCGCGCGCGTCGGCGGGTTCGAGTCGAGCCGGGCCTTGTCCAGCACCGACATCACCGGATTGGCGTCGGTACCCTCGTTGACCAGGATCAGCGCCTTGGCGCCGTCTGCCACGACGGCCCAGGTGACCTTGCGACGGCCTGCGTTCATGTCGTCCTCTCCGAATCAGCGACTGCTTCACTCCGGGGCGAGCAGAACGCACTGCGATCCCGCCGGCATTGACCCTGCTCAAGGCCCGGCTTCGGCGAGCATGCTCCGATCGGCCTTCGCAAGGGCCGCTTTGTCCCCTATCCTGCGACGCAGCGGCCGGACAGGCTGCAAGACTGCAGGCGGAAGGATCGCATATGTCGTCGTCGCTCAGGGTCGCAATCGCTGCCGGGATGCTTGCTGCGACGGCGGCTCCCGCCACTGGAACCGATCTGGCGCAGATCCTGGCACAGCGCGGCTGCCCCGGCTGCGACCTGACCCTGGCCGAACTGCGCGGTCTGGCGCTGGCGGACGCTGATTTCTCGGGCGCCAACCTGCGCGAGGCGGATCTCAAGGAGGCAGTGCTGCCGCGGGCGCGGTTTGCCGGCGCCGACCTGATGCGCGCCGAGATCGAGCACGGCCAGCTCGACGGCGCCGATTTCACGCGGGCGATGCTGCGCGGCACCGATCTCGAGAAGGCGGTCGTCGCCGGGGCGAACTTCGGCCGCGCCGACCTGCGATCGGTCGATCTGGGCGAGGCGACGATGACCGACGCGAACTTCGAGGGCGCCGACCTGCGCAGCGCCTTCCTGCGCCGGGCCGACGCGACCGGCGCCGTGTTCCGCGACGCCAAGATGGATGAGGTGGATCTCGAGCGTGCGGCAGCCGGCGGGGCCGACTTCACCCGTGCGCGGCTGCCCTATGCGAACATGGACCGGCTGCGCGGCAAGGGTGCGGTGTTCCGCGATGCCGATCTCAGCGGCGCGAGCCTCGCCAGCGCCGACCTGAGCGGCGCCGATCTGCGCGGCGCCGACCTCGGCAATGCGCACCTGCGCCGGACCAACCTTTCGGGCGCCGATCTCACCGGGGCGAAGGGGCTGGACGAGCGGCGGCTGTCGCGCGCCTGCGGCGACGCGGCGACCAAGCTGCCGAAGGGCTTCACGGTGAAGCCCTGCAGCGCCGTCCCGGCCGAGTAGACCGCCTCAGGTCGCCTCGCGCCTCAGCGGCTGGGCCATGCAGTGCACGCCGCCGCCGGCCCATGTGAACATCGTCATCTCGGGGTCGTAGACGGTAAAGCCCGCGGCCTTCAGCTTCGCATTCAGTCCCTTCGCGCCGGCGGTCGAGAGGATCCGGTCGCGCCCCAGCGCCACCACGTTGCAGCCGAGCGCCATCGTCTCCTTGAAGCTCGCGGGGATGATCTCGATCTTCCGCGCCTTCAGCCAGTCGACCACGTCGTCCTCGGTGGTGTCGAGGCAGACCGCGGCGCAGTGCGCGTTCAGCATGCAGACCATCAGGTCGATATGCACGTAGAACTGGTCGATGGGCGCCCACTTGATCTCCCAGCCCTCGGCATGGAACCAGCCGGCGACCTGGTCCGCGGCGACCTTCTCGGTGCGGTGGTCCGTGTAGCCGAGCAGCACCGCTCTGTCGCCGATCATGTTGAAGTCGCCGCCCTCGAAATTGCCCGAGCTGACCATGTCGTAGATCGGGATGCCCTTCTCGAGGTAGAAGCGCAGGCAGGCGGCGTATTCGCCGCGCCGGCGGGGATTGGCCATCTGGCAGATCACCGCGCCGTAGGGGGTCATGAAAGAGCTGTCGCGGGCATAGACCTGGTAGGGGTTTGCCTCGTCGAGCGGCAGGAAATGGGTGTTCACGCCCGCCTCGCGGTAGGCCTCGACCATCTCGCGGTGCTGGCGCATCGCGACCTGCTTGTCGAACTTGTAGCCCCGACGCATGGTGTCGCGGACCAGCGCCGACCATGCGGCATTCTCCGCGCCCATCCAGCGGAAGCCTTCGGCGGGGCCGAGCAGCACGTCGGTCAGCAGCCCGGCCTCGGAGCGGATGCCCCAGTCAGGCAGCACCGGCGTGCCGCCATCCTCGACCCGCGCCCGCAGCGGAACGCCCTGCGGCGTGCCCCGACCATCCATCCCGCACCTCCATCCGTTCCCGGCGATCGCGCCGGCCGGCCGGGACGATAGCGCGGCGGCGCGGGGCTGTCGACCGGTCTCGGTGCCGGCAGCGCACGCTCAGCTCTTGAGCCGGTAGCCGCTCTGCAGCCAACGCCAGGCGATCCACGCAAGGGCGATGTTGACTCCGCCGGTGACGACAAGGCCCAGGGCGGGGTCGGCATCGGCGACGCCGCTCGCGCCGTAGCGGAACCCGTCGATCAGATAGAAGACGGGGTTCAGGTGGCTCACCGTCAGGAACGGCTCCGGCAGGACCCGGATCGAATAGAAGGTGCCGGAGAGGAAGGCGAGCGGCGTGACGGCGAAATTGGTGATGGCGGCGATCTGGTCGAACTTCTCGGAGTAGATCCCGGCAAGGACGCCGGCGAGCCCGAGCATCAGCGACCCGGAGAGGATGAATGCCAGCGCCCAGAGCGGGTGCAGGATTCCCAGCCCGATGACCGGGAAGATCGCGAGACCGGTGGCCGCCGCGCAGGCGATGCCGCGCGCCGCGGCGCCCAGCGTGTAGCCTGCCAGGATCTCGCCCGGGCTCAGGGGCGGCATCAGCGTGTCGACGATGCTGCCCTGGATCTTCGCGACCACGATCGATGACGAGGAGTTGGCAAAGGCGTTCTGGATCACCGACATCATCAGAATGCCCGGCGCGAGGAAGGCCGCGAACCCGATCCCGCCGATGTCCCTGGCCCGGGTGTCGAAGGCGAGCAGGAAGACGGCGAGGAACAGGATCGAGGTGAGGGCGGGCGCAAGCACGGTCTGGCTCCAGATCGAGGCGAAGCGGCGCACCTCGCGGCCGACGAGCGCGCCGAGCCCGAGCCAGTTGACTGCGCCGAACCTGCGCATCCCCATTGTCTCCGGTCGCCGCATCGCCTGCTCCATCGCCTGCCCGGCCCCCTGTCGCACGGATGTCGCCCGCGCTCCTGCGCCGCCTTGTAACGCGTGGCGGTGGCCTTACAATAGGGCTGGACGGCGGCAACGGTGCCGGCGGCAGTGCGGAGCGGTCTCCGCGCGCACCGCGGGGCTGGGCCGAAACGAGTTTGCCGAGCGAGGAGAAGTGGATGTCCTGGACAGACGAGCGGGTCGAGAAGCTGAAGCAGCTCTGGACCGACGGGATGAGTGCCAGCCAGATCGCCAAGGTTCTGGGCGGCGTGACCCGGAACGCGGTGATCGGCAAGGTCCACAGGCTCGGCCTCTCGAACCGCGGTGCCGCCGGCGGGCCGCTGGCGGCCGATGACGAGGTGACGGCGGAGAAGCCCTCCAAGACCGTCAAGGTTTCGAAGCAGGCGGCCGCGCCCGACCGTGCCGCCGCCCCCGCACGCGAGCCCGAGAAGGCGTCGCCGGTCGCGAAGGCTCCGCCTCCGGCAATCCGCGACGCCAGCCTGCCGCGCCCGCCTGGTGCGCCGACGCCCGAGGAGGCTGCGGCCCGGGCGACGCTGGCGGAGATCGAGAAGATGGCCCGCAGGCTCGACCTCCTCTCGCTGACCGAACGCACCTGCAAGTGGCCGATCGGCGACCCGGCCGAGGACGATTTCCATTTCTGCGGCCTGCCTTCGGTGCCGGGAAAGCCTTATTGCGAGCATCATGTGGCGGTGGCGTTCCAGCCGATGTCGGCGCGGCGGGACCGGGTCCGGGCAGGGCGCTGAGACGCCCGGTCCGCGCTAGTCCCGGGCGGACACCGGCAGCCAGAGCGTGAAGCGCGACCCTTCGCCGAGCGTGCTGGTGATCTCCAGCGTGCCGCGGTGGCGGTTGGCGATGTGCTTCACGATCGCGAGCCCGAGCCCCGTGCCGCCCTTCTCCCGGGAGCGGGTAGCCGACACCCGGTAGAAACGTTCCGTCAGCCGCGGAATATGCTCGCGCGGGATGCCGGGACCGTGGTCGGCGACCGCGATGCCGACCATGCGCGGATGCGCCGTCGGGTCGCGGACCACCGACACCTCGACGGCGGTGCCGGGGCGGCCATAGCGGATCGCGTTCTCGATGATGTTCGATAGGGCCTGGGCCAGCTCCTCGCGGCTTCCCGGCACGATCGGGGCATTATCGGCCCCGGTCGTGCGGATCGCCATCTCGGCCCCTGCCGCCTCGCGGGCCAGGTTGTCCACGACCTCCGCGATGACGTCACCGAGCGGCTGCGGCTCGCTCGGCCGGACGCGTTCGTTGATCTCGATCCGGTTCAGCGAGAGCAGGTCTTCGACCAGCCGCTTCATGCGGCCGGCCTGGACGGCAATCATGTCGAGGAACCGCTCGCGCGCCTCCGGGTCGTCGCGGGCGTGGCCCTGCAGCGTCTCGACGAGCCCCGAGATCGCGGACAGCGGCGTCTTCAGCTCGTGGCTGGCATTGGCGACGAAATCGCGGTGAACCCCGGCGGCACGGTGTGCCCGGCTGTGGTCCTCGAGCGTGACGAGGATGTTCGGCGGGGCGCCGCCGGCGCCGGTCGCGACCGGGAGCACCCGGGCAAACAGGTGCATGTCCGCCGCGCGCGCCAGGACGAATTCGGCGGTGACCGTCTTGCCGGTTTCCATCGCGGACTTGATCCCGTCGAGGAGCCGCGGCGCACGCAGCGCGGCCACCGGGAAATCGCCGGGCGGGCGGCGGCCGAGAAATGCCTCCGCGGCCGGGTTCATGAAGCGCACCATGCCCGCGCCATCGATCAGGATGACGCCGAGCGACAGTTGATCGAGCAGATGGCGCCCGGCGCCGGCGGGCAGCCCCGCCTGGGGATCGGAGCCGCCGGGGTGTCCGCCTTCGCCTGGCGGCGCCGGCGGTGACGCAGCCGTGAAGAACGAAGCCGCCGCCGCCGCCACCGCCGCCACGCCGGCGGCGAGCAGGGGCGCGTCCGAAACCGCCGCGGTTCCGGCGGCAGCGGCCCCGGCGGCAAGTCCGGGCGCCAGGATCGAGGTCAATGCCGGCCGGTCCACTCGGTTCCCTGCCTCTCCGCCGCCGGCTCTGCCGTCCGCTCTAACCTGCAGGCTAGCATGGTGCCGCGGCTGCGCTGAACCGGAATCACTGTCTCGAATCCGTCATATCGCTTGACGGCGTGCGTTTTCCTATATTGTAGGGCGGGACACGGAAGCGGGCGAGGACATGCGCGGATGATCCGCTACAGCCTGAAATGTTCTGACGGCCACGATTTCGAGGCGTGGTTCGCGTCCTCCGCCGCCTTCGACCGGCAGCGGAAGGCGGGCCACGTCACCTGCGCCGTCTGCGGCACCGGGGCCGTCGAGAAGGCCATCATGGCGCCTGCGGTCAGGGCGGAGCGGGATGCCCCGCTGTCGAAGCCTGCCTCCCCGGCCGAAGCCGCGCTGGCGGCGATGCGGCGGCACGTCGAGGAAACATCCGACTATGTCGGTCGCGATTTCGCAGCGGAGGCGCGGCGGATCCATGACGGCGAGGCCGACAAGCGCTCGATCTGGGGCGAAGCGACGATCGACGATGCCCGCTCGCTTCGGGAGGACGGCATTCCGGTCGCCCCGATCCCGTGGATGCGGCGGGGGCACAGCTAGCGGCACCGCCACCCGCGCAGGCGATGTGGCCGGGATGCCCTCCTCCGCCCCGCCGATGCCGCTGCCGGCCCGTTCCGGCGCCCGCAACCTGCGGACGCAAATCCGCGACTCGGCGACCCGCCGACCCTGCCGATCCGCAATCGGGCCGCGCCGCCCGGCCGCCGGCGAGCCGTCGCAGTTGTCTTGCCGCACCATCTCATAGTATAAGCGGAGCAGGGTGATAGGGGGATGTGGGGGCAAAATGGTTGAAGGTGTCGCGGTCCAGAGCGCGTCGCTGCCTTGGATCAGGAATGCAGCGTTCGACAGTTTTTTCATCTTCGGGCTGCTGGCGATTGCGCTCCTGACCGGGGGCGTCGTCATCCTCGATCCGACGCTGTTCTATCCGATCCTGGTGATCGACCTGTGGTTTCTCGGCTATCACCATGTGATCGCGACCTTCACCAGACTCTGCTTCGACAGGCAGAGCTTCCGCGACAACCGCTTCCTCGTGCTCGGCCTCACGCCGATCATAGCCGCCGCGACCCTGCTGGTCGCCTGGCAGATCGGCATCTGGGTGATCGTCTCGATCTATTTCTACTGGCAGTGGTGGCACTACGCCCGGCAGAGCTGGGGAATCTCGCGCGTCTTCCGGGCAAAGGATCCGTCGTCGCTCTACGAGGAGGGCTGGCTCGGCCAAGCGATCTTCTACGCGGTGCCCGCCTACGGTATCCTGTCGCGTTCGCAGGAGCAGCACGCGAAGTTCCTGGGGCTCGATCTCTGGTCGGCGCCGGTCCCGGGGGAGGTCGTCACGGCCGCAGGCTATGTCACCGCCGGGCTGCTGGCCTACTGGGCCGCGCGGCGGATGATGGCTGCGGCGCAGGGCCGGCTGGCGCCGCTCCACACCCTCTACATGCTGACCCACGTCACCATCTTCACCACGGCATATGTGCTGGTCCCGGACATCACCTTCGGCTGGCTGATGATCAATATCTGGCACAACGCCCAGTACATCCTGTTCGTCTGGATGTACAACACCAGGCGGTTCAAGGGCGGCATCGACCCGCAGGCGCGGTTCCTGTCCTATATCAGCCAGCCGGGTCGGCTGTGGCTCTACCTGGTCACCTGCGTCATGATCACCGGGGTCGTCTACTGGGGCGTGCTCTGGGCGATCGACTGGATCTTCTTCGCCGGGCTCTCGGCCACGCTGGTGCTCTATCAGATCGTCAACTTCCATCACTACGTGGTGGATTCGGTGATCTGGAAGGTCCGCAAGCCGGCGATGCGCAAGACGCTCGACCTGCCGGGCTGACGCAATGCCCGGGCAGGGCGCCCGCAGACCGGCCGGCGGCGCGCGGCGGGGGCGGTACTTCAGCTTCGAGGATCGGCCGGGCGAGAATCCCTGGCTCGACCTGCTCCGCTGCATCGCGATCGCGCTGGTGCTGCTGAGGCATGGTCACAGGGTCCGGTTCGCAGCCTCGGACGATCCGGCGGGGTGGCCGGACTTCGTGATGCTCAACGGCTGGATCGGGGTCGATCTTTTCCTGGTCCTGAGCGGCTATCTGATCGGCCGGATCCTGATCGGCGAGCGCGACCGCCGCTCCGGAAGCGGCCCCGGAGGCCGTCTGCGGCGCTATCTGGTGAAGCGGGCGCTGCGGATCCTGCCGGCCTACTATGCCGTGCTGCTGGTCACCGCGCTGGGCCTGGTGCCGCTGGCCGCGCCGTCGCAGCAGGATCTCGGCTGGCGGCTGGCCTACCACGCGGCGATGCTGCAGGACTACCTTCCGTCCGACATCAACATCGCCTTCTGGTCGCTGGGCGTCGAGGCAAAGTTCTATCTGCTGGCGCCGCTGCTGGTCGCGCTGGTGCTGCGCGCGGAATCGGCGCGGGTTCAGGCGGTCAGCCTCGCAGGCCTTGTGCTGCTGTCGCCGGCGGTCCGGTCGGCGATCTTCGCCGCGGCTGGCGCCCCGGCGGACTACGACGCGTTCTGGCCCGTCTTCCGCAGCCCGTTCCACGCGACCACAGAGCCCCTGATCCTCGGCGTGGGCGTGGCGCTGCTCGAGGCGCGGGGCTTGCTCCGCCTGGGTCCGCGCGGGGCGAAGCTGATGCTGACTGCGGCGCTCGCGGCAGTCCTGGTCTGGGTGGCCCGGTATGATTTCACGGCCGGGATCACGGTGTTCGACGCGACGCTCCAGCCGCTGTTGCTTGCCATGCTGTTCGCCGCCGCGGTTGCGGCGGCTGTGTCGATGGCGGATGTCCCGCTGCGTGGCCGCGCCGTCGCGCGGGCCGGGGCGCGGCTGAGCTATGGCCTGTATCTGGTTCACTATCCGCTGCTGCCGCTCTCGATCGTGATCGGTGCGCTGGCCGGCGGCGGCGCGGCGGCGTTCTGGGCCGCGTTCCTGGGCCTGTCGCTCGGCGCCGCGCTGCTGCTGCACTTCGTTGTCGAAAAGCCCTTCCTGCTGCTGCGCGGCAAGGGGCCGGCACTGTCGCAGCCGGCGCCTTCCGCTGCGCTGCGCGAACCGATTGCGGTTCATGCCGGACGGTAGCGGGCCCTTGCACGACCCGCGCGCGCCGAGAATGCGCCCCGCGCCTATCTTGCAGTCCCGACGCCCCGGCTATATAGCGGGGCCGCCGTCGGAACCCGTCCTCTCCCTTCCGCGCCAGGAGCCGCGCCAATGCCCCGTCTCGTCATGAAGTTCGGCGGTACGTCGGTGGCGGATCTGGACCGGATCGACCACGCTGCGGGGAAGGTGAAGCGCGAGGTCGAACGCGGCTACGATGTGGCCGTCGTCGTCTCGGCCATGGCCGGCAAGACCAACGAGCTCGTGAAGTGGGTGCGGGACACCTCGGTGCTCTACGACGCGCGGGAATACGACACGGTCGTCGCGTCCGGCGAGCAGGTGACGAGCGGGCTGATGGCGCTGCGGCTGCAGGAACTGGGCGTCTCGGCCCGGTCCTGGCAGGGCTGGCAGATCCCGATCCGCACTACGGGCGCCCACGGGGCGGCGCGCATCGTCGAGATCGACACCTCCGAAATGGTCAAGCGCTTCGCCCAGGGCCTGCACGCGGTCGTCGCCGGCTTCCAGGGGATCGGTCCCGACGGGCGGATCTCGACGCTGGGGCGCGGCGGTTCGGACACCTCGGCGGTGGCGCTGGCGGCGGCGCTGGGCGCGGAGCGCTGCGACATCTACACCGACGTCGACGGTGTCTACACCACGGATCCCCGGATCGAGCGGCGCGCCCGCAAGCTCGACCGGATCGCCTACGAGGAGATGCTCGAACTCGCGTCGCTCGGGGCCAAGGTGCTGCAGACCCGCTCGGTCGAGCTGGCGATGCGCTACAAGGTAAGGTTGCAGGTTCTCTCCAGCTTCGAGGACAAGCCCGGAACCCTGGTCTGTGACGAGGAGGAGATCTTGGAGCAGAATGTGGTAAGCGGCATCGCCCACCAGCGCGACGAGGCCAAGGTCACGCTGGTGAAGGTGCCGGACCGGCCGGGCGTCGCCGCCGCGATCTTCGGCCCGCTGGCGGATGCCGGGGTCAATGTCGACATGATCGTGCAGAACATCAGCGCCGACGGCATGACCGACATGACGTTCTCCTGCCCGACCGACGAGGTCGCCCGCGCCCGCGCCGCTCTGGAGGCAAGGCGGGAGGGCATCCTCTACACCGACATCATCGTCGACGACGAGGTCGCCAAGGTCTCGGTCGTCGGCATCGGCATGCGCAGCCATTCGGGCGTGGCACAGAAGATGTTCGCCGCCCTTGCCGCGGAGCGTATCAACATCAAGGTGATCACCACGTCGGAGATCAAGGTCAGCGTGCTGATCGACCGCAAGTACATGGAGCTCGCCGTCCAGGCGCTGCACAAGGCCTTCGACCTCGCCGCCAGGTGAGCGCGGGCCGGAAACCGGCGCCATGCGGGCGGGAACACGGGATTTGAGCTAGGGGAGGGCCGCCGGTGCCCGCCGACAAGGGTGGATCGCGAGCGCTGCTCCGCGCGCTCCGGGCTGTCATGGCAGGCCCGGGCGACGGTCAGCAGCGTCTCGACAAGGTGGTGCGCCTTGTGGCCAACAACATGGTCGCCGAGGTGTGCTCGATCTACCTCAAGCGCGACGAGCACACCCTCGAGCTCTGCGCCACCGAGGGCCTTCGCCAGGACGCCGTGCATTCGGCGCGGCTCCGGATCGGCCAGGGTCTGGTCGGCCGGATCGCCGAACGGGCCGAGCCGCTGGTGACCGAGGACGCGCCTTCCACCCCCGGCTTCCGCTACCTGCCCGAGACCGGCGAGGAAATCTATCATTCCTTCGTCGGTGTGCCGGTGCAGCGGCTCGGCCAGGTCATGGGCGTGCTCGTCGTGCAGAACCAGACCCGGCGCCACTACACCGAGGAGGAGGTCGAGGCGCTGGAGATCGTCGCCATGGTGATCTCCGAGATGGCCGAGGCTGGCGCCTTCCTCGGCTCGGAGGGCGTCTCGACCAGTCTCGGCCGCCGGGTGGGGCCGGTCGTGTTCGAGGGCGAGGGCGCCTGCGAGGGGCTGGCCGAGGGCGTGGTGCACCTGCATGAGCCGCGGCTGGTGGTGTTCGACCCGATTGCCGAGGACATCTCGGTCGAGCGCGCGCGCCTCGCCGAGGCGATGGAGGCGCTAAAGGGCGAGGTGGACCAGCTTGCCGACGGCAGCGAGGGCGTGCCGCGAGAGCAGCGCGAGATCTTCGAGGCCTACCGGATGTTCGCCCATGACAAGGGCTGGCGGCGGCGCCTCGACGAGGCGGTCAATTCGGGCCTTGCCGCCGAGGTGGCGGTCGAGAAGGTCCAGTCCGACGCGCGCGCCCGGCTCGAACGCGTAGCCGACCCCTATCTGCGCGAGCGGCTGCAGGATCTCGACGACCTCGCGAACCGGCTGCTGCGGCATCTGTTGAGGGGCGAGGTGCCGCGGGAGCCGCGGCTTCCGCGCAACGCCGTGCTGGTCGCGCGCAACATCGGCCCGGCCGAACTCATGGACCATGCGGGCAAGATTGCCGGGCTGGTGCTCGAGGAGGGTTCACAGACCAGCCATGCGGCGGTCGTTGCCCGGGCGCTGGCGATCCCGACCGTGGTGCAGGCCGTGCGCATCACCCGGGATGCCAATCCGGGCGACCGGATCATCATCGACGGCGAGCTCGGCCGCGTCGACCTGCGCCCCGAGGGCGGGATCATCGAGGCCTTCCGCGAGAAGATTGCGCTCGCGAACCAGGCGAAGGAGGTGTACCGCACGCTGCGCGGCAAGCCCGCGACCACGCTCGACGGGCACACCGTGCGGCTCAATATGAATGCTGGCGTGCTGGCGGACCTGCCCTCGATCGAGGCGAGCGGCGCCGAGGGAGTGGGGCTGTTCCGGACCGAGCTCCAGTTCATGATCCGCCAGAACCTGCCGGGGCGGGATGCCCAGGCCGTGATCTACTCCCGGGTCATGGATGCGGCGGCAGGGCGCGAGGTGGTCTTCCGCACCCTCGACATCGGCTCGGACAAGATCCTGCCCTACATGCGCCGCGAGGAAGAGCCCAACCCGGCGCTGGGCTGGCGCGCGATCCGGGTCGGGCTCGACCGACCGAAGCTGTTCCGGATGCAGATCCAGTCGCTGATCCGGGGCGCACGGGGGCGGCCGCTCAGCATCATGTTCCCGATGGTCGCCGAGGCGGACGAGTACCGCGCCGCTCGCGGGCTGCTGGAAGGAGAGGTGGCGCGGCTCGCGTCCATGGGCCACCCCAGGCCCGAGCGGCTCCGGATCGGCATGATGCTGGAGACCCCGTCGCTGGTCTTTGCTGCGGACCGGATGTTCCAGGAGGCGGATTTCATCTCCGTCGGCGGCAACGACCTCATGCAGTTCTTCTTCGCCGCGGATCGCGAGAACGAGCGGGTGCGCCGGCGCTACGACGTGCTGAACTTCTCGTTCCTCCGCATGCTGCGCCAGGTGGTGCAGCGTTGCGCGGCGGCGGGCACGCCGCTCGCCTATTGCGGTGAGGCGGCGGGGCGGCCGCTGGAGGCGCTGGTGCTGGCCGCAATCGGCTTCCGGGAACTGTCGATGCGGCCTGCCTCGATCGGGCCGGTGAAGCGGGCGCTGCTCGCCGCCGACCTCGGCGATCTTCGTGCCGCGATGGAGCGGGCGGACCGCTCCGGCGAGACCTCGGCCCGGATTGCGCTGAGGGCCTGGGCCGAGGCCGGGGGCGTGCCGGTCTGAGGCGGCGCATGCAGGTGACGGCTCGGGCCGGGAATCCGGTGGATTTTCCGAAGAAAGTGACGTATGTGGTAAGATAAGTTTACCAGATGACGACAGGAAAGGGCGCCCCGATGGACATGCCCGCACCAAGCAGGAAGGTTCTGGACCAGAAGCCCGCACTGGTCGCCCGGCTCGCCGAAGCACTGGGCGAGGACGGCGTGATTTACGCGCCCGAGGAGCTGCGCGCCTATGAGTGCGATGCGCTGACCGCCTATCGCTGCCCGCCGCTGGCGGTGGTGCTGCCGCGCTCGACTGGGGAGGTGGCAGCGGCGGTCCGCATCTGCGCGGCGATGGGCGTGCCGATCGTGCCGCGCGGGGCGGGCACCTCGCTGGCCGGGGGCTCGCTGCCGACGGCGGACAGCGTGATCCTGGGTGTCGCGCGGCTGAACCGGGTGCTGGAGGTCGACTACCCGAACCGCTTCATCCGGGTGCAGACGGGGATCACCAACCTCTCGGTCACGGGCGCGGTCGCGGGCGAGGGGTTCTTCTACGCCCCTGACCCTTCGAGCCAGCTCGCCTGTGCCATCGCCGGCAACATCGCGATGAACTCGGGCGGCGCGCATTGCCTGAAATACGGGGTGACGACCAACAACCTGATGGGCGTGCGCATGGTCACCGCCGAGGGCGAGATCGTCGAGATCGGCGGCGCGCATCTCGACCCGGCAGGCTATGACCTGCTGGGGGTGATCTGCGGCTCTGAGGGGCAGCTCGGGATTGTGACCGAGGCCACCTTGCGCATCCTCGCCGCGCCTGAGGGGGCGCGGCCGGTGCTGATGGGTTTCGATTCGAGCGAAACCGCCGGGGCCTGCGTCGCCGACATCATCAAGGCCGGCGTGATCCCGGTCGCGATCGAGTTCATGGACAAGGCCTGCATCCACGCCACCGAGAACCACGCCAGGGCCGGCTATCCGCTCGACGTCGAGGCGCTGCTGATCGTCGAGGTCGAGGGCTCGGAAGCGGAGATCGACGAGCAGCTTGCGCGCATCAAGGAGGTTGCCGGCCGGCACCACCCGATGGTGATGCGGGAATCGACCTCCGAGGCGGAATCGAAGGCGATCTGGCTGGGTCGCAAGTCGGCCTTCGGGGCGATGGGTCGGCTCGGCGACTACATCTGCCTCGACGGCACGGTGCCGGTGAGCGAGCTCTCGCGGGTGCTGAAGGGTACCGCCGAGCTCGCGGCAAAATACGGGCTGCAGGTCGCGAACGTGTTCCATGCCGGCGACGGCAACATGCACCCGCTGATCATCTTTGACGCCAATCAGCCCGGCGAGCTCGCGAAGGCCGAAACGCTGGGTGCCGACATCCTGCGGCTCTGCGTCGATGCCGGCGGCTGCCTCACCGGCGAGCACGGGGTGGGGGTCGAAAAGCGCGACCTGATGCTGCACCAGTATTCGGAGGCCGACCTCGCCCAGCAGATGGACGTGAAGGATGTGTTCGATCCGGACTGGCTGCTCAACCCGGCCAAGGTGTTTCCGCTTGCGGTCTCGGAGGGCCGGCGCGGTGGCTGAGGGCGGCGGATGACCGTGCTGTCCCCCGCCGACGAGGCCGGGCTGGCCGAGGCCGTCGCCGACGCCGCGGCGCGGCGATGCCCGCTCGAGATCCGGGGCGGCGGCTCGCGGCAGGGGATCGGCCGGCCGGTACAGGCCGAGGCGACGCTCTCGACCGCGAAGCTCTCCGGCATCACCCTCTACGAGCCGGGCGCACTGACGCTGGTGGTGCGCGCCGGCACGCCGCTCGCCGAGGTCGAGGCGGCGCTCGCCGCCGAGGGCCAGCGGCTGCCCTTCGAGCCGCCCGATCTCAGGGGGCTGCTGGGTTCGGATGGAACACCGACGGTCGGCGGGATGGTCGCCTGCGGCGCCTCGGGGCCGCGGCGGATCCAGGCCGGCGCCTGCCGCGATGCCATGCTGGGGGTGCGCTTCGTCAACGGCAGGGGCGAGGTGATCCGCAATGGCGGCCGGGTGATGAAGAACGTGACCGGCTACGACCTGGTCAAGCTGATGGCCGGCACCTACGGCACGCTCGGCGTGCTGACCGAGGTCTGCTTCAAGGTGCTGCCGGTTCCGGAGAAGGGCTTCAGCCTCGTGATCGAGGGGCTCGACGACGCCCGCGCCGTGGCCTGCATGGCGAGCGCCGTGACCAGCCCCTTCGACGTGAACGGCGCCGCGCATCTGCCGGCGGCGGACGGCGCGCGCGCGCGCACGGCGCTGAGGGTCGAGGGCATGGCGCGGCAGGCCGGATACCGCGCTGCCGAGCTTGCGCGGCGCCTCGCCGCGTTCGGCGAGGCAGAGCGGCTGGAAGGCGCGGCGCATGAGGCGCTCTGGCGCGGCGTGCGCGATGTCGAGCCCGTCGCCGGCGGGCCCGGCGCCGTCTGGCGGCTGTCGCTGAAGCCCTCCGAGGCGCCGGCGGCGGTGGCCGCGATCGCTCGGGCGCTGGAGTGTTCGGCGCTCTACGATTGGGCCGGGGGGCTGGTCTGGCTGAGGGTGCCCGAGGCCGGCGACGCCGGCGCCGCGGCGATCCGGGCCGAGACCGCGCGGCGGGGCGGGCACGCGACGCTGGTCCGCGCCTCGGCCGCCACCCGCAACGCGGTCGAGGTGTTCGAGCCCGAGCCGCCGCCGCTGGCTGCGATCTCGGCGGGACTGCGAGCGAGGTTCGACCCGGCGGGGATCCTGAACCCTGGCCGGATGCGGGCGTGAGCGGCGATGCAGACCAATTTCACGTCCGAGCAGCTGAAGGACCCCGGCATCGCCCGGGCCAACGAGATCCTGCGCGCCTGCGTGCATTGCGGCTTCTGCACCGCGACCTGCCCCTCCTATCAGGTGCTGGGCGACGAACTCGATTCTCCGCGCGGCCGGATCTACCTGATCAAGGACATGCTGGAGAGCGGCCGGGCCGCCGACGCGAAGACGGTCACGCACATCGACCGCTGCCTGTCGTGCCTCGCCTGCATGACCACCTGCCCCTCGGGGGTGCATTACATGCACCTCGTCGACCATGCGCGGGCGCATATCGAGAAGACCTACCGGAGGCCGCTGTCCGACCGGGCGCTGCGGTGGCTGCTGACGCAGATCCTGCCCTGGCCCGGCCGGTTCCGGCTGGCGCTGATGGGGGCGAAGCTGGCGAAGCCGTTCCGGCGGCTGATCCCTGGCAAGCTCGGCGCCATGATCGACCTCGCGCCGCCCCGGATCGCGCCGCCGGCCCGGCACGACGACCCCGGCGTGCATCGCGCCACCGGGCCGCGCCGCACGCGCGTGGCGCTGATGACCGGCTGCGCCCAGAAGGCGCTGAACGCCGAGATCAACGCGGCGACCATCCGGCTGCTCACGCGCCACGGCTGCGACGTGGTGGTGGCCGCCGGTGCGGGCTGCTGCGGGGCGCTGACCCATCACATGGGCAAGACCGGGCTTGCCCACGCCTCGGCGGCCGCCAACGTCCGCGCCTGGGTGCGCGAGATGGATGGAGAGGGGCTGGATGCGATCGTGATCAACGCCTCGGGCTGCGGCACAACGGTCAAGGATTACGGCTACATGTTCCGCCACGATCCGGCACTGGCGAAGGATGCTGCGCGGGTCTCGAAGATCACCCGGGACATCACCGAGCTGATGATGGAGCTGGGGCTTGAGGGCACGGTCGCGCCGGGGCTCAGGGTCGCCTACCACGCCGCATGCTCGCTGCAGCACGGACAGAAGGTGACCGAGGCGCCGAAGAAGCTCTTGCGCCAGGCGGGCTACACGGTCGTGGAGCCGGCCGAGGCGCATCTCTGCTGCGGGTCGGCCGGCACCTACAACCTGCTGCAGCCGGCGATCTCGGCCGACCTGAAGGCGCGCAAGGTGAAGCATCTCGAGGCGACGAAGCCGGAGGTGATCGCGGCCGGCAACATCGGCTGCATGATGCAGATCGGCGCCGGGACCCGGGTGCCGGTGGTGCACACGGCCGAGCTGCTCGACTGGGCGACCGGCGGACCGAAGCCGCCGGCGCTGGCGGCAGATTAGCGGTCGTCAGTGGCGCCTGGCCGCGCTATGCTGGCAGCGATGCTGCGAACGATCCTGCTTTCAACCCTCCTGACCGCCGCCCTGATCGCGGCGCTCCCTGTCTCAGGTCCGGCCGCAGCGCTGGACCTAGACCGGCGGCGCATGCTGAACGCCGCCGAGAGCGTGCCCTGGCGCGCGGTCGGGCGGATCAACACGGCGACGGCGATGGGCCAGTCGATGTGCACGGGCACGCTGATCGCCGAGGATCTGGTCCTCACGGCGGCCCACTGCGTGATCGACCGCTTCAGCCGTCGGCCCTACCGGCCCGAGACGGTGACGTTCCTCGCTGGCTGGCGGCTGGGCCAGAAGGTGGCCGAGAGCAAGGCAAAGGCCATCGCTGTGCATCCCGGCTACAACACCGCGCCGAAGGTTCCGGGAACCCAGGATCTCGCCGGGATCGGCGCCGACCTGGCGCTGATCCGGCTCGCGAGGCCGGTGCCACAGTCGAAGGCGCCGTTCTTTCGGGTATCCGCCGCGCCCGACGACGGCGCCGCGCTGACGCTCATCAGCTACCGGATGGACCGTGCCGACGCGCTGACCCGGCAGGAGGGCTGCAGCGTCTCCGGCCGGGACGGGCCGGTGCTGACGCTGGGCTGCGAGGTGATCTTCGGGGCTTCCGGCTCGGCGCTGTTTGCCGAGCGCGACGGCCGCATGGAGGTTGTTGCCGTGCTGTCGGCGATGGGCCAGAAGGACGGCCGCGGTCTCGCCTATGCAGTTGCGGTCGAGAGCACGCTGGATGCGGTCCGGGCGGCGCTGGAGTGACCCTCCGCCCGGGCCGGGCTCAGGCGCCGGGTGTTGCCGTGACACGGCCCGCCTCGGCCGCCGTCTCCTCGGTCGACTGCGAGGTGATTGCCGCGCCGTTTCGGATCATCGCCGAGGTCTGCTCGGCATAGTCCCGGAAGGCGCTCTGGCAGAAATCGGTCATCACCTCCATCGCATCCGTCACCGATTCGCAGCGCGACAGCCGGTCTGACGTCTCGATGTCCTTCCGGAGCCGCCGGTGCGCGAAGTCGAGCAGCTCGGCGTTGAACCTGAGCGCGTCGCGGAACACGCGCGAATGCAGGTGTGCGACCGCGGCCAGCGAGCGCTGCCCCGTCTCGGTGACCCGGGCGATATCGAGGCCGTTCGCCGGCGCGGCGTCCCTGGCGGTGGTGGTGCTATCGGTCTTCTTGGGCATGTCTTTCCTCTCCACTGATCACGTCACCGGATGCTTGCGGCCGGCGTATTGCGGCCGATACCACGCTCTGCCCCGTTGCCGGGGCAGCGGACCCCAATGACCGGCGGTGCTGGCCCCTGGAGGCCGACCGGACGCTGCCGAACATGTTCTGGTTTCGAGGCCGGTCGGCCGCGCCACGGGTCATCCCGTCGGCACGGCCGGCCGCCGGGCGGAACCATAGCACGGAACGCCTGTCGCGGCGAGTCGGGAATGTCCGGGATCCGCACCGGCGGCACCCTGTCGGCGCACCCTTGACGGGCTCCGCCGGGCTTCCCACATGAAGCCCGCCGGATGCCTCCCGAGGGTCCGGCATGAGCAGGGCGGTCCGCCGGGGAATGGCTTGCGCGAAGCAGCCGGTTCCGGGGGCGGCGCCTCACCATCGTATCGCTTCTGACGGAGGGTATGACCCATGCGCAACTTCGACCTTACCCCGCTCTATCGCTCGACGGTAGGCTTCGACCGGTTCGGCTCCATGCTCGACCAGCTCCTCTCCGGCGACGCCGCCGCTCCGGGCTATCCGCCCTACAACATCGAGAAGCTGGGCGAGGATGCCTACCGCATCACGCTCGCTGTCGCGGGTTTCGGCGAGGAGGACCTCAATGTCGAGGTCAAGGACCAGGGCCTGACCGTGACGGCGAAGAAGCGCGAGGCCGCCGAGGACAAGCAGCCGACCTATCTCTACCGCGGCATTGCCGAGCGCGGCTTCGAGCGGCGCTTCCAGCTGGCCGATCACATGAAGGTGACCGGCGCCCGGCTTGAGAACGGGCTGCTCCATGTCGACTTGGTCCGCGAGGTGCCCGAGGCGCTGAAGCCCCGCACCATCGCGATCACCTCGAACGGCAGGGCGCCGAAGACGAGGGCGCCGAAGACGATCGACGCCTGATCGCGCCAGCCCTGGGCCGAGTGACGGCGGCGGTGCGCCGCCGTCTCCGGCATCGATCGGAGGTGCGTGACCGTGCCGCGCCCGATGCGACATCGCGGCACGGTTTTCCGCTTGCCCGCATGGCAGATTTCCAATAATCGAACGGTCGTTCGAATGTGTGGCCTTGACCCCGGCCAAGGGCTCGGCTCCTAATTCGGCGACAGGCGGCCCGCATCTGCTTTCAGGTGCGGCTGCCGGGGCGATCCGCCGGAAGAGCGGCGCCGTCAGGGAGGAAGACCTGCGATGGCACGACCCTACGCCGGGCGCGACACCTTTCCCAAGCTGCTTCTCGCGAATGCACGCGAGAAGGGCAGCCTTCCGGCGAGCCGGGAAAAGGAATACGGCATCTGGCAGAGCTGGACCTGGGCGGAGGTCGCAGCCGAGACCCGCGCACTGTCGCTCGGCCTGACCAGCCTCGGGCTGAAGCCGGGCCAGTCGGTCGCGATCATCGGCACAAACCGGCCGCGGCTCTACTGGTCGATCGTGGCGGCGCAAATGGCCGGCGCGATCCCGGTACCGGTCTATCAGGACTCGGTCGCCGAGGAGATGCAATACGTGCTCGACCATGCGGGCGTCAGCTTCGCCGTGGTCGAGGACCAGGAGCAGGTCGACAAGATCCTGAGCGTGCAGGACCGGCTGCCCACGCTGCGCGAGGTCATCTATGTCGATCCGCGCGGGCTCCGGAACTACGACCACTCGGCCATGCACGCCTATGACCAGGTGCAGGCGGCGGGCCGTGCCGCCGAGGCTGATCTGGGTTCGGAACTCGATGCACGGATTGCCGCGGGCAAGGGCTCGGATACCTGCGTGATGCTCTATACCTCGGGCACCACGGGCAAGCCCAAGGGCGTGGTGCTGAGCCATGACAATATCCTGATCACCTCGCGCGCCGCGGCCGATTTCGACCACCTGACCGAAAGGGACTCGATCCTCGCCTATCTGCCGATGGCCTGGGTCGGCGATTTCATCTTCTCGATGGGTCAGGCCTATGTGAAGGGCTTCAGCGTCGCCTGCCCGGAATCGGCCGACACCATGATGGCGGACCTGCGCGAGATCGGTCCCACCTATTTCTTTGCGCCGCCATCGATCTTCGAGCGGCTGCTGACCACGGTCACGATCCGGATGGAGGACGCCGGTCCGACCAAGCGCTGGCTCTACCGGACCTTCATGGACCATGCGCGCGCCTGCTCGGCCAAGCGCAAGGCGGGGCAGGCGCTGTCGCTGGGCGACCGGTTCATGTATCTTCTGGGCGAGATCTTCGTCTACGGTCCGCTCAAGAACACGCTGGGCATGAGCCGGGTCCGGGTGGGCTATACTGCCGGCGAGGCGATCGGGCCGGATCTCTTCGAGTTCTACCGCTCGATCGGCATCAACCTGAAGCAGCTCTTCGGCCAGACCGAAGCCTCGGTGTTCATCACCCAGCAGCCCGATGACGGGGTCGATCCCGACTGCGTGGGGGTGCCGACGCCGGGAGTGGAACTCCGGATCGACGAGAAGACCGGAGAGGTGTTCTACCGCTCGCCGGGCGTGTTCCGGGAATACTACAGGAACCCCGAGGCAACCGCCGAGACAAAGGACGCCGAGGGCTGGGTCGCGACCGGCGATGCCGGTTTCATCGATGAGCGCTCCGGGCAGCTGCGCATCCTCGACCGGGCCAAGGACGTGGGCCGGCTCAAGGACGGCTCGCTGTTCGCGCCGAAATATGTCGAGAACAAGCTGAAATTCTTCCCCAACATCCTCGAGGCGGTGGTGTTCGGCCACGAGCGCGAGAGCTGCATGGCCTTCATCAACATCGACCTGAGTGCGGTCGGAAACTGGGCCGAGCGCAACAACATCGCCTATGGCGGTTATGCCGAGCTGGCGGCGCATCCGCAGGTCTATGCGATGATCGAGAAGAACATCGAGGAGACCAACCGCAGCCTCGCCGAGGATCCGATGCTGTCGGGCTGCCAGATCACCCGCTTCCTCGTGCTGAACAAGGAGCTCGACGCCGACGACGGCGAGCTGACCCGCACCCGCAAGGTGCGCCGGCGCATCATTGCGGAGAAGTACGCTCCCCTGATCGAGGCGCTCTACGGCGGCCGGGACAGCGTGTTCGCCGAGATCGAGGTGACCTACGAGGACGGCCGCAAGGGCAGGATCTCCGGCAACCTCGAGATCCGCGACGTAAGGACCTTCCCCCGCCGCGAGGCGGTGGGAAGGGCCGCGTGAGGGAGGCGGGATGAGCGTTCCACCGGTCGCCGAGGTTGCAGCGACAGACCGCGAATATGCGCGCAAGGAAACCGATCACGGGCTGAACGCGCGCCGGATCGGTCACGTCATCATGGAGCTGAAGGACATCACGCTGCGCTTCGGCGGCGTCACTGCGATCCGTGGCGTCAGCTTCGACATCCGCGAGGGCGAGATCCGCGCCATCATCGGGCCGAACGGTGCCGGCAAGTCGTCGATGCTGAACGTGATCAACGGCTTCTACCACCCGCAGGAGGGCGAGGTCTGGTTCCGCGGCCAGAGGCGCGGGCCGCTCAAGCCGCACGAGATCGCGCATCAGGGGATCGCCCGCACCTTCCAGAACATCGCGCTGTTCCGCGGCATGTCGACGCTCGACAACATCATGACCGGGCGGCTGACCAAGATGCGCGCCAACATGTTCTGGCAGGCGCTGTGGTCGGGCCGGGCCGAGGCCGAGGAGATCGAGCACCGCGAGAAGGTCGAGCGGATCATCGACTTCCTCGAGATCCAGGCGATCCGCAAGACACCCGTGGGGCGGCTGCCCTATGGCCTCCAGAAACGGGTCGAGCTCGGCCGGGCGCTGGCTGCCGAGCCGAAGCTCCTGCTGCTCGACGAGCCGATGGCCGGCATGAATGTCGAGGAGAAGCAGGACATGAGCCGCTTCATCCTCGACGTGAACGACGAGTTCGGCACTACCATCGCGCTGATCGAGCACGACATGGGCGTGGTCATGGACCTCTCGGACCGCGTGGTGGTGCTCGACTACGGCTCGAAGATCGGCGACGGCACGCCGGACGAGGTGCGCACGAACCAGGCGGTGATCGACGCCTATCTCGGCGTCAGCCACGACTGAGGGGAACACACTGAGGGTCAACACATGGGCTTTCTGACCGATCCTTTCTTCTGGGAAGTGGTGGTCTCCGGCCTGCTGGCCGGGGTGATGTATTCGCTCGTCGCGCTCGGCTTCGTGCTGATCTTCAAGGCGTCCGGGATCTTCAATTTCGCGCAGGGGGTGATGGCGCTGTTCGCGGCGCTGACGCTTGTCGGCTTCCTGGAGGGACAGCTGCCCTTCGCGCATGTGATCAATTGGATGCTCGGCACCGATTACCACCACTGGTACGAGCCCGCCGGCGGCGGCGGGCCGGCGGCGCCGGTCTGGTTCGTCCTGCTCTCGGTCGCGCTGACCACGGCGGTGATGGTCGCGCTGGCCTGGGCGATCGTGCGCCTCGTGCTGCGGCCGCTGGTGAACCAGGAGGGGATCATCCTGTTCATGGCCACGATCGGGCTCGCCTTCGTGCTCGAGGGGCTCGGCGACCTGATGTGGGGCGCGAACGTCAAGGCGCTGGACCTCGGCCTGCCGAGCGGGCCGTCGGACTGGATCATCGACAATACCGGCATGTTCGTCGAGAAGCTGGAGCTCTCGGCTGCCATCGTCGCGGTGATCCTGGTGACCGCGCTGACACTGTTCTCGCAATACACCAAGATGGGCCGGGCGCTCCGTGCGGTGGCCGACGACCACCAGGCGGCGCTCAGCGTCGGCATCTCGCTCGAGACGATCTGGTGGATCGTCTGGTCGGTCGCCGGCATCGTGGCGCTGGTCGCGGGCATCATGTGGGGAGCGAAGTCGGGGGTGCAGTTCTCGCTCTCGCTGATCGCGCTCAAGGCGCTGCCGGTCCTGATGCTGGGCGGCTTCACCTCTATTCCCGGCGCCATCGTCGGCGGGCTGATCATCGGGGTGGGCGAAAAGGTCTTCGACTTCTATGTCGGCACCACCTATCTGGGCGGAGCCACCGAGAACTGGTTCGCCTATGTGCTGGCGCTGGTGTTCCTGCTGTTCCGGCCCCAGGGCCTGTTCGGCGAGAAGATCATCGAGAGGGTGTGAACCATGCTCTACCGCGAGGCCGGCGAGTTCAAGACCACCTACCGGGCGGATCTGGCCACCTTTCCGATCCGGGCCGACCGCTGGGCGTTCTGGGGGACCATGGCGGTCGCCTTCCTGGTGGTGCCCTGGTTCGTCACGGACTATGCCGAGCAGGCGATTTTCCTGCCCTTCTTCGTCTATGCACTGGCGGCGCTGGGACTGAACATCCTTACCGGCTATTGCGGGCAGGTGTCGCTGGGCACCGGCGGCTTCATGGCGGTGGGGGCCTATACCACCTACAAGCTGATGACCTCGTTCCCCGGGCTCGACATGATCTCGATCACGCTGATCTCGGGCGTGATCGCCGCCGCGGTCGGCATCCTGTTCGGGCTGCCCTCGCTCCGGATCAAGGGGTTCTACCTCGCCGTGGCGACGCTGGCGGCGCAGTTCTTCCTGATCTGGATGTTCAACAAGTGGGGCTGGTTCTACAACTACTCGGCTTCGGGCCAGATCAGTGCGCCCGAGCGCACGCTGTTCGGTATGCCGATCACTGGCGCGAACACGCAGGAGTGGTTCACCTATCTGTTCTGTCTCAGCTTCCTCTTCGTCTTCGCCTGGGTGGCACGCAACTTGATACGCGGCCGGGTCGGGCGGTCCTGGATGGCGATCCGCGACATGGACATCGCTGCCGAGATCATCGGGGTGAACCCGCTGATGACCAAGCTCTCGGCCTTCGCGGTCTCGTCCTTCTACATCGGCATGTCCGGATCGCTCTACTTCGCGGTCTGGAAGGGGGCCGCCGAGGGTACCGAGGCGTTCCCGATCAACGTCTCGTTCAACGTGCTGTTCATGATCATCATCGGCGGGCTCGGCTCGATCCTCGGCTCGCTGATCGGGGGGGCCTTCATCGTGCTGCTGCCGGTGTTCTTCAAGGTGGTGCTGGTCGAGGGGATGGACTGGCCCACCGACATCGCCCAGCACGCCCAGATCATCATCGTCGGCGCGATGATCATCCTGTTCCTGATTGCCGAGCCGCATGGCATTGCGGCATTGTGGCGAACCGCAAAGGAGAAACTGCGCCTCTGGCCCTTCCCGCACTAGCGGCCGGCGGCAAGAACCGGCCCCGCCGATGGGGCCGGACATCGTCCAGACCCAGGATTGTCCAGACACAGGGAGGAAGGACATGAGACTGACCAAACTCGCAATCACCGCGGCGACCGCGCTGGCAATAGGCACGCCGGCCTATGCCGATCTGGTCTTCCCGATGCTCAGCTACCGCACCGGGCCCTATGCGCCGAACGGCATCCCCTTCGCCGACGGCTACAACGACTATCTCACGCTGATCAACGAGCGCGACGGCGGCATCGGTGGCGAGAAGATCCGGGTGGTCGAATGCGAGACCGCCTACAACACCGACAAGGGCGTCGAGTGCTACGAGTCGGTCAAGGCCGAGGGGGCGCTGTCGGTCCAGCCGCTCTCGACTGGCATCACCTACCAGATCATCCCGAAAGGCACCGCCGACGGCATCCCGATCATCTCGACGGGCTATGGCCGCACCTCGGCCGCCAATGGCAAGTTGTTCCCCTGGGTCTTCAACTTCCCGGGCACCTACTGGGACGCCGCCTCGATCATCGTCAAATACGCGCTCGAGCAGGAGGGCGGCTCGCTCCAGGGCAAGAAGATCGCGCTGGTCTACCACAACTCCGCCTACGGCAAGGAGCCGATCCGGACGCTGGAGGAACTGGCCAAGAAGCACGGCTACACCTTCACCGCGTATCCCGTCGACCACCCGGGTCAGGAGCAGAAGGCGACCTGGCTGCAGATCCGCAAGGACCAGCCGGATTATGTGCTGCACTGGGGATGGGGCGTGCAGAACCAGGTCGGCATCAAGGAGGCGGCCGCGATCCGCTTCCCGATGGACCACTTCATCGGCGTCTGGTGGTCCGCCTCTGAGAACGATACGCTGCCGGCCGGCGCTGGCGCCGACGGCTACAAGGCGATCGGCTTCCACGGCGCGGGCAGCGACTGGCCGATCTATGCCGACCTGAAGACCTATGTATACGACAAGGGCTTGGCCGCCGGCGCCGGCGACCAGCACGGCTACATCCTCTACAACCGTGGCATGGTTGCGGCCATGTGGGCGGTCGAGGCGGCGCGCAAGGCGCAGGCAATTCACGGCACCGCCAAGATCGACTCGAAGATGATGCGCGACGGCTTCGACAACCTCGAGGTCGACGAGGCGCGGCTGACGGAACTCGGCCTGCCCAACTTCACCGTGCCGGTGAAGGTGACCTGTGCCAACCACGGCGGCCCTGGGCTCGGCGCCATCTTCCAGTGGAATGCCGGCACAAAGTCCTGGTCGCAGATCACCGACTACATGGCGGCCGACCGCGAGGTGGTCGACGCGCTGATCGCCGAGGACTCGGCGGCCTACGCGAAGGAGAACAACATAGCCGCGCGCGAGTGCAACTGACCTGAGCTGACGTGAACCGGGCCGCTCCCTCCGGGGGTCGGCCCGCCCCGATCCGTTTGGGGGTTTTCCAGTTCGTCATGCCGGTGCAGGCGGGGATCTCATGGTGCGAGATGCCTCGTCTGGCTACGGCATGACGGCGACGGCGGGAGGATGTGATGCTGGACGAGACCAAGGCTGAAAGCCTGCTCGAGGTCAACAACATCGAGGTGATCTACAATCACGTCATCCTCGTCCTGAAGGGCGTCTCGCTGAACGTGCCCAAGGGCGGCATCACGGCGCTGCTCGGCGGCAACGGGGCCGGAAAGACGACCACGCTGAAGGCGATCTCGAACCTGCTCCGCTCCGAGCGGGGCGAGATCACCAAGGGCACGATCCTCTACCGCGGCGAGCCGGTGGCCGCGCTGAACCCGGCCGAGATGGTGCGCAAGGGTGTCATCCAGGTGATGGAGGGCCGCCACTGCTTCGCGCATCTGACGGTCGAGGAGAACCTGATGACGGGCGCCTATACCCGCGGCGGCGGGCGGGCCGAGGTGCAGAAGGACCTCGAGATGGTCTACAGCTATTTCCCGCGGCTGAAGGAGCGGCGGCGC
The DNA here is from genome assembly GCA_039805905.1 of Limibaculum sp. Taxonomy (GTDB): domain Bacteria; phylum Pseudomonadota; class Alphaproteobacteria; order Rhodobacterales; family Rhodobacteraceae; genus Thermohalobaculum. The sequence goes on along the minus strand of JBDIVM010000014.1, from coordinate 20,254 downwards.
TCGCAGGCCGGTTACACCTCGGGCGGCGAGCAGCAGATGTGCGCCATCGGGCGGGCGCTGATGAGCCGGCCCGAGACCATCCTGCTGGACGAGCCCTCGATGGGCCTGGCGCCGCAGCTGGTCGAGCAGATCTTCCAGATCGTCAAGAGCGTCAACGAGAAGGAGGGCGTCAGCTTCCTGCTGGCCGAGCAGAACACCAACGTGGCGCTGCGCTACGCCCATTACGGCTACATCCTCGAATCGGGCCGGGTGGTGATGGACGGCCCGGCGGCGGAACTGCGCGAGAACCCGGACGTGAAGGAATTCTACCTCGGCATGTCCGAGAAGGGCCGCACCAGCTTCCGCGACGTGCGCTCCTACCGCCGGCGGAAGCGCTGGCTCAGCTGAACGGACCGGCTGGGTGCGCGTCAGCACACCTTACGCCCCGGCCGCGGTGACCGGCGGAGCGCATCCTCAGGGCCGGGCCGGCCGCCGCTATCCCATCTCCTCCCGACGCCGGATCGCGACGAGCTTCGCCTCGTCGGCCATCGTCGCCGGCTTCACGCTGGAATGGGTCTGCGAGCACCGCGCCTGCTGCCTTTTGCCGGCCGCGCGGATACAAGCGCACGCGCCCCGACGACGACCTACAGGGCCACGAGGGTGGTGATGAGGGCACCCGTGCTCATGGATGATCATAGCATCATGCCGCGGCGGGCTGAAGCCCGCCTCACTGCGCAGTCGCTCCCGCCTCCTCCCGGGCGATCGCGCCGATGCGCGCGCTGAAGGCGTCGTCCTCGCCTTCGAGCAGCGCTGGCAGCAGGGCGCGGAACTCGGCCCGGCGGCACCATTCGCGCATGTCGTCCTCCCAGCTCAGCCAGCGCCGCTGCGCATCGCGGTCCATGTCATCCGAGTAGAGGATGATGTAGGCCTTCTCGAACAGCGACACGAGCATGCGGAACAGGATATCGCGCCGCTCGAGCTGCTCCTCGGTGAAGGTCACCGGCGTCGCCGCGTGACGCCACAGCAGCAGGTCGGCGTTGTCGAGCGCAAGCCGCAGGAAGTTGTCGTATTCCTCGGAAAGCTGCCGGTGCAGCTCGGCCTCCTCGTTGCGCTTGCGGCGGCGCTGCTCGTCGATGAAGACATAGATGGCGACCGGAAAGCCGAGGATGGTGACGATATAGCTGAGCGCTTCCAGAATCGTCATTGCGGCCTACTCCGGCACGGGCTACCCCGTCCGAGAACAGCAGAGCCGAGGCGCCGCGGCAAGGCCGCCGTTGCGCGGGCCGCGCCTGCGGCAGCAGGGGAGATACCGCCATGAACCGGCATTACGACGATCTGGAGACCCGCACCCCGTCCGAGCGCGAGGCCTCGCTGTTCGAGTGCCTGCGGACGCAGCTTGCGCAGGCGATCCGGCATGCGCCGGGGCTCGCGGCCCATCTGGCGGGAGTGGACCCGGCCGCGGTCACCGGGCGCGCGGCGCTGGCCCGCCTGCCGGTGCTGCGCAAGTCGGCACTGGCCGGGCTCCAGAAGCAGGCTCCGCCCTTCGGCGGGCTGACCACGCGGCCGGCGGGCGCCTTCACCAACGTCTTCCAGTCGCCCGGCCCGATCTACGAGCCGGGCATGACCTCGGCGCCCGACTGGTGGCGGCTGGCCCGCGCGGTCTTCGCAGCCGGGCTCCGGAAGGGCGACATCGTGCACAACGCCTTCGCCTATCACCTGACCCCGGCAGGGCACATGATGGAGTCGGCGGCGCGGGCTGTCGGCTGCGCCGTGCTGGCGGGCGGGGTGGGCAACACCGAGGCGCAGGTGAACGCGGCGGCGGATGTGGGCGTCACCGGCTATATCGGCACGCCCGACTTCCTGAAGGTGATGCTCGACAAGGCGGAGGAGACGGGCCGCGACCTCTCCGGTATCCGCAAGGCGCTGGTCTCGGGCGGGCCGCTGTTCCCGTCGCTCCGGCAGGCCTACCGCGACCGCGGCATCTCATGCCTGCAGTGCTATGCCACGGCGGATGTGGGCTCGATCGCCTACGAGACGCAGGCGGACTCGGGGGCGATGGAGGGGATGGTGGTCGACGAGGGCGCCATCGTCGAGATCGTGCGGCCCGGCACCGGCGACCCGGTCGCAGAGGGCGAGGTGGGCGAGGTGGTGGTGACCGTGCTGAACCCCGACTATCCGCTGGTCCGCTTCGCCACCGGCGACCTCTCGGCGGTGCTGCCGGGCGCCAGCCCCTGCGGTCGCACCAACATGCGGATCAAGGGCTGGATGGGCCGGGCCGACCAGACCACCAAGGTCAAGGGCATGTTCGTCCGCCCCGAGCAGATTGCCGAGATCGTCGCCCGCCACAAGGAGGTCCTGAAGGCGCGGCTGACGGTGACGCGGGCGGGCGAGCAGGATGCGATGACGCTGGCGATCGAGGCCCGGGCACCGTCGGCCGGGCTTGCCGCGGCAGTGCGCGAGACCATGCAGGCGGTCCTCAAGCTCCGCGGCGAGGTCGAGGCCGATCTCCCCGGCTCGCTGCCGAACGACGGCAAGGTCATCGACGACACCCGCAAGTTCGACTGAGGCGGGGGCGCCAGGCATGGAGGACGGCCTCGATCTTCCCACCGTGGCGATGGCGGCGGTCTTCGTGCTCCTGATCCTTGTCTCGGGCCGGCACCGGCGGCGGGTGCTGGAGGCGGTGGCGCGGCTGCCGGAGGCGGACCGCGGGCGCCTCGGTTGGCATATCGGCGCGGATGAGGCGCCGCGCCGCCACGTGCGGCTGGTGACGCGGCGGTTGCTGCTGCGCGGCCTGCCCGGCTGGCTGCCGCTCGGCCCGGAGGCTCGGCTGAATCTCGCCTGGCACCGGATCACGGGCTTTGCCGCGATCGGCTGGCTGGTCATCGTGCTGCCCTGGGCCTGGAGCGCCCCCTGGCTGGTTGCGCCGCTGTCGGCGGGCACGGCGGTGATTCTGGCCCTTCAGGGCTGGTTCGACGGGCCCTGGGGCGGCGGAGGCTGACGCCGGAAAACCGGCCCGGCGGGGCTTCCGTTACGGTGTGGCGCCATGCATGATGCGCCCTGCGTCCAGCCACTGCCCGGAGACTCCCATGCCCCGCTTCAACCGCCTCCTCATCACCGGCGCCGCCGGCAATCTCGGCCGCGTCCTGCGCGAGGGGCTGGCGCCGCTCGCCACCACGCTCAGGCTCACCGACCGGATGGAGATGGCGCCCGCCCGTGCCCACGAGGAGACGATGATCGCCGATGTCGGTGACTTCGACGCCATGATGAGGGTGGTCGAGGGCTGCGATGCGGTGGTGCATTTCGGCGCCGCGCCGGTCGAGAGGCCCTGGGAGGAGATCCTGAACTCGTCGATCAAGGGCGGTTACAACGTCTACGAGGCGGCGCGGCGGCATGGGGTGAAACGCATCGTCTATGCGAGCTCGATCCACGCGGTCGGCTACGTCCGGCGCGAGGAGGGAGCCGACACCCATACCGAGCACCGGCCGGACTCGCTCTACGGGCTGTCGAAGTGCTTCGTCGAGGACCTGGCCAAGCTCTATTTCCACAAGTTCGGAATCGAGTCGGCGCTGCTCCGCATCAACTCCTGCTTCCCCGAGCCGGCGGACCGGCGGCACCTCGCCACCTGGATGAGCTTCCGCGATCTGGTGCAGCTCGTCACCCGCTGCCTGGTGGCCGAGCGGATAGGCTGGACGGCGGTCTACGGCATCTCGGACAACCGCGAGCGGTTCTTCTCGAACGAGAAGGCGGCGCATCTCGGCTACAGGCCGCAGGACACGGCGGAAGCGTATCGCGAGAAGGTCGAGGCCAAATGCCCGCCGGGCAACCCCTTCCACCCCGCGGTCGAATTCGCCGGCGGCGTGTTCTGCAACTTCGGCCACCCGGACGACCCGGCCTGAGCCGGGCGCACCCGCATCCTCTCCCGTGCCGCCGCGGCCCGCCCGCGTTTTGCCGGCGGCCCGACTCGGCCGCGCATGCTAGGCTGCGCTGCCATTCGATAACCAAAGGGAGGGAAAGATGGCGACTTTCATCATCCAGGGCCGGTTCTCGGCACAGGCGATCCGGGGGCTGGTGGCCAAGCCCGAGGACCGCTCGCGGGCCGTGGCAAAGCTCATTGCGGCCTGCGGTGGCAAGCTGAAGGACTATTACATGACGACCGGCGAGAACGATTTCCTGATCATCGCCGAGGCGCCGGACGGCGAGGATGCCGTGGTCGCGTCGATGGCGGCGGCGGCCTCGGGCACGGTCTCGAAGCTGACCACGAGCCGCGCCTGGCCCGCGCGCGACTTCAAGAAGATGGCACAGCGGGCGAAGGGCGTTCTCGGCGCCTACAAGGCGCCCGGCTGACCGGGGAGGGGACGCCCCCGCGGGAAAACGCGAAAGGCCGCGCCCGGGGCGCGGCCTTTCTGCATGGCGTCGCGAGCGGCGCCGAACCGGTCAGCCCTGGCGGGCCTTGTATCGCCGCTGCGTCTTGTTGATCACGTAGACCCGGCCCTTGCGGCGGACCAGGCGGCAGTCGCGGTGACGGCCCTTCAGCGATTTCAGCGAGTTCCTGATCTTCATGGCTCTCTCGTCCCCGGTGCCCTTTCCGGTCGTACCTGCCTTGCCCGGCCGGCCGTCCCGGTCCCGCCGAGCGGGATGGATTTCGCCCGGCCCTGAGGCTCCGCCCGCGCCGGAGGCGTCTCTATAGCCGCGAGTCCGCGGGATGGCAAGGGGGGCAGCGCCGGCCGCGACGCCGGGGCCATTCAGTGGCGGTGGCTCATCTTCTCCAGCGTCTCGTCCGCCCGGCGGGTGGCGGCCTCGAAGCGGTCCTCGAAGGTCTCCATGTTGGTCTTCGGCTCGCGGTAGAAGGCCGAGAATTTCAGCAGCCACACGAAGGTGTTGTTGACCACCCGTCCAAAGAAGCGCATCGGCCGGTCGAAGTCGAACAGCAGGATCACCCGCTCGTCCGGCGTGTCGTTCCAGACCTCGTGCTCGTAGGTGTCGTCGAACACGAAGATCTCGCCCGGCCGCCAGACCCGGAACTGGTCGCCGACCCGGATGCGGCACTTCTCGGCCTCGCGCGGGATCAGGAGCCCGAGATGGGCCCGCACGATGCCTTTCGAGACGCCGGTATGGGCGGGGATGTGGTAGCCCGGCGCCAGAATCGAGAACCATGCGGTCTGCAGGTTCGGCACCTTCTCCAGGAGCGCCGTGGTCGCGGGCGCCTGGCGGCAGTTCTTCTCGAGCTTGGTGCCGAAGCCGAAGAGGATGAAGGTGCGCCAGTTCTTGCCGGTCGAGATCCGGTACTGGTCCGGCGAGACCTCCTGGAAGGCGGGGATCTCGTCGCGGTGCTTCAGGATGACGGCCGCCTCGTCGCGGATCTTCTCCCAGTTGTCGGTGAAGTCCCTGAAGAAGGGGAAATGCCGGTTCTCCAGCACCGGCGTATCGCCGACCAGCGACTGCCGGCCAAGGAAGCTGGCGATGCCGTAGATGAAGCGCTTGCCGTATTTCTTGACCTTCCGGCGCCGCGCCTTGCGCAAGCGCTGCAGGAGGCTCGGCGGGGCTGCGTCGCTACTCGTCGCCATGATGCTCGTCCTCCACCGGAGCACAGGCGCGGCACTTCGGGCGCGCCCGGTTCTGGTTGCGGGTCTAGCGCGCCCCGATCGCGGACTCAACTCGGCATCGGCTGATCCGCCGGTCCGGTTGCGCGATTCCAGGGGGTTGCGCTGCGGATCGCGACAAACTGGCGCGGGGAGGCCGGACGCGCGAGGGGCGCCAGCGGCGCTCCCTTTCCGTTCCGGAGGGCGGCCGGGTGTCAGGCCAGCGCAGCCTTCGCGCGGTCAACGATCGCGCCGAACGCGGCCGGCTCGTGCACTGCGAGATCGGCCAGCACCTTGCGGTCGACCTCGATCCCGGATTTCAGCAGCCCGTTGATGAAACGCGAATAGGTCAGGCTGTCGTCATGGGCGCGGACCGCGGCGTTGATCCGCTGGATCCACAGGGCGCGGAAGTTGCGCTTGCGGGTCTTGCGGTCGCGGGTCGCGTACTGCATCGCCTTCTCGGCGGACTGCCGGGCGATGCGGAAAGTGCGCGACCGGGCGCCGTAGTGGCCCTTGGTCGCGTTCAGAACCTTGCGGTGACGGGCATGGGCGGCCGGGCCGCCTTTCACTCTGGACATCGGCGCCTCCGGTCAGCTGTAGGGCAGGAACTGCTTGACGATCTTCTCATCCGGCGCCGACAGCACCGTGGTGCCGCGCGCGTTGCGGATGAACTTGGCCGTCCGCTTGATCATGCCGTGGCGCTTGCCGGCCTGCGCGACCTTGACGCGGCCCGTCGCCGTGACCTTGAAGCGCTTCTTGGCGCCCGACTTGGTCTTCATCTTGGGCATTTTCGTCTCCTGTCCTGCGGAACGATACGAGGGGCGCCTCGGCAGCCCATACCGGCCGGACGCCCCGTTCGAAGCGCCGCCTTATAGACGGCGTTCCGCAGCCGCGCAAGTCCCGCTGCCGCCCTTGCCGGCCCGCGGCGAAGCGGCCGGGGTCGCACACGTTTAGGATGAGTATTGAATGACTGAGTTCTCGTTTTATTACACATGTCACGAGCTTTTATGGAATTATCGTAGATGTATTGTGATGCATCCAGAAAATACGGCAGATTTATGATCGCTTATCTGGCGGCAGTCGCTATACTGGGCTGGTGGGGGAGAATGATTCGGGAGCTGTCAGGTGACCAGCCGCAAACTTCGCTTTTCGCGCACTCTGCAGGGATTCCTGCGTGACGACCAGGGGTCGGCAACGATCGAGTTCGTCCTCTGGGTGCCCGTCTTCGTGGTCCTGCTCGTCGCGACCACGGATGCGACTATCCTCTATCTGCATCATACCGAGATGTGGAACGTCTCGCGCGATGTGGCGCGGCGGGTCGCCGTGGGTGACATGACCGAGGCCGAGGCGGTGAACGTCGTCCAGAACGAGATGTTCCTCTACAGCAGCGCCTATACCGTGGCGACATCCCAGCCGACCGATCTGGACGTGCAGATCGTGATCCAGACCCAGGTCGCAGACGCCAGCATCTTCGGCTTCTTCAAGCCGGTGCTCGGCGACTTCCTGACCGCATCGGTGACGATGCGCCGGGAGCCCATCTGAAGTCCGGTTCCGCAGGGGAGGGCGTTGCCATGCCGCGCATATCGGAATCCATTTGCCCGTTCCGGCACGACGAGACGGGCGGCGGCACGATCTGGGGCCTGCTCTGGTTCGCGCTGATGGTCGGCATCTGCGGGATGGCCGTCGACACGACGGATGGGTTCCGCACCCGCACCATGCTGCAGGCGACTGCCGATTCCGCCGCGCTCGCCGCGGCGATCGACCTGCCGGACCCCGGAGCCGTGACCGCGACCGCGGTCTCCTATTCGCTCGACAACATGGAAGCCGGCATCAACGGTGTCGTGGTCGACACGGCCGACGTGATCGTCGGCAAGTGGGACGAGGCGGCCCAGTCGATGGACACCGCCTCCGCCTTTCCTGACGCCGTCATGGTCACCGCCCGCCGGTCGGACCAGAACGGCAACGCGCTCAGCACCAACTTCCTGCGCATCATCGGGCTGATGAGCTGGAACGTGAACGCCCAGGCGGTCGCCCAGCGCTTCATCCCGGATTGCCTGCGCGACGGGCTGATCGCCCGCGGCATGGTGGACATCTCGTCGAACAACGGCTTCGTCAACCAGATCTGCGTCCACGGCCAGCAGGGCGTCAACGTCCAGAGCAACAATTTCTTCGAGGCAGGCGTCAATGTCTCGATGCCCGATCTCGCGATGCTCGAGACCCCGAGCAGCGGCATGACGAGCAATACCGGGCTGTCCGAGGCGCTGCGCGAGTCGATCCTGGATCCCCGCATGGTCAACCATGTGGACGAGATCATGCTGGGCTTCGTCGATCCGCAGGCGGAGCACCAGCCCGCCTATATCGACACCGACCAGCCGGTGATCGTCGTCGACGAGAAATTCGACCTCTCGGCCGCGCTTCCCGGGCGGATCTATCACGTGCAGTGCAAGCCCAACAAGAACGCGCAGATCCCGTCGAACTCCACCGTCCACGACGTGGTGATCATCGCGGATTGCGAGATCAGGATCAACTCGGGCGCCTATGTCTACAACGCTGTGCTGGGATCGCGCTCGGGCGGAAACGGCAATGTCAACAACGCCAATGTCGGGATCGCCGCCAATGTGCAGCTCGGCGCGCCCGACAACTGCGCCAGCGGCGGCGGCGTCCAGATCTTCTCGAACGCGACCATCCATACCGCCGCGAGCACGATCATCAACGGCGTGCAGATGGTGGCCGCAGGCGATGTGGAACTCGGCGCCGCGGATCAGGGCGTCAACGGCATCTCGGTGCAATCCGGCCATGACATCACGCTGACCTCGAACAACATGTTTGGTCTCTGCTCGGGCGGGGCGCCGGATCTGTTCACCGTGGACTATTACCGCCTCGTGCTCTGAGCGCTGGCAGGCCGGGCCGGCCGCGCCGGCCAGCCTGTTTCCGGGCCCGGCAATGCGCCGGGCCCGAAGCATGCCGCGGACCACGCTGCCGGCGTGTCCGGACACCCGCACGCATCCTCGCCGGTTCGGCTTCCGGTCGCGCCCCGGTCTCAACCGAAGATTGAATTATAATTTATAATCATATATTTAGAGTCTCATGGAGCTTTGCCGAGCGCGCCGAGTCTGATAGTTTTCCTGACGTACTGTCCTTGCAGGCCGACGGCGCGTTTCATGCCTCCGATTTCCAGGGGAGCTTTCTCATGCTGGTCGAAAAATGGCGCGGATTTCTTTCCGATGAACACGGCGGCGGCACGATCTGGGGGCTGCTCTGGTTCATCCTGATGGTCGGCATCTGCGGCATGGCGGTCGACTCGACGGACGGGTTCCGCTACCGGACCATGCTGCAGGCAACGGCCGACTCCTCGGCGCTCGCTGCCGCCGTGGACCTTCCCGACCGCGATGCCGCAGTCGCCACCGCGGTGGCCTACTCCAGCACGAATATGGGAATCGACGTCAACGGCGCCGTGCTCGATCCGGCCGACGTGCATGTGGGACTCTGGGATCAGGCCAGCCACTCGCTGGACACCGGGGCGCCGAACCCGGATGCGGTCATGGTCACGGTGCGCCGCTCGGACGAGAACAACAACGCCCTCTCGACCAACTTCCTCCGCATCATCGGGCTGCAGGCCTGGAACGTGAACGCCCAGGCGGTGGCCCAGCGGTTCATCCCCGAATGCCTGCGCGAGGGGCTGATCGCCCGCGGCGTGGTGGACATCTCGTCGAACAACGGGTTCCACCGGCTGATCTGCGTGCATGGCCAGCAGGGCGTCGAGATGCAGAACGGCAATGTCCACGAGGCAGGCGTGACCGTCAGCATGCCGGATCTCGAGATGCTCACCATTCCCTCCGGCGGCATGACCTCGAACCCCGGCCTGCCGGAGGCGCTGCGCGAGAACATCCTCGACCCGCGCATGGTCAACCACGTCAACCAGATCATGGACAACCTGCTGGCCGAGGTTGCGGATGTGATGCCGGACTTCCTCGCGAACATCGACCCGCCCGTCTATCAGGTCGACGAGAAGTTCAACTTCGCCAACTACCAGCCGAATTCGATCTACGAGGTCCAGTGCCCGGCCAACAAGCTGGTGAACATCCCCAGCGGCCTCGCCCTGTCGAACGTCGTGATCATCGCCGAGTGCAACATCAGCGTCGGCGCCAATGCGCGCCTGACCAACGTGGTGCTCGGCTCGAAGGCGCTCGGCAACGGCGCCAGTCCGCTTGCCAACGCCAACATCAGCTTCTCGGCCAATGTGAGCCTCGGGGCGCCCGACGATTGCGCCGAGGGCGGCGGCGTCCAGCTGTTCTCGAGCGCCAGCATCCACTTCTCGTCGTCGATGCTGGTCAACGGGCTGCAGGTGGTGGCTGCGGGGGATGTGGAGCTTGGCGCCCGCGACCAGGGCATCAACGGCATCTCCGTGCAGTCGGGCGGGGACATCCGGCTGACCAGCAACAACGTGTTCGGGCTTTGCGCCGGAGGCGCGCCGGATCTCTTCACCGTGCCCTATTACCGGCTGGTGATCTGAGCCGAAGGCGGCCGCTGCGGTCCGGGACGGCCCGGCAGTTCCGGGACTGCTCCCGGCCATGGCGTTTCCTGGGCGAGGCCGCCCCGGCCGCGCTGCGGTGAGTGCGAATCGGCTGCCACGATCCGTGCGCAATCTTCGACCGCGGGATGCAGCCCGGTCCTGCGCTGCAACCCGTGGTGGCATGGGGCGGGCCGGAAAGCGCCCGGGCCGGCTCGGAAACCTCCCGGATTCTGGCAGCGACCCTTTGAAAGCCATGGGAAATTCCCGGAACGGGCGCGATCTCCCGCTCTGGGGCAGCGATTCCAAGGAAAGTGCGCATTGGCGCCCCAAACCGGTGCGAGAAGTCTCTAATCGCGTGGTGTGTTCGGGTGGGTGACATGAAGTCTGTGAGCGTGAGCGGGTTTCTTTGCGACGAGGCCGGGGGCGGCACGATCTGGGGCCTCTTCTGGTTCGTCCTGGTGGTGGGTATCTGCGGCCTGGCGGTGGACAGCACGGATGGCTTCCGCAACCGGACCATGCTGCAGGCCACCGCCGACTCGGCGGCCCTCGCCGCGGCGATCGACCTTCCCGACGCCAGCGCCGCGGTGTCGCGCGCCGTGACCTATGCCTCGGCCAACATGTCGACCGCAGCCTATGGCGACGTGCTGCGGCCGGAGGACGTGACCGTCGGCACCTACGACCGGACCGCCGGCAGCTTCTCCGCGGGGGGCATCCTGCCGAACGCAGTCATGGTGCGCCTGCAGCAAACCGACGACAATGCCAACGCCGTCCCGGTCAACTTCCTGCGCATGGTCGGGCTCATGAGCTGGAACGTTCGGGCCCAGGCGATCGCCATGAAGTACATCCCCGACTGCCTGAAGGACGGGCTGATCGCGCGCGGGCTCGTGGACATCTCGTCGAACAACGGCTTCGTGAACAAGATCTGCGTCCATGGCCAGTCCGGCGTGCACATGCAGAACCACAACTACTTCGAGCCGGGTGTCAATGTCTCGATGCCGGACGTGGACGCGCAGCTGGTGACGCCGGCAGGCGGCCTGACCAGCAATCCCGGCCTGTCCCAGGCGCTGCGCGAGCAGAAATTCGACCCGCGCATGGTCAATCATGTCGACGAGATCATGGCCGACCTCTTGCTGAAGCAGGCCTATGTGACGCCGTCCTATATCGACGCCGCACTGCCGGTCATCGTGAAGGACGAGCGCTGGAACTTCGGCGATGCGACGGCGGGGCGCATCTACCACATCCAGTGCGCCGCCAACAAGAATGTCGGCATCCCCTCGAACATGGTGCTGAGCGATGTGGTCATCGTCGCCGACTGCCAGATCAGCGTCGGTTCCGGGGCTCAGCTCTCCAACGTCGTGCTGGCGTCGCGGTCCGGCGGCAATCCGGGCGGCGGCAATGGCGGCGGCGGCAACAGCGGCGGCGGCGGCTCGGGCATATCGAACGCCAACATCAACTTCTCGTCCAACGTGAGCCTCGGCATTGCCGACAACTGCCAGCCGGGCGGCGGCGTCCAGATCTTCACCAACGCCTCGGTGCATTTCTCGTCCTCGATGACGATCAACGGGCTGCAGATCGTGGCGGCCGGCGATGTCGATCTCGGCGCGCGGGACATGGGCGTGAACGGCATCAGCGTGCAGACCGGCGGAAACATCACGCTGACCTCGAACAACATGTTCGGCCTGTGCTCGGGCGGGGCGCCGGACCTCTTTACGGTCGACTACTACAGGCTGGTCCTGTGACTCTGATGGTCTGACCGTCGCCCGAAGGGACTCTCGCATGAGCGGCGCGGCCGGTCTACCCGGCCGCGCCGAACCCGATCTCCGGGTCTCCCGCGCCCGCAAACGCGCATGTGCGGCCACGGATCATTTCATCCATACCGGGAAAACTTTCTCGCCGCTTCATTCCTGCCGATACGAGGCGATGACTGCTTTCGCCTGAAGATAGCAAAGCGAAGTCCGGATACGAAACTGTCACAAGAGACTCCGGCCTGCCGTGTTGTCGGAACGGTTGGCAGGCTTTCGGAGTGAGTGAGCGTGATGCCCGCGGTTCTCCCAAGCCTGCTGGTGTGGGACCGGTCTGGTGACCAGGAGCTTTCGGGGGAGACCATGAAGTTCTTACGTGAACTCCGGCTTTGGCGGGACGAACGCGGCGGCGGCACGATCTGGGGCCTGTTGTGGTTCGTGCTGATGGTCGGCATCTGCGGGCTGGCGGTCGATTCGACCGACGGCTTCCGGTCACGGACGATGCTGCAGGCCACCGCCGACTCGGCCGCGCTCGCGGCGGCGATCGACCTCGGCGACTCGGGCGCGGTGACGGCAACCGCCGTGTCCTACGGGTCGTCGAACATGTCGACCGCCATCAACGGCGCGGTGGTCGACCCGTCCGATGTGCTTGTCGGCAAGTGGGATCCGGTCAACCGCCAGCTCGATACCTCGGCCGCGCTCCCGGACGCGGTGATGGTGACGGCGCGCCGCTCGACCGAGAACGGCAACCCTCTCGCCACCAATTTCCTGCGCATCATCGGGCTCATGAGCTGGAACGTGAACGCCCAGGCGGTTGCCCAGAAGTTCATCCCCGATTGCCTTCGCAACGGACTCGTCGCCCGCGGCATCGTCGACATCTCGTCGAACAACGGCTTCGTCAACAAGATCTGCGTCCACGGTCAGCAGGGCGTGGACATGTCCAGCAACAACTTCTTCGAGCCGGGGGTGAATGTCAGCATGCCCGACCTCGACATGCTGTCGATCCCGGCGAGCGGGATGACCAGCAATATCGGCCTGCCGCAGGCGCTCCGCGAATCGAGCCTGGACCCGCGCATGGTCAACCATGTGGACGAGATCATGCAGTCCTTCCTGGATATCGGTTCGGCCTCGCAGCCGACCTATATCGACACCTCGCTGCCGGTGATCGTCGTCGACGAGAAGTTCGACCTGGGCAACATCCAGGAGCACCGCGTCTATCACGTGCAGTGCAAGCCCAACAAGAATGCCGTCATCCCCAGCAACGTGACGATCCAGAACGTCGTGATCATCGCGGAGTGCCAGCTCAAGATCAACGCCGGCGCCAGTGTCTACAGTGCGGTGCTGGGCTCGCGTTCGGGCGGCAACGGCAAGATCGACAACGCCGACATCACCATCGCCTCCGGCGTCCAGCTCGGCCTGCCGGACAGCTGTGCGCCGGGTGGCGGCGTGCAGCTGTTCTCGAACGCGACCATCCACACCGCGTCGACCACCGGCATGGACGGGGTGCAGATCGTGGCCGCCGGCGATGTCGATCTCGGTGCCCGGGACCTCGGCATCAACGGCATCTCGGTGCAGACCGGCCAGGACATCACCCTGACCTCGAACAACATGTTCGGTCTCTGCTCGACGGGAGCGCCGGACCTTTTCACCGTCGACTACTATCGCCTCGTGCTCTGACGCCCGGAGGTGAGACGGCGAGGGCCGGCTGCCGGGTGACGGCGGCCGGTCTTCGGCATCCGGCACCGCCGCGCCGCCTCAGCCGCCGTAGCGTTCGCGCAGCGCGCGCAGCCCGTCCTCGTAGAATGCGCTGACGATGTCGTCGGCGCTTTCGTCGGTCGGCTCGAACATCGCCGACCAGAAGACGTGGCACCCGCCTCCCTCGGCGACGCAACTCAGCGTTGCGCGGTGTTCGGCGAGCGGAAGGTGCGACTCGACGATCTCGTAGGTGTAGTGGAGGCGGCCGGTCTCGATCAGGCGCTCGAGCGTGAGCCCGCCGTCAGGGGCGCGCAGGTGCCGGTGCACCTCGCCCTCGATCTCGACCACCTCGGCCGAAGTCACACCCGGATGCCAGTCGGCGATCGCGCCGAAGCCGCCGATCTCGGCCCAGACCTTCTCCGGCGGGGTGGGCAGCAGCACCCAGCGCTGGATGCGGTCGCGGACGGTGTGGGGCATGGCAGGGTCTCCCGGCAGGCATCCTTGCTGACCCGAGGATACACGGCCGCCACGCCGATGTCTCGGCCGCGCGGCGGGCAGGGCTGCGGCCTATTCGCTGCCCCCCTCGTAGATCAGCCGCTCGTCCATCGGCGCGACGCGCAGGATGTTGGTGGTGCCGGAGACGTTGAAGGGCACGCCCGCGGTGACGATGATGTTGTCGCCCGCGCCGGCGAAGCCGTCGGTGCGTGCGGCGCGGATCGCGCTGACCACCGCGAGCTTGAACCGGTCGACCGGCTGGCTGATCACGCAGTGCAACCCCCAGGCGAGGCTCAGCCGCCGCGCGGTGGCGACAATCGGAGTCAGGGCCAGGATCGGCACTGCGGGCCGCTCGCGCGAGGCAAGCAGGGCGGTTGTGCCCGAATGGGTGAAGCAGCAGATCGCCTTGACCTTGGTCGCCTCAGCCACCTGGCGCGCGGCAGCGGTGATCGCGTCGGACACCGTCTCACGCTTGAATTCCGGCCCGCTGGTGTGGATCGCGCGGAGGTAGCTTTCCTCGCGCTCGACGGTCTGGGCGATGGTGTCCATCATTGCCACCGCCTCGACCGGATACTGTCCGGCGGCGGATTCGGCCGACAGCATCACCGCGTCGGCGCCCTCGTAGATCGCGTTCGCCACGTCCGAGACCTCGGCCCGGGTCGGCACCGGCGAGGTGATCATGCTCTCGAGCATCTGGGTGGCGACGATGACCGGCTTGCCGGCCCGGCGGCAGGCGCGGATCAGCCGCTTCTGCAGGGCCGGAAGCTCGGCTACCGGCAGCTCGACGCCGAGATCGCCGCGCGCCACCATGATGCCATCGACCACCGGGAGGATCTCGTCGAACCGGGCAACGCAGGCGGGCTTCTCGACCTTGGCCATCACCGCGACGGGACGCCCGGCGATCAGCTCGCGTGCCTCCAGCACGTCCTCGGGCCGCTGCACGAAACTCAGGGCCAGCCAGTCGACCCCGAGGCCGAGCACGAAGTCGAGGTCCCGGCGGTCCTTCCCGGTCAGCGCCGCGAGCGGCAGGACGACATCGGGGACGTTCACGCCCTTGTTGTTCGAGATCTCGCCGCCGACCACCACCTCGCAATCGGCGCTGCCGGCGTCGCAGGCGGTGACGCGGAGCCTGATCTTGCCATCATTGACGAGAAGAGTCGCCCCCGGCTCCAGCGCGGCAAAGATCTCCGGGTGCGGGAGCTGCACCCGCGCCGCGTCGCCCGGCCGGTCCTCGAGGTCGAAGCGGAACGCCTGCCCCGGCTCGAGCGGGACCGCCCCCCCGGCGAACCGCCCGACCCGCAGCTTCGGGCCCTGCAGGTCGGCGAGGATGCCGATCGGCCGGCCGCTCTGGTGCTCGATCTCGCGGATCAGCGCATGGCGCTCGGCGATGTCGCCATGAGAGCCGTGGCTGAGGTTCAGCCGGAACACATCGACCCCGGCCGCGAACAGGTTCTCCAGCACCGGCCGGGAGGACGAGGCCGGACCGACCGTCGCGACGATCTTCACACTTCTCTTGCGGCGCATGCGTCAGTTCCCCCGGCTGGTTGGCGGCCCGTTTCCCGGCGCGATCATCCACATAGCGACAACGGTTTCAAGAAACCATCTGCTCACAAAACCATCAGCTCACGAAGTAGCGTTCTTGTTCGCGGCGGCGAAGTCGGATTAGGGTCTCGGCGCATCCCGTCCATTCGGCCGACCCGCCCGGCCGACCCGGCCTGCCGCGAGGGACCCGTGACCGCAGATACGTCAGGATTCCAGGCATTCGAACGGCTCCTCCCCGCCGGCGGCCCGGCGGCGCTCGGCCATGTGCTGCTGCTCTGCGACCATGCCCGCAACACGGTGCCGCCCGAGGTGGGCGACCTCGGCGTGCCGCCCGAGGACATGGCGCGCCACATCGCCTGGGACGTGGGGGCCCGCGGCGTGACGCTGGGGCTTGCCGCGCGGCTCGGCGCCGGGGCGGTGCTCTCGACCTTCTCGCGGCTCGTGATCGACCCCAACCGGGGCGAGGACGACCCGACCCTGGTGATGAAGCTCTACGACGGCACGATGATCCCCGGAAACCGGCATCTGGGCGCGCAGGAGATCGAGCGGCGAAAGGTCGCCTACTGGCGACCCTACCATGCCGCGATCCGGCAGGCGCTCGACGAGGTGACCGCGACCGGGCGGCTTCCGGTGCTGGTCTCGATCCACTCGTTCACGCCGCAGTTCCGGGGCCGGGCCTGGCGGCCCTGGCATGTCGGGCTGCTGTGGGACCGGGACGACCGCCTGCTGCGCCCGCTGCTCGCGCGGCTCAGGGCCGAGGAGGATCTCGTGGTCGGCGACAACGAGCCCTATTCGGGCCAGCTCGTCGGCGATACCATGTGGCAGCATGGCACCAGCCGGGGCTTCCCGCACATCCTGATCGAGGTCCGCAACGACCTGATCGGCACGCCTGACGAGCAGGGAGACTGGGCGGGACGGCTCGCGCCGATGATCCGCGATGCCGTGTGCGAGATGGAGGTGGCGCTTGCGTCGGCTCCGGCGCAGACCATATCGGAGGAGGACACCGACAGGAGGACCGCATGACCGACCGCAACGCCACCGATCTGAACGTCATCGAGGCCGAGGCCGCCGTGTTCCGGCGCCTGCGCGACCATCTGCGCAACCGGACCGACGTGCAGAACATCGACCTGATGAACCTCTCGGGCTTCTGCCGCAACTGCCTCAGCCGCTGGTACCAGGAGGCGGCGGCCGAGCAGGGGGTGGAGATCGGCAAGGACGAGGCGCGCGAGATCGTCTACGGCATGCCCTACGACCAATGGCGCGCGACGTACCAGGCCGAGGCCACCGAAACGCAGAAGGAGGCGTTCCGTCACAGCCATCCCGATCACTGATCGCGGCGGTTGCCGTGCGCATGGGCGTGCCTCTATGGTCCCGCGCCAGCAAACCACCAGAATCAGGGGCAGAGGCATGGACCAGCAGGGCGACGGGACGTTTTCCACCACGGCGGTCGCCGCCGGGCAGCTGAGGGCAATCATCGAGCGCATCGAGCGGCTCGAGGAGGAGAAGAAGGAGGTCGCCGAGCAGATCAAGGAAGTCTATGCCGAGGCCAAGGCCAACGGCTTCGACACCCGGACGCTGCGCAAGGTGATCGGGCTGCGCAGGAAGCCCACCGAGGAGCGGCAGGAGGAGGAGGCGCTGCTCGAACTCTACCTCTCGGCGCTGGGAATGCTTCCCGGTTGAACGGCCGACGGCGCGCGGGCAGTCTGTCGTCCGACCTCACCTGCCGGGACCGGAATGCCGCGCCTCCGAATCGCCTGCTACAACGTCGCCTGGTTCGCGCGGCTGTTCGACCGCGACAACCGCCTGCTGGCGGATGACGGATGGTCGTCCCTGCCGGGCATCACGCGGCGCCGGCAGGCGGAGGCGATCGCCGAGGTGCTTCGCACCGTCGATGCGGACTGCTACGCGATCGTCGAGGCGCCGAACACCGGCCACCGGCAGTCGACCGTGATGGCCCTCGAGTCCTTCGCCCGGCATTTCGTGCTGCGCCAGCGGGCGGCGCTCCTCGGCTTCGAGAACCCGACCCACCAGGAGATTGCGCTCCTGTTCGACCCGGACCGGATTGCGGCCGAACACGCGCCGGTGGGCGTGCGCATAACGGCCGCCGCGGCGATCGCCCGCGCCGCCCCGGCGCCGGTGCCGCGCTTCGACGGGTTCTTCGCTGCCGACATCGACGGCGACGGCAGGCCCGAGGCCTACGAATTCTCGAAGCCGCCGCTCGAGGCGGCTGTGACCGATCTTGCGGGCGGCCTCGCCTTCCGGCTGATCGCGGTCCACCTGAAGTCGAAGGCTCCGAATATCGCCGGATCGGCCGAGGCGCTGCGGCGGCGCGGGATCGAGAACCGGGTGAAGCAGCTTGCCCAGGCAACCTGGCTCCGGGCGCGGATCGACGAGCACCTCGCGGCCGGTGAGGAGGTCATCGCGCTTGGCGATTTCAACGACGGGCCGGGCATCGACATGCTCGAACGGGTCAGTGGCCGCTCGAGCGTCGAGTTCGTCGCCGGACCGGAAGGCGCCCGCGGGGCCCTTGCGGCCGGCCCCGGTCTCCGCCCCGGTCTCCGCCCCGGGCATGGAGCCGCGGCCGGCGGTCTGGCCACGGCCCGGTTCAGCGACGGTGCGGGCGAACGCCATCTGGATGCACTGATCGATTTCGTCATGCTCACGCCGGGCCTGGCGGGAACGACCCGTCCGCGCTGGCGGATCTGGAACCCGTTCGTCCCGGATGACCGGCGGATCGGCGCGCGGCTGAGGGCGGCCCTCAGGGATGCCTCGGACCATTTTCCGGTGAGCGTGGACCTGACAGTGCCGGTCGGCTGACCCTGCGGCGGTCAGCCGCCGGTGACGTCGATCTGCAGTTCGTCGATCTTCCGGTAGAGGGTCGAGCGGCCGATCCCGAGGCGCCGTGCCGCCTCGGCCATGCGGCCCCGGTAGAGACTGAGCGCCTTGCGGATCGCATCGGCCTCGATGTCCCTGAGCCGGCGGATATGGCCATCCGGGGTCAGTGCCAGTTCCGCTGCCCGCGGCACCTCGCAGCCCGCGTCCGGTCCCTCGCCGCCCGCGGCGTCAGGGCGCTCCCGGGGCGGGACCTGCCGCGGCGCAAGCCCGATCAGGTCCTGTGGCCGGATCAGCGAGCCCTCCGCCAGGATGACGGCGCGCTGGATGGTGTTCTGGAGCTGGCGGACATTGCCGGGCCAGTCCGCCCGCAGGATCACCTCGATTGCCGCGCTGCTGAAGCCGTCGACCGCAACCTCCTCGGCCGCCGCGGCGCGGGCCAGAAACATCCGGGCAAGACCGGGCAGGTCCTCGCGCCGGCCGCGGAGCGGCGGCAGGGTCATCGGGAAGACGCCGATCCGGTAGTAGAGGTCCTCGCGGAACCGTCCCTCCGCGATCATGAGCTCGAGGTCGCGGTTCGTCGCCGAGATCAGCCGGATGTCGACCCGGACCGGCCCGGTGCCGCCCACCGGATCGACCTCGCCGGTCTGGATCGCGCGCAGAAGCTTCACCTGGGCATCGGGCGGCAGGTCGCCGATCTCGTCGAGGAACAGGGTCCCGCCCGAGGCCTCCTGGAACTTGCCGCGCCGCCGCTCGGTCGCCCCGGTGAAGGCGCCCTTTTCGTGGCCGAAGAGAATCGATTCGATCAGCGCGGCCGGCAGGGCGCCGCAGTTGACCGCGACGAATGGCGCTCCGGCCCGAGCACCCGAGCCGTGGATCGCCCGGGCAAAGACCTCCTTGCCGGTACCGGATTCGCCCTGGATCAGGACCGGCACGTCCGAGCGCGCCAGGCGGCGGGCGAGCGCGATGGCGCGGCGGGTGGCCGGGCTTTCCGCCACCAGATCGTCGAAGGAGAGCCTGTTCTCCGACTGCCGGCTCAGCCGCTGCACCTCGCGCGAGAGGCTGGAAATCGCCAGCGCGTTCCGGATCGACACGTCGAGCCGTTCCGGCGAGGCGGGCTTGACCAGGAAGTCGACCGCGCCGGCGCGCATCGCCTCGACGGCGCGCGAGATCGACCCGTCCGAGGTCAGGACGATGACCGGCAGTCCGACCCCCGAATCACGCATGCCCCGCAGGACCCCCATGCCGTCGAGGTCGGGCATGTTGAGGTCCAGAAGCACGAGGTCGAGGCCGAGACGGCGGGCCGAACCGATCCGGTCGGCCGCCTCGATTCCGCCTGCTGCGAAGGCGGTTCCGTAGCCGAGGGACGTGAGAATGGCGGCGATCTGACGGCGCTGCTGCGAATCATCGTCGGCGACGAGGACGGTGTGCGTCACGCCCGGCACCTTCCCCCTCCCTCTCTCCTGCCCTCGCCCGTCGCTCGCCCTGTTTCTCGCCCCGTCCCTCGCCACGGTCCGCCGGTCGTCTGGCGATACCGTGCATCTGAACATGACAAGATTTCCGAGATGGCAATTATCACTTACGACTGTTGTGAAAACGTTACTGCGGGGGTAAACTGTTGTTGCAGGAGCAATTCCGGCCGTTCGTCCATTGAGGTTTTCCGGCTTTCATGCCACATGGAGCGAGTCAGGTCGGCGTTGACGCCGGAAGTCTAATGTACTGGGTGCGCGTTCGTGGCGCGACCCGGCAGCGAACGGAGAGAGGGATGAAGACTGCCACCTATTTGATGCTGGGGGTTTCGGCGCTGGCGCTTGCCGGGTGCACGAACCTCCCGGGCGCGTCGCTGGGCGCGACGTTCAGTGCGGAGCGCTACCTGA
>JBDIVM010000013.1:0-118352 GCA_039805905.1 Limibaculum sp. | reverse complement strand
CGCACCGCGCTCGAGGACGCCGCTTCGGTCGCCGGCCTGCTCATCACCACCGAGGCGATGGTGGCCGAGAAGCCGGAGAAGAAGGACGCCATGCCGGGCGGCGGCATGGGCGGCATGGGCGGCATGGACGGCATGATGTAATCACGCCGCGCCCGCTGCATGAATCGAGGGGCCGCTCCCGCACGGGAGCGGCCCGTTTCGCATCCGGGTTCCGGACCCACCGCATCGCAAATGAAATCTCTCATGCCCCCCCGCTGGCGCATCCCCGCGACTCGCGGTATCCCTAGCGCGACACCCGCAAGCCGGAGGATCTCCCATGGCCCACGACCGCGCCCCCCTCTCGAACGCGCAGATGCGCGACATCGAGGCGCTGCTGCACCCCTACACCAACGCGGTGACCCACCGGCAGGTCGGCGCCCACCTGATCGAGCGCGGCGAGGGGGTCTATGTCTATGACGACCAGGGCCGGAAGTACATCGAGGGACTGGCCGGACTCTGGTGCTGCGGCCTCGGCTTCGGCGATCAGGAGCTGATCGACGCCGCCACCGAGCAGCTCCACAGGCTGCCCTATTATCACCTCTTCGGCGGTCGCACCCACGAGCCCGCCATCGAGCTGGCCGAGAAGATCAAGGAGCTCTACCCGGTGCCGATGGCCCGCGTGCACTACTGCTCCAGCGGGTCCGAGGCGAACGACACCCAAGTCAAGCTGATCTGGTACATGATGAACGGCCTCGGCAAGCCCGAGAAGAAGAAGATCATCTCGCGCCGGCGCGCCTATCACGGAGTGACGCTGGTCACCGCCTCGCTGACCGGACTGCCGCTCAACCACCACCATTTCAACCTGCCCTTCGACTTCGTCAAGCACACCACCACACCGCACTACTGGCGCGAGGGCATGCCGGGCGAGACCGAGGCGGAGTTCGCGAAGCGCTGCGCCGCCGATCTCGAGGCGCTGATCCTGGCCGAGGGACCCGAGACGGTGGCTGCCTTCATCGCCGAGCCGGTGATGGGCGCGGGCGGAGTGATCGTGCCGCCGAAGGGCTATTTCGAGGCGGTCGGCGCGGTGCTGCGCAAGTACGACATCCTGTTCATCGACGACGAGGTGATCTGCGGCTTCGGCCGCACCGGCAACTGGTTCGGTGCCGAGACGCTGGGGATGAGGCCGACCTCGGTCTCGATGGCGAAGCAGCTCACCGGCGGGTACGTGCCGCTCTCCGCGGTGGCGATCAACGCCGAGATGGCGGACGCGATCGAGGCCGAGTCGGGCCGCAACCCCTCGCTCGGCCACGGCCACACCTATGGCGGGCACCCGCTGGGCTGCGCGGTGGGCGTGAAGGCGCTGGAGATCTACCAGAAGCGCGATGTCCTTGGCCATGTCCGCAGGGTGGCGCCGCTCCTGCAGGCGAAGATCCGGTCCTTCGCCGATCATCCGCTCGTCGGCGAGGCCCGCGGGGTCGGGCTGATGGGCGCGCTCGAGCTCTCGCCCGACAGGGCAAAGGCCGCACCGTTCAAGGCGTTCGGCAAGGTCGGCGGCAAGATGACCGCCGAGCTCCTGAAGCACGGGGTGATCCTGCGCAACATGGGCGACGTGATCGGCATCTGCCCGCCGATGATCATCACCGAGGCCCAGATCGAGGAGATATTCGCGCCGATGGAGAAATGCCTCGACGAGACATATGCCTGGGCGAAAAAGGAGGGGCATGTGGGGTGACATCCGGCAACCGGTCCGCGCGCCGGAGAGGGCTGCGGACTGTGGCGCGCCTCCGCGGTGCCGGGCGCGTTGCGTCGACCGGCTTCTGCTCGGCCCTGCAATCTTGACCACGCAATTCCCCGGAGAGACACCATGAGAATTCGCATCACCCGCGCCCTGTTCCCGGCGCTCGCCCTTGCCCTGTCCGCCGGCCCCGCAATCGCGGGAGCGACCATGGACCGGATCGTCGCCGAGAAGAACATCCGCCTCGGCGTCAGGACCGATGCGCCGCCCTTCGCCTCGCTGGTCGACGGTCAGCCGGCCGGGTTCTCGGTCGATCTCTGCGGGCTTATCGCCGGCGCCGTCATGGCGACCTCGAAGATCGAAGGCATGACCGGCCAGTTCGTCGGGGTGACCGCCGAGGACCGGTTCCAGAAGCTCGCGGCAGGCGAGATCGACGTGCTCTGCGGCGCCACAACGGCGACGCTGACGCGGCGCGAGACGATGGGGTTCTCGATCCCGGTCTATTCCACCGGGATCGGCGCGGTGGTCGCCAAGGGCGCGCCCGAACTCCTGCACGAGATCCTCGTCAAGGGCGGCCCGGCCGCGCTGTCGCATGCCGCCATCGCCGAGGCCTTCAGGGGCCGCAAGCTTGGCGTCCGCGCCGGCACCACGGCAGAGACCTGGATGCAGGAGGGACCGCTGTCGAAGATCGAGGGCGTGACCGTGGTCCCGGTCGATGACCATGCGGCCGGGATCGCCGCCGTCGCCGCAGGCGAGCTGGACGCCTATTTCGGCGACAGGGCGATCCTGACCGCCCAGCGCTTGGCCTCGGACAAGGCCGACGACCTCCTGATCTCGCGCAACACGTTCACCTCGGAACCCTATGCCCTGGCGCTGCCGCGGGGCGACGAGGAGCTGCGGCTGGCGATCGACCGGGCGCTCAGCCACATCTACCGGAGCGGCGCGATCTACCAGATCTTTGCCAAGCACTTCGGCAAGCCGGGGCCCGAGGTGGTGCTGTTCTACTCGCTCGTGGCGCTGCCCGAGTAGCCGTGCCGGGGGCGCGGAAGGCGGGCCGGGGGGTGGTCGCGGGACGCCGCGACGTCTGCGCGACCCGCGGCGGCCCTGGCGGCCGCGCCAGCCCGGATTGCGGCGCAGATGGCTGACGCGCCCGAGCCAAATCCGGGCCGCGGCATCGCGCTGAAGGTGCTGTCGGTCGGGGTGTTCATGGCGATGTCGACCTGCATCAAGGTCGTGTCGATCCACATCCCGACCGGGCAGATCGTGTTCTTCCGGTCGTTCTTCGCCATCCCGGTGATCCTCGGCTGGCTCGCCTGGCGCGGGCAGCTCGGCCGCGGGCTCGGGACGGTCAACAGCATCGGCCATGTCTGGCGCGGGCTGGTGGGAGCGGTCTCGATGGGGCTGAGCTTCACCGCGCTCGGCCTCCTGCCGCTGCCCGAGGTCACCGCCATCGGCTATGCGTCGCCGCTCCTGGTCACCATCCTCGCCGCCATGTTTCTCGGCGAGGCGATCCGCGCCTATCGGCTCGGCGCCGTGGCGCTGGGCCTCGTCGGGGTGATCATCGTGCTCTATCCGCGCCTCTCGGTGATCGGTGACGCGGGGGCGACGACGCAGGAGACGGTCGGGGCCATGGCGATGCTGCTGTCGGCGACCTTCGCGGCACTGTCGGCCTGCCTGGTGCGCAAGCTGGTGCAGACCGAGACGACGACGGCGGTGGTGTTCTACTTCTCGCTGACCTGTTCGGTGGCGGGGCTGCTGACCCTGCCGCTCGGCTGGACGATGCCGACAGTGCAGGAGGCGGCCATCCTGGTCGCTGCCGGGCTGCTCGGCGGGCTCGGCCAGATCCTTCTGACCGCGAGCTACCGACATGCCGACACGGCGGTGATCGCGCCCTTCGAATACACCTCGATGCTGCTGGCGCTGGCTGTCGGCTGGTTCGTCTTCGCCGAGGCCCCGACCGTGCCGATGCTGGCAGGCGCGGCGCTGGTGGTGATCGCCGGGCTGATCATCATCTACCGCGAGCGCCAGCTCGGGCTGGAGCGCAGCAAGGCGCGCCGGGTGATGACGCCGCAAGGCTGACCGGGAACTGGGTGAGGCTGGTCAGGAAACGGTCCGGTGGACCGTTTCCCCGCCGAACGCCCGGGGCAAAGCGGAGGGTCTGGGACGCGGTGGCTGGCCACGCGCTTGACCTCAGGGCGGCGTTAAGCCACTGCTTTCTGGCATGATGATCTACAAGATCCTGACCGCCGAGGAGTGGGCGGCGCTCAACGCGGCCGGCAGCACCTCCGGCGCGCCGGTCGATCTCGCGGACGGGTTCATCCATTTCTCGACCGGCGGACAGCTTGCGGCCACCGCGGCCAGACATTTCGGCGGGCAGGGCGACCTGGTGCTTGCCGCCGTCGACCCCGCGCGGCTCGGCGCCGCGCTGAGGTGGGAGCCGGCGCGCGGCGGCGAGCTGTTCCCGCATCTCTACGGCCCGCTCCGCCTCGCCGACATCGCCTGGGCGCGGGCGCTGCCGATCGGCCCGGACGGGGCGCACCGGATTCCGGCGGAGGCGGCGGGATGAGCCTGGTCGAGCGGGCGGGGCTTGCGCTGTTGCGCTGCCTCGACCCGGAGGCGGCGCACGGGCTGGCGCTGAAGGCATTGAATGCCGGGCTCGGGCCGCAGGGTGGCCCGGTCACCTCACCCCGGCTGGCGACCACGCTCGCCGGGCTGGCCCTGCCGAACCCGGTCGGCATCGCCGCGGGCTTCGACAAGAACGCGGACGCCGTGCGCGCGGCGCTGGCCGCCGGCCCGGGGTTCATCGAGATCGGCGCCGTCACGCCCCGGCCGCAGCCCGGCAACCCGCGCCCGCGCCTGTTCCGACTGGCCGAGGACCGCGCCGCGATCAACCGTTTCGGCTTCAACAACGCGGGCATGGAGGCGGTCGCGCCGCGGCTGGCGGCGGCGCGCGGGGCCGGGGTGGTCGGCGTCAATCTCGGCGCCAACAAGGACAGCGCCGACCGGGCGCAGGACTACGTGACCGTGCTCAGGCATCTCTGGCCGCATGCCGATTTCTTCACCGTCAACGTCTCGTCGCCGAACACCGAGCGGCTGCGCGACCTGCAGGGGCGCGAGGCGCTCGACGCGCTGCTCGCGCGGGTGATGGAGGCCAAGGCCGGGCTCGGCGGTGGCAAGCCGGTGTTCCTGAAGATCGCCCCGGACCTCGCCGAGATCGAGCTCGCCGGCATCGCCGAACTGGCGGAGGCGCACGGGCTCGACGGCGTGATCGCCACCAACACCACGCTCGCGCGGGACGGGCTCACGAGCCGACACCGGGCCGAGGCCGGCGGCCTCTCCGGCCAGCCGCTGTTCGCCCGCTCGACCGAGGTGCTGCGGCTGATCTACCGCCTGACCGAGGGCCGCCTGCCGCTGATCGGGGTCGGCGGGGTGGCGACGGCGGAACAGGCCTATGCCAAGATCCGCGCCGGAGCGAGCGCGGTGCAGCTCTACACCGCGATGGTCTATGGCGGCATCGGCCTGCCGGCCCGCATCGCCCGCGGCCTCGACCGGCTGCTCGCCCGCGACGGCTTCCGCAGCGTCGCCGAGGCGGTCGGCACCGGCAGCGGGCGCTGACGCCGGCTCAGCCCTGCTCGCTGACCCGGTACCGCGACTTCGCCAGCCATTCCGGGTGCACCTCCACGCCCCAGCCCGGCGCGTCGGTGATGGTGACGTGGCCGTCCTCGACGCCATAGGGCGAGGCGACGTAGAGCCCCTCCTGCCAGGGGTAGTAGTCCGGCCCCTCGATCGAGAATTCCAGATACTTCCCGGCATTCGGGATCGCCTTCAGCAGATGCATGGTGAACAGCGTCACCAGCCCCCAGTTGGCGCAGTGCGGCGTCACCGGCATGCCCGCCGCCGCGGCCATGCGGCAGACGCGCAGCGTCCGGCAGATGCCACCGAGATAGAGGATGTCCGGCTGCGCGATGTCGACCGCGCGCATCTCGATCATGCGCTTCCAGAGGCCGAGGTCGCAGTCCTGCTCGCCGCCCGCCACGTCGATCTCCAGCGCATCGGCCACCTGCCTGGTCTGCTCCATCTCCCAGTAGGGGCAGGGCTCCTCGTAGTGTCCGTAACCCTCGGCCTCGAGCATCCGTCCGACCTCGATCGCCCGCTGCGGCGAAAAGCAGCTGTTGGCATCGACGAGCAGCGCGACATCCGGGCCGAGCGCGCGGCGGATCGTCGGGATGATGTCCTCGGTCCGCCCCGGCCATTCGTCGCGGTCGCGGCCGACCTCCGCCCCGACGCGCACCTTGAAGGCGTCGAAGCCCTGCTCGTCGCGCAGCCGCTTCAGCCGCGCCGCCTCGTCCGCAGGCGTGATGTCGCGCTTCATCGACGAGGCATAGGCGCGCAGCCGCCCCGGCGTGCCGCCCAGGAGCTCGACCACCGGCTTGCCCGCGATCTTGCCGCGCAGGTCCCAGACCGCGGTGTCGAACCCGGCCATGGCCCGGCGCAGATACGAGCCGGGGAACTTGTGCTCGCGCTCGGTCACGATGTCCATGAGGTCGTCGAGATCGGTCGTGTCCTTGCCCAGCACCCAGGGCGCCACCTGCCGGTGCAGCACCTGCTGGGTGATGTCAGCGTGATAGGTCGAGACCTGGCCCCAGCCCTGCCGCCCTTCCTCGTCGGTCACCCGCACGAAGCCGATGAATTCGTCGGCGAAGCTCTCGATCCTCCGGATCCTCATCAGGCTCTCCCTCCCCTGGCGTCTTCCATGATGAATCCGGCGGCGCGTTCGGCCACCATGACGGTCGGTGCGTTGGTGTTGGCCGAGGTCACGTTCGGGAATACCGAGGCATCGACCACCCGCAGTCCGGCCACGCCGTGCACCCTGAGCCGCGGATCGACCACCGAGCCGGCGGCGTCCGTGCCCATCCGGCAGGTGCAGGAGGGGTGGAACACCGTCCAGGCATTGCCCTTCGCGTAGTCCATGATCGCCTGCGCATCGTGCGCGCCGTCGCCGGGCCTGATCTCGCTCTCGATGATCGCGCTCAGCGCCGGGGTCCCGGCCAGCCGGCGGATGTAGCGCATGCCCTCGACCATGGCCTGCCGGTCGTCCTCGGTGGCGAGGTAGTTGGGCCGGATCGAGGGCGGCTCCAGCGGGTCGGCCGAGCGCAGCACGATCTCGCCCCGGCTGGTCGGCCGGCAGGGGTTGAAGCCGAGCAGGAACCCCGGGAACGGGTCCGGGTTCATCAGGGGCCGGGTGCCGACCGGCGCGCGGGTATAGCTCATCGGCTGGAAGTAGAGCTGGATGTCCGGCCGGCTCAGCCCGGCCCGCGTCCGGGCGAAGCCGCCCGCATGGTTGACGCTGATCGACATCGGCCCCCTGCGCAGCAGCACGAACTGGAGCCCGACCTTCAGCTTGCCCCACCAGGGGTTCAGCACCTGGTTGAGCGTCGGCACCCGCGCCCGGTAGAGGATGTCGAGCCCCAGATGGTCCTGCAGGTGCCGCCCGACCGCCGGCGCCTCGCGGACGACCGGGATGCCGAGCGGCCCCAGCACTTCGCCCGGGCCGATGCCCGACAATTGCAAAAGCTGCGGCGAGTTGACCGCGCCGCCCGAGAGGATCACCGAGCCCCGCGCCCGCGCCGTCTCGCGCCGGCCGCTCCGGGTGAACTCCACCCCCGTGGCCCGCCCGCCCTCCAGGATCACCCGCGTCGCCTGCGCATGGGTCAGCACGCGGACATTCGGCCGCTTCATCGCCGGGCGCAGGTAGCAGCGGGCCGACGAGGCGCGGAGCCCGCCCTTCGCGTTGATCTGGTAGACCGCCGCGCCTTCCATCCCGGCGCCGTTGTAGTCGGCCGCGACGCCCAGCCCGAGTTGCCGGGCGGCCTCGAAGTAGTGCGCGCAGACGGGGTGGATCTCGCGGCTCTGGTCGTAAATCGGCACCCGCCCGCCGGTGCCGCGGTATGCGTCGGCCCCGCCCGCCCAGTCCTCGATCGCGCGGAAGGCGGGCGCGACCGCGTCCCAGCCCCAGCCGGAGGCCCCGGCCGCCTGCCAGTCGTCATAGTCCGAGGCGTGCCCCCGCGCCCAGACCATGGCGTTGATCGAGGACGAGCCGCCCAGCACCTTGCCGCGCGGCCAGTAGGACGGCTGGTTGCCCAGCGCCGCCACGGGCTCGGTCACGTATTTCCAGTTGACGGCGGCGTCGTAGAACACCTTGCCGTAACCGATCGGGGTCTGGATCCAGAAGCGCCGGTCGCTGCCGCCCGCCTCCAGCACCAGCACCGAGTGGCGGCCGGACTCGCTGAGGCGGTCCGCCAGCACGCAGCCGGCCGAGCCCGCGCCGACGATGACATAGTCGAATTCCACCCCGTCGGAGTCCACCGGGTCGCCCCCTGTCTCGGTCCGCTCGCGGGCGGGACCCGGCGGATGTAGGACAATCCGCCGGGCCGGGCTAGCCGGCGCGCGACATGCCGGAGGCCGGTTTGCGACGCGGGAGCGGATGACGGAACGGCGTCGTCCCGGGCCTGGGCCCCGGGATCTCCTTCGGGCGTTGCGCCGCCCCGCGCCGCCTCCCCCCTTGTTGGGGAGGGCAGGGAGGGGGGTGCCGCCCCGCGCGCCCGTCCCCGGTGCCGCGGCGGCACGCCCGCAGCCTGCCCTTGACCCCCGCGCCGCCCCGGTGTCTGCTGCCCGCAGGACGAGGGCACGCGCATGAACCACCTCCATTACGGCGACAATCTGCGGGTGCTGCGCGAGAGTATCGCCGACGCGAGCGTGGACCTGATCTATCTCGACCCGCCCTTCAACTCGAACGCCTCCTACAACGTGCTGTTCAGGGGGCCGGAGGGCGCCGAAAGCCAGGCGCAGATCGAGGCCTTCGACGACACCTGGCACTGGACCCAAGCCGCCGAGCGGGCCTTCGACGAGGTCCTGCGCTCGGGCAACACCGACGCCGCCGAGATGCTGCGCGCCATGCGCGGCTCCCTCGGCGAGAACGACATGATGGCCTACCTCGCCATGATGGCGGTGCGGCTCATCGAGCTGCACCGGGTGCTGAAGCCGACCGGCAGCCTCTACCTGCACTGCGACCCGACGGCGAGCCATTACCTGAAGATATTGCTGGATGCGGTGTTTGGAGCCGCGTGGTATCGGGCAGAGATCGTTTGGAAGCGCACAAATGCGCGTGGAACGCCAAAAAACTGGCCCCATCTGCACGATGTTATTTTTCACTATTCCGCAGAGAATACGACACACAGAATACCGAAAGCAAAAGCGGACAAGGCAAAGATGCCTCACACGCTTATCACTGGCCCAGATGGTAAAAAATATCAAACTTATGAGTTGACTGGCGCTGGCATAACAAAGGGCGGTGAAAGCGGCAAACCGTGGCGCGGGTTCGACCCGAGTGCAATGGGGCGGCACTGGGGCAACTCTCACAAGCAACTTGAGGAGTGGGCGGCGGCGGGCCTGATTCACTTTCCTCCCGACGATGGATTTCCCCGAAGGCGAGATGCAGAGCCATTCGATCCAGAAAGCCGAATGGTGACTGTTGGCGACGTTTGGACGGACATTGACCGAATTAACCAAACAGCGAAAGAACGCCTCGGCTACCCCACCCAGAAACCCGTCGCCCTCTTGGAGCGCATCATCGCCGCCTCGTCCAACCCCGGCGATATCGTCCTCGACCCGTTCTGCGGCTGCGGCACCACGGTGCATGCGGCGGAAAAGCTGGGGCGGCGCTGGATCGGCATCGACGTCACCCACATCGCCATCGGCCTGATCAAGCGCCGCCTGCGCGAGGCCTTCGAGGGCATCGAATTCGAGATCCACGGCGTCCCGGTGGACCTCGCCGGCGCCCGCGAGCTTGCCGAGCAGGACAAGCATCAGTTCGAGCTCTGGGCGATCTCGCTGATCCCCGACGCCCAGCCCTGGAAGGGCGGCAGGAAGGGCGCCGACCGGGGCATCGACGGCGTGCTCTATGTCGAGGGGCCGGACCGGCGCCCCGAGCGCTGCCTGATCTCGGTCAAGGGCGGCGAGAATGTGGGCGTCGGCATGATCCGCGACCTGCATTCGGTCATCGAGCGCGAGAAGGCGCCGATGGGCCTGTTCCTGACGCTGGCCGAGCCCACCCGGCCGATGATCGCCGAGGCCGCCGCCGCCGGGTTCTGGGACACCGACTGGGGCCAGATCCCGCGGCTCCAGATCGTCACGGTCGAGCAACTCCTGACCAGCCCAGCCGCGCCCGTGCGCATCCCCATGGCCCGCTCCGACAGCTACCGCAAGGCGGCGCGCGAGGAACGCGCCGGCCGGCAGGGCAGCCTCGACCTCTGATCGCACGCGCCCCGGGACCCCGATGGATAGACCTGCAGGGTGGGTTCTCCGAACCCGCCGGTGGGTCGGAACGACCCGCCCTGCACCCCGCTCACACCCCCTGCCTTTTGAATGCCCCATGAAATCAACATCTCGAGCCCCTTCTCAAGCCTGAGAAGCCCGCTCCCGCCTGCTTGCAGGCCGGCCGGCGGTGCCGGCCCGCTTGCGTGCTCTCCCGCCCGCCTGTATAGACCGGCGCGAATTCCCGCCCCGGTTCCGGGGCCACTCCCAAGGTTACCCCCATGGCCAAGATCAACGGCAACGAAATCCGCCCCGGCACCATCATCGAGCATGACGGCGGGCTCTGGGTCGCGGTGAAGACCGCCCATGTGAAGCCCGGCAAGGGCGGCGCCTTCGCCCAGGTCGAGCTCAAGAACCTCCGCGACGGCCGCAAGCTCAACGAGCGGTTCCGCTCCGAGGACCGCGTCGAGCGGGTCCGCCTCGAGCAGAAGGACCAGCAGTTCCTCTACGAGCAGGACGGCATGCTGGTGTTCATGGATTCCGAGACCTTCGAGCAGATCGAGCTCGCCGCCGACCTCCTCGGCGACCGCCGCCCCTTCCTGCAGGACGGCATGATGGTCACCATCGAGTACTACGAGGACGAGGCGCTGAGCGTCACCCTGCCCGACAAGGTTACCTGCACCATCACCGAGACCGAGCCGGTGGTGAAGGGCCAGACCGCCGCCAACTCGTTCAAGCCCGCCATGCTCGACAACGGGGTGCGCGTGATGGTGCCGCCCTTCGTCGGGACCGGCGAGGCGATCGTCGTCTCGACCGAGACCTTCGAATACGTCACCCGGGCCTGATCCCGCGTGGTCGCCCCCTCCGCCAACATCAACGTGATGATCAAGGCCGCCCGCAAGGCGGCCCGCTCGCTCGTCCGCGACTTCGGCGAGGTCGAGAACCTGCAGGTCAGCCGCAAGGGGCCGGGCGACTTCGTCTCGAACGCCGACCGCAAGGCCGAGGAGATCATCCGGCGCGAGCTGATGGAGGCGCGGCCGAACTACGGCTGGCTCGGCGAGGAGAGCGAGCCCGAGGAGGGCAAGGACCCGACCCGGCGCTGGGTCGTCGATCCGCTGGACGGCACCACCAACTTCCTGCACGGCCTGCCGCACTGGGCGGTCTCGATCGGGCTCGAGCACAAGGGCGAGCCGGTGGCAGGCGTGATCTTCGATCCGGTCAAGGACGAGCTGTTCGTGGCCGAGAAGGGCGGCGGCGCCTGGCTCAACGACCGCCGCCTCCGCGTCTCGGGCCGGCGCGATTTCGCCGACGCACTGTTCGCGACCGGCGTGCCCTTCGGCGCCCGGCGCGACCTGCCGGAGACGCTGCAGGACATCGCCAGGCTGATGCCGCGCTCGGCCGGGCTGCGGCGGTTCGGCTCGGCCGCGCTCGACCTCGCCTATGTCGCGGCCGGCCGCTATGACGGCTTCTGGGAGCGCGGGCTCAGCCCCTGGGACATGGCGGCGGGGCTCTGCATCCTGCGCGAGGCGGGCGGGCTCGCCGGCGGGATTGGCGAGGGTGACCCCATGCAGACCGGTGATGTGATCGCGGCCAATGCCGAGATCTACGACCTGCTGCGGAAGACGCTGACAGGCTGAGCGGGCGGCAGGGCCGGCCCGGTCGGCGGCCGAGAGCCATCAGATCGGGCCGGCGACCGCCTCCGGGACGGTCAGTGGAGTCTGCCCGCCGCGCCGGCAGTTCCGTCGGGCTTCGATTGCACCGCGGCGGGCCTGATCTCGATCGGCAGCGAC
This sequence comes from Limibaculum sp., assembly GCA_039805905.1. Classification (GTDB taxonomy): domain Bacteria; phylum Pseudomonadota; class Alphaproteobacteria; order Rhodobacterales; family Rhodobacteraceae; genus Thermohalobaculum. Next base: position 106,535 of record JBDIVM010000013.1, on the reverse strand, counting down.
GGTCCCTCACGCAGGTGAAGCCGGTCCCAGCCGAGGCCGAGGAAATGCGGACCGGTCGCGGCCTCGGGAAGTTTCACGCCGGCATGGCCGGTGTTGAACTCGAACAGCACCACCTCGCCCGAGGATGTCACGCAGGTGTCCCATCCGATGTACCAGATATGGGGAAGCCGGTCATGCAGCGCTGTGCAGGCATCGATCACCGCCCGGAACGACGGGATGGTCCTTGAGGCGAACGTCACACCGGTATCCGGATGCCGGTCGGTCGTGACCCAGTCCTTCAGCACGCCGTAGGAGGCGAGAGCTCCGGTGCCGGTATCGACGACGGGCACCGAGAGCGAGGATCCGTGCCCGACCACTGTCGCTCCGGCCCGGCCGAGCCGCAGGAAGGCGCCGCGCGCCTCGGACTTGCGGCCGGGTTGCTTGACGGTGGTTATGCGCAGGGTCGCCGCGGCATCGGGCGACAACTCGTCGAAGAAGGGATGCTGCCGGACGGCGCGCTGGATGACGAAGTCGCGACCCTTCGGGAGCGCACCGGGATCGAAGCTCCCTGCATCGAGGCGGGTGACGCCAAAACCCCTGATCGAGCCCTCAATCTTGAGGAATGCGGTCTCGCGTTCAGCGAAAAGGTGCTTCGCCAGCGCCGACAGCTCGAGAGGCTCGTAGGACGTGTCGTAGATCGCGCCGTTCACGCCATAGGCCAGATCCGGAAAAAGGTCCGTCTGCAGCAGCCGGTTCGCGAGCGAGCGGGTGCTGAGGGCATTCATCCTGCCGCTGGAGAACGGCACCAGGTAGCGCTCGATGTAGTTGTCCGGAAGCCAGCCTTCGCGGAATTCGCCGCGCAGGGCTGTGTAGGCCTCGAGCCAGGGCGCGAAGGTCACCGACCCGAGGACGTCGTGCGCATATTCCCCGATCTGCCGGCGACGCGCATCTGACAGCGCCCGATCCGGATGCTGCCCGATGATAGCGCGATACCGCGTCTCCGCTTCCTCGCGATGCTGCTGATCGATCGCGCGCGCCTGATACGTCTTCAGCGCGGCGATGGCTGCCCGCTTGGTGAGATTGAGCAAAGGCTGCTTGAAATCTTTCATGTGGAACCCCGTAAACCGCCGACCTGGTCGCGATCAGTGCGCGTCGGCGAGCCACCACTGTTGCGGACGCGAAGGATAGGTCCGGTGGTATTCGGGTGACGACGCATCCAGGACGTGAAAGTTCTTCAGCGCATTCCGGCGGTAGATCGGATTCACCCCGACGACCGTCCCGAGGAACAGCAGGTTGCCGGTGAGATTCTCGACCAGCCGCGCGCCCAGTGCCGCCGATGCGGGGGTGCCCGGCAGCGTCGACTGGAAGTCGTTGATGTCGCTGATCATCTGGTACGCCCAGTCCGGCGGCTTGATGCCTGCGGTGCCGTTCGAGTCGATGTACTCCGCCCAGAGCATCCCGGTCCGATGGCCGAAATAGTCGTCGAAGGGCGGCACGAAGAGTTCGTTTGTCGCGAGGATGACGGCCAGCGGCTGGCCCAGTTCCCAGATTCCCACATCGAGCAGATTGGCGGACTGCGCGGACCGGTACTCGTCCGGCGTGACCTCCCTGACCGCGGACCGGATCCCGACCGCGGCCCAGTCCTGCGCCGCGAGTTCGACGACCTGGACCGGGATGGTCTGGGTCGAGAACTGCAGGTTGAGCGCGAGTTTCTCGCCATTCGGCAAATCGCGGAAACCGTCGCCGTTTCGGTCGATCACGCCGATCTCGTCCAGGAGCGCCGCGGCGCGGGCCGGGTCATGCTCGGTATGGTAGTTCGTCCACTTCCCGTCGATGAAGGCGGGCGTCGGAGAGAACCCCACATACTGGGCGGGCTGTCCGAGGCCCAGAAAGGCAACCTCGTTGATGGCCGCCCGGTTCATTGCCAGAGACATGGCCTGGCGGAACCGGATATCGGCGAACACCTTGCGCTTTTCCTCGTGGAACGAGGTGACATTGAAGGAGAATGTCGGCATCCGGGTGGTCGGCCGCAGGTCAACGGTATAGTCGCCCTTCTGCTGGTTCTCCATCAGCAGCGGCGCATCGACCAGCAGAACGGCCTGGGACTTGTAGTCGATCTCGGAGTTCAGGAGCTTGAGGATGCGCACCTCGTTGTCGTTGACGTAGACTTCGTCCTGCTCGTCGATGTAGGGCAGCTGGTTGCCGGCGGTGTCGACCATGTGGAAATAGGGGTTGGCGACCAGGTGCCGCCCCTCGGTGGTCTCCCGTACCAGAATGTGGCTCTCGAGCGTCGGCACTGTCGCCTTGGGGAGCCCCGGCACCTTTTCCGGAAAGCTCAACATCGGGGTCGCGGTGTCGGTCCAGTCGGAACTGCCGAAGTAGGCGGAGATGACCGCATAGCCGCTCTCGAAGCCCAGGGACTGCGCGAGCCTGTCGGCCTCGGCATTGATCGCCGGATGGAACTGGCCGAGGAAATGCTTCGGCTGGAAGGCCTGCGCGTGGGAGGTCGCGAAATGTGCCAGAAGGCCCGGCTTGGGCGCCGGCAGCCTGAACACCACGGTCTGCGGGTCGATGACCTCGACCAGCATCGGTTCGCCCGCCACCAGGACATAGTCCTTCGGCTTCGCGATGACATTCGGGTCGAGCGAGAGATTGTCGTACCAGAACTTGATGTCCTCGGCCGTGAACGGTGCGCCGTCGGACCACCGGTGGCCCTTGCGGAGGAAGAACGTCAGCTCGGTGAAGTCCGCATTCCACGCCCACCCCTTCGCCACGTTCGGGACGATGGTCTCGAGGTCGTCGGAGTAGCGCACGAGGTTGACATGCCGGATCGACACGAATTCCCCGGTGCCCGACTCCGGTGCATTCGAGAGCGCATCCAGCGTGCCGCCATACTGGCCGATGCTGTCATATGGAACCATGACGAGAGGTTCCGCGGGCAGCCGCTCGGAAACGGGCGGCAGGGCAGGATTGCCCTGGATGCGCCGGTTCAGATCCGCGATCGACGGGTTCTCACGGAAAGTAAGCGTGCAGTTGCCTGCAGATTCGAACTCGGCCAGCTCGTACTGCTGCGGGAACGCGCCGGCAGCCACGCCCTGCATGTCCAGAAGGGTTATCGCCGGGCACTCGGCAGCGTATGACCGGCCGGTCAGGGCAGCCAAGGCCAGGCCGATGCAGAACGAGCGACGAAGCGCTTCGGCGAACCCACGGCTCCGGATCCCAAGGACATGGGTCTCTGATAACGCATGTGGGAAAATCATACGCAACACCACGACTTTCAAGTTAAGCTCCCGCCTCAATCTTTACATCTTAATCACATTTTCGTCAACACGACAAGATCACAAGTTTTGATTTCAAACTTATTTGTTTAAAACAAATATAGTTTCAATTTCATTTTTGAAAAACGGATAACTTAATACAGTAAAATGATTGCAAAAAAATTTTTTCGATGAATGGCCGTGCGCACCATATTTTAGTTATAATATGATGCCCGTATGGCATTCCATTGGCCGGTGCCTGGCAATCGCTGGGCCATGTCAGGGTTCCGCGTCGCGTCGCGTCGCGTCGCTGGGCTTTCATTGTCCGGCCGCACGGGATCGAGCCGCGCGGGATCGAGCAGTGACATGCGGGGCGCGAAGCTCGGCCACCGCCTGCCGGAACATCACCCCGGCCGGCTCTTCAATTCGACCTCGACGAAGCGGAGGTCGCCGCCAGGGCCGTTGACCACGTCGTGCTCGACCCCGGCGGGACGGAAATAGGACTTTCCGGGCTCCATGGTGAAGGGGGTGCGCTTGCGGTCAGGCCCGATGATCTCGACCTGCCCTCCGGTCACCGGGGTGATCACATAGTCGAATTCGTGCCGGTGCCAGCCGGTGGCATCGCCCGGCGCGAAGCGCCACTCGGTGACACGGACATGCGGGTTGTCCACATGGACAGTCGGGACTGCCTTGCTCATGGTTGGCTCCTCACATGCTCAGCGCCAGCTTCGGGGAGTGGACGTCGATCGCCAGCGCCTGGCCGACCGCGTAGTTCGTCAGCCGCCCTGCATGGATGTTGAGCCCCGCGAGAAGATGGGCGTCGTCCTTGCAGGCCTGCTGCCAGCCCTTGTCGGCGAGCGCCAGAACGAAGGGCAGCGTGGCGTTGCCGAGCGCGATGGTCGACGACCGCGCCACGGCGCCCGGCATGTTGGCGACGCAGTAATGCACGATACCGTCGACGACGTAGATCGGATCGTCGTGGGTGGTTGCCCTCGAGGTCTCGAAGCAGCCGCCCTGATCGATGGCGACATCGACGATCGCCGCGCCGGGCCGCATCCCCGAAAGCTGCTTGCGCGACACCAGCTTCGGGGCCGCCGCGCCCGGGATCAGCACCGCGCCGATCACCAGGTCGGCCTGCTGCACGAGCTCCTCGGTCGCCGCGCGCGAGGCGTAGCGGGTGGCAAAGAGGCCGCCGAAGGTGTCGTCGAGGTAGCGCATCCGCTCGATCGAGCGGTCGAGCACGGTGACATGCGCCCCCATGCCCGCTGCGACCCGCGCGGCATAGGTGCCGACCACCCCGCCGCCGATCACCACCACGTCGGCCGGCCCGACGCCCGGCACGCCGCCCATCAGCACACCGCGCCCGCCATTCGCCTTCTGCAGCGCCCAGGAGCCGACCTGGGGGGCGAGCCGGCCTGCCACCTCGGACATCGGCGCCAGCAGCGGCAGACCACCGCGGGCGTCCGTCACGGTCTCGTAGGCGATGGCGGTTACCCCCGACTTCAGCAGGTCACGCGTCTGGTCGGGGTCCGGGGCGAGGTGGAGATAGGTGAACAGCACCTGACCCTCGCGGAGCAGCGCCCGCTCACCGGCCTGCGGCTCCTTCACCTTCACGATCAGCTCGGCCTCGGCGAAGATCCGTGCCGGCCCCTCGGTGAGCTCCGCTCCCGCGGCCGTGTAGGCCGCGTCCGGAAAACCGGCGCCGACACCGGCCCCTGCCTCGACCAGCACGCGATGGCCGTGCGCGGCCGCCTCTCGCACGGCGGCGGGGGTCATGCCGACCCGGTACTCCTGGTTCTTGATCTCCTTCGGGCAACCGATCAGCATCCGCGAACTCCTCCGTCCAGCCGAGCGCCACACACCGGGAGGGGCCCGTCACATGGCCGGGCGCCGCCCATCCGTCCAAGTCTAGCGCGCCACCGGGCGCCGTGTTAGGTCCAGTTCGACGCAGCCTGAAGTGCTGTTCGCTCCGGTTCGGCGAACACTTCCCCGAAATTGGCCGTTGCGGCTGGTCAACACGGCAATTCTGCGTATTCTTGCAGAAAATGACGGACGAGGCAGGTCGATGACGCCGAAGGACGGCTATCAGGTCCAGTTCTCCCAGCCTACCCGGCAGATCCTCTTCATGCTGATCGTGCTTGTGCTGGTCGGCATCTGCGCAACGCTGCTGGGCCGCCAGATCGAGTCGATATTCTACGCCAATATCTATCTGAACGGCATCATCATCGGCGTGTTCCTGCTGGGCGTCAGCGCCACCTTCTGGCAGGTCGCCCAGCTGATCACCGCCACGACCTGGCTGAAGAACCTGCAGGCGGGCCGCAAGGGCCATGAATTCGTCAAGGCCCCGCGCATCCTGGCGGCGATGGCGCCGATGGTGCGCGAGGGCAGGGTGCAGAGCCGGATGGCCGCATCGAGCACGCGCTCGATCCTGGACAGCATCGCCGATCGGCTGGACGAGATGCGCGACATCACGCGCTATATCGGCAGCCTGCTGATCTTCCTCGGCCTGCTCGGCACCTTCTGGGGGCTTTCCGTCACCGTGCCCGCGGTGGTCGAGACGATCCGCTCGCTGGCCCCGCAGGAAGGGCAGCAGTCGGGCGATGTGTTCGAGCGGCTGATGGGCGGGCTCGAGAGCCAGCTCGGCGGCATGGGCACGGCCTTCGCCTCGTCGCTCCTCGGCCTCGCCGGCTCGCTGGTGGTCGGGATGCTGGAACTGTTCGCCAGCCACGGCCAGAACCGGTTCTACCGCGAGCTTGAGGAATGGCTGTCCTCCTTCACCCGGCTCGGGCTGATCTCGGAGGGCGAGGGGCCAGAAGGCGGGCTCGTCGCGCTGCTCGAACGGATCGACGAGGGGCTCGAGATGACCACCGGCTTTGCCAAGAAGGCGGAGGAGGCGCGGATCGACTCCGAGCGGCGGCTCGGCCAGGCGGCCGATGTGGTGGCCGAAATGGCGCGACAGATCGAGAAGGAGCGCTCGCTGGTGGCGCAGCTCGTGCACGAGATGCGCGAGGCGCGCGAGCTGCAATCGGGCCGGGACCACGCGACACTCACGGTGCTGAAGCGGATCGAGGCCTCGAACGAGGCGGTGGCTGTGGGGCAGCAGGGCCTCGCCCAGGCCTTCGAGCGCGGCGGAGGGCGTGCGGCCGGGCGGGGCGGCGATGGCGACCTCCGGGGATATCTGCAGACGCTCGAGGCGCAGCTCCGCGAGCTCACGGGCGAGCTTGCCACCGGGCGGCGTGAATCGACCGCCGCGCTCAGGGCCGAGATTCGCGCGCTGATCAATCTGATCGACACCCGGACCCGGGCACCCGGAGCGCGCTGATGGCGCTGGCGCGACGATCGGGGGGCCGGCAGGAGGTCAACACCTGGCCTGGCTTCGTGGACGCCATGACGGCGCTCCTCATGATCCTGATGTTCGTGCTGTCGATCTTCATGATCATCCAGTTCACCATGCACGAGAAGCTGACCGGCCAGACAAGGGAACTGGACAAGCTGACGCTTCAGCTTGCCGATCTGGCGGACGTGCTGGCGCTGGAGCGCGACCGCTCGGCAGGGCTGGCCGGGCAGGTCGGCGAGCTTGAGGCCACCATCGCCGGCCAGCGCACCGAGGTCGACCGGCTGGGTGCGGCACTGGCGGCGATGACGCGGCAGGCCGATGCGAGCCGGGCCGAGGCCGACCGGCTGAACGCGGCGATGGCGGCACTGGCGCGCTCGCGGGATGCGGCCCTGGCGCGGAGCGGCGAGCTGGAGCAGTCGCTGGCCGAGAGCGTGAGCGAACGGGAGGCTCTGCAGGCGGCGCTGGCGAGCACGCGCTCCGAGATGGATGCAGCGGTCGAGAACGCGCGCCTTGCCGCTGCCCGGCGCGAGGCGATCGAGGCGATGATCGCCGAGATGGAGCAGAAGGACCGGGAGCGCGAGGCTGCGATGGCCACGGTATCGGCCGAGCGGGCCACGGCGCTGGCGCTGATCGATCAGCTTCGGGCGGAGCGCGCAGCCTCGGAGCAATCGCTGGCCGAGCGGGAAAGGGCACTGGCCGAGGCCGCAGCAAGGCTCACCGAGGAGGAAACGGCTCGGCTGGCCGAGATGGCGGCCGCGCAGGCGCTGCGCGAGAAGCTCGCCGGCAGCGATGCGGAGCTCGACGCCATGACCCTGGCGCTGGAGAAGGCGCGCAAGGAGGCGGAGGACACGCTGATCCTTCTCGCCGCTGCCGAGGCGGCGAAGAAGCAGGCGGAGGACCAGCTTGCGGGTGGCAGCGCGGAGCTCGACCGCGAGGCGACGCTGCGCCGGCTGGCCGAGGAGCAGCTCGCCTCGGCCGAGGCGCAGACGGTCGAGGAGCAGAAGCGGGTCGCGCTGCTGAACGCACAGGTCCGCGAGCTGCGCGAGCAGCTCGCCGGGCTAGAGACCCTGCTCGGCAAGGCGGAGCAGAAGGATCAGGAAAGCCAGATCCAGATCGCCAAGCTCGGCGAGCGGCTGAACCAGGCGCTGGCCCAGAAGGTGGGCGAGCTGGCGCGCTTCAGGTCGGTGTTCTTCGAGAAGATGGAGCAGGTGCTGGGCGGCCGGCAGGACATCCAGCGCGTCGGCGATCGCTTCGTGTTCCAGTCCGAAGTGCTGTTCGCGGCCGGCTCGGCCGAGCTCGGCGCGGACGGCCAGGCCCAGCTCGCCAAGCTAGGCGCGGTGCTGCGCGAGATCATCGGCGAGGTGCCCGCGGATGTCGCCTGGATCCTGCGCGTCGATGGCCACACCGACAGGGTGCCGCTCGGCAGCGGCCGGCGCTACCGCGACAACTGGGAGCTGTCGCAGGGGAGGGCGCTGTCGGTCGTCAAGTATCTGATCGAGCAGGAGCAGATCCCCCCCGAGCGGCTCGCCGCCACGGGCTTCGGCGAGTTCCAGCCGGTCGACACCGGCGATACGCCCGAGGCGCTGGCAAAGAACCGCCGCATCGAGTTCAAGTTCACCGAGCGCTGAGCCTATCGCGATGCGAAGTCCCGGATCGCCGTGACGATGCGGTCGAAGGCCTCGCGCGCCCGGCGCGACATGTGCCGTGCGCGCAGATGGCCATGCGGCAATTGCGGCTCGACGGAGCAATAGGCCTCGACCCCGGCACCGAGCAGCCGGCGGACATACTCGATGCCGTCGTCGCGCAGTGGATCGACGCCCGACGCCGACACGAAGCAGGGCGCGAGGCCGGAGTAATCGGCCGCATGCAGCGGGTAATAGGTGGGGTCGTTCTCCGGCGGCGGGCCGCCGGCCCGCATATGGCGGTAATAGCGGACGTCGCGCGTCGTCAGCATTGGTGCCTCGGCGCATTCCTCATAGGAAGCGAGCCCCAGGCCGTCGCCGCCGAGGCCGGGATAGACCAGCACCTGTCCCTTGATCGCCTGCCCCCGGAGCGACAGCGCCACCGCCGCCGCAAGGTTGCCCCCGGCGCTGTCGCCGGCAAGGACCACCGGCCCCCGGGCGAGCGCGGCCCGGGCGGCGGCCAGGGCGTCGTCATAGGCGGCGGGGTGCAGATGCTCCGGGCAGAGCCGGTAATCGACGGCGACGACCCGACAGCCGGTGCCGGCGGCGATCTCGGCGCAGACGCCGTCATGGCTGTGCAGCCCGCCGAGGATGAAGCCGCCGCCATGATAATAGACCACCTCCACCGGCCCGGCGTGCTCAGGCACATAGCGCCTCTGGGGGATCCGGCCGCCCGGACCGGCGATGCCCTCGTCCGCGACCTTCAGCCCCGGCGGATGCGGATAGTCGAATGCGGCACACATCTCGTCATAGACGCGCCGCTGGTCGGCGATGGTGAAGTCGATCGTGTCCGCCGGGTAGAAGCTGCCGGTCCGCTCGATGAATGCCAGCACCTCGGGATCGGAGATCTCGGTCGACATGGGGGCCCTCTCTCATGCATCCTCCGCGCCGAGGATAATCGGCGACTCGACGGGGAGGAAGGGCGGCCATGGGCTTCACGGTCGACGAGACGGTGTGGATCACGCTGGCCGACGGCACGCGGCTGGCGGCGCGCATCTGGATGCCGGCGGGGCCGGGGAAGTTCCCGGCGGTGCTCGAGTTCCTGCCCTACCGGCACCGCGACGGCACCTCCGAGCGGGACGAGAGCACCTATCCGGCCTTCGCCCGGGCCGGGATCGCCGGGGTCCGGGTGGACAGCCGCGGCAATGGCGACTCGGACGGGCTGTTCGACGACGAGTATTCGCCGCAGGAACTGAGCGACGCCTGCGCGGTGATCGCCTGGATCGCGGCGCAGCCCTGGTCGAACGGCAGCGTCGGCATGATGGGCATCTCCTGGGGCGGGTTCAACGCGTTGCAGGTTGCGGCGCTGCGGCCGCCGGCGCTGAAGGCGGTGATCTCGCTCTCCTCGACCGCCGACCGCTACAACGACGACATCCACTACAAGGGCGGCGCGCTGCTCTCGGCCAATGTCTCCTGGGCGGGAACCATGCTGAGCTACGCCTCGCGACCGCCCGATCCGGCCGTGCTGGGCAATTCCTGGCGCGAGGTCTGGCTGAGGCGGCTGGAGGCGGAGCCCTTCCTGCTGGAAACCTGGCTGCGTCACCAGCGTCGCGACGCCTACTGGAAGCACGGCTCGATCTGCGAGGACTGGTCGGCGATCCGCATCCCGGTCTTCATCATCGCCGGCTGGGCCGACGGCTACCGCAACGCGCCGGCGACGGTGGCCGCCAACGCCAAGACGCTGGTCAAGGCGATGACCGGTCCCTGGATCCACAAGTACCCGCATTTCGCCTGGCCGCGCCCGCGGGCCGATTTCACCGGCATGGCCATCGCCTGGTGGAAGCGCTGGCTCGCCGGCGAGGAGACGGGCGTCGAGGGCTGGCCCGCCTACCGCGCCTATCTCTCCGAGGGGCCGCGCCCGGGCGGCTACCGTTCGGACGAACCCGGCCGCTGGGTCGGGGTGGCGGAATGGCCGTCAGCCGGGGTCAAGCCGATCCGGCTCACGCTCGGGGCAGACGGGTTGCTGGGCGGAGGTGCAGGTGGCGAGCGGGGCATCGCATCACCCCAGCATTGCGGCACCACCGCGGGCGAGTACTTCACCGTCAAGCCCGATGGCGAGCTTCCCGGCGACCAGCGGGCCGACGACGCCCTGTCGCTGGCCTGGGACAGCGAGCCCCTGGATCAGCCCCTGGAGCTGCTCGGGCGCCCGGAGGTCCGGCTTACGGCTGCCATCGACCAGCCGCAGGGCAACCTGATCGCCCGGCTCGTCGACCTGCATCCCGACGGAACCGCGAACCTGATCGCACGGGGCGTGCTGAACCTCTGCCATCGAAACGGCAATGCGGCGCCCGAGGCCGTCGTGCCGGGCGACTTCCATTCCGTGACCCTGCTCCTCGACGAGACCGGCTACCGGCTCGCGCCCGGCCACCGGTTGCGGCTTGCAGTCTCGACCGCCTACTGGCCGCTGGTGCTCCCGGCGCCGCAGCCGGTGCGCGCGACGGTCCGCTGCGGCGCGGAGTCGGCCCTGACCCTGCCGGTCCTGACGGAGGCTGCCGACGCGCCCCCGCCGCTGCCGGCCGATCCCGATCCGCTGCCCAGATACCGCGTGATCGCGCCGGGCCACAGCAACCGCCGGGTCGAGCGCGACCTGCAGACCGGGCGTGTGCGCTACGTTATCTCGGAGTGCGGCGGCTGGACCGAGAACCCGGTCCACTTCATGCGCAAGCGCGAGAGCCGCGACGAGGTCTGGGAGGTCGATCCTGCCGATCCCGTGGGCGCCAGCGGACATCTGGTGTTCGAGGCCGAGCGAGCCCGAGACGGCTGGCACGCTTCCACCCGCTCTGAGATCCGCTTCGCCTGCGGGCCGGAGAGTTACCGCGTCGAAGCCGAGGTCGTCGCGCGCGAGGGAGAAGCCGAGGTTCTGCGGCGAAGCTGGCGGTTCGAGGTGCCGCGCGACCACACGTGATCGGACGATCGGCTCAGAACCGCCGCCAGATGCTGACGGAGATGCCGAGCCCGTCGCCGCGGTTCAGCAGGTCGTAGCTGACGCCGAGTTGCACTGTGGGCGGGTTCGGCTTGCGATGCGGCCGCCGGGCGTGGGGCACGCCCGTCGGCCAGATGGTATGGGCGACAGAGGGCGAGATTTTCAGCGAGGCATCGGTATCCGGTCCGAGCGGGATCAGGCCGAACAGGCTGAGGATGCCCATCCAGCTCCGGCTCCAGGCATGGCCGCCGGTTGCCTCGAGCCGGAGTTCGTCGTCGAACCCGTCGCCCCGCCAGTGCCAGGCGGCGCCGGTCGAAAGGAAGGAACTGCTCCCGAGCCCTCCCCAGCCGCGGCCGTAGAGCCCGGCAAGGTGCGCCTCGGGCACCGCGCCGGGATCGGCAAGCGCGAAGGAGCCGCCGAGGAGCGAATCGACCGGCTGGTCATAGCCGGCCTGGACCGAGGCGATGCCGCCGTTCCCGTCCTGCCAGACCCGCTGGCGCAGGAAGCCGCCGAGCGAGGCGGCGCTGCGGTCCGGCGCGGCGAAGGAGAACTCGGCATAGGCCCTGGCGCCGACGGTCAGGGCGTCGGTCAGCCCGTACTCGAGGTAGATCTGGCTGATATTGGCCTCGCTGTCCGCGACGCCGCCCGTGAGAGCGCCGAGAGGGGAAGCGCGGCGCGCGGTCGTTGCGATCACCAGACCCTCGCCCCGCGTCCTGGTCCAGGCGCCCGCGCGCGCTGCTCCGGGATCGGAGAGGACGATTGCCGCCCAGAGCGCGAGGCACAGGGCGAAGGCGCCGAACGGCCGCATGCCGACCTCCAAGAGCATGGAGGCGGAGGCTCTTATCGTATGGTTAATAAGGCGTTAGCAGCGCTCGGGAGACTCTGGCGCTGATGCCGTCTATAATATGATCGCGAGGGGCGTTCTTGCAGGAGTGTTTCGCGTGCCCGACGAGCTGTTGGCTTTTCTGCTCATGATCGGCGGAATCGGTTGCATCATCGCCTGGGGAGTTTGCCAGGCGGTGGCCGTGATCCGCGCCTGCCGGATCCGGCGGGACGAGGATACGATCAAGTACCATGTGGTCCATGGCGGGCGCATTCCCGACGGGGCGCCGATGACGCTGGCGCAGCACCACGTCCAGATCCGCTGGCTCGGCGTCCTCGGCAATGTGATGCTCGTGTCGGGGATCATCGGCATGGCGCTGGCGCACCTCCTGGTCAGCTGAGCCGAAGGCGCTGCGCAGCGGCCCTTGCATTCGGCGCCGACGGCCCTATCCTCGCCTCCGTTCTCTCGGGGCGCCCCGCAAGGGGCTGAGAAGCACCCGTTGAACCTGACCCAGTTCGTACTGGCGGAGGGAAGAGAAACCGGCCCTGCCATCCGGCCCCGGGCCACGCTCTCCAGACCTTTCGCCGTTCCGCTAGAAGGGACGCGCAATGATCACGAGACACCTGCTCCCGGCCGCCGCGCTGGCGCTCGGGCTCGCCGCCCCGGCAGCCGCCGCCGACCGGCCGGTGCTGACCGTCTACACCTATGACAGCTTCGCCTCGGAATGGGGGCCTGGCCCGGTGATCGAGACCGGATTCGAGGCCACCTGCGGCTGCGACCTGCAGTTCGTGGGGCTCGAGGATTCGATCAGCGCCTTCAACCGCCTCCGGCTGGAGGGGGCGGCGACGAAGGCCGACCTGCTTGTCGGCCTTGACGTGAACCTGGCGGGCGACGCGCATTCCTCGGGCCTGTTCGTGCCTCATGGCGCTGACCTGACGGAGCTCGCGCTGCCGGTCGCCTGGAGCGACCTGGTGCTGGCGCCCTTCGACTGGGGGCACTTCGCTTTCGTCTATGACAGCCGCCGGCTGGCCGCGCCGCCGGCCTCGTTCGAGGCGCTGCTGGCGGCCCCCGACGAGCTCAAGATCGTCATCCAGGATCCGCGTTCGTCCACCCCGGGGCTCGGCCTGCTGATGTGGGTGCGCGCGCTTTACGGCGACGCGGCGCCGGAGGCCTGGCGCCGGCTGAAGCCGAAGATCCTGACCGTGACCAAGGGCTGGTGGGAGAGCTACTCGATGTTTCTCGAGGGCGAGGCGGACATGGTGCTGTCCTACACCACCTCGCCGGCCTATCACGCGGTCGTCGACAAGGAGGACTTCGTCCGGGCCGCGGGTTTCGCCGAGGGGCACTACCTGCAGATGGAGCTCGCCGCCGTCACCGCGGCCTCGGAGCGGCCCGACCTCGCGCGGCGCTTCATTACCTATCTGACCGGGACGGCGGCGCAGTCGGCGATCCCGACCACCAACTGGATGTTCCCGGTCAACCCGCAGGCCGAGCTGCCCGATGCCTTCGGCCAGCTGGTCAGGCCGGAGAAGACACTGGCGTTTCCGGCCGGGGAAGCGCAGGCGAGCCGGAAGGCCTGGATCGACGAATGGCTGGCGGTGATGGGCGAATGATCGCCGCCCGGCTGCTGCCGGGGCTGATTGCCGCCGCGGTGGCGGCCGGGCTGGCGGGCGCCGCGATCTGGGCCATCGCCGCGGCAGCCGGCACGGTGGACATGGCCGCGGCGCTGCGCGACCCCTATCTGCGCGGCGTGACGCGCTTCACCTTCGGGCAGGCGGCACTGTCGACGCTGTTCTCGGCGCTTCTCGGGCTCGCCGCGGCGCGGGCGGTCCACCGGCGGGCCGGTGCGCGCGGGGCGCGGGTGCTCAACCTGCTCGCCTCGCTCGCGCTGGTGATGCCGACAACGGTGGCGGCGACGGGCATCGTGACCGTCTGGGGGCGGGCGGGCTGGGTGGCCGATGCCGCTGCCGCGCTGGGCCTGCCGGGGCCGGGTGGCGCGCTCTACGGGTTGCCCGGCGTGCTGCTCGCCCATGTGTTCTTCAACGCGCCGCTGATGGCGCGGATCTTCCATGCGGCGCTGGCCGCGGTCCCGGACGGGCGGTGGCGCATCGCCGCGCATCTCGGCCTTGCCGAGCGCGAGGTCTGGCGCTTCGTCGAATGGCCGGCGATCCGGCGGGTTGCGCCGGGCGCCTGCGGCCTGGTGTTCCTCCTCTGCTTCACCTCGTTTGCGCTGGTGCTGATGCTGGGCGGCGGGCCGGGCGCGAGCACGCTCGAGGTCGCGATCTACGAGGCGGCACGGCTCGACTTCGACCTCGACAGGGCGGTGTCGCTGAGCCTGTTGCAGATCGGAATCTGCGCCGCGGTGCTGCTGGCGCTGGCGCGGTTCCCGGCCGAATGGGCCGCCGGCGCCGGTGCAACCGGCCTTGGCGGTCGCATCCGGCCGGACCGGGCCGGCACGGGCGCGCGCCTTGCCGACGCGGCGACGGCCGTCCTTGCCGCCGCCATTGTCGCGGCGCCGCTCGTGGCGATCCTGGCCGGCGGGCTGACGCTCGACCTTCTGCGCCTGCCGTTCGATCCGGCCTTCCGGCAGGCGCTCGGCACCTCGGTCGTGATCGCGCTGGCCTCGGCGGCAATTACCTGCATGCTCGCCTGGGCGATCGCGGAGATGCGGCGCACGCTGGTGCTGCCGACGAGGCTGCCGCGGCTGGCCTGGCTCGCCGGTCCGCTCGACCTCGCATCGGCGGTCTATCTCGCGGTCCCGGCCATCGTGCTCGGACTTGGCGCCTTCCTCGCGCTGCGCGGCATCGCCGAGGCGGCGGCGCTTGCGCCTGTGCTGGTGCTTGCGGCGAATGTCCTGCTCTCGCTGCCCTTCGCGGTGCGCGCCCTGCAGGGGCGGCTGGCCGAGAGCGCGGCCCGGCACGACCGGCTCTGCGCGAGCCTCGGCATCACCGGCCTCGCGCGCATCCGTCTCGTCGAGTTTCCGACGGCACGGCGCGAGCTCGGCTTCGCCATGGCGCTCTCGGCGGCACTGTCGGTCGGCGACCTCGGGGTCGTCGCACTGTTCGGCTCGGAGGGGTTCCGGACGTTGCCCTGGCTGCTCTACGAGCGCTCCGGCCGCTATCAGAGCGAGGCGGCTGCCGCCATCGCTCTGGCGCTGCTGTTGCTGAGCCTCGGCTTCTTTGCCGGGATCGAGCGGATCGCCGCGGGTCGCCATGGGGGTCGCCGTGCTGGCCGTTGAGCGCGTCCGCTTCGCCTGGCCGGGGATACCAGCCTATGACTTCACGCTGAGGGTTGCGCGGGGCGAGATCGTCACCCTGTCGGGGGCGAGCGGGTCCGGCAAGTCGACGCTGATCGATCTCATCTGCGGCTTCCTGCGGCCCCTCTCGGGCGAGATCGCCTGGGACGGCGTGTCGATCCTGGGCCTGCCGCCGGCGCAGCGGCCGGTCTCGGCCCTGTTCCAGACCGGCGAGCTGTTCGAGCATCTGGATGTCGGCACCAACATCGTTCTCGGGCTCGATCCGCGCGGGCGGCCGGGCCCGGCGGAGCGGGGCCGGGTCACCGCCATGCTGGCCGAGATCGGTCTCGCCGGCTTCGAGCGCCGGCTGCCGGCGCAGCTTTCGGGTGGCCAGCGCCGGCGCGTGGCTCTGGCCCGGACGCTGATCCGGGAGAGGCCGGTCATGTTGCTGGACGAACCGTTCGGCGCGCTCGATACCGGGACACGCGACGAGGTGGCAGCGCTGGTCCGGCGGCTGACGGCGGAACGGCGGCTCGCCTCGCTCATCGTCTCGCATGACCCGGCCGATACGGAGCGTCTCGGCGGCCGGTCGGCGGTGCTGCGCGAGGGTCGGATCGAGGAGAGGCCCGCCGGGTGAGCCGGCGGGCCTCCGGTCGTCGATGAACTGCCCGGGCCGGGTCAGTTGGTCGAGTCGTGCCGCTCGACGCCCAGGAGATCGGCGAGCGCATCGGCGATGCCAGGCGCGGTTGCGTCCTTGACGGCGCCGCCGAGCGCGGAGTCCTCGGCCGCCTGAGCCTGGTCGGCAGCCGCCTGCGCCGCGGCCGCGTCGGCCGCCGCCTGGTCCGCCGCCGCTTGCGCCGCATCGGCCGCGGTCTGTGCTGCTTCCGCCGCCGCCTGATCGGCTGCCGCCTGGTCGGCAGCGGCCTGCGCCGCGTCAGCCGCCTGGTCGGCTTCGGCCTGGGCGGCTTCGGCCGCGGCCTGTGCCTCGGCGGCTGCATCCGCGAGCCCCGCGTTGGTCGGATCCGCGGCCGCTGCAGCCGCTGCATCCGCGGCGTCCTGGGCCGCCTGATCGGCTGCCGCCTGCGCGTCGGCGGCCGCCGACGCCGACGCTTCGGCGGCCGTGGCGGTGTTGGCTGCCGTCTGTGCGGCTATGTCGGCCTGTGCCTGCGCGTCGGCGGCTGCCGCCGCGGTGTCAGCAGCAGTCGCCGCCGCGCTCTCGGCGGCGACCTGTGCCTCGTTGTTGGCTACGACGGCATCGCGGAACGCCGCGACCTTCCCGACCTGCGAGTTCGGTGCGGCGTGCGAAAGCGCCTGCTCGCTCGCATGGGCAGCGTTGCCGCGGCCGAGCGCAGAGGCAACCTCGCCACGACCCTTGCCCACGCCGCCGGCACCGTGGCCGCGGCCGTTTCCGTTGCCGGGTCCGGCATCCGCGGCACCGGCTCCAGCGGACGCACCATTGCCCCCGCTACTGCCGCCGCCGTTGCCGCCACCGTTGCCGCCGCCGTTTCCAGCGCCGTTGCCGCCGCCGTTGCCGCCGCCGTTTCCAGCGCCGTTGCCGCCGCCGTTGCCGCCACCGTTACCGGCTGCGTAGGCGGCCGAAGTGCCGAAGCTGGTGCCGTCATCGTCGATGTGAACGCCGAACTGGATCGTCCCGGCGATCAGGGCAATCGCACTGGTCTGAGCAACGAGCCGCGCAAGCGGCCCCATTCCATTCCTGGCAGACATTTGTCGCTCCCTCTTTGTTGGTCAGGTTCAGGCCCGCGATGAAAACGCGCAGGCAAGAGGCGACGCCAATATGAGCCGGGGATCCTTCGCGCGATCGGCGATCGCCCCCGGTCTTACCAACGCGTACGCACGTTCAATCGAACTTCGGGCAGGAGGCGGACGCCTCACTCGGACTTGACCCTCTTCCAGATCCCGTCGTTATCCCTGCACCGCGTCGCTTGCGATCGCTCCGGCGCGCTCCCCGGCTCCGTGACCGTCAAGGCATATTGCCTGCAGTAATGGCCGCTCACGCTCTTCCAGGTCCGGAGCGGGGAAACCTCGATCCTCGTTCCCCCATCGGTACCCTTCGTCAGAATGCCGCTCGGCAGCTTCTCCAAGGCGTACTGCACCGCCCGCTCGACCTCATCGGGCGAGGCGGCGGAGACCGCAACGGGACCCGCGACTGCGAAGGCGACAAGCGCCGTTATCAGCCGTGCAGAGCT
The DNA here is from genome assembly GCA_039805905.1 of Limibaculum sp. GTDB lineage: Bacteria > Pseudomonadota > Alphaproteobacteria > Rhodobacterales > Rhodobacteraceae > Thermohalobaculum. The sequence goes on along the minus strand of JBDIVM010000013.1, from coordinate 89,092 downwards.
CATTGCCAGCCCCGCGAGATGAGATCCCGCTCTTCCTGCGCACTCAGCGCCGGGCCGGCAGGTGTCGCGTCGCCGCCGAAGACGTCGCCGGGTGCAGTCGCGCCCGCCGCTGCGCCGGGCGCCGCAGACGCGCCCGCCGGAGCCGCAGCTGTTCCCCCGGCGCCCGCTGCGGATGTGCTGTCCGATCCGCCCGCTGATCCGCTTCCGGACGCCCCGCCGGCGCCGCCCGGAGCATCCCCGGATCCGGTGCCGCCGCCCGTGCCGCCGCCGGAACCAGCCCCGCCGCCGCCGGAGCCGCCGCCGCTGCCACCCCCGCCGGTACCGCCGCCGCCGGAGCCGCCGCCGCTGCCACCCCCGCCGGTACCGCCGCCGCCGCCGGAGCCGCCACCGCCGCCGGAGCCGGCACCACCGCCGCCGGAACCGCCGCCGCCGCCCCCCCCTCCGGTGCCGCCGCCGCCGCCGGAGCCTCCGCCGCCGCCGGAGCCGGCACCACCGCCGCCGGAACCGCCGCCGTCGGCGCCGCCGCCACGGCCGCCCTGGCCGGGATTGCTCGGGTCGCTGCCCTGGCCGTCGGGCTCGCCCTGGCTCGCTTCTCCGCCATTGCCAAGGCCGTTGTTTCCGCCTCCGCTGCCATTGCCGCGTCCCTCGCCTTCGTTCGCGGCCCGGGCATGGCCGATGCCGATGGAAAGGTCGCCGTCAACGTCCTCCTGCACGCCAATCGGGAACACCATCGCGATCAGCGCGATGGCCGTCGATTGCGTCAGTATCCTTGCCGGTTTCGACCGGCCCAACAGCGGGAACATTCCTCACTCCCATCGTCGCAAGCTCATGGATCGAAATACGCAGATACCTGCCCAGGACATGCACAAGAACCCGAGCGATATTGCCTGTCCTCATTCTCTCGGCTGGCCTGGCGGCCAGCGGCAAAGAGAAATGCAGCAAGGCGATATCAGTTACGCACGTTCACCCCACCCTCGCACATTCCTGGCGTTACCTCGATCCACCCGAACGCGGAACTGCCGGACAATCCCGGGCAGACACTAACACGACCAAACCAATCCGATGAAGCAGAATTCCGATCTAACCTTTGTTTTGCATGGAGAATCCCCCATCCAGCCTCAGGCTCGCAGGCATCCGCTTCCGATCCGGTTGTCGATCTGGTCATAGCTTCCATCGCTGGTTGCCTCGCAGTCACTGACGGGCGGCGGCTCCGGCCTCCGGACTCACTGCCAACCGCCGGAAATCAGCTTCTCTTCCTCCGCAGGGTTGATATCGGGGCCCGCCGGTTCCGCACTTCCGCTGAACTCCACGGCGTCGCCGTCGGCATCCGTCGCAGCTCCGGTATCGGTCGCCGCTCCGGTTTCCGCCGGGGCGCCGGATGCGGCGCCCTGCGCCGGCGCACCGGATGCGACCGCACCTGCCGGCTTCCCCGTATCGGCCGCCAGGGCACCGACAGGGCCCGGAAGCCCCTCAATCGGGGACGCTTCAAGTCCCGAGACCGGGCGGCCGGCGTCCGGATCTGTTCCCAGTTGCCCGCTGCCCGAAAATTCCGTCCCGGCAGCGGCGAGCACGATCACCTCCTCGGGAGCGTACCTGACGGCGGGCGATCGCACCGGCAAGCCGGAACTCTCCCCCGAATTCGCGACTGCCAAGATCGGCACGCCGCCCGCCGCCAGGTCTGCCACCGCCACCCCCGGCAGGTCCTGCCGGGTGACCGGAATATCCGGTGCGCGCCTGCCGCCGGCCGCCGGCAGGAAATGCCGGGCTGCGCCGGAGGCGCGACGCTGACTGATGCCGTAGAACGCATTCGCCCCGGGCGGGGCGACTTCGATGCCGGTCACGCCGTCGGTCCGGACGGTTCGCCCGATCACTTCCCCCCGCGGGCGAACCGCCGGTCCCGGCGCGATACAGCACACAGCATCTGCTTGCGGCACCTCGATGATTCCGCCGTCACGAGCCAGCACAGGGGACAACACACACAGCACACCAAGCCCGGCCGCCAGGGCGGCCGATCGACGCAACACTACGCGGCAACGGTACATGCGTGGCTTGTTCCGACACGGTTTCATCATTGCGATAACACCGTGCCGACAAGATTCTTTCCGGCGAACATTTTTTTGAAGGAATTCCCGCCCTCGGGTGTTATCCGTTCGCACAGGCTAGAAGAGGATTGGCAAGGGCGACAGCGTGGAGCCGCAGATCGAGAGGGAGCTGATCGCGCTCCTGCCGCGTCTGAGACGGTTTGCGCTGGCCCTCACAAGGTCGGCCGCGGCCGCGGATGATCTGGCCCAGGCCACGGTCGAGCGCGGCATTGCCAACCTCGACAAGTGGCAGCCGGGAACCCGGCTCGACAGTTGGATGTACCGGATTGCGCACAACCTTCACCGGAACGAGTTGCGCAACACTTCGGTCAGGGGCGGGAAGCTCGATATCATCCAGCGCGAGTCGGACGAGCTGCACGACGGCGAACGGGCTGCGGTGGCCCGGCTGGAGTTCAAGGCGGTAAGCGCGGCGATTGCCGCTCTGCCGGCCGATCAGAGGGAGGCGCTGCTCCTCGTGGCGGTGGAAGGGCACAGCTACAAGGAGGTCGCCGAGATCACCGGCGCGACGGTTGCGGCGGTGACGAGCCGGATCTCTCGGGCGCGGGAGGCGCTCAGAGGTGTGGTCGAGAGGAGCGAGTGACGATGGGCAATGTGACGTACGAGAGGCTCTCTGCCTATCACGACGGCGAAGTCGACGGCGAAGAGGCCGCCCGGATCCGGCGCGACCTCATGTCGGACGATGAGGCCCGTGCGATCCTCGCGGCATTCGAGCAGATCGACGGATCGGCCCGCACGGCGTTCGACGCCGATCTGGATCAGCCCGTGCCGCTGCACCTCGCACGAGCGGTGCGGTCGGGCTTTGCGGCGCGCAGGCGCGCGGCGATCGGGCGGGTCGCGCTGCGCTGGGTCGGACCGATGGCGGCGGCGGTCGCAATTGTCGTGGTCGGCAATCACTGGACGACGCAGCGGGTCGAGAGCGCGCTCGCCGAGCGCGAACTGAAGATCGCAGCCCTCGCCGACCAGGCGGTGCAGAATGCGCTGGAGCATGCGCTGAGCGGTGCCCGGGTCTCGGTCGCCGACGATGCGGCTGCGAGCGTGGTCTCGATCACCCCGACCCGGACCTACAAGAGCGAAAGCCAGCACTGGTGCCGCGAGTTCACCGAGGAGCTGGTGATCGACGGCGAGCGGGTGACCCGCTTCGGTCTCGCCTGCCGCGAGGCCAACGGCGGCTGGCGGCGCGTGCAGACCAGGACGCCCGGCAGCACGCCGCCGGCGGTCGGCACGTCGCTCTGAGCGGAACGCATCCGGTTTCCCATTTCCGTTCCGATGCAAAGACGGTGGGGATCCTCTCGGGTCCCCATAACGTTTCTTGACTCAACGATAAAATCTTCCCACGATCCATCCGCGCAGCCTGATCGATGGCTGCACAGCGACCGACAAGCGGACCGCGCCGGACGGCATCGGCAGCCCTGACACACCGGCGTCCGGGGCCACTGTCGCGATGGCGGGGCCGCGGACGAGTGATGCAGCGGGGTAGCGGCACCAGCCACGCTCCGAGTGGGCGCCGGACACAAAGATCCGTCGCCGGAGACGCAGAGAGGAGGAAATCTCATGGGATTGATGCGAAAACTGGCGGCGGCTTCACTGGCTGCCGCACTCAGCCTGCCCGTGCCCCTGGCACTGGCCGAGACGCCGAAGGACATCCTGGTCATTGCCACGCGGATCGATGACCTGATCTCGCTCGATCCCCAGGAGAGCTTCGAGTTTTCGGGGTCGGACATCGCCAACAACCTCTACGGTTCGCTGGTCAGCTTCGATCCGGCCGACCTGTCGAAGGGCTATGTCCCCGAGATTGCCGAGAGCTGGGAAGTCTCGGGCGACGGCAAGGTGTTCACCTTCAAGATCCGGCCCGGCCTGACCTTCACCTCGGGCAACCCGGTGACGGCAAAGGATGTCGAGTTCTCGCTGCAGCGCGCAGTGGCGATGGAGAAGACCCCGTCCTTCATCCTGACCCAGTTCGGCTTCACCAAGGACAACATGGCCGAGACGCTGAAGGCGCTCGATGACAGCACGTTCCAGCTGACCACCGACAAGAAGTATGCCACCTCGTTCGTGCTGAACTGCCTGACCGCGACCATCTCCTACATCGTCGATTCCGCGACCGTGAAAGGCCACGAGGCGGATGGCGATTGGGGAAATGGCTGGCTGAAGACCAACTCGGCGGGCTCGGGCGCGTACAAGCTCGTGAACTGGAAGGCGAACGAGAGCTACACGCTGGAGGCCAACCCGAACTTCTGGCGCGGCGAGCCGCCGATGAAGCGGATCATCGTGCGCAATATCGACGAATCGACGACCCAGCGGCTGCTGCTGGAGAAGGGCGACGTGGACATCGCCCGCAACCTGACGCCCGAGGACGTGGCCGCGATCGAGAAGAATGCCGATCTGGCGGTCGACAGCGACCTGCGCGGACGGATCATGTATCTGGGCCTCAGCCAGAAGCACCCGATCCTGTCGAACCCGAAGGTGATCGAGGCGCTGAAGTATCTGGTCGACTATGACGGGATGGCGGGCTCGTTCCTCAAGGGCCAGTACGTTCCGCACCAGGCCTTCCTGCCGCTGACCTATCTCGGCGAGCTGAAGGAAAAGCCCTATACGCTCGACGTGGCCAAGGCCAAGGCGCTGCTGGCGGAAGCCGGCTATCCGGACGGCTTCGAGGTGACGATCAACGTGCGCACCGACGAGGACCGGCTGCAGATCGCCCAGTCGCTGCAGAACACCTTCGCCCAGGCCGGCATCAAGGTGACCATCAACCAGGGCACCGGCAAGCAGGTGCTGGGCCTCTACCGGGCGCGCACCTTCGACATTGCGCTCGAGGCCTGGGGGCCGGACTATCCCGACCCGCATACCAATGCCGACACCTTCGCCCACAACCCCGACAACAGCGACGAGGCGCAGCTCACCGGCAAGCTCGTCTGGCGCATTTCCTGGGACATCCCGGAGATGACCAAGGCGACAGCCGCCGCGGTCGAGGAGGGCGACACCGAGAAGCGCCGGCAGATGTACATCGACATCCAGCGCGAGTTCCAGAAGACAGCTCCCTTCGTGATGATGTTCCAGAAGATCGAGCAGATCGGCCGGCGCGCCAACGTGAAGGGCTTTGTCACCGGCTCGGCCATCACCGCCGCCTACTACTGGACGGTCACGAAGTAAGCGGATGGCGGAAGCCACCACAGAGATCGGGCGGCGCGGGTCTTCCGCGCCGCTCTTGCGTCGGCTGAAGGGGCTGGCCACGGCGATCGTCTCGCTGGCCGTCACCATGCTCGGCCTCCTGCTGGTCACCTTCGTGATCGGCCGGGTGATGCCGATCGACCCGGTGCTGGCCGTGGTCGGCGAGCGGGCCTCGCCCGAGATCTACCAGCGCGTCTATCACGAGATGGGGCTCGACAAGCCGGTGCTCGCGCAGTTCGCGCTCTATATCGGCGAGGTGCTGACGGGCGACCTCGGCACCTCGCTGCTGACGGCGCGTCCGGTCGCGGAGGACATCGCCCGGGTCTTTCCGGCAACCCTCGAGCTCGCGACGCTCGGCACGATCTTCGGGGTGATCTTCGGCGTGCCGATGGGCGTGATGGCGGCGGTGCATCAGGGCCGGATGCCGGACCATCTGGTGCGCGTCTTCGGGCTGTTCGGATATTCGATGCCGATCTTCTGGATCGGTCTGATCGGGCTCCTGGTCTTTTACGGCATCCTCGACTGGGTCGGCGGCCCCGGACGGCTCGACATCTTCTACGAGGACCTGATTCCGCCGGTGACCGGCATGATCCTGGTCGACAGCCTGCTTGCCGGCGACATGGGCATCTTCCGCAACGCGGTCAGCCACATCATCCTGCCGGCGTCGATCCTGGGCTACTACTCGATGGCCTATATCAGCCGCATGACGCGGAGCTTCATGCTCGAGGAGCTTGGCAAGGAGTACGTCACCACGGCCCGGGTAAAGGGGCTGAGCGAGCACGCGGTGATCTGGCGCCATGCGCTGGGCAACGTGCTGATCCCGCTGATCACGGTGATCGCGCTCAGCTACGCCAACCTGCTGGAGGGCTCGGTGCTGACCGAGACGATCTTCGCCTGGCCCGGGCTTGGCCAGTACATCACCATCGCGCTGCTATCCGCCGACATGAGCGCGGTCCTGGGCGGGACCGTGGTGGTCGGGCTGATCTTCGTCGGGCTGAACATGCTGTCCGACATCCTCTACAAGCTGGTCGACCCGAGGGCGCGATGACCGAACTGACTCCGGACCGCGAATCCTGGCTTGCCTGGCTCACCACGGACACCCCGCGCTCGCGCCTCCAGGCGCGGCTCGCGCAGGCCTATCTGGCCTGGAGCAACTTTCGCGCGAATCCCCTGGCGATGGTCGGGTTCCTCATCATCGCCGGGCTCGTGATCGTCGCGGCGATCGCACCCTGGATTGCGACGCACGATCCGCTTGCTCAGGATCTGGCGGCGCGGCTCTCGCCGCCAGGCACGAACGGCTTCCTTTTCGGATCCGACGATCTCGGCCGCGACATCTTCAGCCGGATCGTCCATGGCGCCAAGGTCACGCTTCTGATCGTCACCCTGGTCGCGGTCACCGCGCCGGTGATCGGGCTCCTGGTCGGCACCGCCGCCGGCTATCTGGGCGGGTGGGTCGACCTTGTGCTGATGCGGATCACCGACATCTTTCTTGCCTTTCCCCGGCTGGTGCTGGCGCTCGCCTTCGTCGCCGCGCTCGGCGCCGGGATCGAGAACGCGATCCTCGCGATCACGCTGACCGCCTGGCCGCCCTATGCCCGCATCGCCCGGGCCGAGACCCTGACCATCCGCAAGGCCGACTACATCGCGGCGATCCAGCTGCAGGGGGCTGGCGCGCTCCGGATCATCACCGGCCATGTCTGGCCGCTCTGCATCTCGTCGATCATCATCCGGATGACGCTCGACATGGCGGGTGTGATCCTGACTGCCGCCGGCCTCGGCTTCCTCGGCCTCGGCGCCCAGCCACCGCTCCCCGAATGGGGCGCGATGATCTCGGCCGGGCGGCGCTACATCCTCGACCAGTGGTGGGTGGCGACCATGCCGGGTCTCGCGATCTTCATCGTGTCGCTCGGCTTCAACCTGCTGGGCGACGGGTTGCGCGACGTGCTGGACCCGAAGAGGGCAGGGCGGTGAGCGATCTCCTGCGTGTCGAGGATCTGTGGGTCCGCTTCCCGAAGCGCGGTGGCGGCGTGGTCGAGGCGGTGCGCGGCATCTCGTTCTCGGTCGGGCGCGAGCGGGTGGGGATCGTGGGCGAATCCGGCTCGGGCAAGTCGCTGACCGGACGGTCGATCCTGCGCCTCGTGCGCCCGCCCGGCGAGGCAATCGCCCGCCGGCTCGCATTCGAGGGGGTCGAACTCCAGGCGCTGAGCGAACGCGAGATGCGCCATATCCGTGGCGAAAAGATCTCGATGGTCATGCAGGATCCGAAGTTCTCGCTCAATCCGGTGATGACCGTTGGCGACCAGATCATGGAATCCTACCGCCTGCATACCGACGCGCCGAAGGGCGAGGCGCGGGCACGCATGATCGAGATGCTGGAGGCGGTGCAGATCCGAGACGCGGCCCGTGTGGCCAGGCTCTATCCGCACGAGGTCTCGGGCGGCATGGGCCAGCGGATCATGATCGCGATGATGCTCGCCCCCGACCCGGCACTGCTGATCGCCGACGAGCCGACCTCGGCGCTCGACGTTACCGTTCAGATGAGCGTGCTCCAGATCATGGATCGCCTGGTCCGCGAGCGCGGCATGGGGCTGATCTTCATCAGCCACGACCTGAAGCTCGTCGCGACCTTCTGCGACCGGGTGCTGATCATGTATGGCGGGCGGATCGTCGAGACCTGCCGGGCGAACGCGCTGCACGAGGCACGGCATCCCTATACCCGGGCGCTTCTCAACTCGCTGCCGCGGCTCGACGAGCCGGCGCACCGGCTCGAGGTGATGCGGCGCGACCCTGCATGGCTGGAGGAAGCGAGCGTCGATGCCTTCGCCTGAGTCCCTGCGACCCGACGCCATCGCCGTCAAGGGCCTGTCCGTCGCCTTCGGCGAGGGGGCGGCCCACAACCTCGCGGTCGACCGCGCCACCTTCCGGGTGACGGAGGGCGGATCCTTCGGGCTGGTAGGCGAATCCGGTTCGGGCAAGTCGACCGTGCTCCGCGCGATTGCCGGGCTGATCCGCGACTGGACCGGCGGGATCGCCGTCAACGGCGAGGCACTGGGCCAGTTGCGCGATCGCGGATTCTACCGCGCGGTGCAGATGGTGTTCCAGGACCCCTACGCCTCGCTGCACCCGCGCCACACGGTCGACCGGACGCTCTCCGAGCCGCTGGCGTTGCACGGATTCGACCGGATCGAGCAGCGGATCGAGCAGGGACTCGCGGCGGTCGGCCTCGGGTCCTCCTTCCGCTTCCGCTATCCGCATCAGCTCTCGGGCGGCCAGCGCCAGCGGGTGGCGATCGCGCGGGCACTGATGCTGGAGCCGCGGATCCTGCTCCTCGACGAGCCGACCTCGGCACTCGACGTCTCGGTGCAGGCCGAGGTGCTGAACCTGCTCGCCGACCTGCGCGCGCAGCGCGGGCTGACCTTCCTGCTCGTCAGCCACGATCTGGCGGTCGTCGCGCATATGTGCGAGGAGATCGCGGTGATGCAGGGCGGGCGGATCGTCGAGACGCTCGATGTCGCAGCGATGCGGCGGATGGAGCCGCGGCAGGACTATACCCGCCGGCTGCTCCGGGCGAGCATGGGCTATGTGCCCGAGGAAGCGGAGTGAGGCATGACCGACACGGTGCAGGTCTTCGATGGCCACAATGACACGATCCTGAAGCTCGAACGCGCGGCGCGGCAAGGCGCGCCGCTCGATTTCGCCGGCGGTGCGGCCGAACTCGACATCGACCTGCCGCGGGCACGGGCCTCGGGGCTGGCCGGGGGCTTCTTCGCCATGTTCACGCCGAACATCCGGAACGGCGAGTTCGTCGGCTTCGACCGCACCGATCCCCGCCGGTATTCCCCGGTCGACCGGCAGGTGGCGCTCGACTTCACGCTCGCCATGTTCGCCCGGATGCGGCGGCTGGCCGCGGATGTGCCTGAGGATCTCGCCCTCTGCGGCTCGGCCGCCGACATCGAGGCGGCGCGGGCGGCGGGACGGCTCGCCATCCTGCCCCATATCGAGGGGGCGGAATGCATCGATACCGGGCTCGACGCGCTCGAGGTGCTGCACGCGGCCGGGCTGCGCTCGCTCGGCCTCGTCTGGTCGCGCCCGAACGCCTTCGGCCACGGCGCGCCGATCCATGCCGGCGACCCGCACGACCCGGATGCCGGCCTGACCGATGCCGGCAAGGCGCTGGTGCGGGAATGCGAGGCGCTGGGCATCATGATAGACCTCTCGCACCTGAACATGGGCGGCTTCCGGGACGTGGCGAAGATCGCCACGAAGCCGCTGGTCGCCACCCATTCCAACGCCCGCGCGCTGTCGGACTGCCCGCGCAACCTGACCGACGACCAGCTGAAGGCAGTGCGCGAGTCGGGCGGCGTGGTCGGGCTCAACTTCAACGTCGGGTTCCTGCGCGCCGACTGCGCCGACAACGCCGATACCCCGATCGAGACCATGCTGCGCCATCTCGACCATCTGCTGGTGCATCTCGGCGAGGAAGGGGTGGCGCTCGGCTCGGACTATGACGGCTGCACGCTGCCGCTCGAGATCGCCGATGTCGGCGGCCTGCCGCGTCTCGTCGCCGCGATGCGGCAGGCGGGCTATGGCGAGGTGCTGATCGGCAAGATCTGCTACCGCAACTGGATCGGTCTGCTCGAACGCACCATATGAGATCGGCGCGACCCGCGCGACCGGCCGCCCCAGTGTCCTTGACGGGGCTCGGACCCGTGCTTACAACGCGCAGCCGTGGCTGGGTAGCTCAGCTGGTTAGAGCGCAGGACTCATAATCCTGAGGTCGTGGGTTCGATCCCCACCCCCGCCACCACCCAGGCTTGGCCCGGGGCGTGGCTCACGAGCCGTTCGACCGGGTGTCCGCGCCGTCGTCCGCCCTCGCCGATCCGCCTTCGCCCTCGCCAACGAGCAGGGCCACGGCGGGGACGAAACGCGGCCGGGCGACGAGATCGAAGGACCAGGTGCGCGCACCGATTCCGGCCCATTCGGCAAAGGGCACGAAGGGCACGTCGAGCTCGGTCAGGAGCACCGTGTCATGGTCGGCCATAGCCGGCAGGAACGCAGCGGCGATCACCGCTTCCGGCAGAGGTTCGCCGCCACCGACCGCACGCGACCACAGCACCCGGTAGGTCTCTTCCTCTGCAACGTATTCGATGCTGCTGACGCGGAGCCGCACTCCCTCCGGCGTGCGCGGGAGCAGCTGCGCCTGCAGGGCGTAGAGCTCGGCGAAGAAGCCGTCGCCGACCTCGACCTGCCGGGACATGATGTCGGAGAGCGCGTGGGCGGTGTTGGACGCATCGTTGCGCGCCGAGTAGGCTTGGAAGAAGGCGGCGCTGACCACCAGCCAGAAGGCCAGGAACGGCATCCACAGCAGGAACTCCATGGTCAGCGTGCCGCGCTCGTCGCGGAGCCAGCGGGACAGCAGGGGCTGGGTCATGGCGCTCCTCATTCGGGCTCGTTCATGAAGGCCGAGGCGGCGGTCAGCCGCACCCCGCCGCTGGCGTCGACCGGCAGCATGGCGCCGAGTCCCATGCCCGGAAAGATCGGGTCGACCACCAGGCAGGCGCGCACCAGCACGATCTCGCCGCGGCTGCCGGGGTCGAAGGTGACGACCGGTTCGATCCGGCCGGTGCGGTCGACGCAGTTTGCCGCGCCGGAAAGGAAGCCTCCGGCGCGTGACAGCGGCAGCAGTTCGAGCTGGATCGCGCGCGTGCAGTCGCCGATCAGGAAGGCGCCGTCGCAGATCCGCTGCTTCATCTGGTCATGGGTGATGCCGGGAGCGAGGCCCAGCCGCAGTTCGCGCATCGCCAGTTCGACCCCGCGGTCGAGCATCACCGAGCGCGCCATCAGCGACCCCGCCTCGGCGATCGAGAGGATCATGTACATCAGGAACGGGAACAGGATCACGAACTCGATCGTCGCATTGCCGGAGCAGTCGCCGGCAAGGGTACGAAGGCGGGTGCGCATGGCGGCCACGGCAGTCATCATTCCACCAGCTTCAGGTTGTTGATCGTCGAGGCGATTTGCTCGAACGCGGTCGCGATCCCGGTGCCCTGGGCGTCGAAGAAGTGGCCTGCGGAGGACGCGCAGTTGCGCATCTCCTCCTGCGCCTCCTCCGGTGCCTCGAAGGCAATGGTGAAGACGGTCACGCCGTTCGCCTTCGCCATGTTGCAGAGATCGTTGAAGAAACCGAGCCCCTGCGGGCGGCTGAGCGTCTCGCGGAACGGGTGGCCGTGGACGAGGATTTCCTCGGTCGCCAGCTCCGGATCGGACGGGTGCTGCGGGCGATACTGCTCTGTCACGATGCCGTCGGTCATCAGCACGATGAACTTGCGGGTCTCCGGGTCGTCCCAGGCGGCGGGGCGGGAGTCGAACTCGCGCGGGACGATCCCCCGGTCGGCGAGCCCGGCGACGAAGGGCTGCGAGTCCGGATCGAGGAGCGCCAGGGCCCATTTCATCGCGTTGTAGGTTCCGGTGCCGTCGTGCAGCCGCAGATCGCTGATCGCCTGCCTGAGCGCGTCACGGTCGTTCGAGAGATAGGTGATCGCGGTATCGTCCGACGGGCACCATCCCCAATCCATCCAGGCCCGGTCGATCCGCCAGTGGTGGAAGTTCGGTACCTGCTCGTAGAACGGAGCGGCAGGCAGATGCGTGTCGTTGAAGTCATTCGGCTTGAATTCCGGGCAGGACGAGAAGTCGTGCGTGCGCCGGCCATTCAGCATGGCGAACACCGCGGGGCCGGGGTTTACCTGGCCGGCATAGGGGATCAGGTTGATCGAGGTCAGCGAGTCGGCCTCTCCGTCGGTGACCGCATCGACGAAGGCGCTTGCCGCCGGCCGCAGGTTCACCAGGCGCTGGTCCCAGCGCATCGTGCCCGAGATGTCGAGCACCAGCGAGATCTCGGCCGGCTGGCGACCCTGCAGTGCAGTGGTGCGGGCGGTAACCGGCAGCTCGGGCAGGCCGACCATCCGGAAGAACAGGGTGTCCATCTCGTAGCGGGCGCTGGCGCTGATGCGCCGGCTGTTGTTCCCCCGGCCGCTCGAAACCGAGATGTCCAGCTGCACGTCCGAAAGCGATCGGTTCTTCAGATAGTCGCGGACGGTGACCTCAGGGTCGATCGCCTGGGTCAGCGCCGCGGCCGCAAGGACGCCGCGATCAAGGGCGTCCTGGAGATCGGAGCGTTCGGATTCCTGGCGGATCAGGTCGAGCGCAATGCCCGAGCTGACGATGATCCCTACCAGCAGGACGAGCATGAGCGGCGTCAGCGCCCCGGAGTCGTCCGGCAGAAATCGTTCCCTGAAGCAAGACTTCATGGTTCACCCGCAACATACTGCACGCTCGCGGAAATCTTGCCTGTGCTGTTTTCAACAGGGATGGGGCAGTCGCGGCGATTTGTCAACCACAGGGCGAGCGTTCGGGCCCGCACTCGCGCCTGGTCCGAAAGTGGCGCAAGACTGCTCCGGCCATTGCGGCAAGGATTATTTAACGGATTCCAGAAGGTTGCTCATGAAAACTCGTCACGTTGGTGCGGACGCGGCGCTAGCACGATCAGATGAAACATCCGCGAACTGTCTGTGGACACCGCCAGAATTCCTGCTGCGTGATGGCAACCGGACCCCGGATGATTCGTCCGGCCCGCAGTTCGACCGGCCGGTGGGCGATCGATGCCGGTCTGCGCTGCGGGCGCTCCGGACGGCGCGCACAGCCCGCGCCGTCATCTTCCGCCCGTCCCGCGAGACGACAGATTCCGGTTTCCGCAGTTGGAGCGTTGCGGCAGACTGCCGGGCAGGTGTCCGGGTGGCGCGGCCGTGGAAGAGGAGAAGGCGATGATTCCGGTGATCGACGTTTGCGATGTGCTCGAAGGCCGCGCCGATGCAGCGCTGATCGAGGGTGGCACGCACTCGGGCTTCCTGACGCTTTCCGGGGTCGATGCGGCGCTGGGGCTGGCCGGGGCGCGGGCACGGATGCTAGATTTCTTCGCGCAGCCCGAGGACGGCAAGCGCGAGATCCTGCGCAACAAGTACGACCCGGCTCGGCCCAACGTCTATCGCGGTTTCTTCCCCTGCGAGCCCGGCAAGGGGGCGCTGGTCGAGGGGGTCGATCTCGGCCCCGACGTGGCCGACCCCGGCCGCTGCGGCGATGGCTCCGACCCGCTGACCGAGCCGACACCGATCCCGTCGCTGCCCGGCTGGCGCGAGGCGGCGGCGGTCTACTACGCTGCCCTCGAGGGGCTGGGCCGCGCGCTGGTGGCGGGGCTCGTGAGGGGCCTCGGCGGCGACGCGGGTCGCGCCGTGCGGCTGTTCGACGGGTCGATCTCGACGCTCAGGATGCTGCATTACCCGGCGCGGCCGGCGGCGGCGATGCCCGATGACCGGAAGCTCGAGACCCCCTTCGGCACGCGATGGGTGATGACGAAGGAGCACACGGACTCGGGCTTCGTCACCCTCCTCTGGCAGGACGGCACCGGCGGACTGCAGGCCCAGGGGCCGGACGGCGAATGGATCGACGTGCCGCCGGCCGCGGGCGGGCTGGTGGTGAATTTCGGCCAGATGCTGAACGACTGGACCGGCGGGCGCATCCGCGCCACGCCGCACCGGGTGCTGGGCGGGCTTGCCGAGCGCTTCTCGGTCCCCTTCTTCTTCGAGCCCGCGGTCGATGCCGTGGTGACGCCGCTGTTCCCGGGGCAGGGGGGAGCGAGCTTCGTCTATGGCGACTTCCTGTGGTCGCGCATGGTCAGCTTCACCAACTTCCACGGTGTCGTGCGCAAGCCGGCCGGGGTACGGAAGGCCGGCTGAGGCGCCCGCCGGAGACGGGTCGATCCGCCGGGCCGGATCGGCTATTCTTGCGGCGGCGTCAGGCAACCCGGCGAGGAAACGGCATGGCCGTCGAGACCCCGATCTGCGATTTCGGCTGGAAGGCCCCGGACTTTGCCCTGCCGGCCACCGACGGGCGGACCTATGCTCTGAGCGCCATCCGGGGGCCGAAGGGCACCCTGATCATGTTCATCTGCAACCACTGCCCCTATGTGAAGGCGATCGCCGACCGCATGGTGCGCGACGCCAGGGACCTGCAGGCGCTCGGCATCGGCGTCGCCGCGATCTGCTCGAACGACGCCGATGCCTATCCCGAGGACAGCTTCGCGCATATGGGCACGTTCGCCCGCGCCCACGGCTTCACCTTCCCCTATCTCCACGACGAGAGCCAGGCAGTAGCGCGGGCCTATGAGGCGGTCTGCACGCCGGACTTCTTCGGCTTCGACGCGGAGCTGGGGCTGCAATACCGCGGCCGGCTCGACGAATCCGGCCGCCACCCGGCGGCGCCGGGCGCGCGGCGCGAGCTCCACGAGGCGATGGCCCAGGTCGCTGCAACGGGCCGGGGACCGGCCTGGCAGACCCCGTCGATGGGCTGCTCGATCAAGTGGAAACCGGCGGCGCGGGCATGAGGCGCCGCCGGAGTGACCGTCAGCCGAAGACCATCGTGTCGGCCGAGAAGTCGCGGCCGAACAGGATGTAGGCCGCGCCGTCGTCCTGGTCCGGGACGCCCACACCGTTCTCGGCGCCCCATGCGCCGACGAGGATGTCGTCGTAGCCGTCGTTGTTGATGTCGCCGGCCGCAGAGACGGAATAGCCCGCACGGTCCCCGGCCTCGTCCCCGAAGATGACCACGCCGTCCTCGGCCGAAAGGCTGCCGAGGTCGATCGTGCCGCCGGACCACGAGGTCCTGCCGAAGATGAGATAGGCCTCGCCCGCGTTGCTCTCGCCGTTGCCGTCGCCGCCGCTGGTCCCGATGAGGATGTCGCTGATTCCGTCGCCGTTGACATCGCCGGCGGCCGAGACGCTCCGGCCCGCGAAGTCGGAGCTGTCGATGCCCACGAAGCGGATGCCGTCGGCGGCGGCGAGGGTCGCGAGGTCGATGTCGCCGCGCGTCGCCGAGTCCGTACCGAGGATCAGATAGACCTCGCCGACATTGGTGCCGCCCCTGTCGCCGTCGGCCGCGTCGGCCGCGACGATCAGGTCGTCCGTGCCGTCGCCGTTCGCGTCGCCGACGCCGGCGACCGACCATCCGAGCCGGTCGTCCGGATCGACGCCGAGAATGCGGAAGCCGTCCCCGGGCGCGAGACTTGCCAGGTTGATGTCGGTGACGCCCGCGCCACTGGCCCGACCGTAAATGACATAGGCCGCGCCCTCGGCGGTGCGCGTGTTGCCGTCGGTGTCGGCGCCGACGGCGCCGACGATCACGTCGTCGCGGCCGTCGCCGTTGATATCGCCTGCGGACGAGACCGAGAATCCCACCTGCTGAAGGTTCGTGCTGCCCAGAATGCGCAGGCCGTCCCAGGATGAGGTGTCGGCAAGGTCGATGTCAGCGATGTCCGTGGCGCCGTAGACGACATAGGCTTCGCCGGCGCTCCTGCCCTTGCGGCCGAGGCCGTCGGCGCCGCCTTCACCGATGATCAGGTCACCGATCCCGTCGCCGTTCACGTCCCCGGCCGAGGCGAGCGCAAAGCCGCCGCGGATCAAAACGCCGTCGCCGGACGATGAAAAATCCTCGAGCGACTGAGCGTTCGGAAGATTGTAGACGTCCGGGAACGTCTCCCCCATGGGTGAGTCCTTGCCGAAGATCACGATGTTCGACCCCAGCAGGCCATCGTTTGCCGACATAATCAGATCGTCGACGCCGTCGCCGTTGACATCGCCGGCCGGCGAGATCGCATCGCCCAGGTTGATCGCGCCCGGCCCGGATGTGCCGCCGATCAGGGCGAAACCGTCCCAGGTGCTGGTGTCGGTCAGGTCGATGTCTTCATAGTTGCCGGACCCGTCGCTGTTGCTGTCGCCGAAGACGACATACACATCGTGCGCGTTGCCCGCCGTGACCATGAAATCGGCGACGCCGTCGTTGTTCACGTCGCCGGCCGAGGAAACCCTCGAGCCGATGCCGCCGCCGTCAGGGCCGGTGATGCTGAACCCGTCCGCTGGCGCCAGCGTCCCGAGATCGATCACCTCGCCGACACTGACCGTCACCGGCGCGGTGACGGGCGTGTGCTTGCCATCGGTGACCGAGACCGTGAGATCATAGCCCGTGAGGTCGAGCGGGCCGGAAAATGTGCTCTTGAACCGGATGATGCCGTCCTGATCGATCACGAACAGATCCACATCCTCGCCAGACAGGATGTAGGACAACGGATCCCCCTCCGGGTCTGTCGCCACCACCGTGCCGACCACCGAACCGGCGCCCGAGTTGTCGTCGACGAGGAAGGTCTGTGCGAGGATCACCGGGGCCTTGTTCGTGGTCCCGCCACCGCCTGGCTTCTTCATGGTCGTTCCCCCAGTTAATGGAGCGACCGTCGGTCGCCGGGACTGGCTGATCCGACCGGTCGCCGTTGCGTCATGCATTGCAGCTGATCGGGGAGAGTATTGGCCCACCGTCATAAGACCGTGAGCCGATCGTGATAAAGGCACCCCAAACTCGACAACCGGCTGCTTTCCGCACTATAAATATGTGCCGAGGGGGATTGATTGACCGGTTGACGGCAAATGGCTGTTCTTTTCCTGAAATTCCTGGGCGGCTTCGGGGCGCGTTTATCATCGGGCGAACCCGCAGTGATTCCGATTCGCAAGGGACAGGCGCTTCTCGCCTATATCGCGCTAAACCGCGGCGAAGCCATCCTGCGCTCCCGGCTTTGCGGTCTCCTGTGGGGCGACCATGGGGATGAGCAGGCGCGTTCCAGCCTGCGCCAGACCCTGACCGTTCTCCGAAAGGCCCTGGGGCCGATGCAGGACCAGATCCTGCGAGCGGACCGCCAGTCGATCAGCCTCGATGACGTGGGCGTGGAAGTCGATGCCCTGACATTCCAGGACCTGATCGCGCGCGGCACGCCGGCAGACCTCGAAGCCGCGGTGCCTCTCTATCGGGGCGATCTTCTCGACGGCCTCGATCTTTCCGACCCGGGCTTCCAGGCCTGGCTGGAGGAAGAGCGCCGGCGCTTTCACGGCCTGATGGTCGGAGCCCTGCACGCGCTGATGGCGCACAAGCGCGCGGCCGGCGCGAGGGAGGACGCGATCGTTCTTGCCGAGCGTCTGCTGGTCCTGGATCCCCTGCGGGAGGACGTCCACCGCGCGCTCATGGTTCTTCATGCCGAACTTGGCCAGCGCCAGGCCGCGCTGCGGCAATACGAGCGCTGCCGGTCACTGCTGGCGGCCGAACTCGATGTCGAGCCTGAGCCCGAGACCGAAGCGCTCAGCAAGGCGCTCCGCAGCAACGGAGCGGCAACCGGTCGCTTGGCCGGGGTCTCGGGCGCCTTCGTCGCGAGCCGGCGGGAAACCGGTGACGGTGCGAAGCCTGCACTTGACGACCGGTCCGGGCCGCCCTCCATCGGGACAACAGCCGTTTCGCGGGCACCGAGACGATGGGCACGCATTGCGAGCCGCACCTTCATGGCCGGAGGCATTGCAGTGCTCGCCTGGCTGCTGGCCTGGGGTTACCCGGCGGTGCAACTCCCGCCGGATCTCCTGGATTCCCTGGAGATCGACGCGCTGTCCTCCGGCGACCTCGCGGGCGCATTGGATGGTGTCTCGGAATCGTCCGGGCCTGCCCGGCAAGAGCGCCTGGCGTCTGCGCTCCGCGCTGATGCCTCGCTCGACACGTCGGGCTCCGATGGCCTGTCGGGCGTGCTGGATCGCGTATCCACGTTGCGCGGGCCGGCCGGGCACTATCGCAGGGCGTCGTCGCCCCCTGCCGAGCCCTCGCTCCTGGTGGCGTCCATCGACGACCGGCCGTTCGTGCTCGATGGCGTCTCCGGATCGTCCGAGCCTGCCCGGGCCGGCCGCATTCCGCCTCCGCGCCCCGTCGAGCCCTCGCGCGCGATGGCATCCTTCGGCGACCTCGCGGGCGTGCTGGCACATGTGGCCGATCATTCCGGATCCACCGTTCTTGCCGCGACCGGTGCGGGGGACGCGGAGCGCAGCGGGGCGCCTGACGCCCGCCTCGCGATGCAACAGGAAGCGGATGTCCTCTGGGCCGGGCTGGCGGAAAGCTGGGACCTGCCCGCGGTCAGGGCATTCAGGACCCGCTTCCCCGACGCCGGACAGGCCGACGATGCCGATCGCCGCATCGCCTTCCTGATCCGGCACCAGCGCGATGCGCAGGCCGAACTCAATCGCCTCGGTTATAATGCCGGCCCGGTCGACGGTGTCTGGGGAAGCAGATCGGCGCGGGCGATGCGGAGCTTCCAGTCGGACCACGGGCTGACGCCTGACGGCGTCCTCTCGGAGGTATTGCTCGACCGGCTGACGACGGGAGGCCCGAAGCGCGCCGCGCCGACCCCTTCACTGCCGGCGCAGCAGCCGGACGGCGCTGTTCCGGAGGTGACCCTGGCGTCCCTTCCAACCGGAGATGGCATCCCGCAAGGCAGCCGCTGGACCGCGTCCGGCAAGTCGCGTGAAGGTTCCAGGGTTTTCGCCACCGCGACCCGACAGGGTGACGCCCTGGAGATCGTGTTTGATGTCAATCACAAGGGTGTTTCCTATTTCGGCCCGCCACACGCTGACCGCTATAGCCAGAGCTGCACCGTACCGCTTTCGGCCCCGGTCATCGAATGCTGGATAGCGGAACGTCGCCAACTCAGTTTTGGTGCGAAGGTGTTCGGCACATTCCCGAGACTGACCTACGAGATGCAGCTTGCGTTGGGTTGGAAATCGGGACCCCTTCCCGGCGACATCGTGCTGGAGTTTCTCCCAGAGCTGAAGTCTGCAGGCCCGACGATTGCAGCGCCAACCACCGCCATGCTGGAGGCCCAGCCGCTGCAGGCCCGCCACGGGCCAGAAGACGCGGTATCGCCCCCGCCCCCACCAGCCGAGGTCAGCATCCCTGACGGCAGCCTCTGGAACGCTTCCGGCAGGTCGCCTGATGGTTCGAGGATTTTCGCCACTGCAACCCGGCATGGTGACGCCCTGGAGATAGTGTTCGACGTTGATCACCGGGATAATCCGTGGGTCTCGCCCGGCAGACTATACGTTGTGAACTATACCCAGAGTTGCGCCGCATCGGCCGCGGACCGGGACTTCGAGTGCTGGATACCCACGAAGCGCAAGTTTTCACGCGGCGCACACGTTTCCGGCACCTTCCCGCGGTTCACTTACGAGATGATGATGGACCCGCAAAATCACGACGGGGGCATCGGCAATGTCGTGCTCGAGTTTCACCCTGAGTTGCGGGTGGCAGCAAAATAGGTCGACGGCGTTGTCGATCTTGCCGTGGATCTTAAGGCAATGATGCCCCATCCGTGAGCAACGGTGGTGCGGCGCGTGGTCGTGCAGGATTGCGATCCTCGACAGTGCTCGGGGCTTGATGGCCGGCCGCTTCTCCTGCAGCATTTCCGGGTTCGCCGCAGTCAGGGAGGAACCGCATGACTACCGCATCGCCAGCCGCGCCGATGCCGCGGGCCCGGCCGCTCGGGCGCGAGGATCTCGGTGCGGCGCTCCGGGCCGGCATGGCCGACTTCCGGCGTGCGCCGGCCTTCGGCCTGTTCTTCGCCAGCGTGTTCTCGGCCATCGGCATCGTGATCTGCCTGCAGCTCGTGGTCTGGCAGTCGAGCTACTGGGTGCTGCCGATCGCCGCGGGCTTCCCGCTGGTCGGCCCGTTCCTCGCGGTCGGGCTCTACGAGGTCAGCCGCCGGATCGGCGAGGGCGAGCCGCTGGACTGGGCCGCGGTGATCGGTGTGCCGGTGCGCGAGCGCTCGCGCCAGATTCCGTCGATGGCTTTCGTGACCCTGTTCTTCTACCTGGTCTGGGTCTTCATGGCGCATCTGATCTTCGCCCTCTCGTTCGGGCTGAAGCCGTTGACCAACATCACCTCGTCACCTGCGCTGCTGCTGAGCCCGGAGGGAATCTTCATGCTGGTCGCGGGCACGGCAGTCGGAGGCGCGCTGGCCTTCCTGCTGTTCGCCGTCTCGGTGTTCTCGATCCCGATGCTGCTCGACCGCGAAATCGACGTGGTGACCGCCATGGTCGCCAGCGCACGCGCGGTACTGGAGAACCGGTGGACAATGATCCTCTGGGCCGCCGTGGTCGCAGGAGCGAGCCTCGTCGCCATGGTTCCGCTGTTTTTCGGAATTCTGGCGGTCTTCCCGGTGCTGGGCCATGCCTCATGGCACCTCTACCGGCGCGCCTTCGGCGCGGGCTGAACTGGCGGCTTAATCCCGGATCAGCAGCTGCATCGCCCGGATGCCCGCGGCCGGGCCGAGCGAGAGGATCGCCAGCACGCAGGGCCAGCCGGTCATGGCCGCCAGCGCCGGGGCGGCCTGCACGGTGAAGGCGGTCAGCAGGAAGCCGAGCGCGTTCTGCACCGTCAGGAGCGAGCCGGTGCGCTCGGGCGGCGCGGCGTCGGCGACCAGCGTCGAGTAGAGCGCCGAGTCCGGCACGACCGCGAGCCCCCAGATCACCAGGACCGCCACCATCGCCCAGGCCGGACCGCCGTAAAGCACGGCCGAGGCCAGCGCCGCCCCGCCGCTGACAACGAGACAGCCCCGCGCAACCCTCGCGCTTCCGAGCCGCACGGCAAGCCACCCCGCCGGGGCGCAGGCGATCCCGCCAAGCGCGATGGCGAGGAAGGCGGTCAGTTTGCCGAGTGCCGCGGCATCGGGCGCTCCGGCCAGCGCATAGGAGCCGGTGGCGATCACTCCCACCCAAGCCCAGAACGCGTAGAGTTCCCACATGTGGCCCACATAGCCGAGCACGGCGAGCCGGATCCGCCGGTCTGTCCAGACCAGCGCCACGGCGGTCACGTCGAGCCTGGGCGCCCGGGCGTGGTGCGGACCGAGGCCAACGGTCAGGATTGCAACCGCACCGGCCACCGCGAGCGCGGTGCTGGCCCAGATCGTCATGCGCCAGTCCGCCCCGCCGGCGAGCGAGATCAGGTGTGGGCTCGCCGAGCCGAGGGTCAGCGCGCCGACCAGCAGCGAGACGAGGAGCGCCCGGTCGGTCCTGCCCCAGCCGGTGGCGATCTTCATCCCAACCGGGTACACCCCGGCCATGGCCGCTCCGGTCAGTCCGCGCAGCGCAGCCGCCTCCCACCCGCCGATCGGCACCGCGAGCAGCGCGAGATTGGCGGCCGCCGCCGCCAGCGCCGAGAGCAGGAACACCCGGCGCGGATCGTAGCGGTCGGCGAGGCCCAGCGCCGCATAGACGACGGCGCCCGATCCGAAGCCGAGCTGCACGGCGGTCGAAAGCCAGGCAAGCCGCGCCGGCGTGAGCCCGGCCTCGCGCCCCATTTCGGGCAGCACGGCGGCCGAGGAAAACCACAGCGACAGCACCGCGATCTGGGTCAGGATCAGCACCCCGACCGAGGCGCGCTTCGATGACAGGACCGGCAAATTCCCCCCTGGGGCGGTGCAGATTGACGTCGCGTGGACGTTCGGCGATTGTCCGGCTTCCGCCGCGCCGCGTCCAGCCGAAAAACGGGAGCCGCCGATGACCGACGACCATCGCTCGGACGACCACCGCTCGATCGTCCGCAGGGGGCTGCAGCCGGGGTCGGCCTCGCGCCCCGTGGTCAGCCCGATCTGGCCCTCGGTGGTCTATGCGAGCCCGGACGCCGACGCGCTCGACGCCCAGTACGAGGGGCGCGTGCAGGGCTACACCTATGGCCGCGAGGGACATCCGAACGGGACCATCCTCGCCGACAAGCTCGACTGGATGGAGGGTGCGCAGGCCGGCGTGGTCATGGCCTCGGGCATGGCGGCGGTGGGCGCCGTATTCAATTCGGTCGTGAAGGCCGGCGACCATGTGGTTGCGGGAAATCAGCTCTACGGCCGGACTCTGCGGATGCTCAGGGACGAGATGCCCCGCATGGGCGTCGAGGTCACGCTGGCCGACCCGACCGATGGCCGTGCCTTCGCCGCCGCGATCCGCGAGGGCACCCGGCTGGTGCTGGCGGAGGTGGTCTCGAACCCGACGCTGCGGGTCGCCGATCTCGAGGCGATCGCAGCGGCCTGCCGTGAGACCGGCGCGCTGCTCGCGGTCGACAACACCTTCACCACGCCGCGCCTCTACCGTCCCTTCGACCACGGGGCGGATTTCGTGATCCACTCGGTCACCAAGATGCTCGCCGGCCATTCCGACGTGACGCTCGGCTATGCCGCGGCGCGCGACCCCGGGCACGCCCGGCGGCTCTACGACGTCGCCGTCACCTGGGGGCTGACGCCGAGCCCCTTCGACTGCTGGCTGGCCGAGCGGGGGCTGCACTCCTTCGACCTGCGCTTCGAGCGCGCCCAGGCCAATGCGGCGGCGCTGGCCGATCATCTGGCCGGGCTCGCCGGCATCGAGGCGGTGCTCTATCCGGGCCGCGCCGACCACCCGGACCACAACCGGGCGGTGGCGCTGCTGGGCGGGCAGGGCGGCACCATGGTGAGCTTCCGCCTGAAGGGCGGGCGCGCGGAGGTCAACCGCTTCCTGCGCGCCGCCGCGCATGTCCCCTTCGCGCCGACGCTCGGCGACATCGGCACCACGCTCTCGCACCCGGCCTCGAGCTCGCATCGCGGCCTGACGCCCGAAGGCCGCGCCGCGCTCGGCATCAGCGAGGGCTTCATCCGCGTCTCGGTCGGGATCGAGGAGATCGGGCTGCTGACGCGCGAGTTCTCCGCCGCGGTGGCGGCGGCGCAGGGCTGAGTGCGGGGTGAGCGTGCCAATGGGCACTGGGCCGGTCAAGCGCGCCCTCAGGACGGCATGGCGCCATCTGCCGCTCAAGCTGCCGATGCTACGGGCGCTGCACGCGGTCTGGCAGCCGCCGCAGACCATGTACCGCCACCTGCATTTCGACGGTGAGTTCGACGTCGAGGCGGCCCCCGGTGCCCGCTTTCGCATGCGCGCCCGCGGAGCCGAGGTGGAGAACGACCTGTTCTGGTCGGGTTTTGCGGGCAACTGGGAGCGAACCTCTCTGATGCTCTGGCGCGATCTCTGCCGGGATCATCCGGAAGCGGTCCTGGACGTCGGTGCCAACACCGGGGTCTATGCCCTTGCGGCAGCGGCGCTCGACCCGGCGGCCTGCGTTGTCGCCTTCGAGCCGGTGCCGCGGGTCTGCAACCGGCTGCGGGACAATGTCGCGCTCAATGGCGGGCGGATCTTGGTCGAACAGGCTGCCGTGTCGGATCGCGATGGCGTCGCGGTGCTGCATGACATCGAGGGCGATCATGTCTACTCGGCCTCGCTCGAGCGCGCGATGCTGGGCGACGCCTATTCGTGGTCCTACGAAGTGCGGACCGTGGCTCTGGACGACTATTGTGCGGCCAAGGAGATCAGCCGGGTCGGCCTGATGAAGATCGATGTCGAGCGCCACGAGCCTGCCGTGCTGCGCGGCGCCCGAGGTCTGATCCGGCGCGATCGCCCGGCGTTGCTCTGCGAGGTGCTCGATGCCGGGGTCGGACGCGCGGTCGCCGACGCGCTCGCCGGACTGGGCTACTGCGCCTATGCGGTGACCGAGAGCGGCGGGTCCGCAGGTGTGGCACCGGCCCAGAGGTTGGGCGATGCAGGTCGCAACTATCTGATCTGCCAGCCGGATACCGCGGCGCGAATCGGTCTGCCCGTGGCGTCCACCCTGTCCTGATCGGATCGGTCGGAGGGCTCTTCCGCCAGGATCGTGCGACCGCCGCAGGCGCCCCGGTTGGAGGGGAGCGCCGGACCGACGGCGACCGCGTTGGGGAGCCCGGCGATCAGCATGCCAGCATCGCAGGCCCCGTCGGTGTCGCGAAGCGGGAGCGAGAGGATCCCGAACGGGCGCTCGACCGCTTGGTGCACGATCGAAGCGAGCAGGATCCGCTCGGCCGGACCTCCCGGCTCGAGTGCCTCCTGCTCCCAGGCGCGCAGCACATGGCGGCCTCCCTGGGCGCCCGCCCGATCATCGGGCAGCACAGCGACAAGCGCCTGGGGGCGCCCGTTGTGCAGGCTCGGCACCACGGCCAGATCCACACTGGCACTGCCCGGAAGGACAAAGGCGTTCAGGGCACCGATCGACCATGGCGGCGGGGCGATCCAGCCGAGCCGGCGCAGGGCCGCCATCAGGCTGTCCGCATCGCCCCGCCACTGCAGCACCAACTGCTCCTCGAACGTGCCGGCGAGATCGGTCCGGTGGGTCGGCAGGGCTTGCCAGCCGCCGTCGCGCCAGGGCTGCGCGAGCTCGGCCAGCGGCGGGGCGGGCCGCGCATAGGTCCCGGCCATGCGCGCATGGCTTCGGTCGATATGCCAGGCGCCGATGACCGCCAGGGCGACCGCCGCCGCCCCAAGGGTCCGGCGGGCGGCCATGCGCGGAATGTCATAGCCCCGGAATACCAGCGCCAGCCCCGAGGCGGCGGCAAAGCCGAACAGCAGCCCTTCGGCGACGTCCGAGGGCCAGTGCGCCGCAAGATAGACCCGCGAGAAGGCGATCGCCGCCACCAGCAGCGCCAGGGCCATGGCGACCCGCCGGCCGGCCGCCGGCGAGAGCCCGCGCAGCGCGATCAGCCCAAGCACGCCGTAGAGCGTCGCCGAATTGGTCGCGTGGCCGCTGGGGAAGGAGAAGGAATCGACTCCGGCATAGAGCTCGCTCGGTCTGGGCGCCTGCACCAGCCCCTTCAACACAAACACGAAGCCGACCGCGCCCAGCACCGCAACCACCAGCCCCAGCGCCAGCTGCCGGCGCCCGGACAGCGCCAGCGCCGCCGCTGCCGCTGCGGTGACCCCGGTCGTCACCACCTTGTCGCCCAGCATGGTCGCGCCGACCATCAGCCGGTCGCCGATTCCGGTGCGCAGCGACTGCAGGAAGGCGCTGACCGAGGCGTCGAGCCTGACGACGGCGTCGCCGCTGACCACGGCCTCGATCAGCGCCGCGCCGCCCAGGATCGCCGCGGCGAACATCGCCAGCAGCAGGATCAGGAGCCGGAAGTCCTCGTGGTCCGGCGAGACCAGCCGCAGGATCAGCGGACCGTGCGGCGGCGGCTGCGCGGCCGACCACCGGGCCAGGGCCGTCTGCGCCCGCGGCAGCGCGCGGGCGCCGAGCCGGAACCCCAGGCGGGCGAGCCACAGCACCAGGACCGCCGAGGCGCCGAGCGCCAGCAGCACGACCACCAGCCGCTTGCTGATCGTGCCGGTGATCAACAGCGCCGCGCCGGCGGAGTATCCGGGCACGAGATGTGCCGTCGTCCAGAGCAAAGCGGCAATGGAGGTCAGCGCCGCGAACCGGGCGGGGCGGAGCCCCATCATGCCGGCGACGGCGGGCACCACGGTCTTGACCCCCGGCACGAAGCGCCCGATCACCACGCTCTTGTTGCCGTGCGCGCGGAAGAAGCGCTCGCCGGCGTCGATGATGCCCGTGTAGCGCGCCATGAGCCGGGCGGTCCGCAGCCTTCCGCCGTAGTAGCGGCCGATCGCGAAGGAGACCGCATCGCCCGTGACAGATCCGGCGACGGTGGCGAGGAAGATCGGCCAGAACGGCAGGTGTCCGAGGCCTGTCATGCCGGCCAGCCCGACCAGGATGACCGTCGCAGGCACGAACAGGCCGACCACCACGACAGCCTCGACCATGGCGACGAGGAAGGCGACCAGCGTGGCGAGGCCGGGATACTGGCCGGCAAGCTCGAGCAGGTTTCTGGCGGTCTCGATCACGCCCCTTGCGGCTCCATCGATGCGGGCGCTGCCCGATCCGGGTCAGATCCGGTCGTAGTGTGGCAGCCGTCGCGGGTCGGCCTCGGCCATCGCGATCCAGCGCGACACCGCCGGATGCCCGAGCAGCCGGGCGGCATAGCCGGCGGCCCCGGCGCCCGGCGCCAGGGCGTATTCCCGGATCCGCAGCGCGACCGGTGCGAAGAAGGCATCCGCCGCCGAGAAGCGCGCGCCGGCGAGCCAGGGTCCGCCGGCTTCGGCCAGCGCCCAGCCCCAGAGCGCGGCGAGGCGGGTGACATCGGCAGCGACCCCATCCGGCAGTGACTTCAGCGGCGCCGGGGTGCGGTGGATATTCATCGGGCAGGCACCGCGCAGCACACCGAATCCGGAATGCATCTCGGCCGCGAGCGACCGGGCGACTCGGCGGGCGCGGGCGTCGACCGGCCAGAGTCCCGCTTCGGGGTGCCGCTCGTGCAGCGTCTCCGCAATGGCGAGAGTGTCCCAGACCCGGCGGGCCTCACCAGCCTCCGTCCATTCCAGGATCGGAACGGTTCGGGCCGGCACCCTGGCCGCCTTCATCGCCTCGAAGGCCGGATCGTACATGCGCACGACCTCCGCCTCGAACGGAATGTCGAACGCCGCGAGTAGCAGCCAGCCCCGCAGGCTCCAGCTCGAATAGGCGGGATCGCCGATCAGGATGCGGTACATCGAAGGCTCCTCGCTTGGCAGGACGCGCAGCTGTCGCAGAGCATCCGCTTCGTTGCAACCGGGCTCGCCGCACGCGAAGGGTGCCCGGAATCCCGACGCGCAGCGGGCGCCGTCACGCCACGCGGTTCGGCGGCTCGCGGCCTTCGAAGAAGGCGGTCAGGTTCTCGACGACGGTCATGCCCATGGCAACGCGGGTCTCGACGGTCGCGCTGCCGAGATGGGGCAGCAGGCAGACATTGGGCATCGCCCGCAGTGCCTCGGTGACCTGCGGCTCCCGCTCGAAGACATCGAGCCCGGCCCCGGCGATTGTCCCGGCCTGCAGTGCCGCGACCAGCGCCGCCTCGTCGACGATGTCGCCGCGCGCCGAGTTGATCAGGAACGCCGTCGGCTTCATCCGCCTCAGCCGCGCCGCGTTGATCAGATGCACGTTGTCGCCGCCGCCGGGGCAGTGCAGCGAGACGAAATCCGCCACCTCAAGCACCTCCTCGACCGTGCCGAGCTGCGTCGCCGGCACACCCGGGTCCTTCACCGGGAAGGCGTCATGGAACACCACCTTCATGTCGAGTGCATGGTGGCAGCGCCTCGCCATCGCCTTGCCGATCCGGCCCATGCCGATGATGCCGAGCACCTTGCCCTGCGGCGAGGTGCCCATGAGCTGCGTCGGCCGCCAGCCGGTCCATTCCCCGGCGCGCAGCATGGTCTCGCCCTCGAAGGTGCGACGTGCCACGTTCAGGAGCAGCGTCAGCGCGATGTCGGCGGTGGCATCGGTCAGCACGCCGGGCGTGTTGGTCACCACCAGCCCGGCCTTCTTCGCCGCGGCGATGTCGATGTTGTTGAACCCTACCCCGAACTGGCCGAGCATCCGCGCCCGCTTCGGCGCCGCCAGCACGGTCGCGTCCACCCGGTCGGTTACAGTCGGGCAGACCGCGTCGTAGCTGTCGAGCGCATCGCGCAGCTGATCGGCGGTCAGCGCCACATCCGCGGCGTTCAGCGTCACGTCGAAGCGCCTGCGCATCTCGGCCTCGACCGGCGCAGGCCACTTGCGCGAGCAGATCACACGGGGCTTCGGCATTCGTCTCACTCCTTGAGGGCTGGGGTCTCCCGCGGGCGTGCGGGCGCCGGACGGCGCGCATCGGTCGGCCGCATACCATAGTGCCGCTGGTAGGCCATAGCGAAATGCGAGCTCGACGAGAAGCCGGTCAGCACCCCGATCTCCAGCGTCGAGAGGTTGGTATAGAGCAGGAGGTCGCGGGCCTTCTCGAGCCGGAGCCCGCGGTAATATTGCGCCGGCGAGGCATTGAGGTGCGACTTGAACATCCGCTCCATGCGCCTGAGCCGCAGCCCTGACAGATCTGCCAGCTCCTCCATCCTCAGCGGCGTCTCGATGTTCGCCATCATCAGCTCGATCGCCTTCTGGAGCGGCGCCGGCAGGTTCTCCATCCGGTCAAGCTGCCCCGGGCGCTGATGAATCGCCGAGTTGCGGATACGGTCGATCTGGAACTGGTTGCCGACCGCGCGCGAGAGCTGGGCCCCGTGATCGCGCTCGATCAGGTGCAGCATCATATCCATGCTGGCGATCCCGCCCGAACCGGTCCAGCGATCACGGTCGATCACGAACAGGCCCGGCGAGAGCTCGAGTTCGGGGAACGCCTCGGCGAAGGCGGGCTGGAACTCCCAGTGGATTGTGCAGCGGTAGCCGTTCAGGAGCCCGGCGCGCGCCAGGATGAAGCTGCCGCCCGACAGCGATCCGAGTACGATCCCCGCGCGCGCACACTTGCTGAGCCCGGCATGCAGCCGCGCCCGGTTCGGCGGATCGGTGTCGAGCCCGGCGCAGACGAACAGGTAGTCGAGCGGGGCCGGGCCGGCGGTCGCATCGGCCAGGCTGCCGGCTACGTTCACGGCCATGCCGTTCGAGGCGGTCACCGGCTGCCCGTCATTCGAGTGGAACCGCCATTCGTAGCACGTCCGGCCCAGCAGGCGGTTGGCGCCGCGCAGCGGCTCGACCGCGCTGACGACACTCAGCATTGAGAAGTCGCGCACCAGCAGGAAGCCGATCACCGTCGGCTTGCGGGGAGATTCAGGACGGGGCTTCCGGCTGTCGGCCATGCTGTGGTGCAATGTGTCGCGTTTTTGACTGCGGAGGCGACAATTGCCCGGGACCATCGGCCAGTCAACAGCGCCCCGGCCAGCAGAGGGAATTCCGGATGACGACGGTCGAGGAGAGCAGGCGGGGCCACCGGAGGCGCGAGCGCCGCAGCGCGGGCGGCTCCATCCGCCAGCTTCCCTGGCAGCGGGTGCAGAATCGCTATGCCCCGATGGCACTCCTGCGGCCCGAGCAGCTCGAGGCGGTGCACGATGCCTCGATGCGCATCCTCGAGGAGTTCGGCATCGAGGCCATGCACCCCGGCGCCTGCGACCTGCTGGAGCGGGCCGGGGCGAAGGTCGATCGCGCGACGATGCGCGTGACGATGGACCGCGGCATGGTGCTGGAGCATGTGGCGAAGGCGCCCGCCAGTGCGACGCTGACCCCGCGCAATCCGGCGCGCCGGGTGCATCTGGGCGGGCGCGACCTCGTCACGACGCTGGTCGCCGGACCGCCCGCAGTGCACGACCGGGTGCGCGGGCGGCGTGCGTCCAATGCCGAGGACTACCGGAACTTCATCCGGCTGACCCAGCACTTCAATGCCGTTCACATGATCGGGAACCAGGTGGCGGCGCCGATCGAGATGCCGGCCAACACGCGGCATCTCGACTGCTATCTCTGGAACCTGACGCTCTCGGACCGCAGCTATCACTGCACCTCGATCGGCCGGGGCAGGGCGCGCGACGGTATCGAGATGATGGCGATCGCGCGCGGCATGACCGCGGAGCAGATGATCGCCGATCCCGGCGTCACCACGATCATCTCGGTCAACTCGCCGCGCCGCTTCGACGAGGCGATGATCGAGGGGCTGATGACCCAGGCCGAGTACGGCCAGCCGATCTCGGTCACGCCCTTCACGCTGATGGGGGCGATGACGCCGGTCACGCTGCCCGCGGCGCTCGCGCAGCAGAACGCGGAGGCGCTGTTCGGCATCGTGCTGGCGCAGCTTGTCCGGCCCGGCACGCCGGTGCTCTACGGCTCGTTCCTCTCGAATGTCGACATGAAGTCGGGCGCCCCTGCCTTCGGCACCCCCGAGCACGCCAGGGCGGTAGTCGCCTCCGGCCAGCTCGCGCGGCGCTACGGGCTCCCCTACCGCACCTCGCCCGGCACCGCCTCGGTCGCCGCCGACGAGCAGGCGGTCTGGGAGACGATGATGTCGATGTGGGGCTGCGTGCTGGGGGGCGTGAACCTGCTCTACCACGCCGCCGGCTGGCTCGAGGGCGGGCTCTGCGCCAGCTACGAGAAGTTCGTGATGGATGTGGAAATCATCCAGCACATGTTCGAGTTCCTCAGGCCCATCGAGGTGGACGAGGGCACGCTCGGGCTCGACGCCATCGGCCGCGTTCCGACGGGCGGGCATTTCTTCGGTGATCCGCACACGATGGAGCGCTACGAGACCGCGTTCTACGCTCCGCTGCTCAGCGACTGGCGCAACTGGCAGAGCTGGGAAGAGGCGGGTGCCAGGACGGCCCGCGACCGGGCCACTGCACTCTGGCAGCAGGCGCTGGCCGAATACGAGGAACCGCCGATGGACCCCGCCATCCGCGAGGCGCTGGAGGACTACGTCGCCCGGCGCAAGGCCGAGATCGGCGACGGCGATCCCTGACCCGGAGAACGCATCGCTCGCTGACCAACCGGTCAGCGGAGATGACCGATTGTCAGACAAATAATCATTCTTCTGCGGGCTGCGCCGGATTCCGACCGGCGCATGTCGCTTTTTGCCATTGCCTGCGGCAGATTGCAGCGCCAAAGTGACTTTACACAAACAACATTTTCCACGGGAGGAAACCAGAGATGTGCAGGGAGCTGAAGGATCTCAGTCTGATGGTCGTGCGCGGCCAGATGAGCCGGCGCGACTTCATCGGCCGCGCCGCGGCGCTCGGCCTTTCGGCGCCGCTTGCAACGCAGCTGCTCGGCGGCACGGCGCGTGCCAACCCGGTCAAGGGCGGACACTTGATCATGGGCCTGAACGGCGGGGCCTCGACCGACAGCCTCGATCCGGCGCTCGCCACCAGCACCGTGATGCACAACGTCAATTTCGGCTGGGGCGAGGCCCTGGTGATCACCGACCCGAAGGACGGTACCGCACAGCCCTGGCTGGCGGAGAGCTGGGAGGCCTCGGCCGACGCGAAGAAATGGGCGTTCAAGATCCGCAAGGGCATCACCTTCTCGAACGGCAAGGAGATGACGGTCGAGGATGTGGTCGCGACGCTGAAGCGCCATTCGGACGAGAACGCCAAGTCGGGCGCTCTGGGCATCATGAAATCGATCGGCCAGTCCTTCAAGGCGGATGGCGACAACGTGGTGTTCGATCTCGAATCCGGCGACGCCGACTTGCCCTACCTGCTGTCGGACTATCATCTGCTGATCCAGCCGAACGGCGGGCTCGATGGCACGGAGGCGGCGATCGGCACCGGCCCCTATGTGGTCGAGGCCAACGAGCCCGGCGTGCGGCACATCCTGAAGCGGCGCGACGACCACTGGATGAGCGACTACGCCTGGTACGACTCGTTCGAAGTCCTGGTGATCAACGATCTGACCGCCCGCGTTGCGGCGCTGACCTCGGGCAAGGTGCACGCGATCAACCGGGTCGATCCGAAGACGATCGATCTCCTGACCAAGGCGCCGGGGCTGCAGATCAACAACGTGTCTGGCCGCGGGCACTACGTGTTCATCTGCCACGTCGATACCCCGCCGTTCGACAATAACGACCTGCGGCTGGCGCTGAAATACGCCATGAACCGCGAGGAGATGGTGGACAAGATCCTGCGCGGCTACGGCTCGGTCGGCAACGACTTCCCGATCAATGCCGCATATGCGCTGTTCCCGGACGCGATCCCGCAGCGCCCGTTCGACACCGACAAGGCGGCCTTCCACTACAAGAAGTCCGGACATGACGGGACCCCGATCGTGCTGCGCACCTCGGACGCCGCCTTCAACGGGGCGGAGAGCGCCGCGGTGCTGTTCCAGCAGACCTGCGCCGCTGCCGGCATCCCGATCGAGGTCAAGCGCGAGCCGGCGGACGGCTACTGGTCGAATGTCTGGAACGTCCAGCCCTTCTGCACCTCCTACTGGGGCGGCCGGCCGACGCAGGCGCAGATGTATGCGGTCGCCTACAAGTCGGATGCCGACTGGAACGACACCCGCTGGAAGCGGCCCGAGTTCGACGCCATGCTGGTGCAGGCCCGCGCCGAGATCGACCCGGTGAAGCGCAAGCAGATCTTCACCGACATGGCGCTGATGCTGAACAACGAGGGAGGGCTTATCCTGCCGATGTTCAACGACTTCGTCGATGCCTCGACGGCGAAGCTGCAGGGTGTGCTGACCGACCCGTCGCAGCCGATGTCGAACGGCCTGATTGCCAGCCGCAGCTGGCTCGTGGCCTGACGCACGGGCGGGCGGCGGGGCGACCCGCCGCCCGAGACACATTCGGGGGAACAGGTCATGGCTTCCGGCAAATCCGGCATGAGCCCGGTCGTGACGCTGCTTGTGCAGCGGATCGGCATCGGGGTTCTGGTCATCCTCGCGATTTCCGCACTGCTGTTCATCGGCGTCGAGCTGCTGCCGGGCGACTTTGCCCGCAACTTCCTCGGCCAGAGCGCGACGCCGGAGGCGGTGGCCAACATCCGGAAGGAGCTCGGCCTCGACCAGCCGGTCATCACACGCTACTTCAACTGGCTGGGCGGTGTGCTCACCGGCGACTTCGGCCAGAGCTGGGCCAACAAGGCCAGCGTGAACTCGCAACTGCTGAAGCGGCTTTCGAACACCATGTTCCTCGCCACGGTTTCGGCGATCTTCGCGGTGCCGATCTCGGTGGGCCTCGGGATGGTGGCGGTGTTCTTCCGCAACAAGCTGCCGGACCATGTGATCAATGTCGTTTCGCTCGCCGCGATCTCGATGCCCGAGTTCTTCGTCGGCTATCTGTTCATCTTCTTCTTCGCCCTCGTGCTCGGTCTGGGCGATGGCCCGCCGATCATCCCGTCCGACCCGCTCTGGAGCTTCGCGAATTTCGAACTGGTCGCGCTGCCGGCAGCGACACTGGTGGTGGTGACGCTGGCGCACATGATGCGGATGACGCGGGCGGCGATCCTGAACATCATGGACTCGGCCTATATTGAGACGGCCGAGCTCAAGGGCGTGCCGATGATGACGGTGATCCGCAAGCATGCCGCGCCGAACGCGATCGCGCCGATCATCAATGTGGTGGCGCTGAACCTGGCCTATCTCGTGGTCGGCGTCGTGGTGGTCGAGGTGATCTTCGCCTATCCGGGCATGGGGCAGTATTTCGTCGATGCCGTCACCGTGCGCGACATGCCGGTGGTGCAGGCCTGCGGGGTTGTCTTTGCCGGGGTCTATGTGGTCCTCAACATGCTTGCCGACATCGGGGCGATCCTCGCCAATCCGCGGCTCATGCATCCGAAGTGAGGTAGACCATGTCGCTCTTCGTCTTCGGCTACTTCGCGCTGCTGATCGCGGGGTCGAGCCTCGCGGCCCATTTCGGGCGCCGCGAGGTCTTCGGGGTGCTGTTCACCGTCACGCTCGCCTCGCTGCTCTTCGGCCTGCTGTGGGGGCAGGCGGCCTTCTGGGCCATTTCCACGCTGTTCATCCTGCTCGCCGCGGCAGGCGGACTCGGTTACTGCTTCCGGGAATACATGGTGATGATCCTGCCCGAGAAGGCGTCGCGCTTCATGAAGACCGCGCCGCTCACCGCCTCGTTCGGGATGCTGTTCATCATCGTCGTCCTGATCCTGGCAATCTTCGCGGACGCGGTCGCGCCATTCGGCGAGCGCCAGATCGTCGGCGATGTCTGGCAGCCGGCCGACGAGAGATTCCTGCTCGGCACCGACAACCTGGGGCGCGACATGCTCTCGCGGCTGATCTATGGCGCCCAGACGACGATTGCGGTGGCCTTGGCGGCCGGCGTGCTGAGTTTCGCGGTCGGCATGTTCCTCAGCTTCACCGCAGCGGTGGTGGGCGGCTGGGTCGATCAGGTGCTGAGCCGGGTCAACGACCTGATGCTGGCGATCCCGACGCTGATCTTTGCCCTTGTCGTGCTCGCGGCACTGCCGCAGAACATCTTCATCCTGATCGCGGTGATGGCGCTCATCGACCAGACCCGCGTGTTCCGGCTGGGCCGGGCGGTTGCAATCGACATCGTGGTGCAGGATTTCGTCGAGGCGGCCCGGCTTCGGGGCGAGGGCTGGGCCTGGATCATCTTCCGCGAGATCCTGCCCAACGTGCTGACCCCGCTGATCGCCGAGTTCGGACTGCGCTTCGCCTTCGCGATCCTGTTCCTTTCCTCGCTTTCGTTCCTCGGCCTCGGAATCCAGCCGCCCGAGGCGGACTGGGGCGGGATGGTCAAGGACAACAAGGACGGGATCATCTTCCTGGTGCCGGCCGCGCTCTATCCGGGCGCGGCGATCGCGCTGCTCGCCGTCTGTGTCAACATGGTGGTGGACTGGCTGCTGAACCGCACCGCCAGCCTGAAGGGAGGGCGCGGCTGATGGCGAGGAACCTTCTGCAGGTCCGCGACCTGAAGATCGGGGCGACGGTCTATCCGCCGGGCGAGGATCCGGTCGACATCGAGATTGTCAAGGGTGTCAGCTTCGACCTCGAGAAGGGCAAGGTCATCGGCCTGATCGGCGAGTCGGGTGCCGGCAAGTCCACGATCGGGCTCGCCGCGCTGGCCTATGGCCGGGGCGGCGTCCGTATTACCGGCGGCCAGGTGCTGCTCGATGGCAAGGACATCCTGCGCTACACCAGGGCAGGCATCCGCGAGATTCG
Source organism: Limibaculum sp. (assembly GCA_039805905.1). Classification (GTDB taxonomy): domain Bacteria; phylum Pseudomonadota; class Alphaproteobacteria; order Rhodobacterales; family Rhodobacteraceae; genus Thermohalobaculum. The sequence continues at coordinate 54,569 of JBDIVM010000013.1, read as the reverse complement.
CGGCCGGAAGGTGTGCTATGTCGCGCAGTCGGCGGCAGCCGCCTTCAATCCCGCCATGAGGCTCGGCGACCAGGTGATCGAGGCGTCGGTGATGCACGGCGTCATGAGCCGGACCGCCGCGGTCGAGCGGGCGCGCTATCTCTTCGGGGTGCTCGGCCTGCCCGATCCCGACAGTTTCGGCACGCGCTTCCCGCACCAGGTCTCCGGTGGCCAGCTCCAGCGGGCGATGACCGCGATGGCGCTCTGCCCGAACCCCGACCTGATCATCTTCGACGAGCCGACCACCGCGCTGGACGTGACCACCCAGATCGACGTTCTGGCCGCGATCAAGCATGCCATCGAGGAGACCCAGGTTGCGGCGATCTACATCACCCACGACCTCGCGGTTGTGGCGCAGATCTCGGATGACATCATGGTGCTCCGCCACGGCAACACCGTCGAGTACGGGCCGGTCAAGCAGATCATCGAGGATCCGCACGAGACGTACACGCGCGACCTGATCTCGATCCGCTCGGACATCAAGCCCGAGGCGCCGGACCAGAGCCAGTCACTGATGCGGCTCGAACATGTCGATGCGGCCTACGGGCGCGGCGCGCCGGTGCTGTTCGACGTGACCATGCATCTGCCGCCGGGCCAGACGCTGGCGGTGGTGGGCGAGTCGGGGTCGGGCAAGTCGACCACCGCCCGGGTGATCACGGGCCTGCTGCCGCCGGTGAAGGGCCAGGTGATCTTCGACGGCAAGCCGCTGCCGCCGGCGCTGAAGGACCGCAGCAAGGATCAGCTCCGCGAGCTGCAGATGATCTACCAGATGGCGGATGTGGCGATGAACCCGCGCCAGACGGTGGAGGAGATCATCGGCCGCCCGCTGACGTTCTATTTCGGCATCAAGGGCGAGGAGCGGCGCCGCAAGGTCACCGACCTGCTCGACCTGATCGAGATGGGCGATCCCTTCGCCGACCGCTACCCGGCCGAGCTTTCGGGCGGGCAGAAGCAGCGCGTCTGCATCGCCCGGTCGCTGGCGGCTCAGCCGAGGCTGCTGATCTGCGACGAGCCGACGTCGGCGCTGGACCCGCTGGTCGCCGAGGGCATCCTGAAGCTCCTGATGGAGCTGCAGAAGGAGACCGGGGTCAGCTACCTGTTCATCACTCATGACATCGCCACGGTGCGCGCGATCGCCGACTCGATCGCGGTGATGTACAAGGGCCGGGTGGTGCGCTCCGGGCCGAAGTCGACAGTGCTGAGCCCGCCGTTCGACGATTATACCGACCTCCTGCTGAAATCCGTGCCCGAGATGGAACTCGGCTGGCTCGAGAAGGCGCTCGCGAGCCGCCGGATGGCGGCGGCGGGACACTGATCGAGGACGGGAGGGGGCAACGCCTCCTCCCGCCCGGGGTCCGTCAGGCGGTCTGTGCGTGACTGCCGAAATAGAGAAACTCGCGATCCATCTCGGCCACATCGGCGGCCGCAAGATCGAGCCGGGCACTGTCCAGCATGCGGTAGCTCCTCTGGCCCTTCACCCACTCGTCCGCCGGCGCCAGGGTCGAGAGGGTATAGGTCGTCGTCTCGCTCAGATAGTGGGTCGGGATCACGACCTTGGGTTTGAGGCGATCGACGATCGCGTCACCCTGGGCGAAGGACAGGATGTGCTGCGAGCCGTCCACCGGAAGCGTGAGCACGTCCACCCGACCGGCCCAGTCCCAGAAGGCATCGGCGGGGTTGTGCCGGTTATCGCCCCAGATCAGGATGCGCACCCCGCCGATCTCGACCAGATAGGTCACCATGTCCATGTGACCGGGATTGTTCGGCGGGCAGGCGTCGACGCCGAATTCCTTCAGCGCGTTCGTCCACGTGTACCAGCCCGGAGCCGTGCAGGCATGCTTGTCGGCGAAGCCCTTGATCCTGACATCGGCGAAGGCGAAGTCGCCGACCATCCGGTCGAGGATCATGGTCGACTGCGGCCGGTCCACCGCATCGTGGTCGAAATGCGTGTGGGTCGAGAGCGTGATGTCGACGAGGGTCTCCGGGAACTTGTTCTTGAACCAGAGACCCCACGCCCCGGACGGGTCGTCGCGCCACGGATCGAACATCAGCGTGGCGCCTCCGGGGGATGTCAGCTTCATGGCGCAGTGGCCATAGAAGTCGATTCCGACCCCTCCGTCGGGAAACGTCTGCGCCGCCTGCAGCTCGAGCACATGGTTGTTGTTGCCGGGCTGGGTCCAGTCGGTCGACTGGGCCCGGGCGCCGCCGGCGAGCAGCCCGGCGCCGGCCGCGCCCATCCCGAGTGCGCCGGCACCCCGGAACAGCGATCGGCGCGAGATGATTGCAGGAGCCCGCTCCCGCGGGCCGGCCCGGTCGGCGCTCTCCACTTCGTCCATGTGTTTCTCCCTGTCTGCCGGTTGTGACGACCGGCGGCGTGCCGGCCCGGGAACAGCATAAGACGGGAGATTTCCGTGCGAACCGTTGGGATAACCTGTGGGGAATCAGGGGCATTTCCCCATATTACTGCAATGACTGGAGATAACTCCTGAGGTTGCGCCGGCGATTTGCAATCCCGAGTTTCCGGCGGATGTTGTTGCGGTGAAAGTCGATCGTGCTGGTCTCGCGGGACAGTGTCACGGCGATCTCCTTCGTGGTCTTTCCCTCCATCACCATCTGGGCGATTTCGGACTCGGCGGGGGTGAGCGTATCGAGTTCCTGCACGAGCCTGCTCGCAAGGGCCGAGGTGATCCGCGCGAGGTTGGCCTCGATCAGATCGAGATGGTGCCGCAGGCCCTCGTCACCCTGGCGCGCGACCCGCAGCTTGGTCAGATGGGGCACGACCAGCCCCTTGATCTGGCGCAGGATGTTCTCGGCGAACTCGTGCCGCGCGGATTCGAGGTGGTCGATCAGCACCCTGAGCGCGGTATTGGCCTCCTCGAGTTCCCGCTCCCGCTGGCGCAGCGCCTCCTCGGCCCGGCGGCGGCTCGCGACCTCGGCCCGCAGCCCGGCATTGACCTCGGTAAGCTGCCGCGTCCGCTCCACGACCCGAGATTCCAGGCTGACGAGGCTTGCCTGCAGTGCCCGCTCCAGCCGCGCGCGCTCGGCGATCCCGCTGAGCGTGGCGAGGTCACCCTCGATCACGCCGCGGAATTCGGCCAGGAGGTCGCGGTAGGTCATGGCACGGGGGTTGTCGCGCCGGTCGAGCACGCAGATGGTGCCGAACACGGCTCCGTCCGGCCAGGTGATCGGCAGGCCGAGATAGAACGACATGCCGTGCTCGAGGTCCTGGTTGTCGCACCAGTCCGGATCGGACCTGGCGTCACGCACCACGAGTTCGCTCCGGGTCTCGATCACCGCGTTGCAGTAGAGGTTCCGTTTCAGCACGAAGGACCTCCCGGGTAGGTATGGGTTACCCGGACTCGCGCTGGTGACGAGGACCGCGTGGCTGGGCCGTTCGGTGCGCATCACGAGCCCGGCCGGCACCTCCATGATCCGCGCCATGATGTCGACGATGCGCTGCCACTTGCTCAGCGTTTCATCCGGGATGACCGGTCGTTCCGGGTCCATCGATTCCTCCTCCAGCACTGTCGCCGTACCGGATCATACCGCATCTGTGCGCGGGTGCGATGGCGCGGCGTTCCAGGCTGCTGCGCGGGACGGCCTTCCCGCCGCGGGGAAAATGAGCGAGAATGCCTGCGCTGCAGGCAGTCGGATCGGTGTCGGGAGCGAGGTCCAGGCGGAACCGGGCGCATGAAGGAAGTCAGATTCGAAGCCGGCGAAACGATCTTCGCCGAAGGCAATCCCAGCGACCACTGCTTCCGGATTCGCTCCGGAAAGGTCGATATTCGCCTGGGTGTTCCCGGGGTGATGAAGCGCGGGCGAAGCGAAACCATCGCAACCTGCGGCCCGGGCGAACTGATCGGCGAGATGAGCGTGATCGACCAGGCGCCGCGCTCCGCGACGGCTGTAGCGGTGGAGGCGACCGTCTGCGAGGCCTTCACCGCCGAGGAGGTGCTGCACCTGCTCGAGACCAACCCGGAACAAGCCCTCAACTATGTGCGCACGCTGATCCGGCGGATCCGCCAATCCAACCGGAAACTGTCCTGGGCGGCCAGCCGGAGCGGCTGAGCGGCGCCATCGCTGGCCGGCATTCCGATCGCCGAACTCGCGAGCAAATCCGGCTTTCTGCAACTTGCGGTTGCATTTGGTCACATTTTTTCCATAATCTGTTAACGTTTGGCGTGGCAGAAGTGGACCGCGAGGTCATGTGCGTATCGGTCCGGCGGCCGTTTATCCGTAGCCGTGATGGTCTTTCACGGACGCCCTTCCTGCCGTGGAACGGGTGCCGCGCCCGGCGCGCAGGCCCAGGTCGAGACTCCGGGATACCCGCCGGCGCCTGTCTCGGAACAGCGGTCATCTCAGCCCGCGCATCGGTGGTTCGCGCTGCGACCCTGCGGTTTGCGGCGGGGGTCGTTCTCTGCGGAGTGTCGCTCGGCTCGGCCGTCGCGCAATCCGGCGCGGCGCCGGGTCAGTCGATCCCGGCAGCCCGGACATCGACCGGAGAGCCGGTCGCGGTAAGGGCGCCAAGTGCCTTCCTCGATGCCTGTGCCCGCTACGACTGGCTCTGCGCCGGCTCGGCTCCCGGCAGGCTGATCGATCCGGCCGAAATGCTCGGCCTCGCCCGATCGGTGAACCGTCGCGTCAACCTGGTGACGACGCAGGTGACGGATGCCGAGAATTACGGTCTCGTCGAATACTGGACGCTGCCCCGCCGAGGCCGCGGCGACTGCGAGGATTACGTTCTGGCGAAGTACCGCCTCCTGCTCGAGGCAGGGATCGACAGCCGGAACCTTGCCGTCGCGATCGCCCTCGACCGGTTCGGGAGCAACCATGCCGTGCTCGTGCTTCGCCATCCGAGCGGCGACCTGATACTCGACAACCTCCTGTCGGATGTGAGCCCGTGGCACGAGACCGGCTACCGGTTTCTCGCCATGCAGCGCGAAGACGACAAGCGGGGCTGGATTGCCGCGGCCCCACCGCCGGAGGCTGTGGCGCCGGCAGCCGGACTGGCCTTGCACCGGCCGGGCGGAGCGGCGGCAGCCGATATCAGTCCGCGTGCCGCGGAGCGCGACCGGCAGCTGATGGCCAGGGGTGGCTGAGGTCGGCAAGCGCTGCATCCAGGCATTCGACCTCGACGGCGAGTTCCCCACCGCCGGCAAGCGTCAGCAGCATGCGCCCGGCACAGCCCTCGCCTGCCTCGAACAGGATTGCAAGGAGCTCGAAGGCCGCGTCCTTGCGCTTCTGGGCGAGGCCGCGGGCACGTACTGCGAGCACGCCCTCGATCGTCAGGGCGCTGCGCACCCGTTCGGGTCGCGTCAGGATGCCGGCGCCGGTGCCGTTCTCCCAGCGGAACCGGTTGACAAGCAGCACCAGCCGCCGCTTCCTGCGCATCCAGATGATCTCGCCGGCCCTTCCGACCGCATCCTGGATGAGGCTGGAGATGACCGCGAGATCCTCGGCGCTCTCGGCCTTCAGCCGCAATGGCCTGTCCGACAGCGGGGCATCCTCGAAGCGGGCATCCGCCATTCCGATCACTCCTTGATCCGTTCGATCAGGGCACCGCAGCCGCCGAGCTTCTCCTCGACCCTCTCGTAGCCGCGGTCGAGATGATAGACGCGGCTGACCACGGTCTCTCCCTCGGCCGCCAGCCCCGCCAGGATCAGGCTGACCGACGCTCTCAGATCGGTCGCCATCACCGGCGCGCCGCGCAGCCTCTCGACCCCGTGCACATGGGCAGTCCCGCCGTGCACGTCAATATGCGCACCCATGCGGGCGAGTTCCGGGACATGCATGAAGCGGTTCTCGAAGATGTGCTCCTCGATGATGCTCTCGCCGGTCGCCAGCGTCACCATCGCCATGATCTGCGCCTGCAGGTCGGTGGGGAAGCCGGGGAACGGTTCGGTCGTGACCTGCACCGGCCGGATCACGCCGTTGCGACGGCGCACCTTCAGCCCGCCCGGCACATCCTCGACCGCAATGTCCGAGGCTTCGAGCTTCTCGATCAATGCCCCGACGAGCGCGCGGCTGCCGCCCTTCAGGGTCACCGCGCCGCCAGTGATCGCGGGGGCGATCATGTAGGTGCCGAGTTCCACCCGGTCGGCGAGCACGCGGTGCGTGGTACCGTGGAGCGCGTCCACGCCCTCGATGGTGATCTCGCTGGTGCCAACCCCATCGATCCGGGCACCCATCGCACCCAGGCACTCGGCAAGATCGCCGATCTCGGGCTCGCGGGCCGCATTGCGGATCACCGTCGTGCCCTTCGCCAGGGTTGATGCCATCAGCACGTTCTCGGTTGCGCCGACCGAGACGAAGGGGAACTCGACCACGGCGCCCCGGAGCCCGTTCGGCGCCGCGGCGTTCACATAACCCTCGGCAAGGTCGAGGGTGGCGCCGAGTTTCTCGAGCCCCATCAGGTGCAGATCGACCGGCCGCGCGCCAATGGCGCAGCCGCCCGGCAGCGAGACGCGGGCGCGGCCCTCGCGGGCCAGCATCGGCCCGAGCACCAGGATGGAGGCCCGCATCTTGCGGACGATGTCGTAATGCGCCGTGTGGTTGCTGATGCTGCCGGCATTCAGGGCCAGAACGCGGCCCTGCGACAGGTCGGCGATCTCGATGCCGAGCGAGGCGAGCAGGTCTGACATCGTCCGGATGTCGGCGAGCCGCGGCGCGTTGGTCAGCGTCAGCGGCTGGTCGGTCAGCAGCGCCGCCGGCATGAGCGCAAGGCAGGCGTTCTTTGCACCCGAGATGTCGATCGTTCCCTCGAGCGGCCTGCCGCCCACGACCCGGATCTTGTCCATACCTGCCCCTCGCCCGCCTGTCTGCCGCGGCCTGCCCGTTCAGCCCGTGTTCCCGGACTTGTCATCTGCTTTCGGCTGCCCGTCGCCGGGATCCTCGGCCGCCGCATCAGTGCTGCGCCGCGCGCGTGCCTGAGCCTTGCGCCGGTGCAGGTTGTCGCGCAGTGCCGCGGCAAGCCGCTCGGCCCGCCCCGCCTTCTGCCCGGCCCAGCCCGAGCCCGGTTTCCGGTCGTGCCCGTCCATGCTGCGCCCGATGTAATACCCCGGGAAGCCCGCGTCCAGATTGGGCTTGCAATCCGATGCCGTTCCGCTATCACTCGGCCCGCGCCGCGGGACGCCGTCCGCTCGCGGGAAAACACGCCCGCGGACCGGGACGCTGCCGTAGCTCAGTGGTAGAGCACTCCCTTGGTAAGGGAGAGGTCGTCAGTTCAATCCTGACCGGCAGCACCATAAAACAAGGGCTTAGTGACCACTAACAGGTGCAAGAAGCTGCAAGCCCGCACCGAGCCCGCACCATCGCGATGCAAAAGAAGCTGGTCACATTCATACCAAACGGATTCCCACTCCTTCGCAGCATCTGAGCCAAGCCCGGGCATGTGTCGGCTTAGAGCCGCCACGCTTCGCGATCAGGATGCCTTCTACAACAGAAACGCCAGGCGCTCGAGGCCGGCTTTACGGGAAGGGGCGGCGAGGCCGAGCCTGTTGCCTCGACGTACCTCGGCGCAACGGCCGGAGCGACGCCGCGCGCCCAGAGCTCAATATCAAGTGCACTTCGACAACAGATCATCCATAAATGGTGAGAAGCCGTGATTCACCCGGGGAGCCGCCGTTGACCGCCTTAGCTGCCCACATGCCAGTCATCACACCGTCCAAGGACGCCCTCAAGGAGTGGGGCGCGCTGTGGCTCGGGACCGCTGGCAGCAACGGCAAGGCGAAGAAGCCCAACTGCTTCGACCGCAAGCAGAGCATGGACTTCGGCAAGGTGTTCGACCAGGCCTTCGGGGAGGCCCTTGCGGTGATGCTGGGCGGCGTCCCGGTCATGACCATCAGCAGCCCGTCTCTGGTCCCGCCGGAGCCGAACTGCGTGGAGGTCGGGGAGGCGCGGATCATTGGCGGCATTCGCCCGCAGAACTTCGACGCGGCGTACCGTCCGGACGGCCCGCGCGTCGTCTATGACAGCAAGACGCTGAACGACACTAACAGTGTCCGCAAGAACTGGCAGAACATGGTGAACGACCTCGGGACCGAGGCCACCACCTGTCACACCCGCTTCCCCTATTGCGTTGTGGTCCTTGTCGTGGCGATACCCCGCGATGCCCTGCCCGCGACTCAGGAGAAGGATCTGATAAGGACGCTTGAGCGCCTCGGGTCGCGCAGCGATGTGCTGGATCAGGCCCACCTTGCCGAGGCCATCGCGTTCGTTGTCTGGGACCCGCACACGGGCGAACTGGACCCGAACGCGCCAGCGCCTGATTCACCGATCCGCTTGGAGAACGTCAGCCAGCGCATCTTCCGGGCCTACGTCGCCCGCTACAAGGGCCTACCACCGCACGAGGAGTGATCGACTTATCCTCAGTCCTCTGTTACGGTGTTCTTCAAATGTTCCAGACCAGAATGAGCCCATGAACTTCGCCACCAACAAGACCGCGCCAACCGCCCAGAAGCTCCGAGGAGGCTACTACACCCCTGTCTCGCTCGCCCGGTACCTGTGCGAATGGGCGGTGCGCGACGGAGGGGAGCGGGTGTTTGAGCCCAGCGCTGGTGATGGCAACTTCTTGGTGGCGCTGAGCGAGGCGAACGGTGAGCGCGAGCCCCTGCGCGTGACGGCGGTGGAGTTGGATGCGATCGAGATGCGCAAGGCGAAGGCGCGGGCCTTCGGTGCGACTGGCATCGCTGTTGACTGGCGTCGGGGCGACTTCTTCGACCAGTACGACAGGCTGCCGCGCGACTTCGACGTTGTCGTCGGCAACCCGCCCTTTATCCGATTCCAGCACTTCGACGCGGACAGCCGCGACACGGCCTTTGCCCATCTCCGGCGGCACGGCTACCGGCCAACCAAGCTCGCCAACGCATGGGCCGCCTTCGTCCAGCTCTCAATCGAGGTGCTACGCCCGGGCGGGCGGCTGGCAATGGTTGTCCCGGCGGAGCTGTTGCAGGTCAAGTATGCCGAGGAGCTGCGCGAGCGAATCACGCAGATGTTCGACCACGTTGTGATCGTCACTTTCCAGCAGCTTGTGTTCGAGGGAATCCAGCAGGAGGTCGTGCTGTTGCTGGCGGAGGGGCGGCGCGCCGCCCCGGGGAATCACGCCCTTGTCCACACGATCGAGTTTGCGGACGCGAGCGAGCTGTTCGGCCTCCGGTCCCTCTCCGAGGCAATCGCCCATGCCCCGGACAAACATGCTCGGCGGGACGTGAAGTGGACGGCTCTGTTCCTCCCCGAGGCCGCATTCTCGACCTTGCAGGGCGCTTACGGCGCGCCGGGGGTGATCGCGCTCGGGGAGCTGGCAGACGTTGACGTGGGGATCGTCACTGGGCGCAACAGCTTCTTCGTGCTGGACAGCGAGCGGGCCGACGCGATCCAACTCAACGGCTTCTCGCGTCCTCTCGTTGGCCGGACCTCCTCCCTGCGGTCGATCCTGTTCAAGCAAGCTGACTTCGAGGCCCACAGCGAGAAGCACCCGTCAATCCTCATTGACCTGAACGGCGTTGACGACAGCGAGATGACCGGCCCGCTCTCGGACTATATCCGCCAGGGCGAGGAGGCTGGTGTACACCGGGGATACAAGTGCAGCATCCGGCGGCGCTGGTACGATGTGCCGTCGATCTACGCCCCCGACGCCTTCCTGTTTCGCCAGATCCATGACGCACCGCTGCTAGTCGCCAACGAGGCGGGTGCGACCTCGACCGACACTATCCACCGGGTCCGGTTCAAGCGGAAGCTGTCCGCCCGGCGGCTGGCGGCTGCGTTCTGCAACTCACTCACATTCGCGTGGGCAGAGGTCTGTGGCCGAAGCTATGGTGGGGGCGTCCTAGAGCTGGAGCCGCGCGAGGCAGAGGAGCTGCCTGTGCCGCTCGAAGCCGCCAAGGCGCTGAATGAACAGCACCTCGACAAGCTGCTACGCGAGAAGGGCGTGGAGGCGGCGCTGGATTACTCCGACCCGATCCTGCTTGGCGATGGCCTCGGGCTATCCCCCGGTGACATTGCGGACGTGAGGGCGAGCTGGGTCTTGCTCCGGGATCGGCGGAAGAATCGGCGCCACACCACGGCCACCTGACGCCACAACCCCAGACCGGGTCCAGTTGTCAGTACCGCCGCCCCCAACGGGGCCGAGATAACTTCGTGTTTCCGGTCCGCCCCCGCTTTCGCTCGCGTCCGTGGACACGTGGTGCGCCGTAGCTGAAATGCCCGCCGGGCATGGGGCCGATTACCGATCCAGAACGGTGGCCCGGATGTGCTTCAGACAGCACATTAGCGAATGGTGGACCGGCCGAGCCTGCGCATAATAGGTCACGACCCCCCAAGACAAATCCTGGCGATGTACTCCTCCCACTTTCGTTGCGCGTCGACTCGCCGGCTCCAAAGGTCTGACCTGTCATAGATTGCGACCAAATCGTTTCTCTTGTGCCCAATCATCAGCTCAGCGACGTGCTCAGGAATCCCGAGATCCGACAGCCCTGTTCGGTAGGTGCGTCTGAGCGCATGCATGCCGAAATCCGGTTCACCCAGCGCGTCCTTCACCGGACGTAGCAGCTTGCTCCAGCCAACCATCGGGCCACCGTGGGAACCTGGAAACAGTAACGTGGACGGTGACGCCGTGGATCGCTGGGCGATCAGTGCCTTGGTGACGTTTGAGAGTGGAACCGAATGCGCATCAGCCATCTTTCTGATCTCCGGCGGGATCTTCCATGTATCCCCGTCGATATGCTCGCGGGAAATCAGCGCTGTTTCTGTTCTTCGTTGACCGGTTAAGAGTAGGAACCGCAAGAAAGCTCCGAAAGTCTCGTTTTGAAGAAGCTCGGTGGCCTCCCAGAAGCCCGCAATCTGCCTTTCCGATACGAACGTAACCTTCCGTCTCACATTTAAGATTTGAGCGCGCGTTGCCCTCTCACGGCGGTAATCTGAAAGGATGTTCTCTGAGACAAAGCCAGATCCTTTCGCCCATCGGCACATCGTTGCCACGGTTTTCCGAAAGTAGCTCGCAGCACCAGGCCGGCCCTCGTTCTCGAGCCTGTCGATTACCGCAACGACCTGAGCGAGGCTGAGCTCACCAACTGGGCGGCGACGGTGTGATCGCAGATAACGGTAGAGGGAAGAGATCATATCCTTTCTCTTAACCACCTTCCGTACCGAAAGCCGTCGGTCATAGCGGCGGATCAACTCGTAGACAGTCAAAACCTCTTCGGGCGAGGTGGCGGGGTCGCCGCCAGTTCTCGTCGTCGCTGCTAGGACGAGAGCTCGGTCCCGTGCCTCGCTGACGGAAATCTGGGATGCATTGCCGATCGTAATGTCACGTTGTCGCGCCTCTCTGCCCTTGCCGATCCTGCTACGGAACACAAAACTCTTTGCTCCGTTTGGCGTGACACTCAGATATAGCCCGCGAACCTCCGTATCTGCTACTCGATAACGAGTGCTGCGCGCGCTCAGGCCTTGAATTCGTGCCCTTGTCAACTTGATCAGCAACGGCTCTCGTTCACCTGTGAGATCAGGCATCGTCGACCTCTTCACCCCGGAGCAAAAACGTAGATTCTGAGCCCGCACCAAGCCCGCACCGCATGGTCAGGAATAGTCCGTGCAGTCGATCGCCGCAACTCAAAAATACGTTAAGCCATTGAAAACATTGTGATAATAAGTGCTGACTTGATGTTACCACTCTCGTGTTTCTCTGTTGGTAAGGGAGAGGTCGTCAGTTCAATCCTGACCGGCAGCACCATTGTCCACGATCTCGGTGACGATCCACGGAATCGTCGTCGGCGCGAAATCCGGCAGGTTGCTGCGGGTTGCCAAGGCTCGCGACTCCGCGCCATCCGGCGCGGCAGCCTGGCTTGCGCCAGCGGGAGCTGGCCGGCAGTTTCCGCATCCGGGCGGTCGGTCTTGCCGGGGGCATGAAGGTGCAGACCGGCCGGCCGGATGGCTTAAGCACCGGCCGCGCAGATTTCCGTCGACATGACGCCGGCGCGCGGCAAGATAGGCAGAGGTGCGGTGCGAGGAGAATGGCGGCCGGGCAGCGGCCGCGGTGCGGGCAAATGCGACCCGATTTCCGGGCGAGCCGGGGCGAGCCAAGAACCGAAAGGGCAAACGGACATGATGCTGGGTATGAAGTTCGCCGGGGCGCTGGTCGCCGCCGGGATGATTGCGGGTCTTGCGCAGGCGGCGGAAGTGACGCTCACGGTGCATCACTTCCTGCCGCCGAAGGCGTCGGCGCATGCCAAGATGATCCAGGTCTGGGCGGACCGGGTGAAGGAGCAGAGCGGCGGCCGGATCGAGGTCGAGATCTTCCCGGCCATGTCGATGGGCGGCAAGCCGCCGGAGCTCTACGGCCAGGTGCGCGACGGGCTTGCCGACATCGTCTGGACGCTGCTCGGCTACACGCCCGGGGTCTTCCCGCGTTCGGAAGTCTACGAGCTGCCGCTGGTTCATGGCGGCTCGGCCAAGTCGACGACCATCGCGCTCAACGGGTCGATGGACATGCTGGCCGAGGACTTCAAGGACGTGCATGTGATCTTCCTGCACGCCCATGACGGCAACCTGATCCATTCTGCGACGCGGCCGGTCCGGAGCTTCGCCGATGCGGCCGGGCTGAAGCTGCGCACGCCCTCGCGCACCGGCGCCTGGGTGATCGAATCCTGGGGTGCCGAGCCGGTCGGGATGCCGGTGCCGGCGCTGCCGGAGGCGCTGTCGAAGGGTGTGGTGGACGGGGCCCTGATTCCCTATGAGATCGCACCCGCGCTGAAGCTGCAGGAGCTCGACAAGTCCGTGACCGAGATGCCGGAAGGCGGCCGCTTCGGCACGTCCGTGTTCATGTTCGCCATGAACCGGGACCGTTACGAGTCGCTGCCGGAAGACCTGAAGGCAGTGATCGACGCCAATTCCGGCACCGGCATCGCCGCCGAGATCGGCGGGCTGTGGGAGGGGTTCGAGGACGGCGGTCTCAAGGTGCTGGAGGGGGCCGGGGTCGAGCGGATCGTGCTCGACCCGGCCGAGGCAGCGAAGTTCGACGCCGCTTCGGCGACCGTGGTCCAGCGCTGGATCGACGAGGCGACCGCGAACGGCATTGACGGAGCCGCACTCGTCGAGCGGGCGCGCGCCGCCGTCGCTGCGGCGCAGTAGCCGGAACGCGGCCGCCGGCCGGGGCCCGCGCGGACCCCGGCCCCGCGCGCCATCGGACCGGAGAGAGCCGATGCGCAGGACGCTGATCAGGGTCGTCGAGGGCTGGGCGCTGACCGGCGGCCTGCTGCTCCTGGCCATCGTGCTGGTCACGACCACCAATGTCACCGCCTTCGCCCTCGACAGGCTGGCGCGGCTCTGGGGCGGCAGTGTTGCCGGCCTGCCGGGCTATGAGGACTTTGTCAGCCTGGCGGTCAGCGTCGCGGCGCTGAGCTTCCTGCCCTACTGCCAGCACCGGAAGGGCCATGTGGCGGTGGATCTGTTCGTCGCCGGGGCGCCGCCGGGCCTGAGGCGGGCGCTCGGCTTCCTCTGGCTCGGCTGTGGGATCGCCGCGGCCCTGTTCCTGGCCTGGTGGATGTGGCTCGGCCTGGCGGAAACCCGCTCGGACGGTACCATGAGCGCGGTACTCAGCTGGCCGGTCTGGCCGTTCTACGCGCCAGGGATCCTGTCACTGCTGCTGTGGGCGGCGGTGTGTGCGGTCCAGATCGCCGGGGCCGATACCGATGGGTGAGCGCGAGCTGATCGGGCTCGCCGGGCTCGGCGCCATGTTCCTGCTGCTTGCGCTCAGAATGCCGGTGGGGCTGGCGATGCTGGCCGTCGGCATCGGGGGCAACTATGCGCTCAGCCTCGCGGTGCCGTTCCTGCGATTCGAACCCTATCTGAAGCAGTTCAAGTCGCTCCTGTGGTCGAACGTGGCCAGCTACGAGCTGTCGATCATGCCGCTCTTCGTGCTCATGGGGTATCTGGCCAGCCAGGCCAATCTCAGCCGCGACCTCTTTCGCGGGCTCGAGGCGCTGATGAGCCGGCGGCGAGGCGGCGTCGCCATGGCAGCAGTGGCGGCCTGCGGCGGCTTCGGCGCGGTCTGCGGCTCGTCGCTGGCGACGGCGGCGACAATGGGCCGGGTGGCGCTGCCGGAGCTCCGCCGGCTCGGCTATGCGCCGCGGCTCGCAACCGGGGCGCTGGCCGCGGGCGGCACGCTCGGCATCCTGATCCCGCCTTCGGTCGCTCTGGTGATCTACGCGATCATCGTCGAGGGCTCGATCCTGGAGATGTTCCAGGCCGCGGTGCTGCCCGGTCTCCTGGCAATGGTCTTCTTCATCGGCGTCATCGCCGTGCAGGTCCGGCTCGACCCGGGCCTGGCGCCCGAGCCGGCGCCACCTGCTGGGGAGGAGCGGCGGGAGGCCATCGCACGGCTGACGCCAGTGATCCTGATCTTCGGCGGCATCATCCTCGGGCTCGGGTTCGGGCTGTTCACGCCGACCCCGGCCGCGAGCGTCGGGGTGTTCGTGATCCTCGTCTATGGCCTCGCGCTGCGCCGGTGCACCGGCGAGGGGCTGACGGCCGGCGGCATCGGCGATGCGGTCCGCCAGACCGCCGTGACCGCGGGGATGATCTACTTCATCCTCTTCGGGGCCGAGGTGCTGAAGGGCTTCTTCGCCCGGGCCGGGCTGCCTGCGGCGATCGCGGACTGGGCCGGGCAGAGCGGGCTCGATCCCTGGACGGTTCTGGTGCTGATGCTGGCACTGCTGATCCTGCTCGGCTGCTTCATGGAGTCGCTGGCGATGATCCTGGTCATCGTGCCGTTCTTCTGGCCGGTGCTGGTGACGCTCAATGGCGGCGACGACGTTGCCGCCGCCGATGCCGCATTCGGCCTCGATGTTGAGGATCTGAAGATCTGGTTCGGCATCCTGGCGCTGGTCGTGGTCGAGCTCGGATTGATCACGCCGCCGGTGGGGCTCAACGTGTTCATCATCTCGTCGCTATCGGAGGGCACGCCGATGATCGAGACCTTCCGCGGGGTGCTGCCGTTCCTCTTGGCCGAACTGTTCCGGGTCGGGTTGCTGCTCGCTGTCCCGGCCCTGTCGCTGTTCCTGCCGGGGCTCATCGGCTGAGCGGCCCGAGACACGGAAAGGGAGAGGACAGGCTGATGCGGACGAGGGTCGGGATCATCGGGGGCGGGCCGTCGGGGCTGCTGCTGTCGCAGCTCCTCGACCGGGCGGGCATTGCCAGCGTGGTGCTCGAGCGGCGCGGCCGGGACTACGTGCTGGCGCGCATCCGCGCGGGCGTGCTGGAGCAGGGGGCGGCGGCGCTCCTGCGCGAGGCGGGGGTCGGTGCGCGCATGGACGCCGAGGGACTGCTCCATGATGGGTTCGCCATCAGCCATCGCGGCCGGCTCCACCGCATCGACCTCGCCGGGCTCGCCGGCAGCGGGGTGGTGATCTACGGCCAGACCGAGATCACCCGCGACCTCTATGCGGCACGGGACGCCGCCGGCGGTACGGTGATCGACGAGGCAGAGGACGTGGCGATCCATGGCGTGGACGGGAACGCGCCGTCGCTCACCTGGCGGAAGGGCGGCGAGAGCCACCGGCTCGACTGCGATTTCGTGATCGGCTGCGACGGATTCCACGGGGTGAGCCGGGCATCGATCCCGGCAGACCGGCTGCGGGAGTTCGAACGGGCCTATCCGTTCGGCTGGCTGGGTGTGCTGTCGCGCACCGTGCCGGCAAGCGAGGAGCTGATCTATGCGCGGGCCGAGCGGGGATTTGCGCTCTGCTCGATGCGCTCGCGCAGGCTGAGCCGCTACTATGTGCAGGTGCCGCTGGAGGACCGGGTCGAGGACTGGCCGGACGGTCGGTTCTGGGACGAGCTGAAGCGCCGGCTTCCGGGCGAGGTGGCGGCGCGGCTTGAGACGGGCCCCTCGGTCGAGAAGAGCATTGCGCCGCTCCGCTCCTACGTTGCCGAGCCCATGCGCTGGGGCCGGCTGTTCCTGGCAGGGGACGCCGCCCATATCGTGCCGCCGACCGGGGCGAAGGGGCTGAACCTGGCGGCGTCCGACATCCGCTACCTGTCGGATGCGCTGATTGCCTGGTACCGGCTCGGCGACGAGGCGGGGCTTGCGGCCTACTCCGACCGGGCACTGGCGCGGGTCTGGAAGGCCGAGCGGTTCTCCTGGTGGATGACCAGCCTCCTTCACCCTTTCCCGGATCAGGGGGCGTTCGGGCGGCGCATCCAGGAGGCGGAACTCGACTACCTGCTCTCATCGCGGGCGGCGATGACCGCGCTGGCGGAGAATTATATCGGGCTGCCCTATTGAGGCGGCCAACATCGGCACCGCATTGCAGCGGGAGGGTGGCTAGGTCTGCGCGGCCAGCGCGCGCGCGTCCAGCACGGCCTGCGCCCAGTCCGCCGGCCGCTCCTGCGGCAGGTTGTGACCGGCGCCCGGGAAGATGCGGTGCCGGTGCGGGCCGGTGAAGCGGGGGGCATGGTGTGCCGTTCCGGGGTCCACCCCGTCGGTGCTGCCATCGACCGTGACGGAGGGCACGGTGATCCGCGGCTGCAGGGCGAGCCGGGCCTCGATCCCGGCCACTGCCGGATCGCCGGGGACGAGCCCGAAGCGGTGCCGGTAGGAGTGGATCACCACCGCGACGAAGTCCGGATTGTCGAAGGCGGCGGCGCTGCGTTCGAAGGTCGCTGCATCGAAGGCCCAGGTCGGCGACCACATCCGCCAGAGCAGGCGGGCTATGCCGCGCCGGTTGCGCTCCAGGCCGCGGCGGCCGCGCTCGGAATGGAAATAGTACTGGTACCAGTAGGCGGCTTCCTCGGCCGGCGCGGCGGGTTCGCCGGAATGGGCGATGTCCTGGATGTTGTAGGAGTTGCCCGACACCAGCGCGGTGACGCGCTCGGGCCAGAGCGCCGCGACGACGCAGGCCGCCCTCCCGCCCCAGTCGTAGCCGCCGAGGACGGCCCGGCCGATCCCGAGCGCGTCCATCAGCGCCAGGAGATCGGCACCGAGCGCCGCCTGCTCGCCGGAGCGGGGCGTCCCGGGCGCGATGAACCGGGTCGGGCCGTAGCCGCGGAGCCAGGGCAGGATGACCCGGGCGCCCGCAGCGGCCAGCATCGCTGCTGCTTCGGCATTGGCATGGGCGTCGTAGGGAAAGCCGTGACCAAGGATGCAGGGCCAGCCATCGGCCGGTCCGTGCTCGGCATAGGCGATCTCGAGCGCGTCGGCGCGCACGGTCTTGTGGGGAAGTGTTCCGAACGTCATGCGACCATTTTCCAGGCTATCGTCCGGGCAGCCGCGAAGTCGGCGCCCGGGGCGTCACGCGACGGCCGGTATATCTGGCCGTCGGTTCCACCACCAGCGGACCGTCAGTGCGCGCCGAGCGCGCCGACGCCAGGCGCGACCGAATGCACTGGCGCGGCGGGCTGCGGCTCCAGTCAACGCAATCGCCTGGCGAGATGCCGGTTGTCCATAGTGCGGGCGCCGGACGGCAAGGGCCGCCCGGCGCCGGTTGTTTGCAGTCGCGTGTTCGGTCAGGCGAACAGCTCGTGCACCGCGATCCCGTTCAGGATGCCCTGACCGGACGAGGCGATGACATCGATGTCGAGCACGCCGTCGCTGACATGGACCGTCTCGGTCAGGGTCAGGGCCTTCCACTTCGCACCGGTCTGACCGAAGATGTCGATGTCGTTGAAGCTGCCGATCGCCCGCCCCTCGAGATCGACGTCGAACACCCGTTGCTCCGCCTTCCACGCCGAGGGCTCGGCAAGGAACAGAGTCACCTGGTAGTCGCCGTCGCGGGGCACCGCGATGTCGTAGGAGAAGTTGCCGGTGGCGAAGTCACGGAAGAAAGCATCGTCTTGCGTACCCGCAACATCGGACGGGTTCAGGTCGCGGATGAGCGCGGAACCGCTGCTGATGCCCGGATCCGCCGAGAAGACCGTGCCGTCTCCGGCGATGAAATCGCCGCCGCCGACATTGATCGTCTTTACGAACGGTGCATCCGAAAGGCGGCTGACCGAGTCCTGGGTCTCGTCGACAGATTCCGGGGCCAGGCTGGCGAGCGCGAAAAGGGGTTCGCCGGCCACCGCCGAGTCGCCGCCACCGGAGCCGCCATCGCCGGCCACGGAGAAGCTGATCGTCTCGGTTCCGAGGACGGTGCCCTGGCCGTTCGTCTTCGAATAGAAGGTCAGCTTGAGGTCGTAGCCGCCGGCGTCCGGGAACAGGGCGCCGATCGTGGAGGGCTTGAAGTCGCCGTTGTTGTCGCCGAACAACGCGTAGGGCGCGGCATTCTGGATGCGGGATGCCAGCCCGTCCTGCCACTCGAGCCGGACGCTTCCGAAGCTGTTGCCGTCCGCGACGTATTCGATGGCAAGGTTCGGGTTGTCGAGCAGCGCAGCGTCGAGCGTGCCGCCGGCCGACACCGTGGCGATCGCCTGGTCGGTCCTGTAGTCGATGATGCGGAGGGTCCCGCCATCGTCGGCCCCGGACGCCTGGTCCACGGGAACCGGGGCCGGACTGGCGACTGGGTCGGTCGACTCGCCCACCCTCGTCCCGCCTGTGCTGCCGCCGGACCCGCCATCATCCGCCGCCACGGAGAAGCTGATCGTCTCGGTTCCGAGGACGGTGCCCTGGCCGTTCGTCTTCGAATAGAAGGTCAGCTTGAGGTCGTAGCCGCCGGCGTCCGGGAACAGGGCGCCGATCGTGGAGGGCTTGAAGTCGCCGTTGTTGTCGCCGAACAACGCGTAGGGCTCGGCGTTCTGGATGCGGGATGCCAGCCCGCCCTGCCACTCGAGCCGGACGCTCCCGAAGCCGCCTCCGCCCGCGACGTATTCGATGGCAAGGTTCGGGTTGTCGAGCAGCGCCGCATCGAGCGTGCCGCCGGCCGACACCGTGGCGATCGCCTGGTCGGTCCTGTAGTCGATGATGCGGAGGGTCCCGGAGTCGATGGGTGTCGGCGGGGGGGGCGTCGGGGCGGGGGGCGTCGGGGCGGGGGGCGTCGTGGTTCCGCCACCCGAGGTCGAGCCACCCGAGGTCGAGCCACCCGAGGTCGAGCCACCCGCTCCGCCGCTGGTGCCGTTCAGGTTGAACCCGTCGATCAGGCCGTTGATGTATTCCTCGAGGTTGGTGAAGCCATCGCCATCGCGGTCCCCGTTCGAGTCCGCCCGGGTACGGTCGAAACCGAACTGGTTCTCGAACCAGTCCGGCATCCCGTCGCGGTCCGTATCCGTCGGCGCGACGAAATTGGGCCGGGCACCCCAGCCGCCGGCCTCGGCGACGCTGTTGACGACGCGCCCCTGATGGTTTTCCACCAGATCGATGATGCGCTGGTCCACCTCGTCGCGGTTGGTGGGGTTGGCGCCGGCATTGGCCAGCACGTAGTCCGGCACATCCAGGGCATTGATGATCGTTACACCGCTGCCGGCGAAGGCCGGCGAGTTGATCACATCGCCGGTGTCGGGGCCGTGATACTGGACAGTATACTCCTGGCCGTTGCTCCTGAACTGGCGGTTGCCGCTGATGTAGTAGTCGGCGTCCGCGCCGTTGTGGACATTGATCCCGGACCGGGAGTCGGTTCTCGTGTTGGGGCCGGCCTCCAGGTAGTTGTTGATCACGTTGACCGACATGTAGGCCGACACCGCGTAGTCGTTCGTGTTGTCGTGCCCGAGCGAGATGGTCCGGTAAAAATCGTCCGGTGCATACATGTAGTTGTTGATGATCTCGATCCCCTCGCCGTGCTTGACCCACGGATTCCGGGCGTGATTGAAGGCGAAGAGGTTGTAGATGACCGAGATGTTCTGCGGGATCTCGTTCGGAACCGTACCATTTCCTCCATCGAACAGCATGCCGTAGCCACCGGTGGTGCCGAGCTTGCTCTGATAGAGACCCTCGGCGAAGATGTTGTTCGAGAACGTCACATCCGACGTCCTGATCCAGATGGCTGCGTTCTCGTCGAGTGCCCATTCGAACGAGTTGTGGTCGATCATGATGTCTGAGACATCACGGGTCTTAGCGCCCATGCCGATGCTGTCGCGGTTGCCCGGATCGAACCCGGTCGCGGAATCCCCCGCCCGGAAGATCATGCCGCGCATGATGACATTGCTGTCCTGGAAGCGGATCGTGCCGCCCGTGACCTCGACCCCGCCGGCAGTCTGGCCCGCGATGGTCACGTCGCCGTCGAGCAGCTGGATGTTGGTCGTGAGGTTCACCTTGTTGACCGCGAAGACGATGGTCCGCGGCCCGCTCACGTCCTCGATCGCCCATCTGAGGCTGCCGACGCCGGAATTGTTCGAATTCGTGACATAGATGACCTGTCCGCCGCGGCCACCCGTCGCCTCAGCGCCGAAGCCTTCCGCTCCCTCGAAACTCAGAGTCATATCGTTCCCTCGCATGCTGTGTGTTCGTAGTTGGTCCCGACTCACTAATTTCGGATGAAAACGCGACTCCCACACCCGCCGGCAGATGCCTGGCCGTCCTCCACATCCGGGAGGTGGCCGCCGCCGTCGTCGGATCGCCGCTGGGACGGTGCCATCCCATCCCGGCGAACCAAATCCCCCGACCCTCGACAGTCACGCGGCAAGGAACACTCGCTCAAAGGCGCGATCAGCGCCCTCGCGGGCCGAAACGAAAATATCTGGAACCACCTACTCGATGCCTGGCGGCATCATGTCCGCGTAGTTTTTTGTTCTTGTCAGAGGATCGTGCATGCCGCCGATCGAGTGTTCAATGGCGTAAAGGCTGAACGGGCCATTTCCAAATGTATAATTCGTCATGATCGTGAAATTTTAGTTCGACTTGCAATCAAGGGTATAATGCCGACGAATGCACTCCATCCGCGACTGAAGGAGGTGCTCAGACCGAGGACTCCCGAGCACATGAGCAGCGGATTCGCAGCGCGCGCAGCAAGCGCGGTGCGTCTCGACGGAGGGCCGGTGGAAGCGGTCAGGGAGAAGCGGGACGCCTGCATGCGCGAACCGCATCGCCCGTCCTAGGATCCTTTCGCGGTCGCCTCGGCCGTGTGACTGCGTTCGAAGAGCGAGTCATAGAGCGCCAGCGTCCGGCCCGCGACCTCGTCCCAGGAAAGGAATGGAGTTTTCGATACCATGAACGCGGCAGGACGTGCCGATGCCTCGGCCAGGCGGCCCGCCAGCGCTTCCGGGTCGCCGGTGCGGAAGAAATGCCGGGCATCGACGGGCAGATCGCGGTTCTCGACGATGTCGCTCAGCAGCACCGGGCAGCCGGCGCTGATTGCCTCCAGCACCGCGTTCGACATCCCCTCGTGCACCGAGCTGTTGACGTAGATGCCGCAGCGCGCGAGCAGCGCCTGCACTTCGGGTCGCGGCAGTCGTCCGGTGAAGATCACGTCATCGTCCGCTTCCGACCTGAGCTGCTCGTAGCAGCCGCTGCCGTCGTCGCCGCCGACGAGAACCAGCTTGCGGCAGGCGAGATCGCCTCGGGCCCGCGCCAGGCGGAATGCCCGGATCAGCGTGAGGAAATCCTTCTGCGCTGTCAGCCGGCCGATGCCGAGGGCATAGGCGCGCTCTGCGAGCCCGTACACTGCGAGGGCGCGGTCAGCCTCGGCGGGCTCCACCGCGACCGGGTCGAGGGCGTTCGGGATCACCTCGATCCGCACGCGGAAGCCGCGGCTGACCAGGCTTTCCTTCAGCGCAGGCGTGACCGCAATCACCGCGTCGGCAAAGCGGAGCTGCCACTCGCTGATCCAGAAGCCGAAGCGGCCGATCGGCGACCACTTGGCCATCTTGTAGTCGATGGAGCCATAGCGCACGACCACCCGGCGCGCCGCGAGCCGGTAAAGGAACAGGAATACCGCCGAGCCCAGACCCTGGCAGTGGATGATGTCCGGGCGCTCCCAGAGCGAGCGCAGGGCTGCATAGATGTAGCAGGGCAGCTTTTCCGTGCCGAACAGCCGGAACAGCGGCGACACGACGATCCGGACCCCCCGGTAGACCGGCACGGTGGTATAGCGGCGGATGGCGTAGAGCATCACATCGTGGTGGCGCGCGATGCGCGGGAAGAGCTGCTCGGCATTCTTTTCGGCCCCGCCTTCGACATCCGGAATGCCGCGCGCACCGATGACGCTGATCCTCATGTGCGTCTCCGCTGGCGAGTACGGGCGACGCCTCTCAGACAGGGAGTGATCACCTGACCGACAGTATCATGGCCGCGGAGATTCTCCGCGGTATCGTCCACA
The DNA here is from genome assembly GCA_039805905.1 of Limibaculum sp. GTDB lineage: Bacteria > Pseudomonadota > Alphaproteobacteria > Rhodobacterales > Rhodobacteraceae > Thermohalobaculum. The sequence continues at coordinate 32,355 of JBDIVM010000013.1, read as the reverse complement.
CGCAGACGCACGGTTCCGGCTGCTCCCGTCGACATCATTCATGACCGCCGGCACGGCCGGCCACCCGAGCCACTATAGGCACAGTCCGCGTCGCGGCGCGACCGCGCCGCGCAGATATGCGGTTCGCGAGCGGGAAGGCGTCGCCGTCCTGCATCAGGGGAGGAGCGTGCCCTCGGCGCGGCACGGCGCTCCGGCTCTGGCCGGCGTCGAGGGACGCGCCGCCTGCCCCATCGCGAAAAAGCATTCCTCGTGAAGCGAGAGGACATCGACCAGACGGCGCAGCACCGGGTGCGGCACCTCGCCCATCACATCCGCGGGGTCGACATCGCGGAATGCAGGCCCGGTCGTGGCATTGCGCCTGCCGCCAGAAGGCTGCGCGAGTTTCGCGACGAGGCGCGGCATCTCGCCAAAGAACAAGGTCTCGAGCGCAACGCGCGGCGCCAGCCGGAAGCCCTGTGCGAGGTCCCGGGCCGCCGCGAGCGGCATCGCGCGCCGGAGCTTCTCGATTCCGAGTCGCGTCGCCCGGGCAGAGCCGACCGACGCGTGCACCCAATCCGGCGTCTCGGGATACTGCTCGACAATCATCGCCAGCGCCGTGAGCGCCGCGGCCTTCATGCGCAGGGCGTCGCTGGACTTTCCCTGATCGGCGAGCCGGTACCCGGTGAGGAACTGGGGCAAGAAGCCAACCTTCCAGCGTCGTGCGATCAGCGCCTGAACATGCCAATCGTCACAGTTGCGCAGCCGGGGTTCGTACCCGCCCACATCGTCGAGCGCGACGCGTCGGAACAGGGCCGCACTGCCGTTGCCGACGAAGTTGAGGGCCAGCGAACGCAGATAGACCGAGCCTTCGAATCCCGGCACACCGACATTGCCGGTTACGCGTCCGGCGGCGTCGATGGTGCGCGACAGCGAATAGACGAAACCGGTATCCGCGCCGAGCGCGCGCATCCTGCACATCAGCCGGGAGATCCGCTCCGGATGCCAGATGTCATCGGCGTCGCACGGCGCTACATAGGCGCCTCGGCTGGTCCGGATTCCGAGGTTACGGGCCCGGGAGGCGCCGCCGTTCATCTGCCGGACGATGCGCAGACGGCTGTCTCTTCGGGCGTGGTGCTCGGCGATCGCACGGGTATCGTCGGTGGATCCGTCGTCGACAACGACGATCTCGAGCTCGTGCCAGTCCTGGGCGCATATGCTGTCGAGCGTCTCCGCAAGCGTCGCAGCCGCGTTGTACGCAGGCACGACGACTGAAACCAACGTCATTGCGGCCCTTCCCGTCGCTTGCAGCCCGGCGCGACTATAGGCGAGGCCGTCGGCATCGTAAACGCGTTCGGTTCGCCGAAGGTGACCCGGCGCCGACCGGTGGCGCGGGTGGAGCGGGCAAACCGGAGCAGTCGCCCCGGACGACGGGATTGCACGGTTCATGCAGCGATCCGGTGCCATCGGCTCCGGCGAGGCTGCGATGGCCAAGTTCGCCATAGCGAAGTTTAAGATATATTTTTCCATTTACTTTCATGGATTTATATAGCATATGCAACTCAAGATTGAAGAATAACCCGCCTAACTCAACAAATAGTATAATATTGTTGAAGTTTTCAATTGAAATTCATTAGGGAGTCTCTGGTGGCATAATGAGGTTTCATTTCCGTATTTCGATGCGTTGGCCTATTGTCAAATCCATTGGAACGCGGCACAGCACATGATGCGAGGGGCGGCCTGCGAGGGGTAGGCCGCCCTTTCTACACGATGAATGGCGCGAGCGAAGGACCGGAATTATGACCGATATGGTTGACGACGTGATCACCGGCTGGCTGTTTCTCGCCGCCGCGCTGATGTTCAAGCTGGTTCACGGCTGAACTCGCCGGCGGGATGCGTTGCGTCGCCGCCTTGCGATTCCCCGAAGAATCCCGTGGCCGGTGTGACTGCACCCACGGACCTGGAGATCCTGTCGTGCGCCTTCGGAGGTTGCGCAGGGTCATGCGCTTCTGGTGTCGCTGGAGGACGGCATAATCTATGCCGATCCGGATTTGATGTTTCTTATAAGAATGTGTGGTTTATGCAATTATCCTGATCATATTTATTAGGTGAGTCCGGTTACCGCTTCACAACCAGTGATTGTTTCGCAATCTGATCGGCGACTCATTGCTGGGGGAGGTCGCCATGTCGGGTCAGAGCGTACGAAAGGGTTTCCTCGCGAGGTTTTCGCAGCTGAATGCGTATCCGCGCCGGGTCGCAATTGCGGTGGTCGCGTCCTACGTCCTGCAGATCGCTGCCGCGATCTGGCTCGGCGACTCGCTGCTCGACGCGCCACCCGACCTCCCGGAGGCGATCGTGCTCGGATTGCTGATGATCTTCATCGGGACCCGGTTGAGGGGACTCAACAACATCGTTCATGAATGCAGCCATTTCAGCTTTGCCGAGAAGCGGGCAGACAACGTCACGATCGGCCGCATCTGTGCGTCACTGATTCTGGGCAGCTTCGCCGACTACCGCGCCGAACACATGACGCATCACGCCCATGTCGGGGATTATGAGAGGGATCTCGACCTGAGGGGAATCCGCGAGTACCGGCTCGAGGAGGCGCTAACCTGGCGCAGCGTCCTGCGGCACGCCCTGACGCCGGTTGCCGGACTTCACCTGCGGCGCTACGTCCGGCCGAATCTCTCTGCGGCGGACGGACCGGCATTTCTGGCACTCAAGATCATCCTGATCGCGGGCGCGACGTTCGCGCTTGCGCTCGATCCGGTGTCAGCCCTGCTGCTGGTGTGGATTCCGTATATCTGGATCTTCACCGCGATCAACTACTGGACCGATTGTGCCGACCATGCCGGTCTCATCGGCGCGCCCGACGATCTGGATTCATCGCGCAATGTCGCGATGACGCGTCCGCTGCGGCTGCTGCTGTTTCCCCGCAACGACTGCTTTCACCTGGTGCACCATCTGTTTCCCCAGGTGCCTGCGCGCTATCTCGGCGCCTGTCACAGGGAGTTGCTGTCGCACCCGGACTACCGGGCGCGCAGTGACGGCATACGGGCGACGGCTGCCCGTTTGTGACGGACGTGTCCCAAGGAGATGGCCGGATCGCGCCGGCGCGCGGTCCTCGTCTTCTGCTTAGGCGCGAGTGGTCGCGGGCAGACGCGCAAACGTTGACAAGCAAATACCTTATTCGCCGCCAATCTCCGCCATATCCTTCGGCGATGCTGACACCGTCACAGTGTTCAGATCCCCTCTAATCTGTGACGACCTGTGTGCTGTGCGTATGCGTGCCGGCCGCCTCGAGAAATCGGGGCGGCCGTTTCATTTCAGGCATGATCCCGAGTGTCTGAAACGCAACTTCTGCGAGAATGCCATATTATGAAAATCAACTAGAAGTAAGATCATATTGGTATTGTTATAAAACCCATAAGATTCGTAAACTTTCTATTAATAACATTCGTTTTACTTATGTGGCGATTCGTCCGTATGGTCCTTTCAGCACGAACACACAGCACAATGAGGGGCAGCTCTTGAGGGGGAGCTGCCCCTTCCTCTTTCCGGGTCCTTGATACTGCCCGCAGCCGGATCTGCAAATGTTTGCGGGACTCCTGAGAATCGCCCGAGCATCCGCGCGATCCATGACCCGGCCATAACCGGGCCCGGGATCAGAGTACCGCCTTGGCCAGCATCATGTGGCAGCCCTTCTCGCCGTCGACCGTCTGGGTTACGCGAAGGTCGCCCTGGAGCGAGCAGAGCATGTAGGCCTGCTCGCGCGAGAGGTTGGTGCGGCGGCAGACATGGGCGATCATCTGCCGCACGGCGATCCGCGCCGCCTCGTCCAGATCCTCGTGCATGCCGATACTGATGAGGTGCGTCGGGCTTTCGGCGAACGGGTATGCGTAGCCAAGGTCCTTGCGGACGGTCAGCCGGAAGCGGCCCTTGAGTCCCGTCTCCAGGGCGGTGATGCAGACCTCGCCGTCTCCCTGCACGGCGTGTCCGTCGCCGGCCGAGAACAGGGCGCCCTCGGCAAAGACCGGCAGGTAAAGGGTGGTGCCGGCGACCAGCTCCTTGTTGTCCATGTTGCCGCCGAACTTGCGCGGCTGGATCGAGGGCACCCGGCCCCAGTGCGGCGGCGGGGCGACGGCGATGATGCCCCAGAAGGGCGACAGCGGGATCTCGGTGCCCCAGGGCAGGCGCGCCGTCCTGGCCTCGGCATCAATCCGGGCGTGCATGATGACGAAGCGGTCGAAGTCGTCCGGCAGAGTGCCGCGCAGCGGCCGGATTGCGGTATAGCCCCAGCGCTCGTTGAGCCGGATATCCAGGATGTCGATCTGGAGCACGTCGCCGGGCATTGCACCCTCGACATGGACCGGCCCGGTGAGCATATGGGTCGCCGGGCCCTGCACGCAGGTTCCGAGCGCCTCCAGGTGGCCGGCCTGCACCAGCGAAAGGTCCGCGGGCAGCGAGCGCTTGTCGGCTGCGGGCCAGGCGGTGATCTCGACCGTGTCGCCGGAGGCAATGCGCAGCACCGGCGGCAGGCCCGCATCGTGATAGCCCCAGTGGATGTTGCCGGGGGTCGGGTAGAGTTCGTGCTGTCGGGCCATGGGGTCTCCGTCGGGGGGCGATTCCACTGCCACCGGACCTTGCGCCGCGCCTGGGCACCGGTCAACCCGCCGGACGACCCGGCTGCCGTGCAGCGGAAATCGAGGGGGACGCAACCCGCGCCGCGGCGGCGGCTGACCCGAATCTCACAGCGGCAGCGCGTAGGTCAGCAGCAGGGATTCCGCCCCGGGGTTTTCATCGTGAATGAAGGCGTTGGAGATGTGGGCCACCTTCAGCCCGATCCGGTGGCCGTTGCCCATCCGGTAGGAGACGTCGGCGCTCAGGTGAAACTGGAACACGCCGCCGAGGTCCTTGTCGTTGCCCTCCGAGTAGCCGCCGAGCCCGGCCGCTGGCGTGAGATACCAGCGGTTCCAGAGCCGGATCTCGCTGTAGAGTGCAAAATACCCGAAAACGGCGCCTTCTGTGGTGGCGAGCAGGCCGAACATCGGCCCTACCGGGCCCATCTTCTCGCCGACCCGGTATTCAAGCCGGAACTCGCCTGACGCATCCTCGCCATCCTGGCTCAGCGCGTTGAATGCACCCGCCCCGGCGATGACGGCGTCGGGCCCGTCGCCGAGGATGTCGAGACCGGCGATGCTGAATGCAACGCTTTCCTGGGCGGAGGCAGCCACCGGCGCCATCATCGACAGGGCCGCAACATAGGCCATGCGGCGGATCGCCGGTCCGAGGGAGTGTCTCGAAGGTCTGAAAGGCTGCATGTCGTTCCTCCGCGTTCGGGCAGGCAAGGCCGGATCACACTAACCGTCGAACATACTGCTCGGCAGACCAAAATGGGCTGAATCGCGGAGACTTTACGACCCGTGTCGTCCGCTTGACTGACGCCCGCGTGAGGGAAGGCGACCCGCAAGCCGGCGGCCACTGCGCGAACGGCACGTCGGCTCAGTTCGCCGGTCTGACCGCCTCGGCGAAGAAGCCGCTCGCCTGCACCGTGTTGCGCCAGTCCGAGCAGCGGGAATCCAGCAGCCGGTTGATCCGGCCGCCGAAGCGGCGCTCGACGAGCGGCTTCCAGAACTTCAGCATGTTCAGGATCGCCGAGTATCGGCCGCGGATCGGGTAGAGGGTCACCTCGTCGAAGTCGCGCAGCAGATACGCCATGCCGTCGCGGCTGAGCCGCTGGTAATCCTGGAACACCAGGCTGCGGGGCGCATGATAGCGCCACATCCATGGCACATAGAGGAACAGCCGCCCGCCCGGCTTCAGCGCCCGGCGGAAATTCGCCACCGCTGCCGGCGGATCGTAGACATGCTCGATCAGCGCGAGCGCGATCACTGCGTCGTAGCGGCCCTCCATCCAGTCCGGGAAGGGCTGGCAGACATCGCCCAGGAAGTCGGGTCGGGTCAGGTTCTCGGCTTCCGCGTCGATGTCGTTGAGATCGAGCGTCTCGACCCGGCCCTCGGTCGCCGCCAGATGCCCGCGCATCCCGGCGCCGAGATCGAGGATGCGGGCGAGGCCCCGGGTCGCCTCGACCACATGCTGGCGGGTCTGGTCGTCATGGAGGTAGCGCAGGTTCACCCGGGTGCGGCGGGTGATTTCCTGCAGCCGGGCGTTCAGCCCCTCGACATCGTGGATGCGGCGGCGGTCGGTCATCGCGCGGCAAGCTCCAGGATCGCCGCAGCGGCGCGGGCGGCTCCGTCGCGGGTGAGCGGCAGTGGCTTCCTCCGCAGCCCGGCGGCGGCGGAATCGGCCGCTGCGGCGAGACCGTCCGGGGTGAGTCCGGCCAGTCTCAGTACCGTGAACCCGGGCAGTCCGGCCAGTCGCGCGGCCCGGATCACCTGCTCGCGCTCGCCGTATTCGTCGAAGGGCACGACGATGGCCGGTGTGTCGCAGCCGGCGAGGTCCATCACCGTGTTGTAGCCGGCGAGGCTGACCGAGACTGCCGCTTCGGCGAGCAGGGCGCGGTAATCGGTCCGGGGCGGCTCGACGGTCAGGTTCGGCAGTGAGCGGGTGGCGAGATCGCGGGCCACCTCGGCCGCGTCCGCGCCGCCCGCCAACAGATGCCACGGTCGGGCAGAGCGCGTGGCGGCCTCGGCTGCCAGTGCCAGCAGCCGGCGGCCGAGCACGCCGCCCCCGACCGAAACCAGGATCGCCGCGCCGGGCGCAGCACGGGCCGGCAGCGGCGGTCCGGCGATGTAGCCGGTGTGGCGGATCATCGGGGCGAGATCGGCTGGCAGCGGCCAGCTCGCCGCCAGCGACAGGAAGGGCGCCTCGCCGTGCACCAGCAGGGCGTTGTAGAAACGGCGTAGCCTGCCGGCGGCCTCGGCGAGCCTTTCCGGCTTTTTGGGCGGCTCGGGCACGTCGCGCACCGAGGCGACGATCGCGGCCTCCGGGCGTGCGGCGCGGGTCGCGGCGATGGCGGCCTCGAACTCGGCGGCCAGCATCCGGCGGCCGAGCGGGAAGGTCTCGGTCACCAGCACATCCGGCCGGAATATCGCGAGCGCCTGTTCCAGCGCCGCGCGGCGGGCGGCCATCCAGCCGGTATCTGCGGGACTGCCGCCGGGGGTACGCAAGATCGAAAAGTCGAAGTCAGGCACATGGACGGGCGGAAGCTGCAGCAGCCGCAGGCCGGCCCCATCCACATGGCCGAGCGGGCGGCCGCCGCTGATCACCAGCCCCTCCGCTCCGGCGGCGATGGTCGCGCGGGCGAGGGCAAGCGTGCGCACCAGATGCCCCGTGCCGGTCAGGTGGCAGCAGAGGAAGGCGACCCTGGTCATGGATGCGGCACCAGCCGCACCGGCTCGCCTGGCGCGGAGGGCGTGCCGTCGGCGGTCACGGTCAGCGGATAGATGCGGCCGCGCCTGATCTTGAAGGGCTCGGCGCTGTCGTAGTTCCATCCCCAGGCGCGGGCCAGGATCACCCGCATCAGCGCCCGGTGCGCGATCAGCAGGGCTGGGGTGCGGTCCCGGGCGATCTCGGCCAGGGCCGGGCGGACCCGCTCCCACACGTCCCAGGGGCTTTCGCCGCCAGGCGGGCTGCGGTGCCAGCCCCAGTGCTCGATATGGACGTAGCCCGAGGCCGGGTCGGCCATCAGGTCGGGGCCGCGCCGGCCCTCCCATTCTCCCCAGCTCTGTTCGACCAGCCGGGCGTCGAGCGTCACGGCACGGCCGCGGGCGAGGATGCCGGCGGTCTCGCGGGCACGGGAGAGCGGCGAGGCAACGATCCGCACCGTGTCCCAGGGCGGCGGTATGGCGAGACCGGTGAGCCGGGTGCGGGCCTCGGCGGTCAGCGGGATGTCCACCTGTCCCTGAAGCTTGCGGAGCCGGTTCCAGCCGGTGGGAAAGTGGCGCATGAGAGCGATGCGGGTCACCGGACCAGCTCCGCGAGATTCGCGCGGAGGATCGCTGCGGCGGCATCGAGGCCGTGATGCGCCTCGACATGGGCGCGGGCGGCGCGCGACAGCGAGGCCCGCTCCGCCGCCGCCCCGGTTATCGCCGCGGCGAAGGCGGGTGGGTCATCCGGCGGTGCCAGCCGGCCGCCGCCGACCAGTGCCCGGGCGGCGGGGCCGTCCTCGGCCACCGCGGGCAGTCCGGCCGCCTGTGCCTCGAGCCAGGCCATGCCGACGCCCTCGTTGACGCCGGGCCAGACGAGAAGGTCCGCCGCTTCGTAGTGCGGCCGGATCAGGGCGGGGTCGGTGATGCCGGAAACGCGGTCGATCCGGCCGCCGAACGGGGCGAGCAACGCTGTCACCTCGGCCTCTGCCGCGCCGTGCCCGACCACGGTCAGCCGCCAGTCGCACTCCAGATGCGCCAGGGCGGCGGCGAGCCGACGGTAGCTCTCGAGCTTGTCGCCCGGCCGCATCATCGCCACCGCCAGCAGCCGCAGCGGGCTTGACGCGGGCCGGGGCGCGGGTGCGGGGCCGGGGTCGAGAAAGGCGGGGAGATGCACGAGTCTTGCCCCGTGCCCCGCCGCCTCGAGGCCGGGCAGGTCGCGGGCGGTGGTCCAGAACAACCGGTCGGCCTCCGCGATGGCGGCATCGGACAGTGCCGCAAACGCCGCCCAGGCGCCCACGCGCCGGCGCGGCGATACCGAGGCCTCGGAGATCGCGTAGGGGATGCCCAGCGCCGTGCTGACCGCCGGGCCGATGAGGTCGGGCGCCTTGTAGTAGCAGTGATAGGTGAACCAGAGCGCGGGCGGCGCCCGTTCGAGCGTCCGGACCAGCCGTGCCGCCTCGGCGGTCGCCGCGGCGCGGAGTCGGGCCTGCGCCGCCGCGTCGCCCGCCATATCGAGGGTGCGCAGCCGCGAGACGCATTCCGGCGCGAAGCCGGCACGCTCCAGTGCCGCCAGCGTCAGCCGGGCGATCAGCCGGTCGCCGGAGGGGCCGGGGTGGTCTGGCGCCTTCATCGGCGCGTGGAAGGCGACGCGCGGGCGGGCGCTCATGCCCCGGCCATGGCGGCGCGCAGCTTCTGGTCGATGGCTGCGATCCCCGCATCCATGCCGAAGCCCTCGCCGAGGCGCCGGTAGGCTGCCTCGGCCATGCGGGCGCGGCCCTCCGGATCGGCGGCGATCGCGGCGATCGCCCGGGCCAGTTCCCTCGGCTGGCCCGGCGCCACCAGGGTGCCGTGCTCGCCATCGTTGATGAACTCCGGGATCGCCGAGATCCGCGTCGAGAGCACCGGCAGCTTCTGGCTCGCCGCCTCCATCAGCACGTTCGGCAAGCCGTCGCGGTCGCCATCCTCGGCGATCACCGAGGGCAGCACGAACAGGTCCGAGGATCGCAGCGCGGCGATGACATCCTGCTGCGATCGCTTGCCCCGCCACTCGATCCGGTCCGCGATGCCCAGGCGGCGCGCGCGTGCCTCCATTCCCTTCTTCAGCTCACCGCCGCCGATATGGACAAATCGCCAGTCGAGTTCCGGGGGCAGCTGGCTCAGCGCCTCGAGCAGGTCACCATAGCCCTTCTTCGGCACCAGCCGGCCGACCGAAAGGATGGTGAAGCGGTTCGACGTGTGGCGGATGTCCGGCGGTGGCGGGAAGCGCGAGAGGTCCAGGCCGTGATAGACCAGCGCGATCTTGTCGTCGATGTCGAGCGATTTCAGATGCTCGGCGCCGGTACCGGTACAGGTGACGCCGAACCGGCAGTCCGCGATCTTCTCGCGCTTTTCCCAGTCGGGGATGGTCCAGATGTCCTTGGCATGCGCAGAGAATCCCCAGCCGATGTCGCGCATGATGGCGGCGTAGCGGGTGACCGAGGCCGGCGTGTGCAGGAAATGGGCATAGAGAAACCGGGTGTCCGGCGGCAGCTCCACAGCGAGCACGCAGGCCTGGCCGAAGCGGCGGATGCGGTTCAGCGTGAAATCGCGTGCGAGGTCGCGCATCCAGGACCGGGCGGCGATCCAGAACCGACGGTTGCCCATGGCCCGGAAAAGCGAGCGCAGTACCCGCAGCGGCTCCTGGTGCAGGTATTCGGGGAGGTAGTGCCGCTCGGCCGAGATTTCCTCGTGGATCGGATGGATCCGGTCGTCATAGGGATGACGCAGGGACCAGATGTCGAAGCGATGGCCGCGGCTTTCCAGCGCGCGCAACTCCTGGGCGATGAACGTCTCCGACAGCCGCGGATAGCCTTTCAGCACCACCGCCAGCGATCCCGTCATCCGTCATTCTCCCGCGGCAGCAGCCAGCGGCGCCGGAGCGACAACGCGCCCGGCGATGGTCTCCAGACCGGCGAGAAGGCCTGGAATTCGGGTCTCCGAGGGGCGCCGCTGGAGCGGCAGGGTACGGATCGCATCAGCCATCACCCGCGCCGCGATGCCGTCCCGCTCGGGCGTCAGCATGCGCACGAGCCCGAGCTGCTCGGCCGCGGCGGCGCGGATCACCTGCTCGCGGCGGGGTCGGGTACGCGGCGCGATGATCGCGGGACGGTCCATCGAGAGAATCTCGCAGAACGTGTTGTAGCCGCCCATGGCGACGACGCCCGAGGCATCGGCCAGGAGGCGCTCGAGCCGGGGATGAAAGCCGAGCGCGGTGACGCGCTCGCCGAGGGCGGCAATGCGCGCCTCGAAGGCCTGCCGCTCGGCCGCCTTCATGAACGGGCCGTAGATCACAAGGGCGCGCGGCGAGAGGGTGGGGTCGGATTCGTAGGCGCGGAGAACCCAGTCGACCAGACCGGCGCCGTCGCCGCCGCCGCCGGTGGTGACCAGGATATAGGGCCCGGCGGGGAGGTCGGTGCCGGAAGCGGCGGGCCAGTCCGGCATCTCGCGACGGAGATAGCCAGTGTAGATTGCCCTTGCCTCCATCTGCGCCGACAGCCCGAGTCCCGCAAGAGGGCAGCAAATCTGCGGTATGCCGTAGATCCATATTTCGTCGTAGAAGCGCTCGATCGCCTCGATCGCGCCCTTGCGTTCCCATTCGCGGGCGAGCGCGTCCTCCTCGTCGAGCACGTCCCGGATTCCGAGCACGATGCGGGCGCCGCGGAGTCTCGCTGCCCCAAGGGTCTCGGCAAGTTCGTGCCGGAAGCCCCAGGGCTCCTTGTCGACGATCAGCAGATCCGGAGCGAACTCGCGGTCGGCGGCCGCGATGAGGCTGCTGCGGAGCGACACCATCGAGTCGATGTCCATCCTGAGGCTCGATGAGGTATAGCTGCCATCCGGCAGCTTGACGACGCCGGGCAGGCGGACATGGTCGACCCGTTCCGGAAAATCGAAGCGGCCGGCAATGGGGGAGCCGGTGACGATCAGAGCCGAGCAGCCGGGGTCGGCCTCGATCAGGGCGGTGGCGATCGTACGCGAGCGCCGCAAATGGCCGAGCCCGAACGTGTCGTGGCTGTAAAGCAGCGTGCGCGACTCGCGGCCTCGACGGCCGAAGCCTGGCAACATGCCAGTCATCAATTCCCTCATCCTAGCCCAACCGAACAACGAGGAGAAGTGCCTCATCTTTTTGTGAACGGCAAGCCCAGATCGTGAGCGAGTGCCATGCCGGCCTGTTGTTCAGAATGACGATCACGTTCCAGCAATTCATCGCGATCTGTAGCCAAGTGCCTGCCGCATCGCATATTCTCAGCCGAAAGGGGCGGATAAGGAATGCAGATGTCGAAGCCGGTGATCCGCAGCCGGCACCGGGGCGACCGCTGGTCGCATCGGTGGGCGGCCTGGCTGGTGTCCATGGTGCTGGCGATGGTCGCCGTGCCTGCGCCGGCGCAGATGCCCGACTATGGCAGGTTGTTTGGGAGCCAGACAGCGGAAGAGCGGGCGGCACCGCAGCAGTCGCTGCCGGGGCTGGGGCCCGGACCGGCGGACTATGCACGCCTGGCCGACGGCGCGGAGAATCCGATGCTGGGTTCCGTCCAGAAATCGGTGAGGTTGTTCCGGGCCCGCGTTGTGGGGATGCTCGAGCGCGCGCCGCGTGCCTTCGACGAGATCACCACGACCCTTGCTGCGGCGAGCCCGACCGGGCACGGCGTGTATTTTCTCGGCATCGCCGTCTTTGCGGGCCTGCTGCTTGTGGTCGGGCAGGCGGTGACAGCCTTCTTCGTTCAGTTCGTCGCCCGACCCACCTTCATCCGCATGCAGGCTTCCGCCGGAAGCGGCTATTCCGGCCGGCTTCCGGTCCTGCTCTACAGGGTGCTGATCACCGCAGTGGCGATCGGGCTCACCGTGTTGATCGCAGCCGCAGTCGGACTGTTCTTCTACCAGGAGCACGAAGCGACGATGCTGACCGTGATCGCGGTCTTCGGCACCTGGGGTGCGGTGATGCTCGTCGACACGATCTGGCGCATGATCGTGGCACCTTTCCTGCCAGGATACCGCCTGCCGCAAATCGGCGACGCCGATGCACGCGGCCTTTACCGATGGCTGACCATGTGCAGCGGGTTCGGGATCGTGGCCGCAGTGTTCTGCTACTGGACCAAGGCGCTGGGCCTGCCGCGCGAGGTGTTCGTCCTGCTCACAGTCCTGCTGATGTCGCTGACACTGGCGCTGTTCATCATCGCCGTCCGGGCAAAGCGGCAGGTGGTTTCAGCGGCGATCACCGGCGGCAATCCGGAAGCGGCGACCTGGCTCGCGCGCGGCGGGGCCGTGCTCTGGGCCCCGGCGGCCGTGACCTATCTGGCGATAACCTGGGCCGATCTGTGTTTCCGGCTGATCATGGGGATCGAGGCGGGGCCGGTACGCCTGCTCGTGCCGTTCGTCACGGTGATAGCCGGGCTCTTCGTCTATGCCGGCCTGATCTATGTGATCGAGCGGATCTTCGACCGGCAGCGCCGGATCGAGCGGCTCAATGCAGCCACGACGGAGTCCACCGCGAACGGTGCGCCGGTGCCGGCCGAAACTCTGACCGAGGGCGGTCCGGGGGGTGATGACGAAGGCGGGGTGGCGGAACGCATAGCCATCGGCAGCAGGCCGGTGCCGGCTGCGCGCACGATGCGGACGATGGAGGAGCTGTTCCGGCGCCTGGCCGCACTGGTCGCCTTCGGAGTCTCGCTCTATGCCCTAGCGCTCCTCTGGGGAGGCGCCGACTACTTCGCGCGCCATCCGCTGATCGCGACCTCCCTCGATCTGCTCCAGGTCGCCTTTCTGGGCTATGCGGCGTTCCACGCCACACGGATCTGGCTCGATCGCAGGATCGAGGACGAGGGGGGCGTCGACCTGACCCCGGGGGACGAGGGCGGCGGGGCGGGCGCCTCGCGGCTGGCCACGCTCCTGCCGCTGGTCCGCAACTTCATCCTGACCCTCATCCTGCTGACCATCGCGCTGATCGTGGCGATCAAGCTCGGCGCCAATGTCGCACCGCTCTTCGCCGGTGCCGGGATCGTCGGCCTCGCCATCGGTTTCGGCAGCCAGACCCTGGTGCGCGACATCCTCTCCGGCGCATTCTTCCTCCTCGACGACGCGTTCCGGAAGGGCGAGTACATCGATGTCGGCCAGGTCAAGGGCACGGTCGAGAAGATCTCGCTGCGGTCGTTCCAGCTGCGTCACCACCTTGGAATGCTGCACACCATTCCCTTTGGGGAGATCCAGCACCTGACCAACTTCTCCCGCGACTGGGTGATGATGAAGCTGCCGTTACGGCTGACCTACGACACCGATGTCGAGCGGGTCCGCAAGCTCGTCAAGAAGATCGGCGAGCAGCTCTTGCAGGATCCCGAGGTTGGCGCGAAGTTCATGCAGCCGCTGAAGAGTCAGGGCGTGATCCAGATGGACGATTCGGCGATGATCGTGCGGGTCAAGTTCATGACCCGGCCGGGGGACCAGTGGGTGATCCGCAAGCGCGTCTTCGCCGCGATCCGCGAGCAGTTCGAGCGCGAGGGCATCACGTTCGCGCACCGCGAGGTAACCGTCCGGATCCCCGGCGCCGCAGGCGAGCGCCCGCACAGCGACGCGGAGCGGCGGGCGATCGGTGCGGCGGCGCGCAGTGTGGTGGACGTGAGCGAGGCGGAGCTGCGGCAGAAGACGGGAACGGGCGGTCCGCTGGACGACCGGTAGCGGCGGATCGACGCATGATGCGCCGGGGGGCGCGACGCAGGCCGTACCGGCAGGTATCTATCCGGCCGCGCAGGGTGCGGGGCGCGGACAGCACGGCACGGCCTGGGCGGCGGGGGCTGGCAGGCTCGCGCGCGCGAGGAGCGGCGATGCAGATCTATCTGCCGATCGCGGAGATTTCGGTGAACGTTTACCTCCTGATCGCCATCGGGGGTGGGGTTGGCATTCTGTCGGGGCTGTTCGGAGTGGGTGGCGGCTTCCTGATCACGCCGCTTCTCATCCTGATCGGTGTCCCGCCCGCTGTCGCCGTGGCGACCGGAGCGAACCAGGTCGCGGGCGCGTCCTTTTCCGGCGTGCTGACCCACTGGCGCCGCGGCACGGTCGACTACAAGATGGGGCTGGTGCTGCTGGCCGGCGGGCTGGTGGGCTCGGCGGCCGGGGTCCAGATCTTCGCCGCGCTGAAGCGGATCGGCCAGGTCGAGCTCTTCGTCCAGCTCTGCTACGTCGTGTTCCTGGGCGGTATCGGCGGGCTGATGCTCGCCGAGGGGCTGCGGGCACTCCGCCGCTCGCGGCGGGGAGCGCCGCTCCGCCGGCGCCGTCACATGTGGGTGCACCACCTGCCGTTCAGGATGCGCTTCCGCGCCTCGAATCTCTACATCTCGGCAATCCCGCCGCTGCTGGTCGGGGGTGGGGTCGGATTGCTCGCGGCGATCATGGGCGTCGGCGGCGGCTTCATCATGATCCCGGCGATGATTTATGTCCTCGGGATGGCAACCAGCGTGGTGGTCGGCACCTCGCTGTTCCAGATCATGTTCGTGACGGCGGCGACCACGCTGATGCACGCCTATACCAGCCGCACGGTCGATGCCGTGCTGGCGCTGGTGCTGCTCCTGGGCGGGGTCGTTGGCGCGCAGGTCGGCGCCCGGTACGGCGCCCGCTTGCCCGCAGAGCACACGCGCGTCGCTCTGGGGCTTCTGGTGGTCGTCGTCGGGCTGCAGATCGCGGTCGGACTGTTTCGCGAGCCCGCGGACCTCTTCAATCTCGTCGCGCGCTCGACGCCATGATGCCGGAAAGGAGCAAGACCGCTTTCGTGCGCCGCGTCACGCTGCGCGGGCTGGCCGGGCGGCTGGCATCACGCATGGCCGAGACGTGGCGCTGGATTATCCGGGCAGGGGACATTAAACCGGGGCACGCGCCGCGACGGGCCGAGAATGAACATCTACCTGCCGATCGCCGAAGTGTCCGTGAATGCGTTCCTTCTCCTTGGGCTTGGCGGGGGCGTGGGGCTGCTGTCTGGGCTGTTCGGCGTCGGCGGCGGCTTCCTGATGACGCCACTGCTGATCCTGATCGGGATCCCGCCGGCAGTCGCGGTGGCGAGCGAGGCCAACCAGATCGTTGCCTCGTCCTTCTCGGGCGTCCTGGCGCACTGGAAGCGAAGGACGGTCGACTTGAAGATGGGCCTTGTGCTGCTGTCGGGCGGCATTGCGGGCTCGGCGATCGGCGTGCAGCTTTTTGCGACGCTGCGGAGGATCGGCCAGGTCGAACTCCTGGTTTCGCTCTGTTATGTGGTGTTCCTCGGCATCGTCGGTGCGTTGATGCTCGTCGAGAGCATCCGTGCGTTGCGCCAGACGAAGAGAGGCAGGGCGCCGCGCCGCCGCGGGCACCACTGGAGCCACGGCCTGCCGTTCAGGATGCGCTTCCGGGCATCGAACCTGTACATCTCGGCGATTCCGCCCTTCCTTGTCGGCGCGCTGGTGGGCGTACTGGCGGCGGTCATGGGGGTGGGCGGTGGCTTCATCATGGTTCCGGCCATGATCTACCTGCTCGGGATGGCGACCACGGTTGTGGTAGGCACTTCGCTGTTCCAGATCATGTTCGTGACCGGCGCGACCACGCTGATGCATGCGATGCTCAACAAGACTGTGGACGGGCTGCTGGCGCTCCTGCTGCTGATCGGCGGGGTCATCGGAGCCCAGATCGGGGTGCGGCTCGGGCCGAAGCTTCGCGCCGAGCAGTTGCGGGCGACGATGGCGCTTCTGGTGCTGCTGGTTTGCGCCAAGCTCGCCTGGGACCTGGTCCGCACGCCGGTCGAGTTCTTCACCCTCGGTGGGGGGTCGGTGCATTGAAACGGGGGATTGTGATCCTTGCCGCACTGCTCTGGGGCACGGCTGCGCCGGCAGCCGAGGAGAGGGTCATCGCCGGGCTGAGCCAGACTCATGTCTCGATCACCACCGACTTCAGCGGCTCGGAGATATTCATCTACGGCGCCATCGCCCGCGAGGCGCCGAAGCCTAGGGACTGGCCGCCCGACATCATCGTCGCCGTGACCGGCCCCCTGCAGCCGGTGACCGTGCGCAAGAAGGACCGCAGGTTCGGGATCTGGGTCAACGGGCCCGGCGTAGAGGTCGATGTGGCGCCGAGCTTCTATGCGGTGGCGACCACACGCCCCTTCCGCGACGCGATCAGCTGGACCGATGACCTGCGCTACAGGGTGGGGCTCGACCAGATCGTGCGCCTGATCGGCGCGCCCAGCGACCTCAAGTATCCGGAAGAGTACCGGCAGGCAGCGATCCGGCTCCGGCGCGACGCCGGGCTCTATGTGGAGCTTCCCGGGGCGGTCAGCGTCAAGGACGAGACCCTGTTCGAGACGCGGATCCGCCTCCCGGCAAGCCTCGTCGAGGGGACGTACAGCGCGCGGATATTCCTCCTCCGCAACGCGAGTGTCATCGATGTGTTTGAATCCTCGATAGAAGTCGAGAAGGTCGGCCTCGAGAAGTGGATCTACACCATGGCGCATGAGCAGGCGGCACTCTACGGCCTGATGTCCATTCTCGTCGCGCTTGGCGCAGGATGGATGGCCTCGGCGGCCTTCCGGGTGCTTTTGCGCTGACCCAGACACCCCCAGGAAAGCCGAACCTTGGTGGCAAAATCTGCTGTTTTCTCAGGGCGGTTGAGACTCTTCTCTTAGCGAATCGGTAGAGTCGTGCTATGGTCCGCGCAACCTGCGATTGCGCATCCATTCGTTGATTTGCTTGCATCCTTGGTCCAGTGCGCTTTGTGTCTGTGCGTTTCCCCCCCTCCGCCGTGGAAGGGGGGAAACGTTTAGGGAGCCCCCGCCCGTTTTAGGAGCGATGCGACCACTCCGGGCGAAGGGGGCCAGCTTGTGAGAATCCTCACAGCGCCGGCAGGCCGACTCGCCCTACGCAGGATCCGTCTCTGGAGGCGGCTGGGCTTCGATGCCAGACCGAAGACCGGATTGCCTCCACTGACTGTCACGTGTGCTTCTTGGGATACCTCTCTGACTGGGCGTCCGGTTTCTCTCCCCGGGCGCCCTCCTTTTGGGTGTCCGGGGTCAGCGCGCCCTCTGGCCGAAGAGGATCTTCTGCGCCGCCCTGTCCTGGGCAAGGTCGCGGCGCCGGTCCTGCCCGAGCTCGCGTCCCCTCCGCACCGCCGGACGCTCCCACATCCGGTCGAGCCAGGCCTTCATGTGCGGGAACTCGGCGATGTCCTGGTTCTGCCGCTCCCAGCCCCAGGCCCAGGGCCAGATCGCCATGTCGGCGATCGAGTAGGGGCCGGCGACGAAGTCGCGGTCGGCGAGGCGGCGGTTCAGCACACCATAGAGCCGGTTGACCTCGTCCGAGTAACGCCGCTTCGCATAGTCGATGCCGACCGGCGCGTAATTCAGGAAATGGTGCGCCTGGCCTGCCATCGGTCCGACACCGGCCATCTGCCAGAACAGCCACTGGTCGATCTCGATGCGCTCGCGCTCGCTCGCGCCGTAGAACTTGCCGGTCTTGCGACCGAGATACTGCAGGATCGCCCCGGACTCGAAGATCGAGACCGACTTGCCGTCCGGCCCCTCCGGATCGACGATGGCGGGGATCCGGTTGTTCGGCGCGATCTTCAGGAATTCCGGCTCGAACTGCGCGCCCCGCCCGATATCGACCCACTTTACCTCGTAGGGCAGTCCCATCTCCTCGAGGGCGATGGAGATCTTGTGACCGTTGGGCGTGGGCCAGTAGTAGAGGTCGACAGGGGCAGGCATGCAGGGTCTCCTCGCTAGGCTGCGGCGGGCCCCTGAATGTAGCGGTCCTCTCCGAAAGGCAAGAACCTCAGGAAACCGGCAGGGCCGCGCGCACGCCGAAGCGCGCCGCCGAGAGGAAGCCGACCGGCAGCCCGGTGGCGCCGTCCAGCGCCAGGTCGGCAAGCGCCTCGCCGATCACCGGGGCGAATTTGAAGCCGTGGCCGGAGAAGCCGCAGGCATAGACCAGGCCCGGGATCGTTGGGTGGCGGTCGATGATGAAGTGGTTGTCGGGGGTCATGGTGTAGAGGAAGGTCTTGGCTCGCAGCACCGGGCCGGCGGCCGCCGGCATGTACTGCGCCAGAAAGCGGTCGAGCTCGGCGGTGTCGCCTGCGCTGATCCCGCGCCGGGCGGAGCCAGGGGTGCCGCCCTCGCCCTTGTCGTGGCGGTCTACGGCCCGGCGGGCGGAGGCCCGGTCGTCGTCGAGGAGGCCGACTGGATCGGCTGGGAGGACGAGACCTACAACCGGATGGTGATCGCAGCACGGTTCCCCGCCGCCCGGATCCGGCACCGGACCGACCACATGCCGACGATCGCCGCGATGGCCCGCGCCGGACTGGGGCTGGTGGTGCTGCCCTGCTATGTCGGCGACACCGATCCGGGACTCAGCCGGGTGGCGCCCGAGCCGGCGGACGAGCACATCATGGACCTCTGGGTGCTGACCCATCCCGACCTGCGCGCCGCCGCGCGGGTGCGGGCGGTGACCGAGCATATCGCCGATTGCGTCATCGCCGACCGCGACCTGTTCGAGGGCCGCCGGCCGGGCGCCACGCAAGCCCGCAATTGACCCGCGCGCGCAAAAGTCGTAATGGCGCCAGGCGTGGCGATTTGTCGGGCCGGCTTGCGGGCCACGTAAAACAATCCGCTAAAGAGGTCGTGGCCAGCGGAGTTGGCCCTTCCGTTCCGGCTCACGATCGAGAGGGCCGGATTCCCCGGTAAAGCGCATGAACAACACGGTCTACCGCGCAAGCACGCGCCTCGTTCATGAGGGCCAGCGCCGCAGCCGCTTCGGCGAGACCTCGGAAGCGATCTACCTGACACAGGGGTTTGTCTACCCCAGCGCCGAGGCGGCCGAGGCCCGGTTCAAGGGCGAGCTTGCCGAGGGCGAGGAGGGGTTCATCTACGCCCGCTACGGCAACCCGACCGTGGCGATGTTCGAGGACCGGATCGCCGCGCTCGAGGGCGCCGAGGCGGCCTTCGCGACCGCCAGCGGCATGGCTGCTGTCAACGCCGCGCTGATGTGCCAGCTCAAGGCCGGCGACCATGTGGTGGCGGCCCGCGCGCTGTTCGGCTCGTGCCTCTACATCGTCGAGACCCTGTGCCCGCGGTTCGGGGTGGCGGTGACGCTGGTCGACGGCACCGATCTGGGCCAGTGGCGCGACGCCATGCGGCCCGAGACCAGGGCCTGCTTCCTCGAGACGCCGTCGAACCCCACGCTCGAGATCATCGACATCGCCGCGGTGGCGGAAATCGCGCATTCGGTGGGCGCGCGCCTGATCGTCGACAATGTCTTCGCCACGCCGATGTTCCAGCGACCGCTCGCGCTCGGTGCCGATATCGTGGTCTACTCGGCGACCAAGCATATCGACGGGCAAGGGCGCTGCCTCGGTGGCGTGATCCTCGGGCGCGAGCGCTTCATCCGCGACGAGGTCGAGCCCTACGTCAAGCACACCGGCCCCTCGATGAGCCCGTTCAACGCCTGGGTGATGCTGAAGGGGCTCGAGACCCTGGCGCTGCGCTGCCGCGCCCAGACCGACGGCGCCGAGGCGCTGGCGCGCTGGATGAGCGGGGCAGAGAAGCTCGGCAGGGTGATCTATCCGGGGCTCCCCAGCCACCCGCAACACAACCTGGCACTCAGCCAGATGGAGCGGCCGGGCACCATGCTCGCCTTCGAGGTAGAGGGCGGGCAGGCGGGGGCGTTCCGATTCCTGAACGCGCTGAAACTGATCCGGATCTCGAACAACCTCGGCGACGCCAAGAGCCTGGTGACGCACCCGGCCACCACGACCCACCAGCGGCTGAAGGAGGAGGCGCGGCTGAAGCTCGGCATCACGCCGGGGCTGGTGCGCCTGTCGGTGGGGATCGAGGATCCGGACGATCTGCGCGATGATCTGGAGCGGGCGCTGGCGGCGGTTTGACCCCGGCAAACTTCACGATAGGTCAAGACTCCTTAACCTCCCGTTAACCGGCATTGTCTGTTAGTGTCAGGGCGCTGGTCCGGATGGACGGGAGCGGAGCGGCGAGGAGGTCGGCGCGTCAACCGCGGTCGGAGGGAGAGACGCATGAACAGGATCGATCCGAAGGCCCGCATCGAGGTCGATGCGCAGCCGATCGAGCGCCCCACAGCAGCTGCAGCCGAGGAGGCTGTCCGTACACTCCTGAGATGGGCCGGCGACGATCCGAACCGCGAAGGTCTTCTCGATACGCCGGGCCGGGTGGTGCGGGCCTACCGCCAGTGGTTCCGCGGCTACGAGGAGGACCCGGTGGCGATGCTGCAGCGAACCTTCGAGGAGGTCGAGGGCTATGACGAGATGGTCGTGCTGCGCGACATCCGCTTCGAGAGCTACTGCGAGCATCACCTCGCCCCGATCATCGGCAAGGCCCATGTGGGCTACATCCCGACCGACCGCGTGGTCGGCATCTCGAAGCTCGCGCGCGTCGTCGATGCCTATGCCAAGCGCATGCAGGTGCAGGAGAAGATGACGGCCCAGATCGCCAACACGCTGATGGAGGTGCTGCAGCCGCGCGGCGTCGCCGTGGTGATGGAGGGTGAGCACCACTGCATGTCCACGCGCGGCGTGCACAAGCCGGGTGTCAGCATGGTGACATCGACCATGCTCGGAATCTTCCGCCAGGATCACCGGACGCGGAAGGAATTCATGGACATCATCGGCAACCCCACCAACCGGATGGGGTGAACGGACCAGGCGACGGCGGCAGACTGCGACCACGCTTTCGTGCAGTCCGGGGCCGTGGAGTCCGGGGCCGTGCGCTCAGGGCAGCAGCTTGCGCGCGCCAGCCGCCGGCGCCTGGAGTCGCCTGACGCCGTCTTCATTGTTCGCCGGGAGCCGGTTGCCGCCCGCGGGCAGCAACCGGAACCCGTCGCCACCGCGCGCTCCGACAATCCGGTTGACGGACTCGACGGGTGTCGCTGCGGCGGGCGACTCCTCGAACCAGTCGATCGCCGCGCCGAACCATTCCGGCGGCATCGCATGCCCACCCTCGTGCAGGACCAGGTCGAGCGAGCCGCCGGGCGCACAGCCGGTCCATCGCTGGCGCGCCATGCCGGACATCGGCTCGGCCGCGTTCGCGGCCGGCGCCTTGCAGCCGTTGGTGGACGCCAGCAGGTCGAGGCTTTCCCCGATCGGGGCCATGACGACGCCTCCCGACACAACCGGCGGCCCGGCAATCGGCACGATCGGGTCGGCGAGGCCGTGGCTGTCGAGGAAGCGTACGGGGCGCACGCAGCGTTCGGGCAAGGGGCCGAGATACCCGCCGGCGTGGACCGCATAGGCGGCGGCAGTGTCCGGCTCGTGGCAGGCGATCTCCCAGATCAGGAAGGCGCCGCGGGACTGGCCGACAAGAAAGGTGCGGGCGCGGTCGAGGTTGAAGCGCCGTGCGGCGTCCGCGATCACGCGCTGGACGAATGTCACCTCGTCGCGCCGGCCGCCGGGTTCGTTGCGCAGAGCCCAGCCGGTATCGAGCCGGCCCTCGCCATACTCCATGCCAAGGGCGGCCGGGACGATCAGCGCGTAGCCCCGGTCGATCACCGAAGCCTGGAACAGCGGGTGGTTGGTGATCGCAACGCTCTGGCCGCCGGAGCCGTAGAGATAGACCATGGCCGGGAACGGGCCTTCGCCTTCCGGCACCAGCGCACGGTACTCCCCACCCTGCACCGCACAGGTCTTGTCCCAGCCAGAGATGTCGCAGCCACGCGTCTTGGCGAGGGCCGCGCTCCCCGATACGGCGAGCAGCACGGTCAGCAGCGCTGCCGCGCCCGCCGACGGAACCTTCTCGACAACGGAACCCATCCGGCCCATGCCATCCACCCCCAAGAAAGAATCTCGCTTCCCCGCTGAGGATTATAGCCTATTTTTCAAGCGATTTCGACAGTTGTGTCGCGCCACTGCCACAGCTCAGCAGTCGTCGTAGCGCACCTTCACATAACTGCCGGGCGCCGGCTCGATCTGGCCAAGCACAGAACCCGGCTGGCGCGCCGGCACCTTGCGTCCCTTTGACTGCCTGGCGAGCCACGCATCCCAGTCCGGCCACCACGAGCCCGGCGCCTCTTCGGCGGTCTTGAGCCATTGCTCGAGCGTCGGTTCCTTCACCCCGTCCTTGCTCCAGTGCTGGTATTTGCATAGCGACGGAGGATTCACCACGCCGGCAATGTGGCCTGATCCGGCAAGCACGAAACGCTGCCTACGCGAGCCCAGCAGCCTCGCCGCGCGATAGGCGCTCGGGGCCGGCGCGATGTGATCCTCGACGGTCGCGACGTGATAGACGGGCACCTTGATCTTGCCGAGATCGAGCCGGACGCCGCCAATCTCCATCTCGCCCCTAGCCAGGGTGTTCCGGTTGTAGAACTCGTCCAGATAGAACACGTGGACCTTGCCCGGCATGTGGGTGGAGTCGGCGTTCCAGTAGAGCAGGTCGAAGGGAAAGTTCTCCTTCCCGAGCAGATAGTTGTTGATCACGAAGCTCCAGATCAGGTCGGTCGAGCGGAGCGAGTTGAAGGCGGCCGCCATGTTCTCGGCCGCGAGGAAGCCACGCTCGGCCACCTTCGACTCGATCATGTCGATGACCTCGTCGTCGACGAAGGTCTGCAGGTCGCCAGCGTCAGAGAAGTCGAGCTGGGTGGTGAAGAAGGTCGCGCTGGCGACCCGGTCGTCGCCCTTCGCCGCCATCCAGGCAAGCGTGGTGCCGGTCATCGTGCCGCCGATGCAGTAGCCGACGAGATTGAGCCGGGCCTCGCCCGTCTCTTCCAGCACCCTGGAGATCGCGGTGAGCGGACCCTTCTCCATGTAGCTCGCCCAGGTCTCGTCGCGCTGGGTCTCGCCCGGATTGACCCAGGAGAGCACGAAAACCGTGTGTCCCTCGCCAACCAGCCAGCGGATCAGCGATTTCTTCTCGTTCAGATCCAGGATGTAGAACTTGTTGATCCAGGGGGGCACGATCAGGACCGGCAGGGCGTGGACCTGCGCGGTGGCCGGTGCATACTGGACCAACTGCATGACCTCGTTCTGGAACACGACCTTGCCAGGGGTCGTCGCCATGTTCTCGCCGACCTTGAAGGCCTCGAGATCGGTCTGGCGGATCGCCAGACGGCCGTGGCCGCGATCGATGTCGCGCAGCAGGTTCTCGAGCCCGCGCAGCAGGTTATCTCCTTTCTCCTCAAGCGTGGCCTTCAGCACCGCCGGGTTGGTCACCGCATAGTTGGTCGGGGCGAGCGCCTCGATGAAGTTCCGGGTCAGGAATTCGATCTTGCGGCGGTCCCTCGGATCGAGGCTTTCGGCGTCGCTGAGGCGATCGTGCAGCCATTTGCCGGTCAGCAGGTAGGATTGCTTGAGATAGTCGAAGAAGGGGTTCTGCTCCCAGAGCTCGTCCTGGAACCGCTTGTCGCCCTTGTCGGGGCGGATCGCGGGACCGGGATCCTCCTCGCCCAGCGTGCGCGTCATGATCCGCGTCCACAGATCGGCCTGCCGGGTCCAGAAATCGATCGCCGCCTCGGCGAGCTTCTGCGGGTGATCGAGATAGGTCTGCGCCAGACGCGACATCGCGGGCAGGGCATTCAGGGGATCGGGTTTCAGCGTCATGCCCTCGTCGACGCTGCGGTCGAGGGACTCGGCCCACACCTTCTGGCTGCGCTCGACCAGACTGGCGATGCGGTCCGAGAGCCGTTTCAGCTCCTCTGGATCGGCGGCGTCTGCCGGGTCGGTCATCATCTCCTCCTGCTACGCACTTCTGTCGTCGGCTCGAATACCTGCACTGGCCTGCACGGTAAGACGGCGCTATCCTGGACCGCGCCTGCATGTGGGTCAGGGCCGAGTTTAGCACAACGGGACATCACGTCGCGCATGAAAGGTTTGTTGTGCATCGCCGCGTCGGCGCTGCTTGCGCTGGTCGCAGGCTGTGGCAGCTCGAACCTGTTTCGCAGCTTCGATCTGCCGGAGTCCCCCGATGTCGCGGCGGCACCCTGGCCGCGACTGGTCGATACTCCCGCCGCCCCGCCGGTCGGCAGCCCCGGGATCCCGGACCCCGCCATCGGGATGGCCGTCGCGGCCGATCTGGCCGAGGCTGCGCGCGCCGCTGAAGCCCGGGCGAAGGAACTGGACGGGCCAGTGCTGTCGGAAGCCGACAGGGCCAGGTTGCCGCAGGCAGCCCTGAAGCGCGAATAGGCCTGTCCCTCGGGCCGCGATCCCCCTATAAGGCGCCAACCCGTCGCGTCGATGACGCGCGATTGCCGATCTGCTGCACGACGCCATGCCCGAGTCCCGCGAACTTCACCGCTCCCCGCACCCGTCGCTCGACGCCATCGCGGACCTCACCATTGCACCCTGCATCTCGGTGCATGACCTGCGCATCCGCCGGGCGGCCTGCGGGGTAGGGGGACGGATGCCGGGTGCGGACCGGGCCTTGGCGGGAGTCTTGCAGCTCAGGGAGTCAGGCGCATGAGCAGACCCTTCCGTCTCGGCATCGCCGGCCTCGGCACGGTCGGCGCCGGGGTAGTGAAGATCGTCCAGGCCCACGGAGACATGCTGGCGGCCAGGGCCGGCCGGCCGGTCGAGATCGCCGCCGTCTCGGCGAAGAACCGGAGCCGCGACCGTGGGATCGATGTTGCCGGCTATGCCTGGGAGGATGATGCGACCCGCCTCGCCCATCGCGTCGATGTCGACTGCGTGATCGAGGCGATCGGCGGTTCGGACGGGCCGGCCCGAGCCCTGGTCTGTCAGGCGCTGGACCACGGCAAGCATGTGGTGACCGCCAACAAGGCGCTGCTCGCCCGTCATGGCAACGAGCTTGCGGCTGCGGCCGAGAAAGCGGGTGTTGCGCTGAGCTTCGAGGCGGCGGTGGCGGGCGGTATTCCGGTGATCAAGGCGGTCGGCGAGGGGCTGGCAGCGAACCGGCTCGGCCGTATCTACGGCGTGCTGAACGGCACCTGCAACTTCATCATCTCGGAGATGGAGAAGCGCGGGGCGGACTACGCCGAGGTGTTGGCCGAGGCGCAACGGCTTGGCTACGCCGAGGCCGACCCCAGTTTCGATGTCGGCGGCATCGACGCCGCCCACAAGCTCGCGATCCTTGCGGCGGTGGCCTTCGGCTCTCGCGTCGACTTCGAGGGGGTCGTGACGGAGGGAATCGAGCGGGTCACGCTCGCCGACATCAAGACCGCCCGCGACATGGGCTATTCGATCAAGCTTCTTGCCGTGGCGCGGATGCACGAGACCGGCCTCGAGCAGCGGGTGCGGCCGTGCATGGTGGCCGAGACCACCGAGATCGGCGCGCTCAAGGGCGTGACCAATGCGGTGGTGGCGGAGGGCGACTTCGTCGGCCGATGCGTCTTCTCCGGCCCCGGCGCGGGTCAGGGGCCGACCGCCTCGGCGATTCTCGCCGATGTGATCGACGCGGCGCGCGGCATCGTCCGCCCGGTCTTCGGGCGCCCGGCGGCCGATCTCGCTGCCGCGCCCCGGCTCCAGCACAGTGACGAGCACTCGCCCTACTACCTGCGCTTCATGCTGGCCGACCGGCCCGGGGCGCTGGCCCAGATCGCGGCGGCGCTCGGCAAGGAGGGCGTATCGATCCACCGGATGCGGCAGTATGGCCAGGGCGACCCGGTGCCGGTCGTGATCGAGACCCACGACGCCCGCCGCGATGCGATCGACGCTGCGGTCTCGGCGACCGCGGCGCTGCCCGTCAGCATGCAGCCGCCGGTGGCAATCCGGATCGAGGAGGTGTGAGCCCGGCCTGCCGCTTGCGCCGGCCCGCCCCGGTAAGGCATCCTCCGCTCTCGCAGAACCCGTACACGCCTGAGGGACTCCGACCATGACCACCGACAACGACAACAGCTTCCACGACCGCATGTTGAGCCTCGGGCTTGCCCGCGTCTCGGAGGCCGCCGCCATCGCCGCCTCGCGGCTGATCGGGCGGGGCGACGAGAAGGCGGCCGACGCCGCCGCGGTCGCGGCGATGCGCTCCCAGCTCAACATGCTGGACATCCGGGGCACCGTCGTGATCGGCGAGGGAGAGCGAGACGAGGCGCCGATGCTGTTCATCGGCGAGGAGGTCGGCACCGGCAAGGGCGACGAGGTCGATATCGCGCTCGATCCGCTGGAGGGAACCACGCTCACCGCCAAGGCGATGCCGAACGCGCTGACGGTCATCGCGATGGGACCGCGGCATTCGATGCTGCATGCACCCGATGTCTACATGGACAAGCTGGCCATCGGTCCGGGTTATCCGGAGGGGATTGTCGATCTCGACATGCCGCCGGCCGAGCGCATCCGCGTGTTCGCGAAGGCAAAGGGCGGCGGCGCGGCGAATGTGACCGTCTGCATCCTCGAGCGCCCGCGCCATGCGGAGCTGATCGCCGAGGTCCGCAAGACCGGCGCGGCGATCAGGCTGATCACCGATGGCGACGTGGCCGGCGTGATGCACTGCTCGCAGCCCGAGGAGACCGGGATCGACATGTATATGGGCTCGGGCGGCGCGCCCGAGGGCGTTCTGGCTGCCGCCGCGCTCAAATGCATGGGCGGCCAGATCCAGGGCCGTCTCCTGTTCCGCAACGACGACGAGGTGGCGCGCGCCCGCAAGGCCGGCATCGAGGACCTGAATGCCAAGTACAACCGCGACGACATGGTACGATCGGACGTGCTGTTCGCTGCGACGGGCGTCACCACCGGCTCGATCCTGCGCGGCTGCCGGCGGGTGGGCGAGTATCTCGAGACGGAGACCCTGCTGATGCGCTCGCGGACGGGCTCGGTTCGCCGGCTGTTCTACCGGACGAAGCATTTCTGAGGTGACGGCGGGGCCTGTCTTCCTCAACGTCGAACGCTCTGCCACCGGCCGGCGCTGGGTGGGGCCGGGCCCGGAGGTAGAGCGGGTGGGTATGGCCATCGCCCAGGCCCAGGGCCTGCCCGAGATCGTCGGCCGGGTGCTGGCCGCGCGCGGCGTCACCCCCGCGACAGTGGCCGACTATCTGAACCCGACCCTCCGCGCGATGATGCCCGATCCGAGCTCGCTCGCGGGAATGGATGCGGCCGCGGCACGGCTTGCAGTGGCCGTCGAATCCCGCGAGCGCATCGCGGTCTTCGGCGACTACGACGTGGACGGGGCGGCCTCGGTGGCGCTCGTCCGGAGCTGGCTCGGCCAGCTCGGCCTGAGCGCGACCCCCTACATCCCCGACCGGATCGACGAGGGCTATGGGCCGAACGTACCGGCGATGGAGGCGCTGGCGCGGACGCATGGGCTCATCATCTGCGTCGACTGTGGCACACTCAGCTTCGAGCCCGTGGCCGCGGCGCGGGCGGCGGGCGCCGACGTGATCATCGCCGACCACCATCTGGCGCTGGAGACGCTGCCGGAGGCCCTGGCGGTGGTCAATCCGAACCGCCACGACGACGAGTCGGGGCTCGGTCATCTCTGCGCGGCGGGCGTGGTGCTGCTGCTTCTGGTCGCCGCCAGCCGTGAGCTTCGGCGGCGTGGCCGGTTTGCCGACGGCCGGGCCGAGCCCGACCTGATGGGCCTGGTTGACCTGGTGGCCGTCGCGACCGTTGCCGACGTGGCGCCGCTGACCGGACTCAACCGCGCCTTTGTGCGCCAGGGACTGACCGTGCTGACGAAGCGCGCCCGCCCCGGGCTCGCCGCGCTCGCCGACGTGGCCGGGCTCGGCGCGCCGCCGACCTCGTGGGATCTCGGTTTCGCGATCGGCCCCCGGATCAATGCGGGCGGCCGGGTCGGGCGGGCCGATCTCGGCCAGCGGCTGCTCTCGACCGCCGATCCGCACGAGGCGGCGGCGCTGGCCGAGGAATTGAACCGGCTCAACCGCGAGCGTCAGGAGATCGAGGCGGTGGTGCTGGAGGCCGCCACCGCGCAGGTCGAGGCGCGCGACCCGGCGGCGCCGCTGGTCTGGGCGGCGGGCGAGGGCTGGCATCCGGGCGTTGTCGGCATCGTCGCAAGCCGGCTGAAGGAGCGCTTCAACCGCCCGGCGGTGGTGATCGGCCTCGGTGCCGGCGAGGGCAAGGGGTCGGGCCGATCGGTCCCGGGCGTCGATCTCGGCTCGGCGGTGGCTGCGCTCGCGCGCGAGGGTCTGCTCGTGAAGGGGGGCGGCCACCGCATGGCGGCCGGCCTGACCGTGGCGGAGAGCCGGATCGAGGTGGCGATGACGGCGCTCTCCGCCCGCCTCGCCGCGCAGGGGGCCGGGGCCGGAGGACCGTCCGATCTCCGGCTCGACAGCGCGCTGGCGCCGGGCGGGGCCACGCTCGAGCTGGTGGAACAGCTCGAGGCGGCGGGGCCCTTCGGGCAGGCAAACCCCGCACCGCGCCTTGCCTTCGGCGCCGTGCAGGTGAGCGGGGTCAGGACGGTCGGCAACGGGCATTGCCAGCTTAGGCTTGCCGCCGCCACCGGCCCGGCGCTGGCCGCGGTCTGCTTCCGCGCGGCCGAGAAGGGGTTGGCGCCGCTCTTCGAGGCCGCGGCTGCGTCGCGCACGCCGCTGCACCTTGCCGGACGGCTCGAGATCGACGACTGGGGTGGCCGGCGAAAGCCCAAGCTGCGAGTCGAGGACGCGGCGCAAGCGGGCTGAAAACCGAGCTTGCGCGCCTGGCCGCGAGCCGTTATCTACAGCCGCGACCACGCGCCCTTCGTCTAGCGGTCAGGACATCGCCCTCTCACGGCGAAAACACGGGTTCGATTCCCGTAGGGCGTACCAGCTTCCCGGATCCAGCGCCCGGCTTCAGCGCGCCCTTCGTCTAGCGGTCCAGGACGCCGCCCTTTCACGGCGGAAACACGGGTTCGATTCCCGTAGGGCGTACCAAATAAAACAACGGGTTAGATGCGGAGCGCGGGGACTTGTCCAAAATTTGGCCAATATATGGGGCTCGGAGATACGGACCCGAGGTCGGACCGCCCCTCGCGGCCGCCGGCATAGACAAGCACCTGGCCGACAGGGCGCGCAACTACACCTTCCGCGAGTGGCGGGACGGTCGCGGCGCCAAGCTGCTTCGATCGCTGATTGCCGGCACCGACTGGCGGGTGGTGGAATAATTCCCCCGATCCAGAGTCGGTTAAACAGGCGGTTCCCTTGGGTCAGCTCCGTTAGTGTCCGAGCACGTGGTGTAATTTCAGCGCCGTCAACGGTGTGATCCCGGGTAGCCATCGAGGTGTATGGTCGAGGTGGAGTTTGGCGACTTCAACCACGCACCACACGGAGACTCCGATGACCAAGACGAACATGGACCTGTCCGAGCTGCTGGCCAAGCACGATCAGGGTGCCTTTCTGCGCGGCATCGCCGAAGCCCTGCTGCAGCTGATCATGGAGGCTGATGTGGAAGGCATCATCGGCGCCGGACGGCACGAGCGCATCGGCCCTCGGCATCGATCGCCGTGGGCCGTCGCATGAGGCTGAGGCAGAATCCCCACGCTGGCCCTCGCCCTTGCGTGGGGGCCTCTTTCGTCGCGACCTGCGGATCGTGTCGCGATCGAGGTCGAAGTCGGCGGCTTTGACGTCGTCGCAGACCGACGATGGCGCCATGCCCCTGTTGGTGCCAGGTTGACCGGCACCAGCCACCTTCTCCTGCGCAACCCACCCAAGGGACGAAGCGCCTCTGCTCGGCCGGCTTCAGCTCCATGGCCTCGTAGAGCCTTGTCGCGTCCTTGGCCCGCGCGAAGTGGCGGGCCGCCGACCACCTGCGCCCTTTGAATGGTTGTGATTCGGGACTATCCTGCCTGTCGGGGAGCATCCGAGGGGCGGGGCAATGGTTGTGCCCAAGGGAGCGCCCCGCATGGACAGGCTCTCTCTCGCCCTCTCCGATCCCTCCCCAGCAACCTTGGCCGTCATGGCCCTGATGATCGGCCTCGGCTGCGCAACATTATGGGCGCGATAGCGAGGCGGGGAGAGAATGCGGAACCCGAAGGCCAAGCCTGCCAGGAAATCCGGTGCCAAGTCCCACAATAGCCGGGCAAGAGCGCGCTGGAAGGCCAAAGACATCAAACCAACCGAGGAATCGGAGAACTTCGAGCATGTCCTCAGGCGACTGGTGATCGCCCGCGACAAGCTCGCAAGCCATCCATGACGGCAAAGCCGCAGTCCTGCTCCCGCCGGTCCAGCTCCCGGTTTATCCGCTCTATCGCCCGCTCGATCTTGTGCCGATCGCCAGTCTTGCGGGCGTGCTCGAGGATTTCGCGGACCTCCCTGAGAGCGCGGACCAGGGGCAGATCGGGCGGGAGCGGAGATCCGGTCATCGTGCGGCTCCTGATTTCAAAGGCGAATTGGCGCCGCTGCGCCAGCCGCCAGGCCAGCACCTTCCGTGTTGCCCAGTCCATCATCGCGACCAGATCGAGAAAGCCGCGGCGCATCGGGATGCAGGTCACGTCGGCGCACCAAACCTGGTTCGGCCAGGTGATCACCAGCCCGCGCAGCAAGTACGGCCAGGTCTCGTGATCCTTTGCCTTCAAGCTGATGTTCGGGTGCTGATAGATCGGCATCAGCCCCATGCGCCGCGTCAGCCGCCGGATGCGCTTCTCGCTCACTGCATGGCCCCTGGCGCGCAGATGAGAGGCCATCTGGCGCACACCGAAGAACGGCGTCTCCAGGAGCTTACGTCACTGTCCGATTTTCGGGGAGTAGCTCAGACGCCCTTGCCCTCCGGCGTGCGGCGGAGTTCCTCGATCCAGGGGATGTTCCGCGCTGCGCGCGTCTCGCCCATCAGTACTCCGAGGGCAGCGCGCCAGCGTCCCCGTCGTCGCCGTAGCTGTCAGGATTGCGCGCGATCGTGCCGGCGCGCTTGTGGCTATATCTCGACTGGTTCGTGAGCCGGAGCTTCGTCGCGATCGCCAGCGACAATCGATTCATCTTCTCGGCCTGACCCATCAGAATGATATAGCGCTTGGCGCCCTTCTCGCTCTTGATCCATTCGATCTGGAACTGATCGATGACGCTGTCGAACTGCCCGAGCCGATCCTCGCTTCTGCAATACTGCGCGAGCAAGCGCTGATTGCCAATCGTGTCGAACCAGCCCTCCGGCTCGCCGCGGATCATCTGATCCCAGATCTCGCGCTCCCGCGCTGCCCTGAGCTCCGGCGGTGGCTCGAGCTGCTTTCGCCGCAGCGGAACCACTTTCAGATCGCCGCGAGCTTTCCTGCCTCGCTTCGTCGTCATCTCGCACCCTCGTTTGAAGTGCGTCCATTGATATCACAGAATTTTTCCGTTCGCGCGGCAGGAAATTGTGGCGATGCGCCAGGAAAAAAGTGGCGATTTTGTTTTTGTTGCCGGGGCCGCCGAGCCACCAGTCTCGATCTTCAAGGAATTGGATGCCCCCTCCCCCCTAGGGTGCGCGGACCGGCGGTTAGTGTCAATCGCGAACGTGCAGCCTCCCGTCCCGCAGCGGCGAGTTCGGCCGCCTCCTCCCAAGGGTCCAGGTTCAGCCTCGCAAGCGTCGAGAGAACCGTCACGACGCGACCGTTCCGGTCCTCGCCGACCGACGCGTAGAGAAACTGCTCGAAGTCGGGCTTGTATGGATGAAGAATGTGAGCTGCGGGCATTGTCCTCTTCTCCTTTTCGCTTTTATTGTCCTTCAACAATTTGTGGCAGACGACGCAGATCTGCCAGGAAGGCAGGTCCAAGAGACCTCAGCCTGGCTCGATCGTACGGGCATGGCGTGCCGTGCGCGCTGACGCAGATCAGCCCCACGCTGAGCCTCTCCTGCCTGTGCAGTCGAGGCCGGTCCCGAAATCGCCCAGACGACCCATATTCCGAGCGGGGCTGCGTGCCCTTCGACTACGATGCTCTGCGATCGCGAGTTGATCGACGGCGGCGCGTGAGACGATCCGGCCTCTCACAAGGGGCTTTGCAGAGATGGGCCGCTCCCGTGCGGGAGCGGCCCCTCGATTCATGCAGCGGGCGCGGCGTGATTACATCATGCCGCCCATGCCGCCCATGCCGCCCATGCCGCCGCCCGGCATGGCGTCCTTCTTCTCCGGCTTCTCGGCCACCATCGCCTCGGTGGTGATGAGCAGGCCGGCGACCGAAGCGGCGTCCTCGAGCGCGGTGCG
>JBDIVM010000012.1:0-119641 GCA_039805905.1 Limibaculum sp. | reverse complement strand
CATACGCACGGAACTCGCCAAAATACTTGGTGATCGCCGCCGTCAGCGTCGTCTTCCCGTGATCAACATGCCCGATCGTCCCGACATTCACATGCGGCTTCGTCCGCTCGAATTTCGCCTTCGCCATGGTGGCCTCCTTCTTGTTCCGTGCGCCCGACCGGCTGGCGGCGGGCGGATTTCCTGATCAGGCGCGCCCTCAGGCGTACTTCGCCTGAATTTCCTCCGAGATGTTCGACGGCACCGGCTCGTAGTGGTCGAACTGCATGGTGAACTGGGCCCGGCCCGATGACATCGAGCGCAGCGTCGAGATGTAGCCGAACATGTTCGCGAGCGGCACGAAGGCGCTGATCACGTTGGCGTTTCCGCGGCTCTCCTGGCCCTGCACCTGACCGCGTCGAGAGGTCAGGTCGCCAATGACGCCGCCGGTATACTCCTCGGGCGTCACCACCTCGACCTTCATGATCGGCTCAAGCAGCTTTGCCCCGGCCTTCTTGAGCCCCTCGCGCATCGCGGCGCGGGCAGCAATCTCGAAGGCCAGCACCGAGGAGTCGACGTCGTGGTAGGCGCCGTCGACCAGCGCGACCTTGAAGTCGATCACCGGGAAACCGGCGAGCGGACCCGAGTCCATCACCGACTGGATGCCCTTCTCGACACCGGGCACGTATTCCTTCGGCACCGAACCGCCGACGATCTTGTTCTCGAACGAGTAGCCCTCGGCCGGCTCGGTCGGCGAGATGACCAGCTTCACCCGGGCGAACTGGCCCGAGCCGCCGGTCTGCTTCTTGTGCGTGTAGTCGATCTCGGCCTTGCGGCTGATCGTCTCGCGATAGGCGACCTGCGGCTGGCCGACATTCGCCTCGACCTTGAACTCGCGCTTCAGCCGGTCGATGAGGATATCCAGATGCAGCTCGCCCATCCCCTTCATGATGGTCTGGCCCGACTCGATGTCGGTCGAGACCTTGAAGGACGGATCTTCCGCCGCAAGCCGTGCCAGGCCCTGGCCCATCTTCTCTTGGTCCGCCTTCGACTTCGGCTCGACCGCAATCTCGATCACCGGCTCCGGGAAGGTCATCGTCTCGAGCACCACCGGCTTGGCGATGTCGCAGAGGGTGTCGCCGGTCGTGGTCTCCTTCAGCCCGGCCAGCGCGATGATGTCGCCGGCAAAGGCCTCGGTGATCTCTTCCTGCTTGTTCGCGTGCATCATCACCATGCGGCCGATGCGCTCGCGCCTGCCCTTGGTCGAGTTCAGGACCTGGTCGCCCTTCTTCAGCTGGCCTGAATAGAGCCTGGTAAAGGTGAGGGTGCCCATGAACGGATCGTTCATGATCTTGAAGGCCAGGCCGGCAAAGGGTTGGTTGTCGTCCGCAGAGCGCTCGATATTGCGGGTCTCGGTCTCGTCACCCGGCTTGAAGCCAAGATAGGCCGGCACGTCGAGCGGCCCCGGAAGGTAGTCGATCACGGCGTTGAGCAGCGGCTGCACGCCCTTGTTCTTGAAGGCCGAGCCGCAGAGCACCGGCACGAAAGTCAGGCTGAGCGTGCCCTTGCGGATCAGCGCCCGCAGCTCCTCGACCGAGGGTTCCTCGCCCTCGAGATAGCGCTCCATCGCCGCATCGTCCTGCTCGACGGCGAGCTCGATCATCTGCGAGCGCATCGCCTCGGCCTGGTCGCGCAGCTCGGGGCGGATGTCGCGGATCTCCCAGCTCGCGCCGAGGTCATCACCGGTCCAGACCCATTCCTGCATGGTGATCAGGCTGATCACGCCCTCGAAGGCGCTCTCCACGCCGATCGGGAGCTGGATCGGCAGCGGCGTCGCACCCGTGCGCGTCTTGATCATCTTGACGCAGTTGAAGAAGTCCGCGCCGATCTTGTCCATCTTGTTGACGAACACGATGCGCGGAACCTTGTACCGGTCGGCCTGCCGCCAGACCGTCTCGGTCTGCGGCTCGACGCCGGCATTGGCGTCGAGCAAGCACACTGCGCCGTCGAGCACGGCGAGCGAGCGCTCGACCTCGATGGTGAAATCGACGTGGCCGGGCGTGTCGATGATGTTCAGGCGGAAGCGTGCCTCGTCGGGGGTGTCGCCATAGCCTCCGTTCGGCGTCTTGCCGTTCTCGGTGCGGAACCAGAACGTCGTCGTCGCGGCCGAGGTGATGGTGATGCCGCGCTCCTGCTCCTGCTCCATCCAGTCCATCGTCGCGGCGCCGTCATGCACCTCGCCGAGCTTGTGCGACTTGCCGGTGTAATAGAGAATCCGCTCGGTGCAGGTCGTCTTGCCGGCGTCGATATGCGCCATGATCCCGAAGTTTCGGTAGCGCTGAAGCGAATAGCCGCGGGCCATTGTCTCGTCCTCGTTCTCGTCCGCCGGATTACCAGCGGTAATGGCTGAAGGCCTTGTTGGCCTCGGCCATCTTGTGGGTGTCCTCGCGCTTCTTGACCGCCGTGCCGCGGTTGTTGACGGCGTCCAGCAGCTCGCCGGCGAGGCGCTCCTCCATGGTGTGCTCGTTGCGGCCCCTGGCCGCGGTGATCAGCCAGCGGATCGCCAACGCCTCGCGGCGCTCCGGGCGCACCTCGACCGGGACCTGGTAGGTGGCGCCGCCGACCCGGCGCGAACGCACCTCGACCGAGGGCTTCACATTGTCGAGCGCCTCGTGGAAGACCTCGACCGGCTCGCGCTTCAGCTTGCCCTCGACGCGGCCCAGCGCGCCGTAGACGATCCGCTCGGCGGCAGACTTCTTGCCGTCGTGCATCAGGTTGTTCATGAACTTCGTGACCACGCGGTCGCCGTATTTCGCGTCCGGCAGGATCTCGCGCTTCTCGGCGCTGTGACGTCGCGACATCGCCCTCTCTCCTTACTTCGGCCGCTTCGCGCCGTATTTCGAGCGGCGCTGCCGGCGGTCCTTGACGCCCTGGGTGTCGAGCACGCCGCGCAGAATGTGGTAGCGGACACCGGGAAGGTCCTTCACGCGGCCGCCGCGGATCAGCACCACCGAGTGTTCCTGCAGGTTGTGGCCCTCGCCGGGGATGTAGCTGATCACCTCGAAGCCGTTGGTCAGGCGCACCTTCGCTACCTTGCGCAGCGCCGAGTTGGGCTTCTTCGGGGTCGTGGTGTAGACGCGCGTGCAGACGCCGCGCTTCTGGGGGCAGGCCTCCAGGTGCAGGGCCTTCCTTCTCTTCACTTTCGGCTGCCGGGGTTTCCGGATCAGCTGCTGGATCGTCGGCATCGGTGCCTATCCTTCGTCTCGTCTCGCCGTCGTCGCCACCGTTCCCGGGACGGGCCAGCGGCCGCATCCTGAAAACACGGAACACCGCAAGCTGGCGCGGGCCACGCCCCTGCGGCAGGAACTCAGAGGACCGGGCCGGGGCCGGGTCGTGCATGCCACCTATCAGGCAATCTTGTCACCCGCAGCCGGTGCCCCGGCGCGAAGTGGGCGGAACATACTCATGGCCCCCCGCGCGGTCAAGGCGGAAAGCGCGTAATTTTTCCCCTCCCACAAGCACGCCGGAAATCGGGCCGATCGGGGTCCTCTCCTAGGTGCTCCGCGCCGACACGCATACGCTTTCACTTCGCCCCGGCGCGCGCGTCAACTCATTGGCTTCATTATTCTTATGCCACATGTGGCCCCGCGAGGGATCAACGGCATTCACCCGGCCGCAAACGCTTGACGGACGCAAACGGCCCCGACGCTCCTGCGCCGGGGCCAAGTTCTTTCGGACGCGCGGCTCTCAGAGGATCTCGTCGAACCCGCTGCCGGTCGTGACAGGCGCACGGCCAGCCTCTTCGTCGCCAGGCAACTCGATGACTTCCAGCGCCGCCGCCGCCGCCGCTGCCGCGGCCTCGCGCTCGGCCAGTACCGCCTTGTCGCGGCTCGTCGCGATCTGCTTGAGTCGGGTAGTGGCGCCGCCCGTCCCCGCCGGGATCAGCCGGCCGACGATGACGTTCTCCTTCAGCCCGATCAGCCGGTCGCGCTTGCCCTGCACGGCCGCCTCGGTCAGCACCCGGGTGGTCTCCTGGAACGAGGCCGCCGAGATGAAGGACCGGGTCTGCAGGCTCGCCTTGGTGATGCCGAGCAGCACCGGCGCGCCCTGCGCGGGTCGCCGGCCCTGCTCTTCCATCTTTGCGTTGATCTCGTCGAACTCGACCCGGTCGATCTGCTCGCCCGGCAGGAGCGTCGTGTCGCCCGACTCAGAGATCTCGATCTTCTGCAGCATCTGCCGCACCACGACCTCGATGTGCTTGTCGTTGATCTTCACGCCCTGCAGCCGGTAGACTTCCTGGATCTCGTTGATCAGATAGGCGGCCAGCGCCTCGACACCGAGGATGGCGAGGATGTCATGGGGGGCCGGGTTGCCATCCATGATGAACTCGCCCTTCTGGATCACGTCGCCTTCCTGGACAGCGATGTGCTTGCCCTTCGGGATCAGGTATTCCCTCGGCTCCTCGGTCTCGTCGTCGGGCTGGATGGTGATCCGGCGCTTGTTCTTGTAGTCCTTGGCGAAATGCACCGTGCCGTCGATCTCGGCGATGATCGCGTGGTCCTTCGGCCGCCGGGCCTCGAACAGCTCGGCGACGCGTGGCAGGCCGCCGGTGATGTCCTTGGTCCGGGCACCTTCCCGCGGGATGCGAGCGATCACGGTGCCGGCCTTCACCTCCTGCCCGTCCTCAACCGAGAGGATCGCGTCGACCGACATGAAGTAGTGCGCCGGATTCTTGTTATCCAGCTTCACCATGTTGCCCTTGGCGTCGACGATGGTGATGGCCGGCTTGAGATCGCCCCCCTTGGGGATCGAGCGCCAGTCCGCGACGATGCGCTGCGCGATGCCGGTCGCCTCGTCGATCTCCTCGCGCAGCGAGAGGCCGAGAGCCAGGTCCACGTACTTCGCCACGCCGCCCTTCTCGGCGATGATCGGCAGGGTGAAGGGGTCCCACTCGGCGAGGCGCTGACCGCGCATGACCTGGTCGCCCTCCTTCACCAGCAGCTTGGCGCCATAGGCCAGCTTGTGGGTGGCCCGCTCGCGGCCCTGCTCGTCGACCACGGCGATCTGCATGTTGCGGGACAGGCCGATCTGCTCGCCGTCCGCATTCTTCAGCAGGTGCGCATTGCGGAACTTCAGCGTACCCTCCTGCGTCGATTCCAGGAAGGACTGGTCGGCAACATGCGCCGCACCGCCGATGTGGAAGGTCCGCATCGTCAGCTGCGTGCCCGGCTCGCCGATCGACTGCGCGGCGATGATGCCCACCGCCTCGCCGATGTTGACCATGGTGCCGCGGGCTAGGTCGCGTCCGTAACACTTCGCGCAGATGCCGTCCTGCAGATCGCAGGTTAGCGGCGAGCGGATCTTGATCGACTGCACCTTGGCGTCGTCGATCGCCTGTGCCGCAGCCTCCTCGATCATCGTGCCGACCGGATGCAGCACCTCGCCACTGGTCGGGTCGATCACGTCCTCCACCGGAACCCGCCCCAGCACCTGCTCGCCGATGGTGGCGATGACGTTGCCGCCGTCGACCACCGCCTCGGCGGTGATCCCGCGCTCGGTGCCGCAGTCGTCGATCTTGATGATGCAATCCTGCGCGACATCGACCAGCCGCCGGGTCAGGTATCCCGAGTTCGCGGTCTTGAGCGCGGTGTCCGCCAGGCCCTTGCGGGCGCCATGCGTCGAGTTGAAGTACTCGAGCACCGTGAGGCCTTCCTTGAAGTTCGAGATGATCGGCGTCTCGATGATCTCGCCCGAGGGCTTGGCCATCAGGCCGCGCATGGCGGCGAGCTGGCGCATCTGGGTCGGCGAGCCGCGGGCACCGGAGTGGCTCATCATGTAGACCGAGTTCGGCTCCTTCTCGCGCCCTGTCTCGGCGTCGACCTGGACCGCCTGGATCTCCTTCATCATCTCGTCGGCAACGCGGTCGGTGCATTTCGACCAGGCGTCGACCACCTTGTTGTACTTCTCGCCCTGGGTGATCAGGCCATCCATATACTGCTGCTCGAACTCCTTCACCAGCTCACGGGTCTGGTTGACGATGTCCCACTTCTTCGCCGGGATCACCATGTCGTCCTTGCCGAACGAGATGCCCGCCTTGAATGCCTCGGTGAAGCCGAGCGACATGATCCGGTCGCAGAAGATCACCGACTCCTTCTGACCGCAGTGCCGGTAGACCGCATCGATCACCTCGCCGACCTCGCGCTTGCGCAGCACTCGGTTGACGATCTCGAAGGGCACCTTCGGATTCTTCGGCAGGAGGCCGGCCAGCATCATGCGGCCCGGCGTCGTCTCGACCCGGCGCACGATGTCCTTACCGTCCTCGTCCACGGTGGCGTAGCGGGTCATGATCCGGGTGTGGAGGTTGATCAGCCCGGCCTGCAGCGCATGCTCGATCTCGGCCTGGTCGGCCAGCATCATGCCCTCGTTGGGCTCGCCCTTCTTCTCGAGGCTGAGATAGTAAAGCCCGAGGATCATGTCCTGCGAGGGAACGATGATCGGCTTCCCGTTCGCGGGGCTCAGCACGTTGTTGGTCGACATCATCAGGACGCGCGCCTCGAGCTGCGCTTCCAGCGAGAGGGGCACGTGCACGGCCATCTGGTCGCCGTCGAAGTCGGCGTTGAAGGCGGCGCAGACGAGCGGATGCAGCTGGATCGCCTTGCCCTCGATCAGCACCGGCTCGAAGGCCTGGATGCCCAGGCGGTGGAGCGTCGGCGCCCGGTTCAGCAGCACCGGGTGCTCGCGGATCACCTCGTCGAGGATGTCCCAGACCTCCGGCCGCTCCTTCTCGACCAGCTTCTTCGCCTGCTTCACCGTCGCGCTCAGTCCCTTGGCGTCGAGCCGCGAGTAGATGAAGGGCTTGAACAGTTCGAGCGCCATCTTCTTCGGCAGACCGCACTGGTGCAGCTTCAGCTCCGGTCCGGTCACGATCACCGACCGGCCCGAGAAGTCGACGCGCTTGCCGAGCAGGTTCTGGCGGAACCGGCCCTGCTTGCCTTTCAGCATGTCCGAGAGCGACTTCAGCGGGCGCTTGTTGGCGCCGGTGATGACCCGGCCGCGGCGGCCGTTGTCGAAGAGGGCGTCCACCGCCTCCTGCAGCATGCGCTTCTCGTTCCGGATGATGATGTCCGGCGCACGCAGCTCGATCAGCCGCTTCAGGCGGTTGTTGCGGTTGATGACGCGGCGGTAGAGGTCGTTGAGATCCGAGGTCGCAAAGCGGCCGCCGTCCAGCGGCACCAGCGGGCGCAGCTCGGGCGGGATCACGGGAACGACGGTCAGCACCATCCACTCGGGCCGGTTGGCAGACTCGAGGAAGCTCTCCACGAGCTTGAGACGCTTGATGATCTTCTTCGGCTTCAGCTCGCCGGTCGCCTCGGCCAGCTCGACGCGAAGGCGCTCGGCCTCGGCCTCGAGGTCGATCGCGGCGAGCATCTCGCGGATCGCCTCGGCGCCGATTCCGGCCCGGAAGGCATCCTCGCCGTACTGGTCCTGGGCGTCGAGAAATTCCTCCTCGCTCAGCATCTGGCCGTGGGTGAGCTCGGTCATGCCCGGCTCGACCACGACGTACTGCTCGAAGTAGAGGATGCGCTCGAGGTCGCGCAGCGTCATGTCGAGCATGAGGCCGATGCGGGAGGGCAGAGACTTCAGGAACCAGATATGCGCCACCGGTGCCGCGAGCTGGATGTGGCCCATCCGTTCGCGCCGCACCTTCTGGAGCGTGACCTCGACCCCGCATTTCTCGCAGGTTACCCCGCGATACTTCATGCGCTTGTACTTGCCGCAGAGGCACTCGTAGTCCTTGATCGGCCCGAAGATGCGGGCGCAGAACAGGCCGTCGCGCTCGGGCTTGAAGGTCCGGTAGTTGATCGTCTCCGGCTTCTTGATCTCGCCATAGGACCAAGACAGGATCCGCTCGGGGCTGGCGAGCGAGATGCGGATCTCGTCAAAGGTCTTCGGCGGCTCGTGGGTGTGAAACAGGTTGGTGAGTTCCTGGTTCATTAAGGCTCTCCATCTCCCCCGGACTTCAGGGATGCCCCGGCCGGGACGCGCGCGGGGGTTGCGCGCGTCCCGGGGCGCGGGGTGATCAGACTTCCTCTTCTCCGCTCATCAGCTCGACATTCAGGCCGAGCGAGCGCATCTCCTTGACGAGTACGTTGAACGACTCCGGAATCCCGGCCTCGAAGTCGTCCTCGCCCTTGACGATGGACTCGTACACCTTGGTGCGCCCGGCGACATCGTCGGACTTGACCGTCAGCATCTCCTGCAGCGTGTACGCGGCGCCGTAGGCCTCCAGCGCCCACACCTCCATCTCGCCGAAGCGCTGGCCGCCGAACTGGGCCTTGCCGCCCAGCGGCTGCTGGGTGACCAGCGAGTACGGGCCGGTCGAGCGGGCATGGATCTTGTCGTCGACCAGGTGGTGGAGCTTCAGCAGGTACTTGTAGCCGACCGTCACCTTGCGGGCGAAGGGCTCGCCGGTGCGTCCGTCATAGACCGTCACCTGGCCGCTCTCGTCGAGCCCGGCCATCCTCAGATGCTCGTTGACGTCGGCCTCCTTTGCCCCGTCGAACACCGGAGTCGCGATCGGCACGCCGCCGCGGATGTTCTCCGCCGCTTCGACGATCTCCTCGTCCGACATGTCCGACGTCGCCTCGGAGAACACGTTGTCGCCGTAGACGATCTTCATCGCGTCCTTGACCGGCCGCAGGTCGCCCGACGTCCGGTAGGCGTCGAGCGCCTGCGCGACGATCTTGCCGAGATTCGCGCAGGCCCAGCCCATATGGGTCTCCAGGATCTGTCCGACATTCATGCGGCTCGGCACGCCGAGCGGATTGAGCACGAGATCGACCGGCGTGCCGTCGGCGAGGAACGGCATGTCCTCCATCGGCACCACCTTCGAGACCACGCCCTTGTTGCCGTGGCGGCCCGCCATCTTG
The DNA here is from genome assembly GCA_039805905.1 of Limibaculum sp. Taxonomy (GTDB): domain Bacteria; phylum Pseudomonadota; class Alphaproteobacteria; order Rhodobacterales; family Rhodobacteraceae; genus Thermohalobaculum. Next base: position 110,735 of record JBDIVM010000012.1, on the reverse strand, counting down.
TCGCCGGGCTGCAGCTTCCGCTTCACGGCGACGAAGACCTTCACCATCTTCATCCCGCCCGGCGGAAGGTCGTCGCCGCGGCGGACCTTCTCGACCTTGTCCTCGAAGCGATTCTGGAGCGACTTCTTGGCCAGCTCGTACTGCGCGTTCAGAGCCTCGATGCGAGAGGCGTCGGCTTCGTCCGCAAGGGCGAGCTGCCACCACTGTCCGCGGCTCAGCCCGGCCAGCAGGTCGTCGTCGATCTTCGACCCGGCCTTCACGCCCTTCGGGCCCTTGACGCACGACTTTCCGAAGATGATCTCCTTCAGCCGCGCGTAGATGTTGCGCTCGAGGATTTCCAGCTCGTCGTCCCGGTCGCGGGCCAGCCGCTCGATCTCCTCGCGTTCGATCTGCAGGGCGCGCTCGTCCTTGTCGACGCCGTGGCGGTTGAAGACGCGGACCTCGACCACGGTACCGAAGTCGCCCGGCGGCATGCGCAGGCTGGTGTCGCGGACATCCGAGGCCTTCTCGCCGAAGATCGCGCGCAGGAGCTTTTCCTCCGGCGTCATCGGGCTCTCGCCCTTCGGCGTGATCTTGCCGACAAGGATGTCGCCCGGGCCCACCTCCGCACCGATATAGACGATGCCGGCCTCGTCGAGGTTCCTCAGCGCCTCCTCGCCCACGTTCGGGATGTCGCGGGTGATCTCCTCCGGCCCGAGTTTGGTATCCCGGGCCATGACCTCGTATTCCTCGATGTGGATCGAGGTGAACACGTCGTCGCGCGCGATCCGCTCCGATATGAGGATGGAGTCCTCGAAATTGTAGCCGTTCCACGGCATGAACGCGACCAGCACGTTCTTGCCGAGCGCCAGTTCGCCGAGATCGGTCGAGGGGCCGTCGGCGATCACGTCGCCGGCCTTGACGACGTCGCCGACCTTCACCAGCGGGCGCTGGTTGATGCAGGTGTTCTGGTTCGAGCGCTGGAACTTGCGGAGCCGGTAGATGTCGACGCCCGGATCGCCCATCTCCATCTCGTCGGTGACCCGGATGACGATGCGGGTGGCGTCGACCTGGTCGATCGCGCCGCCGCGCCGCGCGGTGATCGCGGCCCCCGAGTCGCGGGCGACCCTTCCCTCCATGCCGGTGCCGATATAGGGCGCATCGGCCTTGAGCAGCGGCACGGCCTGTCGCTGCATGTTCGAGCCCATCAGCGCCCGGTTGGCGTCGTCGTTCTCCAGGAACGGGATCAGCGCTGCGGCGACGGACACGAGCTGCTTCGGACTCACGTCGATCAGGTCCACGTTTTCGCGCGGCGAGAGCATGAACTCGCCGGCCTTGCGGGTGGAAACCAGCTCGTTCTGGAAGGTGCCCTTCGCGGTCATCCGGGCGTTTGCCTGGGCGACCGTGTGGCGCATCTCCTCGGTCGCCGACAGGTAGACCACCTCGTCGGTCACCTTGCCGTCGACCACCTTGCGGTAGGGCGTCTCGATGAAGCCGTACTTGTTGACCCGCGCGAAGGTCGCGAGCGAGTTGATCAGCCCGATGTTCGGCCCTTCCGGCGTCTCGATCGGACACATGCGGCCGTAATGCGTCGGATGCACGTCGCGCACCTCGAAGCCGGCGCGCTCGCGCGTCAGGCCGCCCGGCCCAAGCGCAGACAGACGCCGCTTGTGGGTGACTTCGGACAGCGGGTTCGTCTGGTCCATGAACTGCGAGAGCTGGCTCGAGCCGAAGAACTCGCGCACCGCCGCCGCAGCCGGCTTGGCATTGATCAGATCCTGCGGCATCACCGTGTCGATCTCGACCGAGCTCATCCGCTCGCGGATAGCACGCTCCATGCGCAGCAGGCCGATCCGGTACTGGTTCTCCATCAGCTCGCCGACCGAGCGCACCCGGCGGTTCCCCAGATGGTCGATGTCATCCACTTCGCCCCGGCCGTCGCGCAGATCGACCAGCGCCTTGATCACCGCCAGGATATCCTCCTTGCGCAGCGTGCGCTGGGTATCCGGCGCATCGAGCTCGAGGCGCATGTTCATCTTCACCCGGCCGACCGCGCTCAGGTCATAGCGCTCGGAATCGAAGAACAGCGACTGGAACATCGCCTCTGCCGCGTCGAGGGTCGGCGGCTCGCCCGGGCGCATCACCCGGTAGATGTCCAGAAGTGCCGTCTCGCGGCTGACGTTCTTGTCGACCGCCAGGGTGTTGCGGATGTAGCCGCCAACGCTCAGATTATCGATATCCAGGGTCTCGATGGTCTCGAAGCCCGCATCAAGCAGCCGCTGCACCAGATCGTCATCGAGTTCGTCTCCGGCTTCGGCGAACACCTCGCCGGACTTCTCGTCGATCATGTCGCAGGCAGCGAAACGGCCGAAGATCACCTCGAACTGTGCAAGCACGTTCTTGAGTCCGTCAGCCGCCAGATCGCGCAGCTTCCGCGGTGTCAGCTTGGTGCCGGCCGAGGCGACGACCTCGCCCGAGTCGGCATCGACGATGTCATAGGCCGGGCTTGCGCCCTTGAGCCGCTCGACATTGAGCGGCACCGACCACCCCTCGCCCTTCCGGGTATAGGCGACCCGGTCGTAGAAGTAGCCGCAGATCGCATCCTGGTCCATGCCAAGCGCATAGAGCAGCGTGGTCACCGGCAGCTTCCTGCGCCGGTCGATGCGGGCATAGACGATGTCCTTCGCATCGAACTCGAAGTCGAGCCACGACCCGCGGTACGGGATGATCCGGCCGGCGAACAGCAGCTTTCCCGAGGAATGGGTCTTGCCCTTGTCGTGATCGAAGAACACGCCCGGGCTGCGGTGCATCTGGCTGACGATCACGCGCTCGGTGCCGTTCACCACGAAGGTGCCGTTCGAGGTCATGAGCGGCATGTCGCCCATGTAGACGTCCTGCTCCTTGATGTCCTTGACCGAGCGGGCGCCCGTGTTCTCGTCCACATCGAAGACGATCAGGCGCAGGGTGACCTTCAGCGGCGCCGAGTAAGTCATGTCGCGCTGCTGGCACTCGTCCACATCGTATTTCGGCTTCTCGAGTTCGTAGCGCACGAACTCCAGCACGGCGGTCTCGTTGAAATCCTTGATCGGGAACACCGACTGGAACACGCCCTGCAGTCCCTCGCCGTCCTGCGGGGTGCCAGCGTCACCGCTCTGGAGGAACAGGTCGTAGGAACTCTTCTGCACCTCGATGAGGTTGGGCATGTCCGCCACTTCGCGGATCTTGCCAAAATGCTTCCGAATACGTTTGCGACCGGAATAGATCTCGCCCATCTGCTTCCTCGGCTTGCCGTCTGCACGCCATGGCCCGCCGGGGGCGGCGGCCCATGGAGTCATTGCGCCTTTCGCGGGTCCCATCCTTCCCGCCGGCGCCCCCGCCGACGTGTCCCGGACCCCTGAATTCCGCGTCCTCCGGGGCCCTGCCCCACGGTCAGGGCCCGAGACGACGCGGGCTGGACCCGCCGCCTTGGGCGGATCCAGCCAATTCTTCACCGATCCGGCATCGGCACGCACAGCGCCCGTTGCCCGATCACGGCGGCCGAGCTACTTGAGCTCAACCTCGGCGCCGGCCTCTTCCAGCTTCTTCTTGATCGCCTGGGCCTCTTCCTTCGAGACGCCCTCCTTGACCGCCTTGCCGCCGGCCTCGACCAGATCCTTCGCCTCCTTCAGGCCCAGCGAGGTAATCGCCCGGACTTCCTTGATGACGTTGATCTTCTTGTCGCCGGCCGACTTCAGGATGACGTCGAACTCGGTCTTCTCCTCCTCGGCGGCTGCAGCGGCGCCACCGGCAGCGCCCGGCATGGCCATCATGGCCATCGGCGCGGCAGCGGCGGACACGCCCCATTTCTCCTCGAGCAGCTTCGAAAGCTCGGCGGCCTCGAGCACGGTCAGGTTCGAGAGATCGTCCACGATCTTGGAAAGATCAGCCATTTTTCACTTCCTCTTGTTTCAGTCGCGGCAGATGCCGGTGCGTACGTCGTTCCGCATACCCGGTCCCGCCGGTTGCCCGTTCGCGGCCATCAGGCCGCCTCGCCTTCCTTCTCGGCCCGTGCCGCCAGCACCCGCGCCACCTTCGTACCCGGCGCTGCGAGCACACGGGCGATCTTGGCAGCCGGGGCCTGGATGAGGCCGATCAGCTTCCCGCGCAGCTCGTCCAGCGACGGCATGGTTGCCAGTGCCTTCACCCCATCCGCATCGAGGATGGTCGACCCCATGGCGCCGCCAAGCAGAACGAGCTTCTCGTTCTTCTTGGCGAACTCCGACGCGACCTTGGGAGCCGCGACAGGGTCGTTGGAGTAGGCAATGACAGTCTGGCCGCGGAGCAACTTCGACATCCCCTCCGCCGCCTTGCCTTCGAGGGCGATCTTGGCGAGCCGGTTCTTGGCGACCCGGACCTGGCTACCAGCTGCACGCATCTGGTTGCGAAGGTCGGTCATCTGGGCAACCGTCAGGCCCTCGTAGTGCATCGCAACGATGACACCAGCTTCGGAAAAGATCTGGCCGAGGTCCTCGACCACCTTTTCTTTCTGGGCTCTATCCACGGTTTCACTCCAAGTTTTAGGCAGTTCCCGGACAGCCCGGGCAACAGCCGGCTCAGTCTCGGCCCCGGCCGCTCCCGCGCCCGGCGCCCTGGTCCCCGTCCGAGGACCGGCCAAGATCGCATGTCCCGAAGGACCGATCCCGTGCCCAATCCCCGTCTATGGCAGGATTTGCGCCTCCGGATCTGCTGGAGGCCACCCGCCGTCTCGGACAGGACGGAGGGCGAACCCTCCGCTGGTTTCCCCGGCTCCAGGGCCGGAGATCTCCGTCAGGTCAGCCGGCCAGGCTGTCCAGCGCCACGCTGACGCCGGGGCCCATGGTCGAGCTGATCGAAACCTTCTTCAAATAGGTGCCCTTGGCACCCGCGGGCTTGGCGCGGTTGACCGCATCCACCATCGCCCGGATGTTCTCCACCAGCTTGGCGGCATCGAAGCTCGCCTTGCCGACGCCCGCATGCAGGATCCCGGCCTTCTCGACCCGGAACTGCACCTGGCCGCCCTTGGCGTCCTGCACTGCCTGCGCCACGTCCATGGTGACCGTGCCGACCTTCGGGTTCGGCATCAGTCCGCGCGGACCCAGCACCTTCCCCAGCCGGCCGACGATCGGCATCATGTCCGGCGTGGCGATGCAGCGGTCGAAATCGATCTTGCCGCCCTGGACTTCCTGCATCAGGTCCTCGGCACCCACGATGTCCGCGCCGGCCTTCTTCGCCTCGTCGGCCTTCGGTCCCTTGGCGAATACGGCGACGCGCACCGACTTGCCGGTTCCGTTCGGCAGGTTGACCGAGCCGCGTACCAGCTGATCCGCATGGCGCGGATCGACACCGAGGTTCATCGCGATCTCGATCGTCTCGTCGAACTTGGCGGTCGCATTTGCCTTGATGAGGCTGACTGCCTCGCTGAGCGGCACCAGCGACTTGTCCTTCACGGCCTCGCGGATGGCCCGGACGCGCTTTCCATGCTTCGCCATGACCTACCCCTTCACCTCGATGCCCATCGATCGCGCCGAACCGGCGATGATCTGCATCGCGGCCTCGACGGAATTCGCGTTCAGGTCCTTCATCTTTGCCTCGGCGATCTCGCGCACCTGCTTCAGGGTGACCGAGCCGGCCACGTCGCGTCCCGGGGCCTTCGAGCCAGCGGTTACCTTCGCCGCCTTCCTGATCAGATAGGAGGCAGGCGGCGTCTTGATCTCGAAGGTGAAGGACTTGTCCTGGTAATAGGTGATGATCGTCGGGCACGGAGCGCCCGGCTCGATGTCCTGGCTCTTGGCGTTGAACGCCTTGCAGAACTCCATGATGTTGATGCCGCGCTGACCGAGCGCCGGTCCGATCGGCGGCGAGGGGTTCGCCTTGCCGGCCGGCACCTGCAGCTTCAGCGTGCCAATGACTTTCTTGGCCATCTGACAGCCCTTCCTCTCTCCACTGCCCGCGGCGCGCCGGCGGGCGACTGACGGACGTGGTCCGGTCCGGGCGGCGCGCCGCCCTCGCCTCCCACGGGGTCGACTCTCAGCTCGCTTTCGCGACCTGCGAGTATTCCAGCTCGACCGGGGTCGCCCGGCCGAAAATCGATACGGTCACCTTGAGGCGGGCATTGTCCTCGTCGACTTCCTCCACCATGCCGGTGAAGCTCTCGAACGGCCCGTCGGTGACATTGACCTGTTCGCCGATCTGGAACGTGATCGAGGGACGCGGACGCTCCAGCCCCTCCTCGACCTGGTTCACGATGCGCGCCACCTCGGCATCGCGCAGCGGCGTGGGCTTGCCCTGGGGGCCGAGAAAACCGGTCACCCTCGGGATGTCATTGATCAGGTGGTAGGTGCGGTCGTTCATCTCCATCTTCACCAGCACGTAGCCGGGCATGAAGCGACGCTCGACATTGACCTTCTGGCCGCGCCGGACCTCGACCACCTCTTCGGTCGGGACCATGACCTCCTCGATCTCGTCCTCGAGACCGTGGATCCGCACGGCATCCCGGATCGACTCCGCGACCTTCTTTTCGAAGTTCGACAGAACGTGCACCGAATACCAGCGTTTCGCCATGCGTCGCGTCCCTTGCCTCTGCCCCGGCGGGTTCCGCTCGGAACGCCCGGTTCACCGCGCCTAACCCCTTGTGATTCCAGTGGTTTCGGTGCTGGCCCCAACCATAAGGGCGCGCCCGCCGAATCGCTGCGCGCCTCGTTCTCCGGTGAAGTGGAGTGCGGTTACCCCGGAAAGCCAGCGAAATCAACCCTCAAATTGAGAGCAGCAGATCCACCAGGTGACGCAGGACCAGGTCCACGAGGAAGAAGAAGATGGCCGCCAGCAGGCTCATCGCGAACACCATCATGGTCGTGAGCCCGGCCTCCTTGCGGCTGGGCCAGACGACCTTGCCGGCCTCCGCGCGCACCTGCGCGATGAACTGGGCGGGATTCATCATCTTCCGGCTTCTCCTCGGACTCGCCGCGTGGCAGGGGCGGAGGGTCTCGAACCCCCGACCTGCGGTTTTGGAGACCGCCGCTCTACCAACTGAGCTACACCCCTATCGCAAGGCAAGGGGGCATTTACGGTGAAACCGCGCCAAGTGCAAGAGGCGCCCGAGGAGCGCCGGGCCGTGCATGGATCGATGTGTGCCGGACCTTGGGACCGGCACGGAAAGCGGCGCGCATCCGAGGGACGCAGGATGCGCGCCGCCCTTCCGCCGCTGCCGGGACTCAGTCCCGGTTGACGAGATTCACGGTGGCCCCGAGCATCAGGGCAATCGCGCAGGTAAAGTGCAGCATGCTCCCGCCCGCCACATAGAACAGGAACATCGCCGAGGCCGGCAGCCAGCGGTAGAACTCGGTCAGCAGCCGGCCGCGCGCAATACGGATCGGATCACTCAACATCTCGCTCATGTCGGACTCCACGCAGACATCTCGCTCGCCACTCTGAACACCGATGCTGCTGCGGGATTGGAGCAAAAATTTGTCTCGAATCGGAACAATCTCGAGAATATTCTCGCTATTCCATGACTTTGGCTTGCAATTGCGGCTGCCAACTCTCCCGCAGCGTGAGCCGACGTCCTAATCCGCGCTGGCGGCGCTGCGGAACCAGCCGAGCCCGTCCTCGGTCCGGCCTCTCGGCCGGTATTCGCAGCCAACGAAGCCGTCATAGCCCAGCCGGTCGAGCGCCGCGAAGAGATGAGGAAAGCTCACTTCGCCGGTGTCGGGCTCATGCCGGTCCGGCACGCCGGCAATCTGGACATGCGCAATCCGCGGCATCAGCCGCTCCAGCCGGCGGGTCAGGTCTCCCTCCATGATCTGGGCGTGGTAGAAGTCGAACTGCAGCCCCAGGTTCGCCGCCCCGACGGCGTCGAGCACCGCGACCGCATCGTCCGAGGTGCTGACGTGATACCCGGGCATGTCACGGGTGTTGATCGGCTCGATGCAGAGCCGACGCCCTCCGGCCGCCTCGGCCGCATGTGCGAGGTTGGCGACATAGGTCGCCCGGGCCGCCTCGCCGGAGGCGATTCCGGCCATGACGTGCAGCCGCGAGGGGTTGAGCACCGCCGCGTAGTCGAGCGCCCGGGCGAATCCGGACCGGAACTCCGCCGCGCGCCCCGGGACGGCGGCCAGTCCCCGCTCACCGCCCTCCCAGTCCCCGGGCGGCGCGTTGAACAGCGCCAGTCTCAGCCCGTTGCGGTCGAGCGCGGTGCGGATCTCGGCGGGCTCGTGCGCGTAGGGGAACAGGAACTCCACCGCCCGGAACCCCGCTGCCGCAGCCGCATCGAAGCGCTCGAGGAACGGGCGTTCGGTGAACATCATCGAGAGGTTGGCCGCAAATCGGGGCATCGGGTCACACCTCGAGTCTGTGCGCGCTGAGGCGCTCGTAATACGGCCGGCACGCCGCCACGATGTCCTCGAGCCCCGCGGGCACCGGGCCGGGTGGCCGGTAGGCGTCGAATCCGGTCGAGGCGTTGACCCTCCCGTACCAATGCGCCGACCATACCCCGTCGCCCGGCTTCGGACCCGGCGCCCAGGACAGCATTGCCGGATCGAAAGGCACGGCCAGCGCCGAACAGAGCGCCCGCAGTGCCGCCTCGGGACGTTCCAGCACGTCGCGCGCCTCGATCACTGGCGGCGCAGTGCCAGCCAACTGGCAGACATGGTCGAAGAGCTCGGCCTGGCGTCGGAAGCCGAGATCGTCGGCCCCCATCATCTCCGGCCAGCCCCGATGGAACGAGGCCGCGACCGCCTCGGGCGGACGGATCAGGAAGGCATGACGGCAGGCTGCCATCCAGCCGAGTGGCGCGGCAGCGATCATGTGCTGGCACATGTGCTTCTGGAAATGTATCGGCGCATCGCACTCGGCCGCGCAGTCCCGAGCCACCTCTGCCCAATCGGCCGGCTGCGAGGCCAGAACATCCTCCCGCATCGGATGTGCGAGCCCGGTCGTGGCCAGGTAGCAGGCATAGAACGGCTCATCGGTCACCACCGTATCCGCACGGCTTCCCCAGGCGCGCATCATCGCGGTCGAGATGTTGCGCGGGCCCGACCACATGGCGATGCGGGTCGTTGCGGTCAAATGAGTCTGGTTTCTCGTTTCTGGCGCCGGGTCACGGATGCGAGGCAAGCGAGATTCCGGCGCCCGTGTCAAGCCATTGCTCGACCGCATTCACCACGCCGAGCCGGTGCGCGATCAGGAACTCGCCCGTTCCGGTGACAGGAGCGCCGCCGCGGGCACTCCGGTCGGCGTTCATCGCACTGACTGTCTCCTGCAGCCGGGCGATCCGCGCCAGCAGGCGCGCGGCCGCGATGCGCCGCGGGCGCTGCCCGGTATCGAGTTGCGCCCACGCCGCATCGCAGGCTGCCGCGAGTTGCGCCCCGAACGCGGCCGCGCCTTCAGCCATCTCGCCGGTGGTCGTGTGATACTCCCCGCAGGCGGTCGAGAAACGGGCGCGGTCCGCCTCGTTCACCAACGCATGGTGTCGGGCACCTGCCACCCACAATGCGGCCGCCAGCACGGCGGCACAGGCCGATGGTCGGATCACCAAGTCCCACCCTCGATCGTGCGCTCCACCCTCTCCGATCATGCCATGCGCTATCATGTTTGTCACTTAAATTACTGTTTTTTATTGATTTTATGTTTTTACAACTTGCAGGAATCATGGCTCCCGACGCTTGCAGCCTCCGGGCGTCACTGCTATACCGCCACCGCCATGTCGGATGCGGAAGCCCGCCAGAATCCTTCCGGACCCGCGCTGCCAGGTGCCGTGCCAGGCGTGCCGCCGAGGACCGGACCCGGCCGCTGGAACCGGCCGATTGCGGGACCGGGCGACCGGCTGCATGCCTGGGCGGACATGCTCCTCCTCGACCACGGGCTGGTCCGCCTCGCCTTTCCCAACCTGCACGAGTTCGCACCGGGGGTCTGGCGCTCGGGCCAGCCGACGCCCGGCCGGATACGCGCATTCGCGCGACGTGGCGGACGCAGCGTGGTCTCGCTCCGCGCCGGGCGCAGCTTCGGCTCGCTGCCGCTCGAGATCGAGGCCTGCCGTGACGCCGGCCTCGCGTTCCACGATATCGCCATCCGCTCCCGCGGCCTGCCGGACCGCGGCGAGTTCCGGGCCATCGCCGCCTTGTTCCGGCAGGTCGAGCGCCCGGTGCTCCTGCACTGCAAGTCCGGCGCCGACCGTGCCGGTTTCGCCGCCGCGCTCTGGCTCATGCTGGTCGAGAACCGTCCGGTTGCCGAGGCGCGTCGCCAGCTGGCGCTGCGCTACGGGCATGTGCGGCTCTCGCGCACCGGCGTGCTCGATGCGTTCTTCGACGCCTTTGAGCGTGCCGCCGGCCTTCGGCCGGTACCGCTCACCGAATGGATCGAGACCGGCTACGATCCGGCCGCGATCCTTGCCGGCTTCCGTGCAACGCCCGTGTTCCGCCGGGTCGGTGCGCCGGCCGGACAGACCTACCGCTGAGCCGGATCATCACGCCCGGTGATCCTGGCCATCAGCATTTGGCCGCTTGCGTTTGGCGCGCCGGCCGCTAGCTTCGGCGTCCGTTCTGCCAGCTTCCGCAGGGTCCCTCCGATGAATCTCAGCCACGGCCGCCATCTCGTCTCGATTCCCGGACCCTCGGTGATCCCCGATCGGGTGCTCGCCGCAATGGGCCGGGCGATGCCCAATATCTATGAAGGCGCGCTGGTAGAGCTGTCGTCGGGCATCCTTGCCGAGCTTCCGGCGATCGTCCGCACGAAGGGGCACGGCTTCATCGCCATCTGCAACGGCCACGGCGCCTGGGACATGGCGCTCTCAAACACTCTCTCCCGCGGCGACAAGGTCCTGGTGCTCGAATCGGGCCGCTTCGCGCCCGGCTGGGGCGACCAGGCCCGCATGCTGGGCATCGAGGTCGAGACGCTCCATGCGCCGAAGCGGCGGGCCGTCGATCCCAGGGCGGTCGAGGAGCGGCTGCGCGCCGACAGGGCCCACCAGATCAAGGCGATCCTTGTCGTCCAGATCGACACCGCTTCCTCGGTCTGGAACGACATCGCCGCGATCCGCAGCGCAATCGATGCCGCGGGCCACCCGGCCCTCTACATGGTCGACTGCATCGCGTCGCTCGGCTGCGTGCCCTACGAGATGGACACCTGGGGAGTCGATGTCACCGTGGGCGGATCGCAGAAGGGGCTGATGGTACCGCCGGGCCTCGGCTTTACCTGGGCCGGCGAACGGGCGATGGCTGCTCACCGGAAGGCGGGGCTCCGCACCTCCTACTGGGACTGGACCCGGCGCATCGAGGGCGAATCCCACTACTGGCGCTATGCCGGCACACCGCCGATCTCGCATCTCTACGCGCTCCGAGAAGCGCTCGACATGATCGCCGAGGAAGGTCTGGAAAACATCTGGGCCCGCCACCGTGTTTTCGCCGACGCGGTCCGTGCCGCGGTCGATGCATGGCATCGGCCCGGCGCGCTCGAATTCAACATCACCGAACCTGCCGAGCGCTCGGATTCCGTGACCACCGTGCTCACCGGCTCGGTGAATGCGACCCGGCTCCGGCAGCTTTGTGACCGTCAGGCCGGGCTTACCCTCGGCATCGGGCTCGGCGACGAGTTCGAGGGCCGTGCCTTCCGCATCGGCCATATGGGCCACCTCAACCCGCCGATGGTGCTCGGCACGCTCGCCACCGCCGAGGCGGCGCTCGTGGCGATGAACGCTCCGCTCGGCGGCTCGGGTGTCGCCGCCGCGGCGCAGGTCATCGCGGGTGCGCTCGCCGCCTGATGGCGCACGCGATCAAGGTCATTCGCTCGGTCGAGGCCTCTGACGGCCTGCGCTGCGTCGATCTCTGGATCACGCCCGACAGCCGCCACGGCTTCGCCGAATGCCGCCGCGACCCCGAGGACGGGCGCGGCTGGAGGCCGACCGGCCTCGAGGTCGGCGGCCTCGGCTCCGCGGATGCGGCGCTCGCCGCCGCCCGCCGCGACGTTCCCTGGCTGACGGAACTGCCGGGCTGAAGCAGGCTCTGCCTCGGACTTCGATCGCCCCCGGGGACGTCCCCCGAGCGGCACGACGCCTTGCGCGGCGATGACCGCGCGCGACCCCACGCGCACGCCTCACGGTCAGTCACGAACGTGTGATGATCGTCACATACACTCTGCCGGGCGTCCCGCATCGTCAGGCCCGGCGTAAGCATACCGAATAGTAGAGACCGTTTTCAGTCAGGTGTCTTGCGGGAATGGGCGGCACGTTGATCCAGGCCGCCGGAAGGATGGGGATATAGGCATGACCAGATCGTCGTTTTCGTCGATCGCCGAAATCAGCTCCGCGGCAATTCTCATGGAAGCCTACGCCCACGCCGAGGGCGGCGTGACGCGGTCCGGCGCACCCGAAACCGGGCCTCGGGCGCCGGCCGAGCCCAGCCGCTGGCGCCATTTCCTCTCGGCCGCGCAAGGCAGGATCACCGAAATCGCCCTGCCAGCCATCCGGCGGCCGGCAATGGCAGCGACCCGGGTTGCCGCCGTCTTCGGCGCAGGCTTCGCGCTCGGCGCCGGCATGGTCTTCCTGGCCGGCTGACGGCCAGGCGCACCTGCCCCGGGGGCGGATCGGCCGGCACTTCAGTCGGCGCCGTCCCCCTCTGGCCCTCCCCGCAGGCGCTTGACCGCGGCGCGGCGCGCCTTGGCGTCGAGCCGACGGCGCTTCGAGGCCAGTGTCGGCCGCGTCGGCACCCGCCGCTTCGGCACCACCGCCGCCCTGGCGATCAGGTCGACGAGCCGCGCCAGCGCCGCCTCGCGATTGCGGGCCTGGCTGCGGTGGGTGTCGGCCTGGATCACCACCGCGCCATCTGCGGTCCAGCGGCGGCCGGCGAGCCGTTTCAGCCGCGCCTTCACCGGGCCGGTCAGGTTCGGCGAGCGCTCCGCCTCGAATCGGAGCGTCACCGCCGTCTCGACCTTGTTGACGTTCTGCCCGCCGGGCCCGGAGGCGCGCGAGAAGCTCTCGGTCAACTCCCAGTCCGCGAGCGAGATCTCGTCGGTGACCCGGATCATGATGGCGCCGCCTGTTGCTGCCCGATCCCGCGCCTGATCGCTGCATCCGGCGGTCGCGCAATGCGCGCAACAACCCCGCCCCGACTCAGTGCGACATCAACACGGGGATCTTGGCGGCCTTCAGCATGTCGCGGGTCACCCCGCCGAACAAGGTCTCGCGCAGCCGCCAGTGACCGTAGCCGCCCATCACGATCAGGTCGGCGCCCGTGTCGACGGCGTGTTCATGGATGCATTCCGCCGCATTCTGGCCTGCACTCGGCATTTGGTTGACGGTCACCGCAACCCCGTGGCGCGCCAGGACGGCGGCGAGGTCCGCACCGGGCTCCTCGCCATGGTCGGTCTCGCCGACATCGGGATCGACGGTCACAACATGGACGCTCTCGGCCCCTGCAATCAGTGGCATGGCGTCCGATACTGCCCGGGCCGCCTCTCGCCGCGGCGTCCAGGCAACGACGATCCTGCGCCCGAACTGCCCCTTGTCCCAACCGGCCGGCAGCAGGACAAGCGGCCGACCCGATTCGATCAGCACGCCCTCGAACGTCCTGCGCATCACCGGCTCGAAATCCCCTGCGACCGGCTGGCCGACCAGCGCCAGGTCCGCATAACGCCCGTGCCGCGCAGCGATCTCGCCGATCGCTGCCAGCGTCCCGGTCGCCCAGCGCGCCTCGCCCCGGATGCCGGCGTCCGCAATCCGGCTGCCAGCTTCCTGTGCCAGTTCCTTCCCTGCCGCCTGAGCCCGCTCCACGTCCTGCAGGTAGATGTCGGCCGAGACCTCGCTGCCGATCCCGTAATAATAGGCCGGCTGCTCGGCGATGGCGATGGCGGTCAGATGTGCATCCTGCCACCGCGCAACGGCGATCGCGGCGTCGAGGCGACCCTTGGCGGATTCGGATCCGTCGGTGAAGACCGCTAGGCTCTTGAATGACATTTGGCACCCCTTTTCCTGAATCGGGTGGTTACGTCCGGCGATCTTCCACCCTCCGAAGCGGCCTTGCCTTGCGCAGGATCAAATCAGCCGGCACGGCCGCGGGCGCCGACTGCCCGGCTGCGCGCAGCCTGTTTCACCCCTTCGCCGGTCAGGTGCAGGCTCGAGGCCGCGCGACTCGCATGGGTCATCCGGTGATCGAGCATCCGCGATGCGAGCCGCGGCAGTTCGGGCGCAAAGGCCGGCTCCGCTGCGAGATCATGCATCTCGTCCGGGTCGCCCTCAAGATCGAACAGGAGCGGCGGCAGGCCGCCGTTGAAATGGACGTACTTGAAACGCGTCTCGCGCAGCACGGCAAAATTCGCCTGATCCAGCGCCAGCCCCAGCCGCCGCTGATAGCGGGTCGGGGCGACCGGGTGGCCGAGGTCGTATTCGAAGAAGACGTGGTCGCGCCATGCTTCTGGCCCTGCTCCGTCGAGGAAGGGCAGCAGCGAGTGTCCGTCGAAGGCGGGCGGCGGCGGCTGTCCCAGCCAGCCGAGGATCGTCGGCGCGACGTCGATCGATTCCGTCAACGCATCAACCGCTCGGCCGGCCGTGGCGCGCCGGCGCGGGTCGCGGATCACGAGCGGCACGTGGAAGGCCGGGTCGAACGGACTCTCCTTGCCCCACATGAAATGGTCGCCGAGCATTTCGCCATGATCCGAGGTGACGATGATCAGGGTATCATCGTACTGGCCGGTCTGCTTCAGATAGCCGACGAGCCGCCCGATATGGTGGTCCACCTCGGCCGCCAGGCCGAGATAGACCGCCCGGAGCGCGCGCGCATCCTGGTCCGGCATCCGGTCCATGCGGCCGTCGAAGTCCGTATAGAGGCTGGTGACCGCCGGTTCGCAGAAGAATGCATCCATGAACGGGTGCATCGCCCGTTCCTCGGCGGGGCCGGCGAGACGGGCAGGCGGTGGCAGCGCCTCGGGCGCATACTTCCGGTTCCACGGCGCGGGCGCAGCCAGGGGCGGGTGCGGCCGGATATAGGTGACATGGGCGAACCAGTCCTGGTCCTCGCGCACCGACAGCGCCTTCAGCGTCTCGGTGGTCAGGAAGGCGGTGTCGCTGTCCTCGGCCCGGTAGAGGGTCGGGCTGTCGAGCCGGCCGCCCACGGCCGCGAACAGCCCGGCCAAGGTGGCGGGAACTGCATAGCCCTTGGCCTTCAGGTCGGCGACCCAGGCATAGCTCGTGTCGAGCCGGAGCTGCACCACCTCGGTAAAGCCCGGCATCAGCCCCTCATAGGTCTTGAGGTCCGGATCTGCCGGATCGCGTCCCGCCGGATCAGCGCTGGTGTCGGTGTAGCCGAACAGCAGCGGCTCGTAGCCGGCCTTCCGCGCCTCCAGCGCCAGGTTGGTGTGGTGGCGTGCGAGCGGCGTGCCGTTCCGGACCGAGCGGTGGTTCATCGCGTAGAGCCCGGTCAGCAGGCTGGCGCGCGCCGGGCCGCAGGGGCTGGTGACGGTGAAGTGGTTCCGGAACGTCACGCCCTCCGCCATCAGCGCGCGGATGTTCGGGAGGTCCAGCACCTGCCCCAGCGCGCCGGTCACGCAGTCGGCGCGCAGCTGGTCGATGACGATGAACAGGACCTTGCCCTCGCGGTTCCGGAACTTCCTGCCCATGCCCTTCGCCCCCATGCCCTTCGCCTCCGATCTCAGCAATGCGCTCAGGCCGGGGCCGGCGTCGCCGCCAGCTCTTTCCAGCGATGGCAGGCGACGTCGTGCTCCCGCCCCAGATGCTCGAGCTCCGGCTCCTCGGTGCGGCACCGGTCGATGGCGAAGGGGCAGCGGGTCTGGAACTTGCAGCCGGGGGGCGGGTTGGTCGGGCTCGGGATTTCGCCCTCGAGCTTCTGCGCCGTGCCGCGGTTGTCGGGGTCGAGCGACGGGATCGCCGAGAGCAGCGCCTTGGTGTAGGGATGCCTCGGCGCGGCAAAGAGCTGGCGCGTCGGCGCGGTCTCGACCAGCCGGCCGAGATACATCACCGCCACATGGTCGCAGATATGCGCCACAACGCTCAGATCATGGCTGATGAACAGGAAGGTCAGGCCGAGCTGCCTCTGCAGCGCCTTCAGCAGGTTCAGCACATCGGCCTGGATCGAGACGTCGAGCGCCGCCACGCTCTCGTCCGCCACCACGAAGCGCGGGTTGCAGACCAGCGCGCGTGCGATCGAGATGCGCTGGCGCTGGCCGCCGGAGAAGGCGTGCGGGAAGCGGCGCAGATGCTCGAGGTTCAGCCGGCACTTGGCGGCGATCTCGCGTACGCGCCGGTCGGTCTCCTCGCGGGTCTTCGTGATCCCCATCACCTCGATCGGCTCGGCGATGATGTCGCGCACGGTCATGCGCGGGCTGAGCGCCGCATAGGGGTCCTGGAAGATCAGCTGCGCCCGCTTGCGGTAGTCCCTGAGCTGGTCCGGGGTCATTCTGGCGAGGTCGTAGGATACCTCGCCGTCCTCGAACTTCACGTGCCCGCGCGAGATCGGCACCGCCTTCAGCATGGCGCGCCCCAGCGTGGTCTTGCCCGAGCCCGACTCCCCCACGAGCCCGAAGAACGAGCCCTTCGGGATATCGAGGTTCACGCCTTCCACCGCGCGCACCACGGTCTTGGGCGTGAACAGACCCCGTCCGATCGGGAAATGCACCGCGAGGTCGTGGACCGAGATCACCGGCTTCTCGCCGCTGGCGGGGGGAGTGCTCATGCCTCGACCCTCCGGTCCTCGAGCAGGAGGCAGGCGGCCCGGTGGCGCGGATCGAGCGAGACCATCGCTGGCACCACGGCATTGCAGCGCCCGGCGACGACCTGCGGGCAGCGGGTATGGAACACGCAGCCCTTCGGCCGCTCGAGCGGGCTCGGGATATCCCCCGGCACCGGGGTCAGCGGCGCATCGAGGTCCTCGAGGTTCGGGAGCGCGTTCAGGAGGCCCTGGGTATAGGGGTGCGCAGGAGTGCGGATCACCTCGCGCACCGGCCCCTGCTCGATCATCCGGCCGAGATACATGACCGAGACCCTGTCGGCGGTCTGGGCAATCACGCCGAGATCATGGGTGATGAAGATGATCGCCATGCCGAAATCGGCGACAAGATCCTTCATCAGGTCGATCACCTGGGCCTGGATCGTCACGTCGAGCGCGGTCGTCGGCTCGTCGGCGATCAGCAGCTTCGGCCGGGTCGACAACGCCATGGCGATCATCGCCCGCTGGCGCATTCCGCCCGAGAGCTCGAACGCATACTGGTCGAAGCGCTTCGCCGCCTCGGCGATGCCGACCCGCTCCAGCATCTCGATCGAGAGCGCCTTCGCTTCGCGCTTCGACATCCTGCGATGAAGCTGCAGCTGCTCGACCATCTGGTCGCCAACCGTGATGGCGGGCGCAAAGCTTGCCATCGGCTCCTGGAAGATCATCGAGACGGCGCCCCCGCGGACGACCTGCATCTCGCGGGCGGTCTTCAGCGACAGGACATCGACCGGCCCGTCATCGAGCATCAGCGTTATCCGGCTCCTCGGCCCGTAGACCGCGTTGTCCGGGTTGAGCTGCATCAGCGCCTTGGCGGTAACCGACTTGCCCGAACCCGACTCCCCCACCAGCCCCATCACCTCGCCGGGCGCAAGCTCGAAGGAGACGTCGTCGACCGCAATGATCCGCCCCTCGTCGGTATCGAACTCGAGCGTGAGGTTCTCGACCTTCAGAAGCGTCATTTCCTGGTGCTCGAATAGGGGTCTGCAGCGTCGCGCAGCCCGTCGCCGACGAAGACGAAGGCCAGCACCAGCGCGATGAAGAACAGGACCGGGATGAAATACCACTGGTAGTTCAGGAGCACATCGGCCTTCGACACGTTCTGCAGCAGCGCACCCAGCGAGTTCACCGGGTCCTTGAGCCCCAGGCCGATGAAGCTGAGTGCCGTCTCGGAGCGGACCATGTAGGGGAACGAGATCATCAGGTCGACGATGATGTAGCTGGTGAAGCTCGGCAGCAGGTGGCGTCGGATGATGTGGCTCGACGAAGCGCCGCAGAGCTGCGCCGCCAGCACGTATTCCTGGCTCCGCTCGGTCAGCAGGTGGGTGCGGATGCGGCGTGCCAGCGTCGGCCAGCCGATAAGTCCGAGCACGCAGGAGATGAAGAAGAACCGCATCTCCGAGCTCCAGGTCTGCGGGATGAACGCGGCAATCGCCATGAACAGCGGGATCGCCGGCACCGTGCGTACCGCGTCGGTGATCATCTGGACCGCCGAGTCGATCCAGCCGCCGTAATAGCCGGCCACCCCCCCGATGATCAGCGCCAGCACGAAGGCGATGAATACGCCGATCGTTCCCACCGCCAGCGAGGTCCAGATCGCGTGCAGGGTCCGCCCGAAGATGTCCTTGCCGCTCGCGTCGGTGCCGAACAGGTGGATCTGCCCCTCGTCGACACCGAACAGATGCGTGTCGAAGGTCAGCGCCTGGAAATCGACGTCGAAGGTGCTGCCCGGCAGGTCGAGGCTGACGTCGATCAGGCTGTATTCCCATCCCTCGACAAAGAAATGGAGATAGCGCCGCTCCTCGTAGTTGACGGTCGTGACCCAGCGGAAGTTGGTCTTCATCGACCGCTCGCGCGCTGTGCCATAGACGAAGGGCCGCAGCGAAAAGCCGTTATGGTCCCAGAAATAGGGGATCTGCGGCGCACCGTTCTCATAGTCCTTGTCGCGGCCGGCAATCGTCGGGTCGTAGGGCGAGAGGAACGGCGCGAAGAAGCCCATCAGGATCATCGCGATCAGCGCCCAGCTCGCAATCATCGCCGTCCGGTTGCGCCGGAAGCGCGCTGCGATGAGCTGCGTCTGAGAGGCCGTGAAATAGGCTTCCTTCCGGCGCTGTTCGGTCGCGTTGACGGCGGGTGAAGTGGCGGCTTCCGTCATCCCCTATCCCATTATCCCGCGCCTGACCCGCGGATCCATCACGGCCAGGAGCACGTCGGTCACGAAATTGATGAACACGATGCTGGCGGTCAGCATGAAGATGATGGCACCGGCAAGCTGCTGGTCGTTCGACCGCGCCAGCGCCTCGATCAGGAGCGCGCCGGCCTCGGTCAGCGTCATGATCAGCGCCACGATCGGCAGTTCGTTGAAGATCCGGTTGAGGTCGAAGCCAAGCGAGTTGATCACCGGCCCGAGCGCGTGCCGGGCCGGATAGCGCCACAGCAGCTTGTTGCCGGATATGCCGCGCGCGGCCGCAGCGGTGACATAGAGCTTGCCGATCTCGTCGGCCATCAGCGCGCGCACGGTCTGGAGCGCGAAGGCTGTCGCTGACCAGCCCAGGATGAAGACCGGCAGCCAGGCGCGGCTCAGGAAATCCATCACCCTGTCCCAGGACCATGCGGCGTCGCGGAACTCCTTCGAGAACAGCCCCGTCAGGCTGTCGCCGAACACGACCGTGGAGAACAGCATGATGATCAGCGCCAGCAGGAAATTCGGCAGCGCGAGGCCCAGATAACTGACCAGCCGCAGCAGGTTGTTCGTCACCGGGCTCTTCGAGCTGGCGGCATAGATGCCGACCGGCACGGCGATCAGATAGGCCAGGATCAGGGCGGTCAGGCAGATGCCGAGCGAGATCCAGAACTTGTCGCCGAGAAGCTGGTTGATGTTGACGCGCAGGATGCAGCTGTCGCCGAACTCGCCATGGACGAAGGCGTTATAGACCCAGCTGCTCCAGCGCGTCAGGAACGGCTTGTCGAGGCCGAGGCGCACCCGCTCGGCCTGGATGTCGGCAACCGAGATTCCGGACCCCTGCGTATTCTTGAAGGCCAGGTAGCGCTCGGCACAGTCGCCGGGCACAAGCTCCATCAGGGTGAACACGATCAGCGAGACCATGAACAGCGTGAACAACGCCATGGCGGCGCGCATGATCACGAAGTTCAGGAACTGCGCCATCGGTCGTGCCCTGTTCTTCCCTGCCCGCTGCCGGAACTATCGCCCGGATCTTCGTGGGAAGGCAAATGCTGAACCGGGCGCACATGGGCGCCCGGTCCGGTGTCGTGTCAGCCCGTCACTTGGCGTCGGCGAAGTACCACTGCTGCGGACGGTACGGGTAGGTCCGGTAGTACTCGTAGGACTCGGTCTGGAACTCCGGGAAGTTCTTGAGCGCGTTCCGGTGATAGATCGGCCCCGAGGACAGCACCGTGCCGATGAACAGCAGATTGCCGACCATGTTCTCGACGAGTCGCGCACCGATCGCATCCGACTCCGGCGTGCCGACCGGGGTCGACTGGAAGGCGTTGATGTCCGTGATCAGCTGCTTCACGTTGTCCGGCGGCTCGACGCCCTTGGCGCCGTTCGAGTCGACCCACTCGGCCCACAGCATGCCGGTCCGATGGCCGAAATAGTTCTCGAAGGGCGGCACCCAGAGCTCGTTGTTGCCGAGCACGATGCCGAGCGGCTGCCCCTTTTCCCACATGCCGACGTCGAGCTGGTTCGAGGACTGCGCCGAGCGGTATTCGTCCGGCGTCACTTCCTTGACCGTGGTCTGGATGCCGACCTGCGACCAGTACTGGCCCACGAGCTCGACCACCTGTCCGGCGATGCCCTGGGTGGCGAACTGCATGTTCAGCACGAGCTTCTGGCCATTCGGCAGCTCTCGGAAGCCGTCGCCGTCGGTGTCCTTCATCCCGATCTCGTCGAGGAGCGCCTTGGCAGCGTCCGGGTCGTACTCTGCGGCAAAGGTCTTCCATTTCGGATCGACGAAGCCGGGCGCCGGCGAGAAGCCGATATACTGCTGCGGCGTTCCCTGGCCGAAATAGGCGACCTCGTTCAGCTCGTCGCGGTTGATGGCGACCGACATCGCCTTGCGGAAGCGGAGATCGCCGAACACCTTGCGCTTCTCGGCGTCGTCGGAGGTGACGTTGAACGAGAAGGCGTGAAGCGCGATTTTCGGCCGCAGCTGGACCGTGTAGTCGGCCTTCTCCTGCCCTTCGAGCAGGATCGGCGCATCCGAGAGCTGCAGCGACTGGCTCTTGTAGTCGACCTCGCCGTTGACCAGCTTCAGCAACCGGACTTCCTGCTCGTTGATGAACACCTCATCCTGCTCGTTGATGTAGGGCAGCTGGTTGCCGGCGGTGTCGACCATGTAGAAATAGGGGTTGGCGACGAAGTGCCGGCCCTCGGTCGACTCCTTGATCACGATGAAGCTCTCGAGCGTCGGCGAGGCGGCCTTCGGCAGCTTCGCAATCTTGTCCGGGTGGCCGAGCATCGGTGTTGCCGTGTCCATCCAGTCCGAGTTGCCGTAATAGGCCGAGATCGCGGCGTAGCCATTCTCGAAGCCGAGCGACTGCGCGACCTTGTCCGCATCCGGGTTGATTGCCGGATGGAACTGTCCGAGGAAGTGCTTCGGCTGGAAGCCCTGGGCGAAATGGGTGGCAAAATGCGCCAGCAGGCCAGGCTTCGGCGCCGGCAGCTTGAACACGACAGTCTGCGGGTCGGGAACCTCGACCGTCATCCGCTCGCCGCCGACCAGCACGTAATCCTTCGGCTTCTCGATCACCTTCGGGTCGAGCGCCAGGTTGTCGTACCAGAACTTGACGTCCTCGCCGGTGAACGGGGCCCCGTCCGACCACTTGTGCCCCTTGCGCAGATGGAAGGTGAGCTGCGTGTAGTCGTCATTCCACTCCCAGCTCTTGGCGACATTCGGAACGATGGTCGCAAGATCGTCCGAATACCGCACCAGGTTGACATGACGCAGGCTCATGAAATCCGAGGTGCCGGCCTCGGTCGCGTTCGACAGGGCGTCCATCGTGCCGCCGTAGACGCCGATCGAGTCATAGGGCACAACCACCAGCGGCTCCGCCGGCAGCCGGTCTGCCAGCGCCGGCAGTGCCGGGTTGCCCTGGATCTTGCCGTTGAAGTCGCCGATCGCCGGGTTCTCCTGGAATGTCAGCTTGCAGTTCGCCGCAGCCTCGAACTCGGCCAGCTCGTACTGCTGCGGAAACGCGCCGGGGGCCACGCCCTTCATGTCGGCGACGGTGATTTCGGGACAGCCGCCCGCCTGGGCGGGCAGCGACAGCGCGCAGGCCGCCAGGCTGGAGAGCAACAGGCGTTTCATGGTTGGAAGTTCCTCCCGGTTCTTGCTGTGAATGTCCGTCGTGCACGTGGGCGAAGCAGGTCTGGGCAAACGCCGCCGCGCGCATGGCGAATCGCATTATAGGCGAGATTCGCGACTGTTAAGCTGCCATTCGACACGAGGGCCGGCCACCTGGACCGGCGACCGGCTGCGGCAGCAACGTGTCGCTGGTCTGACCCGGAGCGGCTCATCCTCAGGCTCTCTCCCGAACCAACGCCCGACCTGCATCGGCGCCGGCAAGTCTGGCCGCAGCACCGGACGCCCGACATGGCCAGTTGCAGCCGAACGATGTGGCCAGACGATGCGGCGGGACCGGTCCGGGGGGGGGTTGTGCGGGGCAGCGCCTCCGTGCGAAGCCTTGCGGGGCACCACGCCCTCCCGGACTATCCGGCCCGGTCCTCCCGGCGTTCACCGCAGAGCGTCACGCCATGTCCCGCAGCCTGCCCGCTCCGAGCACGGATTTCATCGGCCTCGACGGCATCGTCAACCTTGCGACCGGCGGAGAACCGCCGCTGCTCGTCGCCCACCGCGCGGCCTTCGAGCGGTTCGCGGCCGACAAGGCGGCCGGCTTCGCCGGCTACAACCGCCACTGGGAGGCGGCCGACCGCGTGCGAGCCGGGATCGCCCGGCTGACCGGGCTCGGGCCCGGCGATGTCGCGCTGCCGGCGAATGCGTCAGAAGCGATCATGCGCGTTGTCTCGGCCATCGGCTGGCGCCCCGGCGACAACGCGGTGGCCCCGCGGCTCGACTATGCCTCGGGCCGCTTCGCGCTTGCAAATCTGGGGGCCCGCGGGGTCGAACTCAGGCTGGCCGAGCCCGAAGGCTGGGCACAGCCGGCTGGGCGCCTGCTCGCCGCCTGCGACGGGCGCACACGGCTCGTCTATGTGAGCCAGGTCAATGCCCTGACCGGCGAGCATGCCGATATCGGCGCGATCTCGGATGCCCTTGCGGGCAGTGGAATCACCCTCCTGGTGGATGCAAGCCACGCGCTCGGCGTGGTGCCTGTTGACGGAACCATTGCCGATTTCACCGTTTCTTGCAGCTACAAGTTCATGCTTGGAATTCACGAGGGGGTCCTGTGCTGGAACCGGCGCCGGCACCCGGAGTTCCTGCCGGCCGGGGCAGGCTGGTTCTCGGGCAGCGCACCTGCCGGCCCGGCAACTTACGCACCGAAGGGCGACGCCCGCCGGGCCGAGTACGGTAACGTCGGTCATCTCGGCGCCTACCTGCTGGCCGAGTCCCTCGCCTATCTCGAAGGCTTCGGCATCGAAGCCATCGCCGAACATGTGCGTGCGCTCAGCGGCCGGATGGTTTCCGGGATGATCGAGTTGGGACTCGACGTGATGACACCGGCCGAGCCGCGTCGCCGCGCTGCCAGCGCAGCCTTTGCCTGGGCACATCCGGGTGCGGTCGTGGACGCGGCGGCGCGCGAGGGTATCCTGGTCTGGGGCGACAACGGGCGCATCCGGGCGTCGGCGCATCTTTTCACCACCGGGGCGCAGGTCGACCGGTTCCTCGCGCGGCTCCCCGTGTTCCTCGGTCGCTGACGGGCGTTGCTGCCGGAGGGTGCTGCCGGAGGGTGCTGCCGGGAATTGCTGCCGGGGCGCGTCCTACCCCGCCCGCCGCTCCGCGAGCCGCCTTTCGGCAAAGGCCAGATCCTCGGGCTTGTCCACATCATGGGCTGCGTCCGGGAACGGCAGTTGCACCAGCGCCGCACGGCAGCCTGCGGCCCGCCCGACTGCCCTTGCCGCGCCCCCGCTCGACAGCAGCCCGGCAAGATAGGCGATAAGGGTTCCCGGCCCGATGGCCCAGGCAATCCGCCAGGGCCGCTTTCGCTCGGCCTCGATCGTGCGCCAGAAGGCCAGGGCGGCTCGGGCCTCCGGCGTCATCAGCGCGAAGATGTTGCAGCCGCTGACCTGGGCGTCGCGGAATCTCAGGTAGGTGCGCCGCGCGGTCGAACCGGCCTCTTCCACCACAGGCCGGGTAGCGACAGCGGCGGCCACATCTGCGCCCGCGGCAACGGCTTGCTCAATCAACGTCTCGACCATCTCCGCGGTCAGCAGGGGATGATCGGCGGTGGTGACCAGCATTGGCGGGCCGGCGGCCTCGAATCCGGCCAGCGCACTCAGCGAGGGCGACCGCGCGGCGGTGATGCGTTCGGCGCCGGTTCGCGGAATTGCCGGGGCGTCCGGCTCGATCGCAACGATGATCCGGCCGACCGACCGGCAGGCTGCCAGCGTGTCGAGCACATGAGCGATCATCGGTCTCCCGGCGACCAGAGCGAAGGCCTTGTGCGACACGCCCGCCGCCCGTGCGACGGGATCGGCCGCGCCGCGCGAGCCGGCCAGAACGACGGCAGTCCACTTCATGCCAGGCCCTTCTCGTAGATGCGGTAGGTCTTCACCAGCCGCCCGCCAACGCCCTCGACCACACGGCGGACGCTCAGGTTGTCCGCGAGCAGCCAACTCAGTTCGAGTTCGCGGATGCCCCGCTCGAGGGCGCGCTCCTCGAGTGCATAGATCAGCCGCAGCGGCAGGGTCTTGCCAACCAGCGTCCGCGCATGGGCACGCTTCACGCCCATCAGCGGGACCCGGCCCGTGCGCATCGGCGCCCGTTTCAGCCGCCAGAGCAGCTTCAGCCAGCCAAGCGGGAACAGACGACCCCGCAGGTCGGCAATGAAATCGTTGACGTTCGGGAGCAGGATTATGAATGCGACCGGCTCGCCGTGCAGATCCGCGATCTTGACCAGCCCGGGGTCGATGATCGGCTTCATCTCGCCGGCCATTGCCTCGACCTCGGCATCGGTCAGCGGGACAAAGCCCCAGTTCTCTGCCCAGGCGTCGTTGAAGATACCCGTGACGGTGCCGATCTCCTCGCGGTAGCGGCGCATGTCCAGCGAGCGGATCGTCACCTCGCCCGAGTTCCGTTCGGCCAGCCCGCGCAGCGAATTGCCGAGTCCCTCGGCACAGTGCATCCGGTAGGCAACCAGATCCTGCGCCTTTGCATAGCCCTGCCGCTCGACCGCCGGGCCGAGCCATGCCGGATCGTGGTTCATCATCAGGAACGGCGGCGAGTCGAACCCCTCGACCAGCAGGCCGGAGGTCTGGTTGACCGAGAGATCGAATGGCCCGCGCACCTGCCCGGCGCCCTGGGTCCTGAGCCAGTTCTCGGCGGTCCCGAAGAGCGCGGCAAGGGTCTCGTCCTTCGCCTCGCAGGCCACCATGCCGAAGAACCCCTGTTTGCGCCCCCCGACATCCGGCGCCAGGCGATCGGTCTGTGCGCTGATCCGGCCTACCGGTCGGCCATCCCGCCAGGCGAGCCAGAACCTCGCCTCGCCATGGGCGAAAAAGGCATTGTGCCCGGCCGACAGGAAACGCCGGCGCTCCAGCCAGAGCGGCTCGACCCAGTGCGGGTCACCGGCCGCCAGCCGGCCAGGGAGCCGGATGAAGGCCTTGGTCTGGCGGCGTCCCTCGACGGGCGTCACGGTCAGCATCTCGGCATCAGTCCCCTTGTCTCTGCCGTGCCCCGCCGCCGGCGCGGCCGCAGCCTATGCGATCCGGCACATCGATCCAACCGGAGATCCAGTCGCGGGTCCGGCCACGCGCGAGGTGATTCCGGTTTGCGCGGGATCACTCCTCTGCGAGCATGATCGACCACAGGCCAGCGACGAGGAACAGCCCCGGCGCAAGAAAGGCCGCCGGCACCGCGCCGATCGCACCCGCCTGGCCCAGCGATGCAATGATGCCGTCGAAAACGATGAACCCCAGGCCACCCGCGAATCCCCAGGCGACGTTGCGGGCAAAGCCGCCGCTGCGGCTCAGCCCGAAGCTCGCCAGCGTGGCAAACAGGATCATCACCAGCGGGACCATGTAGGCCGAGTAGCTGCGCCAGAGCTTCACGGTATAGAAGGGCGTTCCGCGGCCGCCAGGCAGTGTGCCCGCCAGCACCTGGCGGATCTCGGCCGTGCCGACCAGTTCGGGCCGTTGCGCGGCCGTCAGGACCCCGATCGGTGTCAGCGGCGTCTGCCACGGCATCTCCTCGACCGTTTTCCGCGACCCGTTCTGGTCCTGCAGGCGCACCCCGGTCAGCCGCCAGCCACCATTGGCTGCGGCAGCGCGGTCGGCATCGATCCGGCGAAGCAGCGTTCCGTTGTCGTCGGTCTCGAAGATGCTCACCGTTCGCAGATCCGCGCCGCCGTCCCGGGCCTCGCCGATCCGCACCACGCCGGTTCGGTCCCGGAGCCAAATGTCGCGGACCGTCTTGGGCGATTCGAACATCGCGGGAAACCGGGCCCCGAGCTCGCGCTCCGCCGCGGGGCCGACCGAGCCCGTGAGCTGGCTCATGAGCAGACCCAGCAGCAGGGCCAGCGGCATCAGGTGCAGCACAAGGCGCAGCGTGTTGAAGCCGGCCGCGCGCAGGACCACCATCTCGCTCTTCAGCGCAAGCGCGGCAAAGGCGAGCACCGCACCGATCAGGATGCTGATCGGAAGGATCGAGAGCAGCATATGCGGCGCCCGCAGCATGGCATACGCGCCCACCGCTCCGCTGCCGTAGCGATCGAGGATCTCGGTCGCATGCTCGAGCAGGTCGATCGTGATCGCCAGCGCCAGAAATGCCAGCATCACCGCGAGGATGCGAAATCCGATCGACCGCGACAGATAGAGCGCCAGTGTCACGGCGATCCGCTCCAGCGCGCGAACACCCTCCTCGACAGATCCGTGAGGTCGGCGGTCAGCGCATCGATGCCCCGCAGCAGGCCGCGAAGCGGCGAGGCGGATCCCTGGCCCGGTGTCGCCACATAGAGCCAGAGGCCGGTCACGATGAAGCCGGCGCATGCCGACCAGGGACCGAGCACCGGATCGATCCGGCCAAGCTCGGCCATCGACTGCATCATCTGCAGCACCTCGTTGAAGGCGACCATCAGGGCCAGCGCAAGAGCGATGCGCGGCCAGACGGCCGCCCGCTTGCGCGTGACGCCGAGCGGGACGGACATCAGGGCAACACCGATCACCGAAACCGAACGCACGATGCGGGCATTGAACTCCGCCAGATAGCCCGGATCGGCCGGCAGCCCGCCACCGCCCCGTGCGCGGTCCAGCAGTTCGCCGAAGGTCAGTTCATTGCTCCCGGCACCGCGATCGCGGAACGGGTTGTCGTCGACCTCGAAGTCCTGCCGCAGCTTGAGGTCGTTGAAATCGAGCCAGCCGCCTGCGACCAGGCCGCGGCCGTTCTTGAGCAGCAGGTTGACGACCCGCTTCTCCTGATCCGGCACGATCAGCCCGTGTTCCGAAGTGAAGACGGATTCCGTCCCGTCCTCCTCGCGCTGGATCACGAAGACCCGCGACAGGAGCCGCCCGGCCGGGTCCACCTCACCCGCCGAGACCACCAGCCCGTTGCCGGCATCGACAAAGACGCCCTCCTCCAGCCGCCCGCTCCACGCGACATTGCGCGCCGCATGCTTGATCGCCCGGAAGGCGTATCGGGTATAGGGCTGCAGCTCGCCGAACAGTGGCAGGCTGATCAGCGACAGCGCGACTGCTGCGGCGATGAACGGAGCGCCGATGCGGCGCAATGACCAGCCGGAATTCTCCAGCGCGTCCAGCTCGTTGTCCCGCGAGAGTGCGGCCAGGGCGGTCAGCGTGGCGATGCAGAAGGTCGCCGGCAGGGCAAGCCCCAGATAGTGCGGCAACAGACTGAGCACCATTCCCAGAACAAGCTTCAGCGGCGCTCCCTCGGTCGCGACCAGCTCGATCAGCCTCAGGAGCCGTTCCAGCAGCAGGACGAGGACTGTGACCAGAAGCGCGATCCCCATGCGCGGAGCCATCTGCCGGAGCAGGTACCGGTCAACCGCGGTGATGCGGAAGCGGACCGGGGTCATGGAAGGGTCACGACCCCGCCCGCGGCCAGAGCGCCCCGAGATGCGCGGCCAGTGCGGCGCGCTCCGCCGCGCCGGGCACCGCGAACCGATCGAGCCGCGGCGGCCCCGGCCAGCCTGCATCCGCGGCGCTGACGCCCGCCAGGCTCCGGCTGCCCGGATAGCGGGGGAGGACGTGGAAATGCACGTCGGGATCGACCATCATCAGCATCAGGTAGTTGATCTTCCCGTAGTCCACCGCCGCCTTCAGCATCGCCTCCACCGATCGAACTGCAACACCGAGCTCGGCGATCCCGGCGGCGTCCACGGCGCCGAAAGAGGTCACCGGCTGCTTACAGACGAGCACCAGGGCTCCGAGCGTGCACTGCTCCGGCCGCAGCATCACCGCCCAGTGCTCGAGTTCCGCAATCCGGGTGCCCGGCCAGCCGAACTTCAGCATCGTTGCATTGCTCATCGCACCCTCCACCGGGCCGGCCGCGCCCATCTCTAGGCCCTGACGGCTGCCGGAGCAACCTCGGCGGACGGCAGCCGGAAGGCGAGATGCGGGCCGTCCTCCAGGGTCCCGTCGCGTGTGACCCGGCGCTCCTGCAGCGCGAGACGCCAGCCGGTGCCGTCGCGGCGGATCTCGAGGCGTCGCCAGGCACCCGGATCGTAGACGGCACCGGCGGCCATGCTGGCGGAGGCGACGCCCAGCACCGGCACCCGCCCGGCAGCCGTATCGATCCACGAGAAATCGGCCCTGTGCGTATGGCCGTGCAGCACCAGCTCTGCCCCACCGGCCTCGATCACCCGGCGAAGCTCCGCCCGGTTCGTCAGCGAGCGGCGCCAGGTCGTCACCTCGGTCGGCGGGTGATGCACCAGCACCACCCGGCAGAGTCCGTCCGCACGCGCCTGGGCCAGCATCGGCCCGAGAGCGGCCAGCTGGTCTCCGCCGACCCGTCCGGTCGCCAGCCCAATCGGCGTTGCGACTGCGCTTGAAAGTCCGATGACTGCCACCGGCCCGACCCGGCGCAGCCACGGAAAGCCCGGCCTCCCGTCGTCGCCGGCGCAATAGGCGCCCCAGGCAGCGAGCAGCGGCGCCTCGAATCCCGCTGCCATGGCCTCGTGGTTCCCCGGCACCACGCCGACCTTCGCCGGCGGACCCAGCTCGGCCAGCCAGCCCGCGCCAGCGGCAAACTCGCGTGCGAGCCCGAAATTGGCAAGATCGCCCGTCATGGCGATGAGGTCCGGCGCCGCGGCCTTCAGATCGGCGACGATCCGCGCCGCGACACCGGGAAGGTGCAGCTTGCGCCGCTTGCGCAGCCAGTTGAAATAGCTGGGCCCGCGTTTGCCCAGCGCCTCGGTGACCGTCGGCCTGCCGAGGAAGATGTGTGGATCGCTCAGATGCGCGAGGACGACAGGCCGGCTCGGGTCCATGGGTCTCATTTCATGCGGGGCACTTTTCAAGGCTACCCTGAACCGTTAGCAACTGTGCCGGGAGAATTGAAGCCGAGGGGATATCCGCGCGATGTCCGCAAGCAGTGTCCTGATCGTGCGCGAGGCCGGGCCGGCATCGTTCGGCCAGACCCCGCGCGCGCGTCTCGAGCGGCAGGCGGCCCGGAAAGGGCTGGCCGTCGCCGCCCGCGCGGATGAAGCGGAACTGGTCATCCGGGGCGACCATGTGTACGGCACCGCCCTGTTCGACGCGCTGGCAGCTGCCGCTCCCGGCACCGTTCTGGTCGATGCCGAGGGCCGGGCGCTGGCGGCCCGGCTTGATCCCGGAAGCCGCGGCTGGGCGGTAGAGCTGATCGACTCCGACGCGGTGGGCCGGCCGCCCTCCGCGGCAACGGCGATGGATGCCGCTTCGCTTGCCGGCACCCACAATGCGGCGCTCCGCAAGCGCAAGCCGCCGCTGCTCGTCACCGCCACCGACCGCCGGCGCGTCGAGAAGGCGCTGTTCGACGACAGCTACAAGGGCGTGACCGACCTCGTCACCAAATGGGTCTGGCCGCCTCTCGCCCTCCCGCTCACCCGCTGGTGTGCGACGCGCGGCATCAGCCCGAATCAGGTGACCCTCGCCAGTGCGGTGCTGGTCGGCATTGCGTTCTGGCTGTTCTGGACCGGTCATTTCGCCCTCGGCCTTGCCGCGGCCTGGGTGATGACGCTCCTCGACACGGTCGACGGCAAGCTCGCCCGGGTGACGCTGACCACCTCGCCGGTCGGCAACGTCGTCGACCACGGCATCGACCTGATCCACCCGCCCTTCTGGTACTGGGCCTGGGCTGTCGGCTGTGCCGCCGCCGGTACGCCGATTGCCGACGGCGGCTGGACCGTCGGCGTGATCGTCGCCGGATACATCCTCCAGCGGATCGAGGAAGGGGTGTTCCTGCTTGTCTTCCGCATGGACATGCATGTGTGGCGGCGCTTCGACAGCCTGTTCCGCCAGATAACCGCCCGGCGCAACCCGAATCTCTTGATCCTGACCGCCGCCGTCCTGCTGGGGGCGCCCCGCGAGGGTCTCATCGCCGTCGCCGCCTGGACCGGGATCTGCTTCCTCTTGCATCTCGCGCGCATCATCCAGGCCTTCGCCGCCCGGCGCTCCGGTCCCCTCACCTCCTGGCTGGCGGAGGCATGATCCGGGTCGCCCTCGTCCGCAATCCGACGAGTACCCGGAACGTGCGGCGCGGGCCGGTGCAGCCGGCGGCCGGAACTGCCGAGGTGATCGAGATCGAGGCGGCTTGCCTCGACGACCTGTCGGACGGCCTGCGCGCTGCGCACCGCGCCGGCGCATCCCTCGTGCTGGTTGCCGGCGGCGACGGCTCGGTGCGCGAGGTGCTGAGCCGGATACCCGAGATCTGGGAACCGCCGTTCCCCGGCATCGGAATCCTGCCCCGCGGCAACACCAACCTGATCGCGCGCGCCACGGGCGGCCTGACGGCACCCGACGCCATCGACCGTGTTCTGGACCGCCTGCGAAATGGCCCGGCGCTCCACCGGCGTGGCCACCCGGTGCTGCACATCGGCTATCCCGCCAGCGAGCGCCCTCCGCTCCGCGGCGTCATGATGGGATGGGGCGCCTATGCGGCCGGCACCCGGATCGCGCACGAGGAGATGACCGCCCGCGGACCGGCCCAGATCGCGCTTGCCATTCTCTCGGTGCTCCGCCGGGCGACGTTCGGCGCCGACGGCCGGGCAATCCGTCGCGGTGTGCCTGCCGCCATCGGCGCGGACCGGGCGCCGGGACCGCCGCAGCGCCGGCTTCTCGGCCTCGCCGCCGCGATCGATGGGCCGCTGATCGTGGGCCTGAACCCGTTCTGGGGCAGTGGCCCGGGCCGCATCCGCTGGCTCGACATTGCCGCCCCGGCGCGCCAGCTGCTGCTGGCGGCGCCCTTTCTCGCCCGCGGCGCGCCACGGCGCTGGATGACCGCATCGGGTTACACAAGCGGCAGGGCCGAGCGGATCGAACTCGCGCTCGACACGCCCTTTGTGCTCGATGGCGACCTCTTCCCGCCCCCTGACTGCGGACACCTGACGATCACGGTCGAGGACAGGTTCGCGTTCGTTTCACTCTAGCGGGCCGAGCCGGCTCCGCTCGACATCCGCCTGCCCCGCCGCTAATCAGGCGCCGGGCGCCCGGCCTGGCGGACGCCGCAGCCTTGGGGCGAGCGACACGATGCCGGAAGACCTCCGGAACCTGATTGCAGCCGAGCTCGACCAGCCCGTCGGTCCGGCCGCACGCGCATTCGCGGCAGGCCTCTCCTCCCGCCCCGGGGTGGCGGCCGTGCTGTTCTACGGTGCCCGACTCCGCGATGCCGATGGCGGGCCGCCAGGCGGCCCCCTCGACTTCTACCTGCTGACCGACGGCGACGCGGCCTATCACGGCCCCGGACTCGCGGCCATCGCCAACCGGCTGCTGCCGCCCAACGTCTATCACGAGGTGGCCGCGGGCGTGCCTCCTGCCGAGGCCAAGGTGGCCGTGGTCAGCCTTGCCGCTTTCCGTGCATGCATGGATCCTGCCGCCCTCGACACCACTTTCTGGGCGCGCTTCGCCCAGCCGGTCCGGCTGGTCTTCGCGCGCCGCCCCGCCGATCGCGACCGCGTTGTCGAGGCCGTCGCCGCGGCGGTGGAGACGGCCGCCTGGTGGGCGGCCCGCCTTGCCCCGGACCGCGCCGATCCCGAGGCATGCTGGCGCGCCCTGTTCCGGCACACCTACGGCTCCGAACTCCGGGTCGAGGGCGGCGGCCGCGCCGCCGACATCGTCGATGCCGCGCCGGAGCGATACCGCACACTCCATCGCCTGCTGATCGCCGGCCTGCCCCCCGCTTCGTCCGCCGAGCGAAGCGCCGCAGCCCGCATCTGGCGCCGGCGCAGCAGGCTCGGCAAGCTCCGCAACCTTGCCCGGCTCGCAAAGGCCGCCTTCACCTATCGCGGTGGAATTGCCTACGCGCTCTCCAAGGTCGAGCGCCATTCCGGACGGCCGGTCGAGTTGAAGGACTGGGAGCGCCGCTGGCCCTGGATCGCGGCGCCCGTCGTGCTCTGGCGCCTCTGGCGCGAGAAGCGTCTCCGGTAGACTATCCCTCGAACACCCCCGCCAGAAACATGTCTCGGGCCTTCGACCGGCTGAGCTTTCCGGACGACGTGCGGGGCAGCAACCCGGCGGGGCAGAGCGCAACCCTCGGCTCTATGCCGCAGAGGTTCCGGACCGTCGCGCGCGCTTCCGAGCGCATCGCCTCCCGCTCGGCCGGTTCCCGGCGGCGGCATTCCATCACCAGGGCGACCCTCTGGCCATCGGCACCGTCATCGGCCTCGTCTGTGATCTGGAATGCCGCCACGCTGCCGGTCTTGGTGCCCTCGACGCTGGCCTCCACCGCCCACTCGATGTCCTGCGGCCAGATGTTGCGGCCGTTGATGATGATCAGATCCTTCGACCGGCCGGTCACGATGACCTCGCCATTTCGAATGTAGCCGAGATCTCCGGTATCGAGCCAGCCGTCCGCCGACAGCACGCGGGCCGTCTCGTCCGGGTTGCCGAAATATCCCAGCATCAGGCTGGGGCCGCTGGCGAATATCTGGCCGATCCGCCCCTCGGGCAATACGGTCCCGTCCGCATCGCGAACCTCGACTGCATGGCCCGGGAGCGGCCGACCGCAGAGCGCGAACTCGCGCGAGCGTGCGCCCCGCCCCGGCCGGACCGCGATGTGCTCGTCCCTGAGCCTGGCGACGTCAACCCGCTCGGTCCGCACGCCCTCCCCGCGCGCGGCAAAGGTCAGACCCAGCGCCGCCTCCGCCATGCCATAGCTCGGCAGGAAGCTCTCGCGACGGAAACCGTGCGGCGCAAATGTCGAGATGAAGGCATCGAGGCTCGACACCCTGATCATGTCGCCGCCGATTCCGGCGATCCGCCACGAGGAAAGGTCGAGATCCGGGCCGTGCCGGGCCCGCCGGGCCGCGAGGTCGTAGCCGAACGAGGGCGAATAGCTCATCGTCCCGCGGTTGCGGCTGACCAGTTCCAGCCAGATGCCCGGGCGGAGGATGAAATCACGCGTGGCGATGCAGTCGAGCGAGATCTGGCAGGCGATCGGGAGCATCACGCAGCCGACCAGGCCCATGTCGTGATAGTAGGGCAGCCAGTTCACGCCCCGGTCCCCCTCGGCAATGCCGAGACCGTGAGCGGCCATCGCGTGGATGTTCGCCATCATCGCGCCGTGGCTGACCGCGACGCCCTTGGGAAAGCTGGTGGTGCCGGACGAGAACTGCAGATAGGCGATCTGCCCCGGATCCCGATCGGCCGCCGGCAGCGATTCCGGCGCAGCGTCGAGCTCGGCCAGCGTGCCCGCAAACAGAAGGTTCAGGTCGGCCAGCGATTCCGTCACCCATTCTCGGAACATCTGTGGCGACAGCGCCGCGCGGACATCGGCGACCGCCAGGATGCGGCGGAGCTGGTCGCCATAGGCGATGCGCGACCCGAACGCGTTCGGCAGCGGCACCGGGCAGGGAATCAGCCCGGCGTAGAGGCACCCCATCAGCGCCCGCATGAAATCCGCATCGGTTTCGGCGACGATCGCCACTCGGTCTCCGGGCACGAGACCGCGGGCCAGCAGGCGGCCGCCCGCAAGCCGCGCCTGCTCGCGCATTTCCGCATAGCTGAGCGCATCGACGAGTTCGCCGCGGGCGGTGTAGAAATTGGCCCCCCCGGCCCCGGTCGCGGCGTAGTCCAGCGCGGCTGTGAGCGTCGGGAAGTCGCCGCAGCGTCTCGACTTGCCCGTTTCTGTCGGTGTCGGCGTCAGCGCCGCCATGCGTCTTTCCCTTGCGACGGGGCGCTGCGGCAACGTTGCCGGCACCCCTGATCGGACGCGCGGATAGCACTAGTCCGCGGCCGAATAAAGTCCCATTGCGCTCCGGTACCGTCGCGCTGGAGCACCGGCTCGCCAACCGCGCCGGGCATTCCGTGGCACAATTATCCCTTGCCGGCGCCAGCCCCAAGCCCCATTAAGCGGCACCGGAGAGGGCAACGGGCACCGGTGGGAAAGCGGAAGGTTGCGCAAGATCCTGAAAATCTTCTTCCAGGCGCAGGGCACAAGGCCTTTCGCCGTGCTGGTCTGCCTTCTGCTGGGCGGGCTTGCCGAAGGTGTCGGCATCGCCACGCTCCTGCCCGCACTGAGTCTGACCATCGAGTCGGGCGAATCCCCGTCAAGCAACTCCGCCACCTTCATTCTGGATGCCCTCGGCGCCGCTGGCCTGCCCCCGACCCTGCCGATGCTGGTGGGACTCTCGGTTGCCGGCATCGTGCTCAGCAACATCCTGACCCTCGCGGCCATGACCTATGTCGGCTACGCCATGGCCCAAGTTGCCACCGGGCTGCGCCGCGATCTGGTCGACAATCTGCTCAACGTGCGCTGGGGCTATTTCACCCAGCAGCCGCTTGGCCGCATCACCAATGCGCTGAGCGTCGATGCAACGCGCGCGGCACAGGCCTATCTCTCGGCGGCCACCTTCCTGGTCAACACGATCCAGGCCGCAATCTACACCGCGATCGCCCTCTTCGTCTCCTGGAAGGTGGCGCTGATCGCCCTGGCGATCGGCGGCGGCATTGCCGCCCTGCTCAGCGGACTGGTTCGGCGCGGCAAGGGCGCCGGCAGGCGCCAGACAACCCATACGGCGGCGTTCATCACCTATCTCTCGGACGCACTCAACAACATCAAGCCGCTGAAGGCGATGGCGCGGCAGAACGCCTTCGCATCGCTGCTCGACCGCAACATCGTCGGCCTGCGCCGCGCCCTCCGGCGCCAGGTGATCGCGAAGCAGGCGCTCAACGCCGCCTCGGAGAGCCTCTTCGCCATCGCCATCGGCGTCGGCTTCATCGGCGCGGTCGTCTACGGGAATGTGCCCGCCGCGGAGCTCGCGATCATCGGCGTGCTGCTGGTCTCGCTGGTCAACGCGGTGAAGAAGATCCAGCGCGAATACCAGAACGCCTCCATCCTCGAGAGCGCCTATTACAACGTCGTCGACCAGATCGCCGAGAGCGCCGCCGAGCGCGAGCCGGACACCGGCACCGACGAGCCGCGGTTCGAGCGAGTGATCACCCTCGAGGATGTCAGCTTCTCGCACCCCCGCGTGCCTGTGCTGCGCGACGTGTCGATGCGCTTTCCGAAGGGCAGCATCACCGTGCTGACCGGACCCTCCGGTGCCGGCAAGACCACGATCACCGACCTGCTGATCGGCTTGCGGACCCCGGATTCCGGCCGGGTCCTGATCGACGGCCGGTCGCTCTCGGAGTTCTCGCTCCGCAAGTGGCGCCTGATGGTCGGCTACGTCCCGCAGGAGCTGGTACTGTTCCACGACACCATCTTCGCCAACATCGCCCTCGGCGACCCGGACGTTGGCGAGGCAGAGGTGCGCGAGGCACTCAGGGCCGCCGGCGCCCTCGCCTTCGTTGACGGGATGCCCGACGGCCTGCAGACCGCCGTCGGCGAGAAGGGAGCCCAGGTCTCCGGCGGCCAGCGCCAGCGCATCGCGCTCGCCCGCGCCCTGGTCAAGATGCCCGAGGTGCTGATCCTTGACGAGGTTACCAGCGCCCTCGATCCGGAAACCGAGCGCGACATCATCCGCAACATCCGGATGCTGCGGGGCAGGACCACCGTGATCTCCATCACCCACCGCGCGGCCTTCCTCGAGGTCGCCGACCAGATCTACGAGCTCTCCGGGGGGCGCGTCTCCGAGACCGACCGGATGCAGGCGCTGCCGAGCCGCGCGGCCGACTGAGCGGCCGCCTCGGTCGCCCGTTCCGTCAGTCCGGCGCTGCGCGGGTGCCAGACCCGTAGCCGAACCGCGGATCGAGGTCGTGTGCGACAGCATCATCCACCCAGGCGATCTGCTCCGCCGTCAGGTAGTCGCGATAGCCGCCCACCTTGCCCCGCCTGACCTTGAAGCTGTCGGGGTTGCCGGCATCGCGCGCCTGCAGCTTGGTGCTGCCGAAGAAGTTCTCGCGCTCCTTCTGCTGCAGCCGGCTGAATGAGGCGAAGTCTCGCGCTTCGGCATAGTGCTCCGCGGTGAAGCTTTCGCCCAGGAATTCGGCGACGCGCTTCAACTCAGGGACCGGGTCGGCGCGCAGATCCTCATAGCGCAGCAGCAGGTGCTCCGGGCAGTTGTCGAGGGCAAAGGCCCAGTCGTTCATGTAGCGGATGACGTGGCCGAGGCCGACAGGGCTGTTCCGGAGGTGATCGAAGATGTCGCGGTCCTCGCTCTCGCCCGGGACCTGCTTCACGTCCTTGAGTTCGGGGTTCACCCGGTTCTTCAGGTGGAAATGGAACGAGACGGCGGTGTCAGCGGGATGGCGGGCAAGGAAGATCACCTTCTTCGCAGCATAGGGCGAGGGCACCGATGTGATGGGGTAGCGGTCGGCGATGTAATTGCCCATTGTGAACAGGAGCCGCGGCACTGCCGGGTTCAGCCGGTGCAGGTTGTCGTCATCGATCACCTGGTTCTCCGGCAGGCCGTATTTCTGCTGGAAGAGCCGCGTGATCATCACCCGCGTCCAGGTCCGCCCGGCCTTGGCGTAGGAGACGAAGACCACATCCGCCTCCGCCAGCCGGCGCAGGTCGCGCCGCGTCCGCTGCCAGCGCATCAGCCGCACTCGGTGACGCCCGAGCAGTATCCGGCTCAGCCGGTGCCCCAGCGCGTTCAGGCTCTTCGCCATGCTCTTGCCCGTGGATGCCAGGGCCGGGCTCCTCATGTTTCCGCTGGCTGGCGGACCGCCTCGCGACGCATGGCCGCCCGCCGTCTCTCCGGACTCGCGTCCCTCATTGCGCGCGCGGTTCGCGCGCGTAGCCGAATTCTGCGTCAAGCTCGCCGTCGATGATCGCCTCGAGCGTTTCGATCTCGGAATCCGAGAAGTGATCGCGATAGCCGAAGACCTTTCCGCGGCGCACCTTGAAACTGTTCGGATCCTTCGGATCCGCCGCTCTCAGCCGTGTTGTGTTGAACCGGTTCTCCAGCTCCGCCTTGCGCAGGTTTTCGAACGAGGTGAACTCCGTCGCCTCCCGGGCCTCCTCGCCTGTCACGGGCGCACCGGCAAGTTCCGCGATTGCCATCAGCGAAGTCACGGGATCACCGCGCATCTGCTCATAGCTCAGGATCATCGACCTGTTCAGCGCGCGATGCTGTCGCATGCAGTCGTTGTAGAACCTGATCAGGGGGCGCAGCCCCCAGTTCGATTCCAGCATGAACTGCATCATGGAGACGCCCGAGAGGTCGAGCGGCCAGTCGTTGATCAGCTTGCGCTCCCGCAGCGCGTGCTTCTTGACGTGGAAATAGAGCGAAACGAGAATGTCGAGCGGATGCCGCGCAATGAACACCACCGCCTTGTCGGCAAGCTCCGGCGCGGGCGCAGGCCCGGC
Source organism: Limibaculum sp. (assembly GCA_039805905.1). Taxonomy (GTDB): domain Bacteria; phylum Pseudomonadota; class Alphaproteobacteria; order Rhodobacterales; family Rhodobacteraceae; genus Thermohalobaculum. The sequence continues at coordinate 72,934 of JBDIVM010000012.1, read as the reverse complement.
GACATCCAGCTTGAGGTAATTGTATGCGCCCATCAGCAGGCGCGGAATCGCGGGATCGCGGACGTGCAGTTCCTCGACGTTCGGGATCACGTCCTCGCTCAGGCCGAATTTCTTCTGGTAGACGCGCGAAAGCTGGAAGCGCAGCCATGTGCTGCCGGCCTTGGGATGCGCAATCACCACCAGATCGGCGCCCGCGAGCTTGCGGCGCTCGCGTATGCCGCGGAAATACCGCTTCAGCGCAATGCGCGGGCCGTCGGGCAGAATGCCCATCGCCCTGTCCTCCAGCGTCCTGAGCGTCACTGCCATCGCGGTCACCGCTTCTGTCTCTGCCGGTCCGGGCCGTGCAGTCGTGCCACAGGCCCGCGGCCGGGACATGCCACGGATAGCGGGCATCGCGCAACTCGATCCGCCCCGTGTCCATTGTCGCAGCGATATGCACGCCTACAGAAAGCGCGGGCCGGCGACAACCTGGTGACAAACTGTAGCGGCATGGAAGCTTGTAAGCAGAAGATCAATGTGCAAATACACGATTCGAATTCGGCGTTTCTGGACAATGGTGGTGGCGGGCGAACAGCATCACGAGTACCGGCGGGACCGCGCCGTGATCAAGGCGCCGACCGAGCGATCCTTCGGGGTGACCTTCGCCGTCGTCTTCGCGCTGATCGCGGCATGGCAGCTGTTCCGGCACGGCACGGGAGTCGGAGCGGCGGTCTCGGCGGTCCTGGCCATCGGCTTCCTCGCGGCGGCCTTCGCGGCGCCGGCGCTGCTGCGGCCGCTGAATATCCTGTGGATGAGGTTCGGCGCGCTCTTGCACCGGATCGTCAACCCGGTGATCATGGGTCTGCTGTTCTTCGGCGTCTTCACGCCCTTCGGCCTGGTGATGCGGCTCTTCGGCGCCGATCTGTTGCGGTTGCGCAAACCGGCCGAGGACGGCACCTACTGGATTTCGCGCGCCCGCGAGGATATCGAACCGAGTTCGATGACCAACCAGTTCTGAGCGACGGAGCAACGACGATGTCCTTCCTTGCCGAACTCTGGAGCTTCATGCGCGTCCGCAAAAAGTTCTGGCTGCTGCCGATCATCGTGATGGCGCTCTTGCTCGGCGCGCTGGTCGTGCTGACGCAGGGCTCCGCCGTGGCACCGTTCATCTACACGATCTTCTGAGCCGTTGCGGATCCTCGGCATTTCTTGCTTCTACCATGACAGCGCCGCGGCGCTGGTCGAGGACGGGCGCATCGTCGCGGCCGCCCAGGAGGAGCGGTTCACCCGCAGGAAGCACGACAGCGACTTCCCGCTGAACGCCATCCGTTACTGCCTGTCCGCCGGGTCCGGCGGCGAAGCCGACCATGTGGTGTTCTACGAGAAGCCCTTCGTGAAGTTCGAGCGGCTGCTCGAGACCTATCTCTCCTTCGCGCCGCGCGGCTTCCCCTCGTTCCTGAAGGCGATGCCGCTCTGGCTGAAGGAGAAGCTGTTCCTGAAGCGGCTGCTGTTGGAGAAGCTCCACGACGTGTCTCCCGACACCGACTGGAAGCCGAAGCTGCTCTTCGCCGAGCACCACCAGAGCCACGCGGCCAGCGCCTACTACCCCTCACCCTTCGACGAGGCGGTGATCCTGACCATGGACGGCGTCGGCGAGTGGGCCACTTCCTCGGCCGGGATCGGCCGGGGCGACAGGCTGGAACTCGAGCGCGAGATCCGCTTCCCGCACTCGCTCGGGCTGCTCTACTCTGCCTTCACCTACTACACCGGCTTCAAGGTCAATTCCGGCGAGTACAAGGTGATGGGCCTCGCGCCCTATGGCGAGCCGCGCTTCACACAGGCCATCCTCGACAACCTGATCGACATCCGCGCGGACGGCTCGTTCCGCCTGAACCTCGACTTTTTCGACTACTGCACCGGGCTCACCATGACGAACAGCCGGTTCGACGCGCTGTTCGGCGCCCCGGCGCGCAAGCCCGACCAGCTCCTGACCCAGGTCCACATGGACCTCGCCGCCTCGGTGCAGGAGGTGACCGAGATCGCCGTGCGTCGTCTGGCGGCAGCGCTGGCGAAGGAGACCGGCCGGAAGAACCTCTGCCTCGCCGGCGGCGTGGCGCTGAACTGCGTCGCCAACGGCAAGCTCTGGCGCGACGGGATCTTCGAGAACATCTGGGTCCAGCCCGCAGCGGGCGACGCCGGCGGCGCGCTCGGCGCGGCGCTCGCTGCCTATCATGGCCATCTCCGCCGGCCGCGGCTGCGGGATGGAGGGCTCGACGGCATGGCCGGAGCCTATCTGGGGCCCGCCTTCACACAGGATCAGATCGAGGCCGAGCTGACCCGGGCCGGCGGCGTCTTCACCACCCATGACGAAGCCGCGGTGATCGCGCTCACCGCCGACGCCTTGGCCGGGGGCAAGGCGGTCGGCTGGATGCAGGGGCGGATGGAGTTCGGCCCCCGCGCGCTCGGCAACCGCTCGATCCTCGGCGACCCGCGCTCGCCGACCATGCAGAAGCTGCTGAACCTCAAGGTCAAGTTCCGCGAGTCGTTCCGCCCCTTCGCTCCCTCGGTGCTGCGCGAGGACCTCGAGGACTGGTTCGATCTCGACTGCGACAGCCCCTACATGCTGATGGTGGCCGACGTGGTGGAGCGCCGCCGCCGCCAGATGACACCCGACGAGCAGGCGCTGTTCGGCATCGACAAGCTGAACGTGGTGCGCTCGGAGATCCCCGCGGTCACCCATGTGGACTTCTCGGCCCGCATCCAGACGGTGCACCGCGAGACCAATCCGCGCTATCATGCGCTGATCTCGGCGTTCAAGGAGCGGACCGGGTGCCCGGTTGTGGTCAACACCAGCTTCAACGTGCGCGGCGAGCCGATCGTCTGCACGCCGGCAGACGCGTTCCGCTGCCTGATGGGCACCGACATCGAGATGCTGGTCTGCGGCAATGCCATCCTCCGCAAGGAGGACCAGGACCCGGCGCTCAGGCTGGACTACAAGAACGCGTTCGAACTCGACTGACACGGAGCCGGGAGGCTGCGAGATGCTGAACTACAACATGGTCAACATGCGCTACGAGCCCTATCCGCTCGCGGTGCTGCGCCCGGCGCTGGACCCTGCCCTCTACGACGAACTCGCCGATAACTTCCCCGACGAGAGCCTGTTCGGCACGCTGCCCAAGTTCCCCTACAAGCTCAGCCTGTCCGAAAAGTGGGCGCCCGACAACTATCAGCGCTTCCTGCGCGAGAACCGCCCATGGCGGGAATTCCATGCCTGGATCAAGAGCGACGACTTCATCCGCCAGACCGTGAACTTCCTGAACGAGAACCATGTCGAACTGCCGCTGAACGAAGCGTTCGAGACAGGTTCGCAGCGCATCCGGCGGTTCTTCAAGTCGGTCAAGCGCGGCTACTTTCCCTCGCGCGGCCTGCGCCTGCGCAGCCGGTTCGAGTTCTCTTCCCTCAGGGCCGATGGCGGCCGGGTCGAGCCGCACACCGATGCGGCCCGCAAGGTCATCACGCTGGTGCTCACGATGATCAAGGACGGCGAGTGGAATCCGGCCTGGGGCGGCGGTCTCGACGTCAACCGTGCCACAGACAGCCGCTATGCCTTCAACTGGCAGAACCACATGGTACCCTGGGACAAGCTCGAGATCGTCGACACCGTGCCCTTCGTGCCGAACCAGTGCACCGTGTTCGTCAAGACCCACAACTCGCTCCACTCGGTGCGCGAGATGACCCAGAGGGGATCGAAGGCACTGCGCAAGTCCGTGACCATCGTGATCGAAAGGGTGGAGTAAGATCGCCCGTCTTCGGTGTGTGCATCGCTCAATGGGGTAGCGCGACGAATGATCCACAGGGAAACAGGGCGATGGATAACGAAGAGCTGAAGAAGTACCTGAGGAAGGACTTCGACGTTATCGACGGCATCGTCAGGTTCCCGGTCTCGGGGAAGGTCACCAAGGAAGTAACGGAATTCTACGACGTCGCTCCGTTCCCGAATTACCGGGACAACGATGACCGCTCGACGATCGTCGAGCGCGGCAACAAGAACCCCTTCTCGCGCCGACTGAAACAGTTCGTCGGGTTGAACAAGTCGTTCCTCGAGGTCGGCTCGGGAACCTCGCAGCTCTCGAACTATCTGGCGATCGGGACCAACAACAAGGTCTTCGCCTTCGATCCGACCTTGACCTCGCTCAAACTCGGGTGCGAGTTCGCGCGGAGGAACGAAATCGACAACGTCACCTTCGTGAACGCGGATCTTTTCGAGGACGTCCTGAACCCCGGCGTCTTCGACATCGTCTGGTGCAGCGGGGTCCTGCACCATACCAAGGACCCGAGCGGCGGGTTCGACATCATCTCCCGCTACGCGAAGCCCGGCGGCATCGTGATCGTCGGCCTCTATAACTGGTATGGCAGGTTCCGGACACATATCAGGCGCTTCTTCTACAGGATCTTCGGAGAGCGGTACCTGATGATCTTTGATCCCGTGCTCCGGAATGCCGACGCGAACTCCCAGGAGAAGATCAGGTCCTGGATCCGGGACCAGTACATTCACCCGGTGGAGAGCTGTCACAGCTTCGATGAGGTGCTCGACTGGTTTGAACGGAACAGCATCGAGTTCGTGAACTCGATTCCCTCTTGCGAGATCAGGCTGCAGGGCGAAGGCGATCCGTTCGAACAATCGACCCCGTCGACGCGCTACGAAAGGATCTGGCAGCAGATCCTGATGATCTTCTCGTCGCTCGGCGGCGAGGGCGGCCTGTTCATCTTCATCGGAAGGAAGCGGTAGAACGGCGCTGCGAGCGGCCCGGCTCGGCGCGGCCGGCGGCACGTTCGCCACTGGCTTCGGGCGCGCTCCCCGGCCCGGACGGGCCTGTCCGGCGGCGGGTCTAGGGCCGCACATCGCTATTGCGCCACAACCGCGTAGGTGGCATTTGGGGCGGGCGACGCATGCCCGGCCGTGGCGACGCGGCCGATACCGAACATACATGATGCCGTCCCCAACGGTATCCGCCCAACGAGAGCGAGCAGTCTCGGGTATGACGAGAGATCCGCGCACAGATTCCAGGAAGGCCGCTGGTTCGAGGTGGCAGAATCTTACCTTGATCCTGTTTTCCGTCCTGCTTGTTCTTGGCGCCGCCGAGATATTGCTCCGCAGCTTTCCTTCACTGATCTCGATCCCGGTGCTGGAGCGGTTCAACTCGGAACTGCGCCAATCGGTCGCGAACCGACTTCGGCTGTCGACCAAATCTTCGCGGCACATCATTCCGTCTGCCGAACGCTCCGACGGCGGCCCGGATTTCTATACTTTCGAGCCGAACCGTACCATCATGGTTCCCGTCGACCCCGTCGATGCGGCGCTCGGTGCCATCGCAGGCGCCCGGATCGACCGGAACGGCTTCTGCAACCCGGCCGCCGCTGCCGACCGGGCGCGGGACGATGTGTTGGTCCTCGGCGACTCGATGACCTATTGCACGGCAATCGAAGCCCACCAGACATCCAGCGCCGTTCTCGAAGCAATCTCTGGCCTCGATGCCTACAATCTCGGAATTCCCGGCATCGGCCCGTTCGAGTATGTCGAGCTCCTGCGCAAGTACGGCCTCAGCCGTCGGCCCCGGTTCGTCGTCATGAACATTTATGAAGGCAACGATCCGCGGGATGTCGAGCGCTTCAATGACTTCCGCCAGGAGGGGCGGCAGGCCAGGGATCCGGATCCCGCAGGCGGCCCGTTCGCCTGGAGCTATTCGCTCGCCTTCATCAAGGCGGCGATCGAGCTTATGTGGCGCCAGATCGACAGGAACTCAGGTCTGGATTTCCGCTATTCGGTCGAAGGGCCGGACGGAAGGGTCGCGATGAACATCGCCAACGCGGATCGCGACGAGGTCCGCTATGCGCGGCGCTTCCAGGGCGGCGAGCTTTCGCCCGCGGTCTTCGAGCCCGCGCTTGACAGCTTCCGCGATCTTGCGCGCGAGCACGGTTTCGTGCCGGTCGTCCTGCTCATTCCAGGCGCCTTCACTGCATATGCCGAGAGTGTCGTCTTCAACGATCCGGATCTTGCGCTGACAATGAAGGCGGGCCGCGAGATCATCGGCAATTGGCTTGCCGACTACACGGCCCGCAACGACATCGCCTTTATCGACCTTGCACCCGCTTTTCAGGCTGCCGCAAAGACCGGCCCGCTCACACATTTTCCGGCGAACGTTCATCTCACCCCGGATGGGCAGCAGATCGTCGCCTCGCAGATCCTCGGAATCATTCAGGCAACCGGAAAATGACCGTGTTCCATGAATGCTCGTGTGTGCCGACGGGGTCAGACAGCCAGCGGCAGCCCGAGACACGGCGAACCGGCACCATCTGCATGTCTACGCTGGCGGAACAATGATGAAGAAAACTCTTGCTGCCGTAGCGGTTTCTGTGATGATCGCTGCCCTCACGCTGTTCCTCATCGAGGGCGTTGTGAGCGTCGTGCGGTGGAAGCATGCGAACCGGAGCCTCGTCTACGGCATCTATGCCGGTCTGTTCCTGGATCGGGGGCAGATGGCGGCGGGCGAGACGCAGTCCGGCCCGCCGGTCGCAGGCCGCGACCGGATCGAGGCCATGCTCCCGGACATGGTTGCCGCCGGGGTGGGCATGGGAAATGTGCCCTACAGGGAACTCGTGACCGGCCGCGCCGCCATCAACGAAACCGGACCCGATGGCTGTCGCGCGCCCAAGCCCGGCATCCGCAAGATCACCACCTACATCCGCAGCGGCGACTATGACCGTTTCGACCCGCCGAGCCTGTTCTACGATTCCGACGCCAAGCTTTCCCCGGCCCTGACGCAGTTCATCGACACCTACGCGGTCCGGAAGGCGACCTTCACCAGCAACGCGGCTGGCGAGCGGGTCACCCTGCCCGAGATGGAAGCGGGCCGGAAGGTCCTGATCGCAGGCGATTCCGTTGCCGCTGGCTCGATGATCGGCGACAGCGAGACGATATCGTCGCATCTGCAACGCGCCGACGCGTCCGTGCAGTATGTCAACCTCGGCGTAAACGGGGCGGCGGCGGCCGACATCATCTGCCGTCTGGAGAAGGCGGCTGAGCGCTACAGGGGGGCCATTGCCGAACTGATCTACGTCTACAGCGAGAACGACTTCGATTCGTCGCTCCCCTATGGCCGACCCGAGGAAGTGATCGCGTGGCTGAAGGACTTCGTGCGCACCGAGGGGATCCCGAAGGTCACGATCGTCTTCGCCCCCTACATCTACAACATCGTGCCGCACCTGACCCGCTTTGCCGGCTCGCGCGGCGCAACCCATGGCCGGTTCGCCGACGAGGCTGCGCGTCTCCGGTCGGAGGCCGAAGCCGCCGGCTTCGGTTACATCGATATCGGCGCGGTGGCGCGGGCAGAAGCGGAGCGCCGCGGCACCGATTTCGCTGCCTTCCCTCTCTTCGTCGATCACGTCCATCTGTCGGACTACGGCGTTTCGCTGCTGGTCTCGGCTCTCGGCGCCGTCCGCGGCGGCGAAGCCGCAAGATGAGCTGCAAGGTTCACGTGGAACCGCGCCGCGGCCACCCGGGCGCGCGGCGGTTGGCACCGCCGGCAGCCATCGAAGTCGCCGAATAGGCCGCCACCTTCGCTGTCGCCCGCAACAGGCGCGTCAGTTGCTCTCGATGTTGATGGTCAGAGTCTTGCGCAGCACGTTCCGGTCGTTGCCGGTCATCGGGAACACCGCGTGCCAGGAATTGTTGGTCTTGATGAAGACCAGAAGCTGGTTCGGCTCGAACGGGAATGTCTTCAGCTCGGTGACGTCATCGAAGCCGAGGTAGCTGTTCACCCGGTTGAAGATCTTCGTCTTGTCCTTCGGCCAGACCATCGACGTGCCACCGCCCCACGAGTCGTTCCACTCGCCCTCCTTCAGGATCGGCATGACCATGGTGATCACCTTCTTCTTGTGGTCCGTGTGCGGCAGGATGTTGCCGCCGGTGATCGGCATGGCCGAGAACTCGAAGCGCGCCTTCAGGCTCGGGAAATGCGGGATCGGGTTGCCCCGCTTGAGCGCGCGCAGCTTGAGATACATCTGCTCGGCAAGGCCCGGCGAGGGGAAGCCGAGGTCGAGCCCGTGCCCCTTCAGCATCTCCAGTGTCTCGGCGATGAAGCGGGGCGACTTGATGTAGGCGTGGAACCGCGACCACGGCGCCGACTCGCGCACGTAGCGGCGGTACTTCATGCCGTTGTTCATCTGCGCCAGCGAGTACTTCTCGCCCTTGGTGGGCTTGTACTCGAACAGCTCCATGGGCGGGAAGGCGTCCACCATCTCGCGGTAGGTGCCCTCGTCCATGCAGGGCCGCGCCATGCCGATGGGGAAGGGCTCGTAGTCGAACCGGATGTTGTCGAATCTCAGCATCGGCTCACGCGGCCTCCCCCAGCTTGCCCGCGCCGCTGAACGTGACGGGCTTGCCGCCCGCGGCGGCGTCCGCCGCCGCGTGCAGCACCCAGCGCACACCAGGGGTGCGCCGCGCCGCCATCTCCATCTGCAGCTTCCACCACTCGGGCGACTGCAGCAGCAGCGGCAGCCCGTCGCCGACATGGATCAGCTTTCCGTCCGGGTGACAGGCGACCGCCACATAGACGAACCGGCCCGCCGCCGCGAACAGCTCGTCCAGCACGAACCCCACATCGTCGTCCGGCACGCCGTCCAGCACGCCCGCCGACACGACGCCGTCGAAACGGCCCTCGACCGGGCCCTCGAAGGGTGCGCCCGCGCCGCCGACGCAGGTTACGGCGACGCCCGGCCATTTCGGGTTGCTCCCGGCCTTCCCCGCCGAGCCATGGTCCAGCACAGTCTTCGCGCCCGTCTCCAGGATCAGCCGCGCGATCGCATCCTCATGCCCGGCGAGCGCCGTGGCGCCCCCGGTCGCGACACCCTCGTTGTGCGCCCGGCGGTGCATCTCGGCGAACAGCGGGAAGCGCCGGCTCGGCCGCGCGCGGGTGAACTGGGTGAAGCGCGCCTTGTCGGCCGCCCGCTCGAGCGCGAACCAGACTTCGCCGTCCGGATGCGGCTGGTACTTGAGCTGGTCCGGGAAGGGCTGCCAGGGCTGCGTCTGCAGCGTGGTGAAATGGAAACACTTCGACTGCCCGGCCCTGTATTCCTCGTCGCGCGCATTCCACTCGCCCGGCAGCTTGGCCCACAGCCTGTTGCCATGGGTGATCTCGCGGAAGTCCGCGTGCTTCTTGCCGTGCTGGGCGTCCTCGAGCTTCCAGAATTTGATCATCTTCTCGCAGTCGAGCAGCATGACCGAGGTCTCGCGCTCGGTGATGCCGAGCATGGCCGCGTCGCCCATCTCCATGTCGAAGAGCTCGGCCGGGTCGGCGAGGTAGATCTGGTCGACATCGTTGAAGATCGCCCGGCCCGTCCCCCCGGCCAGCGCCGGGATCGCGTAGCGGTAGTTGGTGAAGCCGGTCTTCCAGCCGCTGCGGTCGAACCCCTTCAGGTCCTTCATCAGATGGATTTCGTAGACCCGCGACGGGTCGCGCACCTGCTCGACCGCCCAGACGAATACCCGCTCGGCACGGTACTGGCGGGGCTCGGTGCCCATGAAGATGCGCACCGGCGGCTTGCCGCACCGGGTCACGCCCGGCGCCACATCCATGCGGATCACCTCGGGCTGCTCGCGGAAGCCCTCGGGCCGCTCGCGGTCCCTCCGGAACCAGTACGCCATTCGCTTGTGGTGCCAGAGCGTCTTGAACTGGCGTTCCTTCTTGTACTTGTTCGCCATGCTGCTCCACGCCCTCCCGGGGCGTCCTCCTGCTGGTTCCAGGGACATGATCAGCGTTTCAGGCCGAGACCTATTCGATCCGGCGGAAAAATTCCAGTTCGCAGGTTTCCCGGCGGAACTGCTCCGCCCGGTCAGGCCCGCGCGATCCGCGGCGCGGCCCGGTGTCGCTCCCATTCGGCGCTCAGCGCCGCGCCGATGATGATCAGCTCGCCCCGGTATTTCGACAGGACATTCAAAAGGAAGGCCAACTCGGAGTCGCGACTGTGCCCGGGTGAATAGGCGTTCGGGGTGGTGGTGTCGCCCGGATAGCTGCCAGCCTCGTGCTGGAACAGGTCGATTCCCGCGACGATCAGTCGCGCGGGCGCCAGCGCCACCGCGACCGCGATCATCGAGGCGCCGTTGGTCGGCCTGAGGTGCTCCCAGGCAAAGGCATCGATCTCCGGCGCAAGCTCGCGCGCATTGAAGTAGCGCCCGGGATGGAGCGACAGGGCGAAGGTGCGGATCTGCGCGCAGCGTTCCTCCGCATAGCGGGTCATCACGCCGAAGACCGGTCGCGACATGGCGCGCAGCGTCGGCTTGCCGCCAGTGAAGACCACGTCCGGCTCGGTGAACTTGCCCCGATCGAGCCAGGAGTGGTTGACGCGGAACAGCGCGTCGAAGTGCAGCCCGTCGAGCGCGGGATCCTCAGAGGACGGCCCGTTGCCGAGGCACAGGATCGTCTGCGGCGCCCCGATCGCCCGGCGCAGCTCCTCCAGGCTCGTGTAGCGCCTCAGCCGCCAGCCGATCAGGCCGGCAAGGCCGGGATGCCGCGACAGCCACACCAGAGCCGCACCAATGCCGGGAACCGCCTGCGCCTCCTGGCGGAGCGGCTTCAGGTCGCGGGCGATCATGTTGCGCAGCCGGTCGGCAATGTCCGCCGGGGAAAGCCGCTCCCCGCCCGCCTCCGGCGTGGTTCCGAAAACCGTCTCGATCGCCCCGGCGAGCGCGGTGCCGCGCGCCAGCACCGGGTTGCCGCCCGAGGTCGTCGCCGCAACCGGAATCGCCATCCTCGCCAGGGTCCGCATCACCGCATCCGGCGGAGCCGCCCGCGGCTCGGCCAGCAGCGCCGTGCGGATGTTGCGGTTGCGGATGAACAGCCGGACCAGCCGGCCCACAGGAAAGGGCGGTGGGAGTACCCTGCAGGACGGAAAGCGCTCCGCGAGCCGGGCCCGCCGCACCGCATCCCGCGAGGTCAGCAGCACCTCGGTGCGCGGGTGGCGCTCGCGCATCGCGGCAATGGCCGGAGCCAGGGCCTCGAAGGCGGCTCGATCCTCTCCGATCAGCCACAGGGTCCGCTCCGGTCGCGCACCGGTCAGCCCCAGCCGTTCCCGTATACCGCCGGAAAGGCTCATGTCGCCGCGCCAGCCGGGGCGTCCAGCAGGGCGCGGATGCGGGCCGCCAGTTCCGCCTCCGCCGCCGGCAGTTCCGGCACCTCCGGGTTGATCCGGCCGTCGAACAGCCGGGCCTGCCCATCCCCTGACATGGCCGCATGCATCACGGCCAGGTCACGCGGCGGGGCGATCCAGCCGCCGCCGATCAGTGCCCGGCAGAACCGTGCCCGGACACCCTGCCCCTCCGCGCCGCGCCTGAGTACGCCGGCCAGGCGGTGGGTCATCGGAACCGGCTTCGGCGTCAGCGGATAGATCGTCACCGGCCGCCGCGTCGCCACTGCCTCGGCCAGCATGGACTCGCTTTCGCCTGTGACCACGATCATGTCGGCAGCGGCGAGATAGGCCAGGTAGGGGTTTTGCTTGCGGTCGGGCTGCCATGTGTGCAGATGCGCCTCCGGCGCCGCGGCGCGCATCGCCTCGATGGCCGCCGGCGGCGTTCGCCGGCTCGTGACGATCGCGAGAGACCCGCCCAGCGCCCGCACTGCACCGGCGATCTCGGCCGCCATGCGGCCGCCGGAACCGGCACCGAAGCGGTGCAGGGCCGTCGGCCCGCCCGCCAGAAGCAGAACCCGCGGCCGGGCCAGCCCCTCCAGCGGGTCGCCATGGGCGGCGCGAGCCGCGTCCAGCGCCGCGCGGTCGATCTGGGTCGGGGGCACGCTCAGCTCCACCTGCCTCGCATGCGGCAGAAGCCGGAAATGGGCGCAGGCGATCGAAAGGTCGGCGGCGTCGGCATCCCCCACCGCCTTGCGGCCCAGGAGCACGATCCTGGTCCGCCCGCCGCTCGAGCGTCGGATCCAGCGCGCGACGGGCACGACGCGCCGGCCCATCCCCAGGATCAGGTCGGGCCAGGGCGGCGCCAGCGGATCGCTGCGCCCCCGGGCCAGCGTGATCAGCGATGCCCCCAGCGCCGGGTTCGGGATCCGGTTCAGCCAGTTGAAGGACAGCCGCTTCTCGATGGCCGGATAGCCGGCAATCCGGGCGAGCCCCATCACCTGCGTCCGGTGTCCCGGCCGGTCGTCCGCCAGCAGCCACACCAGCGGGCCATGGCCGGAACCCTGCGCCGTCGGATCATTCAGCCTGTCATGCCGTGACATTCGGAACCCTGCGACTCCCCCGGGCGACCTGCTTCGGCGGGCATCCTCCGGCGCGTCCCGCCCGCGCCGTCCCGCAGGATTGCTTTTCCCCGGCGGACGGCTAAAACCCGGGCCGTAACATCACAGAAACGGTCTCTCATGCCAACTCTCGTCCTCATGCGTCATGGCGCCACCGTGTCCGGCGAGGAGAACCGTTTCGCCGGCTGGGACGACACGCCGCTGAGTGCCGCCGGGCACGCCGACGCCGAGCGCGCGGCCGCTACGCTCAGGGAATCCGCGGCCGAATTCGACATCTGCTTCACGTCCTGCCTCATCCGCGCGCGTCAGAGCCTTGACCCCATCGCCTCCGCACTCGCCATTCCCGCCGACCGGATCGTTGCCGACTGGCGGCTCAATGAGCGCCACTACGGTGCGCTGCAGCGCGAGACCCGGGCGGCGATGATCGAGCGCTACGGCAATGCGCGGGTGGTCGAATGGCGGCGCTCCTACGACATCCCGCCCCCGCTGCTCGACACGGACGACCCGCGCTTCCTCGAACAGCTCGCCCGCCTTCCGCAGATCCCGGCGGCACAGCAGCCCCGCGGCGAGAGCTTGCGCGATGCGGTCGAGCGCGTCACCCCGGCCTGGACCGAGCGGATCGCCCCGGCGCTGCGCGCGGGCAGGCGCGTCCTCGTGGTGGCCCATACCAGCTCCATCAGGGCGCTCGCGCGGACGATCGAGGGGCTTGACGACGAGGCGAGCGCGGCGTTCCGCATCGCCACCGCCATTCCACGGTTCTACCGGCTCGACGACAGTCTTGCCCCGGTCGAACGCGCAGATCTCACTACCGGGGCGAAATCGCAGCTCCGCTACTGGGCGAACCGGGTGAAGCCGCGCTGGCTCGGTCGCTTCTGACGGACCGGCGCTCAGGCCACCCGCGACTCGGCGACTGCCTCGGCCGCTCCGGCAAGACCGAGCTTGGATCCCACATCGGCGAATATCTCCAGGGCCTCGGTGATCTGCGCGTCGTCATGGGCGGCCGAGACCGAGACCCTGAGCAGCGACAGCGCGTTCGGCGTCGCCGGCGGAATCGCGATGTTGGTGTAGATCCCGGCGTCGATCAGGCCGTTCCACAGCATCACCGCCGACTGCGGGTCGGGCAGCTTGACCGCGACCACCGGGCTGATCTCCGGCCCGAGGTCGTAACCCATAGCCCTGAGCCCACGGTATAGCCGGGTGGCGTTGCGCTGCAGCCGGTCGCGCAGTTCGGGCAGTTCCGCCATCCGCTTGAACGCGGCCCGCGCCGTCGCCACGGTCGGCGGCGTCAGCGAGGCGGTGAACATGTAGGGCCGCGAATAGGAGCGCAGTGTCTCGAAGCCCGGCACGTCCGAGACGCAGAAGCCGCCCGTGGTGCCGACGCTCTTCGAGAAGGTGCCGATGATGTAGTCGCAGTCCGCCTCGACGCCGGCCTCCTCGCACTTGCCGCGCCCGTGCGCGCCCAGCACGCCCAGTGAATGCGCCTCGTCGACCAGCAGGTAGGTGTCCTCGCCCGCCTCGCGCTTCACCGCGGCGACCTCGGCCAGTGGCGAGCTGTCGCCCAGCATGGAGTAGATGCCCTCGACCACCACGATCTTGTCGCCGGGCGTGCCCTTGACCCGCGCCAGCCGCTTCGCCAGGTCATCGGGGTTGTTGTGGCGGAACCGGATGATCTCGGCATCGCTCATCTTGCAGGCATCGTAGATCGAGGCGTGGCTGTCGGCGTCGATCAGCAGGTAGTCGCCCTTCTCTGCCAGGCCCGAGATCACGCCCAGATTGGCGAGATACCCGGTTGAATAGAGGATTGTTGCGCGCTTGTTGTAAAAGGCTGCGATCTCGCGCTCGAGCGCCCGGTGCCCCTCATAGGTCCCGTTGGCAATCCGCGAACCCGTCGTGCCAGCGCCATGGCTGCGGGCGGCCTCGGCCGCCGCGGCGACGCAGAAGGAATCGAAGGTCAGGCCCAGATAGTTGTTGGTCCCGAACAGCATGACCGGCTTTCCGTCCAGCATCGCCCGCGTCGGCGAGCTCAGACGGTCAAACTTCAGCGAGGTCGGATCGCGGCCCAAGGCCTGGAGGGCGCCGTATGCAGAGCGGACCGCCTCGATGCGTCTCTTGATACCCATGACTTCAGTCCCCCGAGTTTCGGCCGCGCTGGCCGGCCGTTCTTCCGTCGGACACCGCGATCACGGTATCCGCGAGGTCGCGCACGGTACGCACCTCGGCAAGCAGGTCGAGCGGTATTGTGATGTCGAACTCGTCCTCCAGCTCCATCACGAAGTCCATCACGCTCACCGAGTCCAGGCCGGTATCCGACACGACGCTGCTGTCCAGCGTGATCGGCCTGTCGGCGCCGATCTTGCTGCCCAGAAGTTCGAGCACCCGTCCTTGAATTGCTTCCGTCCGTTCCATGCCCACAGTGTTCGCCTGCCCGGGAATGCCGGGCCGGTCCCCGGCCCAACCCGCCCCCGGTCGAGGGGAGCGTCCCGTTTCCTGCCTGTCCGTGCCCGGAACTGCTCGAAGGCCCGGTCACGCTTTGTTCACTGAACGGCGATCAAACCGTCAAACCAATCGCGTATCGTCGTTCCCGGGACAGGTTGGCCCGTCCGCCGCGCCGAAATCCGCCCCGTATCCTCGCGGTATCCTCGCGCCCGGTGTTCTTGCCCCGGTCGGGGTCCATGTGGACACGTCACGCCGGCGCGGCGGCTCGAGACCGCCAGCCGGCCCTCATCGCTCACATCGCGCCGCTCATCGCCGCAGTGTCCGGTGCCCCGATGAAATGCGCAACCTTCCGCTCAGCGATCGGCAGATCGCGCAGGAAGTCGACCTCGCTCCAGGCAAGGCCTGCAATCGAAACCACGCCGACGCCGCCTTCCTGCGCCAGCCCGTCGATGATCGAGAGATACCAGCGCCGGAGCGTTGCCTCGTCGCGCAGTGCGCGATCCATGGCACGCACGAAGCGCGCGCCGCCATCGCCCCGGAAGCGGATCATGCCGATGGACTCGCCGTCCACCGGGTCGGTTAGCGTCTTGCCGATTGCCAGAAGCCGGTCGCCGTCGCGCCGCACCTTCATGTCGTCCGCGTCGTAGCTCTTCTTGCGGTCCACCGTCACCGAGATCGGTGCCAGCGCCTTCGCCAGCACCCGCCGCGCGATTTCCGGCTCGAACAGCGTGTCGCCATTGAGGAGCAGCGTGTCGGTCCCGATCAGATCCTTCGCCGCCCAGCACGAGCCGATGTTGTCGGCGACGGTGAAGAACGGGTTGTAGATGGTGCTCACTGCGGCGGGGACGCTGGTCGTCTTCAGCATCGCCTCGACCGCGTCGGCGCCATAGCCGGTGACCACGGCGATCTCGTCCACGCCCGCATCGGCGAGAGCCCGGGTCTGCCATTCGAGAATCGTCCGGCCGCCGATCTGCACCAGGCATTTCGGCCGCGAGTCGGTCAGGGGGGACAAGCGCTTCCCTTGTCCCGCGCTCAGGATCACTGCGTTGGTCATTGTCCCTCAGGTGCTTCTTGTTCTCATTAACGAACTCTTTCGCCGACAATCGTCGGTGGGAAAAGACAACTTTTGTTACAGTTCCTTGCGATGCCTGCCACAGTTAAACCCAATCGCGGGTTGCATCAGCCGAGCCAGCCGGCCTTCCGGTACCAGGCCACGGCCCCGGCGAATCCCTCCGCGAGGCCGATCCTCGGCCGCCACAGCACCGCGTCGATCTGCCGCGAGGGATGTGACGACCAGTCCGCGTGGAGCATCTCCCTCACCTTCGGCGATGTGATCATGCGGCTGCCGCCCGCCAGCGCCGCGAGATCGCCGCAGAGCCCGAGCGTGCGCAGCACCGGGGCCGGAACGCGCAACGGCCGGGCGGGGCGGCCGAGCGCCGCGGCAGCCGCGCGGGACAACACGTCCCAGGAATAACCCGCCACCTCGGCATCGGTAACCTCGAGGATCGCGCCCGGTTGCGGAGCCTCGAGCATCACCCGGACCGCATTCGCGAGGTCGGCCGCGTGAACGGACGTCACGCGCGCGGCCGGACCGTTCAGCATCGGCT
This sequence comes from Limibaculum sp., assembly GCA_039805905.1. GTDB lineage: Bacteria > Pseudomonadota > Alphaproteobacteria > Rhodobacterales > Rhodobacteraceae > Thermohalobaculum. Next base: position 56,610 of record JBDIVM010000012.1, on the reverse strand, counting down.
GCACCGGTCCTGCCGCGGCGCGGAAGATCGCCAGAGTCTCGCGATCACCCGGCCCGTAGACCGCGGCGGGGCGCAGGATGCACCAGCGCCCGTCACCCGCGCGTTCGATCAGCCGGTCCTCGGCCGCCCGCTTCGAGGCTGCGTAGTATGAAAGCCCCGGTTCGCGCGCCGCCATCGACGACATGTGCAGGAACAGCGCTCCGGGCGCCGCCTCGCGCCAGGCGGTGGCCAGCGCGGCGGTGGCAACGGTGTTCGCACGCTCGAAATCCTCGGCAGTGCGGCCCTTTACCGCACCTGCGAGATGAACAACCGCGTCGGCGCCCCGCACCAGCTCGCACAGCGCTCCGGGATCGGACAGCGTGCCCGGCACCACCTCCACCGCTCCGCCCGGCAGCGCCGGCAACCGCGGCATCGAGCGCGCCAGCGCCCTGATCCGCCAGCCATGTTCGGCCAGCCGGCGGGCGACATGGCCGCCGATGAAGCCGGTGATCCCGGTCAGCGCTGCGACCCGGCCACGCCCCTCTGCCGCTCCCTCGTCGATGTGCATCCGCAGTTCCTCGGGGGCATGCCGCGCACGGCGGCCGGACCGCCCGGCCCGCCTTACCGCGGGATAGCCTTCGGGGCAGCTGCGCGCAATCACCGCCGGCTCACCCGGCGAGGATGGCATCCTCGACAATGGTCAGCGCCCGGTCCAGGTCGGCGCGCGCGATGACCAGCGGCGGCGACAGCGTCAGCACCGCCCCCTGGCTGATCTTGAAGCTCAGCCCCGCCTCGAGGCAGCGGTAGTAGATCCGCTCGGCGATGTCGTTGCCGGGCGCCTTCGTCTCGCGGTCGGCAACGATCTCGATCCCGAACAGCAGCCCCCTGCCGCGCACGTCGCCGACCAGGGCCGAGCGGGCCATCAGCGCCCGCATCCGGTCCATGGCGTACTGGCCAAGCTCGGCCGCCCGCTCGGCCAGCCCCTCCTCCTCGATGATCCGGATCGTCGTCAGCGCCGCGCGCGCCGTGACCGGGTTCTTCTCATGCGTGTAATGACCGATCGCAAAATCCCCGGCCACGTCGAGGTCGCGCCGCGCGATTGCGGCGGCGATCGGCAGGATGCCGCCGCCGAGCGACTTGCCCAGCACGATGATGTCCGGGGTAACGCCGTCGTGATCGGAGGCGAAGAATTTGCCGGTCTTGCCGAGGCCTGTCGGAATCTCGTCGAAGATCAGCAGCGTCCCGTGACGGTCGCAGGCCTCGCGCACGCGCTGCCAGAAGCCGGGCGGCGGCACATAAGGCACGGCCCGCATCGGCTCGGCGACCACCGCGGCCACATCGCCTTCGCGGCCGAGCACGTATTCCAGCATCCCCGCGCAGGCCAGCCCGCAGACCTCGGGCCCGGCATGGTTGTAGGGGCAGCGGTAGCAGGCGAAGGGCGCCACATGCTCGGCGCCCGGCAGGAGCGGCCCGGCGATCGCCGAGCGGAAGGTGTGCTCGCCGCCGACGCTCGCCGCCCCGAAGCCCGCCCCGTGGAAGGCGTCCCAGAAGCTCACCGTCTTGAACCGGCCAGTGGCGGCGCGGGCGACCTTCAGCGCCACCTCGATGGCGTCCGATCCCCCGGTCGTGAACAGCGTCTTTCCCAGGTCGCCCGGCGCGATCTCGGCCAGCTTCTCGGCCAGCGCGACTGCCGGCTCGCAGGTGAAGCGCCGGGGCGCGAAGCTCAGCTCGTCGAGCTGCGCCTTGATCGCTTCCTTCAGCTTCGGGTGGCCATAACCGATATGGTGGACCGAGTTGCCGTGGAAATCCATATAGCGCCGGCCGCCGGTGTCCTCGATCCATATTCCCTCGGCGCGGGCGATGCCGGAGAGCACCGGGCTGGAGAGCGACTGGTGCAGGAACACCTTTGCATCCCGTTCCACCAGCGCGCGGTTAGCCGGGTCGTCATGGCGCGCGCGCCAGCGCGCGCGCGCCGCCGAGGTGTTGGATTCGCCCTCGGTGTGGGCGTCGTGTCGAGCAGGATCCGCCATATGCAGGCTCCTTTCTCGCCGGCAGTCCTCAATGCAAGGCCGTGCCGTGCGGGCCGGGTCCGTCAGGGCCGCTCGCCCCGGGCGAGGCGGGCATTGATGTCCTCGATCACCGGCTCGATATCGGCAAGGCTGTCAATCACGTAATGTGCCCCCGCCTTCGCCAAGATCTCGCCCGTTGTCGCCATGCGCCGGGCGATCTCTGCCTCGGACAGCCGGGCGCCCTGCTCCGGCGTATCGACGTCCATATAGTTCGAGTACCGGACCACGCCGACGCCCCAGCAACCGGCGTTGAGCGCCTCGCCGACACCAGAGACGGTGTCGTCCACCTTGATCACCGCGTGGATCGGGTAGACCCCGAGCAGGTCGAGGTTCCGGTAGAGCATGAACGGTCCCGGCCTCGCACCGTGGATCACCTCGTCCCCCGCGACCGAGGCGTCTGGCCGGTAGCCCTGCTTCGCCGCCTCCTCCTCGAGGATGTCGACCATCGCCCGCGTGAACCCTGTGGTGCTGCCGACTTTGATGCCGCGCGCCTGCAGGCGCTGGGTGACCGCGGCAACGCCGGGCAGGAGCTTGGCGTATTGGCGCAGGCAGTCGAGCTGCATCGGCACGAAGTCAGCGAACATGGCGTCGACATCGCCCTGACCGGGATATCTGCCCTTGATCCGCTTCCAACGCTCGCGGATCTCCGGCACCTCGGTCAGCGCCTTGATGTGCAGGTCCTTCCGCAGCCCCATCGGCCCACGCGCCTCCGCCATCGAGATCGCGACGCCATGCTTGCGGAACACCTCGACGAAGACGACCGCCGGAGCGACGACATAGGCGTCGGCGGTGGTGCCGCTCCAGTCAAGGATGACGGCCTTGACCTTGCCGCGATAGGACCGGCTGAAAACGAAGTCGGACATTGGGTTCTCCTGAATTCGGGTTGGGAAAGATCTGGATCGCGACTGCGGGCGGGTCCGTCCGGTCGATTGCTCAGGCGGCGGGAACGGCCTCTGCTGCCGGCTCGCGCGCCGCCGCCCGGCAAGCATACTGGAAGGCGTCGAAGTTCCTCAGGCCCGGCGCCCCCGGCAGGTCGGCCAGTTTCCGGTTGACGATGAAGGGCACTTCCTGCTCGGCCAATCCGCCATGGCTGCGCAGTGGACCCTTCAGCGCCGCGAGGTCGTGGCGATACGCCGAGGTGCCGATCGTCATGTGCTCGCCAGAGATCAACACGATGTCGCCGATCCGGTCTGCCGGCAGCTCGAAACGCTTCACCGCCGCGGCCCGGTCGATGACCACCGTGATCCCGGGGATCGCGTTCAGCTTCGCCATCACGTCCGCGCAGTCGGCGCCCTCGGGCAGGTAGACAGTGGCGAAGGACCCCAGCGCGCCGTGATGCACGACATAGGGATCGGTGATCGGCAGGATCACCCGCGCCCTGTCCTTGCCGAGCCACCCGTCGAGCAGGTCCTGCACATAGACCACGGCCGGCGAGCCGTCTGCGTGGTGCTTCGGCTTCATGCCGTGGTCGGCCGTGATCACCACCGCGGCGCCGGCGGCATCGAGCTCAGCGAGATACCGGTCGAACATGGCATAGAAGGCGTTCGCCTCGGTCTCTCCGGGCGCGCATTTGTGCTGCACGTAGTCGGTCGTGGTCAGGTACGTCACGTCCGGCCTGAACTCGCCGAGCAGCTTCACCCCCGCGGCGAAGACGAACTCCGAGAGATCGGCCGAATAGACCTCGGGCACCGGCCGGCCGAGCCACTTCGAGGCGTTGGCAATCCCGTGCCCGGCCTCTGTCGTGGTGTCGGACTTCTCCGACGAGAAACAGACAGCCCGCCCCTCGTCGAACTTCAGCCCGTGGCCGAGCAACGCCCGCAGCTTGTCCTTTGCGGTCACCACCGCCACCCGTGCGCCGGCGTCGTAGAATGCCTTGAACACCGTCGGCGCCCGGAGGAAGCGGGGATCGTTCATCATCACCTCCTGGCCGGTCGCCGGCTCGTAGAGGTAGTTCCCGCAGATCCCGTGCACAGCCGGCGGACGACCGGTAGCGATCGAGAGGTTGTTCGGGTTGGTGAAGCTCGGGATCGCCGAGTGCGCCAGCCGCACCGTGCCCTTGGCCTTCACCCGCTCGAGCGCCGGCATCAACCCGGCCGCGATCGCCGCATCGAGATAGGCCGGCTCGCAGCCATCGAGGCAGATCACGATGGCGGGCACCTTGGGGAAAGGATAGTCGCGGCCATTGACCTCTACCGCGACGGGGGAAATCCGGGTCATGCTGGCCTCTTCATGCGGTTCCGGTCAAGCGACCAACCGGGCCCGCTCGGCCATGGCCGTTGCAGGCGGCGCGCCGCTGTCGACGCCCATGTCCTCCAGCGACGCGGCAGCGGCCCTGACCACGCCGCGCATCACGTTCTCGTCCATGCGCCCGATGCAGCCGATGCGGAAGCTGTCCACCACCGTCAGTTTTCCGGGGTAGATGATGAAGCCCCTGGCCTTCATCAGGTCGTAGAAACGGGCGAACTCGAACTTTGGATGGGCCGGGTTGAAGAAGGTCACGATGATCGGCGAGAGCCAGCGGTCCGAGAGCAGGCTCTCGAAACCGAGCCCGCGCATCCCCGCTACCATCACATCGCGGTTCCGCGCATAGCGGGCGCCCCGCCCCGCGACGCCGCCCTCGGCCTCGTGCAGTTTCAGCGCCTCGAGGAAGGCCGCAACCACGTGGGTCGGCGGGGTGAAGCGCCACTGGCCCGTCTTCTCCATGTAGGCCCATTGGGCATGCACATCGAGACTCAGCGAATGGCTCCGCCCCTTCGCCGCCTCAAGCGCCCTGCGGGGCGCCAGCACGAAGCCGAAGCCGGGCACACCCTCGATGCACTTGTTGGCGGAGGAGACCACCGCCTCGGCGTTCAGCTTTCCCATGTCGAGCGGCAGCGCGCCGAAGGCGCTCATCGAGTCGATCAGAAACTTCCGGCCCTTCGCCTGCACGACCTCGGCAATCTCCTCGATCGGGTTGAGGATGCCGGAACTGGTCTCGCAATGCACGACGATCACGTGGCTGATCGCGGGATCCGCGTCCAGCGCCGAAGCTACCTCGGGCCCGCGCGGCGGCAGATAGTCGCCCTTGTCGATGTCCGTGTGCGCCCGACCCAGATAGTCGAGTGTCTGGGAGATGCGCTGGCCATAGGCGCCGTTCATCAGCACCAGCACCTTGCCGTCGCGTGGCACGAAGGAACCGAGCATCGCCTCGACGGCAAAGGTGCCCGAGCCTTGGATCGGCACGCAGTCGATCCCCTCGCCTGCCGTCATCGCCACAAGGCGCCGGCGGACCTCGGCGGTCATCGCCCGGAACTCCGCGTCCCATGATCCCCAGTCGCGCAGCATCGCCTGCTTGACCTCGAACGCCGTGGTCAGCGGCCCCGGCGTCAGCAGATAGGGCTCTCCAAGCGGCGGTGTGCCGAACCCGGCCGTCTTACCGTCCCCTTCCACCACCTTGCCCTCGATCAGCATGACCGTTCGCGCCTCCGATCCCGTATCCTGTCGGCCGCGACTGTGCCTCCGTTACACCTATATGTAAAATCGTTATTTCAAATAAAATGTATTAGTTTTTCTGATTGAAAATCAGGTGCTCCGGGCCCGCGCCAGCCGGCTCTCCAGCAGGTCGCCGGACTCCGCCAGGATCGGATAGGCCACTGCTGCGAACAGCGAATTGATTTGCTTCAGCGCCCGGATCGTCTCGAGATGGATTTCGCTGGTCTCTACGCTCTGGACCGAGCCGCCCTGCAGGCGGAGCAGGTGGCGCGCCTGGCTGCGCAGTTCGAGGTCGCGCATGCGGTCCTTCTCGCGCACCAGCTCGCGCGCCGACTCGCGGTCGCCCGAGATCAGGACGTTGAGCGCGAGCTGCATGTTTGCCATGACCTGTGCATGCAGGTCGGTCAACTCCTGCCAGCCCTCCTCCGAGAAGGCAAGCTGCCGGTCGCGCCGCTCCGCCACCAGCTTCAGCAGGATCTTCGAGACGATGTCGCCCACCTGCTCGAGATTGATCGAGAAGTTGGCGAGGTCCATGGCCCGCTGCGCCTCCTCGGCAGTCATGGTCCCGCGGTTGAGCTCGACGAGGTAATGCTTGATTCCCGAATGCGCCTTGTTCACATCGGCATCCAGCCGTTTGAGCTCTTTTACCTTCTCCCTGTCGCCGGTCTCGTAGAGATCCATGACCGGGCGCAGCATCACCTCGATGATCTCGCTCATGCGCAAGAGCTCGCGCGTGGCGCTGGCCAGCGCCTGGCGCGGGGTCTGCAGCACCGAGCGGTCCAGCGTGCTGACCCGGCTCCGCAGCAGGTCCACCGCCTCGGCGGCCGGCGACAGATCGGGCAGCGCCCGCTTCAGCAGCGGCTCGATCAGGCCGGTCAGGGGCGCGCAGACCACGACGATCACCAGGTTGAACAGCACGTGGAGCAGTACGATCTGGCTCGCCGGCTCCGTCCCCGCGAGATGCACCGGGAACTCGATCATCCTGAAGACGATCAACGCCAGCACGGCGCCAGCGCCGCGGAAAACCAGGTTCCCCGCCGGCACCCTGCGGGCCGCGGGCGGCGACGCGCGGGTCAGCCCGACGCCGATCAGGGCCCCGCCACAGTTCGCGCCCAGGACCAGCGCGATGCCGAGCTCGACCGGCACCAACCCCTGCGCCGCAAGGTTTGCCACCAGCAGGATCGAGGCGATGCTCGAATGCACGAACCAGCTGAACAACGCGCCCAGGATGAACGACGTGAAATAGTCTTCCCGCAGATAGCTCACGATCACCGGCAGCAGCGTGCTCTCGCGCAACGGCACGGTCGATTCGCCGACGAGCTGCAGCGACAGCAGGATCAAGGCGACGCCGATGAGTATGCGCCCGGTCTGCTTGATGCCGCGGTCGGTGCCCTTCAGGAACATCCATCCGCCGGCAATCATCAGGAATGGCATCAGCCAGGTCAGGTCCAGGGAGAGGATCTGCACCACCAGCGCCGAGCCCAGATCGGCGCCCAGCAGCATTGTCAGCGCGGTCGCAAAGCTCAGGAGACCGCTGGCGGCGAAGCCCGCGGCAAGGACGCCGACCGCCGTCGAACTCTGCAGCAGCATCGCCACGGCGGCGCCGAGGCCCACGGCCTTGAACCGGTCGTCGCGCGCCCGTTTCAGGGTGCGCTCCAGCGCCGCGCCATGGGCGCGCTCCACACCGGTGCGCACCATGCGCACAGCCCAGAGCAGGAGCGTGACTGCACCCGCAAGATGCAGGAAGATGAGCGTCAGGCTCATTCTGCTCGACCTCCGGTGCCGGTGTACAGCCCAGCCGCCCCGACTATATCCCCGTCCCGCCCGTAGACCCGCCTCACGATCTGAACGCGGCGCCATCGGGTCGGACTGTCTAGGCAACGCTATGTTACGCCATCATTCAATTCGTCAAATCATATATTTCCATCGGCCAGACTTATGACAAACTGCACCGTCACACCCCGGAGGGCCATCTGGCGATGCGCTATGTCCAGCTCCGAGCCTTTCACCACGTTGCCGTCTGCGGCGGCTTCTCGCGTGCCGCCGAGGCGCTTCATCTCACCCAGCCCGCAATCTCGGACCAGGTTCGAAAGCTCGAAGAGGAATACGACATCGTGCTCTTCAACCGGCATAAGAAGCAGGTGGCGCTCACCGATGCCGGCCAGCGGTTGCTCGAGATCACGCGCCGGCTGTTCGAGGTCGAGAAGCAAGCGCACGAGTTCCTGTCGGAATCCCGCGCGCTGCGCTTCGGCTCGCTGCGCGTGATCGGGGATTCGGCACATCACGCCCTGCCGATGATCGGCCGGTTCCGTGAACGCTTTCCGGGCATTGCGCTCTCGATCCACGCCGGCAACTCCGAGGAAGTGCTCGCGCGCGTATCCAACTACGAAGCGGAACTCGGCATCCTGAGCGATGTTCCCGACTGCGCGGATTTCGAGGTCATCCGCCTGAGCTCGGCGCCTCTGGTCGCCTTCGTGGCCAGGACGCACCCGCTGGCATCGCGCGCCGAGATTACCCTGGCGGAATTGTCATCGGAAATGCTGGTTCTGCGCGAGCCCGGCTCGAAGACCCGTCGTTCCATCGAGGCTGCCGCCGCCGCGCGTGGCGTCACACTCAAGGCTGCGATCGAGGCCGAGGGCCGCGAAGCGGTGCGCGAGATCGTTGCCGGCGGCAGCGGTGTCGGCATCGTTTCGTCGGCCGAGTTCGGCCAGGACAGTCGACTGGTCCCGATCCGGATCGCCGATTGCGACGTCGTTCTCGAGGAGGCGCTGATCTGCCTGCGCGACCGGGCGCAGAGCAGGCTGATCGCAGCCTTTCTCGACACCGCGCGCGAGTCGGTTGCGGCCCGGTAGCACCATGGACCGGATCCCGGCGGAATTCGTTCCCGCGCTCGCCGCTATCGTCGGGGCGGATGGTCTGCGTCATGCTCCGGACCTCGCCGGGCTCGATCCGGGTTTCCATCCGCGAAACCTGGGCGCATCGCTGGCCGCACGGCCACACTCCACCGCCGAGACCGCAGCCGTGGTTGCGCTCTGCCGGGCTTACAGCGTGCCGGTCGTGCCACAGGGCGGCAGGACGGGACTCGCGGGCGGCGCAACCGCGGGACCGGGCGATCTGATCCTGATGACCGACCGGCTCGACCGGATTGTCGAGATCGACCCGGTCGGGATGCTGGCAGTCGTCGAGGCGGGTGTCACTCTGCAGGCACTGGAGGAAGCCGCCGCGGCCCGAGGCCTCACTGCCGGTATCGACCTTGCCGCGCGCGGGAGCGCCACGATTGGCGGCATGATTGCAACCAATGCCGGAGGCATGCACGCATTCCGCCGGGGCACGATGAGGCGGCGGCTCCTCGGCATCGAGGTCGTCCTCGCGGACGGCAGCGTCCTCGGTGAACTGGACCGGGTGCCGAAATGCAACGAGGGCTATGACCTCAAGCAGCTCTTCTGCGGCTCCGAGGGCACTCTCGGGATCATCACCCGGGCGGTCATCGAACTTGCCCCGGCGGATGGCCCGGCCACAACCCTTCTTGCCGCCTGCACCGGTGCCGCGGCGGCCCTCGACATCTTCCGCCGCCTGCAGCGGGCCCCGGGCGTCGATCTCCTTGCCGGCGAGATCATGTGGCGCGCCTATGCGCAGCGGGTTGCGGAGGCGCTGGGCCTTTCGCAGGTGCTGGCCTTCGCCGACGCGCCACTCTACGCAATCTTCGAGGTGGCGGCGCCCGGCGCCGAGGCCGAACCGGTCGAGCTCCTGATGGCAGTTATGGGCGAGCCGCTGGGCTCCGGTGCGCTCATTGACGCGGTGGTCCCCGGCAGCGGCCGCGAGCGCGACCGGATCTGGCGCATCCGCGAGGATTCCTTCGTCATCGATCGCACCCTGCCCCACTGCCTCTGGTATGATGTCTCCGTGCCGCTTGCCGGGCTCGACGCCTATGAGGCGCGCCTGCGGGGTACACTTTTCGCGCTCGACGCCACCCTCGAGCTTCACCTCTTCGGCCATCTGGGCGACGGGAACCTGCATATCACGATCGGCAACGGCACCGAGCTGCCGAGCACCGTGACCAAGGCGGTGGATAAGGCCGTCTATGAGGGTCTCAAGGCGAGCGGCGGCTCGATCTCCGCCGAACATGGCATCGGCATCCAGAAACGCGAGAGCCTTGCCGCCCATGCGCAGCCCGAGAAGCTCCGGCTGATGGCCGCCATCAAACACGTGCTGGACCCGCAGGGGATCATGAATCCCGGCAAAATTCTCTAACCCTGCCGCTCGCTCTCTTCGCCGTCGCCCTGCTCGGCGATCCAGGCCGCCGACACGACCCGTTCATCCTCGGCGATATCGAGCACCCGCACGCCGCCCGCGGCCCGGGAACGGAACGAGATGTCCGAGACCGGGCAGCGGATCGACTGCCCGCCGTCGGTCACCAGCATGATCTGGTCGTCCAGCTCGACCGGGAACGACGCCACGAGCCGGCCGCCGCGCAGCGCCCGGTCCATGGCCATCACGCCCTGCCCGCCGCGGCCCCTGACCGGATAGTCATGGCTCGACGAGAGCTTGCCGGAGCCCTTCTCGGTAATGGTCAGGATCAGATCCTCGGCTGCCGACATCTCCGCGTACCGACCCTCCGGCAGCGCGATGTCCTCAACCGGCAGTTCCTCGCCCGCTTCGGCCTCCTCGCCCTCCTCGGTCGATCCGGCAACGGCACGGCGCATCTTGAGATAGGCCGCGCGCTCCTCGGGCGAGGCCTCGAAATGGCGAATGACCGCCATCGAAACCACCGCATCACCGTCGGCCAGACGGATACCGCGGACCCCGGTCGAGTCGCGGCCCTTGAACACGCGGACATCGGTCGTCTGGAAGCGGATCGCCTTGCCGAGTGCGGTGGTCAGCATAACGTCGTCGTCCGCACCGCAAATGCGCGCGTTCACCAGACTGACCCCCTCGGGCAGCTTCATCGCGATCTTGCCGTTGCGCATCACGTTGGTGAAATCGGAAAGCGCGTTCCGTCGCACGTCGCCGTCCGATGTGGCGAAGACGATCTGCAAGCGCTCCCACTCCTCCTCAGGCACATCGACCGGCATGATCGCCGCGATCGTGACGCCTTGCGGGATCGGCAGAATGTTGACGATCGCCTTGCCGCGTGCCGTGCGCCCTCCGGGCGGCAGTCGCCAGGTCTTGAGCTTGTAGACCATCCCGGCGGTAGTGAAGAACAGGAGCGCCGTATGCGTGTTGGAGACGAACAGCCGGGTGACGAAGTCCTCCTCCTTTGTCGCCATGCCGCTGAGACCCTTGCCGCCACGGGCCTGTGAGCGATACTCGCTCAGCGGTGTGCGCTTGATGTAGCCGCCATGGGTGACGGTCACCACCATATCCTCGCGCTCGATCAGATCCTCGTCGTCGAGATCGCCCTCGTACTCGACGATTTCCGAGCGCCGGGGGGTCGCGAACTCGTCACGCACCTCCCGCAGCTCGTGACCGATGATCGCGAGGACGCGCTCGCGCGAGCGCAGGATGTCGAGATAGTCGGCAATCCGTTCCGCCAGCGCCTTCAGCTCGTCGCCGATTTCGGTGACGCCGAGCGCGGTCAGCCGCTGCAGGCGCAGGTCTAGGATCGCCCGGGCCTGCGCGTCGGAGAGATTGTAGGTTCCGTTCTCGTTGATCCGGTGGGCCGGATCGTCGATCAGTGTCAGATAGCCCGAGATCGCCTCGGCCGGCCATTGCCGTTCCTTCAGCCGCTCGCGCGCGGTCACCGGGTCCGGCGACGACCGGATCGTTGCCACGACCTCGTCCACGTTCTCGACCGCGACGACCAGTCCGCAGAGGACATGGGCGCGCTCGCGGTCCTTGGCCAGAAGATGCACCGTGCGCCGGGCGACCACCTCCTCGCGGAAGGCGATGAAGGCGCTGAGAAACGTCTTCAGGTCGAGTTGCTCCGGCCGGCCGTTGTGCAGGGCCAGCATGTTGCAGCCGAACGATGTCTGCAGCGGCGTGAAGCGGTAGAGCTGGTTCAGGACCACGTCGGCGGTGGCGTCGCGCTTGAGTTCGATGACCACCCGCACGCCGTGACGGTCGGACTCGTCCTGGACATGGGCGATGCCCTCGACCCGCTTGTCGCGAGCCAGCTCGGCAATCTTCTCGATCATCACCGACTTGTTCACCTGGTAGGGAATCTCGTCGACGATGATGGCGTAGCGGTCCCTGCGAATCTCCTCGACCCTCGTCTTGGCGCGGATGATCACCGCACCCCGGCCAGTCGCATAGGCCTTCCGGGCGCCGGAGCGGCCGAGGATGATGCCACCCGTCGGAAAATCAGGCGCTGGAACCATGTCCATGAGGTCGCCGATGGAAAGCTCCGGGTTCTCGATCAGCGCCAGGGTGGCATCGATCACCTCGCCCAGATTGTGCGGAGGGATATTGGTCGCCATGCCGACCGCGATGCCGCCCGCGCCATTGACCAGCAGATTGGGGAACCGCGCCGGCAGGACGACCGGCTCCCGGAACTCGTTGGAATAGTTCGGCTGGAAGTCGACGGTGTCCTTGTCGAGGTCCTCCAGTAGCCGCGTCGCCACCTTGGCCATGCGCACTTCGGTGTACCGCATGGCTGCAGGGGGATCGCCGTCCATCGAGCCGAAATTCCCCTGGCCGTCGGCAAGCGGCAGGCGCATCGAGAAATCCTGCGCCATTCGTACGAGCGCGTCGTAGATCGCGCTGTCCCCGTGGGGATGGTACTTGCCCATCACATCGCCGACGAGGCGGCCGGATTTCTTGTAGGGCTTGTTCCAGTCGTAGCCGCCCTCCTGCATGCCGAACAGGATCCGCCGGTGCACCGGCTTCAGCCCGTCACGCAGGTCCGGGATGGCGCGGCTCACGATCACGCTCATCGCGTAATCGAGGTAGCTGCGCCGCATCTCTTCCTCGACCGTCACGGTGGGGCCGTCATGGAACTGGCGCCCGGGCTGATCGCGCTCGCCGTCGCCCTCCAGGTCGTTGTCGTCGCTCACAAAAAACTCCCGCCCGCGGGCCCTCGGCCAAGGCCCCTCCAGTTTGGCTGACAGTATACGTTATGCCCTCATCGAGGGCAATCCAAACCCCGCATCAGGGGGGGCAGCGCCGGGCCGCCACAACATGCTGTGCCCGTTCTGGCCGCCACCTCAGAAATCAGAACGGGATTTCGTCGTCCATGTCGGCTGGGCCGCTGCGCCCACCCGACGGCCCGCTCCTGTCGAAGCCGCCCCCCTGGGAACCGCCGGAATCCTCGCGCGCACCACCCTCGCCGGCGCGACCGTCCAGCATGGTGAGTTCCCCGCGATAGGGCCTGAGTGCCACCTCGGTCGTATAGCGGTCCTGGCCCGACTGGTCCTGCCACTTGCGAGTCTCGAGCTGTCCCTCGACGTAGATCTTCGATCCCTTCCGCAGATAGCGCTCGGCGACGCCTATCAGCGGCTCGGAATAGATCTCGACCCGGTGCCACTCGGTCTTCTCGCGGCGCTCGCCGCTCTGCTTGTCGCGCCAGGTCTCCGATGTCGCGAGCCGGAGCGAACAGACCCGGCCGCCGTTGGGGAAACTCCGGATCTCGGGATCCGCGCCGAGATTGCCGATCAGGATCACCTTGTTGACGCTGCCTGCCATGGCCGAGCTCTCCTCGCTTGTTCTTGCGGCTGCCCGTTTCCGGTGCGAACCCCCGCTCCGAATCCCGGCCTTGATCGCACATTATCCGCGCAGGTCACCACAGACCAGCAACACGGTAAAGAAGCCGTTAAGCGTGGCACCGCGACGCGGTGCGGGGAAGCGCTCGGCCTATGGACCCGCGCCATAAATGTGTAAGCTTTCGGTTCCGGCCGCCCCTTGCGCGGCATCCGCCGGACCCGAAAGCACGATAAAGGGAGGATCGGGATGACAAGGTGCGTTGTGGTGCTCGGAGCCTCCGGCTCGGGCAAGTCGACACTGGTGGACCGGCTCTGCGCGATCGAAGGCGGGCACGCTCACCCGCCGGCCCCCTACGAGACGAGAGCGGTCCATTTCACCTTCCTCGGCGACAACTGGACTGCCCTCGATTGCCCCGGCTCGCTCGAATTCCTGCAGCAGGCGACCGACGCCATGCTGGCCGCGGATGCCGCCGTGATCGTCGCCTCGCCGCAACCCGAGCACGCGGTCCTCGCGGCACCCTACATCCGGCTGGCCGAGTCGGCCGGCGTGCCCGCCTTCATCCTGATCAACCGCATCGACGAGGCACAGGCGCCCGCGCGCGACATCGTCGCGGCCTTGCAGTCCTATTCCGCCCACTCGGTCGTGCTGCGCCAGATCCCGATCCGCGAGAGCGGCAGGATCATCGGCGCGGTCGATCTGGTCTCCGAGCGCGCATGGCGCTATCGCGAGGGCGAGCCCTCGATGCTGATCGAGATCCCGGCCGACCTTGTCGATCGCGAACACGAGGCGCGCGGCGATTTCCTCGAGAGCCTGTCGGACTATGACGACTGGCTCATGGAGGAACTGATCGAGGAGCGCGAGCCGGCGGTTGGACCGGTCTATGCGCTCTGCGCCCGGGTGCTGGAGGAAGGCCGGATCACGCCGGCCTTCATCGGCTCCGCCGCGCATGGCAACGGCATGTTCCGCCTGATGAAGGCGCTGCGCCACGAGACCCCGAAGGTCGGCGTCCTGGCAAGGCGACTGGGCGGCGATGCAAAGGCCGCCGTGTTCCTGGCGCGGCACCGGAAGCACGTGGGCAAGACCGCCTATATCCGGGCACTCGCCGATCTGAAGGCGGGCGACCAGATCGGGGGCAGCGCGCTCGGGCCGATCTCGACCGTGGGCGACGCCAAGGCGGCGCCACTGGCGGCGGCGAAGGCGGGAGACGTGGTGGCGGCAATCAAGTCCGACCATCTGGACTCCGGTCGGCTCTACGGGGTGGACCGGCTGCCGACGCCGGGCTGGCATGTGAGCCTGAGGCCGGTCATGTCGATCGGTCTGCGCGCCGCCAACGAACGCGACGACGCCAAGCTCTCGGAGGCACTCCAGAAGCTCGCCACCGAGGACCAGTCACTGACGATCTCGACAGACCGCGAGACCGGGGCGCATGTGCTGTCGGGTCAGGGCACGCTTCACGTGCGCCATGCCCGCGAGGTGATGTCCGAGGCTCTGGGCGTTGCGACCGTGGAGGCGGCGATCGCGCCGACGCTGCGCGAGACCATCACCCGCAAGGTCGACGTGCATTTCCGGCACAAGAAGCAGACCGGCGGCGCCGGGCAGTTCGCCGATGTGAAGCTGACAGTCTCGCCGGGGCCGCGCAACTCGGGCTTCGTCTTCGAGGAAACGATCCATGGCGGCTCGGTGCCCCGGAACTACATCCCGGCCGTCGAGACGGGTGCCCGCGAAGCGACGGAGCGCGGGCCGCTCGGCTTCCCGGTCGTCGATATCCACGTCAATCTGCACGACGGCCAGTACCACAACGTCGACAGCTCGGACATGGCGTTCAGGATTGCCGGGCGCGGTGGCGTGAAGGAGGCACTCGAGAAAGCCTCGCCGGTGCTTCTGGAGCCCATCTACGACGTGAGGTTCTCCGTCCCCTCGGTGTTCACCGGCGCGCTCAACCCGCTGGTCTCCTCGCGGCGCGGGCAGGTCCTCGGATTCGACCGCGACCCGGCCGCGGAAGGTTGGGACATCTTCCGCGCCCAGCTTCCCGGCACCGCGCTGGAGGGGCTCATAGCCGACCTGCGTTCGGTAACCCAGGGGGTGGGTCGGTACGAGGCCGAGTTCAGCCACTACCAAGAAGTCTACGGCAAGGACGCCGAGCGGATGATCGAGAAGCGTGCGGAGACGTTGGCCGAGGCATGAAGGTGGCCCGGAGTGGGCGCCGGACCGCCTGCACATGCGTCAGCGGGGCGTTCCTCTCCGCCAATGGGGGGCAAGATTGAATCTGCGCTGGAGCCGCGTGACTGCGCCATGATCCTGCTGTTCTTCTTGCCCTCGACACCGCGCCGGCCATTGCCGCCCATACTGGATTTCTGCGTGGTGGATCGGGCCATGACCTGGTCTGCTCGAACAGCAGGTGCCGCCGCCGCGGATTGGATCATCTGGCAGTCGCTGAGAACCGTCGGCCCGATGTTCTCGCGGCGACGGGAGCCTGAACCTGTTCCGCGATTGCCGGCTCGCATGGTCGCCTGAGTATCCGGAGGCGCCCGATGCTCCGTGCACTGATTGCATCGCCTTGACGAGCACCCGCAGCACGTCGATCCCCCTGCAGGATGCGCGGGCGTGCCACCGGTCAAACGGGAGACAGCCGCCCGGGCGGGCATAAACTCCGGTTATAGAGGCCCATCGGTGAACCCATGTACAATGGCGGCGGAAGCGCGCGGGGACCATCTCGGTCGCACCGGCGTCTGTATGGCAGCCGGGTTCCCGCTTGGAGCGGGAGTGATGGAGCGAGAAAAATGGAGAACCCGATGACCACCAAGATCCTGACCGGCCTGATCGCCAGCACCATGCTTGCCGCCACCTTGGCGCTGCCGGCCTCCTTCGCCGCCGCCTCGTCCGAGCTCGACGGCGCGGCGCTGGGCAAGAGTGCCGATGACATCAGGACGACGCTCATCGCGCAGGGCTATGAGGTCCGCAAGGTCAGGGCCGAGGACGGCAAGATCGAGGCCTATGCAGTGAAGGACGGCAGGAAATTCGAGATCTATGTCGATCCCGCCTCGGGTACGGTGACCGATGTGAAGGCCAAAGACTGACCCCAAACCTAACCCGAAGGCTCAGCCCATGCGCGAGATTCCAGTCTGGGACGTGTTTGTCCGCATGACGCACTGGACGGTTGCCATTCTTGTCCTGGTCGATCTGTTCCTCACCGATGGCGATTCGAAGGTGCACCGCTGGGCGGGCTATGCCGTGCTCGGGCTGTTAGCCCTCCGGCTGATCTGGGGGCTGATCGGCCCCCAGTTCGCGCGCTTCAGTGCGTTTCCCCCCAGCCTGCAGGCGGCGCGCGCGCACCTGGCGGACCTGCTGCAGGGACGGCACAAGCTGTATCTGTCGCACAACCCGCTGGGTGCGCTCATGGTCTACAACCTCTGGGCCTCATTGATTGCGGCCGGCGTCAGCGGCCATATGATGACGACCGCACTCTTTTTCGGGATCGAGTGGGTCGAAGAGTTGCACGAACTGATCTCCAGCTGGCTGACGATTTCGGTAGCGCTTCATGTCGTAGGCGTGATGTACGAGAGCAGGGCTTCAAATGTGAATCTGATTGAAGCTATGATCACGGGAAGGAAGCAGATCAACGGCCCGGGCGAGTGACCGCCCCGGCCGGAAGGCCGCGAGGGCATGCTGCACGTCGATCCCCTGTCGGGCGTCAGATACACGCTATCGCGATCGAGACGCGCAGTAGTCCTGATTGGGCTTCTGATAATGCAAGCTGTCTGCATCGCTTACTTTCTCTTCGATGCGATGGCAGACATTTTGGGGTTGGTCTGGCCGTTCGGCGACAACAGCCACCTTGTAATCGAACTGATCGCGGTGCTGGTGCTGATTCTCGGGACAGCGTTGACGACCGTGGAGATTCGCCGGATTATGACGCGCCAGCGCCGGGTCGAGGCTCAGCTTCGCGTCGCCTCCGGGGCATTCCTCGACCTCGTCGACGAGCATTTCGACGCCTGGGCGCTCACTCCCTCCGAACGCGATGTGGCACTGCTCGCCATCAAGGGCCTGTCCATCTCCGAGATCGCCCGGGTGCGCAACACCAAGGAGGGAACGGTGAAGGCGCAGTCGAACGCCATCTACTCCAAGGCGGGGGTGAGCGGGCGGTCGCAACTCCTGAGCCTGTTCATCGACGAGCTGATCAGCGACCGCCTGCTGCCGGCCGGCACCACCTCAGCCCCGCCCGCCGAGCCCGCGCCGCAGACGACCTAGGCGCGGCAGGCCCCACAGCACCGCGCCGGTGAGGCCGAAGACCACCATCGCCAGGCTGGTCAGATCGGCGAGCCAGGTGCCCGCACCGCGCCCGAGCCAGCCGGCGACGTGCAGTCGCTTGAACACCGCCCCCCAGTAGATCTTGCGGTGCAGCAGCGTGCCGTCCGGCGCGTAGGTGCGGCGTGACCAACGAGTCTTGACGAAGTAGTGCCCGGTCGGCTTCGTCACGATCACCCGGCCGGAGGGCAGGATGATCTCGTAGGCCGGATGGCCATGATAGTCCTGCTCCAGAACCTTGCTCGGAGTCTCGCCCGGCCAGACTCTCGCTGCCACCGCGAGCGCCGAGTCGCGGGTCGCCGGCGCTGCTCCGGGCCACTGTCCGAACCGGCTCTCGTCGAAATCGGCGCTCGCGAACAGCGGCAGGATCGCCCGCTCATGGTTGAGGTAGAAGCCGGTCGCGCCGATGGCGACGATCCAGGGCAGGACGAGAACTCCCAGCCAGGAGTGCAGCGTGCGCAGGACCCGAAGAACCTGCCCCCTTGTCAAGCCTGACATGCCGAAGTCCCCCTTCCCGTCGCCGTGGTGGTGATTCTGACGTAACAGAGTCCCGCTGAACAGGGGATGACAGCGCGGTCGGACGGCGCATGGATCGGGCTGCGCTTGCAAATGTTCATGCTTTGTTTACACTTGCCTGACTCGCAATTCAGGTCCGAGTCGCTATCTCTGGGCCAGAACCGGATTCGGGCGCGAGGGGCACCGGGTTTCAGATCATGGCCGAGCAGAGATTGATTTCCGTCCGCGGGGCGCGCGAGCACAACCTCAAGGGCATCGACGTTGACATCCCGCGCGACTCGCTGACCGTGATCACCGGGCTCTCGGGCTCGGGCAAGTCGTCGCTCGCCTTCGACACCATCTATGCCGAGGGGCAGCGGCGCTATGTCGAATCGCTCTCGGCCTATGCCCGGCAATTCCTGCAGATGATGCAGAAGCCCGAGGTCGACCATATCGAAGGCCTGAGCCCGGCGATCTCGATCGAGCAGAAGACCACCTCGCGCAATCCGCGCTCGACCGTGGGGACGGTGACCGAGATCTACGACTACCTGCGCCTGCTGTTCGCCCGCGCCGGCACGCCCTACTCGCCGGCGACCGGCCTGCCGATCGAGGCGCAGCA
This sequence comes from Limibaculum sp., assembly GCA_039805905.1. Classification (GTDB taxonomy): domain Bacteria; phylum Pseudomonadota; class Alphaproteobacteria; order Rhodobacterales; family Rhodobacteraceae; genus Thermohalobaculum. Next base: position 38,034 of record JBDIVM010000012.1, on the reverse strand, counting down.
GGTCTCGGACATGGTCGACCGGGTGATGGCGATGCCCGAGGGCACGCGGGCCTATCTGCTGGCGCCGATGATCCGCGACCGCAAGGGCGAATACCGCAAGGAGTTCATGGAGCTGCGGAAGCAGGGCTTCCAGCGGGTCAAGGTCGACGGGACCTTCCACGACCTCGACGAGCCCCCAACCCTCGACAAGAAGTTCCGCCACGACATCGACGTGGTGGTGGACCGGATCGTCGTGAAGCCCGGCCTCGAGACGCGGCTGGCCGACAGCTTCACCACGGCGCTGGGGCTTGCAGACGGGATCGCGGTGATCGAGACCGCGCCGCAGGATGGCGAGCCCGAGCGGATCACGCTGTCCGAGAAGTTCGCCTGCCCGGTCTCGGGCTTCTCGATCCCCGAGATCGAGCCGCGGCTGTTCTCGTTCAACGCCCCGTTTGGCGCCTGCCCGGCCTGCGACGGTCTGGGGGTCGAGCTCTATTTCGAGGAGCGGCTGATCGTGCCGGACGAGTCGCTGAGCCTCATCCAGGGCGCGCTGGCGCCGTGGTCGAAGTCGAAGACCCCCTATTTCCGCCAGACGCTGGAGGCGCTGGCGAGCCATTACGGTTTCAGCCACGCCACGCCCTGGCGCGATCTGTCCGAGCAGGCCCGGCAGGTGATGCTGCACGGCTCGGGCGAGGAAGCGATCACCTTCCGTTACGACGAGGGTGCGCGGGTCTACCAGATCACTCGGCCCTTCGAGGGGGTGATCCCCAATATGGAGCGGCGCTACCGCGAGACCGACTCAAGCTGGATCCGCGAGGAGTTCGAGCGGTATCAGGCGAACCGGCCCTGCGGCAGCTGCGGCGGCCACCGGTTGCGGGCCGAGGCGCTGGCCGTGAAGATCGGCGGGCGGCATGTGGGTCAGGTGACCGAACTCTCGATCCGCGAGGCGCTGGACTGGGTCAAGGGTGTGCCGGCCGACCTCACCGCACAGAAGAACGAGATCGCCGCGGCGATCCTGAAGGAGATCCGCGAGCGGCTGGGCTTCCTGGTCAATGTGGGGCTCGATTATCTGACGCTGTCGCGCAATTCGGGCACGCTGTCGGGCGGCGAGAGCCAGCGGATCCGGCTGGCGAGCCAGATCGGCTCGGGGCTGACCGGCGTGCTCTACGTCCTCGACGAGCCCTCGATCGGGCTGCACCAGCGCGACAACCGGCGGCTGCTCGACAGCCTGCGCGGGCTGCGCGACCAGGGCAACACGGTGATCGTGGTCGAGCATGACGAGGAGGCGATCCGCGAGGCCGACCACGTGATCGACATCGGCCCCGGCGCCGGCATCCATGGCGGCGAGGTGATCGCCACCGGCACGCCGGACGAAATCTGCGCTGCGCCGGGTTCAATCACCGGCGACTACCTGGTGGGGCGGCGTGAGATCGGCATTCCTTCGACCCGACGCCGGGGCAACGGCAGGTCGCTGACCATCGAGGGCGCGACCGGCAACAACCTGAAGGACGTGACCGCCGAGATCCCGCTGGGAACGTTCACCTGCGTGACCGGCGTCTCGGGCGGCGGCAAGTCGACACTGACGGTCGAGACCCTCTACAACGCTGCCGCCAACCGGCTGAACGGGGCGCGGCTGCAGCCCATGCACTACCGCTCGATCCGGGGGCTCGAACATCTCGACAAGGTGATCGACATCGACCAGTCGCCGATCGGGCGGACGCCGCGGTCGAACCCGGCCACCTATACCGGCGCCTTCACCCCGATCCGCGACTGGTTTACCGGGCTGCCGGAATCGCGCGCGCGCGGCTACAAGCCCGGGCGGTTCTCGTTCAACGTCAAGGGCGGGCGCTGCGAGGCCTGCCAGGGCGACGGCGTCATCAAGATCGAGATGCACTTCCTGCCCGATGTCTATGTCACCTGCGACACCTGCAAGGGCGCGCGCTACAACCGCGAGACGCTGGAGATCAAGTATCGCGGGCACTCGATCGCCGACGTGCTCGACATGACGGTCGAGGACGGGGTCAGGTTCTTCGAGGCGATCCCCTCGATCCGCGAGAAGCTGGAGACGCTGGAGCGGGTGGGCCTCGGCTACATCAAGATCGGCCAGCAGGCGACGACGCTCTCGGGCGGCGAGGCGCAGCGGGTGAAGCTTTCGAAGGAGCTGAGCCGGCGGGCGACGGGCCGCACGCTCTACATCCTCGACGAGCCGACCACGGGGCTGCATTTCCACGACGTGAAGAAGCTCCTCGAGGTGCTGCAGGAGCTGGTCGAGCACGGCAATACCGTGGTGGTGATCGAGCACAATCTCGACGTCATCAAGACCGCCGACTGGATCATCGATCTCGGGCCGGAGGGCGGCGACGGCGGCGGCAGGATCGTTGCCGCCGGAACGCCTGAGGACGTGGCCGAGGTCGAGGAAAGCCACACCGGGCGATATCTCAGGCCGATGCTGGTGAAGGCGGGGCGGATGGCCGCGGAGTGAGGGACCGGCACAGGCCCCGCATTCCGCTTGAAATGCGCAATTCTTGTTAATTCTCTGATCGAATTTTTACCCGGGCACTCCGATTGGCTGACTCAGCATCCGCGGGCCACGCGCCAGCCCGACCACCCCGGCCCGCTTCCCGAGGCGGAAGTAGCCCACAATGCCGGAAATGGCACCCGTCCCCTGCCCTACTGCACATATCTCAGCAGTTCGGCGACCCGCGCCCGGCCGAGCTCGACCCGGCAGGAGCGGATTGCGATGCCGGTGCCGCTCCCCCCGCCGAACGTCGCGCCGGCGAAGTCGCAGTGGGCGTCGCGATAGACCGCCCAAGCGGCCTGCCCGGCTTGCAGGGCCGGAACCGCTACGACCCGCCCGGTTACCCCGTCGAGTTCCGCAGCCGTGTTCATCGCGAAGCCCAGTGCCGCCTGGACAGCCTTGTCGACGATCGCTTCCGCGTCGGCGACACAGTCCGCGATCTCCACCTTGCTGCCGCCGCCCAAGCTGCATTCCAGGCTCGGATCGGCCTGGGACGGCAAGCCAGTGCCAATTCCCATGGCGAGTCCCACCAGACGCAAACCTAAGATTCTCATGGCTGAATTCCCGTTCCTTTCGCGTCGGCGTCACCGCCGGCGCGGATCGAATCCTTACGCGATCACCGGTCGGCCGGAAAGCGCGCCCACATCGCTTGCCCGGTTCCGGTCGCGTGCCCCGCCTTGTCGCGATCGCGGCGGCCCGCCATATCCCATCGACGGATGCGTTGGGATCCGGGAGCCGAACGGGATGATCGCGGTCGCGAGCACGAGGCACGCAGAGGCAGGTGACGCGGAGGCATTGGCCGCGCTTCACGCCGCAGCCTGGCGCTATGCCTATCGCGGCATCATCCCGGGTGTGGCGCTCGAGCGGATGATCGCCCGTCGCGGCCCGGCATGGTGGGCGGTGCAACCGGGCCGTCGCGAAGGCACGCTGCTGCTCGAATTCGACGGCCGCATCGCCGGCTACACCACCTTCGGCCCCAGCCGGACCGCCGGCCGGCCGCGTATGGGCGAAATATTCGAACTCTATGTCGAGCCCGCAGGCCACGGCGCCGGCTTCGGCCGGCAACTCTTCGAGGCCGCCCGCCTCCGGCTCGGACCCGCGAGGCTCGGAGGCCTCATCGTTTGGGCCCTGGCCGAGAACGCCCAGGCGCGCGGCTTCTACGTCGCGATGGGCGGCCTGGAGCGATTGCGCTCGGTCCAGCGCATCGGCGGCGTACGGCTCGCGACCGTTGCCTACCATTGGCCGTGAGCCACACCCGGCGATCGCCGGATCCCTCAGCACGCCGAAATCGCGCAGCCAACCCGAAACGGCATGGCCGCCCCTGGACGAGGTGACCCTGCTCTATGGCGGTGTGGCTCTATGGCGGTGTGGCCCCGCACGAGATCGGCGTCTCCATGCTGGAGGCGGTCGCCCGCGTGACGGACGGGCCGGCGGTCCAGGTGATGCTCGCCGCACACGGGCTGGACAACCGCGTCACGGGTCATCCGCTTCTGTTCACGATCGAGCCGGAGGCGTAGCGCCTCGTCTGGAGTGGGAGGGCGGCGTCACTTGCGCCTCTCCGAAACGCCGGAGGAGCTGACATGGCGATGCCCGGCGCTCCTGGCCGGGCATCGCAAGCGCTCGCCCTGATCTCAGCGGAACGCGTATCCGTCGCGCAGCAGGAAGGCGTCGAGGATGCGCCCGGTCGACCGTGCAACGAGATAGACATTGTCGTCGTAGCGGGCGTAGTACGTGCCCCTGTTCGGCTGCGGCAGGCGGAAGTCGTCATAGCGCTCGATCTTCGCGTAGTCGCGCCGCGGCAGCTTTCGGCCTACCCAGTGGTGATACTGCGGGTGACGATAGGCGACGATCTGACGGCCCCGGAAGCCCTGGCCCCGGTCCCAGCCATAATGGTTGCCCCGGTCCCAGCCATAATGGTTGCCCCGGTCCCAGCCGTAGTGGTTGCCGCGGTCCCAGCCGTAGTGGTTGCCGCGGTCCCAGCCGTAGTGGTTGCCGCGGTCCCAGCCGTAGTGGTTGCCCCATTCGTTGTGGCGACGGCCATTCTCCCACCGGCGGCGATCGTCATCCCCGTATTCATGCTTCCGGTGATCCCGCTTCCAGTCGTTACCGCTACTCTCGCCGCGATCGGCCCGACGATCGTCGTGCCGGTCGCGATCCCAGCCGCGCCGGTCGGAGTCCTCCCAGTCGCCTCCACGCCCGTCGCCGCGCTTGTGCGCGCCGTCATGGCGGCTCGAGTCATCATCGCGGCGCCAGTCCTGATTGCGCTGCCAGTCCTGATTGCGCTGCCAGTCGCCGCCGCCGTGCCCGCGCTCGCTGACAAGCAAGATGCCACCGGTCGGGGCCGCTGCCGCAGCCGGAGACGGTGCTCTTGGGGCAGCGAAGGCCGGTGCGGCAAGAACGAGGCCGCTCGAAGCGATTGCGGCTGCGGCCAGAAGGCGAAACGGATCCATGACGGTCACTCCCATGCGTCAGTGATGCAGGACCGTCCGCGTCGGGCCTGCGTGGCGAGTTGAACGTGGCGGGCGCGGAATCCCGTCGCGGGCACACCGCGACCTTGACCGGCGCCCGGCACGGCCATGTCGCGGCATCATGGCGGTTCGGACAGCCTCGACCAGCGCGTTGACAGCGGCCGGGTTCGGTCTCACGCTAGTGTCACGGAAACGAGATCGGAGGGATGCAATGAACGTCATGCACATCCTCAAGCTCAAGGGTTCGGGCGCGGTCGAGACCGTGCGGCCGGACGCCACCGTCGCCTCGGCCGCCGCAACGCTCTCGAAACGGCGAATCGGTGCGCTCGTCGTAACCCTTCCGGCAGGCGGAATCGCCGGCATCATCAGCGAACGCGACATCGTGCGTGCCCTGGCGCGCGAGGCAGGTGGCTGCCTCTTGCGGCCGGTAAGTTCCCTGATGACGGTGAGCGTCGAGACCTGCTCACCGGACGAGAAGGCCGATTCGGTCCTCGAGCGGATGACGTCCGGGCGGTTCCGCCACATGCCGGTGGTCGAGAACGGACGGATGATCGGCCTCTTGTCGATCGGCGACGTGGTCAAGGCGCGGATCGACGAGATCGAGCAGGAGAACGCCGCCATGGCGGGCATGCTCAGCGGCTGAAGCGCGCAACACGCCGGATTGACCGGGAATCGGCTTGACCCCGGCCCGGCTGGCAGTGTTGCCTGTCCCGCGACGATCCGGGGCAGGGAGGGTCAGGTGCGCACAGGTCTCTATCCGGGAACGTTCGATCCGGTGACGCGCGGGCACACCGACATCATCCGGCGCGCCTCGAAACTCGTCGAGCGCCTGGTGATCGGGGTTGCGATCAACCGCGACAAGGGTCCGCTCTTCCCGCTCGAACAGCGGGTGGCCCTGATCGAGGGAGAATGCATCGAGATCGCAGCAGCAACGGGCATGGTGATCGAGGTCCACCCGTTTGAGAACCTGCTGGTCCAGTTTGCCGAACAGGTGGGCGCAAGCGTGATCATCCGCGGGCTGCGCGCAGTCGCCGACTTCGAGTACGAGTTCCAGATGGTCGGCATGAACCGGGCGCTCAATCCGGATATCGAGATGGTGTTCCTGATGGCCGGCGCGCAGCATCAGGCGATCGCCTCGAAGCTGGTCAAGGAGATCGCGCGGCTTCACGGCGACGTGTCGAAGTTCGTCTCGCCCGCGGTCGAGCGCGCATTGAACGAGCGCTTCGCTCAAAGCTGAGATCGACCGGGCATCCGGACGCCACCATCGGGCCGAACCCGGAGGGTCTCTGCCCGAAGACGGTGCCTTCCTCAGCCCGGGGGGCGGCATCCCGCGGCGGCCGCGTCGGCTGCAGATGCTCGCCGCTCACCGGCGGACGCAGTGCCGCCCTCGGCTACAAGCGCCATGATTTCTGCGCCCACGCCCATGTCGGCGAGTTGCCCGAAACGCTGGCGCCGCAATCGTCCGGCGCGGTCGAACAGCAGGAGGCTCGGCGTCCCCTGCATCCGGTAGGCAGCCATGGTCTGCGGGACCGGCCCGTCGGCGGAAGGGGTGTCGACGCCGATCGGAAAGCTCCACCGGTATTCGTGGATGAAGGCGCGAAGGGCTTCGGAGCCCATCACCTCGTGGTGCTCGAAGACGGTGTGCAGTCCGATCACCGCGACCTCGTCGGGTGCGAACGTATCGCGGATTCGCTGGGTCTGGGGCAGCCCGTGCAGCACGCAGCCCGGGCAGAGCATCTGGAACGCATGCAGTACCACCACCCTGCCCCGCAGGCCGGCCAGCGAGAGCGGCACGTCGGTGTTGAACCACTCCCGCACCTGCCATGGCGGCGACGACGTCGCGATCCCGGGCATGGTCGCTCGCATGTTGCCTGATCGCGGCCTGCCTATTTGCGCAGACCGCTGAAGACGTAACCGGTTGCGGCGGTGCCGGCATGGCAACCGTGGCACTGGCCGGCGGCGTCGCTGACCAGGCGCTCGGTGGTGCTGTCCCCGGCAAAGCCTTCGTAGCCCCAGCCATCGGTCGCCGCATATTTGGCGGCCGACTTCTCCATCACGCCCAACAGCACCCGCGGGCCTTCGGCGATCGCATCGCCGCCGCTGACCGCTTCCAGTAGGTCGAACACCAGGACCGAGCCGTCAGCGAACTGCCCGGTCGCAAAGCCGGCCACGGCGGTCCCGTTCGCATAGACGTGGTGAATACCCTTGAACGGGTCTGCGAGCGGATGGCCGGGCAGGATGATCATCGACTTGACATGGGTCCAGGAGCGGTAGTCCGCCGGAAACGCGATCCTGCCGCCATTGTCCTGACCCAGCGCCCCCGTTGTCCCCGTCACTGCTGCCACCAGTGCCGCCGCCAGCAACCAGTTCCGCGATATGCCCCGCATGTCATCCTCCGGAGATGTAGAGTATCGAGTCGATACTATCCGTAACACCGGCGGGGACAGCTTGCAACAGGAGTATCGAGTCGATACAAATCAACATGCACCTTCCTCCGGGCAGCCCGAGCCGCATTGCAGGCCTCTTCGAGCGGCTGGCGCGTCTCATGCGGTCTTGCGGGCACGGATCCGGCCTCAATCCGGCGCAGCTCGAAGCCCTGCGATATCTGGCGTCATGCAACCGCTTCTCGAATTCGCCGGGCGCGTTGGCCGAATACCTCGCGGCCACCAAGGGAACGGTTTCCCAGACGATCCAGGCACTGGAACGCAAGGGACTCGTCACCAAGGCGGCGCGGCAGGGTCGCGGACGCTCCATCGCCATCACGCTGACCGAAGCCGGGCGGGCGGCGCTGGCCGGCGATCCCTGGCACCGCATGTCCGATCAGGTGAGGATGCTTGACGAACAGGACCAGGTGGCTCTGGACGCGACGCTCGCGGCCATCCTTGGCGGTCTCCTGGCCGGAAACGGACTGAAGAGCTTTGGCGTCTGCCGGACCTGCCGGTATTTCGAGCGTGGGGGCGGTGTGCCTGGACATCCCGACCGGTGCGGACTGCTGAAGCTCGATCTTGCGCCCGGCGATGCCGACCTGATCTGTTCCGAGCACCGGGCGGCGGCATAGGTGTGGTTCGACCGCTGCGGGTTTGACCCGCGCGTGCCGAGGCGATAACCCTGCACCACCCTGATTCACGAGCGGAGCACCCGATGTTCAGAGCGACCGGCCTCCTGGCCGTCCTGCTGTTCTCACTCGCAACCCCGGAGGCCAAGGCATTGGATATCAAGGATCCCGAGAATACGCTGGTGATCGAGCTTAAGACCGGCGAGGTCGTGATCGAGATGCTGCCCGACGTGGCGCCGCTCCATGTGGAGAGGATCAAGACGCTGGCACGTTCCGGCGAGTATGACGGCGTCGCCTTCCATCGCGTGATCGAGGGCTTCATGGCTCAGACCGGCGATGTGCAGTATGGCGACATGGACGAAGGCTTCGACCCGCGCCGCGTCGGCACCGGCGGCTCCGATATGCCCGACGTGAAGGCGGAGTTCTCGTCGCTGCCCTTCGACCGCGGCGTCGCCGGCATGGCCCGTGCACAGAATCCGAACTCGGCCAACAGCCAGTTCTTCATCATGTTCGAGGACGGCCACTTCCTGAACAACCAGTACACGGTCTGGGGCCGGGTGATCTCGGGCATGGAGTTCGTCGACAACATCAAGCGCGGCGCCCAAGGGTCCGGCGCAGTCACGGACCCGGACCGGATGATCCGGGTGCGGGTGGCTTCCGACCGGTAGCCACCCTCGCGGCATCGTGACCGCATGTGTGAGGCGCGGACCGGTTCCGCGCCTCATTTCTTGCGCAGCGCCTGGATGCGCACCCTGCATGGGAGTGCACGATGATCCATCTGCTCCGCCTGCTCGTGCTCGCCGCCGTGCTGATTCCGGCAGCCGTCTCAGCCGGCGAGATTCCAGGGCCGCTGAAACGCGCCTGGCCCGACACCGATTTCAGCCGCATTGCCATCGATCCGGCCGAGATCATGTCTGGCGGCCCGCCCAGGGACGGCATCCCGGCGATCTCCGGGCCAGAGATGGTTCCCGCCGCCGGCGAGGATGTCCTCGGCCCGCGCGAACCGGTGATGGTGCTCGAGCTCGAGGGACAGGTCGCCCGCGCCTATCCGGTCCGCTACCTGATGTGGCACGAGATCGTGAACGACGAGATCGGCGGGATCCCCGTGGCGGTGACGTTCTGCCCGCTCTGCAATTCCGGACTGGTCTTCGACCGCAGGCTCGACGGCCGGGTGCTGGAGTTCGGCGTCTCCGGCCTGCTGCGCTTCTCGGATATGGTGATGTATGACCGCCAGACCGAGAGCTGGTGGCAGCAGTTCAACGGGCAGGCGATCGTCGGCGAGCTGCTGGGCGCCAGGCTGGCTCCCCTGCCCGCCCTGCTCGAGAGTTGGCAGAGCTACACGGCGCGCAACCCGCAGGGCCTGGTGATGGCCGAGCCGCAGGGCTACCGCCGCGCCTATGGCGCCAACCCCTATGCGGGCTACGACAGCGGGCAACCCTTCCTCTATCGCGGCGAGATGCCGCCGCATGGCATCGACCCGGTGGCGCGCGTGGTTCGGGTCGGCAACCGGGCCTGGCCGCTTGCCCGGCTGGCGGAGGCGGAGGAGATCACCGAGGCCGGGGTCCGGCTGACCTGGCGATCCGGCCAGGCTTCGGCGCTCGACACCGGCGAGATCGGCGAGGGGCGCGAGGTCGGCGACGTTCGTGTCGTCGACGCGGCAAGCGGCGCGCCCGTGGTCCACGAAGTCGTGTTTGCCTTTGCCTTTCACGCCTTCGAGCCGGAGGGAATCTGGATGCTGGGCAACTGAGGCTGGACGACCCCGCGCGGCGCGCTTAACTGCGGGGTCATGAAGGTTTCCGACTTCGACTTCGATCTGCCCGAGGGGCTGATCGCGCTCCGCCCGGTGCGGCCGCGTCCGGCCTCGCGGATGCTGGTGGCGCGCGGGTCCGAGACGGTCGACTCGCATGTGCGGGATCTGCCGGAGTGGCTGACGCCCGGCGACATGCTGGTGTTCAACGACACGCGCGTGATCCCGGCCCGGCTCACGGGTACGCGCCGGCGCAGCCGGGCTGGCGGCGGCGAGGCGCGGATCGAGGTTACCCTGATCCGGCGGGACGGCAACGGCCGCTGGACCACCCTCGCGCGCCCCGCGAAGCGACTTGCAGCAGGCGACACGATCGCCTTCGGGTCGGATCTCGCCGCCACTGTCGCCGGCAAGCAGGGGGCGGGTGAGGTAACGCTCGACTTCAACCGGTCCGCTGGCGAACTCGATACCGCCATCGCCGCGGCCGGCGTCATGCCGCTGCCGCCCTACATCGCCCGGCGCCGCCCGGCGGATGCGCAGGACGCCGAGGATTACCAGACCGTCTTCGCCCGCCGCCCCGGCGCGGTCGCCGCGCCGACCGCCGCCCTGCATTTTGACGAAACGCTGCTCGCAGCGCTGGCCGCGCGCGGCGTCCTCACCGAGCGGCTGACGCTCCATGTCGGCGCCGGCACCTTCCTGCCGGTCAAGACCGAGGCCATTGCCACCCACCGGATGCATGCGGAGTGGGGCGAGATCACCGCCGGGACGGCCGCGGCGCTCAACGCCGCCCGGCGCGCGGGCGGCCGGATCATCCCCGTCGGCACTACGGCGCTCCGCCTGATCGAGAGCGCCGCCGCGCCCGATGGCATCGTCCTCCCGTTCCGCGGCGAGACCGCGATCTTCATAACGCCTGGCTACCGCTTCCGCGCCATCGACGGGCTGATGACCAACTTTCATCTGCCGCGGTCGACCCTTTTCATGCTCGTCTCGGCCCTGATGGGCCGCGAGCGGATGCTGCGGCTCTACGCCCATGCTGTCGAGCATCGCTACCGGTTCTACTCCTACGGCGACAGCTCGCTCCTGCTTCCGGACCGGGATCTCGGGCCGATCCCTGCCACCTGAACGGCGCCGCGCCTGTCGCCCGGCGAATTTTCTGGCGCCTGTGCACGCGAGCGACACCCGCCGCCGCTTTCTGGCGATAGCCAGGCGGCGCGAACGGGCAAGCTTCGCGCATAGAGACCAGCATCCGAAGACCCGCCCGCCATGCTCGCCGTCCTCAGAAACTCGTGGGCCCTGCTCCTGGGCATGTTCCTCCTGATGCTCGGCAACGGCATGCAGGGAACCGTTCTCGGTCTGCGCGGCGGCATCGAGGATTTCGACTCGACCACCATGGGCTTCGTCATGGCCGGCTACTTCGCCGGCTTCCTCGGCGGCGCGCAGACGGCGCCCTGGCTCGTGCGGCGGGTCGGGCACGTCCGGGTTTTCGCGGCACTCGGCTCGATGATCTCGGCCGCCTTCATCATCTTCGCCGCGGTCGTCGACCCGGTTGCCTGGACCGTCATGCGCTTTCTCGTCGGCTTCTGCTATTCGGGCGTCTATGTGGTGGCGGAAAGCTGGCTCAACGATACCGCCACCAACGAGACGCGCGGCCGCACGCTCTCGGCCTATCTGATCATGCAGATGCTGGGGATCATCGCCGCCCAGGGCCTGATCAACGTCGCCGATCCCGCCGGCTACGACCTTTTCGTCATCATGTCGGTGGCCGTCTCGATTGCGTTCCTGCCGACGCTGCTCTCCGCCGGACCTGCGCCCGCCTTCTCGACCACGCGGCGCATGTCGATGAGGCGGCTCTTCAATACCTCGCCGCTCGGCTGCGTCGGCACGTTCCTGCTGGGCGCGGTCTTCGCCTGCCAGTTCGGCATGGCTCCGGTCTACGGCACCATGGTCGGGATGACCACGGCCGAGATCTCGGTCTTCATCGGCGCCATCTATGTGGGCGGGCTCGTGCTGCAGTACCCGATCGGCTGGGCGTCCGACCGGATGGACCGGCGCAAGCTCATCACCACGGTCACGCTGATCGGTGCGGCGGGCTGCGCGATCGGGCTCGCTTTCTCGGGTTCGTTCACCGCTCTCGTGGTGGCGGCCTTCCTCGTCGGCGGCTCGTCCAACCCACTCTACTCGCTGCTCATCGCCCACACCAATGACTTCCTCGCGCCGGAGGACATGGCCTCGGCCTCGGGCGGGCTCATCGTGCTGAACGGCGTCGGCGCAACTGGCACGCCTGTTCTCGTGGGCTACCTGATGCAGGAGATCGGCCCGATCGTCTACCTGGCCTTCATCTGCATCGTGATGACCCTGATTGCCGCCTATGCGGCCTACCGCATGACGGTGCGCCCGGCAAAGCGGTCGACCGAAACGCTCCCCGTCGCTCCGATCAGCATGGTCTCGGGCACCCCGATCACGGCCGAGATCGCCGGAGAGGTGAGGGCCGAGCAGGCGGCCAGCGGCCCCTCGCGACCCTGATCTATCTGCGCACCCGTGCAGACCGGGGTCCGCGCGGGCGCGCGCAGTCCTTGACAGGCCGCGGCGGGGCATGGCGTTCTCCCGCCGGATGCTTTGCGGATCGGCGATTGGAGAAAGGCGACATGGGTTCCGAAATTGCGCGGGTTCTCCGGTTCTGGCTCGACGAGGTCGGACCGGTCCGCTGGTATCGGCCCGATGCGTCACTCGACGTCGAGATACGCGGGCGATTCCGGGATCTCTGGGGTCGCGCCGCTACCGGCGCCTGCGATCACTGGGTAGGGACACCCGAAGGCGCGCTTGCGCTCCTGGTCCTGCTCGACCAGTTCCCGCGCAACATGTTCCGGGGCACCGCAGACGCCTTCGCCACTGACCGCCGGGCGCGGCGGGCGGCACCGCTCGCCATCGCGCGCGGCCACGATCGGGCAACAGCCGAGCCGGAGCGGCAGTTCTTCTATCTGCCGTTCATGCATTCCGAGAGTCTGCCGCACCAGGAGCGCTGCGTGCGGCTGATCGCCATGGGCATGCCCGAGACCGGCGGCGACAACCTCGCGCACGCCCTGCGTCACCGCGAGGTGATCCGGCGCTTCGGCCGCTTCCCGAGCCGCAACCGCCCGCTCGGCCGCCGCGACACCGAGGCGGAGCGCGCCTACCGTGCCGCCGGCGGCTACATGTCCTGAGACCACCAGAAGCGCGGTCCAACCACCCGCGGCACGGCCACTTGCGCCATTCTCCGCAGGATCCGGCGGCCGCTCGCACTCTGACGCATTGCCATCGGCGCCGTGCCGGCCATAGTTTGTGCCGGCAGACCGTCGGGGAGAACGTCCATGAGCACCCAGTTCGATGTCGTCGTGATCGGGGCCGGTCCGGGCGGCTATGTCGCCGCGATCCGCGCCGCCCAGCTCGGGCTGAAGATCGCGGTGGTCGAGCGCGAGCATCTGGGCGGCATCTGCCTGAACTGGGGCTGCATCCCGACCAAGGCGCTGCTCCGCTCGGCCGAGGTGTTCCACCTGATGCACCGGGCGAAGGATTTCGGGCTGAAGGCCGACGGGATCGGCTACGATCTCGACGCAGTGGTCAAGCGGTCACGCGGCGTGGCGAAGCAGCTCAACTCGGGCGTCGGGCATCTTCTCAAGAAGAACAAGGTGACCGTGGTGATGGGCGCGGCAACCATCCCGGCCCGTGGCAGAGTCTCGGTCAAGACCGACAAGGGCACCGAGGAGCTCACGGCGAAGAACGTCATCCTCGCCACCGGCGCCCGGGCGCGCGAACTGCCGGGGCTCGAGGCCGACGGCGACCTCGTCTGGACCTACAGGCATGCGCTGCTGCCGCCGCGGATGCCGAAGAAGCTCCTGGTGATCGGCTCCGGCGCGATCGGCATCGAGTTCGCGAGCTTCTTCAATACGCTCGGCGCGGAGACGACCGTGGTCGAGGTGCTGGACCGGATCCTGCCGGTGGAGGATGCGGAGATTTCGGCATTTGCGAGGAAGGCTTTCGAGAAACAGGGGATGAAGATCCACGAAAGAGCGATGGTGAAACAGCTCGACCGCGCCAGGGGGAGGGTCACGGCCCATATCGAGACGGGCGGCAGGCTGGAGAGACAGGAGTTCGACACGGTCATCTCGGCCGTCGGCATCGTCGGCAATGTCGAGGGGCTGGGGCTGGAGGCGCTGGGAGTGAAGGTCGATCGCACCCATGTGGTGACGGATGCGTATTGCCGGACCGGGATCGAGGGGCTCTACGCCATCGGCGACGTCGCCGGCGCCCCCTGGCTCGCCCACAAGGCCAGCCACGAGGGGGTGATGGTGGCCGAGCTGATTGCAGGCAGGCACGCCCATCCGGTGAAGCCCGAGAGCATCGCCGGCTGCACCTACTGCCACCCGCAGGTCGCCAGCGTCGGGATGACCGAGGCGAAGGCAAAGGAGGCGGGCCGCGCGGTGAAGGTCGGGCGCTTCCCCTTCATCGGCAACGGCAAGGCAATCGCGCTGGGCGAGCCCGAGGGGATGGTGAAGGTGGTCTTTGACGCGGGCACCGGCGAGCTGCTGGGTGCGCACATGATCGGGGCCGAGGTCACCGAGCTGATCCAGGGCTATGTGGTCGGCCGCACCCTCGAGACCACCGAGGCGGAGCTGATGCACGCGGTCTTCCCGCACCCGACGCTGAGCGAGATGATGCACGAGGCGGTGCTCGATGCCTACGGGCGGGCGATCCATTTCTGAGCCTACCGTTGGACAGGCACAACGCGAATGTCGTATGAGGCTGGCTGAGTTGAAATCCTGCCTGCATTCTGGGGTGTGCGCTAAGGTGTTGCTCTCCGCGCTTTGATCTCTGCAATCGCCGCCTCCCGGCTTGGCTGTGCCGGGCTATGGTTCGCGCCGGATGGTGACACTGCGTAGGCCTTCAGCCAGATGGACTTAATTCCCTTCATACAGTGCTGCGCCTTTCCACCGAAGGCGACGACGGTCGCATTCGGCAACATATCAGTTTGCCGGGTCAGGCAATGCGCGGCACAGGTTCGATCCTTCGTGTTGCCGATCTCGTCGGTGATCGAGCATAGGCGACCCTCGGTCATCCAGACGTGCCGCAACTGCTCTTCGAAGGAAAGGTCGGGGAATAGCTGCAACAAGAACCAGCGAGCATTCCGGTGGAATTGATCCCGTCCGTTTGAGAAGCAAGAATGTGTATGCCGTACTCCGACCATTGGCGGGACGATGGGGTCCGCAGACGGATCGTACTCTTCCTCTCCGTGCGCATGGCCCGGCTCGGCGAACAACAGGACCACCTTGGACGTCTGACAACGCGTCGGTCGCACCAAGGAAGCCACGCGGCATGTGCCCCTCCGATGGGCGCCAGACTGCCTCGCGGCAAACGCCGAAACTCCGACACGGTCGATATGCTTGCAGGAGAAGTTCAAGCAGCTGCAGGTTCGGTCGAATATCGACGAGCGACACTACTGCGGCTGCGGTTCGAGTCCCCCTTCGCCGACGTCCGGGCGCTTAGGCTTTCCGGCCTTCGGCACCGAGGTGTGGCCGCCGCCGTCGCCTGCTACCGGCGGGATCCCGCTGTCGTCCGAGCGGTCGAGCTTCTGGCCGGCCAGCACCTGCTGGATCTCCTGGCCGGTCAGGGTCTCGTATTCCAGCAGTCCCCTCGCCAGCCGCTCGAGATCCTCGCGCTTCTCGGTCAGGATGCGCTTCGCGGTCTGGTAGCCCTCGTCGACCAGCCGGCGGACTTCCTCGTCGATCAGCTGCTGGGTGTCGGGCGCAATCTCCTTCGGTCCCTGGTAGGCGCCGAGGAAGCTGTCGCGCTCGTTGGCGTAGTCTATGGTGCCGAGCCGGTCCGACATGCCGAACTGGGTGACCATCGCCCGGGCGATCCGGGTCACCTGCATGATGTCGGAGGCGGCGCCGTTGGTCACCTTCTCAGGGCCGAAGACCAGCTCCTCGGCCACGCGCCCGCCCATCGCCATCGCGATCTTCGAGGTCAGCTGCCGGAAGGTCTGGCTCAGGTGGTCGCGCTCGGGCAGGCTCAGCACCAGGCCCAGCGCCCGGCCGCGCGGGATGATCGTCGCCTTGTGGATCGGATCGTGGTCCGGCACGTTCAGCCCGACGACCGCATGGCCCGCCTCGTGATAGGCCGTGAGCGCCTTCTCCTCGTCGTTCATGATCATCGAGCGCCGCTCGGTGCCCATCATGACCCGGTCCTTGGCGTGCTCGAAATCCTCCATCGTCACCAGCCGCTTGTCGGACCGCGCCGCCTTCAGCGCCGCCTCGTTGACGAGGTTGGCAAGATCGGCGCCCGAGAAGCCCGGCGTGCCGCGGGCGATCACCTTCAGGTCCACATTGGGCGCCAGCGGCACCTTGCGGGCATGGACGGCGAGGATCTTCTCGCGGCCACGCAGATCGGGGTTCGGGACCGTGACCTGCCGGTCGAAACGGCCGGGGCGCAGGAGCGCCGGGTCGAGCACGTCCGGCCGGTTGGTCGCGGCGATCAGGATCACGCCCTCGTTGGCCTCGAAACCGTCCATCTCGACCAGTAGCTGGTTCAGCGTCTGCTCGCGCTCGTCATTGCCGCCGCCATAGCCGACGCCGCGGTGGCGGCCCACCGCATCGATCTCGTCGATGAACACGATGCAGGGCGCGTTCTTCTTGGCCTGGTCGAACATGTCGCGCACGCGGCTGGCGCCGACACCGACGAACATCTCGACGAAGTCGGAGCCGGAGATGGTGAAGAAGGGCACACCCGCCTCGCCGGCGATGGCACGGGCGAGCAGCGTCTTGCCGGTGCCCGGAGGCCCGACCAGGAGCGCGCCCTTCGGGATCTTGCCGCCGAGGCGCGAGTATTTCTGCGGATCGCGCAGGAACTCGACGATCTCCTCGAGCTCCTCCTTGGCTTCGTCGATGCCGGCAACGTCGTCGAAGGTGACCTTGCCCGAGCGTTCGGTCAGAAGCTTCGCCTTCGACTTGCCAAAGCCCATGGCGCCGCGCCCGCCGGCCTGCATCCGGTTCAGGAAGAACAGCCAGATGCCGAAGACGATCATCATCGGCAGCCAGAAGCTCAGCGTCGAGATCAGCCCGCCGCGCTCCTGCGGCTCGACCCGGATCGCGACATCCGCGGTGCGAAGCTCGTTCACGAGGTCGAAGTCGCGCGCCTGCGTGGTGGTGAAGCGCGTGCCGTTATTCATCCGGCCCGAGACCTTCTCGCCGTCAATGACGACCTCGGCGACTTCCTTGCGTTCGACGCTCTTGAGGAAGTCGGAGAACGACATCTGCGACCCCGTGCTGCCGCCGCTGCCGTCCTGGAACACGCTGAAGAGCGTCACCAGAAGCAGGATCAGGATCGCCCAGAACGCCAGGTTTTTCGCGTTGCCCAATGTCTCGTCTCCGGTGTCACCGCAGGGACGGCGCGTCGCGCCAGTCTAGCGCAGTAGATAAGCCCTTGTCGCCGGGAAGTTAAGGGTCCGGGCAATCGGCGGCGGGCGAACCATAGTCGCTGGCACGATCGTGGCGCAACCCCTCAACCGGCGCGATTTCCACGCATGCTGCCATACCCGCCGCAGTGTAGCCCGCGAGCGGTGCCGCCAGCAATGCGCCGGTCGCCAGGGACCATACCGCCGGTGTCGTCAGGCGCACGACCGCCGGCGCAGCGTCCCATCCTGACGGCGCCTGCCAGGCTCCGGCACGGGCTGCCGCGCCGAGCACCGCGCTCCCGTCGCGGCCCAGCGCCCCGGCTGCCGCGCTGTCAGGCCAGCCGTTCCGCGGCGCCAGCACCCAGCGGCCATCCCATGTGACGCTCTTGCCGGCAAGCGGCACCGGGCCGGCGCAGGCCGCCGGCTCCCGGCAGGCGAGTACCGGCCCGCATTTCCGGCGCCTCAGAAGGCAGCCGGACAGCGTCGCACCGGCCACCGGTTTGGACAGCAGGCGGTCGAGTGCGTCCGCAAGCGCGCGGTAGCGCGGCGGGTAGCGGGCCCCCGAAAGCCGTCGCAGCGTGTCGGCGAGCAGGCGCAGCGCCGTTTCCCTCTCGTCGCCGGCGAGTTCGTGCGGGTCGAGGAGAACCTCGCCAAGTTCGCCCCATCGCCGGGCGCGCGCGGCGAGATCGCGCATCGCCCGCTCCAGCACGCGGCGCTGGCGCTGCAGCCGCTGCGCGGTTGCCGCCAGCCCCTCGGCGCCGATGCCGAGCGGCGCGAGGGTGGCAAGGGCGGTGCGTGCCTTGGTCCGGTCGTAGCCGGGATCCTCGTTCGTTGGGTCCTCCACCCAGCCCACGCCCCGCTCGCGCAGCATCCCGCGCAGCGCATCGCGCCGGATGCCGAGGAGCGGGCGCAGCCAGCGCACCCCGCCCCAGCTCCGCTCGGCCTGCATGGCCGAGAGCCCCTCCACGCCGGAACCGCGGGCGAGCCGCATCAGCACTGTCTCGGCCTGATCGTCCAGTGTATGGCCAAGCAGCACAGCCGCCAGCCCATGCCTCGCCGCCCAGTCCGCCAGCAGCGACAAGCGCACGGCGCGCGCGGCGGCCGGCAGGTTGCCCGCCGCAGTGGCCAGGCCTTCCGCCTTCAGTGTCTGGTGCCGAATGCCGAGACGGCGGCAGAGAACCGCGACACCTTCGGCCTCCGACGCGCTCTCCGGACGCAGCCCGTGATCGACCGTGGCAGCACGGAGCCGGAGGCGACGGCCCTTTGCCCAGTCGACGGCGATCAGCAGGAGTGCGACCGAGTCGCCACCGCCTGAAACCGCGACCCCGATCACCCCGCCGGGCGCGATCCCGCCCGCCAGCCGGTCGAGCACGGCCGACGCCGCCGCTGCCGGGTCGGCGGGCATCGGCGTCAGCCGCAGTTCAGTGACTGCGACTCCGCGTCCGCCGCGTCGAGCAAGTCCGCAGGCCCGGCCGGAAACTGCTTGCGTACCTCCCTGAGCGTCAGGCAGGCCTCGCTCGCCTGGCCGAGACGACCGAGCGAGACGCCGAGCTTGAAGAGATTGTTCGGCGCATTGGGCCCGGTGCGGTTGCGGTTGTAGCCGTCGAGAAAGCTGCGCGCCGCATTCTGGAAGGCGCCGCGGATGAACTGGCTCTCGCCCAGCCAGTAGAATGCCTCGCTTTCCAGCGGGCTCCCAGGATAGGCGTTCAGGAACTGGCGCAGGCGGTCCTCGCCCTGGTCAAAGCGGCCTTTCCTCACATCGTCGATCGCCCGGTCGAGATCGCCGCGCTCGCTCACCGAGACCTCGGGCGTTGCCGCGACCTGCGGCGCGGCGCCCTGCTGGATTCCGCCGAGCGGCGTCACCGCCGGAATGGCCGAGGTGTCTCCGCCCTCAAGTTCGGTCAGCCGGAACTCGATGTCGCCGAAGCGCTGCGCCGCGTCCTCGGCGATGCGCCGCTGCTCGAATTGAATCTGCTCCATCTGGCCGGTCAGCCGCTGCAGCTCGGCCTCGAGCCTGTCGAGCCGGACCATCGCATCGCCGCCGCCGGCGCTGCCATCCGATTTCTGTCCCGGCGCCACACCGAGCCGGGCCCGGATGTCGGCCAGTTCGGCGTCGATGATGCTCAGGCGGTACTGCAAGTCGTCGGACGAGCTGGCGCCGGTCCAGACCTGCGTGATCGCCGGCCAGCCCGCCGCCAGCGCGACGGTCAGCGAGGCCGCGAAAATTCCAATCTGCAGGCCACTCCGCAGGATCGTCCGCGCGCCCATGTTCGCCTCCTCACCACATGCGGTCGGGCGGGGGCAAGCCCCGCCCGCCATCATACCCTTCGGGCACGCTCGTGCCCGCGGTCGCATCGCCTCAGCTGGTCGGTGCGCCGGCAACGACGGTGACGCCGCGCCGGTTCTGCGACCAGCAGCTCTCGTCCGAACAGAGCGCCACCGGGCGCTCCTTGCCGTAGCTCACCGCGTCGAGCCGTCCGGCATCGACACCCTGGCCAATCAGGTAGGCACGCACCGAGTTGGCGCGGCGGGCGCCGAGCGCCAGGTTGTACTCGCGGGTGCCCCGTTCGTCGGCGTGACCCTCGACGGTCGCGGTCGTGCCCGGATTTGCGTTCAGCCACTGGGCCTGCTTCGACAGTACAAACTGCGCTTCCGAGGTCAGCTCATAGCGATCCGTGTCGAAGAACACCCGGTCGCCGACGATCATGTTGAAATACTCGACGCTGTTCTCCGCCGGTCCGGTCGAGGTCGCGCTGCCCGCTCCGGCCGAGGCCGAGGGATCGACGGCCGAATCGGTATCGGAACATGCAGCCAGCAGCGCCACCGCCCCGAGGATCGCAAAGGTCAGCTTGTTCATCTTCCGTTTTCTCCTTGCCTCTTCGGCGTTGTCTCGTCCGCCGTCTGCGCCCCGCGCGCAGTATCCACGCGGCTCGAGGTCTCTGCAAGGCCACCACCCGGCGACCCCATTCCGCTTACTTCCGGACCGGCGACCAGGCCGGGTCCGAGTTACTTCCGGACCGGCGACCAGGCCGGGTCCGAGGCGGCGTTCGGGGTCGGCACCACCCTGAGGTTCCGCCCGGTGATGTCGATGCTCATGAGCTGCGCGCGGCCCTGCTGGCCCGGGCTTTCGCGGAAGAAGGCGATGACCCGCCCGTTCGGCGAGAAGGTCGGACCCTCGTCGAGGAAGCTCGACGAGAGCAGCCGTTCGTCCGTCCCGTCGGTGCGCATGACGCCGATGTGGAACCGTCCGCCCAGGATCTTGGTGAAGGCGATGGTGTCGCCGCGCGGCGACCAGACCGGCGTTCCGTAGTTTCCCTGGCCGAAGCTGATGCGCTGAGCCGGGCCGCCGCTCGATGGCATGACGTAGAGCTGCTGGCTGCCGCCGCGGTCGGATTCGAACACGATCTGGCTGCCATCCGGCGAGAACGAGGCCGATGTCTCGATCGAGGGGCTGTTGGTCAGGCGGCGCACCTGGCGGTCCGCCAGCCGCATCGCGTAGAGATCGGTGTTGCCCTCCTGGCTCAGCGACATCACCACCTGACTGCCGTCCGGCGAGAATCGCGGCGCGAACGTCATGCCCGGGAAGCTGCCAAGCCGCTCGCGCTGGCCGGTGTCGAGATTGAGCAGATAGACCTGCGGCGTACCGCTCTCGTACGAGATGTAGAGGATCGACTGGTCGTTGGGCGCGAAGCGCGGGGTCAACACAAGCCCCTCGGCGCCCGGCAGATAGCGCAGGTTGGCCCCGTCCTGGTCCATGATGGCGAGACGCTTGCGCCGGTCGCCCTTCGGCCCCGTCTCGTCGACAAAGACGACGCGGCTGTCGAAATAGGGGCCCTCGCCGGTCAGTTTGGCATAGACGCCGTCCGCCACCTTGTGCGCCACCCTGCGCCAGTCGCCCGGGTCGGCAAGTAGCTGCAGTCCCTCGATCTGCTGCTGGGCGTCGGTATCGAACACCCTGAACTGCACCGTCAGCCGGCCGTCCGTGGCCTGCATGACCCGGCCCGTGACCATTGCGTCCGCATTGATCGCGCGCCAGTCCGCAAAGACCGGCAGCGAATCGAAGGCGACCTGCCGGCTGATGAACGCGGTGCGCGGGATGATCCGGAACAGGCCAGATCGCTCGAGGTCCGCCTCGATGACGCCGACCATGTCCGCCGCCGCCTGGGCCAGCGCCGGACTGCCGGTCTCGAAGGGCAGCACGGCGATCGGCGTCGGCTGGAACGCCGCGCCCGAGACGACGATCTCGGTCGGCGATTGGGCCTCGGCCCAGGGCGCGCCCGCCAACATGGCTGCGACCAGCATGAATCCGGCCGCGAGCCGCCTCATCGTCGATGCCCAGCGATTATCTGTCATGACTGAAACCCGATCTCTTCCGGTGTGAAGGTGACATGGATGATCTGCCAGCTTGCATACTTGTCGCGCGGCAGCCTGTTGAACTCGCCTGCATTCTCCGCCCGGCGCAGGGCCCGGTGCCCGGCCCGGAAGAGCGCATCCTGGGTCGCCGCATCGCCACCCGACCCACGCACGAGCCGCGGCTGCCCGATGATCTTCGCATCCTGGCCAAGCTGGATCTCGACGGTCACCTGCAGCGAACGGTCCGAGCGGTTCCCGTTGAACACGAAATAGCGCTTGATGCCAAGCCTGAGCGCATCCTTCTCGCCGATCGACAGTGCTGCCGCGAAGGCCGCGCTCGATCCGCCCGCGGGCTTCTGCGGCTCGGCAGCCTTGCTTGCAGGCTTCGCCTCGGCCGCCGCCTGCTCGGTCTCGTCCGGCTTGTTCTTCGGCTCCTCCGATGCGGCGGCCGGCTTCGGCGCCGAGGACGCCTGTGCGGCTGCCGCCAGATCGGCCGGTTTCGCGACCGGCAGCCGCGCCTCCTGCGGCGCTGCCGCGATCGGCGCGTCGGGCTCCGCCTGCGTCGTCGCCTCGGTCTCCGGCTTATCCTTCGTCTCGTCCGGCACCGGCTCGGGCGTTGCCGCCGCAACGGGTTCCGCCTCCGGGGCGACAACCGGCTTCGGCGCCGGCGAGATCGAGGGTGCCGAGGCCAGTGCCGGCAGCGGCTCGGTCGCGGGCGGGCTCTCGGGCTCGGGCGCCTGGTGCCGCAGCGGGTCGGGCGAGGGAATCTCGGCGATCGAGGGTCGCGGCGCCTCGGTCGGCACGTCGGTCGGCGGCGGCGGAATCTGCAGCGCCGACAGGTTCGGCGGGGATTCATCGGGTCTTTCCGCGACTGCGAGCCGCGGCATCGGCGGAGGACTTACGGCCACGTCCGGTTTGACCGCTTCTGGTGCCGTCGGATCCGTGTCCGACTGCGGCGACAGTTCGGCCGGCCCCTCGTTCCGCACCATCGGCGCCGTCGAGACGGCGGCGTCGAAATTGGCTCCGTCGACCAGTTCGACCTCGGTCACCGCCAGCGGATAGGGATCGCGGTCGGCGAAGATGTCGACGCCGAACAGCACCAGGGCAAGAATGCCCAGATGCATCGCCCCTGAAATGGTCGCGCCCTTCCGCATGTCGCCTGTCCGAATGGGCCCCTCCCCGGCCGGTATCTCTAGTTGCCGCGTGCAGGCTCGGCCTGATCGGTCACCAGGCCGATGTTCCGGAAGCCGCCGGCGCTCAGCGCGCCCATGATCTGCATCACCATGCCATAGTCCAGCGCCCGGTCGGCGCGCAGGAATACCTTGTCCGATTCGCGCTCGGCCTGGATCGCGGCCAGCTTCGGGATCAGCTCCTCGGCGGGCACCTCGGTCTTCTGGATGTATACCCGGCCCTCGGCGTCGAGATTGATGGTCAGCGGCTCCTCCTGCTCGGTCGGCAGTGGCTTCGCGTTCGTCTTCGGCAGCTCCAGCGGCACGCCCACGGTCAGGAGCGGTGCAGCGACCATGAAGATGATCAGCAGCACCAGCATAACGTCGACCATCGGGGTCACATTGATCTCCGACATCGGCCTCAGCGCCGTGCGCCGGCGCCGCGCACCCGCCCGGCTCTGCGCCCCGCCCGCCTGACGCATCACGCCCATTACTTTGCTCCGGTCTGCCTGTCGATCTGACGGCCGAGAATTGTCGAGAACTCGTCGGCGAAGTTCTCCAGCGCCCCCGTCAGGCCCTCGGCATCCGAGGAGAGACGGTTGTAGGCCACCACCGCCGGGATCGCCGCGAGCAAGCCCAGCGCGGTCGCAAGCAGCGCCTCGGCAATGCCGGGCGCCACCACCGCAAGATTGGTGTTCTGCTGCATGGCGATCGACTCGAAGGCGTGCTTGATGCCCCAGACCGTGCCGAAGAGGCCGACGAAGGGAGTCACCGAGCCGACGGTCGCCAGGAAGGAAAGCCGGCGGTTCGCCGCCTCGCTCTCGCGCGCGATGGCCACGTTCATCGCCCGGTCGACGCGAGCCTGGGTGCCGGGAATCAGCCCGCCCTCCTGCCGCAGCGACTTGCGCCACTCGGTCATGCCGGCGGTGAACACCCGCTCGATCGGGGTCTTCGGGCGCTGGCCGACCCGCTCGAACAGCTCGTCGAGCGGCTGGCCCGACCAGAACTGATCCTCGAACAGCGTCGACTTGCCCCTGAGCTCACGGAACAGCATCACCTTCTCGAAGATGATCGCCCAGGACCAGAACGAGGCCGCAACCAGCAGCAGCATGACCGCCTGCACGACCCAGGTTGCGCGCAGGAACATGGCCAGCACCGAGAAGTCGATGCCGGCCGCCTCGGGCGCGCCGAGTGCCGCCTCCGTTCCTGCAAGCTGCGCCGCCGCCGCCAGCGCGGCGGTCGTCAATCCATGTGGATCCATGCTCTAGCCCTGCTCTCGCGCCTCGTCCTGCACCGGGCTGCCCTTGGCTCTGCCACTGTCAGACGTGGTCGGGCAGAAGTGGTCGGGCTTGTTGTTCGTGCCGGCGCACGGACCCATTTATGCGCGATATCCGCGAAAATTGCGAGACATTCAATCCTGCAATTGCCTCCGTCAGGGCTTTGTTACGGCGATTTAACTGAACGCGCGCCGCAGCGGTTCCGGCAACCGACGCGGCCGGCCGTCCGCACCGATGCAGGCGACGGTGACACGGGCCGAGAACAGCACATCACCGCCGCGCCGCACCTGTTGCGCCATCTCGACCGAGGCGCCGCGCAGCGCGGCGATGCCGGTGGTGACCTCAAGCAGGTCGTCGAAGCGGGCTGGGGCGAGGTAGTCGGCGGTCAGCCGGCGCACGACGAACGCCGCCCCCTCGTCGCGCTTCAGCGCCGCCTGGTCGATCCCGGCCGCGCGCAGGAACTCTGAGCGCCCCCGCTCGATGAAGCGGAGATAGTTGGCATAGTAGACCACCCCGGCGAGATCGGTGTCCTCGTAGTAGACGCGCACCGGCAGCCGGTGGACCGCTGCGTCATCACTCGCCATCGGTTCCGAACAGCTCCGCCTGCGCCGCCGGCTTCGGCGGCTTCAGCCCAAGATGACGCCAGGCCCCCTGGGTCAGCATCCGGCCTCGCGGCGTGCGGGCCACCAGACCGGCCTGCATCAGGAAGGGCTCGATAACCTCCTCGATGGCGTCGCGGGCCTCCGACAGCACCGCGCACATGGTCTCGACGCCCACCGGGCCGCCGCCATAATGCTCGGCGATGGCCGAGAGGTAGCGCCGGTCGGCGCCATCGAGGCCGAGATGATCCACCCCGAGCCGATCGAGCGCCCGGTCGGCCAGCCTGCGGGTAACGCGGCCTTCCGTCTCGACCAGCGCGAAGTCGGCGACCCGGCGCAGCAGCCGGCCCGCCACGCGGGGGGTGCCGCGCGCGCGGCGCGCGATCTCGTTGACCCCGTCCGCGGCCGCTTCCAGCCCCATCATCCGGGCGGCGCGGCTGACGATCAGCGCAAGCTCGGCCTCGGTGTAGAACTCGAGCCGGATCGGGATGCCGAAGCGGTCGCGCAGCGGCGTCGTCAGCAGGCCGAGCCGCGTGGTCGCCCCGATCAGGGTGAAAGGCGAAAGGTCGATCCGCACCGTGCGCGCCGCCGGCCCCTCGCCGATCACCAGGTCGAGCTCGAAATCCTCCATCGCCGGGTAGAGAATTTCCTCGACCACCGGGCTCAGCCGGTGGATCTCGTCGATGAACAGCACATCGCGCGGCTCGAGATTGGTCAATACCGCAGCGAGATCGCCTGCCCTGGCGATGACAGGCCCCGAGGTCATGCGGAAATTGACGCCGAGCTCGCGCGCGACGATCTGTGCGAGCGTCGTCTTGCCAAGGCCCGGCGGCCCGTAGAGCAGCAGATGGTCCATCGACTGGCCGCGCCGGCGCGCGGCCTCGATGAAGACCTTCAGGTTGGCGCGTCCCTCCTCCTGGCCGATGAACTCGTCGAGCGTCTGCGGGCGGAGCGTCCGCTCGGCTGCGTCCTGGGACTGCGGCGCACCGCGCAGGATCGGGTCTGGTTCGGTCATCGCCATAGCCTAGAGGTTCCGGCCAAGCGATTTCAACGCCGCCTTGATCAGGCCGGAGGAACCTTCCGCTCCCCCCTCGGCCGCCTCGGCCACCGCGCGGGCGGCGGCCATGCGGTCGTAGCCGAGATTGACCAGCGCCGAGAGCGCGTCCGCGGTGGCGTCGGTATCGTCCGGGAGCACCATGGCAGCCTTCGGCCGCTCCGCCGCCGCCACGGGGCCGGCCGCGGCCGCTGCCCGCCTGCCCTGGGCACCCAGCGCCATCACGGCCGGCGCCTTGTCCCTGAGCTCGGTGACAATGCGGGTGGCGAGCTTCGGCCCGACACCCGGCGCCGCGCGCACCGCACCGACATCGCCCAGCGCCAGCGCCCGGCTGACCCCGTCCGGGCCGAGGGTGCCCAGGATCGCCAGCGAGACGCGGGCACCCACCCCCTGCACGGTGGTGAGCAACCGGTACCACTCGCGCTCGGCCACGGTGCGGAAGCCGATGAGCTGCATGTAGTCCTCGCGCACCACGAGTTCGGTATAGAGCGCGGCGACCTCGCCCGGCGCGGGCATGGCGCGCAGCGTCGGCGGGGCGCAGTGGATCAGGTAGCCCACGCCGGCGGCCTCGACCAGCACGTGATCGTCGGCGACGTAGTCGACCCGTCCGGTGATCTTGCCGATCATCGTGCCCGCTCCAGTGCCCGGGCCATGCGGCTGCCGGCGCCGGCGGTCCAGGCGTGGCAGATCGCGACGGCCAGCGCATCCGCCGAATCCGCGCAGTCGAACCCCACGCCCGGCAGCAGCTGGCGCACCATGTGCTGGATCTGCGCCTTGTCGGCGTGCCCAACCCCGACGACCGCCTTCTTGACGGCGTTCGGAGCATATTCCGCGACCGCGATGCGGCGCTGCGCCGGCACCAGGAGAGAGATCGCCCGCGCCTGGCCGAGCTTGAGTGTGCCGGCAGCGTCCTTGTTGACAAAGGTGTGCTCGACGGCCGCCTCGTCCGGGCGGTATTCGGTGATGATCCTGTCTGTCTCCTCATAGAGCCGTGCGAGACGCTCGGCCAGGGATCCCTCCCCGCTGATACAGACGCCGTTGGCCACATGGGTGAGTCGCGTTCCGACGACATCGACGACGCCCCAGCCGGTGCGCCGCAGGCCCGGATCGAACCCGATCACCCTCATTTATGATGTCCCCTGCCCGACGCGTTCGCTCCTCGCTAGCACGAAAGGGGAACAAAGACCAGCCTCCCGGCACGGGAAATGTCGGAAACCCGCTGCGCACCGTCGCTTTTTGTGCGCCGCACAAGATTTGCGGAAACTGCATGACGGTCATGCACTTGCTGCAATTGTCTCGCGCGGGACCATCGCTTATCTCCCTGCCACAACGGGAAAGCGGGTAACAACCCGCACCAGAGATCAGGAGATGCCGCCATGACAACCAACGTGAACACCGCCTCTGCTCCGACGGGCGCCATCACCATCTATCGCGTCGTGAACACCGTGTTGACCGCTGTCGCCGCGTTGATGAGCTGGAACGAGCGCCGCCGCACCGTAAATGCCCTGCGCCGGCTGAGCCCGAGCCAGCTTGACGACATCGGGTTGACCCCGGCCGACGTCGAGGAATTCGCTGGCGCCCGCTACTGAACGGCGCCAGACCGATACGGCCCCGAGCGGGCCGAGGCCAGGGCCGCCCCCTCCGGGGCGGCCCTTCGCATTCCGGGCCTCACGGCCGGCGCAGCAGCAGGCTGCTCCATTCGCCGAGATCCGCCCGCGCCTCGTGCCGGAACCCGTGACCGGCATAGACGGCCTCTACCCCAGCAACCTGACTGCGCAGCAGCCCTGACAGGATCACCGCTCCGCCGGGCGCCAGATGCCACGCCATGTCTGGGGCCATCCGCTTCAGCGGCACAGCGAGGATGTTTGCGAAGATCAGGCCATAGGGCGCGCGCCCGAGCACCTCTGGGCTGCGGAACCCGGTCGCGCAGGCGGTTCGCACCCAGGGACCGAGCCGGTTGGCGCGCACGTTCTCGGCCGCTGTCGCGACCGCCACCGGGTCGATGTCGGTGGCAAGGCAGGGCACCCGCCAGACCCGCGCCGCAGCCATCGCGAGCACGCCCGTCCCGCAGCCGATATCGGCCACCCGCCGCGCCGCCAGCCCCTGCCGGACCAGCCGGTCGAGCAGCAGCAGGCAGCCCCGCGTCGTGCCATGATGCCCGGTGCCGAAGGCCATCGCCGCCTCGATCCGCAGGCCGATCCGGTTGACCGGGATCCGGTCCGCATCGTGCCCGCCATAGAGGATGAAGCGACCGGCCTCGACCGGGGTGAGCTCGCGGCGGACCTGGGCCACCCAGTCGCGATCGTCGAGCCGGCTGACGGTGAAGTCGCGGGCACCGTGGAGCGCCGCGAGGAGCGCAAGCCCGGCCGCGTCGGGGCGATCAGTGAAGTAGCCGCCGACCTCCCAGTTGCCGGACCCATCCTCGATCTCCATCACGCCGACGCCGGTCGGAGCCGGGCCAAGCCGCTCCATTGCCTCGCCCAGCGATGCGGCCGCGGTTTGGCCCTTCAGGGTGGTCAATGCTGTCCAGGTGGCCATGCCGCCGCTCCGCTGGTTCCGCCGCGCCCGTCCCTACAGCAGGCGGCACCCGATGGCGATGGGGTTCTGCATTGCCCGGAGATGCCCGGGTTCGCGCCGGGACAATCGGGAGGCGGCGGAGCGTGCAGAAGGCATGCGCGCAGGCGTGTAACACAGTGTACATGGCTGCATTATACTGATATATATCATTTTTCCGACTGTCCGCTGCAAGAATGAGGGTATGACGACGCGACCCGGGGCGGCATTCGCGCCCACCTCTCGCGGGATCGCCGCGGCGGGGGACCCCGTCCTTGTCGCTTGGATTCTGGTTATGGTTCCGGCGCTCAGGCCTCCGCCCCCACCGGGCAGGTCACCCCTACCCCGCCGACGCCGCAATAGCCGCCGGGGTTCCTGGCAAGATATTGCTGGTGGTAGTCCTCGGCGAAGTAGAATTCTGGCGCCGGGATGATCTCGGTGGTGATGCGGCCATAGCCGGCAGCCGCGAGGCGTTTCTGGAATGTATCGCGGGTCTCGCGGGCCAGCCGCTCCTGCTCGGGACGGCAAGTGTAGATGCCCGAGCGGTACTGCGTGCCCACATCGTTGCCCTGGCGCATGCCCTGGGTGGGGTCATGGTTCTCCCAGAACTCCTTCAGCAGGCGCTCGTAGCCGATCTGCGCGGGGTCGTAGACCACCCGAACCACCTCGTTGTGGCCGGTGAGCCCGCTGCAGACCTCCTGATAGGTCGGGTTCGGCGTCAGTCCGCCGGCATAGCCGGCCACGGTGACCCACACCCCCGGCAGCTTCCAGAACCGGCGCTCGACGCCCCAGAAGCAGCCCATGCCGAACAGGGCGAGGGCGCTGCCCTCCGGGTAGGGGCCGGCCAGCGGATGGCCGTTGACGAAATGCTCCGTCGCGGTCGGGATCGGCTCGGCGCGGCCGGGAAGCGCGGTGGCGGCGGTGGGAAGACGGGTCTTCAGGAATCCGAACATCGGTTGTTCTCGCGGGCTGGAGTGCTGCGCACAACTATGGAGCGGCCTGACCGCGCAGCAAGTCCATGCCGTGGGGCGAAAACGGAATCCTGTGCACGACGTCAATTTTTGCGAACACGTCGGGAACAAAACCTTTCCGCGATCGGGTGCGGCCGCTATGCTTGCCACCATGAGCGGGATCGAACTTGACGACAGCGCGGCCTTCGAGGCCCGGGAGCGGCGCCCGCTGAGCGAGCGAGCGCGCGCTGTGCCGCCCTATATGGACCGGCTGAACCCTGACCAGCGCGCCGCCGTCGAGGCGCTGGACGGGCCGGTCCTGGTGCTGGCCGGCGCCGGCACCGGCAAGACCCGGGCGCTGACCACGCGGCTTGCCCACCTGATCCATTCGGGCCGGGCCTTCCCCTCGCAGATCCTGGCGGTCACCTTTACCAACAAGGCCGCCCGCGAGATGAAGGAGCGGATCGGGGAACTGCTCGGCCAGATGGTCGAGGGCATGCCCTGGCTCGGCACTTTCCATGCGATCTGCGTCAGGATCCTGCGCCGGCACGCCGAGTTGGCGGGGCTGAAGCCGAATTTCACCATCCTCGACACCGACGACCAGATCCGGCTGATCCGGCAGATCCTCAGCGCCGAGAACATCGACGAGAAGCGCTGGCCGGCGCGGCTCTTCGCCTCGATGATCGACCGCTGGAAGAACCGCGCCCAAGGGCCCGACAGGGTGCCCCCCGACGAACGCGGCTTCGCGA
Organism: Limibaculum sp.; assembly: GCA_039805905.1. Lineage (GTDB taxonomy): Bacteria > Pseudomonadota > Alphaproteobacteria > Rhodobacterales > Rhodobacteraceae > Thermohalobaculum. The sequence continues at coordinate 8,140 of JBDIVM010000012.1, read as the reverse complement.
ACGGCCGGGGGGCCGAACTCTACACCCGGTACCAGGATCGGCTGAAGGTCCTGAACGCCGTCGATTTCGGCGACCTGCTGCTGCATGTCGTCCAGATCTTCCAGCACCACCCGGACGTGCTCGGCGATTACCAGCGGCGGTTCCGCTACATCCTGGTCGACGAGTATCAGGACACCAACGTCGCCCAGTACCTGTGGCTGCGCCTCCTGGCGGCGCAGCACCGCAACATCTGCTGCGTCGGCGACGACGACCAGTCGATCTATGGCTGGCGGGGCGCTGAGGTCGGCAACATCCTGCGCTTCGAGAAGGATTTCGAGGGGGCGAAGGTGATCCGGCTCGAGCAGAACTACCGCTCGACTCCGCATATCCTGGGCGCCGCCTCGGGCGTGATCGCCGCCAACCGCGACCGCTTGGGCAAGACGCTCTGGACCGACGCCAATGGCGGCGAGAAGGTGCGGCTGATCGGCCACTGGGACGGCGACGAGGAGGCGCGCTGGATCGGCGAGGAGATCGAGGCCTACAGCCATGGCACGCGCGGCCACGATCTCATCGGCCTCGACGGCATCGCCATCCTGGTCCGCGCCTCGTTCCAGATGCGCGCCTTCGAGGACCGGTTCCTGACCATCGGCCTGCCCTATCGGGTCATCGGCGGCCCGCGCTTCTACGAGCGCATGGAGATCCGTGACGCCATGGCCTATTTCCGCGTCGCCGTCAGCCCCGACGACGGGCTGGCCTTCGAGCGGATCGTCAACACGCCGAAGCGGGGGCTGGGCGACAAGGCGCTGCAGGCGATCAACCGGATCGCGCGCCAGCATGGCGTCAGCCTGCTGGAGGGCGCCCGCATCGCCGCCGGGACCGGAGAGGGGATGACGCGGAAGGCGGCGCAGGCGCTGGCCCGGCTGATCGCCGACTTCGACCGCTGGAACCGCGAGGTGAACGCGCCCGGGGCCGACCATGTCGAGATCGCCGGGCGGATGCTCGACGAGGCCGGCTATACCGGCATGTGGCAGGCCGACAAGTCCCCGGACGCGCCGGGGCGGCTCGAGAACCTCAAGGAGCTGGTGCAGGCGCTTGAGGAATTCGAGAACCTTCAGGGGTTCCTCGAACACGTCAGCCTGATCATGGACAACGAATCCGACGATGGCGGCGAGAAGGTCTCGGTCATGACGCTGCACGGCGCCAAGGGGCTGGAGTTCCCGGTGGTGTTCCTGCCGGGTTGGGAGGACGGGTTGTTCCCCTCGCAGCGCTCGATGGACGAGAACGGCATGAAGGGCCTCGAGGAGGAGCGGCGGCTCGCCTATGTCGGCCTGACCCGCGCCCAGCGCCACCTGACCGTCAGCTTCGCCGCCAACCGGCACATCTATGGCCGCTGGCAATCCTCGCTGCCCTCGCGCTTCATCGACGAGCTGCCGCCCGAGCATGTCGAGGTGCTGACACCGCCGGGCCTTTATGGCGGCGCCTACGGGGCGGCGCCCGCCGCGCCGGCCGGCTCGGCGCTCGAGGAGCGGGCGGCGGCGGCCTCGAGCTACAACTCGCCGGGCTGGAAGCGCATGGCGGCCAGGCGCGGCGAGCACGGGCTGGGCCAGCCGCGCGAGGCGCGGAACTTGACGGTCGATGCCGGGGCGGGCAGCCGCTTCGCCATCGGCGCGCGGGTGTTCCATCAGAAGTTCGGCTATGGCCGGATCACCGGCATCGAGGGCGACAAGCTGGCGGTCGCATTCGACAAGGCGGGCGAGAAGAAGGTCGTGGCCTCGTTCGTCACCGAGGCAGGCGGCGACGCGGCGCAGGACGTGCCGTTCTGAGCCAACTGTGCCTCCTCGCAACGCGTCCGCCCGATTGAGAAGGCGGCGCTTGACTTAGTCCCTGCCGCCGCCAAGTCTCGCTCTCCATGTATGATTTCCGGCCAGTCGGACATGTTATCGGGCGGCTCTGCAGCGTGCTCGGCGCGTCGATGCTGTTCCCGCTGCTGCTCGATATCGCCGATGACGATGGCAATGCCGGCGGCATTGCGCTGGCCGCATTTCTGACCATCGCGGCAGGAATGATGATGATGATCGCGACCCGCCAGCGCGAGGCGGCCGGGCTCAGCCGGCCGCAGGCCTTCCTCCTGACCGTTCTCGTCTGGGTCGTGCTGCCGCTGTTCGGCGCATTGCCCTTCATCTTCGGCGCGCCCGCGGCCGGCATCACCGATGCCTTTTTCGAGGCCATGTCCGGGATGACCACAACCGGCTCAACGGTCTTTTCGGGCCTCGACGGCGCGCCACGCGGCATGCTGCTCTGGCGTGCACTCCTGCAATGGTACGGCGGCCTCGGGATCGTCATCGTCGCCATCATCTTCCTGCCGGCGATGCGGATCGGTGGCATGCAGTTCTTCCGCTCGGAGGGCTTCGACCTGTCACATGAAGTCGTGCCGCGGGTAACCCAGATGGCGGCAGAACTTTTCTATCTTTATGTCGGCCTGACGACCGCCTGCGCATTCGCCTATTCCGCCGCCGGCATGAACGGCTTCGACGCAGTCTGCCACGCAATGACCACAGTTTCGACGGGTGGTTTCGGGAATTATGATGACAGCTTCGCACGGTTCTCGCCATTCGCCCATTATGCCGGCACGCTGTTCATGGCCCTTGCGGCGATGCCGTTCATCCGCATGGTGCAGATGACGCGTGGCAGTTACACTGCTCTGTTGCGGGACACGCAGGCTTGGGCCTTTCTTGCAATCATCGTCGCGGTCTCGGCGATAATCACAACCTGGGTCGTTCTGACCGGGGTTCGCCCACTGGGGCAAGCACTTCACGAAGTTCCGTTCAACGTCACCTCGGCCCTCAGCGGCACCGGCTTCGCATCGGGTGCCTATGACAGCTGGGGCGCGCTTCCGGTGGCGCTGTTCTTCGTGATCCCGCTGATCGGCGGCTGCAGCGCCTCGACCTCGTGCTCGGCGAAGGTGTTCCGCTACCAGATCCTCTGGGCGGCTCTTGTCGTGCAGATCCGGCGCGTCCACGCGCCGCATGGCGTGTTTCCGCTGCGCTATCAGGGCCGCCCGGTCGAAGCCGAGGTGGTATCCTCGGTCATGGCCTTTTTCTTCGTCTTCGTGTGCTGCCTGTCGGTCTGGGCGATCCTGCTGTCGTTGCTCGGGCTCGACATGGTCACGTCGATATCGGGCTCAATCGCCGCGCTTGCGAATGTCGGGCCCGGCCTCGGGCCGGAGATCGGCCCCGGGGGCAACTTCGCCGGACTGCCGGACACGGCGAAATGGCTCCTGGCCCTTGGCATGCTGCTGGGGCGCCTCGAGTTCCTGAGCTTCCTGGTGCTGTTCACGCCGGTGTTCTGGCAGCGTTGAGGCGGAAATGCCCGGCAAAGGCCCCGGCGGGCCGCCGGTGGCGACCGATCCGCACCCGCCTGCCGGTCTGACCGGCGACCGTCGCGTTTATGGAGCGCGGCGCCGCCGGCGCGGCCGGCCCGCTGAGTCAGTCGCAGCGGTCAGCCGCGAGACCTGGCTCTTGGAGACGCCGCTCAGCCATTCGCTGTCGGACGAGCGAAACGAGTATCTCATCAAGGACCGGCTGTCGTTCATGCGGTTTCTCGGGCTGTCGCTGGCCGACCGCGTGCCGGACGCGAACTCGATCTGGAACTTCCGCGAGGCGCTGACGCGAGCGCAGCTCGACGGCATACCGGCGACCGAGGCGCTGTTCCGGCGCTTCGAGGCGCAGCGCTCGGCGGCGGGCTACATCGCCATGGGCGGGCAGATCGTCGATGCGACCGTGGTGGCCGCCCCGAAGCAGCGCAACACCGAGGGCGAGAAGCGCGCGCTACGCGACGGCCGCGTCCCGGAGGCTTGGGCGAGGAAGCCCGCGAAGCTGCGCCAGAAGGATCGCGACGCGCGCTGGACCGTGAAGCATTCCAAGGCGAAGCCGGTCGAGAGCGCCGAGGACTCGATGGGCGGGCTTTCGGCTGGCGCGGTGCAGGTCCGCGCCGAATGCGGCTCGGCCTTCTTCGCCGATCTCGTGGCCCACAAGGAGGTGCGGGAGACCTACCTCAACACCGCCGCCGCGGCCGATCTGCGCGGCCGCGTGGCCGACGAGGTCAGCTTCGGGGGGATCACCTTCCGCCGCTACCGTGGCGGCGTCGGCTTCACCGTGCCGACCGACAAGGCCTTCTTCTACCCGGAAGGGATCGAGGGACTCTTCGAGATCTGCTACGCCCCCGCCGACACCTTCGAGACGGTGAACACGCTCGGCCAGCCCCTCTACGCCCGCACGATCCCCGACCGGGATCGCGACGCGTGGGTGCGGCTCGAGATCGAAAGCAATCCACTCCCGATCTGCACCCGCCCGCAGGTGCTGCGCTCGGCACGGCGGACCTGATGACCGCCTTCGCCGCCGCCCTCGACGCGCTCTTCGCGAACGCGCATCTCGCGCGCGAGGTCGTCTACACCGCCGAGGGCGGCGCCCAGGCGCTGGTCCGCGCGATCCTGCGCCGGCCGGACGACGTCACCGGCTTCGGCGAGGCGCGCATCTGGTCGGAGACCACCCGGCTGGACCTGCGCCTCGCCGAGGTGCCGAGCCCGCGGCCCGGGGACCGCATCGAGATCCCCGGATCAGGTCCGGGGCAGGCTGGCGAGGCCTTCCTCATCCAGGGGGAGCCCGTCCGCGACCGCGAGCGGCTGGTCTGGACCGTGGATCTGAGGCCCGCAGACTGACGGATGCAGCTGCCTTGGCTGCCAGCCCTCCTCAGGCGCGCTTGATCAGGCGTATCAGGAAAAGCAGGATCACGGCGCCGATCGTTGCATGGACGATAGCCCCGACAATGCCCCCGCCGATGCTCAGGCCCAGCTGCGGAAAAATGAGGCCGGCCACAAACGCGCCAACGATCCCGATCACGATGTTGCCAAGCAGCCCGTAGCCATATCCCTTGACGATCTGGCCCGCGAGCCAGCCGGCCACTGCGCCGACGAGTAGTATGACGATCAGACTTTCGAGTGCCATTCCTTGTCCCTTGCTCTCGTTAAATACCGACTTCTGCGGAACTGCGCGTCTACCTCCTGTCCTGAAAGCAGGAGTGCATTCGCGGCATGGTCTGATGCCATGATCGCACAGCGATGGCGGCATTGACAGCAGCAAGGTCGAGGCTGCTGCGACTGCCGGTTACGACCTGGCTCCTGATTGAGGGGTTGGAATGAAGCTGAAGCTCGACATCACGCCGGACCTCGTCGCCGCCATGGCCGCCGAGGTGAAGGCCGGCGAGAAGGCCGTCACCGCGGCCATGCGTGAGGCCGGGACCGGGCTCAAGACCGCCTGGCGGGGCCAGATCGCGCAAGCGGGGCTCGGCCGCCGGCTCGCGAGCTTGATCCGGAGCCAGACCTATCCGAAGACGGGCGGCAGCCTGAACGCCGCCGCGCTGGTGTGGTCCAAGGCTCCGGTCATCGTCGGCGCCCGCGACACCGGTCCGCTGATCCGCTCGAAGGACGGGTTCTGGCTGGCGATCCCGAGCGAGGCGGCCGGCAGGTCGACCCGCGGCGGCCGGCTCACGCATGGCGAGTGGGAGCACCGCACCGGCATGCGCCTGCGCTTCGTCTACCGGCGCCGTGGCCCAAGCCTGCTTGTCGCCGACCGGGCTCGGATCAACACGCGCGGTCGGGCGGGGGCATCACGGGCGTAGACCGGTCGTGGGCAGGTCACCGCGCCGATCTTCCTGCTGGTGCCGCAGGTGAAGCTGCCGAAGCGGCTGGACCTCGCGCGGGACGCGAAGCGGGCGCTGGACAGCGTGCCGGGGCTGATCGTGGCGAATTGGGTGGACAGCCGGTTCTGAAGCGTGGTCGACATGACCGTGCTGTTGGCATATATTGCCAATGGACTGCAGTGGAGACTCAGATGGCCACCCGCAATGTCGTTCTGACCGACACCCAATCCGACCTGGTTGACCGGCTCGTCGCGTCGGGGCGCTATCAGAACGCCTCCGAGGCGCTGCGGGCGGGGCTGCGGCTGCTCGAACGCGAGGAGACCGAGCTGGGCGAGCTTCGCGCCCGTCTCGGCGCCGGTCTCGACGAAGCGCGCCGGGGCGATCTGGCCGAGGGCTCGGGCGAGGACGCCATCCGCCGCGCCTTCTCGCGCGCCCGTACAGGGTCCTGATGCCGAAGCCATGGCGACTGACGCGTGCTGCGGAAGCGTCACTGATCGACATCGCCCGCTGGACCTACGAGACTTTCGGGCCGCGACAGGCCGAAGCCTATGAAGAGGATCTGATCGCCGCCTGCCGTGAGATAGCAGCAGGCACAGCCCAGTCGCGGGACTGCCGCCGACTGATCGATTCGGACCTGCCAGAAGATCTGCGCTTCACGCGCTGCGGCCAGCATTTCATCGTGTTCGTCGAGGATCCCGAGCAGGTGATCATCATCGATTTCCTGCACAGCCGATCCGATCTGCCGCGACGGCTGGCCAACCTGCCTCTGCCAAAAGGCGACAGGGATCACTGACACTGGAGCCGTCCCGGAGAACCGGGACCATCATGCCCAGCCCTCGTGAAACCATCCTCACCGCGCTGCACGCGCGGCTCTCAGAGGTGGCTGCGAAGAACTGAACGGCCGGGATAAGTGGATTTTCCGCGCAACAGCGGCATGATGCTGCGAGCCAGGAGAAGACCATGGCAAGACGACCGCGCCGGAACCACAGCCCGGCATTCAAAGCGAAAGTCGCGGTGGCCGCGATCAAGGGCGAGAAGACCCTGCTCGAGCTGGCGCGGGATTTCGACGTCCACCCGAACCAGATCAAGCAGTGGCGCGATCAGCTGCTTGAGGGCGCGACGGGGGTGTTCGGGGAAGCGGCCAAAGCCGATCCTGAACCCGCGATCGATGTGAAGACCCTGCATGCGAAGATCGGAGAGCTGACGCTGGCGAACGATTTTTTGTCCGGGGCGCTCGGCAAGGCGGGTCTGTTGCCGAGCGCAAGAAGACGATCGATCCCACCGCGAAGCTCGGTGTCAGCCTTCAGGCCCTCGTGCTGGGGATCAGCCGGGGAGCCGTGTATTACAAGCCGCATCCGGTCTCGGATGCCGATCTGAAACTGATGCACCGGATCGACAAGCTGCACATGGAGCTCCCCTTCGCGGGCAGCCGGATGCTTCGGGGGCTTCTGGTTCAGGAAGGGTTCAAGGTCGGGCGCCTGCACGTTGCCACGCTGATGAAGCGCATGGGCATCGAGGCGCTCTATCGCAAGCCCAACACCTCGAAGCGGCACCGGAGCACAAGATCTACCCCTGTCTGCTTCGGAAGCTGCCCATCACCCGGCCCAATCAGGTCTGGGCGATGGACATCACCTACACCCCGATGGCGCGCGGGTTCATCTATCTTGCTGCCGTGCTGGACTGGTTCACGCGGCGTGTCCTGGCATGGCGGGTGTCGATCACGCTGGAGGCAGACTTTTGCATGGAAGCCGTGGAAGAGGCATTGGCGAAGCACGGTGCGCCCGAAATCTTCAACAGCGATCAGGGCAGCCAGTTCACCTCGACCGACTTCATCAAGGTCCTGGCCGCCCGCGGGATCAAGATCAGCATGGATGGCAAGGGGGGCCTGGCGCGACAACGTCTTCGTCGAGCGCCTGTGGCGGACCATCAAATATGAAGAGGTCTACCGGCGAGCTTATGCCAGCGTCTCCGAGGCCCGCGCCGGGATCGGTCGCTACCTCGGCTCCTACAACAGCCGCCGCCCGCATTCATCGCTTGACGGGAAAACCCCGGGTCATGCCTACTTCAACCAGCCGATGCCCGAAGCGGTAGCGGCATAACCGAGGCGGAAAACCACTTAGAAAGCGCCCGGAACCTGTTCAGATCAACCGAACCACCTCTCTCTCTGTGGCTCAGTTGGCTGAGCTGAACCCTGCTTTTTCGGAAGCAACCATTAGGTGGTGGATATTCAACGCCGCGACCAATGGCGCCGCCATCTCGGCGTCGCTCGCATAGGTGACGCGCTTGCCGTCGTATTCGACGGTGCGGACGCCTCGGTAGCGAGCGGCCATCAGGGTATCGCGCCAGGCGGTGAGCTCGGCGAGGTCTGCCATGCTCACGCCCCGGCGCTCATGAACCAACCGGCGATCGACCTTATCCGGCCACCAAAATGGCCCAGAAAGCAGGGCCACCTCTCAAGGTCAGT
>JBDIVM010000011.1:0-138639 GCA_039805905.1 Limibaculum sp. | reverse complement strand
GGAGGCAGGCGGACCATAGTTTTCCGCACGGTCGCATGACCGGCGCGGCGGCCCCTTGCCCGCCCGGTATCCGGCGGGTGCGGTCGCCACGCCGGATGGCGGCGGGCCGGCTATTCCCAGTTCAGGAAGAACCCGACATCGCCCGGTATCCCGCCAGGGAAACTCACGATCATTGCCTTGAGCCTGTAGCCCTGGGGCTGAGCGGCATCCTTGTAGCGCTCGTAGAACTGCTTTGCCTTGCCCTTGAGGGTCGCGGGCCAGTTCGGATCGTTGTTGTTGATGGCGCGACCATTGTCGGTGGTGAGACTGCAGGGAAAGCTATACACCATCACCTCGAACCGGCCATTGGCGACGGCGCTGTTCACCAGCCTGCGGATCATCGCCCGCTCTTCCTCGGTGATGTCCTCCTTCAGGAACTTCTCGGCGAAGTCCGCCCGCTTCTTCTCCTCGATCTCGCGGGCCTTCTGCTGCTTCTGCATCTCCGCCATCTGCTTCTCGAGCATCGCCATGCGCAGATCCTTGGCGCTCGGAACAGCAGCCGTCGCGGGTTCCGGTTTCTTCTCTGTCATATGCTTAGCGACCTCCAGAAATTCCCGGGGAACGGGGTTGACCTTCCCGGTCCGTACGCCGCGACGGCATTGCATCGCCGGCCCGCGGACCCACCGAAGACGGTATCGAAATGAATTCGTCCTGCCTTGATCGGTGTCAATGGCCACGATCTTGCATCTGCGGTATCGGAGTGACCGGCGCCCCGCCGATTCGGGGGCCGCATTTGGAGATTGCAGCAATGCCCAGGACGATCGACGTCACGGCAGAGGGTTCCCGGCTCCGGTCGATCCCGCTCGCGACCATGACCGATGCCGCCGACTACGCGGTGGATGCCTTGCAGCGCTGGCTGCTCTTCCTAGACGTGATGCGCCAGCGCGGCGACCAGTACCGCGAGCATGCGGCCGAAACCGCGCCGCACGTGCTGAGCTACGAGGGGGAGCTGGTCTGTGACGGGCGCACGCTCGACCGGCCGGTGAACTACGGGCTTGTCCGCATCGTGCCGCCGGACGGCGTAACGATCGATGCCTTGAAGCGGCCCTTCGTTGTCGTCGATCCGCGCGCCGGGCACGGGCCCGGTATCGGCGGCTTCAAGGCCGACAGCGAGATCGGGGTCGCCCTGAAGGCCGGACATCCCTGCTACTTCATCGGTTTCCTGCCCGAGCCGATGCCGGGCCAGACCATCGAGGACGTCGCGCGCGCCGAGGCGGTGTTCCTGGAAACGGTGATCGCCCGGCACCCGCAGGCAGACGGCAAGCCCTGCGTGATCGGCAATTGCCAGGCCGGCTGGGCGGTGATGATCCTTGCGGCGCTGAGGCCCGAGCTGTTCGGCCCGGTCATCCTCGCGGGATCGCCGCTGTCCTATTGGGCGGGGGTCCGGGGCGTGAACCCGATGCGCTATTCGGGCGGGCTCCTCGGCGGCAGCTGGCTGACCGCGCTGACCGGTGATCTCGGGCAGGGCAAGTTCGACGGCGCCTGGCTGGTGCAGAATTTCGAGAACCAGAACCCCGCCAACACGCTCTGGACCAAGCAGTACAACCTCTACTCCAGGATCGACACCGAGGCGTCCCGCTATCTCGGGTTCGAACGCTGGTGGGGCGGCCATGTGACGCTGAACGCCGAGGAGATGCAGTTCATCGTCGACGAGCTCTTCGTCGGCAACAAGCTGGCGGCGGGCGAGATCCGGACGTCGGACGGGGTCGCCGTCGACCTGCGCAACATACGCTCGCCGATCGTCGTCTTCTGCTCGAAGGGCGACAACGTCACGCCCCCGCAGCAGGCGCTCGGCTGGATCCTCGACCTCTACGACAGTGTCGACGAGATCCGCCAGCACGGCCAGACCATCGTCTACGCAGTACACGAGAAGGCCGGGCATCTCGGCATCTTCGTCTCTGCCGGCGTCGCGAGAAAGGAGCATGACGAGTTCGCCAGCAACATAGACCTGATCGACGTGCTGCCGCCGGGGCTCTACGAGGCGGTGCTCGATCCGAAGGGCGAAGCGGCCGGGGATTCCGACCTCGTCGGCGGTGAATGGATTATGCGGTGCGAGACGCGCACGCTTGACGACATCCGCGCCCTCGGCAGCAATTCCCTCGAGGACGAGCGCCGTTTTGCTGCGGCCGCCCGGCTCTCGGAGATCAACCTCGCGCTCTATCGCGCCTGGCTCCAGCCGGCGGTGCGCGCCGCGGTCACCCCCGCGATGGCCGAAGCATCCCGGGCGATGCATCCGCTGCGCCTCCAGTACGAGCTCCTTGCCTCGACCAACCCGGTGATGGGCTGGGTCCGGGACGCGGCCGAGCATGTGCGCGGGCAGCGCCGGCCCGCTGCGAAAGAGAACGTGTTCCTGAGGCTGCAGGAGCAGATATCCGGTGCGATCGAGGACAGTCTCGATGGCTGGCGGGAGTCGATGGAGCGGGCGGCCGAAAGCACGTTCCATGCCATCTACGGCTCGCCCGTTCTGCAGGCGGCGCTGGGGATCGATCGCAGGTCGGCCCGCCCGCCGCGGAAGCCGGCCAAGAGCATGCTGCACCGGATGCTGGTCGAGACCCGGGTCGCGGAGCTGAAGGCGCGTATCACCTGCGGCGGTCCCGTCGAGGCACTCGTCCGCGCGATGGTCTATGTCGGTATGGCGCGCGGCGGCGCGGATGAGCGTGGCTTCGAGGCGCTGCGCCGGATGCGCCGCGCACAGAGCGGTGCGCAGACGATGAGTCTGGCCGAATTCAAGGCGATGGTCCGCGAACAGTACTTCATGCTTCTGATCGACGAGGAGGCGGCGCTGGCTGCGCTGCCGGACCTGCTGCCGACCGACGCGGAGCGTCGCCATGAGGCCTTCGCGATGTTGCGGGAGGTGCTCGGGGCGCCGGGCGCGCTCACCGGTCTGGCGGCGGACCGGCTGGGCACGGTTGCCGATCTTTTCGGCGTCGAGCGGCCCTTGGGTCTGGCGACCGCAGTCAACGGGGTCACCGAGATCATGTCGCGGCCCGAGGCGCTGGCTCCGGCAGGTGGCGCCCGAGGAGCGCGGAAGCCTTCCGGAGCCCGGCGCGCGCCGGTCCGGGGGGCGCTGCCGCCGAAGGGCCGGCGGCGCTGATCACGACGGCGGCTGCGGGCCGGCACCCTGGGGCAATACCGAGCATGGGGACGGCAGCCGGACCCAGGGTACCCCGCCGGGCCGGAGGCCATGATTGCTTCGGGGTGACGGCGCCGCTGCCGCGCGCCGGCTAACGACAGGGAGACAGCGATGGTTGCCATCAGGAAAGCCGGGCAGTCGAAGACGTCGAAATATGACCGCCTGATCGCGGCGGCGCAGAAATGCGAGTCCGCCGTCACCATCGTCGCCCACCCTTGCGACGAGTCCTCGCTCCGGGGCGCCATCGAGGCCGCCCGGATGGATCTGATCGAGCCGGTTCTCGTCGGCCCCGAGGCGCGGATCCGCGCGGTTGCCAAGGCGCACCGGATCGACCTCTCGGGCCGCGAGATCGTCGACGCCCCGCACAGCCACGCCGCTGCCGCACGGGCGGTGCAGCTGATCCGCGAGGGCAAGGGCGATATGCTGATGAAGGGCAGCCTGCACACCGACGAGCTGATGCGCGAAGTTGCCGCCTCGGCGACCGGGCTCCGGACCGAGCGGCGGATCAGCCATGTGTTCATCATGGATGTGCCCCGGCACCCGGAGACGCTGTTCATCACCGACGCCGCCGTCAACATCTTCCCCGATCTCGATGCCAAGCGCGACATCGTGCAGAACGCGATCGACCTCTGGGCCGGAGTCGGGCTCGGCGAGCCGCGCGTGGCGATCCTCTCTGCCGTCGAGACGGTGACCACCAAGATCCCTTCGACCATCGAGGCTGCGGCGCTCTGCAAGATGGCCGAGCGCGGGCAGATCACCGGGGCGCATCTCGACGGGCCGCTGGCCTTCGACAACGCCATCGACCCGGAGGCGGCACGGATCAAGGGCATCCGATCCGAGGTCGCCGGCCGGGCGCAGATCCTCGTGGTGCCGGACCTCGAGGCGGGCAACATGCTGGCGAAGAACCTGACCTTTCTCTCGGGTGCGGACGCCGCCGGCGTCGTGCTGGGCGCGCGGGTGCCGATCGTGCTGACCTCGCGCGCGGACACGGTGCGCACCCGCCTCGCCTCCTGCGCCGTCGCTTCGCTCTACGCGGCCGCGCAGCGGACGAAGCGGCAGGTCGAGGCGGTCTAGCCTATGGACGCGATCCTCGTCGTCAATGCCGGCTCGTCGAGCCTGAAGTTCCAGATATTCGCGGTTGGCGGAGGGGTACCGACCCGCCAGTTGCGGGGCCAGATCGAGGGCATCGGCGTCCGCCCGCGGCTCCGGGCGTCGGGGGCGGACGGCGTGGCGCTGATCGATCGCGCGTTCGAGGCCTCGGCGGTGCCGGATCTGCCCGCGGCGATCGCCGCGACCCGGGCGTGGCTCGGGACGCTTTCCCGCTTCCGGCTCTGTGCCATCGGCCACCGGGTCGTCCATGGGGGGCCGGACTATGCGGGCCCGGTCCGGATCGACGCCGGGGTGCTCGACCGGCTCTCCGCCTATCAGGAGCTCGCGCCGCTGCACCAGCCGAACAACCTCGCGCCGATCCGGCTGGCGATGGAGATCAATCCGGATGTCCCGCAGGTTGCCTGCTTCGACACCGCCTTTCACCGCGGCCATGCCGAGACCGCAGACTGCTATGCATTGCCGCGTGCGCTCTACGAGGAGGGGGTGCGGCGCTACGGCTTCCATGGGCTCTCCTACGAATACATCGCCGAGCGGCTGCGGGACGTGGCACCCGCCGCGGCTGCCGGGCGCAGCATTGTCGCCCATCTGGGCAGCGGCGCCTCGATGTGCGCCCTGAAGGGCGGGCGGAGCGTCGAGAGCACGATGGGCTTCACGGCCCTCGACGGGCTGCCGATGGGCACGCGGCCGGGCCAGCTCGACCCGGGCGTGGTGCTGCACCTGATCGGCACGAAGGGCATGAGCGTCGAGGCGGTCGCGGACCTGCTCTATCGCGAGTCGGGCCTCAAGGGATTGTCCGGCCTCTCGAACGACATGCGCGACCTGCTGGCCAGCGATGATCCGCGCGCCGCCTTCGCGATCGCGCATTTCGTCTACCGGGCGGGGCTGATGGCCGGGATGCTGGCGGCCGCGCTCGGCGGGCTCGACGCCTTCGTGTTCACAGCCGGGGTCGGCGAGAACTCGGCGCCCATCCGGGCCCGCCTGGCAGAGCGGCTCGCCTGGCTCGGCGCCGAGATCGACCGTGCGGCGAACGAGGCCGGCGCCTCCTGCATCTCGACGCCCGCCAGCCGTGTCTCACTCCATGTGATTCCCACGGACGAGGAACTGATGATCGCCCGCCACACGCTCGCGCTCGTTGGCTGAACCGCCCCCAGACCGGAGACCCGCATATGTCCATTCCCGCCGCGAAGGCCAGGATTCTCGAGGGCCGCAAGGGCCTCGTCGTCGGCATCGCCAACGACCAGTCGATCGCCTGGGGCTGTGCCCGGGCCTTCCGCGCCTTCGGCGCCGAGGTTGCGGTGACGTATCTCAACGACAAGGCGAAGAAATACGTCGAGCCACTGGCACGGGAACTCGGGGCGCCGATCTTCATGCCGCTCGACGTCGCGCAGCCGGGCCAGATGGAAGCGGTGTTCGAGCAGATCGCCGCGACCTGGGGCGAGCTGGATTTCGTGGTCCACTCGATCGCCTTCTCGCCGCGCGAGACGCTGCATGGCCGGGTCACCGATGCGCCGCGCGAGGGCTTCCTGACCACGATGGAGGTCTCGTGCTGGTCGTTCATCCGCATGGCGCATCTGGCCGAGCCGCTGATGAAGCGGGGCGGCACGCTCTTCACGATGACCTATTACGGCTCGCAGATGGTCGTGGAGAATTACAACATCATGGGTGTTGCCAAGGCGGCGCTCGAGAGCGCGGTGCGCTACATCGCCGCCGAGCTGGGGCCGAAAGGCATCCGGGTGCATGCGATCTCGCCCGGGCCGCTCGCGACCCGCGCGGCCTCGGGCATCCCGGAGTTCGACGAACTGCTGCTGAAGGCACAGTCGAAGGCACCGGCGCGGGCGCTGGTCAGTATCGACGACGTCGGCGTCGCCACGGCGTTCCTCGCCCATGACGCCGCCCGCCTGATCACCGGCCAGACGCTCTACATCGATGGCGGCTACCATATCATCGACTGACAGGGGGCGCGCGCCGGCCGCCGGACCCGGGCGCCGGTTGTGGCGAGCGATGCCGGAGGGGACGAGCGCAACAGGGTCTGCCTGCGGGGCGTGTGCACAGCCTTCTCAAGCTTGAGAAGGGGGCCAAGTATCTGAAATCACGCGATTTTAAAAACCGGGGAGTCGAGCAGGGGTGTGAGCAGGGCCTGCGCGGGGGCGGATCGGGGTCTGCCGGGTCAACCGCAGCCGCCGGGAGCTGGCAGCGCGGCGGACGGGGCAGGGTGAGTCGATTCGACCGACCGGCAGAGGGGCAGACCGGCGCTAAGCTTCGCTGCAGGCCCGGGCTGCCGGGGCCGATTCCAGCGCGACGGGCGCACCGGGCCCGGCCCCGCAATTCGGGAGGAAACCCGCGATGAAGGCCCTGCTTGTCCCCAACGCTCCGCCCTACGGCACGGAGCGCTGCTACAATGGCCTGCTCCTCGCGCGCTCGCTCGCCGCTAAGGAGGCGGAGGTCACGGTCTTCCTGATGGCCGACTCGGTCGCCTGCGCCAAGGCCGGGCAAAGGGTGCCGCCAGGCTACTACAACCTCGGGACGATGCTGAAATCGGTGGCGCGCAAGAGCAAGATGCTGCTCTGCGGCACCTGCCTCGACGCCCGCGATCTGACCCGATGCCGAGCCCTTCGAGGGCGTCCGGCACAGCACCATGGAAGCGCTCGCCAGCCTCACCCGCGCCGCCGACCGGGTGCTGGCGTTCTCAGCGGGAATCGGGGCGGGTCGGGACGACGCGGCGGGGCGCGGCGGCTAATTTGATGGTGGGCTTGAAAGGCCGACCGTGCAGGCTGACCCGCCCGAGGCTTAGCGGCGTGAGTCGGTCCCTAAGCTGCCAATCGTCCGACGGCGGGGCATGGATTGGCTCATCAATTATGTGACCTTCCCTCCAGCACCCCCCTGACCACCCCCAGATCCACGTCCCGCGTGACAAACGCCTCGCCGATACCGCGGGCGAGGATGAAGGTCAGCCTTCCCTGCCGCACCTTCTTGTCCTGGCCCATGAGCGCGATCAGGCCCCCGGCGTCGGGGAGGGGGCCGGGGATGTCGGCGAGGTCCTTCCTCATGCCCATCGCCGCGAGGTGCGCGCGCAGGCGCGAGGGGCATTCCTGGGCGCACAGCCCGAGGCGGGCCGAGGTCTCGAAGGCGAGGCACATGCCGATGGCCACGCCCTCGCCGTGCAGGAGCCGGCCGGAATAGCCGGTCGCTGCCTCGAGCGCGTGGCCGAAGGTGTGGCCGAGATTCAGGAGCGCGCGGTCGCCGCGCTCGTGCTCGTCGCGGGCCACGATCTCGGCCTTCATCTCGCAGGAGCGCTTCACGGCATGGATGCGGGCCGCGAGGTCGCCGGCCAGCATGGCGGGGCCGTTCCGCTCCAGCCACTCGAAGAAGCCGAGGTCGCCGAGGGCGCCGTACTTCACCACCTCGGCATAGCCCGCGAGGAACTCGCGCCGGGGCAGGGTCTCCAGCAGACCCACGTCGGCCAGCACCAGCTTCGGTTGGTGGAAGGCGCCGATCAGGTTCTTGCCCTGGGGCGCGTTGACCCCGGTCTTGCCGCCGACCGAGCTGTCGACCTGGGCGAGCAGCGTGGTGGGGACCTGGATGAAATCGACGCCCCGGCGCAGCACGGCGGCCGCGAAGCCGGCGAGGTCGCCGATCACCCCGCCGCCGAGCGCCATCACCACGTCGTCGCGCTCGACCTTGAGTTCCAGCATCCGCTCGACGACCGCGGTGAGGTTCGCCATCGACTTCGTCGCCTCGCCGGGCGGCAGCACGATCGCCTCGGACCGGATGCCGGCCCCGGCCAGCGCCCGGGTCAGCCGGTCGAGATGCAGCGCGGCGACGGTGGCATCCGTCACGATCACCGTGAAGGGACGGGGCAGCAGCGGGCCGACATGGGCGCCCGCCGCATCGACCAGCCCCGGCCCGATGCGGATGTCGTATTCACGCCCCGCGAGCCCGACCCTTACCGTCTCCGTCATGCCGCATCCTCCAGCGCGCCTTCGCCGGTGCGCGCGCCATGTGCCTCCAGCTCCTTGATGATCCGCTCGGCCATCTGCTCGTGGCTGAGGCCCGGCTGGCTCTCGACCGTGACCGCGGCCTCCGCATAGACCGGGTGACGCTCGGCGATCAGCCGGGCCAGGATCTCGCGCGGGTCACCGCGGTTGAGCAGAGGCCGGTGCGCGCGCCCGGCGGTGCGGGCGACCAGGAGGTCGAGCGAGGCCCGGAGCCAGACCGAGACCGCCACCCGCCGGATCAGCGCTCTTGTCTCGGCGTTCATGAAGGCGCCGCCCCCGGTCGCCAGCACCAGCGGCCGGCCGGCAAGCAGCCGGGCAATCACGCGGCGCTCGCCATCGCGGAAATGCGGTTCGCCGTAGCGCTCGAAGATCTCCGGTACGCTCATGGCGGCGGCGGCCTCGATCTCGGCATCGGAGTCCCGGAACTCCACTCCGAGGATCTCGGCCAGCCGCGAACCGACCGAGCTCTTGCCGGCGCCCATGAGCCCGATCAGCACCACGGGGCGCACCAGCCGGCGCGCGCGGCGGGGGTCGCGATCGGCGATGGCGTCGGTCATCGGGCCTCCCGGTGCTGTGGCATTGCCCTCGGGCGGTCGGGGAGTTACCCTGAGTCCAACGCGCAGTGCCCGCGCTTTACACCACGGCCGGGCGACAGAAAAGACGGACAGGCACCAGAACCGATGCGCAGGCTGATGAAATACCTGTTCCGGCTGCTGATTCTCCTGGCGGCGGCCTTCGTGGCCTGGGCGCTGCTGGCGGATTTGCCGGCGCCGGTCAGGGAGACCGTGGTCACCCTTCCGGTGCCGCAGGCGCAGCAGTGAGCGGCTGGGTCGGGCCGTTCCTCGAGGCGCTGCTGGCGGAGCGGGGAGCGGCGGCGAACACGCTCGCCGCCTACCGTCGCGACCTCGGGCACTACGCAGCGTGGCTGCGCTCCAGGGGCGGCGACGCGGCGACGGCCGGCAGGCCAGAGATCGAGGGCTATCTGGCGGCGATCGAGGCCGAGGGCATGTCGCCCGCGACCCGGGCGAGGCGGCTCTCGGCGATCCGGCAGTTCTACCGCTTCGCGCTTTCGGAGGGCTGGCGCGCGGACGACCCGGCGGCGCGGATCCGAGGCGCGCGTCCGGGGCGGATGCTGCCGGGCACGCTCTCGGTCGCGGAGGTGGACCGGCTGCTCGGCGCGGCGCGTCAGGCGCCTGGCGCCGAGACGAAGCGGGCGCGGCTGACATGCCTTGTCGAACTTCTCTATGCGACCGGGCTCAGGGTGAGCGAGCTCGTGTCGCTGCCGGTGAATGCGGTACGCGGCAGCCCGCGGATGCTGCTGGTGACAGGCAAGGGCGGCCGCGAGCGGATGGTGCCGCTCTCGCCGCCGGCGCGCGACGTGCTGGCGGTGTGGCTGAAGCTGCGCGATGCCGGGGAGGCGGAGCAGCAGCGGCAGGGCCGCGGACGGCCGTCGCCCTGGCTGTTCCCGTCGCGCGGACGGCAGGGGCATCTGACGCGGGTCGCATTCTACCAGGCGCTGAAGGAGCTGGCGGCGAGGGCAGGGTTGGACCCGGAAACCATCTCGCCGCACACGCTGCGGCACGCCTTCGCGACGCATCTCCTGGCAAACGGCGCCGACCTGCGGGTCATCCAGCAGCTGCTGGGCCATGCCGACGTATCGACGACCGAGATCTATACCCATGTGCTGGACGAGCGGCTGAAGGCGCTGGTGCTGGAGAAACACCCCCTGGCGCGGCCTATCTGAGGGCGATCGGGACGCGGTGCCTTGCGGTGGCGCGGGCTGAGTCCTTAACTTGCCGTCAGACCAATGTCCTGAGGATACTCCCATGGATCCCTCCATCTGGTGGACCTGTCTCGGCATCGCGGTGCTGATCTGCATGTCCGCCTTCTTTTCGGGCAGCGAGACGGCGCTGACCGCGGTCAATCGGGCGACCATGCATCAGCTCTCGGCCAGGGGATCGAAGGGAGCCCGTATCGCGTTGCGGCTGACCGAGGACAACGAGCGGCTGATCGGCTCGATCCTGCTCGGGAACAACCTGGTCAACATCCTTGCGGCGAGCCTCGCCACCTCGCTGTTCACCGCGGCGTTCGGCGAGGCCGGCGTCGCCTGGGCGACCCTGGCGATGACCGGTGTCGTTCTGGTCTTCGGGGAGGTGGCGCCGAAGACCTATGCAATCACCTATCCCGACCGGGCGGCGGAAAAGGTGGCGCCGATCATCCAAGTGGTCGTGCGGCTGTTTGCGCCCGTGGTTGCCGCGGTGCGCCTGGTCGTCCGCATGGGCTTCGCCGCCTTCGGCGTCCGGGCCGATCCGCACGCGCAAATGCTTGCCCCGGTCGAGCTGATCAAGGGCACGATCGCGCTGCACGCCTCGGAGGGCGGGGTCGACAAGGCCGAGCGCGACCGCCTGCTGGCGGCGCTCGACCTGAAGGAACGCGAGGTCTCGGAGGTAATGCGCCACCGGCGCGACATCGCGTCGATCTCAGCCGACGCTCCGGCCGAGGAGATCATCGAGTTCTGCCTCTCCTCGCCGCACACACGGATCCCGATCTGGCGCGGCGAGCCGGAGAACATCGTCGGCGTGCTGCATGCCAAGGATCTGTTGCGGGCCGAACACCGCCACGTCCGCGAGCTCGCGGGCGCGGCCGGCGAGCCACGCAAGCTCGACATCATGGCGGTGGCGATGAAGCCGTGGTTTGTGCCCGACACGCGTTCGATGGACGACCAGCTCCGCGCCTTCCTGAAGCGCCGCCAGCATTTCGCGCTGGTGGTCGACGAATACGGAACGCTGCAGGGTCTGGTGACGCTCGAGGACATCCTCGAGGAGATTGTCGGCGACATCACCGACGAGCACGACATCGTGATGGCGGAGATCACGCGGGAGCCCGACGGCTCGGTGACCGTGCCGGGCACCATGACGATCCGCGACATCAACCGCACCTGCGACTGGTCGCTGCCCGACGAGGAGGCGGCAACCGTGGCCGGGCTGATGATCCACGAGGCGCAGACCATCCCGACCGAGGGGCAGGTCTTCGTCTTCCATGGCGTGCGCTTCGAGGTGATCGAGCGGATGCGGCATCAGATCACGCGGCTGCGGCTGAAGCAGATCAGTCGGGCGGCGCGCTAGGGCGCCGCCGGGCATGACGGCGGGAAGTCCTCAGATCAGGGTGTTCACCACCTCGGCCGGGCGGCAGATCTTGGCGCCCCGGTCGGTGACGACCACGGGGCGCTCCATCAGGATCGGGTGCCGGGCAATCATGCCGACAAGGGCCTCGTCGGTCCATTTGGTGTCGTCGAGTCCCAGTTCCTCATAGGGCGTGCCGCGGCGGCGCAGGAGCGCGCGGGTCGGGATCCGCATCCGGTGCAGCAGATCCTTCAGCCGGCCGGCATCGGGCGGGTTGGCGATGTAGTCGATCACCTCGGGCTCGATGCCCCTGGCGCGGATCATCGACAGCACGGTCCGCGAGGTGCCGCATTTCGGGTTATGGTAGATGGTGACACGCATCGGTCAGTTCCCTTCCACCAGGACCAGCGTGGCAATTCCCGCCTCGGCCCGGTAGTTGCGGGCGCTCTGGTATTCGGGGCTGTTATAGCAGTCAAGGGCCGCCTGGAGGCTCGGGAACTCGATAACCACATGGCGCTCGCGACCGAGCGCGTCTTCGACCTCGTGATGTGCGCCGCCGCGGGCAAGGAAGACCGCACCGTGTTTCCGGAAGGCGGCGAGCGCACCTTCCACATATTTCCCGTACTCGCCCGGATCCGTCACATGGACATGGGCGATCCAGTATCCTTTCGGCATCTGCGCCTCCCCCTTGCTGCGTGGGAACCTGTTTCAGAACAGGCCTCCCTGGACTCCTCCCTAGCCGCCGGGCTCCGCCGGGCTGCGTTTCAGCCGCGACGGGGCATCGCCAGCGGCCATCGCGCCGATCGCTCCGTCGGCAAACTCGATCTCCAGTGCCGCGCCGGGTGCGACCATGGCCGCCCGCGTCAGCAGGCCGCCGTCCTCGTCGCGCACCATGGCGTAGCCACGCTTCAGCGTCTCGGCGTAATGCAGCGAGCCGTAGAGCCGCGCGAGCGCGTCGAGCCGGTCGCGATTTCCGCCTACCACGCGCCCGAAGGCGGGGCCGAGTCGCGCGGCGCGGTCGTCGAGCCGGTCGCGCAGACGTTCGGTGCGGGCGGCGAGCAGGCGCGGCGTCAGGCGCCCGCCCTGGCGAGTCAGCGCCACGCGCGCGGTCTGGGCCCTGAGCGCGAGACCCTGGGGCAGGCGCTGGGCCTGCCGCGCGAGT
Organism: Limibaculum sp.; assembly: GCA_039805905.1. Taxonomy (GTDB): domain Bacteria; phylum Pseudomonadota; class Alphaproteobacteria; order Rhodobacterales; family Rhodobacteraceae; genus Thermohalobaculum. The sequence goes on along the minus strand of JBDIVM010000011.1, from coordinate 126,078 downwards.
GCCTCGCGCCGGGCAGCCAGCATCTCGACCGGGCGCGGCAGCCGCGCCACCGCGAGGTCAAGGCGCTGGCGCTTCTCCGCCAGGATCTGCTCGGGCCGGGGCAGGGCGCGGGAGAGGTCGCGCAGCCGCTGGCGGTGCTGCCCGACCAGCCGCGCCATTGCGCGCAGCCGGCGGGCGGCGAGGTCGGCAACGGTCGCGACCAGCTCGGAGCGCACGGGCACCGCCATCTCGGCGGCGGCGGTGGGCGTCGGTGCCCGGCGGTCTGCGGCGTGGTCGATCAGCGTCCAGTCGGTCTCGTGCCCCACCGCGGAAATGAGCGGGATGGTGCTCGCGGCGGCGGCGCGCACGACGCGCTCGTCGTTGAACCCCCAGAGATCCTCGAGCGAGCCGCCGCCGCGGGCGACGATCACGACGTCGGGCCGGGGCACCGGACCGCCACCCGGCAGCGCCGAGAAGCCCCGGATTGCAGCGGCGACTTCGGGGGCGCATCGCTCGCCCTGGACGGTGACCGGCCAGACCAGCACATGCACCGGAAACCGCTCGGCCAGCCGGTGCAGGATGTCGCGGATCACGGCACCGGACGGCGAGGTCACCACGCCGATCACGCGCGGCAGAAACGGGAGCGGCCGCTTGCGTGCCTCGTCGAACAGCCCCTCGGCCGCAAGCGCCTTCCGGAGGCGCTCGAGCTTCGCGAGCAGCGCGCCCTCGCCGGCATAGGACAGCCGTTCGATGATGAGCTGGTACCTGGACTGGCCGGGGAAGGTGGTCAGCCTTCCCTCGGCCACCACCTCGTCGCCTTCCTGCACCACGATGTCGAGGCGCGTGGCGACGCCTTTCCAGATCACCGCGGCGAGCACTGCGGACTCGTCCTTGAGGTCGAGATAGACATGGCCGGAGCCGGGGCGTGACACGCGACCGACTTCGCCACGGACGCGGACATGAGCGAACTCGCCCTCGATCATCCGCTTGATGGCGCCCGATATCTCGGAGACCGAGAACTCCGGGATGTTGACGCCCTCCGGTGCATCATCAATAAGGCGGTTCGGCATCGCGGTCCTTCTGGTCGCGGTCCCTTTGAGGCGGGCCGTCGCTCGGCAGGCCGAGAGTGGCGCAATGGACCTTCCCCTCGCAAGCCTAATCGCGGTCGGGTTCCTTGCGGCGGCCGTACTGGTGGCCTGGCGCGGGCGCCTGCTTCGCCAGCGGGTGCAGGCGCTGAAGGCCGAGATGGCGGACGTTCAGCGCTCCCGGCTTGCGCTGCGGGCGGCGCTGGAGCAGGCCGCCGAGGCGGCACGGATGGCCGGAAACGGGGGCGGACGCATGGACATCCTGATCCTTGGCGGCGGCGGACGCGAGCACGCGCTGGCCTGGAAGGTGGCGCAGAGCCCGCTCTGCGGGAGGCTTTGCGCCGCGCCGGGCAATGCGGGGATCGCCGCAGTGGCGGAATGCGTGGCGCTGGACCCGGAGGATGGCGCGGCGGTGGCCGCCTGGTGCCGGGCGCAGGGCATCGGGTTCGTCATCGTCGGGCCCGAGGCGCCGCTGGCGGCGGGCGTGGTGGATGCGCTGGCCGGGGCGGGGATCCCGGCTTTCGGCCCGTCGCGCGCGGCGGCGCGGCTTGAGGCCTCGAAGGGCTTCACCAAGGAGATCTGCGATGCCTGCGGCGCGCCGACCGCCGCGTGGGTGCGATTCACGGATGCGGCTGCGGCGCGGGACCATGTGCGCCGGCAGGGCGCCCCCATCGTGGTCAAGGCCGATGGCCTCGCGGCCGGCAAGGGCGTGGTGGTGGCGATGACGGTCGCCGAGGCCGAGGCGGCGGTCGACGAGATGTTTGGCGGCGCCTTTGGTGCGGCCGGGGCCGAGGTGGTGATCGAGGAGTTCATGCAGGGCGAGGAGGCCAGCTTCTTCGTGCTGACCGACGGCGAGACCGTACTGCCGCTCGCCACCGCGCAGGACCACAAGCGCGCCTTCGACGGCGACCGGGGCCCGAACACCGGCGGCATGGGCGCCTATTCGCCCGCCCCGGTGATGACGCCGGAGATGGAGCGCCGGGCGCTCGACGAGATCGTGCGCCCGACCATCGCCGAGATGGCGCGGCGCGGCACGCCCTATCGCGGCGTGCTCTATGCCGGGCTGATGATCACGGAGACGGGACCGCGGCTGGTCGAGTTCAACGTCCGCTTCGGGGACCCGGAATGCCAGGTGCTGATGATGCGCCTTGCCTCGGATCTGCTGCCGGCGCTGATCGCCTGTGCGAAGGGCGGGCTCGGCGAGGTGGCGCTGGAATGGCGGCCGGAGCCCGCGCTGACCGTGGTGATGGCGGCGAAGGGCTATCCCGGCGCCTATGTGAAAGGCAGCGAGATCAGAGGGCTGGAGCGCGCTGCTGAAGTTCCGGGAGTGACCGTGTTCCATGCCGGGACGAAAGCGGCGGCAGGAAGCATCCTTGCCGCGGGCGGCCGGGTCCTGAACGTGACCGCGACCGGTCGGGACATCGCCGAGGCCCGCGCGCGGGCCTATGCGGCGGCAGAGCGGATCGACTGGGCGGAAGGGTTCTGCCGGAGCGATATCGGCTGGCGGGCGGTGGCGCGCAGCTGATCCGGAAAATCCATCGGATGCCGAACGTTAATTCTTGATTGTGACAGTTTCGTTGCTTACGCAGTGCGCATGGAGGAGATTGAGCTCAAGTTCGTCCTTAACGCGCAAACCGAGCGGCAACTCCGCAGGAATCCAGAGCTTTTTCGCCTCGGGCGTGGCAAGGCATCGACGGAATCCCTCCACAGCATCTATTACGATTCCAGTGATCGCGCCCTGAAGGCGGCGGGCATCGCGCTCCGGGTCCGACGCAAGGGGCGGTCGTGGCTGCAGACGGTCAAGGCGGGGCGATCGCTGCGTTCGGGGCTGTCGAGCGCCTCGGAAACCGAATCGCGCGTGCCTGCCGGGCGGCTCGATCTCGACCGGGTTCCGGACCCGGCGATACGCGACGAGGTGAGGCGCCGGCTCGGCGATGCTGAGCCTCTGCCGGTCTGCGAGACGCGGATGCGGCGCACGCGGCGCGAGCTGACGCTCGACGACGGTGCGCGGATCGAGCTCGCGATCGACGTGGGCGAGGTTCGCGCGGGGGACCGGACCGCGCCGCTGCGCGAGGCGGAGCTGGAGCTGATCTCCGGGTCCCCAGCGTCGCTGTTCCGCGCGGCGCGGCTTCTGTTCCCCGAGGGCGGGATCGAGTTCTCGACCCTCTCCAAGGCGCAGCGTGGCTTTCTGCTCGCCGAGCAGGGGCGCGTCGCCGAGCCGCTGGAGCCGCGCGGCGCCCAGAGCGTTGCGCTGCGCCGGTGCATGCGCACCGGAGAGGCGGCGGCGGCACTGCTTCGCGAGTGCCTCAACCAGATTGCGGCGAATGTTCTGGTGATCGGCCATGGCGATGATCCGGAAGGACCGCACCAGCTGCGCGTCGGCCTCCGGCGTTTGCGGACGGTCTTCGCGCTGATGCATCCGGCCATCGGTGGCGCCGAGCTCGACCGGCTGGACATCGAGGCGCGGTGGCTCGGCAGCTCGGTCGGGCATCTGCGCGACCTCGATGTGGTGCTGTCGGAGATGGTGCTGCCCGAGGTGGCGGCGCGCCCGGCGGACGCGGGGTTTGCCCGACTTGCAGATGTGCTGGCACGCGCCACGCAAGCCGAGCGGCAGTCACTCCGCGAGACGCTCAGGGGCAGCAGGGTGCAGGGGTTCCTGCTCGACCTCGCCGCTTTCGCTGAAACCGCGGGCTGGGTAAGGGAGGGAGATGCGGCGCAGGCCGAGGCGCTCTCCCGGCCGATGCGGGAGCGGGCGGCGATCGCGCTGGAGGGAACCTGGCGGCGGGTGCGCCAGCGCGCGCGCGGCATCGCGCGGCTTTCCATCGCCGAGCGCCATGAGCTGCGGAAGCGCCTGAAGCGTCTGCGCTATGCGGTGGAGTTCCTTGGTCCGGTCCATTCGAAGAAGCTGGTCAACCCGTTCCTGAAACGGCTGAAGGAACTGCAGACCCTGTTCGGCAGCCTGAACGATCTGGCCGTGGCCGAGGCGATCTTCGCCGGACCGGAGGCGCCCGGGGCCGGCGACCCCGAGGTGCAGCGCGCGATCGGCGTGATACTTGGCGCCAGCCGGGCGCGGGCGGACGGGGCCTGGGCCTCGGCGCAGAGCGAATGGCGCGCGCTGAGGCGCGCGCCGCGGTTCTGGCGATAGCCCGGGCGCCGCGGCCGTGCGATGCGGTTGCCAACCGGCCGGACCCGGGCCATCCTGACCGCCCTGTCCTGATCCGGAGGATCCCATGCGCTGTGGTTTCCTGGCCGTTCTGGCGGCGGCTGCCGTCCTGACCCTGGCTCGGCCAGCGGGTGCGGGCATCGTCGAGGATTGCGAGCAGAACGGCGACCCTGGGCTCGGAGTCGGTGCCTGCACTGCGGTGATCCAGTCGGGGCAGTATTCCGGTGCCGGACTGGCCTGGGTGCACTACAACCGGGCGAATGCCTTCAACGCGCTCGGCGAGCATGCGCGCGCAATCGAGGACTATGACCGGACGCTGGCCCTCGACCCGGGATTCGCCTATGCCTATACCAACCGGGGCGTCGCCTACCGGTTCCTGGGCCGGAACGAGCGCGCGATCGAGGATTTCGACCAGGCGCTGAAGCTCAATCCGAAGGACTCGGGCGCCTATCAGAGCCGCGGCGCCGCATGGGAGGCGCTGGGCGCCAACGGGAAGGCCGTCTCGGACTGGGAGAAGGCAATCATGCTCGATGGTGCGCCACGCGCCCGCTGGTGGCAGGAGTACATGGCGGGCAAGGGGCACTACCACGGGCCCGCCGACGGCATCTACGGCCCCGGGACGCGCAAGGCCCTGGAAGCCTGCGCCGCCGATCCGGACTGCTGAACCGGCCCCGGTTGCGACCGGTTCAGTTCTCGGGCAGCACCGTCTGGCGCTGGCGCCCGAGTCCGTCGATGCCGAGCTCGATCACGTCGCCCGGCTTCAGCCATTTCGGCTCCTTCATGCCGAGCGCGACGCCCGGCGGCGTGCCGGTCGGGATCACGTCGCCCGGATGGAGCGTCATGAACTGCGAGATGTAGCTGACGATGCGGGCGATGCCGAAGATCATCGTCCGGGTATTGCCGGTCTGGCGCCGCTCGCCGTTCACGTCGAGGAACATGCCGAGATTCCCGACGTCGCCGATCTCGTCACGGGTCACGAGCCACGGGCCGAGCGGGCCGAAGGTGTCGTGGCTCTTGCCCTTGATCCACTGGCCCGAACGGTGGATCTGGAAGCTGCGCTCGGAGACGTCGTTGAACACGGCGTAGCCGGCCACATGCTTGAGGGCATCGGCCTCGCTGACGTTCTTTGCGGTCCTGCCGATGACGATGGCGATCTCGACCTCGTAGTCGAGCCTGTCCGAGCCGCGCGGCGTCTCGATGTCGTCATCGGGACCGCAGACCGAGGTGACCGCCTTGCCGAACAGCACCGGCTCCGCCGGGATGGGATTGTTGGTCTCGATGGCGTGGTCGGAGTAGTTCAGCCCGACGCAGCAGAGCTTGCCGATCCGCCCCACGCAGGGACCGACGCGCGTGCCTGCGGGCACGGCCGGGAGCGTGGCCGGGTCGAGCGACCGGAGCCGCGCGAGGCCCGCATCCGAGAGCACCTCGCCGGCGATGTCCTCCACATGGCCGCTGAGGTCGCGGATGACCCCGGAGGCGTCCACGAGGGCCGGCTGCTCCGCCCCCTTCGGGCCGACGCGCATGAGTTTCATGGAGGTCTCCTCGATCGTGTTACGTCACATCCCGGGCCCGGCGTGTGCGGGCACTCACCCCGACCAGCCGCCGTCGATCACGACGGCCTGGCCGGTCATGAAGGCGCTCTCGTCCGAGGCAAGGTAGACGACCAGCGAGGCGATCTCGTGCGCCTCGGCGAGCCGGCCCATGGCCTGGCGGGCGACGAAGGCTTTCTTCGCCGCCTCGTAGTCGCCGGTGGCGCGAAGACGGTCGTGCAGCGAGGGTGTGTCGACGGTGCCGGGGCAGACCGCGTTGCAGCGGATGCCGCGGGTGATGAAGTCCTTCGCCACCGCCTTGGTGAGCCCGATCACCGCGGCCTTGGTGGCGCCGTAGACGCAGCGGTTCGGCGCGCCGATGATCGAGGAGGCGGCCGAGGCCATATTGACGATCGAGCCGTGGCCGCGCTCGAGCATGCCTGGCAACACCGCCCGGATGGTGCGGAACATCGAGCGGACGTTCAGGTTGAAGGCGAAGTCCCACTCGTCCTCGGTGGCATCGAGAATCGTACCATTGTGGACGAAGCCGGCGCAGTTCACCAGGATGTCGGGCTGTGCCCGCTCGGCCGCGGCGCGGATGTCGTCGGGGTCCAGCGCGTCCATGCGGAAGCACTCGGCGCCCTCGAGCGAGGCGAGCAGCCCGGTGTTGACGTCGGTCGCGAAGACCCGCGCCCCCTCGCGCACCATCGCCTCGGCGCTGGCCCGGCCGATTCCCTGCGCCGCCGCGGTGACCAGCACCCGATTGCCCTTCAACCGCATCTGCATGCTCCCCGAAATCCGTCGTGCGTGCGCACATGTCGGGCGGCACGTTAAGCGCTCGCCGGGCAGGCGCCAAGCCCCCTTGGGTCGCCTCGCCCCTCGATCCGCGATGTGATCGGAGCCCGATCGCGGCGGTGATGTCAGGAGCCGCGCAGCGCATGTCCTTGGTGAACTCGCTCTGCGGGGGGTCCGTTGCCGAACTTCAACGGCCGCGGCGCACCGAATCCATTCGGCTTGGTGCCGCGGTACGCCTCAGACGCAGGCGCGGATCCGTCGAATCGCCTCGCGGATGCTGTCGATGCTGTTGGCGTAGGAGAACCGAAGGTAACCTTCACCCCAGGCGCCGAAGCTGGTGCCGGCGATGGTCGCCACTCCGGCCTCGTACAGGAACCGGTCCTGCGCCTCGCGGGCCGAAAGCCCGGTGCCCTCGATGTTCGGGAAGGCGTAGAAGGCGCCGCCCGCGTCGACGCAGCGGAAGCCCGGCGTCTGGTTCAGCTCCGCGACGATGATGCGGCGGCGCTCGTCGAAGGCGGCGACCATCTCGGCCACGGCGTCCTGCGGCCCGGTCAGCGCCGCGAGACCGGCATATTGCGTGGGCGCGTTGACGCAGGAGTGGTCGTTGATGCAGAGGCGCGTCGCGTGGGCCACCAGGCTTTCGGGCCAGACCGCATAGCCGAGCCGCCAGCCGGTCATGGCATAGGTCTTGGACCAGCCGTCCAGCATGATCACCCGGTCCCGGATCTCCGGATACTGCAGCAGGCTGGCATGCTCGCGCCCGCCATAGAGCATCTGGCTGTAGATCTCGTCCGAGAGGATCGCGACATGGGGGTGCGCCGCCAGCCCCTCGACCAGCCGGTCGATCTCGGCCCTGGGCGTGACGCCGCCGGTCGGGTTGGCCGGGCTGTTGATGATGATGAGCCGGGTCGCGGGGGTGATCTGCGCCAGCACCGCCTCGGCCGAGAAGGCGAAGCCGTTCGCCTCCTCGAGCGCGATCGGCACCGGCTTCGCGCCCGAGAAGCGGATCACCGACTCGTAGATCGGGAAGCCCGGATTCGGATACATGATCTCGGCTCCGGGCTCGCCGAACATCAGCACGGCGAAGAACATGGTCGGCTTGCCGCCGGGCACCACCACGACATGGTCGGGGTTGACCTCGACTCCGTGGCGGCGGTGGAGGTCGGCGGCCACCGCCTCGCGCAGCGCCGGGATGCCGTTCGCGGGGGTGTAGCCGTGGTGGCCGTCACGCAGCGCCTTCACTCCGGCCTCGACGATGTGCTCGGGCGTGCGGAAATCGGGCTGGCCGATGCCCAGATTGATGATGTCCTTGCCCTCGCGCACCAGCTTCTGGGCGCGGGCAAGCACCTCGAAGGCGGATTCGGTGCCGAGGCGGGAAATCGAGGCGGCAGGGCGGAGCATGGGCGGTTCCTCGGGTCAGCGGGCTGCGGCCGAGCGTTAGCACAGCCTCCTGCCGCTGTCTCGGGCCGATTGCACCCGCGCCGACGAGACCGCGCGGACGCCATCGTCTCCGCCGGAGTCGGATGGCTGCGGCCGGCAGATCGTCACTGCACCAGGCGATAGTGCCAGGCGAAGGGTCCCGGAACGCCGCCGGAGCAGAGGCCGAACTCGTTGCTCGAGGTGAAGTCGATGTCATTGCCGGCCTGAACGGAAATGCCCTGGATGCCGGTATTGTTGGCGGTGAAGGCCACATCGTTTCCGGCGACGATCCGCAGACCGTTGTAATCGCCTTGAGCGGCAATGTGGATGTCGCCGGTCGCATAGAGCTCGACACCGCCCCCGGGCGCACAGCCGTCGTCAAGACCGAGCTGCGCCTGCGCCGCCATCTGGATTGCCGCGTTGTTACCGCTGTAGGTCGAGGCGAGCACCACGTCCCCCGCGCTCAGGTCCGCCGCCGCGTGGATCCGGCAGTCGGCGATGATGACAACATTCGACAGCACCAGACCCTGGCCGAGGCTGAGCTGGCCGTTGCAACTGATGTCGTAGACAGTAAAGGGCTGCACCGTTCCGGGCAGGCTGTTGGCGGTCACCTTCGCCGGCATGAGGTAGCTGCCGTTCCCGTCCGGCCGGTACATGAACGGCCATTTCGGGTTGTAGCCGCCATCGAGCGTGCGCAGTTCCGAGACATAGGCTCCGAGAAGCTCGACGTCCTTCGGCCACATGTCGCCTTCGCGCAGTGCGTCGGCGAGCCCCGGGTTCATGTCGAAGAGGTTGCTGCGGTCGGGCAGCATCCCGAGATCGGGCATGCTGACCTGGACGCCCGGTTCGAACATGTTGTGGTTCTGGAGGTCCACGCCGGCATTCTGGCCGTGCAGGCAGATGTTGTTCAGGAGATCGTTGTTGCCGTTGACATCGACGCGGTTCATCGCGATGAAACCGTCATTCGCACATTCGGACAAGGTCCGGACGGCCACCGCCTCGGTGGCGATGTTCCAGCGCGGGTCGGCGCCGAACAGCGCGATGATGCCCAGCACGGTCATCGCAACCGGGTTCGCGTTGTCGTCCGACCGCCGCGTGACAACCCGCACCGCGTTGGGCGAGATGCTTCCCTGGGTGAAGGTGCGCGCTGCGAAGTCCCAGGTGCCGAACTGGACGTCGCTCTGGGTCAGCACCGTGCCGTGGACGCCCGGCTCCATGTTGTTGCCGGAATAGAGCAGTGCCTCGGATTCAACATCGGCCTGGTCCGGCAGCGACATCGCTGCCGCCAGGGCGGCGGCGTCCGCCGTCGACTGAAGCACGGTCTGGTTGCGGTAGGCGTCGGAAATGTCGACCGCCAGGCCGCCGATGCCGCAGTAGACCAGGAACCAGAGCAGCGACCAGATCATGTAACCCCCGTGCTCGTCGTCGCGGAAGGCGGCGAGGCGGGGGCGGGCCGTGCCGGGCTCCCGGCTGGTGATCTCGGACTTGATCATGGCGGATTTTCCCATGGGCCTACTGCTTGGGGGGACGGAAGCTTAGAGGAGCGGCTCGCGCCGCACGATGGCAGTCGCCGTGAGGGTCTTTCCGAGGATAGGGGTGAAGAATGCCCCGGAAATCGCAGCCTCGGAAACGGGAACCGCGATGGTGACAGTCATGTCCGCCCCGAAATTCGGGTCGATGACATAGGTCCGGTCGCCGAGATGCAGATGATTTTCCGCGTAGGCCTGGACCTCGAATTCCGTTGCGAACTCTTCGACGGACATGCGGCGTGCCAGGTCGCGGGCATTCGCATACATTTCAGAATGGGTCAGGTAGATTATGCTCGCGTCCGCGAAGAAGACGAGCATCAGGACGAAGAGCGGGACGAGCACCGTGAACTCGATCGTGACGGCGCCGGCGTCCTCGTGCGCGAGGCGGTGCGCGATTGCCACCGCCCGGCCGGGGCGCATCCGCACCCGGTTCCGGGCAGCTACGAAAGCCGCCGCGGTTTCGCCCGCTGCGCGCCTGGTCCGGGGAGCCGCGCGCGGCTCATTTGTTATTGCCGTTGCCACCACCGTTGCCCCCGCCATTGCCACCGCCGTTGCAGCCGGTGCTTCCCCCTGTACCACCTGCCGGATCGCCGGCGCTGCTGGCTGCGGCCAACAGCGGCGCCGGCCGCATGACGACACGGGCCTGCATCTCGCCTCCGATGATGCTGAGCGTCGAGAACCCTGTGATCGGGATGTCGGCGTAGTTCATAGAGATCGTGACTTCCATGGAGCCGGCGGGATCATAGACCGCGTCGAACGCATAGGGCCGGTCATAGATCGACATCGCCGAGGCTGCATGGGCCTCCGCCGCCGCCTCGCTTCCGATCTGGCCGGTCGTCATCCGCCGTGCCGTGTCGCGTGCAACGACCGCCATCTCGGTGTGCGTCAGATAGAGCGTCGAGGTGTCCACCACGATGACAAGCAGGCCGACTATCACCGGCAGCCACAGGACCATCTCGATCGTCTGGGCGCCTCGGTCATCCCTTGCGAAAGTAGCGGTCAAAGACACGTCACCTACTCCAGTTGTATTCTCGGGATCTCATTACAACATTTTCACGAGACACCTGCGAAAAGTCCAAATAAAACCCCCAATAAATGACAGATATAGCCGGATTATGGAGATTTTTGGTCGGTATCGGTGTTCATTTGGGGAGAAGTCGCGGGGGCGCGGCAGTTCCCCGTGGGCGCACAGGCAGCGCAACTCGCGGAACGGGCGAGGCGGCTGCGGGCGGCGAATGGCGCCAATCAATCTTCGTCGAGCGCGCCATGGACGGCGACCATGTCGATGGTCGCCTCGTGGGTCCTGATCACGCGGAAACTCTCCGACACCCCGGCCTCCACCAGGTCGCGCTGGACGATCAGCAGCGTGTTCGGCTCGTGGTTCTCGCAGATCGAGGCCATGAACCGCAATTCCTCCTCGGCAACAGGGCGGGCGGCCTCGAGGTCGGGAGCCCCCCAGGCGTCGACGAAATGCGCCGCGAGCCGGTCGACCAGCGCGGCAAACTCGGCCTCCTCGATCCGGGCGGTGGCGACGAAGGTCGCCCGCCCGAAGCTCTCGAGCCCGAGCCAGCCATTGGCGAAGGCCTGCCGCGCCTTGCCGGCGAGCATGTCCGCGGTCCAGTCCGAGAATTCGAAAGCGCCGGAGATCGCCCATTCGTCGGGCTCGGCGGCGCGCTCGAACACGCGCTCGTCGGATTCGTCGAAGCGCAGCGTGCGGGCGAGCCTCACGCCAGGTCCTCCAGCATCGAGGTCAGCGGGCGAAGCTCGGTGGTGCGGCCGGTGCGGACCAGCATGCCGCCGAGCTCGTCGAGGCCGGTGAAGGTGCCGCCATCCGGCAGCACCTCGCCAAGCTTCCAGGCCCGCGCCCGCCAGGCCTCGTGGACGGGCCGGAAGCCCTCGTCGAGCCAGCGGTTGATCCAGACCAGCATGTGCCGCGACCAGCTCTCGAGCAGCAGGCGCGGGGCGAGATCGCCGCAGCCTTCCTCGACAAGACAGGTTTCGTCCGGCCGCAGTCCCGGCTCCTCCGGTCCGGGCGGCAGGAAGCGCAGATCGATGCCGACCACGAGCCAGTCCGGTTCGGCGCGGGGGTCGTCCGTCGAGGCCGCTGCCCGGAGCCGGCCGCACGCGCCCCCGTTGATGCGGATGCCGGCAGGCCAGGCGTAGTGCACCGCGACTTCGGGCGGCGCCAGCGCGCCGATCGCGTCGCCGAGACCGAGTGCCACGGCGAAGGCGATGCCGACCGCCCGCTCAAGCGGCGCCTCCGGGGCAAGGACCAGCGCTGCGCGCAGCGCCTCGGCCGCCGGGTCCCACACGATGAGTCCCGGATCGGTGCCGAGCGCCGCCTCGGCGACGGCCTTCGCGAAGGGAGCCATGCCCGGCGGAGCCGCCTCGCCGCGGAGCAGAGGCGGGAAACTCGGCCTGTCCTGGGGGCGCATCGCCTGCCTACCCCAGAACGCCACTGTCGATCAGGCGCTCGGCGATGTCGATGAAGGCACGGGCCTGGGGCAGGTTCGGCCTGGCCGCCACGATCGGTGCGCCGCCGTCGCCGGCGACCCTGATCTCGAGATCGAGGGGGATCTCGCCGAGGAACGGGATGCCGAGCTTCGCCGCCTCGGCCTTCGCCCCGCCATGGCCGAAGATATGCGCCTCGTGGCCGCAGTTCGGGCAGATGTAGGTCGACATGTTCTCGATCAGGCCGAGCACGGGCGTGCCGGTCTTCTGGAACATGTTGATCGCCTTGCGCGCATCGAGCAGCGCGATGTCCTGGGGCGTCGAGACGATGATCGCGCCGGTGACCTCGGCCTTCTGGGCAAGCGTGAGCTGCACGTCGCCGGTGCCGGGTGGAAGGTCGACCAGCAGCACGTCGAGGCGGCCCCACTGGACCTGGCCCAGCATCTGCTGCAAGGCGCCCATCAGCATGGGCCCGCGCCAGATCACCGCCTCGCCCTCGGGCACCATGAAGCCGATCGACATGGCCGTGACGCCGTGGTTGCGAAGCGGCAGGATGATCTTGCCGTCAGGCGAGGATGGCCGGCCGGAGATGCCCAGCATCCGCGGTTGCGAGGGGCCGTAGACATCCGCGTCGAGCAACCCCACCCGTTTCCCCGCGGCAGCCAGCGCGACGGCAAGATTGGCGGTAACGGTCGACTTGCCAACACCGCCCTTGCCGGAGGCGACGGCGACGATGTGGTCGACACCGGGGACGCGCTTGTCCGCCGGCTCGGCCGGCTTGCGGCGCAGGTTGAGATCGGGAGGCGGCCCCTTCGCCTCGGGGGCGCGGGCCTGCGAGGGCGCCGCCGCATGGGCGGTCAGCACCGCGGTGACCTTCTCGACGCCCGGCAGCTTCTCGACCGCAGCCTGCGCGGCGGCGCGGATCGGCTCCATGGCGGCGCCCCTGGCAGCGTCGACCTCGATCACGAAGCTGACCTTGCCCCCGGAAACCGTGATCGCCTTGGCCATGTCGGCCGTGATCAGGTCCTTGCCGTGGCCGGGGTCGATGATCCGGCGGAGCGTCGCGACGACGTCCTCGCGGGTGACGGTCATCCGGCGCCCCCGGCCGTGTCGATGTCGCCCTCGACCACATGCTCGAGGCCCAGCTCCGGGATCGAGACGACGGCGCGTACCCTGACGCTCCCCTTCGCTTTCCGCGCCCAGACCGCCTTCTCGATCTCCTGCTGCGAGGTGACGCCGAGGCGCTTCAGGAACTTGCGCATCGACATGTTGAAGGCGTCTTCGCTCATGGTCTCTCTCCCGCTGAGGGTCCGGCCGGAGCCCGTCGGCTGGGATTGGTGGTGCGCCGGTCCCCGGTTGTCAAGGGTATCGGATCAGTGCTTCTGGCCAGTCGGGTCCTTCTCCGCCGCGCGCTCGGCCAGATAGTCGTCGGTCGTGCGCGGCTTCGGGCGCTGGCCCATCGCCATCGGTGCGTCCTGCCGGTGGAACTGCGTCTTGACGCGGCAGTCATCACACATCTGCACCAGCCGGATGTTATCGGAGTTCGTGTACATCCAGTGTTTCCCCGCAAGCCGCTCCGATATCCGCTCGACGGTGGATTTGACTCCGAAAAGCTTGCCGCATTCGATGCAGGCGAAGGGCTCCTCCTCGTGGAGCACGCGGGTCGAGAGGGCGGCGTCCGAGAGGTCCAGTTGCGGGACCAGCTCGATCGCCCGCTCGGGACAGATGTTGGCGCAGAGGCCGCACTGGATGCAGGCCTGCTCGCGGAAGCCGAGCTGGGGTCTGTCCGGATTGTCGAGGAGCGCGCCGGTCGGGCAGAGGCCGGCACAGGAGAGGCAGAGGGTGCAGGCCTCCGTGTTCACGCGGACGGCGCCATACGGCGCACCGGCCGGCAGCGGCACGGGTTCCTCGGGCAGCGTCGATCCGGCGAGCGCCCGGGCGGCGAGGCGCACGGTGTCGCGCCGGCCGCCCACCGGCAGGATCGGCTCGACCGCATGAGGCGCCGGCGCCGCGCCGTAGAGCAGGTCCGAGAGGGCGTCGGGCTCGGCCGGATCGAGCAGCCGCACCCGCCGGGCCGCGACGCCGACACCGCCGGTGACCGCGGCGGCAATCTCCGTCTGCGCGTCGATCACCGTGCGGTCGGTGCGGGGCGAAAGCAGGATGTCGACCGCGGCAAATCCCAGTGCCAGGGCGGCGAGCTGCTCGGCATGGCCAAAGAGCGCGACGCTGCGGATCGCGAGCGGGATCACGTCGCCGGGCAGGCCGCGGCCGTGTCGAGCGGCGAGGCGGATCATCTGGGCGCCGTGCTCTTCGTCGTGCACGAGCAGCCGGGGGGCGGTGCCGCCGGCCCGGACATAGGTCTCGGCCAGCACCCGCATCCGGCGGAAGAGATGCGCCACCGGCGGGTCGTCGCTCGACGCCGCGCCCGAGGGACAGACCGCGTGGCAGGCGCCGCAGCCGGCGCAGATGTGCGGGTCGATCGCCACCGTGTCGCCCGCCGGCGCGATCGCGCCGGTCGGGCAGACGTCGAGGCAGCGGGTGCAGGCGGTCTTCCGCGCCCGGCTGTGGGCGCAGAGGCTCTCCTCGAAGCGGATGTGCAGCGGCTTCTCGAAGGTGCCGACAAGCTGGGCGGCGTCGAAGATCGCCCGCTCGACCGCCAGCGGATCGCCGGGGTCGGGGCGCAGATAGCCGTCGCGCTTCTCGTGCGCCGGGAACAGCGGCGTGCCGCCGGAGAGGTCGAGGATCAGGTCGCAATCGGTCTCGGCGCCGTCCCGGGGATCGACAAAGCGCCGCGCGCCGCGGCCGGCAGGGCCAAGCTCGGCGAAAAGGTCGATCTCGAGGGCGAAGCGGCCGAGGGCGCCCCTGGCCGCGCGGATGCGCCCGGTGACGATCTCGATGTCCCCGGCCGGGGGCACATCGACCTCCTCGGGCGTGGCCAGCATGCAGGTGACCGAGAGTGCCGGCGCCAGCCGCGCGGCGGCAGCCAGCGCCTGTTCGCCCCTGCCATAGACGAGGCAGAGGCCATGCGACTCCACGTCGATCAGCGGCACCGGGGCCGGTGCCAGCCGGGCCTCGGCGATCAGTGCGGCCATTTTCGGGCCGGCAGAATCCTCGGACCAGCCGGCGCGGTCGCGGATATCGACACAGACGAGGCCGGCGGCGGCGCCGACCTCCTCGGCCAGTGCCTCGAAGGCCGGGGCCTCCTGACCGCAGGCGACGATGACCGGCGCGCCCGACTTGAATGCGGCGGCCGCGACACCGGCCTGCGCGCGGCAGAGCTGGGTGTGCACCCGCTCGGCGGACAATCCGCAGCCGGTCGCGATGGCGTCGCGGTCCGGCGTCATCGTGCCGGCGCAGTCGCAGAGCAGGAGCCGCGGCGCGGTCGTGGTCATCGTTCCTCCCGTGGGCCGTTTCCGGTTGAAGCGCCGGAACCCTGCCGGCGCCGACCGAACCGGACGTTAGTGCAAACGCCGCCCGGCGCAAGGCCGACGCACGAGAGTTTAGTTCCGGCAGGCGCATGACGGGGCGCGAGCCGGAGCCCAGCCGGACCGGCGCGCTCGTCAGGCAGTCTTCCAGGCATCCTCCCAGCCGAGGCCGAGATAGCATGGACCGACGCTTGCCTCGCTGTGGGCCACATCCACATGGCCGGTATTCCATTCGATGAGCACCGGCCCGGCCGCCTCGTCGATCGCGATGTCCCAGCCCACCACCATGCTGAACGGGCTGCGGTCGTGGAGATCCGTACAGAAGCCGACCGCCCGCTGAAAGCCGGGGAGCACGCGGCCGGCGAAGGCGGTGCCCGTTGCAGGGAGGGTTCGGAACGTGGTCCAGAGATCATCCGCCGCCTTGTCGTCGAGCGTGCCCACCGCATCGATGACGGATATGTCGAGCTCGTCCCGGATGCGCATCGTCGCCTCGCGCCCGCTTGCGATGCGCAGCATGGCCGCGCGCATCTCGGCCTTCTCGCCGGGCCTCTTGACGGTCGTGATGCGCAGGGTGGCGACGCTCGCCGGCGACAGTTCGGCCAGGAACGGATGCTGCCGGATCGGGGCCTGGACGACCAGATTGCCGAGCCGCGCGATGGCAGCAGGATCGAACTCGCTGCGCGGCACCTGGCTCACGCCGGCGCCCTGGGCGAAGCCGTCGCGTTTCACGAAGACGTGCGTCTCCGACCGGAACAGGACGTCGGCGAGGACGGCAATGTCGATGGGTTCGTTTCTGGTGTCGATCCAGGAGCCGTTGATCTGATAGGCGATGTCGGGGATCCGGTCCGTGCCCAGAATCCGCCGCGCCGTGGTCTTGCGGTCGATCCCCGGATAGGTGCGCCAGGAGGGGGCGAGGATCCGGCCGAAATAGTTGTCGGGGATCCAGCCTTCGATGAACTCGCCGCGAAAGGCGGTGTAGACCTCGAGCCAGGGCGCGAAGCGCACCGAACCGAGCACGTCCCGGCTGTACTCGCGGATACGCCCCGTGACGTCCGGGGGGAGCGAACGGTCCGGAAACTGGGCAATGATGTTGGCATAGACCACCTTGGCCTGCCGCCTGTGGTAGTCATGGTAGAACTTGTCTTGCAGTCTTGTTCTTATGAAATGATCTGCGGACTTCAGTGATCTGCGAATAATGTTGGCACTATTTTTCGCCACGCGATGCCTCCACAGGGACCGATGCGGTATTGTTGCGTCCATGGTGTGGGAAGTCAAATTGCGTCGGGCCAGGATTGCCGAGTCGCCCGGGGCGGCCCGCCGGGCCGACCGGCCCGCGCCGCATCGCTCCGACGCGCTCGGAGGGGCGATGCGCCGCTTCTCGATCGGGCCTTCGCGACTTGACCTTCGCAAACCACCCCTTGGCAAACCCCGAGCGGGACGCAACTATGCCGGCATGGGCGATGGCCCGGAGACGTTGGAGGCATCGAGGTGGCCGAGATAACCGCGGAACTGCCGGTCGGCGTGGTGATCCGCAGGCAGCCCGGTGTCACCCGTTGGGCGCGGTGGGTCTGGTCGGTAACCGGGGTGCTGCCCGGGGCGGCGCCGGCCGAATGGCGCGAGCTTCGCCGCGACGGCGACGCGGTCGAGTACCATGCGGCGACAATGGTGCTCGAGCTTCACCGGGCCGAGACGCCGGGGTATCTCGCGGCACTGTCGAACCGGCCGCCCTGCGTCTACGTGATCCTGAGGCGGCTCCCGGAGCCGGAGGGCGAGCGCGAGTTCGAGGTCTTCAAGATCACTGCCTCGGCCTACGACGCCGAGGAATACATGCAGGCGAGCGACGAGATGGTGGAGCCCGTGCCGATGCCGCCGGCGCTCCTCGCCTGGGTCAGCGATTTTGTCGGCCGGCATCACAAGGAAGCCGAGTTCGTGAAGCGCCGCCGCACGCCCGCCGGCCAGGGCGAGAACACTGATACCGGGCGGGGCGATTCCCGCGTCCGGCAGGATGCGGATGTCTATCGCAGCCCGGCCGGGCTGCGGCCGAAGGGTGGCAGCAGGTGACGGACGATGGTAGCGACACCGGCGGCGGCCTGCGCCGCTGGTCGCGCCGCAAGCAGCAGGCGCGGGTCGCGGACTCCCGCCTCGAGAATCCGGCCGAGGCTGCGGCGGGGCCCGCGGAGGAGCCTCCGGCAGAGTCCGCTCTGGAGGAACTGCCGGACGATGCGATCCTCGCGCGCCTGGGCCTGCCGGACCCGGATACGCTGGTGAAGGGTGCCGACTTCGCTGCCTTCATGGCGCGCGGTGTGCCGCACCGCATCCGCAACCGGGCACTGCGACGGCTCTGGGTCAGCGACCCCGTGCTGGCCAATCTCGACGGGCTGATCGACTACGCAGAGGATTACTCGGATGCGGCGAAGGCCGCGCCGGGGCTGCACACGGCCTATCGGGTGGGGAAGGGATACGCCGACCGGCTCGCCGGGATCGCCCGGCCCGGCGGTGCGGAAGGAGACGGCGATCTCGCCGTCGCGCGCGCGCAGGAGGCAGCGGGCGGACAGGAGGTGCCGTCCTCGACGCCGCCCTCGCCACCATTGCCGTCACCATCCGCGCCACCGGTCGCGGAGCCGGAAGTGGCAGGAGGGGGCGGCGCCGGTCCGGCGCGCCGGGCAGGCGAGGGGGATGACCCGCAGCAAGGTGCGCCTGCCGCGGGAGACCCCGCAGTGTCGGAGCGGCCGGATATGCGGCCGGCACGGCGCCGTCGCATGGTTTTCCGCGTGGCGGAATGATTGGCGCCCGGATATCCGGTTGCCGCCCTGTCGGGGTCATTTGAGTTGACCTGTTCGGAAATCCGAGTAGCGTGAAACTGGAAAGCACAAAGGGAACGGACAGAGCCGGTCCCGAGGGGAGGGTCGATGGCTTCGGGCGAAGCCGCAGCGCAAGCCCTGGTGGCGGAGGAGGATGTGCTCCGTGCCGGCATGTACGACATGCTGGCGGGGCTGCTTGCCAGGCCGCCCCGGCGCGATCTGATCGAGCGTGTCGCCGGTCTGGAAGGCGACGGGAGCGAGATGGGCCGCGCGGTACGGTCGCTGGCGCGCATCGCCCGCGGAACGTCGGAGAGTTCGGTCGAGCGCGAGTTCAACCGTCTGTTCATCGGCCTGGGCCGCGGCGAGCTTGTGCCCTATGCCAGCTACTACATGACCGGATTCCTGAACGAGAAGCCTCTGGCGCTGCTGCGCGCCGACATGGCGCGGCGCGGCATCGCGCGCGCGGCGAACGTGTTCGAGCCGGAGGACAACATCGCATCCCTCTGCGAGATGATGGCCGGGCTGATCCTGGGGCGGTTCGGCGTGCCTGAGCCGCTGTCCGGCCAGCGCGATTTCTTCGCGCAGCACATCGGCGCCTGGGCCGGGCATTTCTTCACCGATCTCGAAGGCGCGAAGGAATCGGTGTTCTACGCCCCGGTCGGCGCGACCGGCCGGGTGTTCATGGCGATCGAGCGCGAGGGTTTCAGGCTGGCAGCGTGAGGTTTCGGATCGACTGCCGCCGCGGCGGCGGGAATGGCAACGGGCCGCAGGGGCGGCAGAGACTGGGAGGAAGGACATGAGCAAAGAAAACTCCGCCACGAGCAGGCGCGAATTTCTCAAGCTGGCAGGCGTCGCCGCGCCGGCAGCAGTTGCAGTCGCGGTGACCGGCGCAACGCCGGCCGAGGCTTCGGCGCCCAAGTCCGGGAGTGGCTACCGCCGCACCGAGCACGTCGAGAAGTATCTCAAGTCGACGAGGTTCTGACCTCGGCTTCATCACTGGCGGGCCGGCGGCGTCTGGCGCCACGCACCCTCAGCGAGACAGAAGGGGCCAAGGTTTCGAACCAAGGCCCGGATCCATCGGGAGAAAGCAATGCTCAGGAAGAAGACGAACGGGGCAGCGGGACGTCCCCGGAACGAGTCGATCCTGTCGAAGGTCGCGCAGAGCGCGGTGGACCGCCGCGCCTTCCTGCGCGGGTCGGGCCTCGCGATCGGCGGGCTTGGCGCGCTGGCGGCCACCGGCGGCACGGTCACCAGGGCCTCGGCTGCCACTGCGGCCGAGGGTGCCGTCGAGGTGGTGAAGTCCGTCTGCACGCACTGCTCGGTGGGCTGCACGGTGCTTGCCGAGGTGCAGAACGGCGTCTGGGTCGGTCAGGAGCCTGGCTGGGACAGCCCGTTCAATCTCGGCGCACACTGTGCCAAGGGTGCCGCGGTGCGCGAGCATGCCCATGGCGAGCGGCGTCTGAAGTATCCGGTCAAGCTCGAGGGGGGTGAGTGGAAGCGCATCTCCTGGGAGCAGGCGATCAACGAGATCGGCGACCAGATGCTGAAGATCCGCGACGAGAGCGGTCCCGACAGCGTCTACTGGCTCGGCTCGGCCAAGCATTCGAACGAGCAGGCCTATCTGTTCCGCAAGTTCGCGGCCTATTGGGGCACGAACAACGTCGACCACCAGGCGCGCATCTGCCATTCGACCACGGTCGCGGGTGTCGCGAACACCTGGGGCTACGGCGCGATGACCAACAGCTACAACGACATCCACAACTCGCGCGCGATCTTCCTGATCGGCGGCAACCCCGCCGAGGCGCATCCGGTGTCGCTGCTGCACCTGCTGAAGTCGAAGGAGGAGAACAACGCCCCGCTGATCGTCTGCGACCCGCGCTTCACGCGCACCGCGGCCCATGCGGACGAGTATGTGCGCTTCAGGCCGGGCACCGATGTGGCGCTGATCTGGGGTATCCTGTGGCACATCTTCGAGAACGGCTGGGAGGACCGCGAGTTCATCCGCACCCGGGTCTGGGGCATGGACCAGATCAGGGCCGAGGTGAAGAAGTGGACTCCCGAGGAGACCGAGCGCGTCACCGGAGTCCCCGGCTCGCAGCTCGAGCGGGTCGCCCGGACCCTGGCGAACAACCGCCCGGGCACGGTGATCTGGTGCATGGGCGGAACCCAGCACTCCACGGGCAACGCCAATGTGCGCGCCTATTGCGTGTTGCAGCTGGCGCTTGGCAACATGGGTGTCTCGGGCGGCGGCACGAACATCTTCCGCGGCCATGACAACGTGCAGGGCGCGACCGATTTCGGCGTCGTGTCGGACACGCTGCCGGGATACTACGGCGTCGCCGCCGGGTCCTGGGCACACTGGGCCCGCGTCTGGGGCGAGGATCTCGACTGGCTGAAGTCACGTTTCTCCGTGATGCCGGGCGCCGGCAAGGACGGCAAGGACCGGCTGATGATGCAGGAGAAGGGCATCGCGGTCAGCCGGTGGATCGACGGCGTGCTCGAGGCCAAGGAGAACATCCAGCAGCCCGACAATCTGCGGGCCATGGTTTTCTGGGGTCACGCGCCGAACAGCCAGACCCGCGGAACGGAAATGAAAAAGGCCATGGAGAAGCTGGATCTCCTGGTCGTGATCGACCCGTATCCGACGGTCTCGGCGGTCATGCATGACCGCACCGACGGAGTTTACCTGCTGCCGGCCGCGACCCAGTACGAGACACGCGGCTCGGTGACCGCCTCGAACCGCTCGCTGCAGTGGCGCGACCGGGTGATCGCTCCGGTGTTCGAGTCGAAACCGGATCATACGATCATGAAGCTGTTCGCCGACAAGTTCGGCTTCACCGACCGGATGCTCCGCAACATCGCGCTCGACGGCGACGAGCCGAATGTCGAGGACATCACCCGCGAGTACAACCGCGGCATGTGGACCATCGGCTACACCGGCCAGTCGCCGGAGCGGCTGAAGCTGCACATGGCGAACCAGCACACCTTCGACAAGACGACACTCAGGGCTGTCGGCGGTCCGGCGGATGGCGAATATTACGGCCTGCCGTGGCCGTGCTGGGGACCGCCCGAGATGAAACATCCGGGGACGGCGAACCTCTACGACATGTCGATGCCGGTCTCGAAGGGTGGTCTGACCTTCCGCGCGAATTTCGGTGTCGAGCGCGATGGCCAGAACCTCCTGGCGGAGGGCGTCGCCAGCGTCGGCAGCGAATTGACCGACGGCTATCCCGAGTTCACGATGAAGATGCTCATGGAGCTTGGATGGGACAAGGACCTGACCCCCGAGGAACGTGCGGCGATCGAGAAGGTCGCCGGCGGCAGCGATCCGGAGAAGGTTGGCAAGGTCAACTGGAAGATCGATCTTTCGGGCGGCATCCAGCGCGTCGCGATCAAGCACGAGGCGGCCCCGTTCGGGAACGCCAAGGCGCGGGCGGTGGTCTGGAATTTCCCGGACCCGGTGCCTCTGCATCGCGAGCCGCTCTACACCCCGCGGCGCGATCTGGTCGCCGACTACCCGACGCACGACGACCGCGTCGACTGGCGGCTGCCGACGCTCTACGCGTCGATCCAGAAGAACGACTTCTCGAAGGATTACCCGATCATCCTCACCTCGGGCCGTCTGGTCGAGTACGAGGGTGGCGGCGACGAGAGCCGTTCGAACCCGTGGCTGGCCGAGCTGCAGCAGGAGATGTTCGTCGAGATCAACCCGTTCGACGCCAACACGCTCGGCATCCGCAACGGCGAGCAGGTCTGGGTGGAGGGCGCCGAGAAGGGAAGGGTCAGGGTCGCGGCCATGGTCACCGAGCGGGTGGGCCGCGGCGTCGCCTTCATGCCGTTCCACTTCGGCGGCCACTTCCAGGGCGAGGACCGCAGGTCCAGGTATCCGGAGGGCGCCGACCCCTATGTGCTGGGCGAAGCGGCCAACACCGCGCTGACCTACGGGTACGACTCGGTCACGCAGATGCAGGAGACCAAGGTCTCGCTCTGCAAGATCATGAAGGCGTAAGGGAGGAAACGATCCATGGCACGAATGAAGTTCCTCTGCGACGCCGAGCGCTGCATCGAGTGCAACGCCTGCGTCACTGCCTGCAAGAACGAGCACGAGGTTCCCTGGGGCATCAACCGTCGACGGGTCGTCACGATCTCGGACGGCGTGCCCGGCGAGCGCTCGATCTCGGTCGCCTGCATGCACTGCTCGGATGCGCCCTGCATGGCGGTCTGCCCGGTGGACTGCTTCTACCAGACCAATGACGGTGTGGTGCTGCACTCCAAGGACCTGTGCATCGGCTGCGGCTACTGCTTCTATGCCTGCCCCTTCGGCGCGCCGCAGTACCCGCAGGCCGGCAATTTCGGCAGCCGCGGCAAGATGGACAAGTGCACCTTCTGCAACGGCGGGCCCGAGGAGGACCACTCGGCGGCCGAATTCCAGAAGTATGGTCGGAACCGCCTTGCCGAGGGCAAGCTGCCACTCTGCGCCGAGATGTGCTCGACCAAGGCGCTGCTGGCCGGTGACGGCGACGACGTGTCGGCGATCTACCGCGAGCGCGTGGTAGCGCGCGGGTTCGGCACCGGTGCCTGGGGCTGGGGTACGGCCTATCAGCGCAAGGGCAGCTGACGGCGGCTTGGCCACCGATCGGGGATCGGTCCCCCGGGGGAAACCCCGGGGGGACGCATCTTCCGGCAATCTATGGGGAGTGCGGAGCATGAGCGTGCGGCGGCGCGGTTTGGCGATCGGCATTCCGGCCTTCGTCCTTGCCGCTTTGATGTTCAGCGCCAGCCTGATCCAGTTCGGCCTGACGATTGACCATGCACTGGCTCAGTCCTCGGTGCGCCCGCCGGACAACGCGGTGACCAACGCCCCGGCCGAGCCGGGCCTGCCCAGGGTCCAGGATGCAGTGCCGAGCACCGGTGGCGCGCCGAGCGAACCGCTGTCGATCCTGGGACCCAACTCCGACGCGACGCTCTGGGGCGAGATCCGCCAGGGTGAGACCTTCACCGTCTCAATCCCGGACAAGAAGGCCGCAACGCTGATTCAGTCCTACGGTATCCAATGGCAGCTGACGCGCGCGAAGAACGGTGCGCTGCGCAGCTATGGCGGCATGGCGCTCTTCGCCATGCTGGCACTCCTGTTCGTCTTCTACCTGTTCCGCGGCCGGATTCGGATCGAGCATGGCAGTTCGGGCCGGTTGATCCAGAGGTTCAGCGGCATCGAGCGCTTTGCCCACTGGCTGCTGGCGGGATCCTTCATAATCCTGGCGCTGAGCGGGCTCAACCTGCTCTACGGCCGCGAGCTGATGATTCCGGTCTACGCGCTGCTGACCTCGCCCGAGCAGGGCAAGGCGATCTTCGCCGCGACTGCCTCGGCCGGGAAATGGCTGCACAACAACCTGGCATGGCCCTTCATGCTGGGGCTGCTGATGATCTTCGTGCTTTGGGTGCGGCACAACCTGCCGACGGCGACCGACCTGCGCTGGCTGGCGAAGGGCGGCGGACTGTTCAGCACGGGGGTGCATCCGCCCTCGCGCAAGTTCAATGCCGGGCAGAAGCTGATCTTCTGGGCGGTGATCGTGCTGGGCGTGTCGGCATCCCTGAGCGGTGTGTCCCTGCTGTTCCCCTACGAGCTGCCGCTGTTCGCCACGACCTTCGAGATCCTGAACGGCCTCGGTGCGGCGGCGGTCTGGGGCGCGCCGCTGCCGACCGAGCTCACGCCGCTGCAGGAGATGCAGTATGCGCAGATCTGGCACACAATCGTCGCGCTGGCGATGATCGTGATCATCCTCGCCCATATCTATATCGGCTCGCTGGGCATGGAGGGGGCATTCGACGCCATGGGCACGGGCATGGTCGACCGGAACTGGGCACTTGAGCACCACAGCCTGTGGGTCGAGAAGGTCGAGAGCGAGGCGGGCAGCGCGGGAACCGCGGCGACGCCGGCGGAGTAGCGGGTGCGGGCTGCAGCGCTGCTGGCCCTGTCGTTCCTCGCCGCCGGCGCGGCGGCCGCTGATCGTGGCTATGCCCGGCTCGAGGGGCATGGCGGGCCGGTCAAGGGCATTGCGGTCTCGCCGGACGGCAGCCATGCGCTGACCGCGAGTTTCGACTATTCAGTGGGCTACTGGGATCTTGGCAGCGGCACGCTGGTGCGCTGGCTCGAGGGCCACGAGGCAGCGGCCAACGGCGTCGCCTTCCTGCCGGACGGGAAGCGGGCGATCTCGGCGGGCGACGATTTCGACCTGATCCTCTGGGACCTCGAGACCGGCCGGGCGCTGCGGCGCCTCGAGGGCCACAGGGGCAAGCTGATCGCGGTGACGGTCAGCCCGGACGGCAGCCTCGCCGCCTCGAGCGGCTGGGACGGGGTCGCCGGACTCTGGCGGCTCGATGGCGACGCGCCGCCGCGCTGGCTGACCGGGCACCGGGCCAACGTCAACGACGCGGTCTTCAGTGCCGATGGAGCCAAGCTCTACACGGCCTCCTATGACGGCACCATCCGGCGCTGGGATGTGGCGAGCGGCGAGATGGAGCGCGTGCTGGTGGAGCACGGCTTCGGGATCAACCACCTCGTGCTGGACGAGGCGCGCGGATGGCTCGCCTATGGCGCGGTCGACGGGGCGGTGCGGGCGATCGCGCTCGGCGATGGCCGGCAGGTGGCCGATCTGACCGCGGACCGCAGGCCGATCCTGGCCTTGGCCGCAAGCCCGGACGGGCGCTTCCTCGCGGTCGGGGACGGCGAGGGCTACATCATGGTCGTGGACACCGATGACTGGAGCATCCAGCGCGATTTCCGCGCCGCGGTGCGTGGCCCGGTCTGGGCGCTGGCCTACGATCGCACGGGCACGCGGCTGCTGGCCGGCGGGCTGGCCGACGAGGCCGTGTTCTGGCCGTTGGGGGACGAGGCGGAAGCGCTGTTTGCGGGGATGCGCGGCTTCCACACGCCGCCCTCCGAGATGAGCAACGGCGAGCGGCAGTTCGTGCGCAAATGCTCGATCTGCCACACGCTGGAACCCGACGGGGCGCGCCGCGCCGGGCCGACGCTCTATGGCCTCTTCGGACGCAGGGCGGGCACGGTACCGGGCTATCGCTATTCCGAGGCGCTCGCCGGATCGGACATCGTGTGGAACGAGCAGACGATCGACCTGCTGTTCGCGCAGGGACCAGATCATGTCACGCCGGGCTCGAAGATGCCGATGCAGCAGATCGCCGGACTTGCGGACCGGAAGGACCTGATCGCATATTTGCGGCAGAGCACCGGTCCGCGGGCGGAAACTGGAGCGGGGCCCGGACCCGCAGGAGGAACCAAGCAATGAAGGCCTTTCTGCTCGCGATGGTCGCCATGGCCGTGATTGCGATCGGCGCCGATCTCTATCTCGACCGGCTCGGTTACTCGAGTGCCGAAAGGTTCAGCATGCCGGACGTCCGCCTGGACCGTTAGGCACCGTTCGCCCGGCAGCCGTCGGCTTCCAGAGTAGAGGGAACCCCGGCATGCCCGAGGGCAGCTTCCGGATCGAGAGTGCGGGCCGCAGTGACACCGGGCGCGTGCGGCGCCTCAATGAGGACAGCTACCTGATGCGCCCCGACATCGGCGTCTGGGCGGTTGCCGACGGGATGGGCGGGCACGATGCCGGCGATTTCGCCAGCCACACGCTGGTGGTGGAACTCGACCGCCTGCCGGAGGCCGGCACCATGCCGGACCTGCTCGCGGAGCTGGAGCGCCGCGTGCTTTCCGCCAACACCCTGATGCGCGCCGCCGCCGCCCGCCGCGCCGACTCGGTGATCGGCTGCACGCTCGCGGCGCTGCTGATACGGGGCGACGAATGTGCCTGTGTCTGGTGCGGAGACAGCCGGGTCTACCGCGTGCAGGACAGAACGATCGCGCAGATCACCCGCGACCACACCGAGGTGCAGGATCTGGTCGATGAGGGCGCCCTGACGCCCGAGGCGGCGCGCAGCTGGCCGCGGCGAAACGTGATCACCCGTGCAGTCGGTGCGTTCGACATGCCCGAACTCGATATCGTGCAGGGGCGGGTGCGGGACGGCGACATCTTTATCCTGTGCTCGGACGGGCTGACCGAGCATGTCGGTGATCAGGAGATCCTTGAGGCCTGCGCACTGCGGTCGCCCGGGCGGATCTGCGACGCGCTGATCGAGTTGACGCTCGCGCGCGGTGCCACCGACAATGTCACCGTCGTCGCGCTGTGCTGCGGCGGCGCCGGCTGATGCTGGCGCTGGCCTTGATCCTGGACGCGCTGTTCGGCGAGCCGGACTGGCTCTGGCGGCCGGTGCCGCATCCGGCAGTGCTGTTCGGGCGGCTGATCGCGGCGCTGGAGGCGCGGCTCAACTGCGGACCGGGGCGGCGGCTGAAGGGCGCGCTGGCGCTGGCGCTGCTGGTCGCGGCGGCCGGGCTGCCGGCCTGGCTGCTGTCGCGGATGCCCTTCGGCGGGGTCCTGGAGGTGCTGGGCGCGGCGGCGCTGCTCGCGCAGCGGAGCCTCGCCGACCACGTCGCTGCGGTGGCTGCGGCGCTGCGGGTTTCGCTGGCCGAGGGGCGGGCGGCGGTCTCGCGGATCGTCGGGCGCGATACGGAGACGCTGGATCAGGCGGGGGTCTCGCGCGCGGCGATCGAGTCGGCGGCGGAGAACTTCTCCGACGGTGTGGTGGCGCCGGCCTTCTGGTTCCTGGTCGCCGGGCTGCCGGGGATCGCGGTCTACAAGGCGGTGAACACGGCCGATTCGATGATCGGCCACCGCTCGGAACGGTATCGCGACTTCGGCTGGGCTTCGGCGCGGCTCGACGATCTCGTGAACCTGTTGCCGGCCCGGCTGGCCGGAGCGGCGATCTGCCTCGTGGGCGGCGGTCGCCAGGCGTTCCGGGTGATGCTGCGCGACGCGCCGCTGCACAAGTCGCCCAATGCCGGCTGGCCCGAGGCGGCGACGGCGGCCTCGCTGGGTGTGGCGCTGGCGGGTCCGCGGCTCTATGGCGGGGCGCTGACCGATGACCCCTACATCAACGCGCAGGGCCGCAGGGCGGCACATGTGGGCGATATCGAGGAGGCGGTCGCGCTGATCTGGCGAGCCTGGGGCGTGCTGCTGGCGGTGGCGGTCGTGGCGGCGGTGCTCGGGCGCTGAGGTGTCCGGGTCACTCCGGGTCGATCCCGTAGCTGGCGAAGTCCAGATCGCCCATCCAGACCCAGAGGGCGAGCAGGGGTTCGGCGCGGGTCCGGGTGGCGTGGCGCTCGAACGGGGCATGGCGGATCAGGGTGCCGGGCGGGGCAGGGACCTCGGTCACCCCGTCGCGGGTCCAGAGGGCGGTGCCGCCGAGGATGAGGTAGAGTTCCTCGGCCGCGTGCCAGTGGCGGGGGTAAAAGGTCTCGGGATACTGGAGGTAGGCGCCGAAGCCGATGTCGGGGGCCTCGATCAGGGCGCCCGGGCCGGTGATGTCGCAATAGGCATGCCGCCCGGCGAAACCTGCGGGCATGTCGCGGCCGGTGACCCGGAGCCAGGGCAGGCGGCCGGCAATCGCGGCGAGGCGCGCGGTCAGCGGATGTGCGCCCGGTGCGGCAAGGGCCCCGGCGAGATGCTCCGGCATCGGTGCCTCCGGCGGCGGAACGGTGTCCGGAAGCCGGTCGAGCAGCGCCGCGGCCGTCGTTGCCGACGGGTGCGGATGACGGCGGAGCTCGGCGGCGAAGGCGGCGATCAGCGCCTGCATGGAAAGGCCCGTCCCATGGATCAGAACTCGACCCCGATCTGGGCCTTGATGCCGCCGCGGAAGGGGTGCTTGACGAGCTCCATCTCGGTCACCAGGTCGGCGACCTCGATCAGCTCGTCCTTCGCGTTGCGCCCGGTCAGCACCACATGGGTCATCGGCGGCTTCTCGGTTCTCAGGAACGCCACCACCTCGGCGATGTCGATGTAGTCGTAGCGGAGCGCGATGTTGATCTCGTCGAGCAGCACCATGCGGTGGCGCGGGTCGCGGATCAACTCCTTCGCCTTCTCCCACGCAGCCTGCGCCATCGCGATGTCGCGCGAGCGGTTCTGGGTTTCCCAGGTGAAACCTTCGCCCATGGTGTAGAACTGGCAGATGTCGCTGAACTGACGCAGGATCAGGTCACGCTCGCCGGTCGACATGCCGCCCTTGATGAACTGCACCACGGCGCAGGGCAGCCCGTGTGCGATGCAGCGGAAGATCATGCCGAAGGCGGCGGTCGATTTGCCCTTGCCCTTGCCGGTATGGACGATGATGAGGCCCTTCTCGGCGGTCTTGCCGGCCATGATCTTGTCGCGCGCGGCCTTCTTCTTCGCCATCTTGGCGGCGTGGCGGGTGTTCTCGCTGCTCTCGGGGGCTTCGGGAGTGTCTGTCATCGGGCCTCTGCTACAGGGCGGCTCATGGTGATGCTGGTCGGGCGATCATAGCCTTCATGGGCGGTTTCACCAGTCTTGAGGAAACCCATCCGAGCGAAGGCGGCGTGGTTCTCGGCGAGCTCGACCCGGGTCTGGAGCTCGAGGCGGGCGTGGCCGCGGGCACGGGCCTCGGCGTCGGCGGCGGCGACGAGGATGCCGGCGAGGCCACGGCTGCGGTGGCTGCGGGCGACGGCGAGCTTGCCGAGATAGAGCGCGTCGCCCTGCGGCCTGGCGAAGAGGCAGGCGACGGGGCGGCCCTGCTCCTCGATGACCCAGACGGCGCCCGTGCCCGCCTGCGCGGCCATATCGGCGACCGTCAGGCGGTGCGCCGACGAAGGCGGGTCGATGCGGCCCTCCATGAAGGCGAAGGCGTCGAGAATCAGGGCCAGGACGGCGTCCCAGTGGGGGTAGTCAGGGGTGAGGCGGCGGGGCTCCATCGCGGCGCCCGGCGGCGCGATCTCGGACTTCTGCGTCAGGTCGCCACCCATCCAGGCGTAGAGCATGACGAGCGGCCCTGCTCCGGTACGCAGCGCGTGCCAGTGATTCGGCGCCGAATGAACCGCCTCGCCGGCGCCGTGCCGGGTCCAGAGGCCGAGGTCGTAGCGCCACTCGCCGGTCCCGGAGAGGATGGCGTAGATCTCCTCGGCCCGGTGCCGGTGCTCGGGATAGAGGCTCTCGGGGCCGATGGCGACGAAGCCGAAGACGACCGCGTCCGAGGGGTAGTGGCCGCGCGGCCCCATCAGTTCGACATAGCCCATGCCCTTCAGGTAGCTCTCGCCGATCTCGGCGGCGGAATAGGACTGCCGCCATTCGAGTCCGTCCGCATGGGCGCGCATCAGGCCGAGCAGACTTTCGAAGGCTGGCGCCGGCCGGGCCGGGGCGAGTTGCGCAGCGCCCGGCTTCCACACCGGGGCGAGCGGACGCGGCTTCCCCGGATCGGCGGGCAGCGCCGCGGCAAAGCGCGCCGCTTCGACGCCGGGGAAGGACACCAGCGCCGTGCGGGCGGCGTCGTAGAGGGCGCGGAGATCGGCGGGGGCGATGGGGGTCACGGCCGTTTCCCGGTCAGGTTGTCGAGAATGGCGCGCGCGCTGTTCGAACGCGGCTGCCACAGCCCGCGGGCCTCGGCCTCGGCGAGGCGTTGCGCGATCTCGCGCAGTGCCGCGGGGTTGGCTTCGGCAAGGAAGGCGCGGACGGTCTCGTCCTCCAGCACGGCCTCGTGGACGAGGTCGAAATGGTGGCTTTTCACCGCGTGGGTCGTGGCGGCAAAGGCGAAGAGGTAGTCGACGGTCGCGGCGATCTCGAAGCCGCCCTTGTAGCCGTGGCGCATGACGCCGGCGAGCCATTTCGGGTTGACGACGCGCGAGCGCACGACGCGGCCGACTTCTTCCTCCAGCGTGCGGATCACCGGGTGCTCGGGGCGGGAGTGGTCGTTGTGGTAGACCGGCCGGGCGCGGCCTTGCAGCTGCTCGATGGCGGCCGCGGCGCCGCCCTCGAACTGGTAGTAGTCGTCGGAGTCGAGCAGGTCGTGCTCGCGGTTGTCCTGGTTCTGCACCACCGCCTCGGCCTGGCCGAGCCGGGTCTCGAACAGCGCGCGCTCGCGCACGCCCTCGGCCTCGCAGGAATAGGCGTAGCCGCCCCATTCGAGATAGGCCTCGGCGAGGTCGGCGCCGTCGTTCCAGAGCCGCTCGTCGATCAGCGCCTGGAGGCCCGCGCCATAGGCGCCGGGCTTCGACCCGAAGACGCGGTAGCCGGCGCGGCGGGCGGCCTCGTCCGGCCCGGCGCCCTCGGCGGCGAGCCGCGCGGTCTCGGCGCGGAAGCGGGCGGCCAGCGGGTTCCGGTCCTCGGGCTCGTCGAGGGCCATGACCGCACGGGCGGCGGCATCGAAAAGCTCGATCTGTGCGGGAAAGGCGTCGCGGAAGAAGCCGGAGATGCGGAGTGTGACATCGACCCGCGGCCGGTCGAGATGGTCGAGGGGGATGATCTCGAAGCCGGTGACGCGGCGGCTCGCCTGGTCCCAGCGCGGGCGCACGCCCATCAGCGCCAAACCTTGCGCAATGTCGTCGCCGCCCGTGCGCATGTTCGAGGTGCCCCAGGCGGTCACCACGAGGGCACGGGGCCAGTCGCCCTGGTCCTGCAGGTGGCGCTCGATCAGGAGCGTCGCAGAGTGCCAGCCGAGCGCCCAGGCGGCGGGGGTGGGCACGGCGCGGCTGTCGACCGAGAAGAAGTTCCGCCCCGTCGGCAGCACGTCCGGGCGCCCGCGCGTGGGGGCGCCGGAGGGGCCGGGCGGGATGAAGCGGCCATCGAGCGCCGCGAGCAGCGCGGCGCACTCGGCAGCGCCACAGGCGCGGATGGCAGGGAGGATCTCGGTGTGCAGCGCCTCCAGCACCGGCGCGGTGTGGCGGAAGTGCTTCGGCGTCTCGGGCCACCGGATGGCGAGTTGCGCCAGCTTCTCGAGCCGCTCGACGGTGTCGCCGTTGCTGCGCCAGGCTTCGGCAACGCTGCCCGCCGCCCAGAGGAACTTGTGGCGGGGGCCATCATAGGCAGCTCCCATCTCGCAGGCGAGCGGATCGAAGGTCCCGGGGTCGATGCCGCAGTCGCGCGCCAGCGCCCGGATCAGCGAGGCGTTGCCGCCCTTGCCGTCGCCACGGGGGACGCGGACGAGTGCGATGGCGAGGTCGCGTTCGAGGTCGCCCACGGGGGAGGTGCCGAAGACGTGCAGGCCGTCGCGGATCTGGCTCTCCTTCAGCTCGCAGAGATAGGTGTCGAGCCGGGTGAGTGCGTCGGCCTCGTCCATCTCCGGCGTTATCCCGGCATCGGTGTCGAGGCGGGCTGCGGAGAGCAGCGAGCGGATTTCCTTCCTCAGATGATCGAGCCGGCGGGGGTCGACGCCGCTGGCCTCGTAGTATTCGTCGACGAGCGCCTCCAGCTCCTTGAGCGGCCCGTAGGTCTCGGCGCGGGTGAGCGGCGGCGTCAGGTGGTCGAGGATCACCGCCGCGGTGCGGCGCTTGGCCTGGGTGCCCTCGCCGGGGTCGTTGACGATGAAGGGGTAGAGGTGGGGGAGGGGGCCGAGGACGGCCTCGGGGAAGCATTCCTCCGAGAGGGCCAGCGACTTTCCCGGCAGCCACTCCAGATTGCCGTGCTTGCCGAAATGAATCACCGCATGGGCGCGGAACTCGCGGCGGAGCCAGGCATAGAAGGCGAGGTAGTTGTGCGGCGGCACCAGGTCGGGCGCGTGGTAGGTCGCCTTGGGGTCGATGTTGTAGCCGCGCGCCGGCTGGATGCCGACGACGACATTGCCGAAGCTCTGGATCGAGAGGGCGAAGTGGCCGCAATCGACCGCGCCCTCGATGTAGAAGGGATCCTGCTCGGGGCTGCCCCAGCGCTCCTCGATGCGGCGGCGGACCTCCCAGGGCAGGCTGGAGTAGAAGATCTGGTAATCGGCGAACGAGAGGGTCTCGCCGCCCTGCCGGCGCGGGCGGCCGGGCAGCCAGTTGGTGGGGCCGGACTGGATGAGGGCCATGAGGTCGGAAGCGGATTCCGGAGCCCTATGAAGTCGGTAGCCGCTGTCTTTCAGAGTCGACAGCAAGTCGGTGACGCTTTGCGGCGTGTCGAGGCCGACGCCGTTCGCCAGCCGCCCGTCCTTGTTCGGGTAGTTCGCAAGCACGATGGCGACGCGCCTTTCCGCCGCAGGTGTGCGGCGAAGTTTTGTCCATGCGGCAGCGAGTTGCGCGGTGAAGCTCACCCTGTCGCCGCGGGCGCGGTAGGTCGCGATCCGGCACTGGGTGGCCTCGTCGAACCAGGCCTCGCCCTTGAAGCTGACGGCGCGGGTCAGGATACGGCCGTCGATTTCGGGCAGCGCCACGTTCATGGCGATGTCGCGGGCGGAGAGTCCGTTGAGGCCCTTCTGCCAGGCGTCCTCGGTGCCGCCGGCGAAGACCACCTGCAGCACCGGCACGCCGGGCCGGTCGAGCACGGTCGGCGTGTGCGACACGGCCTGCGGCGAGGAGACGGCGAAGCTGGTGGCGTTGAGGATGACCGCAGGCGGCGTCTCGGCGAAGAGCGCCTCCAGCGTAGCCGCCGAGACCGGGTCCTTCAGCGAGGCGACGAAGACGGGAAGGGGCGCGAGGCCTTCGGCGAGGCAGGCGCGGACGAGGCGGTTCACGGGATGGAGCCCGGCGCCCTGTACCAGTGCGCGGTAGAAGACGATGGGGACGACCGGCCCGCCCTCGGGCCATGCGGCGCGGGCGGCGTCGAGATCGGCGATGCCGGCGCCCGGCCAGTAGACGCCTGCGCGGAGCAGCGGGCGGGCGGGCGCCGGCCGCTCCGCCTCGTCGCGCGCGAGGGCACGAGCAAGGCGCAGGAAGTTCGCGGCATTCTCTGGCCCGCCCTCGACGAGGTAGGCCCAGATGGCCTCGTAGTCGCCCGCCGCCAAGGTTGACACGCGGCGCAGTGCGGCGTCGGGCTTGTCGTCGCCCGGCAATGCGGCGAAGGGGATGCCGGCGGCGCCGAGGCGGGCGGCGAACTGTTCGAGTCCATAGGGCCAGTAGCCCTCGCCGCCGAGGATGCGGGCGATGACGAGGCGGGATTTCGTGGCGGTCCGGTCGAGGTAGAGGTCGACCGACATCGGGTGGGTGAGGTGGAGGAGCGACGCGAGGCGCAGCTCCGGGGCCTCGGCGCCCAGCTCGGCACGGGCCTCGGCGAGGGCCGCGAGCTCGGTGTCGGCGGCGGTGATGACGATGACCTCCGCCGGGGTCTGGCCAAGATCGACCGCCTGCGAGGGGTCGGTGGCCTCTCCGGGCTGGGCAAGGAGGAGGTGCATCGGTGCCTATCCGCTCACGGCGAGAGCCGCTTTTCCATGAATACGCTCTGCGGATGCGCTGCGTAGTCGCCGAAGGGGTCGCAGAGGGTGAAGCCGCAGCGGGCGTAGAGGGCATGGGCGGCGTGCAGGAGATTGCCGGTCTCGAGCCGGAGCCAGGGCAGACCGAGCGCAACAGCCTGGGCCTCGAGCCGCGCCATCAGCCCGGCGGCGATCCCGGTGCGGCGGATCCCAGGGTCGACGAACATCGACTTTATCTCGCCGTAGCCATCGCGGACTGCCAGCGCGCCGCAGCCGGCGACGTGGCCGTCGAGGCGTGCGATGAAGAAGCGGATGTCGGGCCGGGCGAGGGCGTCCAGACTGAGGAAGTGATTGGAATCGGGGTCGAAGAGCTCGAGCATCATCCGATGGCTGGCCTCGAGCAGGTGGCGTGCCTCATGCGGGCTACTGCGCTCGATGACGGCGGTCATGGCGCGAGCGCCGCCGTGATGGCCGCGCGGTCGAGCCCTGCCTCGCCGATCACCACGAGCCGGGTGGCGCGGTCGTCGCGGTCGAAGGGGCGGTCGAACCAGGTCTCGATGCGGGGGCCGACGGCCTGCACGACGAGGCGCATCGGCTTGCCTGCCACCGCGGCGAACCCCTTGAGGCGCAGGATGTCGTGGGCGCGGATGGTGTCGGCCAGCCCGTCGGCCCAGGCTGCCGGGTCGGCGATCTCGCCCAGTGTCACCGCGAAGGTCTCGAACTCGTCGTGGCCGTGATCGTGCTGGTCGTCGTCACCGTCATCCTCATGGTGATGATGGTGCACCGCGCCGCGGGCATCCATGTCGCTCTCGGCGCCGATGCCGAGGCCCAGCAGCACTTCGGGCGACAGGCCGGCGGCATCGGAGCGGAGGAAACGGACGCCGGGCCGCGCCTGGTCGGTGAGGCGGCTGAGCACGCCCTCGAGGGCCCCGTGTTCCATCCGGTCGGTCTTGGAGACCACCACCATGTCGGCGCAGGCGAGCTGGTCGTCGAAGAGTTCCGAGAGCGGCGTCTCGTGAACCAGGCTGCCATCGGCGGCGCGCTGGGCGTAGAGGGCGGCCTCGTCGGCAGCGAAGCGGCCTTCGGCCGTGGCGGGGCCGTCCACCACGGTGATGACTCCGTCTACGGTGACGCGGGTACGGATCTCGGGCCAGTTGAAGGCGCGCACCAGTGGCTGCGGCAACGCGAGGCCCGAGGTCTCGATGACGATGTGGTCGGGCGGGCTGGCGCGGTCGATCAACCGCTTCATGGTCGGCACGAAGTCGTCGGCCACTGTGCAGCAGATGCAACCGTTCGAGAGCTCGATGATGTCGTCCTCGGTGCAGAGTGCGTCGCCGCAGCCCTTCAGGATCTCGCCGTCGACGCCGATGTCGCCGAATTCGTTGATGACGAGGGCGATGCGCTTGCCGCCGTTGCGCTCCAGCAGGTTGCGGATCAGCGTCGTCTTGCCGGCGCCGAGGAAGCCGGTGATCACGGTTGCGGGGATTCTCGCGGGCATGGGTTGCTCCTATCGGGTCAGGACCCGGGTGTCGATACCGCGCCGGGCTTCCCAGCCGGCGCGCTCGAGCTCGGCGTCCTCGTGCTCCTCCTCGGGCCAGCCGAGGCAGAGATAGGCGATGAGGCGCCAGCCGTGCGGGAGGTCGAGATCCCGCGAAAGGCGGTCCGGGTCGAGAATCGAGACCCAGCCGACCCCGAGCCCCTCGGCGCGTGCCGCAAGCCAGAGCTGCATGATGGCGCAGACCACCGAGTAGCGGCGTGTCTCCGGCATGGTCCCGGCGCCGAGGCCGGCGCCCTGTACGGTGGTCTCGTCGCAGAAGACCGCTATCTGCACCGGCGCCTCGCGCATGCCGGAGAGCTTCAGCGTGGCATAGATACGTGCCTGCTCGCCCGTGTAGCCTTCGAGCGCCCGGGCGTTCGCTGCCTCGAAATTGGCGCGCGCGGCACCGCGGGCGAGATCGCTCTCGACCAGGACGAACCGCCAGGGCTCGGACAGGCCGACCGAAGGCGCCATGCCGGTCTCGGCGAGCAGCCGAGCGACGGTGGCGGGCGGAACCGGTTCGCGGCGGAAGCGGCGCACGTCGCGCCGCCACGCGAAGAGCTCGGTGAGCCGGGCGCGGAAGTCGCTGCTGAACTCCATGCCCCCTCTGCCCTCAGCCGGCGGCGGTCTCGCGCGACCAGAAATGCCCGGCGAGCGCC
Organism: Limibaculum sp.; assembly: GCA_039805905.1. Classification (GTDB taxonomy): domain Bacteria; phylum Pseudomonadota; class Alphaproteobacteria; order Rhodobacterales; family Rhodobacteraceae; genus Thermohalobaculum. The sequence goes on along the minus strand of JBDIVM010000011.1, from coordinate 90,478 downwards.
CCGAGCGCGGCCCAGGTGAGCGCGCCGACAGCCAGCGCCCGGGCCGCGAAGAGGGCGGCGAGTTCGGGCGGGACGACGCCGGTCAGCCCCTCCGGATGCGGCGCCCCGACGAGATGCGGCAGCGCGATCGCGGCGGCGCCGGCGAGCTTGAGCGCCAGGCCGCCCCAGGCGATGAGCCCGATCCCCGTCAGCGTCGCGGCGGCGGTCAGCACCCACCAGATCTGACGGGAATGGAGCTCTCCCGCGGCCGAGCCCGGCAGCTCGGGCGAGAGGCCGAGGCCAGGCATGAGCTGGGTCGCGGCGAACCCCGCCAGGCCGAAGAGCAGCCCGGCGCGGAGGTCGATCCGGGCAAGCGCCATGCGCTCGGCGAGAGCGAAGCCCGCAACCGTGATCAGCCCGAAGCCGCAGATCGTCAGCACCGTCATCAGCATGGTAAGCAGGGCGCGGCTCGCGCCCGGCGTGGCTGCGCCGTGATTGTGGCCGTGATCATGATCTGCGTGGTCATGCGCCGCTGCTGCCGGCCCGGCCGATCCGTGGTCAGCCGATCCGTGGTCTGCCGATCCGTGGTCATGGGCGACGCCCTCAGCCCCGGCGAAGTGCGTAAGCTGGCCGGTCTCGTAAAGCTCGGCCTCCGTGATCAGCGGCACAAGGAAAGCCTGCTGCAGCCCAGCGGCGAACAGCCCGGCGATCAGGCCAGCGAACAGGGCGCTGGCCAGCAATGTTCTCAGCATGTCCGGTCCGTCAGATCAGTGACAGGGGAAGCCGATCGAGTGGCGCGTGTCGTGCGCCGCATCGTGCATCACTGCAGAATTGGCGAAGCCGGCGGCGAAGAGCAGGCCGGCACCGAGGAAAGCGACGAACAGGATCGTGGCCAGGCTGGTGTCGCCGCGTGTGCGGATTGTGGAAGAGGTAGTCATCGGTTTTACTCCTTTCCCGTCACACCCGACGGGGTTGGTTGCGTCAGGCGCCTGGCAGGTCTCCTGGCTCGCGGTTCCGGCCCCGGGGTTGACCCCTTGGCCTCGCTGTCCCTGCCTTCCCGGCGCATTCGCCAGTGGCTCAACGGGGCAGCTCACCGCATACAGTCGCGGGGGCGGCTGCGGCTCCGGGCCCCCGGAATGGGTCGGCCCTCTCCGCATTCCCTATTGATCCGGGGCCCACTCAGGCGGGCCCTTCGGAACCATGCGGAAACAGAGTTCCGTGAATGCGCGAGGGGTGTCAAGGGCAAGATTGGGCTGACAGCACCTGACAGAGAGGTTCAGGTTATCCGTATTGCGCCCAGCCTCACCCCTCACGCACCAGCTATTGCCGATTCACACGGCGTCATACAGGCGCGGTGTGACCAGCCCGTGATGGCCCAGTCCGCGCAGTGCCTTGGCGCCGGCCAGCACGATCAGGTCGGTCACCGGTTCGATCAGCAGGACAGCCATGTAAGCACCAGCGAAGGTCGCGACCGCACCCAGATTCTCGGCGCCGACGCCGCCGCCATAGAGTGCCCAGAATGCAACCCAGGCGACCACGCCGCCCTGATAGGCGGCCGACAGGGCCAACACCTGTCTGTACCCGAGATCCACATAGGCCGTATCGGGAGCGATGATCCGGGACGCAAGCTCCCGCATCGCGAACAGCGGGACCAGCAGGGTCGTCACGTTGATCGCGTATTGCGGCAGGTCGGACGGGGCAAAGAAAAGACCCTGCAGCAGAAGCCCGAGCGCGAGTCCGATAGAGGCGGGCGCGGCACCGAAGACGAGGAACAGTGTCGTTCCGAGGATCAGGTGCACTTCCGAGACGCCCACCGGAAAGTGTGGTAGCACCTCGAAGAAGCCGAAAACCAGCGCTGTGCAGGAGAGGCTGCGCATGGCCAGGGAGGGCAGTCCCCGCTCGCGCAGTTCCTCGACTGCGAGCTTCAATGCGAAGCCGCCCGCAGCGGTTGCAGTGGCATAGCTCAGCACCATTTTGGCGCCGGACACGATTCCAGGCTCTATATGCATGATGACTTCTCCTTGCCGTCACACCCGACGGACATGTTTCGGTTCGATGCCTGGCAGGTCTCCTGGCTCGCGGCTCCGGCCCTGGGGCTGTCCCCTTGGCCGCGCTGTCCCTGCCTTCCCGGCGCATTCGCCAGTGGCTCAACGGGGCAGCTCACCGCATACAGTCGCGGGGGCGGCTGCGGCTCCGGGCTCCCGGGGTGGGTCGGCCCTCTCCGCATTCCCTATTAATCCGGGACCCGCTCAGGCGGGCCCTCCGGAACCATGCGGGTCAAGAGTTCGACCAAACCACGAGGGGTGTCAAGGAGAGGCGACCGAAATGGCGGCTGCGCGCGGAAGTCATGGCACCCATGCGCCGGGGTCATCCGAAGGTCTCGATTGTCCGCATCACCCAGGCGACGGCCTCCTCGGGTGTCGTCGCGACTGGGCCGGTCGGCGGTGCGGGACGGGCGACCATAAGTACAGCGAGGCCGAGTCGCGCCGCGGCATCGAGCTTTGCGCGGCCGCTGCCGCCCGAGTTCTTCGAGACGATGTGTGTGATGCCGCGCCCCCGCAACAGCGAAACCTCGTCGTCGAGCGAGAACGGGGGCCGGGCGGCGATCTGCTCCACATGCGATGGCAGGTCCGCCAGAGGTTCGATCACGCGGAGCGAGAGGCGGAGGTCGGTGCGAGCGAGAAACGGTTCCAGTCCCTTCCGGCCGGTCGTGAGCAGCACGCGGGCGCCGGCTGGCAGTGCGGCCGCTGCGGCGGGCAGGTCCGGGACCGTCTGCCAGTGCGGCTCGCACGCCCAGGCAGGGCGAAGCAGGCGCAGATGGGGGGTCCCGGTCATGGCTGCCGCCGTTGCGGCATTGCCGGCCATCCGGGCGGCGTAAGGATGGGTGGCATCGACCAGAGCCGCGATGTGCTCGGTGGAGAGCCATCGGGCAAGGCCGGCGGCGCCGCCGAATCCGCCGCACCGCGTCTCGGCGGTGACGGGCGCGGGTTCGGAGGTGACACCGGCGAGCGAGGCGGTGACGCGGAGCGCGGGAATGGCCGAGAGGAGCCGGGCGATATCGCGGGCCTCGGCGGTGCCGGCGAGCAGGAGGACATGCGCGGTCATGGCGGGAACGGGCGCCGCCCGCGAATCGTGCCGGCGCGATCGGTGACGATCACCTCCACCGCGACCGGCGCGCCGCGGAGCATGTCCTCGGCAACCGCCGCAGCCTCGCGGGCCACCGCTGCGGCCATCGCCGGGCCGGCAATCTCCAGCGCTTCCAGGGCGCTGCTGGCAGCGGCGACGCGGGCGCCGTCACCGCCGGCTTGGGCCACCATCTCGCCAAGCCGGACGAAGTCGATCTGGCTGCGGCCGGAATGCAGGTCCATCGCCCCTTGGGCAAGCTTGGCCAGCTTGCCGATGCCACCGGCGATGGTTACCCGGGCAACAGGATGCCGGCGCAGATACTTGAGCAGCCCGCCCGCGAAGTCGCCCATGTCGAGGCAGGCGATCTCGGGCAGGCCGTAGAGCCGACGGGCGGCCGCTTCGGACGTTGCGCCGGTGGCGGCGATCACATGGGCGAGGCCGCTCGCCCGCGCCACATCCACCCCGCGATGGATCGACGCGATCCAGGCCGAACAAGAAAAGGGCCGCACGATCCCGGTGGTGCCGAGAATCGAGAGCCCGCCGACGATGCCAAGCCGCGGATTCCAGGTGTGCCTGGCCAGCTCGGCGCCGTTGTCTATGCCGATGATCACGTCGAAATCAGAGGGTATTCCATATGTGTCTGCAATTTCCTTGAGAGCCCCTTTCACCATCTGGCGCGGCACCGGGTTGATCGCAGGCTCGCCGGGCGGGATCGGCAGGCCCGGCTTGGTCACGGTACCGACCCCGGGCCCGGCATGGAAGCGGATGCCCGAACCAGCCGGTGCCCTGGCGACGCGGGTGCGGATTGTCGCGAGGTGGGTCACGTCGGGGTCGTCGCCGGCGTCCTTGACAACCGTCGCTTCGGCCCATCCGGCTCCCGAAGCCGTTTCGGCGATGAAGAAGGTCGGCCGCTGGCCGCGGGGAAGCGTGATGCGCACCTCGGCCGGGAACCGGCCGGTCAGCAGCCCCTCGCCCGCGGCCCTCGCCGCGGCAGTCGCGCAGGCGCCGGTCGTCCAGCCCTTGCGGAGCTTGCCCGGGGGGATGTCGTCCATGCTCCGGATTATAGGCCTGCGGCGTCGGGGCGGAAAGCGTCGAGGGGCGAGCGGTTCACGCGGCACCCCGGCCGGTTTCCTGAGCCAGCGCCCGCTGGGTCGCGGGCCGCGCCGCGACACGGGCACGGTGATCAATGACGCGGGGCAGGCGGGCAAGGTCGACGCCGTCGCCTTCGAGCCAGCTTGCGAGGGTGAAGAGGTAAGGATCGCAGACGGAATAGCGCTCGCCCATCACCCATGGGCGTGCAAGCATGCCCTCCTCGATCAGGAGGAATGCCTCCAGCATCGATTGCGGCACCTTCCGCTGCATCGCCTCGAGCGCCGCTGGCTCGTCGGCCCAGCGGCTGCCGCGCATCCGGTGGGCATGAGCGACATGCACGGTCGAGCAGAGATAGCTGTTGAACGCCTGCGCCCGGGCGAAGTCGAACGGGTCGGCGAGGGGCGCGAGCCCGGCCGCGGGGAAGCTCTGCGCCAAATAGGCGAGGATCGCCGGCACCTCGGTCAGAATGCCGCGATCGGTGACAAGCGCCGGCACCCGGCCCTTTGGGTTGATCCGCAGATAGTCGGTCCCGCGCTGCTGGTTCGCCTTGAAGTCGATTCTCACCGCCTCGTAGGCGGCGCCGGCCTCCTCGAGCGCAATATGCACCGCAAGGGCACAGCTCATCGGCGAATAGTAGAGTGTCAGCATGGCAGAACTCAGGTTAGTGCGCCGAAACGCTAGCATCCGGGAGAGCGGCGGGCCAGCGATAACCTCCGGCCGGGCGGATGCGGTGCAATCCATCGATTCCAGGCTTCGTCCCGCTGATCGAAGCGGTTATATCAGGACCATGACTCGCAACCCCCTTCTTCCCGAACTCGGCGGTGGCTGGCCCGACCTTCTGCCCGGCTGGGTCTGGCTCGTGGGCGCGGGGCCAGGCGATCCGGGGCTGGTGACGCTGCACGCCCTGAATGCGCTCGGCCAGGCCGACGCGATCGTCTATGATGCGCTGGTCGACGATCGCATCCTCGGATGGGCTCGTCCCGGGGCCCAGATCGAATATGCCGGCAAGCGTGGCGGAAAGCCGAGCCCGAAGCAGCGTGACATCTCGCTGAGGCTGATCGAGCTGGCGCGGGCGGGCAGGCGGGTGCTGCGGCTCAAGGGCGGCGACCCCTTCATCTTCGGCCGCGGCGGTGAGGAGGCGCAGGCGCTGGTGCAGGCGGGCGTGCCGATCCGGGTCGTCCCCGGCATCACCGCGGGGGTGGCGGGGCTCGCCTATGCCGGCATCCCGGCGACGCACCGCGACGTGAACCAGGCGGTGACCTTCTTCACCGGCCACGACGCCAGCGGCGAGGCGCCCGGCGCGCTCGACTGGGCGGCGCTGGCGAAGTCTTCGCCGGTCCTGGTCGGCTATATGGCGATCAAGACCCTTCCGGCGATCTGCGCCAGCCTGATGGCGGCGGGCCGCGGCGGCGACGAGCCGGTGGCGATCATCGCCGATGCGACGCTGCCGACCATGCGGGTGGTCGAGACCACGCTCGGCCGTGCCGCGGAGGATCTCGCGGCCAGCGGACTCGAACCGCCGGCGATCCTCTGCATCGGCCGGGTGGCGCTGATGCGCCGGGCGCTGGACTGGATCGGCCAGATGGCGGGCCTGCCGCCGCGCGATCTCGATCCGCTCGGGTCCGGGACCGAGGAGCGCGCGCCGGCGGCGCAGTCCTGAGCCCGGACCGCTGCGCCCCGGTGCGAACCCCGGGGTCAGGCCGGGGCCCCGGAGAACAGGGAACAGGGGAGAGCACCATGCGCGGACTGGTGATCGCGGCCCCGGCCTCGGGCAGCGGCAAGACCACGGTGACGCTGGGGCTGCTGGCGGCGCTGAAGGCGCGCGGGCTCGACGTGGTGTCGGCCAAGTCGGGGCCGGACTACATCGACCCGGCTTTCCACACCGCCGCCACCGGGCGGCCCTGCGTCACCCTCGATGCCTGGGCGGCCGGACGGGAGCAGCTGCGTGCCCGCGCGCGGCGCCAGGGCGGCGCGCATCTGGTCGTCGAAGGCGCGATGGGCCTTTTCGACGGCGCGCCGGATCCGGAGGACCCGCTGGGCCGCGGATCGACGGCGGATCTCGCCGCGGCGCTGGGCCTGCCGGTCATGCTGGTGCTGGACGTCGCCCGGATGGGGCAGGGTGCCGCGGCGGTCGCAGCTGGTATGGCAGGGTTCCGCGACGACGTCCATGTCGCGGGCGTGATCCTGAACCGGGTCGGCGGCGCCCGGCACGAACGGATCGTGCGGGCGGCGGTCGAATCCGTGCTGCCGGTCGTGGGTGCCCTGCCGGTGCGCAACGACCTGGCGCTGCCCTCCCGGCATCTGGGGCTGGTGCAGGCAGGGGAGCGTGACGATCTGGCGGCGTTCATCGTCGGCGCGGCCCAATGGGTTGAGGCGGGCTGTGCTGTCGACGCGATTCTCGCGGACGCGGCCTATCTGCACGGCGAGAGCGGGTCGCCCGCCCATATGGAGCCGCTCGGCCAGCGGATCGCGGTGGCCCGCGACCGCGCCTTCGGGTTTGCCTATCCGCACATGCTCGACGACTGGCGGGCGCTCGGGGCGGAAGTCTCGTTCTTCTCGCCACTGGCAGACGAGGCGCCGCGCGCGGATGCGGATGCGGTGTTCCTGCCGGGGGGCTATCCGGAGCTTCATGCCGGCCGCCTGGCGGCGGCGGAGGGCTTCCGCGCCGGCATGGCCGCGGCCGCGGCGCGAGGTGCGCTGATCTATGGCGAGTGCGGCGGATACATGGTGCTGGGCGAGGTGCTGGTCGACGAGGCCGGGGCCCCGCACCGGATGCTGGGGCTCATCCGGCTCGAAACCAGCTTCCTGCGGCGCGAGCGGCAGCTTGGCTACCGGCAGCTCACCATGCTGGGCGGGCTGCCCTGGCATGGGGTGCTGCGCGGCCACGAATTCCACTACGCGACGACCGGGCGGGCCGAGGGCGACCCGCTGTTCCTCGCCCATGACGCCGAGGGGGTGGACCTCGGCGCGACCGGCCTCAGGAAGGGGCGGGTAATGGGCTCCTTCGCCCACGTGATCGAGGTCGGGTAGGGCAGGCTACGCCCCGCCCGCCCCGTCACGCGCGCCGCTTCGGGCGCAGGATGTGGGGGTGCGCTCCATCATAGAGGGCGCTGTCGCGGAAATCGGTCTCGGCGAGCGCCGGGCCGACAAGGATCAGAGCGGTGCGGGTGATCTTCTCGGCCCGAACGCGGTCGCGGAGCGTCTCGACTGTTGCCCGGATCAGCATCTGGTCCGGCCAGCCGACGCGGTAGGCGACCACCACCGGGCACTCGCGCCCGTAATGCGGGATCAGCCTGCGTTGCACCTCGAGCAGGTTGCGGACCGAGAGGTGGATCGCCAGCGTCGCGCCGGTGCGCGCGATGGTCTCGAGGTCCTCGCCGGGCGGCATGGCCGAGGACTTCATCGCGGTCCGCGTCAGGATCACGGTCTGGGCAACCTCGGGGATGGTCAGCTCCTGCCCCAGCGCCGCGGCGGCGGCGGCGAAGGCGGGGACGCCCGGGGTGACGTCGAAGGGGATGCCGAGGGCCTTCAGCCGCCGGATCTGCTCGGCGATGGCGCCGTAGAGCGAGGGGTCGCCGGAATGGACGCGGGCCACGTCCTGGCCCTGCGCATGGGCCGCTTCCATCTCGGCGACGATCTGGTCGAGCGTCATCGGTGCGGTGTCGAGCACCCGCGCGCCAGCGGGCGCGGCGGCGACCACCGCCTCGGGCACCAGCGAGCCGGCATAGAGGCAGACCGGGCAGCGCTGGATCAGGCGCAGCCCCTTCACGGTGATGAGGTCCGGGTCGCCGGGGCCGGCGCCGATGAAGTGGACGGTCATGCGCTCTCCTTTCGGTCGATCCGCTTCGCATACCCCCGCGGCGTGTACATCCGTGGTCCCTCGCCCAGATGCGCCAGACGCGATTGCGACGAGCCGACCAGCACCACGGTCAGCATGTCGACCTCGTCGACGACGAGATCGGCGAGGCGGCGAAAGGCGATCTTCTCATCCGGCCGGCCGAGATTGGCGGCGAGGAGCACCGGGCAGTCGGCCGGGCGGTGGCCCAGCAGGATGTCGCGCGCCTCCGTGAGCAGAGCGCGGCGGCGGGCCGAGACCGGGTTGTAGAAGGCGATGACGAAATCACCCTCGGCGGCGGCGCGGATGCGGCGGAGGATGTCCGCTCGCGGGGTCAGCAGGTCCGAGAGCGAGATGGCACAGAAGTCGTGGCCGAGCGGCGCCCCGGCGCGCGCCGCCGCCGCCTGCAGGGCTGAGATGCCCGGTGCGGAGATCACCTCGGCGCGGCGGGCGGCGCGGCTGACGCCGCCCATCTCCGGCGGGCGGTCGAGGAGTTCGAACACCAGTGCGCCCATGGCGTAGATGCCGGCATCGCCCGAGCAGATGAGCGCGACCGAAGCGCCCGCGCCGGCACGCTCGAGCGCGTAGCGGCAGCGCTCCTCCTCGCCGCCGAGCGGGAAGTCGCGGCGGGGCTTGCCGGCGGCAAGGGGGCCGAGGAGGTCGATATAGAGGCCGTAGCCGACGAGTTCGTCCGACTCGGCGATCAGCCGGCTCGCCTCGGGCGTGCGCCATTCCGCCTGGCCCGGCCCGATGCCGATGAGCGCCACGCGGCCGCGCGGGTGGCCGGGGAGGCGGGCGATCGGTGTTACGGCGCGGGCGAGCGCGACGGTGGCGCTGGCTGTCTTCTGCTTCTCGACGATCAGCTCGGCCCCCGGTCCGGCCCCGGCCAGCGCTGCGCCCTCGGCGACGCCGTGACAGCCGACCTCGGCGAAGACGACGTCGGAGGGGTTGGCGAGGCGCGGCGCCTCGGCTTCCAGCGCCGCGGCGTCGAACAGGCGCAGCGGCACGCCGAGCCGGGCGGCCAGCGCGTTCACAGCCGGCTCGTCGGCCTTGAGGTCGAGCGAGAACACGCCAGCGATGGCGCCCGGGGCGGCATTCGCAAGCGCGAGCGCCTGCTCCGCTAGGGCGGCGAGTTCCTCGGGCGGGCAGTTCCGGGCGCAGCCGACGCCAAGGGTGAGGCGCTGCGGGTGGTAGACGAGCCGGTCCGGGCCGCCCGTAACAGGCGCCTCGGTCGCGGTCAGGACGATGCGGGCGCCACGGGTCCCCCCTCCCCCCTTGATGCGGAGGGCTGGTGATCTGAGGCGCGGCGGCAGCCACGGAAGCTCGCCCTCGATCCGGGGCTCGGCCCCGGCCAGCAGTGCCGCCATCGCGGCCTTTGCATCCTCCGGGTTCGCCAGCCGCCAGCCGGGTGGCGGCTCGTCGAGCGCGATTCCCAGCGCAATGTCGCCAGCGGTTGTGACTGCGGCGCGTGCGCCCAGCACCTCGGCGATCCGTCGGGCCAGCCGGTTGGCGCCACGGTGGCCGCCGAGCAGGGGAACGACGACCGAGCCGTCTTCGGCCACCGCGAGCACGGGCGGCTCGGTGCGCTTGTCGGCGATGAGCGGCGCGACGGCGCGGATCAGGATTCCGGCGGTGCAGACGCCGATGACCGGCGTTCGGGCGGCGAACAGGCTGCGGACATGGCCGAGCGCGTCCGGGAAGAAAGCGTCGGCGCCGTCGACCCGACCTTCGCGGCCATGGAGCGCCGCGCCCATTGCCGCGGCGACGCGGCGGGCGGTGGCCTGACCCGACCGGGATAGGCAGATCACGACAGGGTGCGGCTGAGCCACGGGTCCTCGCCTCGGTAGATCAGGATCATCGAAAAATACCGCGCTTCGTCAGGAGCTTGGGCAAGCGGGCACACATGTTGTTCCGCCAAGCTCGCCCGCTCCACATAGCCGGCGCGCCCGGTCAGGCCCATGCCGTCGAGCAACGCCCGGATACGCGGCAGATGGCGGCCGACTTTCATGATGGCGACGGCTCCCGCGGCCTCGATCCGGGCGCGGAGCTCGGCGTCGGGCAGGGGACCGGGGAGCACGGTCAGCACGTCGTTGCGCGCCGTCAGCGGCCGGCCGAAGGCGGCGGCGCAGGCGGTGAGCGAGGAGACGCCGGGCACGATCTCTACCGGGAAGCGGCCGGCGAGACGAGCGTGGAGATACATGAACGAGCCATAGAAGAACGGGTCGCCCTCGCAGAGCACGACGACATCGGTGCCCGCGCCGAGACGGGCGGCGATGCGCCCGGCGACCCCGGCATAGACCTCCTGTGCCGGGAATCTGTCGGCGCGCATGGGCACGACCATCGGGATCTCCTCGGCGCCGGGCGCGATCGCGGCAGCGGCGATGCTTCGGGCGAAGCTCTCGCCGGAATCCGGGGCGGGGTAGGCTATCACCTTCGCAGAGGCGATCAGGCGGTGCGCCTTGAGCGTCATAAGCTCGGGGTCGCCGGGGCCGACGCCGATGCCGTAAAGGGTCCCGGTCATCGGATCAGGCTCCACTGCACCACCGGCATGGCCGGGCGCCAGCCGGTGCGGCCGCCCAGCGGTTCGGCGCGGTCGATGGCGATGCGCGTGAGATCGCCGCCATGCCGGGTGTGGAGCGCGATCAGCAGCGCCTCGGAGTCGAGGGTGACCGCGTTGGCGACCAGACGACCGCCTGAGGGCAGTGCGGCGAGGCAGCGGTCCACGGTTTCGCGCGAGAGACCGCCGCCGATGAAGACCGCGTTCGGGCGCCGGAGATCGGTGCGGGCGGGCTGCGGCGGCGGGATCAGGTCGAGCGCCCCTGGCGCCTTTCCCTCGATGAGTTCGAGCTTGGGCGCGCCGAGGGTCGCTGCGTTGTGGCGGGCGAGCTCCAGCCGGTCGGGCCGGGGGTCGATGCCGACGGCAAGCGCATTGGGGGCGGCGCGCATCCATTCGATGGCGACCGAACCGCAGCCGGTGCCGATGTCCCAGAGCACCTCGCCGCGGGCCGGCATCAGGCGGGAAAGCGTCAGCGCGCGCACCTCGCGCTTGGTCATCACCCCGTCGCTGACAAAGGCCTCGTCGGGCAGACCCGGGAGGCGGGAGAGGAGCCGGGCGGGCAGGCCGGTGCATTCGACGGCGAGGGTGTGGAAGGAGGGGATCGCCGCAGAAGGGTCCTGCGCCGCCCATTCGGCGGCGGTGCCCTCGATCCGCGCCTCGTCCGGGCCGCCGAGACTGGCCAGAACCGTCATGCGCGAGGCGCCGTAGCCGTGTCCGGCGAGGAGCCGGGCGACCTCGCCGGGCGTCTCGCTGCCGGCGGTCAGGATCAGGAGCCGGGCGCCGGGCCAGAACCACGGGATCACCTGCTCGGCCGAGCGGCCATGGGCGGTCAGAGTCTCGACATCGGCGAGCGACCAGCGCATCCGGCAGGCGGCCCACTGGAAGGCCGAGAGCTGCGGGTGGAAGGTGATCTCAGACCCCGGGATCGACTTCAGGATCCGCGCGCCGACCGAGTACCAGAGCGGGTCGCCGGTCACCAGCACCACGATGCGCCGGCCGCGATGGGCCTTGAGCGTGCCGATCATGGCGTCGAAGGGCGAGGGCCAGGGGATGCGCTCGGCGCTGACCTTCGCGGCGAGACCGAGGTGGCGGTCACCGCCGACGATGACCTCGGCCTCCTCGACGAGGCGCCGCGCCGCGGCGGAGAGGCCGGCCATGCCGTCCTCGCCGATGCCGATGACGGTGAGCCAGGGCGCCCCGGTCATCGCGGAGCCTCCAGCCCGGCGGCCAGGGCGTTCAGCGTGGCGGCGGCCATCGCCGAGCCGCCGCGCCGGCCTCGCAGCGTCAGGAACGGCATGCCGCGCGGGCGCGCGGCGAGCTCGGCCTTCGACTCGGCGGCGCCGACGAAGCCGACCGGGAAGGCGAGGATCGCCGCGGGCCGCGGCCAGCCCTCGTCGATCAGCTCGAGCAGGTGGAACAGCGCGGTCGGCGCGTTGCCGATGACGACGACGGCGCCGGCGAGGTGCGGGCGCCAGAGCTCGACTGCCGCCGCCGAGCGGGTGTTGCCGATCGCCTCGGCGCGCCTCGGCGTGGCGTCGTCGTTCAGCGTGCAGATCACCGGGTTCGCGGCCGGGAGCCGGCCCCGCACGATACCGGAGGCGACCATCTCGCAGTCGCAGAGCACCGGTGCGCCGGCGGCGAGCGCGGCGCGGGCGGCGGCCGCGAGATCGGCCGACCAGGCGAGGCGGGCGGAGACGTCCGGCATGCCCGAGGCGTGGACGAGGCGGATCGCCACCTCATGCAGATCCCCGGGCAAGTGGTCGAGGCGGGCCTCGGCGCGCACCGTGTCGAAAGACTGGCGGTAGATGGCGGCGGGGTCGCGCTCGTAGCGGAGCGGGCGGCGTGGGGCCGGGTGTGCGTCGGAAACGCGGGGACGCGCCGGGCGGGCGGGACGGGCAGGGCGAATCTCGGCCCCGAAGCCCGCGCCCAGGATCCAGGCCTCCTCGGCCACGATGGCGCGGCGCTCGGCGGCGGTCAGCGTGGCCGGACCCTCGAAGAGCGGAGCGAGCCGCCCTGCCGCGTCGAGAGCGGCGAAGCGCTCGGCCACGGCGCGGACCTGCCCGGCATCGCGGATCGCCTCGCGCGGGTCAGGGGGCAGGAGCGAGGGATAGACCTCGGCCAGCACGATGGACGCCTCGGGCGCGGCGAGCCCGGTCTCGAAGGGCCAGACCCGGATATGCGGCGCGAGGTCGGGCTCGCGCCTGAGCCGGGCAAGAGCGGCGATGCCGGTCAGCGCCTGGCCGCCGACCGAGCCGGCGCCGGAGAGCTTCCAGACCTCCTGGGCGCGAGGCACCTGGCGCTCGGCGGCGCGGGAGCGCGCGGGCAGGCGGTCGCCGAAGCCTTCGGGGAGCGTGCGGGGCAGGCCGGGGATCTCGCGCTTGAGGCCATTGCCCCAGAACGGCCCGTCCCCCTCCGAGATGCGGGCATTGAGCGCTGCGGCCGCATCGAAGCGGTTGTTGGCGTTGCCCGCGCCTTCCTCGATGAGTCCGGCGAGACTGTCCCACACGGCCTCCCAGCCATCGCGCCCGGCCATGCGGCGGGCAGCGCCGGCCGGGTAGCCGAAGGGGAAGTCGAAGCCCGCGAGCAGGCGCCGGCCGGCTGCGGCCTCCTCGCGCAGGACGGCGGCGATGCGGGCGACAGCCTCGCCTCGGGTCGGAGGATTCTCCAGCCGCGCCGGTGCTCCATCACGGGACGCTCGGGCGGTCCATATCGAGTCGCGGCCGGTCCGCGGCACGCCGGCGGCCGACCAGTCGACAATCAGGTAGCCGTCGAACAGCGGACCGCCCACGCCTCAGCGATCCTTCAGGTACTTCCGCGCGCTCTCGGGTCCCAGCGGGTGCTTGGCGTGGGGGTAGGGCGGGTGGTGGTGATCCTGCGCGTGGCTGTGATCGTGGGCGTGGTCATCGTCGTGGTGGTGATGGAGCCCTTCCCCATGGTCGTGATGCCCGTGCCCATGACCGTGGTGGTGATGGCCCCCGTGCTCGTGAGCTTCCGCCGCGTCTGCCATCGCCAGCCGGCAGGCGCCGGTGCAGAAGGTGTCGCAGAGTTTGCAGTCCTCGACATTCGAGCCGGGCGCCGTCGCGCCCTGGCCCTCGACATGGTGGTGGTGGCTCTCCTGCGGCATCCCCATCTCGGCCTCGAAGCCCAGCACCTGGGTGCGGTACTTGCACATGGCGCAGTTCATCGCCGCCTGGCCCTCGAGGATCTCGCGCACCCGCTCGGCGAAGGTGGCGATCACCTGCGGGTGGTCGTTGAGGTAGCCGGCCTTGACGAACTGGATGTAGGGGTGGGCGCGGGCCACCTGGTCGGTGAAGCCGTAGATGCGGTCAACGAGGACGCCGGTGAACAGGAAATAGGGGAACACCACGATGCGCCGGAAGCCGAGCCTTGCGGCGCGCTCGAGGCAGGGCTCGACGAGTGGGAAGGTGACGCCGGAGTAGCCGGTCTCGGCCCAACCGAAACCCATTCCCTCCCACAGCAGGCGGGTGATCTTGGAGACGTTCGAGTTGGCGTCCGGGTCCGATGCGCCCCGGCCGATCACCACAAGGCAGGTGTCGTGAGGCGGCACCTCGCCGAACTCGGCATCTGCCCTGTCTATGGCCTCGCGCACCCGCTCGCCGGCGGCGGCGACCATCTTCGGGTCGACGGCGAGCTCGCGGCCGTACTGCACGGTGATGCAGTACTGGCGCGCATAGGTATTGAGCACCGAGGGAATGTCATTCTTGGCGTGCATGGCGGCGAACAGCATCCCCGGCACCGCGAGGATGTGGTCGCATCCCGCATCCCGCAACCGGTCGAGCCCGTCGCGAATCACCGGGTTGGCGAATTCGAGGTAGCCGTACTCGACCGGCCAGTCCGGGAAATGCGACTTGAGCCGCTCGGCCACCACGGCGAACTCGTCGACGGCGGGCTGGCTGCGCGAGCCGTGGCCGCAGACCATGACGCCATAGCGGCTCACACCCGGCGCTCCGCGTCCTTGCGGGTGCGGCGGGCCCGACGCTCGCGCCACAGCGCGACGCCGGCGATGGCAAAGGCAAGGCCAAGTGCGCCAAGGGCCAGCCAGTGGGTATGGCCGGCGGATTCGGCGAAGTGGCCGGGATGTGCCAGCGCCGGGCTGGCGGCGAGAGTGGCGAAGACGGCGATGGCAGCTCTCATTATGGTCCCTCCGGTTCAGCATGCGCAGGCCGAGGGACGGAGGCGGGCTGCCTCCCTGAACAACTCCGGCATCGGCCCCCGGTTTGGGTCAGCCTCGGCACGGATCCGCTCAGCCCCCTCGACGGGTGCGCTGTTCATTGCGCCCTGCTTACGCCCGCGCTATGTCGCGATCAAAGGAAAAATCGGCTTGCCCGGGTGAGAACGCGACATGCGGAGGCGGATGATGGGACCGAACCGGCGGGAGTGTGCGCGAGCATGACCACCACCATCTTCGTCTGCGACACCTGCCGCTGGTCGGTCGAGGAGAAATTCGCCCCCTGTGGCCGCACGGGTGGCGAGATCCTGGCGGGCCATGTCGAGCAGCTGGCTTGCGGCGAACCCGGTATCGCGGTGCGCCGCCAGTCCTGCCTGATGGGCTGCGAGCGGCACTGCAACGCCGCGGTGACGGCGCCCGGCAAGCTGACCTATGTGCTGGGGGCCTTCGCGCCGGGCGAGGACGCTGCGGCGGCAGTGGTGGACTATGCGCGGCTGCACCGGGACAGCGAGACCGGGCAAGTGCCGTTCCGGCAGTGGCCGGCCGGGGTGAAGGGGCACTTCATGGCGCGCATCCCGGTGCTGGAAGGAGGCAAGTGATGCTGGATGGCTACGCGATCACGGCCCCGGACCCGTCGCTCGGCGCGCGGGTGCAGCGCATGATCGACGTGAAGACCAAGCCGCCCGGGAGCCTCGGCCGGATCGAGGCGCTGGCGCTGCAGATGGCGCTGGCACAGGGGACCGAGGCGCCCTCGGCCGACCCGGCGCGGCTCTTCATCTTCGCGGGCGACCACGGGATCGTCGCCGAGGGCGTTTCCGCCTGGCCACAGGAGGTGACGGCACAGATGGTGCTGAACTTCCTCGCCGGCGGTGCAGCCTCGACCGTGTTCGCGCGGGCGAACGGCGTGGCGGTGACGGTGGCCGATGCCGGCGTCGCGGTGCCGCTGGCGGATGCGCCGGGGCTGGTGCGGGCCGGAATCCGGCGGGGCACGCGCAACGCCGCCGCCGAGGATGCGCTGACGCCGGATGAGGTAACGCGGGCGCTGGGCTTCGGCGCCGGGCTGGCGGCCGATTCGGTGGCGGGC
This sequence comes from Limibaculum sp., assembly GCA_039805905.1. Taxonomy (GTDB): domain Bacteria; phylum Pseudomonadota; class Alphaproteobacteria; order Rhodobacterales; family Rhodobacteraceae; genus Thermohalobaculum. Next base: position 74,616 of record JBDIVM010000011.1, on the reverse strand, counting down.
GGCACCCGCGTGGTGGCGCTGGGCGAGATGGGGATTGGCAACACCTCTGCCGCGACGCTGCTGGCGCATTCGGTTGCCGGGCTCGGGCTCGGCGTGCTGACCGGGCCGGGGGCGGGGCTGGACGCGGCCGGCGTCGACCGCAAGCTGGGCATACTGGCCCGCGCCGCGGCGCGGCGGCCGGGGCCGCTCAAGCCGCTCGATGCGCTGGCGGCCTTCGGCGGGCTCGAGATCGCGGCGATGGCCGGGGCGCTGATCGGCGCGGCCTCGCGGGGCGCGGTGGTGCTGGTCGACGGCTTCATCGCCACCGCAGCGGCGCTGGTGGCGCTGGCGGCGCGGCCCGAGGCGAAGCGCTGTTGCGTCTTCGCTCACCGCTCGCAGGAGCCCGGCCATCGGCGGATGCTGGACTGGCTGGAGGCGGAGCCCTTGATCGACCTCGATCTGAGGCTCGGCGAGGGGACCGGCGCGCTGCTGGCGCTGCCCTTGTTGCGCGCCGCCTCAGCCATGCTGAACGAGATGGCGACCTTCGAGAGCGCCGGGGTTTCAGGGAAAGCCTGATGGGGCAGCCGGAAACGCACGGCGTGATGCGGCGGGCGCTGGACGAGGCCGGGCTGTTGCTGACCGCGGCGGGGTTCCTGACCCGGCTGCCGCTGCCCGACCACGCGGACTGGGCACCCGACCGGATGGCGCGGGCGAGCCGCTATTTCCCGCTGGCGGGCGCGCTGGCGGGAGCCTGCGGGGGGTTAGTGTTCTGGCTGGCGGCGCAGGCGTTGCCCCCGAGCGTGGCGGCGGGGCTGGCGCTGGCGGCGCTGATCGGGCTCACCGGCGCGCTGCACGAGGACGGGCTGGCGGACTGCGCCGACGGGCTGGGCGGCGGGCGCTCGAGGCCCGAGGTGCTGCGGATCATGCGCGACAGCCGGACAGGGGCCTACGGGGTGATCGCGCTCACGCTGGCGATCGGGCTGCGCTGGGCGGCGCTGGCGGCGCTGGCCCCGGCGTCGGGCGTGCTGGCGCTGGCGATCGCCGGGGCCGCCGGCCGGGCGATGATGGTGCCGGCGACGGCGCTTGCCTCCTATGCGCGGAGCGAGGGGACGGGCGCCCTGGTCGCCCGCGGCGCGGGGCCGGTGGAGGTGGCCGTGGCGCTGGGAACGGCGCTGGCGCTGGCACTGCCGGGCGGCTGGGGCGGTCTCGCGGCACTGGTGATGGCGCTCGCCGCCGGGGCGGGGTTCCTGTGGTATCTCGTGTGCCGGATCGGGGGCTATACCGGCGACGGGCTTGGCGCGATCGCGGCGCTGGGCGAGGTGGCGGCCATGGTGATGCTGGCGGGGTATTGGGCGTGATCTCGGACGTGATCTTCCTGCGTCACCCAAGGCCCGAGGTGGTGGCCGGCATCTGCTACGGGCGGATGGACCTCGCGGCCGGGCCGGAGGCCGGAGCCGAGATCGCCGCGGCGCTGGCGGCGACGCCGCCGGTCGGGCGGGTGGTGGCGAGCCCGGCGCGGCGCTGCCGGGGGCTGGCCGAGGCGCTGGCGGCCCGCGCCGGTGTGGCGCTGGAGCTGGACGAGCGGCTGTGGGAGATGGATTTCGGCGCCTGGGAGGGAATGAGCTGGGACGCGATCCGCCGCGCCGACAGCGATCCGTGGGCGGCAGACCCCTGGACCATCGCGCCGCCCGGCGGCGAGACCTTCGCCGCGGTCCATGCCCGCGTCGCCGCCGTACTCGCCGGGGCCGGGCCGGGCACGGCGCTGGTCTGCCATGCAGGGCCGATCCGGGCGGCGCGGATGATGCTGACCGGCGCGAGCCTCGCCGCGGTGGTGGCCGAACCGGTGCCCTATGCCGCACCGCTCCGGTTTGCGAGGCTCGCCTGATGGCGCGCGTCTCGCTGGTGCTGGGCGGCGCGCGGTCGGGCAAGTCGGCGCGGGCGCTGGCGCTGGGGGCGCAGCCGCCGCATGTGTTCGTCGCCACTGCCGAGGCGCTGGACGACGAGATGCGCGACCGCATCCTGCGCCACAAGGCCGAGCGCGGGCCGGACTGGGGACTGGCCGAGGCGCCGCTGGAACTCGCCGGGACGATCCAAGCCCATGCGGGCGAGGGGGTGACGCTGGTGGTCGATTGCCTGACGCTGTGGCTCTCGAACCTGATGCATCAGAATCGCGACGTCGAGGCCGAGACGGCCTCCCTGCTGGCGGCGCTGGGCGCGGCGCCGGGGCGGGTGGTGCTGGTCTCGAACGAGGTCGGGATGGGGCTTGCGCCAACGAATGCGCTGGGCCGCGAATTCCGCGACGCGCAGGGGCGGTTGAACCAGCGGGTGGCGGCGGCGGCGGACCATGTGGAGTTCGTGGCGGCCGGGCTGCCGCTGACGCTCAAGGGCAGCCGGTGAGCGCGACACTGATGATCCAGGGCACCGGCTCGAATGTGGGCAAGTCGGTGCTGGTGGCGGGGCTGGCCCGTGCCTTCGCGCGGCGGGGCCTGAGCGTGCGGCCGTTCAAGCCGCAGAACATGTCGAACAACGCTGCCGTGACGGTGGATGGCGGCGAGATCGGGCGGGCGCAGGCGCTCCAGGCGCGCGCGGCGCGCGTGGCGCCGACCGTCGACATGAACCCGGTGCTGCTGAAGCCCGAGACCGAGACGGGGGCCCAGGTGGTGCTGCAGGGCCGGCGTCTGGCGCAGGTGAAGGCGTGCGATTACGCCCTTCTGAAACCCGCGCTTCTGGCGAGCGTGCTGGAGAGCTTCGGGCGGCTTTCGGCAGGGGCGGATCTGGTGCTGGTCGAGGGGGCGGGCAGCCCGGCCGAGGTGAACCTGCGCGCCGGCGACATCGCCAACATGGGTTTTGCCGCGGCGGCGCGGGTGCCCGTGGTGCTGGCGGGCGACATCGACCGGGGCGGGGTAATCGCCCAGATCGTCGGCACACGGGCGGTACTGGATCAGGCGGATGCGGAACTGGTGAAAGGATTTTTGATCAACAAGTTCCGTGGCGATCCTCGCCTCTTCAACGAGGGCTACCGGCTGATCGCGGCACGCACCGGATGGCCCGGCTTCGGTGTCGTGCCCTGGTTCGCCGGCGCCGCCCGGTTGCCGGCGGAGGATGCGGCTGACATCCGCACGGACGGCGCTGGCGGCAAGGTGAAGATCGTCTGCCTGCAGCTTTCCCGGATTGCGAATTTCGACGATCTCGATCCACTGAAGCTCGAACCCGGGGTAACGGTTGCGATGGTTCGCCCGGGCCAGGCAATCCCCGGCGACTCGGCGCTGGTGATCGTACCGGGGACGAAGTCGACGCGGGGCGATCTGAACTTCCTTCGCTCGCAGGGCTGGGATTTGGACCTCGTGGCGCACCGGCGGCGCGGCGGGCGGATCCTCGGCATCTGCGGCGGCTACCAGATGCTGGGCCGGACGATCGACGACCCGGAGGGGATCGAGGGGCCGGCGGGGGTCAGCGAGGGGTTGGGGTTCCTCGAGGTGGAGACGATGATGACGCCCGAGAAACGGCTGACCAGGGCTACGGGCGAGCATCTCGCCAGCGGCGCGCCGGTCGAGGGCTACGAGATTCATATCGGCCGCACCGAGGGGCCGGACCGGGCTCGGCCGCTGTTCAGGATCGGGAACGCGGAGGAAGGGGCGCAGTCGGCGGATGGGCGCGTGGCCGGGGCCTATCTGCACGGGCTCTTCGCGGGAGATGCGTTCCGGCGGGCGTATCTGGCGGGACTTGGGGTGGAGGGTGCAGGCGTGTCCTATGAGGCCGGGGTGGAAGCCGTGCTGGACGCGCTGGCCGCGCATCTGGAGGAGCATCTGGATCTCGACGGCCTTCTGGCGGTTGCCCGGGCGGGGGTGTGAGAACAGGCGATGATCCGCGCGAGCCTCCTCGACGGCAGCGAGACCGACCGGCCCGGGCTGGCGGCGGGGCTGATGCTGGCGGCGCTCCTGACGCTGGCGCTGCAAGATTCGCTCGTGCGCATGGCCGGCGCCGACACCACGCTCTGGCAGTTCCATTTCCTGCGCTCGACCGGCAACGTGCTGCTGCTTCTGCTGGTCGCACGGCTGGTCTGGGGCACGCTCCCGAAGCGGCCGAAGCGGATGTGGGCCGGGGTGGCGCGCAGCCTGCTGCTGCTGGCGGCGACGCTGCTCTATTTCGGGGGCGTGCCGACGCTGACCATGGCCGAGATGGGGGCGGGGCTCTACACCTTCCCGGTCTTCGTTACCATTCTCTCGGTGATCGTGCTGCGCGAGCATGTCGGCCTGTGGCGGGTCGGGGCGGTGCTGGCCGGGGCCACGGGGGCATGGCTGATCCTGCAGCCGGCCAGCGCCGGCTTCACTTGGCTGAAGCTCATGCCGGTGGGGGCCGGGCTCTGCTATGCGGGCGTGGTGATCGTGACCCGGCGCTATTGCCGGCAGGAGTCACCGGTGACGCTCGCCTTCGGGGTGGGACTCTCCTATGTCGCCGCCGGGGTTCTCGGCATCCTGGTGCTGGCGCTGTTCCCGGCCTCGCCCGAGACGCAGGCGGAACTGCCCTATCTGGCGCGCGGCTGGGTGCCGATCGGCTGGGGCGTGCTGGGGCTGGCGGCGCTCTGTACGGTGCTGAACGTCTCGGCCAATCTCGGCCTGACCATGGCCTACCAGAGCGCCGAATCGAGCTGGCTCGCGCCTTTCGACTACAGCTATCTCGTCTTCGTCACCTTCTGGGGTTTCGTGATCTTCGCGGATTTCCCCGACGCCTCGATGCTGGCCGGCATGGCGCTGATCGCCGCGGCCGGCACGCTGACCGCCTGGCGTGAGCGGCGGCAGAGCCAAGTGCTCGCCGCGCCGCCGCCGTGAAGCGGCCGATTCCGCGTTGACGCGGCGGCCCCGGACGTCCAAGCCTGAGCCCGAAGGCAAGGAGGTTCCCATGTCCCATGCACTGATCGCCGACATCGAGTCGCAACTCAAGGTGCTGGAGACCGAGGGTCTGATGAAGCGCGAGCGCGAGATCGTCACCCCGCAGGCGGCCAACATCCGGGTCGCGACCAGCCACGGCCCCGAGCCGTTGCTGAACATGTGCGCCAACAACTATCTGGGCCTCGCCAACAGCCCGCGCCTGATCGAGGTGGCGAAGAAGGCGCTGGACGAGCACGGGTTCGGCATGGCCTCGGTGCGATTCATCTGCGGCACGCAGGACATCCACCGGGCGCTGGAGCGCGAGGTGGCGGGGTTTCTCGGGACCGGGGACTCGATCCTGTTCTCGTCGTGCTTCGACGCCAATGGCGGCGTGTTCGAGGCGCTGCTGGGCGCGGAGGACGCGGTTATCTCGGACGCGCTGAACCATGCCTCGATCATCGACGGCATCCGGCTCTGCAAGGCGCGGCGGCTCCGCTATGCCAACAACGACATGGCCGAGCTGGAGGCGCGGCTGAAGGAGGCGCAGGACGCCCGGCACCGGCTGGTCGTGACCGACGGGGTGTTCTCGATGGACGGGATCATCGCCAACCTGCCGGGCATCTGCGACCTCGCCGAGAAGTACGACGCGCTGGTGATGGTGGATGACAGCCACGCGACGGGCTTCATCGGGCCGAACGGGGCCGGGACGCCGGATCACTGGGGGCTGCGGGAGCGGGTGCATCTGGTCTCGACTACCTTCGGCAAGGCGCTGGGCGGGGCCTCGGGCGGGGTGGTGGCCGGGCCGGGGCCGCTGGTGGAGATGCTGCGGCAGCGGGCGCGGCCATACCTGTTCTCGAACGCGCTCGCCCCCTGCATCGTCGAGGCGACCCGCGAGGCGCTCCGGATGGTCCGGGACGGAGCCGGGCTGCGGGCGAAGCTGGAGGCGAACGCGGCACGGTTCCGGCGCGAGATGACCGAGGCCGGCTTCACGCTGGCCGGCGCGGGGCATCCGATCATTCCGGTCATGCTGGGCGATGCGGTGCTGGCGCAGCGCTTCGCGGCGCAGATGATGGCGCATGGCATCTATGTCACCGCCTTCTCGTTCCCCGTGGTGCCGCGCGGGCAGGCGCGGATCCGCACCCAGATGTCGGCCGCCCATTCGGCGGAGGATATCGGCCGGGCGATTGCGGCCTTCGTCGCGGTGGGGCGGGAGCTCGGGGTGGTGAGGTGAGCGGCCCCGCCGGCGATTTCCGGGCCCGCGAGGGTGTGCTGCCCTCGGTGGTGGAGGCCATGGCGGCGACGCCGCTGGTGGCGCTCGACCGGCTGACGCGCGGGCGCGACGGACGGATCCTCGCCAAGCTCGACTACCTCATGCCCGGCTTCTCGAAGAAGGACCGGGCGGCGCGGCGGATCATCGAGGATGCCGAGCGGGCCGGCGAACTGCGGCCCGGACAGTGCGTGGTGGAGCTTACCTCCGGGAACATGGGGACCGGGCTTGCCATTGTCTGCGCGGTGAAGGGCTACCGTTTCGTCGCGGTCATGTCCGAGGGAAACTCGGCCGAGCGGGCGCGGATGATGCGGGCGCTGGGCGCCGAGGTGGTGCTGGTGCCGCAGGGGCCGGGCGCGCGGAAGGGCGAGGTCTCGGGTGCCGACCTCGCACTGGTCGAGGCGGTAGCGCAGCGCATCACCGCCGAGCGGGGCGCCTTCCGCGCCGACCAGTTCCGCCGCCCGGGCAACCCGGCAGCGCATCGCGACGGGACCGGGCCGGAGATCTGGCTCCAGTCGGGCGGGCGGCTCGATGCCTTCGCCGATTTCGCCGGCTCGGGCGGGACGCTGGCCGGCTGCACCGCCTTCTTCCGCGCCGCCGCGCCGCAGGTCCGCTGCTATGCGGTCGAGCCCGAGGGGGCCGAGGCGCTGGCGGGCGGTGACGTCTCGCGGCCGGACCATCCGATCCAGGGCGGGGGCTATCTGATGGCGGACCTCGCCCATCTCGAGGGGCTGCGGCCCCACGGCTGCATTGCGGTGAGCGGCGCGGAAGCCCGCGACACCGCGCGGCGGCTCGCCCGCGAGGAGGGGATCTTCGCCGGCTTCTCGGCCGGCGCGAACGTCGCCGCTGCGCTGCGGCTGATCGACGGGCCGCACCGGGGCGGGACGGTGGCCGTGGTAATCTGCGACTCGGGGCTGAAATATCTCAGCACCGATCTCTGGACGGACGAGGAAAGATGAGAGCGCTGGTCAAGGCGGAATCCGCCCCCGGACTGAAGCTGCAGGACGAGCCGAAGCCCGAGCCGGGATATGGCGACGTGCTGATCCGGGTGGGCATGGCCTCGATCTGCGGCACCGACATGCACATCTGGAAGTGGGACGAGTGGGCGCAGAAGACCGTGCCGGTTCCGCTCATCGTCGGCCACGAATACATGGGCATCGTCGAGGCGGTGGGGCCGGGTGTGCGCGGGGTCAGGCCGGGCGAGCGGGTCTCGGGCGAGGGACACATTCCGTGCGGGCACTGTCGCAACTGCCTCTCGGGCCGGGGCCATATCTGCGCCCAGACCAAGGGCGTGGGCGTGAACCGGCCGGGCGCCTTCGCCGACTATGTGGTGATCCCGGAGGCGAATGTTCGCCCGGTGCCTGACACGATACCGGACGAGGTCGCCTCGATCCTCGATCCGCTGGGCAACGCGGTGCACACGGCGCTCGCGTTCGATCTCGTCGGCGAGGATGTGCTGATCACCGGCGCCGGACCGATCGGGCTGATGGCGGCGGCGGTCTGCCGGCATGTTGGCGCGCGGCACATCGTGGTGACCGACCTCAACGACGAGCGGCTCGCGCTGGCCGAGCGCATGGGGGCGACGCGCGGCGTCCGCGCCGACCGCGAGAAGCTCGAGACGGTGATGACCGAGCTTGGCATGAAGGAGGGCTTCGATGTCGGGCTCGAGATGTCGGGAGCCGAGGGGGCGCTGGATGCGATGATCCATGCGGTGATCTGCGGGGCGAAGGTGGCGCTGCTCGGCCTCTACGGCAAGAAGCCGGCGGTCGATCTCAACACCGCGATCTTCAAGGGTATCACCTTCGAGGGCATCTACGGCCGCAAGATGTACGAGACCTGGCACAAGATGCTGGCGATGCTGGAGACCGGGCTCGATGTCAGCCCGGTGATCTCGCACAAGCTGGCCTTCGAGGATTTTGCCGAAGGATTCGCGGCGATCCGCGAGGGTCATGCCTGCAAGGTGGTGCTGGACCTGAAGCAGTGACCCCAACCTGCACACGATGCATTGCGCAACCCTGCGCGGAGGCTAAGGTCGTCTGATTCGCCCAGTTGGATCGAAGGGAGACAGACCCATGCGGATATTTCGGACGTTGCTGGCTACGGGGCTGGTTGCGGGCGCCTTCGCGCTCGCGTCGGGCCAGGCGCTCGCAAACCCCTGCGGGTTCGACGAGCAGGGGCGCATCGTGGTCACCGGTTACGCGGTCGGGGCCACGGCAGTCCCGGCCGACCAGAAGGAGCGGCTCGACAAGTTCATCGAGACGGCAAAGTTCCGCCATGAGATCTGCGTCTTTGCACAGGTCGACAAGCAGGGAACCAAGGAGGCGAACATCAAGGTCGCGACCAAGCGGGCCGAAGGGGTGCGCAAGTATCTGGTCTCGAAGGGCGTGCCGGCCGATGCGATCAAGGTCGCCAAGCAGGAGGAGGCCTTCACCTTCTTCGGCCTCTTGCCGAGCGACCAGGACGACGACCGCCGGGTGTTCGTGACGCACAACTGAGGCGCAACTGCGCGAAAGGCCGGGCGCCCGCACGGGCGCCCGGCCTGACGGGTGATTACGCCGCCAGCGCCGTCTCGGCGGCGACGTAGTCGTAGCCGAGGTCGTCGGCCACCGCCTTGTAGGTGATCTTGCCGTTCCAGACGTTGAGCCCGTTCTTCAGGTGCGGGTCAGCCAGCATCGCCTGGCGCCAGCCCATGTCGGCGATCCTGAGCGCATGGGGCAACGTGACGTTGTTGAGCGCGTAGGTCGATGTGCGCGCCACGCCGCCCGGCATGTTGGCGACGCAGTAGTGGACGATGCCGTCGACCACATAGGTCGGCTCGGCATGGGTGGTCGCCTTCGAGGTCTCGAAGCAGCCGCCCTGGTCGATGGCGACATCCACAAGCACGGCGCCGGCCTTCATGGTGGCGAGCATCGCGCGGGTGACGAGCTTCGGCGCCGCGGCGCCGGGGATCAGCACCGCGCCGATCACCAGATCGGCCTCGGCGACACACTCGGCGAGGTTCGCCTTGTTCGAGAACCGGGTCTTGGCGCGGGCCTCGAAATGGGTGCCGAGACGCTCCAGCACCTCGGGCGAGCGGTCGAGGATGGTCACATCGGCGCCGAGCCCGACCGCCATCTGCGCCGCGTTGAAGCCGACCACGCCGCCGCCGATCACGAGAACCCTGGCGGGCGCCACGCCCGGCACGCCGCCGAGCAGCACGCCGCGCCCGCCATGCGCCTTCTCGAGCGCGGTGGCGCCGGCCTGGATCGCCATCCGGCCCGCGACCTGGCTCATCGGCTTCAGCAGCGGCAGGCCACCCGACTTGTCGGTGACGGTCTCGTAGGCGATCGCGGTCACGCCCGACTTCACGAGGTCCTTCGTCTGCTCCGGGTCCGGTGCAAGGTGCAGGTAGGTGTAGAGGATCTGGCCCGGGCGTAGTTTGGCGCGCTCGGCGGGCTGCGGCTCCTTGACCTTCACGACCATCTCGGCCTTGGCGAAGATCTCTGCCGCGGAGGCGACGATCCGGGCGCCGGCCGCCTGGTAGGCCGCGTCGTCGGCACCGATGCCGGCACCGGCATTGGTCTCGATGAGCACTTCGTGGCCGTGGGCGACGAGTTCCACCACGCTCTCCGGGGTCAGCCCGACCCGGTATTCGTGGTTCTTGATTTCCCTGGGGGTACCGATGATCATCTCTCATTCCTCCCGCGATGGCGACCGATGGTCGGCCGGATTATCCGCTGCGATCCGCGGTGATTGCTCCGAAAAATCCGGCACCATCGTCAGATTTTCGGTATGGTGTCCGACGAAATGGCAAACTCTTGGAAGAATTTCCGATGGATGAGATCGACAGCCGAATCCTGGCTGCACTGCAGCGCAACTCGAGCCGGCCCGTGGCCGAGCTCGCGGCAGAGGTAGGCCTCTCGGCCTCCGCCTGCCATCGGCGCGTGAAGCTGCTGGAGGAGGCTGGTGTGATCGCCGGCTATGCCGCCCGCCTCGACCGGCGCGCGCTGGGCCTCCCGGTCCAGGTCTTCGTCGAGATCACGCTGAGCTCGCAGAGCCAGGAGGCGCTGACGGCGTTCGAGAAGGCGGTGACCAGGTTCGACGAGATCCTCGAATGCCATCTGACCACCGGCCAGTCGGACTACTTTCTTCGCGTCGTGGCGCGCGACGTAGCCGACTACGAGGACATCCATCGCAACTGCCTGACACGGTTGCCGGGGGTGGCGCGGATCGAGACGATCTTCACGCTGCGCTCGATCCGGGAATGGCAGGGCTACCCGATCCGCACATAGCCTTGCACGAACGGCCGCGGTCCGTCCGCCCGGCGGCCGTGATCGGCCGTCGCCGGAAACCGGGCCGTGACGGTTGCCGGTTCCGCCTGCCTGTGGCTAGGCTGCCGCAACGACGGGAGGAATCGCATGGCGCCGCTCGCGGGAATCCGCGTTCTCGACCTGACGAACGTGCTGGCCGGGCCGTTCTGCGCCCACCAGCTCGCCCATCTGGGCGCCGAGGTGACCAAGGTCGAGGCGCCGGGGCGGGGCGACCTCGCCCGGCAGCTCGGGGCTGATCCGGAGCTGAACCGGAAGGGGATGGGGATCTCGTTCCTGGCCCAGAACCCGGGCAAGAAGTCGGTGACCATCAACCTGAAACACGCCGAGGGCAAGGCGCTGCTGAAGCGGCTGGTCGAGGGGGCGGATGTGCTGGTCGAGAACTTCCGGCCGGGCGTGATGGACCGGCTGGGTCTTGGGTGGGAGGTGCTCCGCGGGGTCAATCCGCGGCTGATCTACTGTGCGATCTCGGGCTTCGGGCAGGATGGCCCCTGGCGCGACCGGCCGGCCTATGACCAGATCGTGCAGGGCGCCTCGGGGGTGATGTCGATCACCGGGGATGCGGCGAGCGCGCCGCTGCGGGTCGGCTATCCCATCGCCGACACCATCGGCGGGCTGACGGCCGCCTTCGCCATAGCCGCCGCGCTCAGGGGCGGGAAGGGCTGCTTCATCGACGTGTCGATGCTCGAATCGGTGCTCTCGACCATGGGCTGGGTGGTGTCGAACTGGCTGATCGGCGGCGTCGAGCCGAAGCCGAACGGCAACGAGAACGTCACCGCCTCGCCCTCGGGCATCTATCGCTGCGCCGACGCGCCGCTGAATGTCGCTGCCAACGAGCAGCGGCAGTGGGAGGCGCTGGCGCGGCATCTGGGCCGTGCCGACCTGCTCGACAACCCGGCCTATCGCGACCGCGAGGCGCGGATCGTCAACCGGGCGGCGCTGAAGGCGGAGCTGGAACCGGCATTCATGACCCGGCCGGCGCGCGACTGGGCGCGCGAGCTGAACGGGCTGGGCGTGCCCTCGGGCGCCGTCTTCACCGTGCCCGAGATCCTCGCCCATCCGCAGGTGGCCGGCCGCGGCATGGTGGCGACCTTCCCCGAAGTGCCGGAGGTGGGGCGCGACGTGCGGATCGTGCGCACCGGGATCAAGATCGACGGCATGTCGCCGGGGGTGGACACGCCGCCGCCGCTCTTGGGCCAGCACAATGCCGAGGTGTTCGGGGCGCTGGGGCTGTTGGAGGACGACGTTGCCCGGCTGAAGGAGGCGGGAGCGATATGAGCGCCGGGCCGGGCGAGCTGACCGTGCGCGTGTGGCGCGGTGCCGAGGCGGGGGCGTTCGCCAGCTACCGTGTGCCGGCGCGGGCCAACCAGACCGTGCTGGATGTGGTGACCGAGATCCAGCGCCGCCACGCCCCCGACCTCGCCTACCGCTTCGCCTGCCGGGTGGGGGTCTGCGGCTCCTGCGCCATGACCGTGAACGGGGTGCCGCGCTGGACCTGCCGGACCCATGTGGGCCGGGTGGCGGCAGGGCGCACGCTGACCGTCGAGCCCTTGCGGAACCTGCCGCGCATCCGCGACCTCGCCGTGGACCTCGCGCCGTTCTTCGCCAAGTGGAAGGCGGCGGGAGGGTGCTTCGAGGGCAGCGCCACCCGCGCCGACCCGCCGGCCGCCGTCGATCCGGCCGGCCCGCGGCGCCGGGCGGCGGATGCGGGGATCGAGTGCATCAACTGCGCCGTCTGCCACGCTGCCTGCGACGTGGTCGGCTGGGACCCGGACTACCTCGGCCCGGCGCCCCTGCTGCGTGCCTGGACGCTGGTCAACGACGAGCGTCATGCGGGCCGCGCCCGAACGCTGGGCAAGGCAACCGGGCAGGGCGGCTGCGGCTCGTGCCACACGCAGGGGAGCTGCATGAAGCATTGCCCGGTCGGCCTAAGCCCGACCGAGGGCATCGCCGGGCTGAAGCGCCTGTCGCTGGCCGCGCTGTTCTCGGGGGCACCCTGATGGAACGCGCGCTGTTCCTGGCGCAACGGCTGACCGCCATGCTGCTCGCGCCGCTGGTGCTGGCGCATCTTTGGCTGGTGCTGGTGGCGGTGCGGGGCGGGCTGACGGCGGCCGAGATCCTGGGGCGGACACAGGGCTCCGCGGGCTGGGCGCTGTTCTACGGGGCGTTCGTGCTCGCTGTCGCGGTGCACGCACCGATCGGGGTCAGAAACGTGCTGCGCGAATGGTCCCGGCTGCCGCGCAGCCGGGTGGACCTGATCGCGCTGGTGTTCGGGCTGGTCCTGCTGGCGCTGGGCGCGCGCGCCGTCTGGGCGGTGGTTGCATGAGGCCGCATCGCAACCACCGAGGCTACTGGGCCTTCCTCGGCCACCGCCTCAGCGGGCTGGCGCTGGCGCTGTTCCTGCCGTTCCACTTCCTCGCGTTGGGGCTGGCACTGGAGACGGCGGCGCTGGACCGGTTTCTGGTCTGGACCGACCTCGCCGCAGTGAAGGTTGCCGAATGGGGGCTGGTGAGCCTGCTGGCGCTGCATCTGATGTTCGGGCTGCGGCTCCTGGCGCTCGAGCTCCGGCCATGGCGGGGCGGAGATGCGCGGCTCGGCTGGATCCTGCCCGGGCTGGGTGCGGCGCTGGTCGTGGGCGCCGCCTTCCTGATCGGAGCCTTCTGATGCGGGTCGAGCGCGGACGCACCGACATCCTGATCCTCGGCACCGGCGGCGCCGGGCTCTTCGCCGCGCTCCATGCCAGGCAGGCGAACCCGGATCTCGCGGTGACGCTGGCGGTGAAGGGGCTGGTGGGCAAGTGCGGCTGCACCCGCATGGTGCAGGGCGGCTACAACGTCGCCATCGCCGCGGGCGACTCCGTCGAGCGGCATTTCATGGACACGATCGTGGGCGGCAAGTGGCTGCCCCGGCAGGACCTGGCCTGGAAGCTCTGCGAGACCGCGGTCGAGCGGGTGTGGGAGCTCGAGAACGAGGTCGGCTGCTTCTTCGACCGCAACCCGGACGGCACGCTGCACCAGAAGGCCTTTGCCGGGCAGAGCTTCGACCGGACCGTGCACAAGGGCGATCTGACCGGCATCGAGATCATCAGCCGCCTGATGGAGCAGGTTCGGGCGCTGGACGTGACCGCGCTCGAGGAGCACCGGGCGATCGAGCTGGTGCCGGCGGCGGACGGATCAGGCATCGCGGGCGCCCTGATGATCGACATCCGCAGCGGGCTCTATCGCTTCGTGCAGGCCAGGGCGGTGCTGCTGGCGACCGGGGCGGGACCGACCATGTATCTTTACCACACCCCATCGGGCGACAAGACCTGCGACGGGCTGGCGATGGCGCTCAGGCTCGGCCTGCCGCTCCGCGACATGGAGATGGTGCAGTTCCACCCCACCGGACTCCTCGGCGGGCCGGACACGCGGATGACCGGCACGGTGCTGGAGGAGGGGCTGCGCGGTGTCGGCGGCCACCTGCTGAACGGGGCGGGGGAGCGTTTCATGTTCGCGCACGACCCCGCCGGCGAGCGCGCCACGCGCGATGTCGTCAGCCGCGGCATCTATGCCGAGATGCGCGCGGGCCGCACCACGCCGATGGGAGGGGCGTGGCTGAGCATGGGGCATCTGGGCCCGGAGAAGGTGGTGAAGATGTTCCCCGGCATGGTCAGGCGTTGCGCAGATTGCGGCTTCGACCTTGCCGGCGGCAAGGTGGAGGTGGTGCCGACCGCGCACTACATGATGGGCGGAGTCGAATTCGGCATCGATTGCGCGACTGCAATGCCGGGCCTCTTCGCGGCGGGCGAGGACTGCGGCGGGGTGCATGGCGCCAACCGGCTGGGCGGCAACGGGGTGGCGAACTCGACCGTCTTCGGCGGCATCGCCGGGGAGAGCATGGCGGCCTATGTCGCCCGCGAGGGAGCCTGGCGCGACCCGGACGAGGCGGCGGTCGATGCAGGGATCGCGCGGGCCGAGCGGCCATTCGGCCTGCCGCCCGGCGATATCCACGGGTTGCGCGAGCGGCTGGCGCGGGCGATGTGGGACGATGTGGGCGTGATGCGCGACGGCGCGGGGCTGCGCCGGGGGCTGGCGACCGTCGGCGAGATCGCGCAGGAGTTGGCGTCGACGGGCCTCGCCGATGGCGAACGGCGCTTCAACCTGACCTGGCACGACCGGCTGAACATGGAGAGCCTGACCCGGATCAGCGAGGTCATCGCCCGCGCGGCGCTTGCCCGCGAGGACAGCCGGGGGGCGCATTTCCGTGAGGATTTCCCGGAGACGGGCGACCTGGAGACGACGGCCTATACGCGGGTCCGGGAGGCAGGCGGGGGCCTGGAGATGAAGATGGTGCCTGTGGCCTTCGACATCGTGCGGCCAGGCGAGAGCCTGATCGAGGGCGCGGCGGGCGCGCCGCCCGCCGCCGCGGAAGGAGCGACGCGATGATCACCCACGACGCCATCGAGGCCGCCGCCTACGGGATCATGGGCCGGGCCGCCATCGACATCCCCGCCGACTATCTCGACGGCATCAGGGGGATGATCGACACCGAGAAGGGCGATCTTTCCAGCTTCGTGCTGAAGGCGATGGTCGAGAACTGGGAGGCGGCCACCGAGGACCGCCGCCCGATGTGTGCCGATACCGGCCTGCCACGCTATTATGTGAAGCTGGGCGACGAGGCGCCGGTGCGCGGCTTCACGCAGATCGAGGCAGCGCTGCGGCGCGCCACGGCGCGCGCGACCCGCGACGTGCCGCTCAGGCCGAACCGGGTGCATCCGCTCTGGCGTACCGACCACAACACCAATTGCGGCATCAACGCGCCCGAGATCGAGTGGAGCTTCGAGCCGGGAGCCGACTGGATCGACATCACTACGGTGCACAAGGGCGGGCTGTTCGGCTCGGACTACCGGATGCTGTTTCCCGGCGACGGCATCGACGGGATCAAGCGCTTCTTCCTCGACACGCTGATCGCCTTCGGCAAGCGCGGCCTCGCCTGTCAGCCGGCTATCGTGGGGGTGGGGCTCGGCGGCTCGAAGGACACCTGCATGGTGCTCGGCAAGCAGGCCGCCTGCCTGCGCACGGTCGGGGACGCCAACCCCGACCCGAGGATCGCCGCGCTGGAAGCGGAACTGAAGGCGCTCGGCAACTCGATCGGCATGGGGGCGATGGGCTTCATTGGTTCTTCGATGTGCGTCGACGTCCACATCGAGGTCGGCTATACCCACACCGGCGGGATGCCGATGTCGGTTCATACCTTCTGCCTGTCGTCGCGCCGGGCGACGGCGCGGATCCGTGCCGATGGCCGGACCGAGTTCCGCACCGACCCGCGCTGGTTCACCCCCTACATGCGCCGGGAGGGCGTGGAATGGAACCCGGAAAGCTCCGTGAAGTCCGCCTGACCCTGCCCGCGACCCCGGAGGCGATCGCGGACCTGCGGCCCGGCGATGTCACCTATATGACTGGCGTGGTTTATACTGCACGGGAAGGTGTTTACGAGCGTGTTTTGAAGTGTGGCGAAAAGCTGCCCGATGGACTGGCCGAGGTCACCAATGCCAATTTCCACTGCTCGCCGGCCGCGGCTCCCGAAGCGAACGGCTACCGGATCGGCGGTGTGACGGCGACGGCCTCGTTCCGGTTCTCGCGATACATGGCCGAGTGGCTGGACCTCACGGGCACGAAGATCGTCATCGGCAAGGGCGGCATGTCGCCCGAGGACGTGCGCACCATCCTCGCGCCGCGCGGGGCGGTCTATCTGACCACCGTCGGCTACGGCACCGGCGCGCTCCTGGGCCGGGGCGTGAAGGGAGTGCGGGCGGTGCACTGGCTCGCCGAGCTCGGCATCGCACAGGCGATGTGGATGTTCGAGGTGGAGAATTTCGGCCCCTTCCTCGTCGACTCGGATCTTGAGGGCAACTCGCTCTTCGCCCGGCAGGGCGAGCTCGTGAACCGGCGCATCGCCGGGCTCTACGAAGGGCTGCGGCCGCCGGCACTGCACCGCTATGGCGAGACCGACGACCGGACCGACGAGGTGATGTAGGCTCACGCCACGGCCTGCGCGATCAGCGCTGTGCCCGAGACCAGCAGCAGCACCAGCACTGCCCGGCGGAACCCGGTCTCGCCGACGAAGGCATAGGCGCGGGTGCCGAGCCAGGCCGCACCCAGCGTCACCGGCAGGCAGAGGCCGGCGAGCGTCAGCACCCGGGCGTCGAGCGCGCCCGAGACCGCCATGCCCGCCGCCGCCAGGCCGAGCACGACGAGGTTGAAGGGCTGGTAGACTGCCCGCTGCCCGGCCGAGGGGCCGCCACGCATCTGCAGCCAGACCAGCGGCAGCGCGCCCGAGAGCCCGGCAAATCCGCCAAGCACGCCGCTGACGAACCCGACCGCGCCGTCGGCCGGCCGCCCACCCCAGCCGCCGATGCTGCGCCGGGTGTGGCCGAGGAGATGGAACGCTGCGTAGGCGACCAGGAACAGGCCGACCGTCAGCCGCAGCGCTGCGGGGCTCGCCACGGAAAGCGCGGCGATGCCGAGCGGCACCCCGGCGGCGCCCGGCAGCAGAAAGGGCAGGGCATGACCCCAGTCGAAGGAGTGCCGTACCGCGAGGAAGCCGACGAGCTGGCCGAAGAGTCCCGCCAGCACCACCAGCGGCGGCACCGTCTCGGGCGGAAGGGCGTGGAACCAGAAGCCGGAAGCGACCAGGGCGGTGCCGAAGCCGGCGAAGCCGGAGATGAAGCCGGCCGCCAGTGCGCCAAGCAACAGGAATGCCAGCACCCAGGCATCGGACAACAGGTCTGGCATGCATCCGCCTTCCGGCTGCGGAACGGTCCTCGGTCAGCGGAACAGGCCGCGGATCAGACTCTGCACCACCTGGCGGCCAAGCTGGCTGCCGGCGGCACGGGCGACCGACTTGACCAGCGCCTCGCCGACGCTGTCCGATCGCCGGCTCGTCGAGGGCCGGGTCCGCGGCATGCGGTCGTCGTCGCGCGGATCGTAGCGCCGGGCGCGCTCGAACTCGCGGTCGCGCTCCGCCTCGGCCCGGGCGCCGGCCTCGGCGCGCTCCTGTTCCGCCGCGCGCTGCTCGGCCCGGGCGCGCAACATCTCGAAGGCCGACTCGCGGTCGACCGCCTTTTCGTAGATGCCAGCCACCGGCGAGCTGCGGATCGCGGCCTCGCGCACTGCCGGGTCGCATGGGCCGAGCCGCGAGGAAGGCGGGCGCACCAGCGTGCGTTCGACGATCGACGGCGCGCCCTTCTCCTGGAGCGTGGAAACCAGCGCCTCGCCGGTGCCGACCTCGGTGATCGCCGTCTCGGTCTCGAATCGCGGGTTCGGGCGGAAGGTCTCGGCCGCCTGCTTCAGCGCCTTGCGATCGCGGGGCGTGAAGGCGCGGAGCGCATGCTGCACCCGGTTGCCGAGCTGGGCGAGAATATCCTCGGGCACGTCGTCGGGCTGCTGCGTGATGAAGTAGACCCCGACGCCCTTCGAGCGGATCAGGCGCGCGACCTGCTCGACCTTGTCGACCAGGGGCTTCGGCGCGCCGTCGAACAGCAGATGCGCCTCGTCGAAGAAAAACACGAACGTCGGCTTCTCAGGGTCGCCGACCTCGGGCAGGGCCTCCCAGAGCTCGGAGAGCAGCCAGAGCAGGAACGTGGCGTAAAGCCGCGGGCTCTGCATCAGCCTGTCGGCGGCGAGGATGTTGACCTGTCCGCGCCCGTCCGGAGCGGTGGCGATCATGTCGGAGAGCTGCAGCGCGGGCTCGCCGAAGAGCCGGTCGGCGCCCTGGCTCTCGAGCACCAGGAGCCGGCGCTGGATCGTGCCGACCGTCGCCTTAGACACGTTGCCGTAGGCCAGCGACAGCTCGCCCGCCTGCTCGCCGACATGGGTCAGCAGCGCCTGCATATCCTTGAGATCGAGGAGCGCCAGACCCTGCTCCTCGGCGATGCGGAAAGCGATGTTGAGCACGCCCTCCTGCGCCTCATTGAGCTCAAGCAGGCGCGCGGTCAGCACCGGGCCCATCTCGGTAACCGTGGTGCGGATCGGATGGCCCTGCTCGCCGAACAGGTCCCAGAACACCACGGGGAAGCTGTCATAGCCGAAATCGTCAAAGCCGATCTTCTCCGCGCGCGCGACCAGCTTGTCGTGCAGCTTGTCCTCAGGCGAGCCGGCCTGGGCGAGGCCCGAGAGGTCGCCCTTGACGTCCGCCAGGAAAACCGGGGTGCCGGCGGCCGAGAAGCTCTCGGCCAGGATCTGCAGGGTCACGGTCTTGCCGGTCCCGGTTGCCCCTGCGACCAGCCCGTGCCGGTTGGCGTAGCGGAGCAGGAGAGTCTGGGGAATGCGGTAGTCCTCGCCGCCGCCCCCGATGAAGATTGCTGCCCGGTCGGTTATGGTCAACGCGCTCCCCTTGCAGGTTAAGGGCCATCCGCCCGAAGTCGGGCGAGCAGCCACCGATATCATTGTCTTAACATTCCTTGGCTAGCTTACTCGGGCGACCGACGGCAAGACTCGCCGCTTGTCGCTTGTTTCTCCTCCCTGTCGGACTGGCCGCGCAGCGATGCGCGGCCTCTTTTCCCCGACCGGATTGCCGCGGGGCCGCGATTTTGCGGTGCGAGATAGGCCGGTTGACGTGGGTCCATGGGCCGCTAGGATGCCTTCGCAATCGGCACGGCCGGTTCGACAGGGATCAAGATCGCAGAATGGCCGGCTCGCACCGGCCGAAGGAGGGGGCGCCGCGTGTGCCCCTTTCGTATTGGTGCGGCCCGGATCGAGCAGGTGCGGCCGTTTGGACGGCCCTGCGGCGGTGCGGTCGCTTGATTTCGGTCGGCGCACTTGGCATCACTGCCCCGGCGGGAATCGCCCGCTCCCCCAGGCAGGACAGGATCAGGACATTGCCCCTCATTGCCAAGCACGGTCTGGCCGCTCTCATGCTCGTGGCCGTCTCAGCGATCAGCAGCGAGGCGCTCGCGCAGGACCAGGGTGCGGCACCCGCCCAGGACCAGGGTGCGGCACCCGCCCAGGACCAGGGTCAGGCGCAGGGCCAGGGGCCGGCCCCCGACGAGGAGGTTGTCAAAGAGAAGCATGGCGACTGGGAGATCATCTGTGCGGCGAACCAGAAGGATCTCTGCGTGATTCGCCAGATCGGTCTCAATGCCGAGGGCAAGCGGGTCCTCGAAGTGCGCATTCGCAAACTGAACGATGTCAAGACCAAGGAAGGCCAGCTGATACCCGCGGCGATCCAGATCACGACGCCGCTGGGCACGCTGCTGCGCTCGGGCATCAAGGTGCAGATCGACTCGGGGGAGGCGACCACCGGTGCGTATGAGGTCTGCGTCCCGAGCGGCTGCGTCGTCCGCGATGCGATGTCCGAGGAGTACCTCGCCCGGCTCCGCGCGGGGGGCAAGGCGAAGATGACCTTCGCCCTGCTGCAGCGTGGCGAGATTACTGCCAACATCTCGCTGGCAGGGTTCACGAAGGCTTTCGGCGCGCTCTGACCGGGAGCCGCGGGCCGGGCGCGGGTGTCCTGCGTCGCACCAGATGCCGTCTGCATCGCCCCGGGGGCTCTCTAGAGGCCGAGCCGTTTCTTCATTGCCTTGATATCCTCCAAGGCCTTTGGCAGTTGCCGGAGTGCGATGACCTGTCGCCAGAACTGCATTCTGGGTGCCGCGGGCGTGCCGAGGAGCACCGATCCAGCGACGATCGACCCGTGCACGAGCGTGCCGCCGCCGATGAGCGAATCGGCGCCGATGCTGGCATGATCACCGATCCCGGACTTGCCCCCCAGCACCACTCTGTCGCCCAACTCGGCGCTGCCGGCGATGCCGGACTGCCCGCAGAGGATGCAGCACTCACCGATGCGCACATTGTGGCCGATCTGCACGAGATTGTCGATCTTGGTGCCGCTGCCGATGCGGGTATCCGCGATCGTGCCGCGGTCGATCGTGGTGCCGGCGCCGATCTCGACGTTGTCGCCGATAGTGACCGTTCCCAGGGAGTTGATGCGCCGGGGAGGCATGTTCGGGGCCGGGTCCGCGGACGGCCGCCGCCGTCTGGTGACGAAGGAGAACCCATCAGCCCCGATGACCGCATTGGGCTGGGCGATGAACTGCGCGCCGATCCGCACGGCGGCGCCGATCCGGACACCCGGATGGAGCAGTGCGCGCGGCCCGATCTCGGCGCCGGCGCCGATGGTGACGTGCGCCATGATCCGCGCACCCTCGCCCACCCGGGCACCCGGGCCGATCATCGCGAAGGGGCCGATCCAAACGTCCTGGCCAAGAACTGCCGTGCCGTTGACATGTGCCAGAGAATCGATTCCGGGCGCGAGGTCCGGGGTGGGCGCAAAGACCTCGCCGAGTGCCGCCAACGCATCGCGCGGCCCTGGCGCGAACAGGGCGGCGGAGAGTCCGAGTCCCCGCCAGTCCGTGCCTGCGCGGAGCACCGCAGCCCTCGCGCTACCGGTACGAATTGCTGCCTCGTAGCGCGGGTCGATCGCGATCGCGAGGTCCTGCGGCCCCGCCTCGCCGGGCTCGGCGAGGCGCGCGATCCTGACGGTCTCGTCGCCGGCGCACGCAAGGCCCGTCGCGCGGGCAATATCGGCGATGCTGTGGCTCATGGCGCCGCCAATACCACTTTGCGACGAGCCTGTCGTCGGTGATGCGCCGTCCGTGATCCGCCCGGGTGCCCGGCCCGTCGGCCGGGCGCCTCGTGCCTCAGCGTGCGATGGCCACGCCCGCTGCGTTCAGCGCCGCGGCGATCGTCCGGTCACGGCCGTATATGTCGGCGCGGAACTGCGGCTGGCCAAGCTCGTCGACCCAGGCGGTGCGGTAGGTCAGATATACCGGGAAGGGATCGTCCAGCTTGACCCACTGCTCGCCGGGCCGCGCCCGCAGCGCCTCGAACCTGGCTTCCGGGTCATCCACCCCGCCCTGGAGCGAAAGCAGCAAGAGCGCAAATTCCCTCGGATCGGCAAGCCGCACGCAGCCGTGGCTGAAGTCTCTCCGGTCACGGGCGAAGAGCTTGCGGGACGGTGTGTCGTGCATGTAGATCGAGTGCCGGTTCGGGAACAGGAACTTGACTGTGCCGAGTGCATTGTCGGCACCCGGACGCTGCCTGATCCGGCCTGGAAACGATGCGCGGGTGACCGTCGTCCAGTCGATCTGGTCCGCGGGCAGATCCGAACCGACCAAGGTCATGTTGTTCTCCTGAAGGTACAACGGATTTTCACGCAATTGCGGAAGAATCTCCTCGGTTGCGATGGAAAACGGAACGTTCCAGACCGGGTTGACCACAATGAATTCGAGTTGATTGACGAACTCGGGTGTCTGATGCCGGCGTGACTGGCCGACCACCGTCCGGGTCCGGAACCGCAACTGGCCGTCCTCGATCATGGACATCGAGAAATCGGCAATATTGATGACCACATGGCGTCGGCCAAGATCGTAGTTGAGCCAGCGCAGGCGCTCGAGGTTGACGGCGGTCTGGGCGGCCCGCTCGGCCGCGGAGGTGTTGAGCGCCGCGAGGGTCGCCGGGCCGACGACGCCATCCGGGTTGAGCCCGTGCCGCTCCTGGAATTGCCGGACCGCTGCCTCGAGAAACGGGTCGAAGCTGGCCGCCTTGCCCGGCGCCGGGGTTGCGTCGGTCACCACATCATTGGCGGCCACGGCGGTCCCCGAGGCGGCAGTGTCCTGCGGCTCCTCCGGCAGGTCGCCCAATGCCCCGAGCCGTGCGCGCAGTTGAGCGACGCGCGGCCCGGAGTCGCCCAGACGCAGGGTTGGCCCGTCCGCAATGACCGGGTGCCAATCACCTGCGGCAGCGCTGGCCCGGAGTGACGCGTAGAGCTTGACGATGTTTCGGTATTCCGGGCTCTCGGGTATCAGCCGGTCGAGATAGGCAGCCGGATCGCCTGCCCGGGCAATCCCCGCGAGCAACGCGTCGGGTGCGGGCCGGCGCGGCTCGATGTCGATATTCCGGTCGACCAAGCCCGGCTCGAGCAGGCCGGAACCGATGTCGCGCGCGAAGGTAACGAAGAGCCGCGTAAGGGCAAGCTCGCGCTGGGCCGCACGTTCCGGAGTGACCGCGCCGGACCCGTGGATGGAGGCGGCGACACCCGCAACGTTGTAGCGCGCCGGCGGAAGGCCATGCGCATCCGCCTGACCGGCCCAGGCGAGCAATGCGCTCGTCGCAGGCTGCGGTGCGCCATCAGGCCCCGTCCAGACCGGCGCGAAGCCTCTGGCCTCGTAGAACCGTCTTTCGGGCGCTGACGGCGGATAGGCTTGCGCGAGCGCCGCCTGCACGGCTGCCGCCACCGGCGAGAGGGCTGGCAAGACAGTGGCTGTCGGAGATGGCGCGGTCGCACCATCGGCATTCATCGTCAGATGCGACCCGGCGCCAGCGGGCATGCTGCCAGCCGCGACCAAACCAATCGCAAGCGCCGCCAAACGTACCGGCACAGTCATCGATCTACCCCCTGTTGCACACAATCTACAGCGTGTCTCACTCTGGCACCTGGAGCCATACTCGCGGAATTCTCATCCTCCGATATCAAACCTTTGACAGTTTTTTTAGGCCGAAGTGTGAAAATCGAGGCGGGACCACAACAACGGCGCACCCGGCGGTTGTAATCCCCTGTATTCGCTCGGGTTTCGCGTTGCATAGTTGCAACTTGGCCACAGGACTCGAATGTGGCAAGGTCGTGGTCAACGGGGCATCCGGGAAGCGGAAAAATCCGCACCGCGCATCGGGGACAGAGAGTGAACAGCACATCATCGCAGGGCGTCGTCACGCGACGCAATCTCATCTTTGGCATCGCCGCGGCGGCAGCGACGGCAGCAACGGCTCCGGCCTTCGCGAGTGCGCCGGCGATCCTGAAAGGCGCAGGCAGCTTCCGGAGCATCAGCCTCGTCAACAAGCGCACCGGCGACTGGCTCAATACCGCCTACTGGGTCGAGGGCGAGTACATTCCCGAGGTCATGGACGACATCAATTTCGTGCTCCGCGACTGGCGCGCCGAAGCGGTGAAGAAGATCGATCCGAGAACCATCGATATCCTCTCTGCAACCCATCGGCTGCTGGACTGCCGGGAGCCCTTCGAAGTCATCTCTGGCTACCGTACCAAGCAGACCAACGCCATGCTGCGCGAGCGGTCGCGCGCAGTGGCGTCGAACTCCTACCACATCAAGGGCATGGCGGTGGACATCTCGCTGCAGTCCCGGTCGGTCCGGCAGATCAGCCGCGCCGGGGCTTCGCTCGGCGCCGGGGGGGTCGGGAAGTACAGCCGGTCGGACTTCGTGCATCTCGACTCCGGGCCTGTGCGCAGCTGGGGCCGCTGAACCGCGAAAGGAGTCCCGGCGGGCGCGTTTCCGAAACGCTTGCCGGGCGCCTCACTCCCACTGCTGCACGAAGTGATCGGGGCCGGCCTCGATCATCGGCCGGCACGCCGGCACATAGTCGACCGCGCGGACCGGGCTTGGCACCTCGTCGTTCGAGATCTCGCGTTTCAGGCGCCGTCGGGCCGGATCAGGGACCGGCACGGCTGACATGAGCTTCTTCGTGTAGGGATGCTGGGGCCGCTCGAATATCTCTTCGCGCGGACCGATCTCGACGATTTCGCCGAGATACATGACGGCCACCCGGTGGCTGACCCGTTCCACGATGGCAATGTCGTGGCTGATGAAGAGATAGGCCAGGCCCAGGTCGCGCTGCAGGTCGAGCATCAGGTTGATCACCTGGGCCTTGATCGAGACATCGAGCGCCGAGACCGATTCGTCTGCCACGATCAGCTTCGGCGACAGACCCAGCGCCCGGGCAATGCAGAGTCGCTGGCGCTGGCCCCCGGAGAACTCATGCGGGAAACGCAGCGCATGGCCAGGCTCGAGGCCGACCTGGCCGAGCAGGGTCTCGACCCGCTCCGCCGCCTCCGCGCGAGTGCAGATCCCGTGCACCAGCATCGGCTCGGCGATGGCCGATCCCACGGTCTTTCTCGGGTTCAGGCTGGCGAACGGATCCTGGAAGATCATCTGCATGTGGCGGCGCATCTCGCGCAGGCCCGCACGGTTACAGCCGAGCACGTCCACGCCGTCGAAGCGGACGATGCCCGAGGTCGCCCCGACGAGGCGCAGGATGCTGCGCCCTGTCGTGGACTTGCCGCAGCCGGATTCACCGACCAGCGCGAGGGTCTCGCCCGGATGCAGCGTGAACGAGACATCCTCGACCGCATGCACGCGCCCCACCGGCCGCCCCAGCACGCCGCCGGTCACGTCGAAGCGGGTGGTGAGATTGGCGACCTCCAGCAGCGGCTGGCCGCCCCTGCGCACGGTGGAGGCAGCTTCCGCCGGCTCGGCCTCACCGGGGCCGGCGAACTTCAGCGGCTGGCTGCGCCCGGTCATCGAACCGAGGCGCGGCACGGCGGCAAGCAGCGCGCGAGTGTAGGGATGTTCCGGCGCCCCGAAGATACGGGCAGAAGGGCCTTCCTCGACCTTTTGGCCGCGATACATCACGATCACCCGGTCGGCGATTTCCGCCACCACGCCCATGTCGTGGGTGATGAACAGAACCGACATGCCGATCTCGTGCTGTAGAGTCTTGATCAGTTCGAGGATCTGCGCCTGGATGGTCACATCGAGCGCCGTCGTCGGCTCGTCCGCGATCAGGAGGTCCGGACGGCAGGCCAGCGCCATGGCAATCATCACCCGCTGGCGCATCCCGCCCGAGAACAGGTGAGGGTAATCGTGGAACCGGCTGCGGGCGCTGGGAATTCTTACCTGCTCGAGGATTTGCAGCGCCACGCGGTCGGCTTCCAGCCGATCGAGGCCCCGGTGGTAGCGCAGCGCCTCCGAGACCTGGAACCCGATGGTCAGGACCGGGTTGAGGCTGGTCATCGGCTCCTGGAAGATCATCGAGACGTCGCCGCCCCGCACCTTGCGCATCTCTCGCTCGGAGAGGCTCAGCAGGTCGCGCCCCTTCATCAGTATCTCGCCCTCGACACGCCCGTTGGCGGTCGGGATCAGCCCCATGATCGAGAGCGCGGTAACCGACTTGCCCGAGCCTGACTCGCCGACGATGGCGACCGTCTCGTTCGGCGCTATGTCGAAGCTGACATCGTCGACCGCCGGCCGCCAGCGACCCTCGACGCGGAACGAGGTGCGGAGGTGGCGGACACTGATGACGGGCGCCGCCATCTACTCGCCGCTCCGCAGCTTCGGGTCGATGGCATCGCGGAGCCCGTCGCCCAGGAGATTGAGCGAAAATACCACGACGAGGATCGCCATGCTGGGCGCCAGCGCCAGCCAGTAGGAATCGAGAATGTTCTCGAAGCCCTCGCGGATCATGCCGCCCCATGTCGCGGTCGGTGGCCGGACGCCGAGCCCGATGAAGGCCAGCGACGCCTCGACCCGGATCGCGGTCGCGAGCCACAGCGAGCCCATGACCAGGATCTCGGGCAGGATGTTCGGCAGGATATGCAACCCGAGGATGCGGAGGTCGGAGAAGCCGAGCGATCGCGCCGCCTCGACGAACTCGCGCTCCTTCATCGCGATGGTGGGCGCGCGGGCAATCCGCGCGAAGGGCGGCACCGCCGTCAGCGCGATGGCGAAGACGAGGTTCGGGATGCTCGGCCCCAGCATGGCGACGATGATCAGTCCGAGGATCAGCGAGGGGAACGCGAGGAGCGTGTCCATGACCTGCATGACCACGAGATCGACCTTGCCCCGATAGTAGCCGGCGATCATGCCGATCACAGAGCCGACCAGCATTGCTCCGAGTACCGCGACGAGGCCGATCACCAGCGAGATACGCGCCCCGTAGAGCAGGCGCGAGAGGATGTCGCGCCCGTAGTAGTCGGTGCCGAGCAGATAGGTCTCGTCCGGCGGCTTCAGCCGGAACATCAGATCCTGTTCCAGCGGGTCGTGCGGGGCAAGGAGCGGCGCCAGGATGGCGATCAGCACGACCGCCAGGAAGATTCCGAGGCCGACCCAGGATGTCTTGTTGGCGTTGAAGGCCCTGACTGTCTCGCGCGCCGCGTGGACGGCAACAACCCGGAGAGCCGAGCGCGCGGCGGGTCGGGCGGTCATTTGAACTTCACCCTGGGGTCGATCATGCCGTAGGTCAGGTCGGTGGCGAGGTTCACGATCACGACCACAAAGGTGTAGATCACCATCATACCCTGCAGCATGGTGTAGTCGCGCTGGTTGAGCGCCCCGACGATCAGCTTGCCGAGGCCGGGGCGGTTGAACACGACCTCGGTCAGCACCGAGTTGCCGATCAGGATGCCGAGATAGAGACCGACCACCGTCACCACCGGGATCAGCGCGTTCCTCAGTGCATGGCGCCACAGCACCGCGCCCTGCGGCACACCCTTGGCCCGCGCGGTGCGGACATAGTCCTCGCCCAGAACCTCGAGCATGGCGGAGCGGGTGACGCGGGTGATGTAGGCCGCCATGATCAGGCCGAGATTGACCGCCGGCAGCGCCAGGCTGCGCATGCGGTCCCCGAAACTGCCATCGCCCCCCGCGCTGATGACCGGGAACCAGCGCATCTGGATGGCGAAGACCAGGAGCAGCATGATCGCGGAGACGAAGGCCGGGAAGGAGAGGCCGAGGAGCGACAGCACCCGCGTCACGTAGTCGGTGAAGCGGTTTCGCCGGACCGCCGCCCAGACCCCGAGCGGAATGCCGATTGCTGCGCCGACCACCAGCGAGACCACGGTCAACTCGATGGTCCAGGGCAGCACCTTCAGCACCTCGCCCAGAACCGGCTGGCCGGTCACCATCGAGGTGCCCCAGTCGCCCACCATCGCATTGCCGAGAAAGTCGATATACTGCTCCCAAACCGGCCGGTCGAGACCGAGGCGCACCCGCATCGCCTCGATCGCCTCCTTACTCGCCTGATCCCCCAGCACCACCTGAGCCGGGTCGCCCGGAACGATGCGCACCAGCACGAAGACCAGCGTCATCACGGCGAAGAGCGTGACGAGTGCCGAGAGCAGCCGCTTGACGATGAAGGCATGCATGTTCGGCCGACCCCACGAATGCTGCGGGTGGGGCGCCGCCGTGCCCGAAGGGGGCGGGCGGCGCTCCCGGCGACTTCAGCCGCCGCGGATCACTTCGTGAAGTGTGTCTGCTCGGTGATCGGCGGCGAGAGGTTCAGCGAGCCCTTCAGCTCGTAGCCGAGATCGAGATTGTCCTTCCAGGCCCAGAGCTGGAGATTCTCGTAGATCGGAACGGCGCAGACCGCCTCGATGATCTTGCGCTGCGCCTCCTTCCACAACGCCTTCTGCTTCGCGGGGTCGGTCTCGATGCGGGCGGCGCGGATCTCGTCATCGGCGACGTTGCAGTGCGAGAAGTTGGTGATCGCGGTCGGCGTCTTGACGATCGAGTTCGAGTCGAAGAACTGCGTCAAATACACATCGGCCACCGGGAAGCGCGCGGCCGAGTAGTGCACCACCGGGGACAGGTCCTCGCGGATCTGGGCGTGGAAGGTGGCGTGCTCTACCGGCTCGATCTGGAGGTCGATCCCGGTCTTCTTGAGCTGTGCCTGCAGCGCCTCGATCGTCGCCAGCATGCCCGGCAGCGTCGTGTGGATGGTCTTGACGCCGACGCCGTTCGGATACCCCGCCTCGGCCAGCAGCGCCTTGGCCTTCTCGGGGTCATACGGGTGGAGCGGCGCGTTCTCGTCGGTACCCAGATAGCCCGAGGGCACCACCGAGACCGCCTTTCGCGTCACCACCTCGCCGCGGAACGCCACCATGGCGTCGCGGTCGACCGAATGGGCGATCGCCTGGCGCACGCGGATGTCGTCGAGCGGCGGCACGGTGATGTTGAGCGATATGTTCGACAGCTCGCCCGGCTCCATCGCCACGACCACGGCGCCCGGAATCGCCTTGATGCGGTCGACCCAGGTCTGGTCCTGCTTGCCGTAGATCAGGTCCACCTCGCCAGACTGGAAGGCAAGGTCACGGCTCGCATCGGAGGGGATGTAGCGGTAGACTATCTCCTCGAGCTTCGGGGCCCCGCGGAAATAGTCCTTGTTGGCAACGAGGCGCACGAACTGCTGCGGCTGGTATTCCGCGAACATGAAGGGTCCGGTGCCGACCGGGCGCTTCATGAAGTCCGCGCCGGCTTCCTCGGCCGCCCTTTTGCAGACCATGTTGCCGCCATGATAGTTGACGAGCAGCCCGAGCACGCTCGGGATCGGATTCTTGAGCGTGATCTTCAGGGTGTGGCTGTCGGTCGCCTCGACGGTGTCGAATGCGGCGAAATCGGTCGCGAAGCTCGACGTGTCCTTGGTCGCGGCGCGCCTGATCGAGAATGCCGCGTCCTCGGCGGTGAACTCGCCATAGCCGTGGTGGCACTGCACGCCCTTGCGGATGTGGAAAGTCCAGGTGAGGCCGTCGGGGCTTGCCTCCCAGCTCTCGGCCAGATCCGGTTCGATGAATTCGGGGCTGGCGCGGCCAGGCTGGATGCGGACGAGGCCGTTGAACATCCAGTTCAGCACGCCCTTGTCCGGCGTGGTCGCGGTCAGGTGCGGGTCGAGTTTTCCCGCATCGGCCGAGGCCATACCCACCACCAGCGTGGTCTTCTGCGCCAGGGCGCTGCCAGCCCCAAACGACAGCGCGGCTGCCGCAATGGCGGCCGAGAACAACAGTCTGCGCTTCATTTTTTCCTCCCAAGGAAGTGTTTGTCACGCGAGTATCGCCAGCCTGCACGCGGATGGCAATCCGGAGGGTCCGGAAATCACGGTTCTGGAAGCGGTTCTCTCTGCTGAGCGCGGCGTCGAGCCGGGCGGGACACTTCACCCGTGCAGGGTAAGCCCGGCCTCCGTCTCGCCACCCTCGGAAAACCGGTCGAGGCGGAAGGGCTCGATCGGATACCGGCAGGGGCGACCCGTGGCCAGATCCGCGATGATCTGGCCGGTGACGGGGCCGAGGCAGAAGCCGTGTCCGGAGAAGCCTGCCGCAATGACCAGTCCGGGCGCTTTCGCCGGCGCGTCCAGCACCGGCAGCGCATCGGGGGTGAGGTCGATCAGGCCGCCCCATACCCGCGCAAGCCGTGCCTCGCGGAAGGCAGGGAGAATGGCGCTGATCCGCGCCCCTAGCAGCGACACGTCGCTGACGGTGGGGTTCATGTCTTCGGCTGTCCAGCCCTCGAGCCGCCCATGCCATGGGCCGATCCCGGTGGTGACGCGGAGCCGCCCGCCCGCTTCCTGCTTTCCGGCGCAGTCGGCGTTGGCGACGCCGAAGACGGGGCCGAGGAGTGGAGGGAGAGGCGTCGTCTGGAGCACCGTGACGAGCCTGAGGTGCAGGGGCAGGCGGAGACCGATCGGGTCCAGCAGGCCCGGGCTGTGAACACCGGCCGCCAGGATGACGGATCCGGCATGGATCGTCTCCGCCGCAGTCCGGGCACCGATTACCCGCTCTCCGTCGCGAACCAGTTCCACCGTCGGCGTCTCTTCCCGGATCTCGGCCCCGAGGCGCCGGGCGGCACTGGCGAAGGCCGTTACGGTGGCATGAGGGTCGGCATGGCCGTCGGTCGGGCAAAAGGATGCGGCGACGATGGTGTCGGCAAGCGCCGGCGCGAGCGTGCGCACCGCGTTGCCTCCCTCGAGGAACTGGAGGTCGAGCCCCAGGGCGCGCTGCTTGGCCACGATCTGTCTGATCACGCCGGCTTCGGCGTCGTCGCGCGCGAGGCGCAGGTTGCCCGTTCGGCGATAGCCGGGGTCGGCGCCGAGCTCGTCCGCCAGCCCGCTCCATCGCTGGACCGCGGCGCGTGCAAGCGGCAGTTCCGCCGGGTGGCGACCGGACTGGCGCACGCCGCCGAGCGTCCAGCCCGAGGCCATCGCTGCGAGCTGGCGCGCCTCGAGCAGGATGACGGAATGACCGGCGCGCGCAAGCTCCCACGCGGCGGCGGTGCCTGTGATACCGCCGCCCACGATCAGGATGTCGGTGGTCCTGGCTGCCATTGCCGCCTCCGCGCGATCCTGTCGGCGACACGGGCCGTCTTCTGTCCGTGTTGCCGCCCGGCAGCAACCCTAGGCAGGCATACGCGCACGCTGCAAGCGGTAGCGTGTCACGGCGCAGGGAACTGATCTGCATCAACGACTTTGGGCAGAATCCGGGATCCACTGGTCTCGCCAACCAGTTGGAGACCCGAACATGTACAAGACGATCCTGGTCCCGGTCGATCTCGGCCATGAGCAGTGCGGCGAGAAGGCGGCCGGTATCGCGCGGGCGATCGGCGGCCGAGAGGCGCGCGTGATCCTGCTCTACGTTCTCGCGGATGTGCCTTCCTATGTCGCCGCCGAACTGCCGAAGGGACTGCTGCAGAAAAATGCGGTGAAGGCGGAGGAGGGGCTGCGGAAGATCGCCAATCCCATCAACGCCGAGGCAGTGGTGAGGACCGGACACCCGTCGACCGAGATCCTGGCCGAGGCCGAACGGCTCGGCGCCGATCTGATCGTCATCTCCTCGCACCGGCCCGGGTTGCAGGATTATTTCCTGGGATCGACGGCTGCGCGGGTCGCGCGCCACGCCTTGTGTGCCGTGCTGGTTGACCGGTAGGACGGATCCGCGCCGCGCGGGCGCCGCGCGCCCGGCGCGGTGCGGTCAGACCACCCGGGTGTGCAGGTCGCCCACGCCCTCGACATGGCCGTGCAGCACGTCGCCGCGCTTCACCGAGCCGACGCCCGAGGGTGTGCCCGAGAGGATCAGGTCTCCGGGCGCGAGCTCGAACAGGCCCGAGAGGTAGGAGATCATCTCCGGCACCTTCCAGATCATGTGGTTGAGGTCGCCCTGCTGGCGCACCTCGCCGTTGACCTTGAGCCAGATTGCGCCATCGGCCGGGTGGCCGGTCTCCGAGGCACGCGCGAGGTCGGTGCAGGGCGCGGAATGCTCGAAGGCCTTGCCGATCTCCCAGGGCCGGCCTGCCTTCTTGCACGCGCCCTGGAGATCCCGCCGGGTCATGTCGAGGGCCACGCCATAGCCCCAGACGCAGTCCATCGCGCTCGCGAGGGGAATGTCCCTGCCGCCCTTACCCAGCGCGACCACCATCTCGATCTCGTGGTGCACGTCGTTCGAGCGCGGCGGATAGGGAAAGTCGCCGCCCTTGATCACCAGGTTGTCCGGGTTCTTCTGGAAGAAGAACGGCTCCTCGCGGTCCGGGTCGCCGCCCATCTCGATGGTATGCGCGGCGTAGTTGCGCCCGACGCAATAGATGCGGTGCACCGGGAAGACCGCGTCCGAGCCGCGGACCGGGAGCCAGGCGCGGGCAGGGGGCGTGATGGCGTATTCCATGGTCTGTTGTCTCCTTGGGCAGGGGTCAGTGCCGCGAGGCGGCCTGGTAATCGACGCAGCGCTCAATGCCAATGCCAGCCGGCAGGTCGACCATGCGGATTGCGGTTCAGCCGGACTCCAGACCCCGCGCATGGGCATCGACCATGCGCTGCACCATGGGTGCAAAATGGGTGAAGCCGGGAGTTTCCATGTCCGTGCGCTTGCCCGCGTCGTCGAGATAGCGCACCGCGATGATCGCGGCGAGGTTCGGATTCTTCTCGAACTCTGCGACCTCCGCAGCGCTCATCGGTCCGCCCTGCAGGCCCAGCGAATGGACCGAGGCAGGCGAGAGGCGGCGGAAGTATTCGGACCGCGTCGCACAGAGATAGCGCTTGGCAGCGACGTGAAGTCTCACGCAGTCGGTGATCACCCTCGGAAAGAACCGCTCCAGCAGCTCTGCTCCCGCATCCTCGTGATAGCGGTCCTCGGTGTCCGCCATGGTGAAGGTGCCGAACGCGCTGGTGAAGTGGCCGATGTCGTGCAGCAGTGCCGCCACCACGATTTCCGCGGGCTGACCGGCCCGCTCGGCCAGCGTGGCACCCTGCAACATGTGCTGGGCCATGGTGACGGGCTCGCCAAGATATTCCTCGCCACCGCGCCGTTCGAACACGTCGGCCAGGAAGGCGACGATGTTGTCGTGGGTCAGCGTGGCGAAATCAGGCCGGGTCATTCCGCCGCCTCCAGCCCCTGCGTCTCGAGCGCGGCGAGCGTCGAGAGGAGCCCGTCCTTGTCGGCGTAGCAGCCCTGCAGCCAGCGCGAGCCGGTGCCGGAGAAGGCAGACCGTGCGTGCAGCACGCGCGTGTTGTCGACGATGAAGCACTCGCCGGGGCCGAGCTTGAAGCGCACTTCCATCGCCGGGTCGTCGATGATCTCGCCAAGCCGGCGATAGGCGGCGTAGTAGTCCGCCATGTCGTCGTAGGGCACGTCGGTGATCGGGGCAGCCGAGCGGTTGTTGAAGCGTATGCAGATCAGCTCGCCGTCCGGCGCGAGCTCGATCATCGGCCGGCGCGAGGTCAGCCGCACGCCCTTCGACCCGGCATATTCGAACCGGGCACAGTAGCGGCTGAGCAGCCCGAAGCCGCGCGCATCCTCGTCGCGCAAACGTTCGGCGGCGCGGAACCCGTCGATCACCATGGAATCGCCGCCCTCGGCCGAGTTCTGCAGGCAGTAGAGAATCTGCAGCGTCGGCACCGGGTCGCGGTAGGGATTGTCGGTGTGCGCCTGCAGCCCGAGCCCGGTATAGGCAAGGTTGGACGGGTTGATCTCGGTCCGCACTTCGAACCATCGGCCGTAATTGGTCTCGCGCACATAGCCGAAGAGGGCCGCCACCTGCAGCAGCGCCCCGCTGTCCACCGGGCCACCGGTGAGCTTGGCGAAGCCGTGCCGGCGCACCGCGGCAAGCCATGCATGGAGCGCGCCGGCGTTGGTCCGGACCGCCTCGAAACCGGCTTCCGGAATTGCGGCATTCAGTGCGCCATCCCAGGTTTCTATCTCCGGCCCGGTCCACCCAACCTGCCGGTCCGGCCGGCAGTCATAGGCATGGCGGGCCAGCCAGGTGGCGGCAAACCGCACTGTCTTGTCCTCGGGTGAGAAAGTGACCGAAAGGTCGCTGCCGTCGACGGATGCCCGGGCGATCCGGATCGCCCGCGGGATTTCGGCGAGCGTGATCAGCCGCTGGCCGTTGCCGGGCGCCCGCGTCGACGGGTCGAGCGCGTTGTCGCGGAGCCAGATTGCGTGGAAGCGCAAGGATGTTCCGTCGGACCAGAGGGTTTCGAGCGACGAACCATCGTCCACGAGCCGGACCGACACGACCGATTTCATTGCAAGACTCTGCTGACTGGCGGGGACAATAGTATCCGCGGTTTCCCTGCGCCGGGCAATACGGTGTCCGGCCTCCGCGCGCCGATTTCCGTCGCATAGAGCCAACCCGTTTCCGGTAGGCAATCGTTCGGCGGAGGGATAGTGTCACGATTCTTCAATACCTGTGGGAGGACCCATGAAACGCTTTCTCATCGCCACGGCCGTTGCGGCGCTGATCGCCGGCAGCGCCCAGGCCAAGACCCTCGTCTATTGCTCCGAGGGATCGCCCGAGGGCTTCAACCCCTCGCTCTACACCGCCGGCACGACCTTCGATGCCTCCTCGCGACCGGTCTTCAACCGGCTGGTCGAGTTCACGCCAGGCACCACCGCGATCGAGCCCGGGCTGGCCGAGAGCTGGGAGGTGTCGGCCGACGGGCTGGAATACACCTTCAAGCTCCGGCCCGGCGTGAAGTTCCACACCACAGCGACCTTCACCCCGACCCGCGACTTCAACGCCGACGACGTGCTCTATTCGTTCAATCGCCAGTTCAAGGCCGACCATCCCGACCACGGTCTTTCCGGGGGCACCTACGAGTACTTCAACGGCATGTCGATGCCCGACCTGCTGAAGGAGATCGTGAAGGTCGACGACCTGACCGTGAAGTTCGTGCTGAACCGGCCCGAGGCGCCGATGATCGCCAATCTGGGCATGGACTTCGCCTCGATCCTGTCGGCCGAGTACGCCGACGCCATGCGCGCCGCAGGCACGCCGGAGAAGATCGACCTCGAACCGGTCGGCACCGGGCCGTTCCAGCTCGTCGCGTACCAGAAGGACGCGGTGATCCGCTACAAGGCGCATCCCGACCACTGGGCCGGCAAGGCAGCGATCGACGATCTGGTCTTCGCCATCACGCCCGACGCCTCGGTGCGTCTGCAGAAGCTGAAGGCCGGCGAATGCCACGTCATGCCCTATCCGAACCCGGCCGATCTCGACCAGATCCGCGCCGACGGCAACCTGCAACTGCTGGAGCAGGAGGGGCTCAACGTGGGTTACCTGGCCTACAACACCCAGATGCCGCCGTTCGACAACCCGAAGGTGCGCAAGGCACTGAACGCGGCGATCAACAAGCAGGCCATCATCGACGCGGTTTTCCAGGGCGCCGGAAAGATCGCCAAGAACCCGATCCCGCCGACCATCTGGTCCTACAACGAGGCGACGGTGGACGACGCTTACGACCCGGCCGCGGCCAAGGCTGCGCTCGAGGCGGAGGGCGTCAAGGATCTGAAGATGAAAATCTGGGCCATGCCGGTGCAGCGGCCCTACAATCCGAATGCCCGCCGCATGGCCGAACTGATCCAGGCCGATTTCGCCGCCGTGGGTGTCGAGGCCGAGATCGTCTCCTACGAGTGGGGCGAGTACCTGTCGCGCTCGAAGGCGACCGACCGCGACGGTGCGGTGCTCCTGGGCTGGACCGGCGACAACGGCGATCCGGACAACTTCCTGGCTGTGCTGCTGGGCTGCGATGCGGTCGGCGGGTCTAACAGGGCGCAGTGGTGCTACCAGCCATTCCAGGATCTGATCCAGAAGGCCAAGGTCGTGTCAGATGTCGGCGAGCGGACGAAGCTCTACGAGGAGGCGCAGACGGTCTTCAAGGAGCAGGCTCCCTGGGCGACGATCGCGCATTCGGTCGTGTTCATGCCGATGTCCAAGAAGGTGGCCGGGTACAAGATCAACCCGTTCGGCGGACACGATTTCTACGGCGTCGATATCGTCGAGTAAGCTTCGGCGGGGCGCCGGTTTCCGCGCGCCCCGCCTGCCTTCCCCGGGGGGACCGTTCCGTGTCAGACGATCGCCTTGCCCCGATCCGGGCCGTGGCAGAGGCCGAGGGCCTCGATGCCATCGCCCTGGTCCCCGGCGCCAATTTTCGCCGCGTCTTTGGGCGCGACTTCCACCAGAACGAGCGCCCGCTGGTGGTGGTGATCCCGGTCGAGGGACCCCCTGCCGCCGTGGTGCCGCACCTCGAGATGGACAGCTTCGCCGTCATCGGGCTCGAGGGCGAGGTGATCCCCTGGCGCGACCAGGACGGCTACGCCGCTGCGTTCGAGTGGCTGGGCCGGGTGCTGGCGCCCCGACGCCTCGGCGTCGAGGGCCAGCAGATGCGGGTCTTCGTCCAGATCGGCCTGTGCCGCGCCTTCCCCGGTGTCGAGATCGTCGACGCCCACCTGCCGGTCTCGGCACTGAGGCTCCGCAAGACTCCCGCCGAGATCGAGGCCATGCGCGCCGCCATCGGGGTGACCGAGCGGGCCTTTGCCGGAGCCT
The DNA here is from genome assembly GCA_039805905.1 of Limibaculum sp. Taxonomy (GTDB): domain Bacteria; phylum Pseudomonadota; class Alphaproteobacteria; order Rhodobacterales; family Rhodobacteraceae; genus Thermohalobaculum. The sequence goes on along the minus strand of JBDIVM010000011.1, from coordinate 38,784 downwards.
ATGCCGATGTCCGCGCCGGCATGACCGAGAAGCAGGTCGAGGGTATCCTGATGCGCCGCCTGTTCGAGGAGGGCGCCGAGGATGTGGCCTTCGGCCCGATCGTCGCCGCCGGCACGAACGCGGCGATGCCGCACGCCTCGGCCCGGCGCGACTATGCGATCCGGCCCGGCGATGCGCTGCTGATCGACTTCGGCGCGAAGGTCGGCGGCGTCTGCGCCGACCTGACGCGGACCTGCTTCGTCGGCCATGTCACCGATGCTGATGCGGCCCTCTACGACGTGGTGCTGCGCGCCAACGCCGCCGGCCGCGCCGCCTCGCGCCCGGGCGCCACGGCGCATGACGTCGACGACGTGACGACCGGTGTGCTCGAGGCCAGCCCCTATGCACACCTGATCCGCTCGAAGACCGGCCACGGCCTCGGTCTCGACGTGCACGAGGCGCCCTACATCATGCGCGGCAACCGCCAGCGGCTCGAGCCCGGCATGGTCTACACGGTCGAGCCGGGGCTCTACGATCTCTCGCGCCTCGGGGTCAGGATCGAGGACGACGTGCTGATCGCCGAGGCGGGCGCCGAGTCGCTGACCACCTATCCGCGCGAGCTGACCGTGGTCGGGAAGGGCTGACGGATGATCCGGTTCCTGCTCAACAAGCTGGCGCTGCTCGTCCCGACCTTTCTGGGCGTCACCATCGCCGCCTTCGCCTTCATCCGGCTCTTGCCCGGCGACCCGATCCTGCTCTTGGCCGGCGAGCGCGACGTCACGCCCGAGCGACGCGTCATGCTCGAGGCCCAGTTCGGCTACGACAAGCCGCTGTGGCAGCAGTACGCGCGTTTCCTAGGCGATCTCACGCAGGGCGATCTCGGGGTCTCGGTCGTGACCAAGACCCCGATCCTGCAGGAGTTCCTGGACCGCTTCCCGGCCACGGTCGAGCTTTCGTTCTGCGCCATGATCTTCGCCGTGATGCTGGGGCTTCCCGCGGGCGTGATCGCCGCGGTCCGGCGGGGATCGGTGTTCGACCACACGGTGATGGGGGTCAGCCTCGCCGGCTACTCGATGCCGATCTTCTGGTGGGGCCTGATCCTGATCATCCTGTTCTCGGGCATCCTCGGCTGGACCCCGGTCTCCGGGCGGATCTCGCTGATGTACTTCTTCGACGAGGGTACCGGCTTCATGCTGATCGACTCGCTGAAGTCGGGCCAGAGCGGCGCCTTCCGGTCGGCGCTGTCGCACCTCGTGCTGCCCTCGATCGTGCTCGGAACCATCCCGCTGGCGGTGATTGCCCGGCAGACCCGATCCTCGATGCTCGAAGTGCTGGGCGAGGACTATGTGCGCACGGCGCGCGCCAAGGGGCTGAGCCCGTTCCGGGTGGTGGCGGTGCATGCGCTCAGGAACGCGCTGATCACGGTGATCACCGTGATCGGCCTGCAGATCGGGGTGCTGCTGGCCGGCGCGATCCTGACCGAGACAATCTTCGCCTGGCCCGGCGTCGGCAAGTGGATGATCGACTCGATCTTCCGCCGCGATTACCCGGCGGTGCAGGGCGGCCTGCTGCTGATCGCCGCCATCGTGATGATCGTGAACCTGATCGTCGACCTGCTCTATGGTCTTGTCAATCCGAGGATCCGCCATGACTGACCATGCCGATGCAGGGCCAGCGCCGGGCACGGTCGCCCACGACCTCCGGGTGTTCTGGGCCTATTTCAGCGAGAACCGGGGCGCAGTGACCGGCCTGTTGTTCGTGGCGCTGGTGGTGTTCCTGGCAATCGCCGCGAACCTGGTCGCCCCGGTCGATCCGGCGATCCAGGACCGCAACGCCTTCCTGACCCCGCCGCTCTGGCAGGAGGGCGGTCGCTGGCCCTACATCCTCGGCACCGACGCGGTCGGGCGCGACGTGCTGAGCCGCATCATCCACGGCGCCCGCTACTCGATGTTCATCGGCACCATCGTGGTCACGCTGTCGATGCTGGCCGGTATCGCGCTTGGCCTCGTCGCCGGCTATTTCCGCGGCTGGATCGAGACCGCGATCATGCGGCTGATGGACGTGATCCTGGCCTTCCCGTCGCTGTTGCTGGCGCTGGGCCTGGTCGCCATCCTCGGCCCGGCACTGATCAACGCCATGATCGCCATCGCGGTCGTCTACCTGCCGCATTTCGTGCGGCTGGCGCGGGCCAGCGTGCTCGCCGAGAAGGACAAGGAATACGTCATCGCCAGCCGGCTCGCCGGGGCAGGGCATGTGCGGCTCATGTTCAATGCTATCCTTCCCAACTGCATGGCTCCCCTGATCGTGCAGGCGACGCTGTCGTTCTCCAGCGCCATTCTCGATGCGGCGGCGCTCGGCTTCCTCGGCATGGGCGCCCAGCCGCCGACACCGGAATGGGGCGCGATGCTGGCCGAGGCGCGCGAGTTCATCCTGCGCGCCTGGTGGGTGGTGACCTTCCCTGGTCTCGCCATCCTGCTGACCGTGCTGGCGATCAACCTGATGGGCGACGGTCTGCGCGACACGCTCGACCCGAAGCTGAAGCGAAGCTGACCCGTGGCACTCCTCGAGATCAGAAACCTCTCGGTCCGCTTCCAGACTGCGACGGGTCTCTTCACGGCGGTCGAGGGCGTGGACCTCTCGGTCGATACCGGCGATGTGCTGGCCATCGTCGGAGAGTCCGGATCGGGCAAGTCGGTGGCCATGCTGGCGGTGATGGACCTGCTGCCGTGGACCGCCGTCGTCACCGCCGACCGGCTGGAGTTCGATGGCCAGAACCTGCTGGCCATGCCGCAGAAGCAGCGCCGGGCGCTCTGCGGCGGGTCCATGTCGATGATCTTCCAGGAGCCGATGAGCTCGCTGAACCCCTGTTTCACGGTCGGTGCCCAGCTCGACGAGATGCTGCGGGCCCACACCGACCTATCCCGCGCCGACCGCGCGAGGCATTGCGAGGAGCTGCTGCGCCAGGTCGGCATCCCGGACCCGAAGCGGCGCCTCACGGCATTCCCGCACCAGCTCTCGGGCGGCATGTGCCAGCGGGTGATGATCGCGATGGCCATCGCCTGCCGGCCGCGGCTGCTGATCGCCGACGAGCCGACCACGGCGCTTGACGTGACCATCCAGGCCCAGATCCTCGACCTGCTCGTGGAGTTGCAACAGCAATATGGCATGGCCCTGATCCTGATCACCCACGACATGGGCGTGGTCGCCGAGACCGCGCACCGGGTCGCGGTGCAGTATGCCGGCTGGCAGGTCGAGACGCAGACGGTCGGCGATCTGTTCCGCGCGCCGCGTCATCCCTACACCGCCGCCCTGCTCTCGTCGCTGCCCGAGCGGGCAGCCGGCGCTGCCCGCCTTCCGGTGATCCCGGGCGTTGTGCCGGGGCAATTCGACCGGCCTGCGGGGTGTCTGTTCTGGCCCCGCTGCGAGCGGGCAGACGAGCTCTGCAAGACCAGCATTCCCACGGCACGACCCGACGACCCGGCCCGCGTGCTCTGCCACCACCCGCTCGGAGGGGCCCGGCCATGACCGCGCCGATCCTCGTCGCCCGCAACCTGACCCGCCACTACGAGGTCTCACGCGGCGCCTTTCGGCCGCCCGCAATCGTCAAGGCGCTGAACGGCGCCTCGCTCGAGATTCACGCCGGCAAGACCCTGGCGGTGGTCGGCGAGTCGGGCTGCGGAAAGTCCACGCTGGCGCGCGTCCTGACGATGATCGAGCCGCCGACAGCGGGCGAGCTCGAGATCGGCGGCGCACTGATCGACATCACCCTCGGCCGGCCGACGCCGGAGCTGCGGCGCTCGGTGCAGATCGTGTTCCAGAACCCCTACGGCTCGCTGAACCCGCGCAAGACGGTGGCGGCGATGCTGGAGGAGCCGCTGCTGCTGAACACCGACCTGAGTGCCGCTGCCCGGCGCGACAAGGCGGTGGACATGATCCGCCGGGTGGGATTGCGGCCCGAACATGCCGACCGCTACCCGCACATGTTCTCAGGCGGCCAGCGTCAGCGTATCGCCATCGCGCGCGCGCTGATGCTGAACCCCAAGATCCTGGTCCTCGACGAGCCGGTCTCGGCGCTGGATCTCTCGATCCGGGCGCAGATCCTGAACCTGATTGCCGACCTGCAGGACGAGTTCGGGCTCGCCTACATCTTCATCAGTCACGATCTCAGCGTCGTGCGCCACATCGCCGACACGGTGATGGTGATGTATCTCGGCCGCCCGGTCGAGGAAGGCGACGCCAAGGCGGTGTTCGGTGCGCCGCGCCACCCCTATACGCGGGCGCTGTTCTCGGCGACCCCGATCGCCGATCCCGGGCACCGGCGCGACCGGATCCGGCTGCAGGGCGAGCCGCCTTCTCCGCTGGCGCCACCGCCCGGCTGTCCGTTCCACCCGCGCTGCCCGATGAAGATCGACCGCTGCGCCGAGGCCTATCCCGAGCCAGCTGCTTTCGATAGCCAGCGCGTCGCCTGCTGGCGCGCGGCGGAGGTACCGGACTTCTTCGCGAAGCTCCGGCGCCCCGCCGGCGCCGCCTGACCATCAGCCCCGCACCGCGGCCAGGTGCCGGCCGAATTCCGCCGTCCCCATGAGCGACTTGCAGCGGGCGAAGCGCCCGTCCGCATAGGCGCGGAAGTCGTCTGCCGGGTTCTTGTTGGCAAGCTGGATCAGGCCCCAGAGCGTCCAGAGCAGGTCGCACATCGCCTTGTAGATCACCATCCGGCCCCGGTCGCGCGGCTGCGGCTCGCCGCCGAAATAGGCCCGCAGGATCTCCTCGTCGAGCGCCATGTCGAAGCCGCCCTCCACGGAGAGGTCGCCGAGGTCCCACATCGGGTCGTTCATGCCCGAGTACTCCCAGTCGACGATCCACATCGTCTCGCCGGTGTCGAGGAAGTTCTCGCAGAGCGGGTCGCAGTGGCAGGCAGTGAGCGGCAGGGGATTCGCGGCGAGCGCCGCGCGCACTGCCTCCGCCTCCCGCACGACATCATGGTAGCCGGGCGGCAGCTCCACGTCCTTGGTCGCGAGGACTTTGAGGTAATCGTCGATCATGGAAAAGAGCTCGAAGCGGAACGGGAACGCCGCGCCCGAGTCGTGGAGCCGACGGAATGCTTTCCCGGCTCGCGCGACAGAGCCGGGGCGGCTCGCGAAGAGACCTGGCGACATGGTCACGGCCCCCTCGATGAAGCGCGTCACCATCACCCCGGTCGCCGGGTCGGAATGGAGCACCTCCGGACTGACCCCGGCTTTCGCCGCCTCGCGCGCCGCCACCGCCTCGTTGGCGCGGCTGATGTACTCCTCGGTGCCCTTGCCGGGGATGCGCAGGCAGTAGGGGCCGACCCGCCAGACGAGGTTGGTCAGCCCGCCGAGACGTTCGGGCATGACACCGGTCGCGGCGAGGAGGGGCAGCCCGGCGACGACCTGCCGCGCGGTTGTCACGCTCTCGCTCATGCCTTCACCCTTTCCATGCGCGGATCGTAGCGGCAGCGCGGGCCGACCGTCGCCGGATAGACCTTGCCGAAAGCCTCGATCTCGACGCTCTTCGCGTGCGTCCCGGCGGGCAGGTAGCCGAAGCCGAGGGTCAGGCCGAGGTGGTGCCCGTAGCCCGCGCTGGTCAGCGAGGCCACCGGCCTGCCGCCGATCAGCACCGTCTCGGTGCCGTGGAAAGGCGCGAAGCCCTCGACCGCGAAGCTGACGAGGCGCCGCGCCGGCCCCTTCGCCCTGATCCGCGCGAGCGCCGCGCGGCCGGTGAAGTCACCCTTCTCCATCGCAACCGCGAAACCGAGCCCGGCTTCGAAGGGATTGGTGTCGGGCGAGATGTCCGCGGACCAGTAGAGATAGCCCTTCTCGAGCCGGCAGCTGTCGATGGCGCGGTAGCCGGCGTCGACGATGCCGTGCCCGGCCCCCGCCTCGCGCAGGGTCTCCATCACATGCGGTGCATATTCCTGCTGCACATAGAGCTCCCAGCCGAGTTCGCCTACATAGCCGATCCGGACCGCCAGCGCCCGGGCAAGACCGATGCCGATGTCGCGCGCCGCCAGAAACGGGAAGGCGGCGTTGGAAACGTCATCGTCCGAGATCTCCGCCAGCACCGCGCGCGCCTTCGGCCCGCAGATGTTGATGACGGCGTAGCGGTTGGTCACGTCCTCGATCCGCACCCCCTCCGGCAGGTCGCGGCGCACCCACCCGCTGTCGCGCACCCCGAAGCCCGAGCCGGTGACCATCAGGAATCGGTCTGGTCCGGTGTGGAGGAAGGTCACGTCCGCCTCGATCCCGCCGTTCTCGTTGCAAAGCTGGGTATAGACCGCGCGTCCCGGTGGGCCGGAGAGGTCGCCGGCCGCGATCCGCTGCAGGGCGTCGCGTGTGCCGGGCCCGCTGATCTCGAATTTCGAGAACGAGGTCTGGTCGATCAGCGCGACGCCCTCGCGGATCGCCCGCACCTCGCCCGCCACCGCTTCGAACCAGCCGGGCCTGCCCTCGAAGCTCGGCGCTTCGGTGGCCGTGCTGCCCGGCAGCCGGAACCAGTTCGGCCGCTCCCATCCGAATCGCACGCCGAACACCGCGCCCCGCGCGGCCAGCGCGTCGTGCAGCGGCGATCGACGAAGCCCCCGGCCCGCATGGCTCTCCTCGCCCGGCCAGTGGATCTTGTAGTAGGCGGCATAGGCCTCGATGGCACGGGCCTCGAGATAGCGCCCCTGCGTGTGCGGCGTGCCGAAGCGGCGCACGTCGAAGGGCCAGAGATCGAGGCCGGGGTCGCCCTCGAGGATCCAGTTCGCCATTGCTTCGCCGGCGCCGCCGGAGGCGGCGATCCCGGCAGTGAAGCCGCAGGCGACGTAGAAATTTTCGAGCTCCGGGGCGGGCCCCATGATCGGTTCGCCATCGGCCGAGACCGGAATTGGCCCGTTGATGACGGTGCGGATGCCAATCTCGTTCAGTACCGGCAGCCGCCTGGACGCCGGCACCGCGAAACGCTCCAGTCGCTCCATGTCCGCCGGGAACAGCTCGCGGGCGAAGGTCAGCGGCGGACGACCCTGCCAGCAGCCTCTTGTCCCTTCCTCCCAGCCGCCGATCGCGAAGGCGCCGCCCACGTCGGGCTTCAGATAGAAATTGTTGTCCGGGTCACGCAGCGTGGTCAGGTCCCGCGGCAGATCCAGCCCCTTCTCGGTGACGAAGTATTGGTGCTCGACGACCCCGGTGGCCAACGCGACTCCGGCCATTTCGCCGACCCGCCGTGCCCAGAGCCCGGCGCAGTTCACCAGTATCTCACAGCCGATATCCCCGCGGTCGGTCACCACCCCGCGCGCCCGGCGGCGTTCGATCGCGATGCCGGTGACGGTCACTCCCTCCTCGATGCTCGCGCCCAGCCCCCGGGCCGCATGTGCATAGGCCTGGGTCAGCGCGTAGGGATCGATATAGCCGTCGGACGGGATGAAGGCCGCGCCGACGACGCCCCCAGGCTCGATGTGCGGGAAGCGGGCCTTCGCTTCGGCCACGCTCAGGCTGTGGCATTCGAAGCCGAAACTCCTGGCGAGCTGCATCGAGCGGCGGATTTCGCTCCAGCGTTCCGGGCTCGAGGCGAGGCGCAGCGAGCCGACCTTCTTCCAGTCGGTCGCCATGCCGGTCTCGGTCGCGATCCGGTCGAACACGGCCACCGAGTTCTGCATCAGCCGGGTCAGCGCCCGCTTGCCGCGGAGTTGCCCGACGAGTCCTGCCGCATGCCAGGTCGAGCCGTGGGTGATCTGCGACTTCTCCAGAAGCAGCACCTCGGTCTCGCCGGCGCGGGCCAGGTGATAGGCCAGCGAGCAGCCGATCGCGCCGCCGCCGATGATGACGATCCTGGCATGCCGGTCGGGGTGAAACGCCATGATGCTCTCCGCCATGTGACCGGTCCATTTCTAGGACAGACCGGAATTGCGGTCCATGCACGGCTGCGCTAGCGGCCCTGCGAGGTCTCTGCCGCGGCCGACTGTCCCGCGATATGGCCGAGGGCGACGGCGGTCAGCAGGCCGTTGCCCGAGAGATAGCCCTCGACCCGCGCGCCCGAGACGCCGCAGGCGGCGCCACCTCCGGCGTACAGGTTGGGCAGCGGTGTGCCGTCGGACCGCAGGACGCGGGCGGCGGCATCGATGGCGAGGCCGCCCTGGGTGTGGAACAGCGCGCCCGTCACCCGGATCGCGTGGAGCCGGCCCGCAAGCGCAGGATCGCCGGTGAAGTCGCGCCCGAAGGTGTCGGCGGCGCGGCCGGCGCAACAGTCGGCCACTTCGGCGAGCGTCTGCTGCAGCGCCCCCGCCGGCAGGCCGGTGCAGGCGGCGAGCGCGCCGGCGTCCGCACCCGACCGCAGCGCTCCGGCCTCGACGGCGGCGCGGTAGTCGGGAAACCCCATGCCGATCGCGTGCAGCCGGTCGTCGAACACGTCCCAGGCAATGCCGCCGGGCTGGGCGAGCACCCGGACCGCCTGTTCGGAATAGCCGGCCTGCTCGTTCGAGAAGCGGCGGCCCGCGGAATTGACCTGGATGCCGCCTTCCATCATCAGCGCCCAGGTGATCAGGATGCCGTGCGGATGGGCGAGCGAGCCGTGGCCCTGATAGGCGGACAGGTCCCTGGTGGCCGCGCCCAGCGCGCGGCCCCAGATGACCGCATCGCCGGTGTTGCCCGGATGGCCGAAATAGGGGGCGGCCGCGATCTCGGGAATATTCTCGGATACAAGGTCCGGGTTGCCGCCATAGCCGTTGCAAGCGAGGATCACCGCCGCGCAGCCGATGCTCTCCGTCGCGCCGCCGGGGCGATCGATGGTCACGCCGGAGATGCGGCCGCCGGCACCGGCATGAAGGATCCGGGCGCGGGCGCTGGTGACGAGGGTCAGGCCGATGGCCTCCGTGGCAGCCTGAAGCCGCATCATCAGCGCGGCGCCGGTCTTCTCGGGAACGGTGTGCATGCGGTGGCGGGAATGGCCAGGATAGAGGAACCCGTCCAGCACCTGCCATTCGAGCCCGTGCGCGTCGGCGAGCCACTCCAGCACCGGGCCGATCCGTCCGGTCACCGCCCTCACCACCACCGGGTCGGCGCCGCCCGCGGCCTTCTTCTGGATGTCGCGGGCGAAGTCCTCAGGGGTCTCCTCGACGCCGATGGCGCGCTGGAAGCGCGTGCCCGGGGCAGGGATGAAGCCCGAGGACATGGAGGTGGAGCCGGTGGGCCGGGGATCGCGCTCGAGCACGATCACCTCGGCCCCGGCCTCGCGCGCGGCGAGCCCGGCGACGAGGCCGCAGGCGCCGGCGCCGATGACGACGATATCCGTGGTGATGTCGAAGCGGGCAGGGGGCGGGGCGATGGTGACGGTCATGCTGTGCCCTCTTCGCTCCCATGCCTCGGCCTCGGGCCGGGGTCTGGCAGGGTGACACGCTGCGGCAGGAGGTCCCTGGTCAAGCCCGGGACATCGGGGGTGGGGCGCCGCACCCTACCGCCCCTCGAACCAGTCCAGCGCCTCGGCGCAGGTCATGACGTTCGCGACCGTTGCGAGATCGGCGATTGCCGTGGCATGCACCTCGGGCCTGAAGGCGGCGCAGCCGTCAGACAGCACGACGGTTCGGAAGTCCCGCACATGGGCGTCGCGGACCGTGGAGGCCACGCCGCCATTGGTGACGATGCCGCCGAAGACCAGCGTCCCGACCCCGGCGCGGCGCAGCGCAAACTCCATCCGGCTCATGTAGAAGGCAGAATAGGCGACTTTCTCGATGGCGATGTCTGCGGGCTGCAGCTCGTCAACCAGCGCATGGCCCCGGCCGCCCGGCAGGAAGTCGCCCTTGCCGAGGAAGGGCCGGAGCTTCTTCAGATGCGCCGGGATGAACGGCTCGCCGCCCTTGCCGGGGACCAGGGTGAAATGCGTCGAGACGATCCATCCGCCGGCCCGGCGCATTGCCGCCGCCAGGGGCGCGAGTCGCGCGGGCAGGTCGGCGATGCTCTCGGATGTCTGGCCGGCCCGGCCATAGGCGCCCTCCGGATGGAGGAAGTCGTTCTGCAGGTCCACCAGCACCAGCGCGGTGGTGGCGGGGTCAATCGGCGGCATCGCGTGCCTCCCGTGTGATCACCAGGTTGCCGTATCGGTCGACCCGGCCGGCGAGGCCCGGATCGACGAAGATCGTGGTATCGGGCTGCTCCAGCAACGCCGGGCCGGGGATCACGGCGCCCACGGGCAGGTCGAGCCGCTCGTAGACCGGCGCGGTCAGGTAGGCGCCGTCGATCCGGATCGTGCGGCTGCCGCGGCGGCAGGCTTCGATCGTGCCCTCGGGCGGGGCGAACACGCCCATGTCGAAGTGGGGCCGGCGGCCGGCGACGGCGACCCGGTAGTTCAGCACGCGCACCGGAATCGCGGCCAGGAGCCGCCCGTAGGCGGCGCGGTAGGCGGCATCGAAGGCAGCCTGGATGGCATCGCGGGTCATTGGCGCCGAGGCGTCCAGCGGCACGGCGACCGTGTGGGTCTGGCCGAGATAGAGCATGTCGAGTTCGAACTGTCGGTCGATCCGCTCGAATCCGACGCCGGCCTGGGCGAGGAGCGCCTCGGCGGCAGCGGCGACCTCGCACATCCCTGCCTCGAGCGCGGCGCAGTCGAGGTCGGCGAGCAGCCGGTTCACGGTCTGCACCCGGTCGTGGCGCATGTCGGCCACCACGCAGCCGAGCGCCGAGGTTACGCCGGGGTAGCGCGGCACGATGGCCGAGCCGAGGCCGACATCGCGCATCAGCGCCCCGGCATGCAGCGCGCCGCCACCGCCGAACGGCATTGCAGCGAACTTCGCCGGATCGTGGCCGCGTTCGATCGAGACGAGCCGGATCGCGCCGGCCATCCGGGCATTGGCGACCCTGAGGATCGCCTCTGCGGCGTCCATCTCGTCGAGGCCCAGCGGCCCGGCAACATGCGCCCGGATCGCGGCGCGGGCGGCCCCGACGTCCAGCCGGTCGAGCTTGCCGCCGATCGGCCGCTCGGCATTGATGCGGCCAAGCACGAGATTCGCGTCCGTCACGGTCGGCCGGTCGTTGCCGAGGCCGTAGCATGCCGGGCCCGGGTTTGAGCCCGCCGATTCCGGACCGACCTGCAGGATGCCGCCGGCATCGACCGAGGCGATGGAGCCGCCGCCGGCGCCGATGGTGGTGATCTCGATCATCGGCGTTCGCACCACCATGCCGAAGTCGATGGCGGTCTGTGCCGCCAGCGCCGCCTCGCCATCGGCGATCAGCGAGACGTCGAAAGAGGTGCCGCCCATGTCGCAGGTGATGACATTGCCAAAGCCCGCGGCCCGCGCGATGGCGCGGGCGGCAATCACACCCGCGGCGGGGCCGGAAAGGGCGGTGCGGACCGGGAAGCGCTTGGCCATTCCGACCGCCATCACGCCGCCGTTCGACTGCACGATCAGCACATCGCCGTTGCAGCCCTCGGCCTTCAGCGCGCCTTCCAGCCGGTCGAGATAGGACGAGACCACGGGCTGGAGATAGGCGTTGAGCGTGGCGGTCGACAGCCGCTCGAACTCGCGGATCTCCGGGATGATCTCGGTTGCAGCGGTGACGTAGGGGTTGGGCCAGATGGCGCGCACGGCCTCGACCGCGGCGGCCTCGTTCGCGGCATTGGCGTAGCCGTTGATGAAGAAGACGCAGACCGCCTCGCAACCGGCGGCCTGCAGCGCCATGGCCTCGGTGCGGACGCGGTCGAGGTCCACGGGTTTCTCGACCGTGCCGTCGGCCAGCACCCGTTCGGGCGCCTCGCGCCGGAGATTGCGCGGGACCACCGGCGAGAATGTGCCCCAGAGGCCCCAGGTGCGGGGCCGGTCGCGGCGGCGCATCTCGAGCACGTCGCGAAACCCGCTTGTCGTTATGATCCCGGTCCTTGCACCCTTGCGCTCAAGCAGCGCGTTGGTGCCGACCGTGGTGCCGTGCACCACGGTCGCGATCTCGGCGAAATCGGCGACCTGCCGCCGGATACCCTCAATGAAGCCCTGCGACTGGTCGCCCCGGGTCGAGGGAACCTTGGCGGTGGCGATCCGGCCGGCGGCCTCGTCCCAGACGAAGACATCGGTGAAGGTACCGCCGACATCGACGCCGATGACCAATCGGGGCGCGCTCATCGCCCGTCCTCCCGGCCATAGTCGCGCGCGGCGGCCCCGGGGCTGACAAATCCAAGCTCCAGGTCGCGCCGCACGGCCTTGTCGCTGCGTTCCTCCGGCGGACCGTAACCGCCGCCCCCCGGCGTCTCGAGCCGCACCCGGTCGCCGCGACGCAAGGGCACGTCGACGATCTTCGAGGCAAGCGGCGGGTGGACCGGCAGTCCGTCGGAGGGGAATGTGAATCGCGTCATCGCCGCGTCGCCGCCGCCGGCCACGCCGCGGGGCGGGAACTTGCCGCGGTCGCCGAACAGGAAGGCGGTGGCCTCCTCCTCCAGCAATTCGATCTCGTAGACCGCGCCGAGCCCGCCCCGGTGCCGCCCCGGCCCGCCCGAGTCTGGCCTCAGCGCCCATTGCGTGAACTTCACCGGATAGGCCGCCTCGAGGATCTCCAAGGGCGGGATGGTCGCCGTCGAGATCGGCGCGTTGCCGTGGTTGAGTCCGTCACCGGCCGGGTGCCCGCCATGGCCGCCGCCGAAGAACGAGAACATCACCCAGCGCCGCCCGTCCGCCCGGTGCCCGGCGATCGAGAGCGCGTTGATGGTGCCGTAGGCGCAGCCGTTCGAGCGCTCGGGCGCGATCTGCGCGACGGTCTGGAATACGAGGTCGATCAGGCGAAGGATCGTCTCTGTGTAGCCGCCGACGGGCTTCGGCGCCCGCGCCGCCAGGATCGAGCCCTCGGGGATCACGAATTCGATCGGCTCGAGGACCCCGGCATTGGCCGGCACCTCGCCGAAGACATGCTTCAGCGCCACGTAACAGGCGGCCACCGTGGTCGAGCGCGAAATGTTCACCGGCCCGCGGCAGGCTGGCGCCGAGCGGGAGAAGTCCATCTTCATCCGCTCGCCCGCGATCGTGAGGTCGAGCGCGACCTTCAGCGGCCGGTCCGAGGTGCCGTCATTGTCGAGCCAGTCCTCGGCCGAGACGGTGCCGTCGGGCAGGGACGCGATCTCGGCGCGCATCAGCCGGGCGGCGCGCGCCCTGAGCTCGGCGAACGCCTCGGCGACCGTGGCGTCGCCGTATTCGGCCAGCAGCGCGTCGAGGCGGCGGACGCCCAGCACCAGTGCGTTGATCTGGCCGTTGAGATCGCCATAGGCCGAGCCGGGGAGGCGGGAATTTGCCAGCAGGATGTCGACCACGTCCTGCTTCAGGACACCCCGCTCGAACAGCTTCACGGGCGGGATGAGTACGCCCTCCTGGAAACACTCGGTCGCGGCCGGGTTGTAGTTGCCCGGCACATTGCCGCCCACATCGTGCCAATGGCCGACCGAGGCGAGCCAGCAGAACACGCGGCCGTCGCGGAAATGGGGCCGCACCAGGCGCAGGTCGCTCAGATGCGTGCCGCCGTCATAGGGGTCGTTGAATATCCAGACATCGCCGTCCTGCGCACCGCCCTGCCGGGCCGCCTTGTCGATCACCGCCTTCACCCCGAAGGCCATGACGCCGACGAAGATCGGCAGCCCCGACTTCCCCTGCACCAGCGTCTCGCCGGTTGCCGCGTCGTAAAGACCGTGCGAGGCGTCGTGCGCCTCGGCGATGATCGGGTTGAAGGCACTCCGGAACAGCGTTGCGTCCATCTCGTCAGCGATCTGTTCGAGCCGGCCCTTCAGGATCGCCAGCGTGACAGGGTCGAGCGCCATCAGTTCGCCTCCGGGTCGTAGAGCTTGCCCCGCTCGAGCATTTCGCCTGTGCCGATGACCCGCTGGAGGCCGTCGAAGTCGAACATTCCCGCGCCCATCGCGGCATTCGAGCCGGTTGTGAGCAGGCTGGCAAAATAGCGCTCGGCAGTCGCCGCGAGCGCGCGCACGGCGCCGCCGGGAAAGATCACCAGCGCATAGCCGGTCCGCTCCAGCTCGTCCGCCGCCATCATGGGCGTCTTGCCCCCTTCCACCATGTTCGCCATCAGCGGCGCCTTGGCCTTCAGCCGGGCCATGATCGCGTCGATCTGGGTGCGCGACTGCGGCGCCTCGACGAACAGCATGTCGGCCCCGGCATCCGCATAGCTCTCGGCGCGGTCGAGGGCGGCGTCGATCCCCTCGACGGCAATCGCGTCGGTCCGCGCGATGATCAGGGTATCGGGGCTCGCGCGGGCATCCAGCGCCGCGCGGATCTTTCCGCGCATCTCCGCGGCGGAGACGAGCGTTTTGCCGGCGAGGTGGCCGCAGCGCTTCGGCAGGGTCTGGTCCTCGATCTGCAGCGCGGCGGCCCCCATGCGCTCGAACAGCCGCACGGTGCGCTGCACGTTCAGCGCGTTGCCGAAGCCGGTGTCGGCATCGACGATCACCGGCCGGTCCACCCGGTCGCGGATCGCGGCAACGATCTCGGCCACCTCGGTCATGGTGACGAGGCCGATGTCGGGTCGGCCGAACCGGGTATAGGCGATGCTGGCGCCGGAGAGGTACAGCGCCTCGGCCCCGGCCCGGGCGGCGATCAGCGCGGTCAGGCCGTCGAAGATGCCGGGGGCAAGGAGGATGCGGCCGCTGCCGAGACGCTCGCGAAGTTCCAATCTCTAACCCCCCTTCTGGCGGTCGGGCGCCTTGTTGGTAGGCGATCCGGGGTGGTGCAGTCCACCGGCTCGCGATCAGGCTCCGGATTTCTCCGCTGCCGCGCCGAGTGCCCGGATCAGGTCGTGCCTCGGCGCTGCCGATGGCGGCCACGCAGCGGGACTGTGGCTGCGGCCGAGGTCCAGCGCCGACTCGGCCAGCTTGGAGCTCAGCGGTCCGCGATTGATCACCGGCACCTCCAGCCGACTGGCGAGATAGCCATGAGCCTCGTGCATGGTCGTCGAGCCAAGCACGATCACATCGGCCCGGTCCTCGTCGACGCAGGCGCGCGCGCAGGCGAACAGCAGCGGGAAGATCTCCTCGTCCTTGCCGCCAAGCAGCATCGCCATCCGCACCGTCGCGCGGCCGGGGCCAATGACGGGGATCGCCGGCTGGACGCTCTTGCGGTCACCCGGTCCGATCGGCCCCGCGACATGAGCCGGGCACAGCCGAGCCCTTGTCTTGTGCCTGAGCGCTGCGACAAACGGTGCGAGCCATCGCTCCAGATCGGATTGCCAATCCCCATCCACGGTCGGCCCCTCCATCGGCCGACCATCCATGAATCACGCGAATCCCGATGCTGGCGCCCAATGTCGGTCGCCAGATAAAATGGTCGTCCTGACGTGATGCGCCTTTGGAGGGTCTGGCTCGTCTGACTCAACTCTATGCAGCCTGTCTCCGGTTGAGCAAGCGGCGCTGCTTCAGGGTGTGCTCCTTGATCCTTCTCCTTTCGCTGAGAATGTCGCTGCCGCGGCCGAAGTAGACGTCGGCCGGGGTGAGGTTGGCGAGGCTCTCGTGGTTTCGGCGATGGTGGTCGCGGTCGATGAAGGCCAAAATGGCCTGCTCTAGGGTGCCGGGCAGGTAATAGTTCTCGATCAGGATGCGGTTCTTGAGCGTCTGGTGCCCGCGCTCGATCTTGCCCTGCGTCTGGGGGTGGTTCGGAGCGCCGCGGACATGGTGCATGCCCCGCCCGGGCGCGGCGCCGTGCTCGTCGCAATCCCGCCCCAGCGCCTCCTCGACGGTCAGCCGCGTCGCCAGCTTCACCAACTCGGCGCGCCCAACGGGCGAGCCCAGACGGCCCTCGATCAGATCGGAAAGCGACTGGCAGGTCCGCATCGACCCCGGCACTCTCTGCGACATGGGGCGCTCCGTGCTCGCGCCGGCGGCAATCGGCGATGGTGGTGGACCTGCCTTCCAGCAAGGCTGCACCCCAACCAGTTTTCCAGCAGGTTAGGACTTGACCCGGGCCGAGGGCGATGTCGGCCTCTTCGGGACGCTCGAGAGCGACCTCATGGCAGCGCGAGGAAAGGGGGGACGGCGCCGGGTCCGGACGGCGACGGTCACTGCCTTTGCTGCGCTTTGATCACAAGCGTCTGCGCTACACCCACCCGATGCTTGCCACGGATTGGTTCTGGAGGTGGCGCGCGTGCATGAATGCCAGTCTGTCACCGCATTTCAGACCTGTTCGCAGGATGCGCAGTCGTCGGGATCCGGCCCGATCCGACCGATCGCCGACGTCGGGCCTGTTACCGAACGAGATCAGGGGATCCAGGGCCAGACACTGGAAGTGACGGCTGAAACGAGCCGCGGCGCCGGAGCGGTCTGACGTCAACCCGTGCGCACCATGCCGCCTGATCATTGACCGGATTTGAAACCGGCATTTCTGTAGGTGTCGCGGATGGACGAGTATCTCGCCACTGCCGGAGCAGATGCCGGCTATGCAACGGAGATACACAATGACAAGACTCATGAGCGCGACTTTGGCCGCGCTAGCTGCGACCGTCGCCCTCGGCGGGGTCCCGCAAGCCGGCCAATGCCCAACCGACCAGGTTCTGACGGCCCCCCGCGAGATCGGGAACGCGCCCGACATCGGCATCAAGCGGCCGATCCTCGCCGCCGTCTCGCTCAAGGGCTGGCGCGGTCTCGGCGACATGTCGCTGCGCATGCGCCAGCTGACGGTGCTCCCGGGCGGCGTGGTGCCGACGCACTGGCACAATGACCGGCCCTCGATCGTCTATGTCATCTCGGGCGAGATCGTCGAACACAGCAACTGGTGCGCCGTGCCGATCCTGCACAGGGCCGGCGAATGGACGCCCGAGTTCGGCGACCTCCACGGGCACTGGTGGGAGAACGAGACCGACCAGCCGGTCGTGCTGATCTCGACCGACGTCGTGCCCTGGATCGACACACCGCACTACGAATCCTCGGCCGGCGTGCAGCCGGAGGACGTCGCGATCCGCAATCAGGACATGTAGGCGCTGGCAGACAGGGCATCGACCGGTTCCCCGCGGCCCAGCCGGGCCGCGGGTTTACGGTTGCCGGATCTGGCGCCAGCCGGGCCTGTGCCGGCGGTTCCGGTGATCAGTCGACCGCAAAGACGCCCTCGACCTCGGTCGCTACGTCATACGGGAGGGCCGCGACGCCAACCGCCAGGCGGGTGTGTCGCCCGGCCTCGCCGAAGACCTCGATCATCAGGTCGGACGCACCGTTCGCGACCTGGCTCTGGCCGTGGAAGCCGGATTCGGAGTTGACATAGACGGCCAGACGGACGCAGCGGCGCACCCGGTCGAGATCGCCGTCGAGCGCCTGCCGCAGTTGCGCAATGACGTTGAGTGCGCAAAGCCGTGCCGCTTGCTGGCCATCTGTCAGGCCGAAAGCGCCGCCGAGCTTACCGATATAGCGGCGCTCGCCGTTCCACTGCGGGAGCTGGCCGGTGACGAAGATCAGATTCCCTTCGCGCATGAAGGGCACATAGTTCGCGCCCGGCTGGCTCGGTACGGGAAGCTCGATGGCGCGCTCGGTCATGCGCGCCGAGACAGCTCCGGTCATTTTGTCCTCCTCGCCAATATGCACAGCCGGCGCCGGGCGGACCCCGGCACCGGTCGCCGCAGTCATGGGGCCGTTCAGCCGCACTCGCGCCAACGGACCACCGCAGCGGTCACGAGGCCGAAGATGATGTGCCCGGCGCAGGAGGCCCAGGCGAGCGGGATGAAGCCGAGGAAGGGCGGCAGCCCGGCAATCAGATGCGCCATGACATAGAGCGCGAACACCCAGAGCCCGAGGCCGAACCCGGCGCCGACCGCCCACCATGGCAGGAATGGCGTCAGCACGCGCGCGACCGGGCGGGCGATGAAGAGATAGCCGAGCGGGTAGAACACGACCCCGACGACACCGTGGATCAGTTCGGCCCAGAACCAGCTCTGGAGGCCGAAGACCGACTGCACCAGCGCCGCCGGCTGCAGCGGCCCGCCAACGAGAAGCGGGGTCACGAAACGGGCCCAGCCCTCCCAGACGATGTCGGCCGCTGCGCCCGCCAGGATGGCGGTAACGAGTGTCGTGGAAGCGACAGGCGGAAACAGGGCCTCGTGCCGGCCCAGCTCGCGGAGTGCGGAAATCATTTTGCCTTCTCCTGTAGATGATCGTGCCGGGCCGAGTATGCGCGCATGCCATGCACCGGTCGAATACCGCTCGGGCATCGCGCCGATAAGCCTTCAGCATTTTGCAATTCGGGCGCAACGCGCGAACCTTGGTCAGCGAGGTGCTGACAGAAGTCGGCACCCGGATCCGGGAGGATGACCATGGGGAATCGTCTGGGAGTGGATTGGGCCGTCACGCTGCTTTGTTGCGCTATCTCGGGTATTGCTCTCGTTCTCGGCATGTTGATCGCCGCGAGCCCGCTGAGTATAGCGCCCGGGACGGGCATGGCCGCGCTCGTTGTGCTTGCGGAGGCGCGCTGATGATCGTGCCTGCTTCCCGTCCCGCGGTCGTGATCGTCGGCGCCGGCTTCGGCGGCCTTGCCGCCGCGCGTGAACTGGCGCGGACCATGGCCGATGTCACCGTGATCGACCGGCGCAACTATCACCTGTTCCAGCCATTGCTCTACCAGGTGGCGACCTCGGCGCTGTCGCCGGCGGACATCGCGTGGCCGGTGCGCGGCCTTCTGGCCCGTCAGGCGAACCTGCGGGTCATCATGGACCGGGTCACAGCCGTCGATGCCGCCGGGCACCGGGTGATCACCGAGTCGGGGCGCACCCTGCCATTCGACTACCTCGTTCTCGCCACCGGCGCCCGTCACGCCTATTTCGGCCATGACGATGCCTGGGCGCCCGTGGCGCCTGGGCTGAAGAAGATCGACGACGCCACCGACATCCGTCGGCGCGTGCTGATCGCCTTTGAACGCGCCGAGGCTGAGGAGGATATGGCGGAGCGCCGCCGGCTGATGACCTTCGTTGTTGTCGGTGGCGGACCGACCGGCGTCGAGATGGCGGGTGCGATTGCCGAGCTCGCCCGGCACACGCTGAGGCGCGACTTTCGCCGCATCGACCCGCGCGCCGCTCGCGTGGTCCTGGTCGAAGCCGGAGCGAGGGTGCTCGCGAGCTTCGACGAGCGGCTCTCCGTCAGCGCGCAGCGTCAGCTTGAGCGGCTGGGAGTCGAGGTGCAGACCGCCGCGCGGGTGACGGATTGTTCTTCCGACGGCGTGACCCTCGGCGACGGCATGATCCCGGCCCGCACCATCGTCTGGGCGGCCGGCGTCATGGCCTCACCTGCCGGCAAGTGGCTCTGCGTCGACACCGACCGGGCCGGGCGTATCATCGTCGGACCCGATCTTGCGATCCCCGGCCATCCCGGCATCTACGCCGTTGGCGATACCGTGGCGGCCGCGGGTTTGGATGGACGGCCGGTGCCGGGTGTCGCGCCGGCGGCAAAGCAGATGGGGCGTCATGCCGGCCGCCTGATTGCACGCGGCATTTCCGGCCGCGGCGATCCCGCCGAACCCTTCCGGTACCGCGACGCCGGCGCGATGGCGACCATCGGACGCGGCGCTGCAGTGGCCGAGGTGATGGGCATCCGGCTGTCGGGCTTCCCGGCCTGGCTGCTCTGGGCCGTCGCCCATGTCTACTTTCTGATCGGCGCGCGCAACCGTCTGGTGGTGGCGACCAACTGGGCCTGGAACTACCTGACCTTCGACCGAGGAGCGCGGCTGATCACCGGTCCGGTACCACCGCTGCCTGCGTCGGATGGCAGGGCACCACCCGCATCGCGTGCCGAGCACGCTGCCTGAGGCGCCCTATTCAGCCGCGATCGTGGCGAGGGCAGCGGGCCGTTCGCGCATCTTCCGAGCCCAGGGATAGCGCCGGCAGGCATGCACGAAGGCGCCGACGGCCGGTGAATGCGGCCGTCCGCGAACCGTCACGAGGTTGACCTCGCGGACAAACTCGGGTTCGACGAGAGGCCGCGTCACGAAGCCGGGGACCGTGACCGCGAACTCGGGGATGACGGTGAAGCCGAGCCCGGCCACCACCATGCACTGGATCCAGTCGTCGCGCTCGCTCGTGTAGGTACGGTTTATCTCGACGCCCAGCGACTCGCGTACGTCCCGGATGTAGCCGAGGTATTCGCAGTTGATCCGGCAAAGGTAGTTGTGCCCTTCGAGGTCCGGGATGGTAATCGCCTCAAGGCGCGCCAGAGGGTGGCCCGGAGATACGCCGATCATGAAGCGCTCGGAATAGAGGGGCAGGGTGTGCAGCGCGTCGCTCGGAGCTTCGGGCTTGCAATAGATCGCGACGTCGATCTCGCCCGCGGTGAGCAGGTCTTCGAGCCGGCCCGCAGCGCCGTCCTTGAGATGAAGCTCGATGCCCTGGTAGCTCACATTGAAATCGGCGAACAAGTCTATGAGCTTCGGCGGGCCGATCGTGCACATGAGCCCGACCGTGAGGCGGGAGTTGTCGAGCCTGACGAAGCCCTCGGCGCGCCTTTTCGCCTCAGCCAGCTTGAGGAACATCTCCGAGAAGTAGGGTCGCATCACCCGGCCGAGCTCGGTCAGATGCGTGTTGCCGCGCTCGCGGTGGATGAGCGTCCCGCCGAGCTTGTCCTCGAGGCTCCTGATCGCCCGCGTCAGCGCCGGCTGGGTCACGTTGCAGTTCTCGGCCGCGCGGGTGAAGTTTAGAGTCTCGCTGAGGGCGAGGAAGTACCGGATCTCGTGCAGCTCCACGGCGATTGACTCCGTTGGTTGCTTCTGCCGCCCGTATCTGGTCGTCCCTGGCATCCGGACCGACGCCGCGACACTGTAGCCGAAACCCGCTCGATTCACCATGCAGCCGGGTTATCGGAATTGTGACTGGATGGCATTTCCAACCACAAGGTGGGCGCGCTCATATCGGCCAAGCCATCCGGCGGCGGTCGCCACGGATGACCAGAGTCGCTCAGGATCAGGACCACGTCATGATGAACATCGCGAGAACAATCCCGGCCCAGGCCGATGCGCGCCCGCTGGCCGGCCGCGTCGCCATCGTCACCGGCTCGACCAGCGGCATCGGCCTCGGCATCGCGCGGGCGCTCGCCGCGGATGGTGCCGCGATCGTGCTGAACGGCTTCGGCGCCAAGGACGAGATCGCGCGAACCCGCGCCGCGCTGGCCGAGGAGTTCGGCGTCAGCGTCGGCTACGACGGCGCCGACATGTCGAAGCCGGGCGAGATTGTCAGCATGGTCGCCGCGGTCAGCGCCGACTATGGCTCAGTCGACATCCTGGTCAACAATGCCGGCATCCAGCACGTCGCTCCGATCGAGGAGTTTCCCGTCGAGAAATGGGACGCGATCCTCGCCATCAATCTGTCGGGTGCCTTCCACGCGATCCGTGCGGCGGCGCCGGGGATGAAGGCCAGCGGCTGGGGGCGGATCGTCAGCATCGCCTCCGCCCACGGCCATGTCGGCTCGCCCTTCAAATCGGCATATGTTGCCGCCAAGCACGGAATCATCGGGCTAACCAAGGTCGCCGCCCTTGAATATGCCGAGCACGGCATCACCGTGAATGCGGTCTGCCCCGGCTATGTGTGGACGCCGCTGGTCGAGAAGCAGATCGACGAGCAGGCCCGGTCGCACGACATCCCGCGCGAGCAGGTGGTGCGCGAGGTGTTCCTGAAGAAGCACCCGAACAAGCGTTTCGCGACCGTCGAGGAGATCGGCGCAAGCGTCGCGTTCCTGTGCTCGACGGGAGCCAACTCGATCACCGGCACCTCGATCATGGTCGATGGCGGCTGGACCGCGGAATAGAGAGGACATCCGATGAAATACGAACGGATCGACAAGACCTCGGCCAGCGCCGGGCCCGGCAGGGGCAAACCGGCGGAGGTCGCGGTCAAGACCGTGAACCTGGCGCTGCAGGGCGGCGGAGCGCACGGCGCCTTCGCCTGGGGCGTGCTCGACCGCCTGCTCGAGGAAGGGCGGATCGGCTTCGACGGCATCACCGCCACCTCCGCCGGCGCGATGAACGCCACCGTGCTGGCCTATGGCCTGTCCGAGGGTGGTCCTGAGGGTGCCCGCCGGGCGCTCGCCAACTTCTGGCGCCGTGTCTCGCATGCTGCCATGACCGGACCGCTGCAGCCCTCGCCCTGGGACCGGCTTACCCACAACCATGCGCTCGAGAGCTCACCCGTCTTCCTGGCCTTCGACATGCTGTCGCGCCTGTTCTCGCCCTACCAGCTCAACCCGATGAACTGGAATCCGCTGCGCAAGGTGCTGGAGGAGAGCGTCGACTTCGCGCGCCTGCGCGCGAACGGAAAGGTTAAACTGTTTCTCTCTGCCACCAATGTGCGCTCGGGCAAGGTGCGCATCTTCAAGACCTGCGACGTCACCGCCGACGTGGTGCTCGCTTCCGCCTGCCTGCCCTTCATGTTCCAGGCCGTCGAAATCGACGGCGAGCCTTACTGGGACGGCGGTTACATGGGCAACCCGGCGATCTATCCGCTGATCTACAACTGCGAGTCTCGCGACGTGGTGATCGTCCACATCAATCCGCTGATGCGCGAGGGCACGCCAAAGACGGCGCAGGAGATCCTGAACCGGATCAACGAGATATCGTTCAACTCTTCTCTGATGCGCGAGATGCGGGTGATCCATTTCGTCACCAAGCTGATCGACGAGGGCAAGATGTGCGATGGCGAGATGAAGCGGATGCTGATCCATTCGATCGCCGACGACGAGATGATGCGCACCCTGAGCGTGACCTCGAAGCTGAACGGCGACTGGGAGTTTCTCACCCATCTGCGCGACATCGGCCGTGCCCGGGCCGAGGCCTGGCTCGAGCAGAGCTTCGAGCGGCTTGGCGCCGAGTCGACCGTGGACTTCGCCACCTATCTCTGAGCGTTACGGGTTCTCTCCCCGAGCACTTCCGGCGCCTTCGGCGCCGGTCCTTTCTTGCGCGCTCCCCGCCGATGCCCGCCGCGCATGAACCCGAGAAGGCGACGGCATTTCAAGCAGTCGCGCCCGCCGCCGATGCTTCTCGAGATTGCCGGACGTGCCCAGCGATCACACCACCGGCGGGCGGCCCGCCCGGCCGGAACCGACTCTGCAGGAGATGCCGCCATGACCGAGATCCCGCCGAAGTCCCTCACTGCCCTCGTCGCCGCCGCCGGCATCGCGACCGCGGCCCCGGACGATGAGGTGCCCCACCAGATTGCCCGCCCGGAGCTCCGCCGGAGGAGCTCCCTGCCGCCGATCGCCGCCGGGAACTGGTTCAGGCGCAGAGCCGGCGGATCGGCGCTGGATCAAGCCCAGCCGGAAGGGCCTGTCGCATGTTGACCACCATCTCGCCAGTCATGGCCGCCCCGGCCCTCGGGAACGCCGCCGCCCCCCGCGCCCTCGTGATCGGCCTGATCGGCTTCCTGACCCTGGTCGACCTCTTCGCCGCCCAGGCGATCCTGCCGCCGCTGGTCGAGACCTACGGGGTCTCGCGCGCCGCGATGGGCTTCGCGGTCAATGCCAGCACGATCGGAATGGCGGTTTCCAGCCTGCTGGTGTCGCTGGTCGCCCGGCGCATCGACCGGCGCCGGGGCATCTGGATCAGCCTGGCGCTGCTGGCGGTTCCCACCACGCTGCTGGCCACAGCGCCCGATCTCGGCACCTTCACGGCGCTGCGGATCCTCCAGGGCCTGTTCATGGCGGCGGCCTTCACCCTGACCATGACCTACCTGGCCGAGCGCGCCGGCCCGCAGGACGCCGCGGCGGCGCTGGCGGCCTATGTCACGGGCGTCGTTGCCTCGAACCTGATCGGCCGGCTGATCTCGGGGTCCGTCGCCGATCTCGCCGGGATCGCGGCCAACTTCTACGTCTTCGCCGGGCTCAATCTTGGTGGCGCGGCCCTGGTCGCCCTGACCCTGCGGCCAAGCCTGAAATGCCCGGTCGGCTGCGCCAAGCCGCGGCCGGCGCTTGCCGCCTGGGCGGGACACCTCGCCAACCCGGCGCTCCGCGCCGCCTTCGCTGTCGGTTTCGTGATCCTCTTTGTGTTCATCGGGACGTTCACCTACGTCAACTTCGAGCTGTCCCGTCCCCCGCTCGGTCTGTCGCCCATGCATCTCGGCTTCGTCTATCTCGTCTTCCTGCCGGCGATGGTCACCACCCCGCTGGCAGGCCGCGCCACCCGGCGCCTGGGCAGTCGCCTCACTGTCGGCGGCGCGCTGGCCGGCTGCCTGCCCGCCCTGCCGATGCTGGTCTCGGGCAGCCTGCCCTGGGTGCTCGCGGGCCTGGCGCTGATGGGCGTCGGCACCTTCTTCGCCCAGGCCGGGGCGACCGGCTTCGTCGGCCGGGCCGCGGCCTCGGACCGGGCGGCGGCCAGCGGCCTCTACCTCGCCGCCTACTATCTCGGCGGCCTCGCCGGCGCGGCCGTGCTGGGCCAAATCTACGACCTTCTCGGCTGGACCGCTACCGTGGCGGCGATCGGGGCCGCGCTCGCGCTCTCGGTGTTGCTTGCCGCGCGGCTGAATGTGAAGGAGCCGTGACCATGACCGCCACGACGTCCAGCAGCCTTCCGCCCGCCCCTGGAGGCACCCCGCCCGCCGGCGCCGTCGATCTGGCGGCGCACGTGGTCGAGTTCGTCTTCGGCCGCCGCCCGCCCAGCGCCCTGCCCGAGCGGGTGCGCCGCGCCATCGCCGCCGACCAGCGCTCCAGCGAGATCCTGGTCTGCCTCACCCAGTTCGGTGCCGTCTTCTTCTTCGGGGCCTTCTACGCGCTGACACCCAAGGCATTTCCGCCCGATGTTCCGTTCCACCCCGTGCCCTGGGCGCTCGGGCTCTATGCGGTCTTCACGGCGCTGCGGCTCGCGCTCGCGTTGAAGGGGCGGCTCGGCCCGGGCTTCCTCAGCCTCTCGGTCGTCGTCGACATCGCGGTCCTGATGGTCACGATCTGGAGCTTCCACCTACAGTACCAGCAGCCGGCCACGATCTACCTGAAGGCGCCGACGCTGCTCTACGTCTTCATCCTGATCGCGCTCCGGGCGATGCGCTTCGAGGCGGCCTACATCGTGCTCGCGGGCGCGACCGCGATCCTCGGCTGGTTCGCCCTCGTCGCCTATGCGGTCTGGGACGCCGGCGGCATGCGCCTGACTCACGACTTCGCCGAATACATGATGTCGAACACGATCCTGATCGGCGCCGAGGTCGACAAGCTGCTCTCGTTCGCGGCGGTCACCGGAGTGCTGGCAATTGCCATCGTGCGCGCCCGGCGGCTGCTGATCAACGCAGCCAGCGAGGCCAACGCCGCCTCCGAACTGTCGCGCTTCTTTGCGCCCGAGGTTGCCGGCGAGATTCGGGGGTCCGACATCGGCCTCCGGCCCGGCGACGCGGTGAGCCGCGACGCGGCGGTGATGATCCTGGACCTGCGCGGCTTCACGAAGCTGGCGGCGCGACAGGCTCCCGAAGCGACGATGGCGCTGCTGAGCGACTACCAGCGTCGCATGGTGCCGGTCATCCAGGCCCATGGGGGCTCGATCGACAAGTATCTCGGCGACGGCATCCTGGCGAGCTTCGGGGCGGTGCGGCCGAGCGCGACCTATGCGGCGGACGCGCTGGCCGCGCTCGACTCGGTCCTGGCCGCGGCTCACGCCTGGAACGTTGCGCGTGCGGTCACCGGCGAGGCTCCCCTCGGGATCGGCGCAGCAGTCGCGACCGGCCCGGTGCTGTTCGGGGTCACCGGCGACGAGAGCCGGCTCGAATTCACCGTGATCGGCGACACGGTCAACCTTGCCGCCAAGCTCGAAAAGCACTGCAAGGTGGTGGCCCATTCGGCGCTGACCACCAGCGCCGCGCTCGATCTCGCGCGATCCCAGGGGTTTGCGGGCGAGGGGTATACCATCCTCCGGCACCAGACCGTCGCCGGTGTCGCCCATCCACTCGACCTTGCCGCACCGCGGTGAGCGCGATGCCGGACGTCTATCGCACCGATGCCAGACCGGCAGTTCCCGCACGGCGCGTTCCCGCCGATGCTCGCTGGAGCAATCATTGGAGACCCGCCATGAAATCCTGCCTGGCCACCCTTCTTGCACTCGGCCTCGCCACCCAGGCCGCCGTCGCCGACACCGCCGGCGAGGTTCGTGCGACCTATCAGCGCTTCGCCGAGGCTCAGAACGCCCGCGACACCGACCGGATCGGCGCCTTCTTCATTGACGGGCCGGATCTCCTCTGGGTCAGCGACGGCAGGAGCTTCTGGGGCCGCGAGGCGGTGCTCGACCGGATGAGCGGATTCCAGAAGGCGGCGGTGTGGCATGTGGAACCCCAGATCAACAGGTCGGCCGTCGTGGAGCTCGACCCTCGGACAGCTCTGCTGCATATGCCGTTGACGCTCGTGATCGGATCGGCCGAAGCGCCCGACCATCTCCGGTTCCTCGTCAGCATCCTGTTCGTGCGCCGCGGCGACGACTGGCGAATAGCGGCACTGCTAACGACGACCGAGAAGCTTTGACCACATCGCGCAGATCCGGCTCGCCTCGTTGACCGCCGGTTCAACGACCGTGAAGTCCAGTGGATCCCGGCTGCCGATGTTGCCGAAGGACAGGTCGCCGACGTGCAAGCCTACATAGGGCGCGCTGACCGGCAACCCTGCCGCCGCTCGAGGATCATTCAACTCAGCAATCCGGCGACGCATCGCTGCCCCCGCCGCGAGAGCTGCTGAGCAGGCATCGGCGATCGAGCGGGCGCGGAGGATCGCCAGCACCCCGTCGCCGATCAGCTTGAGCACGTCACCACCGGCGCCGCGCACCGCGTCGATCACCGCCATGAAGGCCGGCGACGTTACCGATACGCTGGAGCTGGCACTCGAGGCGTCGGGCTGCGCCTCGCCGAATGCAATCGCGAGCACCGGCGGCGAAGGCGCCCCGCTCCCCCGCGGCGGCTTCGTTCAATATCCAATGATTCGATCAGCGTGGACGATGCTCTCGGAACGGATTGGCAGCACGCGGAGGGATTCCCCTGCACATCGACGACCGCCGTGGCGTTGATCTGGAGTGTTCTTCTACCCACCCTCGGCGAAGGCTAGTGCTCTTCGCCTCGTACGTCGCTCCCCAAAGCGGCCGCGGCGGTCAGAACGTCCTCCAAGGTCTCACCGCGCTCGATGCCGCCGACCTTCTCGCCGATCCCATCTGCCCGCAGCAGGTCGCGCACCTGGCCATGGGCGCCGATGACGCGCAGCGGGACGCCGTTGGCGGAGAGCTCGGCATGGAGCATGTGCAGCATGCGCGAGCCGGCAAGGTCGATCAGGGGTGAGGCGGACAGGTCGCAGACCACCAGCCGCAGTCCCGAGGCAGCGGGGGCTCGCACCCGTTCGAGGACGGTCTCGAGTACCGCCTCGGCGTTCACGTAGATGAGTGATGCCTCCGGCCGGAAGGCGATCAGCCCGGGGACCGGCTCGTTTTCCGGGTTGCGGAGGAGATCCGAATAGCGCCGGGTGCCCGGAATGCGTCCGAGGAACGCGACATGCGGCCGCGAAGCGCGCAGCAGGAGCAGGAGCACGGAGGCCAGGCCCGCGATGAGGATCCCGTGCAGGATGCCAAGCAGCAGAACGGCGACGAGCGCGATGGTGGCGGCGCGAAAGTCGATCCGGCTGACACGCCTCATCCTGATCAGCGCCGGCACGTCGATCAGTCCCGCGACAGCGGTCAGCACGACTGCCGCGAGCACGGCCTTTGGCAGGTTCTCAAGCAGGCCGGTCAGGAAGAGGAGGCAGAGCGCGAGCGTGGCAGACGCGAAGACGAGCGCAAGAGGCGAGCGCGCGCCGGCCGTGTCATTGACCGCCGACTGCGACAGCCCGCCGGCCACCGGATAGCCCTGGCCCAGCGCCGCTGCGAGATTGCCGGCACCGATACCGAGAAACTCCTGTCGCGGATCGATCGCGTAGCCGTGCTTCATGGCAAAGCTGCGGGCCGCCGAGACGCCCTCGATATAGGCGAGCAGCAGGCAACCGGCAGCCAGCGGCACGATGCCCTCGACGTCGCGTATCCGCAGCGACGGACCGTGAAGCTCCGGGAGCCCCGACGGGATCTCGCCCGTCACCGGCACACCCATCGCCGGCAGGCCGGCGAGCGTTGCGAGCAGGATCGCGGCTGTGACCACTGCAAGCGCGACCGGCCGCCCCGGCAGTGCCCGTCCGCCGAGCGCCAGCGCAGCGGCGGCTCCAAGGCCGACTGCCAGCACAAGTGGATCGGTCTGGCCGAGCTGGCTCAGGAAGAGTCCCGCCCGCTCCAGGAAGCTGTGGCCGCCGCCGGGCAGCCCGAAAAGGCTCGGGAGCTGGGTCATCGCTATGGTGAGCCCGGCCCCCGCCTTGAACCCGACCAGGATGCTGTCGCTGATCAGCCTCACCAGCACGCTCAGCCGCAGCGCCCAGGCGATAAGGCAGAGGATCGCAACCGTGAAGGCGGCGAGGCTGGCGATCTGGGCATAGCGGGCGTCGTCGCCGCCCGCCATCAGTCCGACGGTACTGGCAACCATCAGCGAGATGGCCGAGGTCGGCCCTACCGCGAGCTGGCGTGACGAGCCGAGCAGCGCGTAGCCGAGACCGCCGAGCAGGTAGCCGTAGATCCCGACCTGTGGTGGCAGCCCGGCCAGTGCCGCATAGGCCAGCGAGACCGGGATCGCATAGGCGGCGAGCGTGATGCCCGCAACGATGTCGCCGCCAAGATGCTGCAGCCGGTAGCCGCGCAGCCATTCCACTGGCGGGAAGAGGCGATACCATTGGGATGGGCTGCTCCCTCCACTTGTCTCGGCCATACCGCCCCTCCGCTTCCGGCGCTGCGCCGCTCTACTGGACCGGGAGCGTCAGGACCGGAGCTTCCGGAACGACGCCCGTTTCGGCCAGCGAAAAGAACAGGAGCAGAAAGGTCAGCGATCGCTTCGAGCTCAGATCGCGGTCCGAGACCCAGTACCAGCTGTTGCGATAGCGGGCCGCAGCGAACGCATCGGCGGATGGCGCCGGACCTGACTGGATCCGGACCTGGGGCCGGTCGTACGGGGACGCGGTCGCGGGCAGCTCGGGAGTCGGAAAGGTGCGGCCTTCTGCAACATGCTCGGCCGGGACCTCGATATCGGCTGCGAGTTCCGCCATGACCTCGACCATCGAGCGCGTCAGCACGGCAAGCTCTGTCGGAGTGCGCTGCAGGGCTCCAAAGGTGAGGCTGATCTCGCGATTCTCGGCCCGAAGGTTGAGGGTCTTCTTCACGAAATCGATGTCGCGCTGCAGCTCGGGACTGCGCTCGGATGCGAAGACTGCGATGCCGATCTGGTCATCCCCGCGCTTCTCGAAGCGCATGCTGAAGGCGCGCGAAAGCTGGATCCGCCGCAGGGCGTCCACCAGAAGGTCGAACTCCGGCTCGCTCGGCCTGCGGAACCCACCCTGCGATGTCCGGTTGTAGATGCCGTTCAGGGCACGGACGGTAACGGGAATGACGACATCGGCCGGATAGCCCGCGGAGATCAACGAGAAGACCGCCTCGGGCGGGATCGGGTGCAGGAGGCTCCGGGCGAATTTCTGGCCGCTGAGCGGGGTGTAGGAGATCGTCGGGCGGTCGTTGTATCCACCAACCGCGCTGACGGTGCCGGTTCCGCCCGGAAGGGTCGTCGAACTCCCCGGCACGCCGACATTGACGGTGCCCCCCGCCTGGATCGCCCCTTGCAGGGTGTAGGCACTGATGACCGAAGAGACGTCCATGAATGTCGGCGTATCCCCGTAGCGGAGTCGCACGATGTTGAGGAGCATCTGATCCTTCCACGAGTCGGACAATGCATTTGCATAGTCGACCCGGTCCTGCGGTACGGTAGCCGGTCCGATCGAGGCGCAGGACGGAAGTGCAGCGCCGATGGCTGCCACGCAAAGCACGCGGCAGCCACGGGCGTGCACTGCCGCAATTGCGTGCACGCTGCGCGTGGTCTGCGACGTGCCGCTGGCTCTCCGGCCGTCGCCACGATTCTGAGCGAATGCCGACGCGAGTTCCCGGATGAATCGCAGCATTCTCTGCCCCACAGATTCAGGCTGGACCGCGAACCCGCCCTGTCGTTGAGAGACGCTCACCAGCCTCCACCGCTTCGCTCTCACGCGCCGGCGGCGGCTGAATCTGCAGCCAGTGCGAGAGGTCCCTCCCCAGAAGTTCCGAGAGCCGGACAACATCCTCCGCGAAGTGATCCCGCAGCCTGTCCCGGAGTGCCGGGTCAAGGGGCGGCAGCGTGACATCGACCGCATTGCTGCGTTTGAGACTCTTTCGCAGTGGCCGCGTCATCCGGGAGAGCGTTGCAAGATGTCTCGGACGCTTCGCAAGCAGTCGGCCGATCGGCCCCAGAAGCGTGCCGCCGTAGAGATCCTGCCAGAACATGCTCTTGAACTGGCGCTGCTGGTTACGGCGCGAGAACTCGGTCCGGCCGTCATCTGGCAGCCCGAGGAATTCGAGGGTCTGCCTGTAGACGCCCGGCGTATCGGCCGTGAAATCCTCGAAGAGGATGGGCAGGCAGCGCTCACGCCCGGCAAGCGCGAACAGTTGCGCCGTGTAGTGACCGAGGCGCCCGACCTCGCGATACTGCAGCAGCCTGGGCTCAAAGCAGGATCGGGGCACATGCCGGCCCGCGGCACGCTCGTCCTGCAGGTTCCAGGCACACTCGAAGTCGAGTTCGGTCTCCTGTCGCATGTAGATCAGGCGCGCATGGTAGGAGCGGAGCAGTTCCACCGGATTGCGCAGCATGACGATGAACCGTGCATGCGGGAAACAGGCCAGGATGCGCGTCAGCGCTTCGGCCGAGTAGAGGGTCGAGACGGATCCTTCCCCGAACAGCGTCGCCGGCCCGGCGTCCGGTTCGAAGAAGAAGGCGCGCAAGAACTGGGCCCTCTCGACCGCCGGCGACGCTTTCTTGCCGACGGTCACGAAGAAGTTCGTCTCCTTGGGGGAGGAAAAGCAGATCGAGGGGTGATGCTTGAGATACTTTGCCATCGCCGAAGTGCCGCAGCGGGGTGCGCCGACGATGAAAAAACATGCGGGATCATCGTGCGCCGAGACATTGCCGGCCGGCGATGGCGCGATCCTACTCAGATGGGTCATGAATGAATTCCAAAAAGGAGGCACTGGCACCGCTCGTGGTACGGTGTCTGGCCGTCGGGTGGATGGACCCTGATCTTCTGTTACCCCAGCAGCAAGGCTGTTCCTGGTCTGACTCTGATCTCCTTTCCCCGCACCCCGGCTCAGCGCCGAACCCGAGACCGCCTGTCAGGCCTTCGGTTCGTCCACCACCACGTAGACGACACTGGAGCCGCTGTAGAAGGGCTGGTACCAGGTGTCCCCGACTTTGTAGAAGTCGACATCGCCGACCTGCTTCTTCTCTGCACCCTCCGGGAGCCGAGGCACAGAGGCGCCCTTGGGCGGCGCCACCACCTCGAAGGTCGGATCGCTGTTCTCGTCGGCGGGCGGCTTGACGTCGTAGTAGGCCCCGTTCGAGTAACCGTATTCCTCGCCGTCCACATAGACGTTCGTCACCTGGGTCGGGGCGTGCTCGACGGTGGCGCCCACCGGCGGCGCGGTGACGACATACTGGCTGCCGGACTGCACGTAATAGGTGCCGTCGGCGTAATAGTAGGGCGTGCCCTGTACGACGACCGTCTCATAACGGGGCGGCAGCGATACGATGAAGGCGCCAAGCGCGAGTCCGCCGAAGAACGCCCAGGCCGCATCGTCGTCGTCCCAGAAGTCGTCGTCGTGATAATCGTAATGGTTGTCCCAGTAGTCGCCATCGGCAATGTCGTCGGCGATCTGCTGGCGAGTCTCCTGCCGGCTCTCGGTGCGCTCGGTCCGCTCCTGCTGCCGGGTGTCGCTGCGCTCCGTCCGGTTCTCCTGCCGGCTCTCGGTCCGCTCTGTGCGCTCCCCCTGGCGGTCGCCGCGATTCTGGCTCCGATCATCCGTGCGCTGGGTGCGATTCTCCTGCCGTCCCGCCGACGCGTCGGCCCGGCTGGCCTGCCGCTCGCCAGCCTGTTGCTGGCGGCCCGCGGCCCTGTCACCCTGCTGCGGCTGGCGCTGCTTGGTGCCGATCCCGCCGCCGAAATCGCCGCCACGGTTGCGCGACGCCGATGGGGCACGGGGCGCCGAGCGGTTGGCGGTGCGTGCACCGCTACCACCGCCGCCACCGCTGTACCGCTGCGCGGACCGGCCGCCACCACCGCCGCCGCCACCTCCACGCTTGCGGGCTTCCGCATAGTCGACCGCGACGAGGGAGAAGGCGAACAGCAGCGCGACCGCGCCGGCAGCGATGCGAAGCGCACTGAGGGGTCTGGAAGGGATTGCCATGGTCAGTCTCCGCTGCGGGGCAGGAAGGATGCGCGCGCCGCGCCCCCGGGAATTTCCGGTTCGAACAGGTCGTCGGGCAAGTCTGCCTTCAGATCCCAGTCGCTGAAGACGTAGGTCGTCTGCGGCTCGCCCGGTTCATCCACATAGGTGATGACCACCTTGAGCGGCAGCGGCACCTCGCCGGAGTCGATCCAGAACTGGTACTGGGTCGTCGCGGTGTCGAACCAGACGTGGTGTGCCGCGACCCCGTTCACGTCGTGAAGGCCCACATACATCCGGTCATCCACACCCTCGGAGAACGTGCTGTAAAGGTCGCTGGAGAACAGCTCGCCCAGCGGGAGGCGGACGTCATACTTCTCGGCCACCGCATCGATCGTGGCATCGATCGTCGGCTCGGCAGGCAACTCGCCATAGACGCCGGCGCGCAGGTCGACGACCACGAGGCGCTCGCCGTCGTACCAGACCTCCTTGGCGCTCAGATCGTCGCCGTAGGACACGTTGAAACGGTCCGGCCGCCGAAGCTCGATATCCATCGCTCCCGAGTACTGCAGCCTGGGGCCTGTCACCAGGACATCGTCGAAGGTCTTCTCCACATGGACCGAGAACGCCTGCAAACCCACCAGCGTCTCGGCCATGCGGCGCATGAGGACGTCGACGGTGAGGGTCTCGGGATCGGCGGCGAGGGCGACAGATGGGAGACCCGCAACGAGGGCGGAGGAAATGATCGCCCGGCGGAGCGCTGCGAATGCCATGGTATGTTCCCCTGCTAGCCTTCCCGAGATCGGTAGGATCGCGACCCGGCGTCTGCCCTGAACCGCGCACGGATCATCTTGTCCGCATGCGACCTGTCACGAGGCACTCTTCGACTGGTTATCCGATACACGCACAATCGGGAGCAAGGTGTCTAACTGTTACGTACGTATGCCTCGATCAGTCGCGGTCGCATGGCAGGACTGGCCGGCATCGCCGCGCCACGCATCCGGCCGGTCTCCAGCGCAAAGGCTTCGGCGTGAGGATCATAAGATGTCGGGCACGACATTGCGCATGGACGTGTCGTCCACGAAGCCGGCCGGGCGCTTCTGGCGTTTGCCGAGTTTCGGCTTGGTGAACTCGACCCGCTCATACGGGATCCTGCTCAGCATGTGCGAGATGCAGTTGATCCGCGCGCGCTTCTTGTCGTCCGACGGTACAATCCACCACGGCGCGTGGTCGGAATCGCTCATGGTGATCATTTCGTCGTAGGCCGCAGTGTAATCCCACCATCGGCGATAGGATTCGAGGTCCATCGGGCTCAGCTTCCATTGCCGCACGGGGTCGTCGATGCGCTGGCGGAAGCGCCGCTCCTGCTCCGCCTCGCTGACGACAAGGAAATATTTGAGCAGGATGATGCCGGATTCAACGATCACGGCCTCGAAGCGCGAGACGCGCTCGAGAAACCGCCGAGCCTCGAGTTCGGTGCAGAACCCCATGACCCGCTCGACGCCGGGGCGGTTGTACCAGCTTCGGTCGAAAATCACGATCTCGCCGGCCGCCGGCAGGTGGGATAAGTAGCGCTGGCCGTACATTTGTGTCTTTTCCCGGTCGGTCGGCGCCGGAAGAGCGACGACGCGAAAGACCCGCGGGCTGACGCGCTCGGTGATCCGCCGGATGATCCCGCCCTTCCCGGCCGCGTCACGGCCCTCGAAGATGACGACGATGCGCGCGCCAGTCTGTTTGACCCATGTCTGGAGGTGGGCAAGCTCCACCTGCAGCCGCGCAAGCTCGCGGTCGTAGTCCTTGCCGCGCATCCCCACGTTCTTCGCGCCGTTCTTTCGGGCTGCATTCTTGGCCATGTCCTTCTCCTTCTCGGTCGATCTCCGGTCGGGCTCCACCCCGCCCGTTCGGGGCCATGTTGGTGCTGCGCCCCACCGGGGGACCGCGGCTGTCCACCGGGCGCGCAGCATGGCCACTGTCTTTGCACCGCCGCTTGCAGCACGGCAACGCTCAGCTCTCGCCCAAGGTCAACGGATCATTGGTACGCACCGTATCCGACGCGGTTCAAGGCGCTCGATGTTAGTCACGCCGCTCGCGGCCTGCGAATGCTCCGCGGTCGGTGTCACAGCTGCCGAGCGTCTGCCACTCGGGATGCTTCGGTCATCGGTCGATCGGTGTCCCGCCGGTCATTGCAGCGGAGCCCGGCCATGCGGAGCCCTTCGACGACCATCTGGATCAAATCTCGGCGCAGGTTGCGCCGCTCGAGGTCAGCCCACACATGCGCGCCAAACGCCGGATCGATGGCCAGGAGTCGATCGACCGCCAGCCTCGCCTCGTCATTGCGGCCCAGTTGGGCGAGGGCCATCGCCTCGAGAACCGTGCCGTAGGCAACATCCGGCGCCCGCACCCGCCTGGCTTCGGAGAGCGATGCCGCATAACGGCCGTGGACATAATGACAGAGGGCGAGGCCAACGCGGAAGCTGCCAGGCTGCCCGGGGTTCCGCGCATAGGAATCCTCAAGCAGCTGGGCCGCCCTTTCCCAGTTGCCCAACAGCGCGAGGCGCAGTCCCAGGTCGGCCATGATCGCGGTGTTGTTCGGATTCAGTGCGAGCCCGGTCTCGTATGCCCTCAGGCTGGCAGCCACGTCGCGCTTGAACCAGTAGGCGAGGGCGAGGGCGTGATGACAGGTGCTGGATCGCGGCGCGAGCTCAACGGCGCGGCAGGCGAGTTCGAGCGCGCGCTCGCACGGATCGATTGGCGTCGGTTCGGGACCGAACCCGAACCGGTATGCGTTCGAATAGACCTGCGACAGGCAGGCGTGGGCCTCCGCATAGTCCGGCTCGTTGATGATCGTCCGCTCCAGGCAGGCGCGCACCTGTTCGTGCTGTTCACGATTGTAGTTCCGCATGTAATCGTGGAATCGGAGCACGCAGGCGAACGAGGCCATGGATGCGGGTGCCCTGCCATCGGAATCCGATGCAGCACAGTAATGAATGACGCCATATGTCTGCGCCAGGGTTGCCGCAATGCTGTTTGCTATCGCGTTGCGAATATTGAAGATCTCGGCCGGGTTCAGGGTGCGGTCGATGTTCTCCGCCCAGACTGTGCGGCCGGTCCGGACATGGATCAACAATGTCTCGACTTCGAAGTGGCCGGCCGAAAGCACGATTCCGCCGGTCAGCATGTAGTCGGCATCAAGGTCGGCGCAGAGCTTCGGGACGTCGATCGGGCTATCGTGGGCGTGACTCGTCTCCGGGCCAAAGATGTAGAGGTTGTCGAAGCGCGTCAGGGCGATGATCAGCTTGCGGACAAATCCGCGCGCCAGGCCCGGAAATGCCGATAGATCGCCTTCCTCCTCGAAGGGGGCCACCAAGATCGAAGGCCTGTTGCGCCGGTCCAAATCCGTCGCCTTAGGCGCCCTCGCCCGGAGAGGTACGGCAGCATCATGCGATGGCTCGCCCGGCCGGTCGCAAAAGACCGGAGCATACGCGCCCTTCGGGATGTCGATCCGGATCCGATCCGTCTTGCCTGCGGTCAGGTAGTAGCGCTCAAGCGACCGCCTCAGGCGGCGCGCCTCGATGCGCACGATCGCGTCCATCTGCGGATCGAAGCTCTCGTCGCGCCCGAAAACGGAGAGCGCGATGTTGTACGCCTTGATCCGTTCGCGCTGGCCGGCCAGCGTTTCCTCGACGATATAGCGGAGAAACCGCCGGTTGCGCTCGGTCGCGTCGAAATCGGCCGAGTCGAGGATTCGATCGAGTTGCGACCGCACCGCCTCGGGAGCGCATTTAGAGCCCGGCTCATCCACAGGCGTTCTCCCCGAATTTCCTCAAGCTATCTTCCTGATCAGCGATAGCCGGATAGCGCTCCATCGTCAACGAGACGCGCCCGCCCTGCGCTTCCGGGTTTCGCCGCCAGACTCCAGAGGACGCCCGAAAACAGTTACGTACTTCATGCCCTGCGCGGTTCGTGCAGGATGCCTGAGAGCCACCACAGGACAAAACAATGACGCACACGGCCCGAGTGCGCGTTGATCTGGCGCAAATTGTGAAAAGATTTCCCGACGACGCCGCGCTGGTGCGCGAGCTGGTTTTGC
Organism: Limibaculum sp.; assembly: GCA_039805905.1. Taxonomy (GTDB): domain Bacteria; phylum Pseudomonadota; class Alphaproteobacteria; order Rhodobacterales; family Rhodobacteraceae; genus Thermohalobaculum. The sequence continues at coordinate 2,479 of JBDIVM010000011.1, read as the reverse complement.
GGGACGAGATGTTTCGGGCGATGTGCGAGGACCATGCACTTGCCTCGGAGACGCTTGCCAGACTTCAACTGTTGTCTCGAAACGAGTCGCAGAGCGGCAAGATCGCCGATTGCCGCGAGCTGACAGCCGAACTCGAGCTGGAAATCAGCGCCGCCCTGCAGCGGGCGAGGACGAGCAGATGATGCGCGTTAGTCTCCGCGTTAGCCTCTCCGTCATGGCGCCGGGCACCGCGGCACCGGCTGGGGTCCCTCGACATGCCTCAATCCGCTTCAGTCCAGGTGCGCGGCGCTTCCATCGAAAGATTCGACCATGAACGAGCATAACCCCCCTGCGGCCGGAAATGCGGATCGGGAGACCCGTGTGCGCGGGAGGGTGCTCAGGCGAGCACGGTTGCCCGGTCTGGCATCGGGGTGGGGGGGGACAACCTCGGTCCCGATGGTCCGCCGTGTCCCGCAGCACGCGAAGCCGGCGACCGGAGGGACCATCCCCGGACGGGCCATCCATGGCCTCCGGATTCTCCTGCTGGCCATGGTGTCGATCGGGCTCCTCGCAGCCTGCACACAGAAAATCGTCCGCAACGGGGTGCCGCAGCCGCTGATCGAGGAGGCGCGCCCGCTGGGGCTCGATGGGCTCCGGGCCTGGGGAGACCGTGCGACGCCCGAGCAGGTAGACATGCTGCTGAAGACGCGCGTGCCATATTTCAAGGAGCGCTTCGCCAGCGAACTGGCGGCGGGCGAGACTCCGCAGCTCTACTTCCTCGCGCTCTCGGGGGGCGGCCAGCATGGCGCCTTCGGTGCCGGAGTGCTCAGGGCCTGGACCGAGAGCGGCGAGCGCCCGGTGTTCGACGCGGTGTCTGGGATCAGCACAGGCGCGATCATTGCGCCTTTCGCCTATCTCGGCTCGGATTACGATGACGATCTCGAGGAGTTCTACACGACCATCTCGACCGACGACGTGCTGATCGGCACCGTCTTTTCCGGCTTGACGGCGGGAACCGCGCTTGCCAGCACGACGCCGCTCCGGGCCAAGATCGCCCAGTACATCACGCCGGAACTCCTGACGAAGGTCGCGGCCGAGTACCGGAAGGGGCGGCTCCTGTTCGTCGGCACCACCAACCTCGATGTCAGCCGCCCGGTGATCTGGGACATGGGCGCGATCGCCGTCTCGGGGCATCCCGGCGCATTGCAGCTCTTCCGCGACGTGATCCAGGCCTCCGCCGCGATCCCCGTCGCCTTCCCGCCGGTCTTCATACAGGTCGAGGCGGATGGCCGGGCCTATGACGAGATGCATGTCGATGGCGGCGCGACATCGCAGGTCACCATGGTCTCTCCGGAGGTTCCGGTGTTCCGGACCGATGAGCTGCTCGGCCACCATATCGATCGCAAGCTCTACGTCATCGTCAATGGCCGCATCGTTCCCGCGCCTAAGATCGTGGCGCCGAGAATCCACCGGATCGGCGGCGCCGCGATCAATTCGCTGCTCTATGCCGGCACCGTCAGCGATCTCTACAAGCTCTATGCCATCGCCGAGCGCGACGACATGGAAGCCCGCTTCGCCTGGACCCCGGAAACCTTCGTCGAGGAGCCGACCGAGGCCTTCGACCCGGTCTACATGCGCAAGCTCTACGACTACGGCCGCGAACTTGCCGCAAGTGGACGGCTCTGGAGCCGTTACCCACCGTATTTCACGCCGCGAGACGATCGACCGGCACATGCCGAGAAGGCCGGCGAGCTAGCCCTGACCGGCAATTGATGCGGTTGCGATCGCAGGGCTACAGGCTCAAGGCGATGATCGTGAGTTTCCCCTGCGTGAGTTTCCCCTGCGTGAGTTTCCCCTGGCGGGATACCGGGCGATGTCGGGCCCTTCCTGATCTGGGAATGGCCGGCCCGCCGCGCGCCGCCGCGATGCGGCGCCAGCACGGGCGGGCCGAACTGGCCCGCCCGGCCGGACAGGTTCATTGCAGCTCGAACTTCTCGATGCCGACCGAAGCGCCACCGCCGGTTACGCCGGCGACGCTGACCGGCTGCAGTGAGAACGAATTGTCGCCGCCTCCGATCAGCACCTTGGCGCCGACCCCCGCGCCAAGCGTGACGTCCGCGCCGGCCCCGGCATAGGTGCCGGCCAGGGCGTGTGACTTGTAGGTGCTGTCAGTCGGCGCAAGCACGGCCCAGACGATGGTGAAGTCCTCCTTGATCGACAGGTCGAGGCCGATCTTCGAGATCTTGCCGGCATAGGCCTCGGCCTCGCCCTTCGAGGGCTTGAACTCGCAGGCAAATTCCTGGGTGGTGTAGACGATCACATTCGTCACGTCCTTCACCTTGCAAGTCAGGACGCCGATTTCGGCGCCCGACTGCGCAAGAGCAGGGGTGGAGGCGAGGGCAGGAAGAAGCAACAAAGAGAGAAGATGGCGTCGCATGTGAAATGCTCCATTGATGGCGGGACGGATGCTCACATCCCAGGTGGTTCGCCCGCCGGCTGC
>JBDIVM010000010.1:0-189402 GCA_039805905.1 Limibaculum sp. | reverse complement strand
CGCGTGGAGATCACGCTGTCGAAGTAGGCTGCACCGGCAGCGGGCCGGGGTTCCGATCCCGGCCTCGGCACATTGAAACCGGCCGCGCCCCGCACACCATCTCGTGCGGGGCGCGGTCCGCGTTTCGAGGGGGCTATTCGGCAGCCACCGCTGTGGCAGGCGTGGAAGCCCATTCGGCTTCGAGCACGGCTTTCTTCCAGCGATTCTTGTTGCAGATCCAAAGCCCGGGCTGGCGGCGGATCACTCCTTCGATGCCGCTCGCCATGATCTGCGTCAGCTCCTGCTCCGACCGGGGACCTGCCTCGGTCGCGGGCCAGATCGGCTCGTGGTAGAATATCTGGATGCGCCCGGGCTCGGGCCGGGAGGATTCCCCGATGATGATCGGGCAACCGAACTTCAGCGCCAGCCGGGCCGGCAGCTGGGTGAAGGTCGTCGGGCGGCCGAAGAACGTGACCTCGGTGCCGATGTCGACCCGCTGGTCGACGAGGAAGGCCACCGACTCGCCGCGCTTCATCGCCTGGAAGCAGGCACGGAGCGCCTGGGACCTCTCGACATAGGTCGAGCCGGTCATCCTGCGTGCGGCGGCGAGCATCTCGTCGACGAAGGCATTGCCGATCATCGAGTAGATGATGGTCAGCGGCAGGCCTGCGCGCTCGAACAGGAGCGGCATGACCTCCCAGTTGCCGAGATGGGCGCTGACATAGACCGCCTGGCCACGCAAGCCGAAGGTGTAGTCGGTGGCCCCGGTCGCCTCGACCCGGGTACCCTGGGCGCCGGCCGCGAACGCCTTCATGTGCAGGATCTCGGCGATCAGCCGGCCGAAACTGGCCATGATCTCGCGGCGGATCGCCACCCGCTCTGCTTCGGGCTTCTCGGGAAAGGCCGCCCGCAGATTGCGGTCCATCACATGCGGCTTGGCGAAGGTGCCGGCGGTGCGCGTGGCGAGCGCGGCCATGAAGCGCGTCGCGGCGCGCACCGGCAGCGCCCGGGCGATCAGGTGCGCAGTGGTGATCAGCAGGCCAAGCCTCGGATGCTGCAACTTCGGCACCGCCACCTCTCCCCGCCCCCGGCCGCGCCCTTGCAGCCGGATCACCGCAGTCCCAGATCAGGTCGGCTTGCAGGTGTCAAGGCGGCACCATGCCGCCGTGCCGGGCCGTTCAGTCCCAGCCGCGCAGCCGCATCACCACCGTGCCGTACTTCATCGCGCTCTCGAGCAGGACGACCTGGTATAGCCCGTCGGGCCGCCGGGCGAGCGTCAGATGCAATGGCAGCCGGGGCAGGCTCTCCATCTTCGAGGGCCTGAAGCCTGCGAGGCGGACATAGGCACCCTCGCAGGTCAGCGTGTCGCCCGTGCCCGCGACAGGCCCGAATTCGAAGGCGAAACGGCGCTCGCCGTCGAATGCCTCGACCCGCCGGTTGCAGGCCTGCTCAGCCGGAGCCGGCGCGAGGGCATGCAGGATCGCGCTCAGCGGGTCGATGGCGCCCCGCTGGTCGCGGGCCTCGATCGACCAGGGCTTGGGCTTGAAGGCGGGCTCGGCACTGACCGCCGTCGGCCCGCTGCCGGAGAAGGCGACCTCGACCACCCGGAGATCGCTCTCGTCGCGCTCGTTCGACGTGAACCGCACCGGGCTCAGCCCGGCCGATCCGACCCAGCCTTCGGTCGCCACCTTCATCTCGGTGTCCGAGAACAGCCCGGCGATGCCGGTGGTGCGGAACTCCGCCCCGGCGCGGTAGGCCTCGGGCCCGAAATCGGCCGAAACCGTGAGCTCGCCGGCACGAAGCCCGCCGAAGTAGAAGTCATAGGCTGCCGCCATCGCGGGCACGGCCGGACTGCCGGCCCCGGAGGGGACCGTCACCAGCATGGCCGAAAGGATGGTCGCCGCCGCAGCAATCACCGCCCGCATCTCGCTCTCCCACCGCCCGAAGCGCCGGCCGTTCCGCCCGAGTTTAATGCAGGCAGGCCGACAACGCTATCACGTGCAACACGCAGGCTTCCGTCACTTGACCCGCATCGGAGCCGGTCAGCGCGCCCGCCACGCTTGCGTCCGCCTGAGCACCCCGTGCGACAACGCCATGTGCAGGAGCCGGGCAGCGGCGTTGGTGTAGAAGATCATCATCCCCATCGCTGCCGCCGGCGCGATGTCGCCGGCATCGTCCATGTTCAGCACCGCGACCGAGGCCAGCGTCGTCTTCGGCGAATAGAGGAACACCACCGCCGAGACCGTCGTCATCGCGTTGACGAAGAGGTAGATCGAGATGTCGAACACCGCCGGCAGGCAGACCGGCACGGTGACGCGCGCGAACAGCCGGTAGAAGGGCTGCTTCAGCGAGGCGGCGACCGACTCGAACTCGCGGTCCATCTGCTTCAGCGCCGTCATCGCGGTCAGGTGCGAAACCGTGTAGAAATGCGTCACGGTGCAGATCACCAGGATCGCCATCGTGCCGTAGAGGAAGTTCAGCGGATTGGCCGGATCGTTGAAGAAGAAGATGTAGGCGAGTCCCAGCACCATCCCCGGAATCGCCATCGGCAGCATCGCCATCAGCTGGAACATCGCCCGTCCGGCTCCGAAGCCGCGGGTCTTCTCGACCATGTAGGCGCCGGTGAACACCACCACCGTGCCGATCACAGCCGTCAGCAGCGACATCCAGATCGAGTTGTAGTAGGAGTCCCAGCCCCCGCCATCCATCAGGTCGAAGGCGTAATTCTTCAGGCTGAGGCTCAGGTCGTAGGGCCAGAACCTGACCAGCGCCGCGAACTGGCAGACCGCCAGCAGCCCGACGATGAAGACCGCCACCAGCGCGCAGTAGCCGAGGCAGATCAGGTCGAAGCGCCGGTCGGGCCTCGGCGCGTAGGGCACCGATCGCGCCGAGAGCAGCGCCACCTGCTTCCGCTGCACGATCCGGTCGACCGCGAAGGCGATCACCGCCGGGATCAGCAGCACCACCGAGACCACCGCCCCCATCTCGAAGTTCTGCTGGCCGATCACCTGCTTGTAGATGTCGACCGCCAGCATGTTGAACTGTCCGCCGATCACCTTCGGCAGGCCGAAATCGGTGATCACCAGGTTGAATACCACGAAGGCGGCCGAGATCAGCCCGTAGCGCGCGCCGGGGATCGTCACCGTCCAGAACGTCTTCCAGGCGCTCGCCTTCAGCGACACCGCCGCCTCGTAGAGCCGGGCGTCGGCGATCGCGAGCGCGGTCGAGATGATAATCAGCGCATGCGGGAAGGTGAAGAACACCGAGCCGATCACGATGCCGATCGGCCCGTAGATCGACTCGCCGAACAGCAGCGCCTTCAGCATCCCCTGATTGCCGAAGAGATAGACCAGGGCGATGCCGGGCAGCAGCGATGGCACCAGGATCGGGGCGATGGCGACCAGCCGGAACAGGCCCTTGAACACCATGCAGCTTCGGTTCAGCGCATAGGCGAAGCCGAAGGCCAGCGCGACCGTGATCACGGTGCTGATCAGCGAGATCGCCAGCGAGTTCCCGATCGACCGGAACAGCGCGGGCGTCGAGAAATAGGTCATGTAGTTGTCGAGCCCGCGCGCGACCGCCGGGCGCAGCATCACCTTCCGGAAGTCGTTCGAGCTGAACTCCATCCATTCGGTGCCGCTGTGCCGCTCGGAACCGGCGAGCCACACGGTGTCGGCCGTGGAACCGCGCAGCCGGTACCTCACCGGGCTCCGGAAGCTGAAATCGGGAAAGAAGCTTGTCGCCGGCAATCGCCCGTCCGCGCTTGTGGAAAGATCAGCCTCGGCGACGATCGCGCCGGCTCGCTCGTTCAGCGTCCGGGCCGTCACCGGCGGCGTCGCGAAGTTGCCCGCCTCGTCGCTGACCTGAAACTCGTAGCGCGAAAGATCGAAGCTGTAGGTCGAGAACGACTTCGACAGCATGACCCAGAGCGGCAGCGCCAGCGCAACCACCAGATAGGCCGCGATCACCACCATGTAGCCGCGCATCAGGATGTCGTCGCGGCCGAGCTTCGCCCGCACCGGGCGGCCTGCGGGCAGCGCGTGGTCAGCCGCGGCGGTCATCGGCACCTTCTCCGGCAAAGGCCAGCAGCCGGGCGGGGGGCAGCTCGAGGGTGATGGTGGCGCCCTCCGCCAGCGACAGGCGACGCACCGCATTGATCGAGAAATCGGCGACGAGGCCGTCTTCCGCAAGCCCCGTGGCGCCCAGGCGCGCGCGCCAGAACGAGCCGAGGAACTCCATCTCTTCGAGGCGGGCATCGATCAGGTTGCGGCTGTCGCCGGCGCGGAAGCCGGCCTCGTGCGGGACCACGTCCTCGGGCCGGATCACCGCGGTGACGGCGGTGCCGCTCGCGAGCCCGTGCGCAACGCTGTCGAGCGTCCGTGCGCCGATCCTCAGCTCCGCGGCGCCCGCGGCCCGCGCGGCGAGCTTGTTGGTCTCGCCGATGAAGTCGGCGACGAAGAGCGTCATCGGCTCGCGATAGATCTCGGTCGGACTGCCGACCTGTTCGATGACACCGTGGTTCATGACCACGATGCGGTCGGCCATGCTCAGCGCCTCCTCCTGGTCGTGGGTGACCATGATCGTGGTGATGCCGAGTTTCCGCTGCAGCTCCTTAATCTCGTGGCGCAGGTGCACCCGCACCTTTGCGTCGAGCGCCGAGAGCGGCTCGTCGAGCAGCAGGAGCCCGGGCGAGGTGGCGATGGCGCGGGCGAGCGCGATGCGTTGCTGCTGGCCGCCGGAGAGCTGCGCCGGGTACTTCGCGCCCTGCTCGGGCAACCCGACGAGCGCCAGAAGCTCCGCCACCCGCGTCGCGATCTCGGCCCGCGACCGGCCGGCGTTCTCCAGCCCGAAGGCGATATTCCTCTCGACCGTGAGATTGGGAAACAGCGCATAGGACTGGAACACGATGCCGAAGTCGCGCTCGGCCGCCGGCAGGGCCGAGATGTCGCGCCCGGCCTGCTCGATCGTGCCGCGGGTCTGCAGGTCGAGCCCGGCGATGGCGCGCAGCAGCGTGGTCTTGCCGCAGCCGGACGGGCCGAGGAAGCAGACGAACTCGCCCTCCCGGATGTCGAGCGACACGCCCTTCAGCGCGTGGAAGCTGCCGAAGGCCTTCCAGAGGTTGCGGATCCGCAGGAACACGGCAGACTCGGCTGTCGCTCTCATCGGGCCACTCTCCGCCTCTCGCGCATGCGGGCCGGCGCGGTCAGGCCGGGCATGATACCGATCCGGGTGCGGATTGAAAGCCGGGCGCCGCCCTGGGCGGCGCCCGGGAACCGGTGGCTCAGGCGCTCAGCTCTTCGGCTCGGACTTCGAGTCGTAGCGCTTCTGCCACTCCTCGAGGATCGCCTTGCGGTTGTTGGCCGCCCACTCGAAGTCGTTGTCGATCATCTTCCCGATCAGCCCGTCGGGGAAGTGCGGCACCGGCTTGGCGACGCCCGGCATGGCGACGACCGCATAGCCGGTATTGTACATCTCGTTCGCCGTCCTGGTGATCGACCAGTCGAGCAAGGTCTGCGCCGCCTCGAGCTTCGAGGTGCCGGCGATGATGCCCGAGGCCTCCATGTCCCAGCCCACGCCCTCGGCGGGAACGATGATCTCGACAGGCGCGCCGGCTGCCTTCTCCTTGGCGCCGCGGAAGGCGAAGGAGATGCCGATCGGAATCTCGCCGGCACCGGCCATCTTGCAGGGCTTCGACCCGGAATGGGTGTAGCGGGCGATGTTCTCGTGCAGCGCGTCCATGTAGGCCCAGCCGTCGGCCTCTCCGAACATCTGGAGCCAGCTCGACACGTCGAGGAAGCCGGTGCCCGAGGAATTCGGGTTCGGCATGATGACATGGCCCTTGTAGACCGGGTTGGTCAGGTCCTTCCACGAGGTCGGCACCGGCAGGCCCAGCTTGCCGGCCTCGACCGTGTTGAAGCAGATCGCCGCGACCCAGGCGTCCATGCCGACCCAGGTGGGCGGGTTGCTGTTGTCGACGAATTTCTTGTCCAGCGCCTCGACGCCCTTCGGCGCATAGGGCTCGAGCATGCCTTCCGTCTTCAGCAGCAGCAGCGATGTCGCTGCGAGCCCCCAGACCACGTCGGCCTGCGGGTTGTTCTTCTCGGCCAGGAGCTTGGCGGTGATGATGCCGGTCGAGTCGCGGACCCAGTTGATGGTGATGTCCGGGTGGTCCTTGTTGAAGGTCTCGGCATAGCGCTTGAGATCCTCGGCCTCGACGGCGGTGTAGACGGTCAGCTCGGTCTGCGCCAGCGCGTTCGAGGCCAGCAGGATGCCGGCGGCGACCGTGGACCAGAAGCTCTTGCGGATATTCATGGTGGGCGGAACCTCCCTTTTGTCATGTCGTGGCGCCCGCTCGGGGGCGGGGCGGCACAATGCTGCGCGGAAACCGCTTATAAGTAAAATGTTTTGCACTTATGTGACGGGTCGATTTGATCGATACGATCGACGCCGGGCGCGCCGCGGCGGCGGGCCACTCCGGGTGCCGCCGGCAGCCGGTCCGGCATTGCAACGGCCGGACTCTCAGGCGCCGACCCGCGCTTCGTCGCTCACGACCCTTCCGTCGACCAGATGGATCCTCCGGTGCATCCGCCCGGCCATCTCCATGTCGTGGGTCACCGCGACCACGCTCTTGGCGCCGTCGGCCGCGATCCGCTCCAGGATCTCGAAAACCTGCTCCGACGCCCGCGAATCGAGCGAGCCGGTCGGCTCGTCGGCAAGGATCAGGGGCGGGTCGTTGGCAAGCGCCCGGGCGACCGCCACCCGCTGGCGCTGCCCGCCGGAGAGCTGGTCCGGACGCTTGCGCATGTGGTCGCCGAGCCCGAGCGACTCGAGAATCGCCGCCGCCCGCGCCTCGATCTCGGCCGGTGTCCATCGTCCGAGCCGGCGCATCGGCACCATCACGTTGCCGATCACGGTGAACTCGGGCAGCAGGAAGTGGAACTGGAACACGAACCCGATGCCGGAAAGCCGGATCGCGGCCCTGGTGTCCTTGTCGAACTCGTGGGTCGGCCGGCCCTCGAACAGGATTTCGCCGGCGGTCGGGGTGTCGAGCAGCCCCAGCAGGTAGAGCAGCGACGACTTGCCCGAGCCCGACGGGCCGGTGATCGCCACCAGCTCGCCGCGACCGATCGCAAGGTCGATGTCCTCGACCAGCGTCACCGGCACGGTCTCGGGCAGGATCCGGGTCGCCTGTCGGGCCTCGACGAGCGGCGGGGCAGCATCCGCTGCACTCATGTCGCCCCCCGGATGATGTCGACCGGGTTGCCGCGCGAGGCCTTCCGCGCCGGCAGGTAGCCCGCGATTCCGGCCGAGCCGACCGCCAGCGAGGCGGCGATCACGTAATGCAGCGCGTTGTATGTCACCGGCAGGTGCGTGACCTCGGTCGCCTGCGCGACGTTGAACTCGATTCCGGACATGAAACGGGTCAGGGCGAAGCCGAGCGCCGCGCCGAGCAGGCTGCCGCTCAGCCCCATCAGCGTGCCCTCGGCCAGGAAGATGAAGCGGATATCGCGCTCGCGAAAGCCGAGCGACTTCAGGATGGCGATGTCGCGGGATTTCTCATGGGTGATGATCGAGACGATGTTGAAGATGCCGAACCCGGCCACCACCAGGATCGCGGCGACCACCGTGTACATGATGACGTTGCGGATCTGGAACGCCTCCAGCAGGTCTTCGTTCGCCTCCTGCCACGAGACCGACTTGTAGCCCAGCATCTCCTCGGTGCGGGCGGCGATCAGCCGGGCGCTGTCCGGGTCGCCGAGCCGGATCCGGATGTCGTTGACCGCGTTCTGCCGTGCCGCCAGCACCTGCGCCGATTTCAGCCGCACATAGACCAGCGATTCATCGCTGGAGACGACGCCGGTGTGGAACAGGCCGACCACCTTGAACTGGCGCGCGACGCCGGTCGCTGTGGTCAGCCGGATGCCGTCGCCGATCTCGGCGGAGAGGCGCCGTGCCAGCCGGTCGCCGATGACCACCGAGAACCCTGCGGCATCGAGCTCCTCGAACCGCCCGGCAACCATGTCCTCGCCGATCTGCGAGACCCGGAGAGCGTCGCGGGGCTCGATCCCCATGATCTGCACCGCGCGCTCGGAACCGCCGTAGCGGGCGACGCCCTGGAGCGCGAGGCCGGCCGACAGGGTGCCCGGCACCCAGGCCCGGAGGCGGGCGACCGCTGCGGTCGGGTTCAGGATGCCGCGTATATCGTCCTCGGGCCGGAGCCCGTGAAAGGCCACCGCCTCGAAGACCCGCTCGGCCGGCTGGACCGGCGGCGTGCGCTGCTCGTCGGTCACCTGCACGTGCGGCATGGCGTCGATCAGCGTGCCGACGAACTCGGCCTGGCTGCCCTGCATCAGTGCCGCCATGGCGATGGCGAAGCCGACGCCGAGCGTCACGCCGGCGATCGACACCAGCGTCTGCCGCCCGCGGCCCATGATGTGCGTATATGCGATCTCGAGCAGAAGCCGCATGTCATCGCACCCGCACCCGGTCGCCCGCCCCGATGCCGTCGATGGCCGGCGTGAGCACCCGCTCGCCCGCCTCGGCGCCCGACACGATCTCGACCCGGGCGGTGCCGGCGATGCCGGTCGCGACCTCGCGGATCTCGACGGTGCCGTCCGCGCGCAGCACCTGCAGCGTGCCGCGGGTCAGGGCCTGGGCGGGAGCCAGGACCACGCCTTCATGCACCTCGATGACGATGTTGACGTCGACGGACATGCCGATGAACAGCGGCGTGTCGTCCGGCAGGGGCAGATAGACCCGGTAGGTCTTCAGCACCGGGTCGCCCTTGGGCGTGATCTGCCCGACTGTCGCCGGCAGCCCGCGATCGGGGAAGGCATCGGCGAGGATCAGCGCCTGATGCCCGGTCGCGACCAGCGGGATGTCCTCCTCGTTGACCTCGGCGACGATCCGCAGCGGCCGCGGCTGGCCGATCCAGGCCAGCGCCTCGCCGGGTTCGGCCACCTCTCCGACCTCGCCGTCGATCCGCAGCACCTGTCCTTCCATCGGGGCACGGATCTCGAAGTCGTTCATCTGGCTCTTGATCGCGGCCACGGCGCCGCGCAGGCTGGAGCGCTCGGCGAAGGCCTCCTCGTAGCGCTCCCTGGTGCCGACTCGGCGGTCCAGCAGGCCCTCGGCCCGGGTGAATTCCTGCTCCGCGAAGGCGAGGCGCGCCTCGAGCTCGGTCAGCCGGGCGCGAAGTTCGGAATCGTCGAGGCGAAACAGAAGCATCCCCTCGGGCACCTGCTGGCCCTCGCAGCGGCAGGTCTCGACGATGCGGGCGCGCTGGAGCGTGGTGACCTCGGCCCATCGATCTGGCTCGACGACGCCGGTGGCGTAGACTACCCGGGCGGCGTCACCGCGGGTGAGCTCGGCCACGGCGGCGGCGAGGGGGCGGTGCGCATACCACCACCAGCCCGCGCCGGCGAGCGCGGTGATGACAGCGATCTGCAGGAGGCGTCGGATCATGCCTTCGGTCCGGTTCTGCGCTCTCAGCTTCCAGACTAGGGGAATCTGCTGTCCCGGGAATGACACGGATCAAGGATCGCCGCCCGTCCCGGGAATCGCGCGCGAGGTGCGTGCCGCGGCGCCGCGCCGCAGGTCACTTGCCCGCCCCGGCGATCTGGTCGCCGTCGCGGGTCAGGTAATGGGCGGCGAGGATGGGCAGGAAGGTGACCAGCACCACCACCATTGCGACCACGTTGGTCACCGGCCGCTGGCGCGGGCGCACCAGCTCCTCAAGCATCCAGATCGGCAGGGTCTGCTGCTGGCCCGCCGTGAAGGTGGTCACGATCACCTCGTCGAAGCTCAGCGCGAAGGCCAGCATGCCGCCCGCCAGCAGCGCGGTGCCGATGTTCGGCAGGATCACGTGGCGGAAGGTCTGGAACCCGTCGGCGCCCAGATCCATCGACGCCTCGACCAGCGAGCCCGACAGGCGCCGGAACCGCGCCACCGCATTGTTGTAGACCACCACGATGCAGAAGGTCGCATGGCCCAGCACGATGGTCCAGGTCGAGAACGGGATCTCGGCGATCGAGAAGGCCGAGCGCAGCGCGATGCCGGTGATGATGCCCGGCAGCGCGATCGGCAGGATCACCAGGAGCGACACCACCTCGCGCCCGAAGAACCGCGAGCCCGACACCGCGGCGGCGCAGAGCGTGCCGAGCACGATGGCGAAGGCGGTCGAGATCGCGGCCACCTTCAACGAAAGCCCCAGCGCCTGCCACACGTCGGGCCGGTTCCAGGTCACCGCGAACCATTGCAGCGTCAGGCCCGGCGGCGGGAACTGATAGGTCCGTTCCTCGGTGGTGAAGGCATAGAGGAAGATCAGCAGGAGCGGCAGGTGCAGGAAGCCGAGCCCGGCGAAGGCGGCGATCCTGAGGCCGAGCGGCGCTCGGGAGCGGTCAGAGCGCATCGAACGCCCCCTGCCGCTTGGCCATCCACAGGTAGAAGCCCATGATCACGATCGGCACCACCGTGAAGGCCGCCGCCAGCGGGATGTTCCCCGCGGTGCCCTGATGGGCATAGACCGCCTGGCCGATGAACAGCCGCGACGAGCCGACGATCTGCGGGATGATGTAGTCCCCGAGCGTCAGCGAGAAGGTGAAGATCGAGCCCGCGATGACGCCTGGCAGCGCCAGCGGCAGGATCACCGTGACCAGCGTCTGTCCGGGCGCGGCGCCGAGGTCGGACGCGGCCTCGATCAGGCTCGCCGGCACCCGCTCGAGTGCCGCCTGCATCGGCAGGATCATGAAGGGGAGCCAGACATAGACGAAGACCACGAAGGTGCCGATATAGCTCACCGACAGCGAGTTGCCGCCGATCACCGGCAGCGCCAGCACCGCTTCCAGCACTGGCATCAGCCCCGCCTTGCCCAGGAACCAGGTCAGGATGCCCTCCTTGGCCAGGATCAGCTTCCAGGCGTAGACCTTGACCAGATAGCTCGACCACAGCGGCAGCATGACGCCGAGGTAGAACAGCGCCTTCCAGCGCCCCCTCGCATAGCGGGCGGCGAAATAGGCGATCGGGAAGGCGATCACCGCCGAGGCCAGCGTCACCGCCGCCGCCATCCCGACGGTGCGGAGGATGATGTCGAAGTTCGACGGCCGCAGGAGTTCGGCATAGGTCTTGAGCGTCAGCTCGTAGCGGATCAGCCCGGAGAACTCGTCGATCGAGAAGAAGCTCTGCAGCAGGAGCGCGAACAGCGACCCCAGATAGACGATGCCGAGCCACAGGAGCGGCGGCGTCAGCATCAGCAGCAGGAGCAGCCACGGGCGGCGCCAGAGCAGGTCCGACGCCCGGGCGGCCAGCCCCGTGCGGGCCGCGCTGACGGCCCCGGCCATCACCCGGCCTCCATCGGGTGGAGCGCATCCGCGTCCCACGCCAGCCCGGCGGTCTCGCCCTCGCCCGGCACCGCGCTCCCGGCCGGCACCAGCGCCGCCAGCGCCACGCCGTTCACATCGACCGCGACCCGGGTCGCCGCCCCGAGATAGCGCACTGCCGCTACCCGCCCCGCGACGCGCGCCACCGCGGGATCGGCGAGCCGTATCGCCTCCGGTCTGAGGCTCGCCCAGACGTCCGGTCCGCCCAGCGCGCGGGTGAGATCGGGCGGCAGCACGTTCGACGAGCCGACGAAATCGGCAACGAAGCGGGTGCGCGGCCGGCCATAGATCTCCTGCGGCGTTCCGACCTGGACGATCTTCCCCTCGTTGAACACCGCCACCCGGTCGGCCATCGACAGCGCCTCGCCCTGGTCGTGGGTGACGAAGACGAAGGTGATGCCGAGCTTCGCCTGCAGCGCCTTCAGTTCCTCCTGCATCTGCTCGCGGAGCTTCAGGTCGAGCGCGCCCAGCGGCTCGTCCAGCAGGAGCACGCGCGGCCGGTTCACCAGCGCGCGCGCCAGCGCCACGCGCTGGCGCTGCCCGCCCGAGAGCTGGCCGGGCCGCCGGTCGCCATAGCCCTCGAGCTTGACGAGGGCCAGCGCCTCCTCGGCGCGGGCACGCCGCTCGGGCCTCGCGACCTTCCGCACCATCAGCCCGTAGGCGACATTGTCGCGGACGTTCAGATGCGGGAACAGCGCATAGTCCTGGAATACGGTGTTGACGTTGCGCCGGTAGGGCGGCAGCCCCTCGACGGCCTCGCCGAAGATCTCGATATGCCCCGCGGTCGGCTGCTCAAAGCCGGCGATCAGGCGCAGGCAGGTGGTCTTGCCCGAGCCCGAGGGGCCGAGCATGGCGAAGAACTCGCCCTCGGCGACGGCAAGATCCACGCCGTCGACGGCGCGCACGGCGCCGAAATGGCGCGAGACCTTCCGGAACAGCACGGCAGTGGTCATGAAGGATTTCTCCGCGTCCCGGCCCCGGGCCAGCGCCTCGACGCGCCAGGCGGAGCGGAACGAGGCCCCGGCTGAACGCCGGGGCACCGCATCACTTACGCCGCTCAGCGCCCGCCGATCACCCCGATATAGTCCGAGACCCAGCGGTAATAAGGCACGCACTCGCCCTGGCTCGCGCATTTCGAGACCGGCGTGGTCCAGAACCGGATCTTCTCGAAATCGCCGAGCCCGTTGGCGGCGCAGCCCTCGGCATTCTGCATGCCGCGCCCGTCGGTGCAGGCGGCGGGCACGCTGGGCACGGCGCCGAACCAGACCGAGAGATCCGACTGCAACGGCGAGCTCAGCGTGTGCTCCATCCACAGATAGGCGCAGTTCGGATGCGCCGCGTCCGCATGCAGCATGGTGGTGTCGGCCCAACCCGTGGCCCCCTCGACCGGGATCGTCGAGGCGACCGGCTGTCCCTCGGACTTCAGGATGTTGACCTGGAACGGCCACGAGCCCGAGGCGACCACGCCCTCGTTCTTGAAGTCCTCCATCTGGATGAAGGCGTCGTGCCAGTAGCGCCCCACCAGCTTCCGCTGCTGGCGCAACAGGTCGAGCGCGGCCTTGTACTGGTCCTCGTTGAGCTCGTAGGGGCTCTTGATCCCGAGTTCTGGCCTGTTGTGCATCAGGTAGAGCGCCGCGTCGGCCACATGGATCGGTCCGTCATAGGCCTGCACGCGGCCCGCGTTCGGCTTGCCGTCCGGCAGGTCCATCGCCTCGAACACCACGCTCCAGCTCGTCGGCGCCTCCGGGAACACCTTGGTGTTGTACATCAGCACGTTCGGGCCCCACATGTAGGGCGTGCCGTAATGCACTCCGTCCACCGTGTGCCACGCTGCGTCCTGCAGCCGCTCGTCGATGGTGGACCAGCTCGGGATCAGCGCGGTGTTGACCGGCTGCACCCGCTTGCCTGCGATCAGCCTCAGCGAGGCGTCGCCCGAGGCGGTGACGAGGTCGAAGCCGCCCTCGTTCATCAGCGCCACCATCTCGTCCGAGGTGTTGGCGGTCTTGACGCTGACCTTGCAGCCGGTCGCCTCCTCGAACTTGGTCACCCAGTCGAAGTTCTTGTCGGTCTCGCCGCGCTCGATGTAGCCGGGCCAGGCGACGATATCGAGCTGCCCCTCGCCGGCCCCGAGGGCCTGGAGCATGTCTGCCGCAAGCAGCGGGGTCGCGATTCCAAGCGCAAGCGCCGCCGCCGCGCAGGACGCCGTGAACGTTCTCATCTTGGGGTCTCCCTGAGCGAATATGGTCTGCCGGCGGCGCAGACGGCCGCCGCCGGACGCATAATGCGCCGGATGTCCGACATTCGGAAAGGAAAATCCGAGGCCGGCCACGCCTCCCGGGCTCAGAGCCCGCGACCCGGCACCGAGCGTGCGGCCAGCACGCGCCGCGCCCGCTGGCGCTCGCGGTAGAGCGTGTAGATGCCGGTCGCGACCACGATGGCGCTGCCCGCCAGCATGCGCGCATCCGGCCGCTCGCCGAACACGAGGAAGCCCAGGGCGATGGCCCAGATCATCACCGTGTAGCGGAAGGGCGAGACGAAGCCGATCTCGCCATGGCGCATCGCGAGCACGTTGGCGAGGTAGCCGACGAACAGGAACCCCGCCGCCGCGGCCATCAGCCCCATCGCCCGGCCGGTGACCGGCGGGAAGGCGTCGGCGGCGGCGACAGCGCCGCCGAACACGGTGATCCCCGAGGCGGTGGTCAGCGCCACGAACACCGAGGGCACGTCGCGGCCGAGCCGCCGGGTCGAGAGGTCGCGCAGCACCATGAAGGCGACGGCGCCCACGGCCCAGACCGAGTAGACGCTGAACCCGTCCGAGCCCGGCCGGATGATGACCAGTACGCCCGAAAAGCCTACCGCGATGGCCGCGTAGCGCCGCCAGCCGACCGGCTCGCGCAGGAACAGCGCGGCGGCGAGGGTGACCGCCAGCGGCATCGACTGCAGGATCGCCGTGGTGTTGGCAATCGGCATGTGGAAGAGCGCGGTCAGGAAGCAGGTGGTGCCGCCGACCTCGGCGAAGAGCCTCAGACCGATGAGCCGCAGGTTCGTCCCCCCGATCCGGGGCATCAGCCCGCCGCGGTTCAACGCGAACAGCGCCAGCATCGAGGTAACCATCAGCCCGCGGAGGAACACCGCCTGATAGAGCGTCAGCTCCGCCGAGACCAGCTTCATCAGCGCATCGTTGCAGACGAAGCCGGCCATGGCGATCATCATGAAGATCGCGCCGCGCGCATTCTCGGAGAGAGGGGCCATGCAATCCCGGCGACGGAGGGGTCACCGGATCGGTGATGCATGAGCGCGACCGTGCACGCAACCGGAAAAGCGGCGGGCGGCCGCCGGCTCACCCTCCGACGATGCGGGGGAGAAGCACCACCTCGCTGTCGGGGCGGATCGGGGTGAACCAGGAATCGTTGTAGACCAGTCCGTCGATCGAGACCGAGACGCCGCGCGCGAGCTGCGGCCGGACCCCGGGATAGTCTTCCGCGAGCCGGTCGAGCAGCTCGCGGAGCGTCGTCGCCTCGATCTCGACCTCACCCTTGCCGCCGGTGGCGGCACGCAGCGAGCCCCAGATCGCGACCTTGACCATCGCTCAGGCGCGGGCGGCCCCGATGGCCTTCAGCACCTTCGGCGGCGACATCGGCAGCTCGGTCAGCCGGACCCCGGCCGCGGCCGAGACCGCGTTGGCGATGGCCGCAAGCGGCGGCACGATCGAGGTCTCGCCGACGCCGCGGACGCCGTAGGGATGGCCAGGGTTCGGAATCTCGAGGATAACCGTGTCGATCATCGGCAGGTCCGAGCAGACCGGGATCCGGTAGTCGAGGAAGCCCGGATTCTGCAGACGCCCGTCCGCCCCGTAGATGTACTCCTCGTTCAGTGCCCAGCCGATGCCCTGCACCGCGCCGCCCTGGAACTGGCCTTCGACATAGGATGGATGCACCGCCTTGCCGGCGTCCTGGAACACCGTGTAGCGCAGCACCTTCACGGCGCCGGTCTCCGGGTCGACCTCGACATCGACCATGTGGGTCGCGAAGCTGACCCCCGCGCCCTCGGCATTGACCTCGTGGTGACCGGCGATCGGGCCGCCGGTGTTGGTCGCGATCGCCGCGATCTCCTTCAGCGACATCGGCGGGAACTTGCCGGCATTGGGGCCTGCGGGCTTGGCGTGGCCATCCTCCCAGACGACCGCATCCGGGTCGATGCCCCACACCTTCGCGGCCCGCTCGCAGCAGATCTTGATCGCCTCGCGCGCCGCCTTGATGGTGGCGAGCCCGACCGCGAAGGTCACCCGGCTGCCGTCGGTGACATCGTTCTGGCCGAGCGAGCTGGTATCGGCGATCACGGTGCGGACCTGATCGTAGGGGATGCCGAGCTCCTCGGCTGCCATCATGGTCATGGAGGCACGCGAGCCGCCGATGTCGGGGTTGCCTTCGGTTAGCGTGACCGTGCCGTCCGGCGTCACGTTCATGCTGACGCAGGTGTCGCCGCCGAAGTTGAACCAGAAGCCGCAGGCGACGCCGCGGCCCTGGTTCTTGCCGAGCTTCGCCTTCCAGTGCGGGTGCCTCATCGCCGCCTCCAGCGTCGCCGGCAGGCCGATCTGGTTGAAGGTCGGCCCGTAGGACGACCTGGTGCCCTCGCGCGCGGCGTTCTTCAGCCGCACCCCGAGAGGATCGAGCCCGAGCTTCCGGCAGAGCTCGTCGATGACCGACTCGACCGCATAGGCCCCCATCGGCGCGCCCGGCGCGCGGTAGGCCGCCTGCTTCGGCCGGTTGGTGACCACGTCGTAGCCGATCGACTTGACGTTCTTGAGGTCATAGGGCGCGAAGCAGGCCATCGCCCCGTACTGCACCGGCGAGCCCGGATAGGCGCCGCCCTGGTAGCGCAGCTCGGCGAGGCCGGCGGTGATGGTGCCGTCCTTCTTCATGCCGATCTTGCAGGTCATGGAGGTCGAGGAAGTCGGACCGGTGGCCCGGAACACCTCCTCGCGGCTCATCACGATCTTCACCGGCTTGTTGGCCTTGCGGCTGAGCATCAGTGCCACGGGCTCGATGAAGACGGTGGTCTTGCCGCCGAAGCCGCCGCCGATCTCGGAAGCGGTGACGCGGAGCCGGCTGGCGTCGATGCCGAGCAGCCCGGCACAGGTGTTGCGCACCATGTAGTGGCCCTGGGTGCAGACCCAGAGCTCGGCGTTGCCGTCCGGCCCCACCGAGGCGAGGCAGGCATGCGGTTCGATGTAGCCCTGATGCGCCGCCGCTGTCTTCAGGTGGCGCTCGATGACGAGGTCGGCCTGCTTGAAGCCCTTCTCGACATCGCCGTGGCCGTATTCGAAGCGGTGCATCACGTTGCCCGAGAACCCCGCCGGCACAGTCTCGTCCGAGCGGCCGCGGTGCAGCAAGGGCGCGCCCTTCTTCATCGCCTCGTCCACGTCGGTGACGTGCGGCAGCACCTCGTAATCGACCTTGATCGCCTTCAACGCCTTTCGCGCCGCGTGCACGCTCGTCGCCGCCACGGCGGCCACCGCATGGCCGTCATAGAGCGCCTTCCTGCCGGCCATCACGTTGTCCATGATGTCGGCCAGATCCGGCCGCGGCTTGGGGAAGTCCTTGCGGGTGACGACCGCCTTGACCCCCGGAACCTTCTCGGCCTTCGAGGTGTCGATGCCCCTGATCCTGGCATGCGCGTGCGGGCTGCGCAGGATGCGGCCCACCAGCATGCCCGGCGCGTTCATGTCGGCGCCGAAGCGGGCGCGGCCGGTGACCTTGTCGATGCCGTCCGGGCGCAGCGGGCGGGTGCCCACCACCTTGAACTTGCGCGGCTGGTCGAATCCCTTGTCGAGCGCCATGCTCAGGCCCTCCTCATTTCCTTGGCCGCATCCATCACGGCGCGGACGATCTTGTCATATCCGGTGCAGCGGCAGAGGTTGCCGGCCAGCCAGTAGCGCACCTCGGTCTCGGTCGGGTCGGGGTTGCGGTCGAGCAGCGCCTTTGCGGCCACCAGGAAACCCGGTGTGCAGATGCCGCACTGGAGCGCCGCATGGTCGAGGAACTTCTGCTGCAGCGGATGCAGCCTGTCGCCGTCGGCCATGCCCTCGATCGTGGCGACCTCGCACCCCGCGACCTCGGCAGCGAGCACCAGGCACGAGCAGACCAGCCGGCCGTCGATGGTGACCGAGCAGGCCCCGCAGTCGCCGGTGCCGCAACCCTCCTTTGTGCCGGTAAGGCCCAGCCGTTCGCGCAGCACGTCGAGCAGCGTCTCGTCCGGCTCGCAGAGGAATTCGGTGGCGTCACCGTTGACGGTGGTGGAAACGTGGATCCGGGTCATTTGCGGCCTCCGGCGCGCTCATAGGCGATGAGGGCCGCCCGGCGCGCGAGGACGCCGGCGACCCTGATGCGGTATTCGACGGTGCCGCGCTTGTCGTCGATCGGCCTGCAGGCCTTCGAGCAGGCGGCGGCCAGCGCCTCGAGCGCCGTCTCGTCGAGCGTGGTGCCGACCAGCGCGCGCGCCGCGGGCTCGACAAGCAGGACGGTCGGCGCGACTGCGCCGAGCGCGACCCGCGCCGCGGTGCAGACGCCCTTCGTGTTCACGGACAGGCTGACACCCACCCCGACCACGGCAATGTCCATCTCGCTGCGCGGGGTGAAGCGCAGATAGGCGTCCCCCGAGCGCGCGGGGCGCTTCGGCAGGAACACCGAGGCGATGATCTCACCCTTCTTCAGCGAGGTCTTGCCGGGGCCGGTCGGCACCTTCTCGACCGCCACGTCGCGGCGGCCCTTCGGCCCGGCGATCCGGACCGTGGCTCCCGCCGCCACCAGCGCCGGCACGCTGTCCGCCGCCGGCGAGGCGTTGCAGAGGTTGCCCGTCATGGTCGCGCGGCCCTGGATCTGGGTCGAGCCGATCAGATTCGCGGCCTCGACCACTCCGGGCCAGGCACGGCAGAGGCCCTTGTGCTCGCCGATTTCGGCACCCGAGACCGCGGCGCCGATGCGCCAGCCCCCCTTCTCGGCCACCACCGACTTCATGCCGTCGATGTGCTTGATGTCGACGATGAGGTCCGGCTCGGCGTAGCCGGAGCGCATCCGCACGAGGAGGTCGGTGCCTCCGGCGAGGATATGGGCACTGCCCCTCGCACCGGCCATCAGGGCGACGGCGCTCTTGAGCGACCGCGGCGCTTCATATCGCATGGGTGATGTTTCCGTATGTCAGGCGTTCCATCGAAGGCGCGCACCGCCGGACGGCACGGCCACCGCCGCACCTAACGACTCCGGGCAAGCGGCGTCAAGCCACGCCGGGCATTCCGGCGCATCCGGACCGCGAAATCGGGGCTTTGGTTGCGCGCCGGAAGCCCTATTATCCGGCGCGGGACTCGGGCACGGGCTGCGCCGGGCGGAAGGGAGTAACCGGGATGAAGACCTACCAGCACTACATCGACGGCCAGTATGTGGACCCGGCCGAGGGCCAGTGGTTCGATTCGGTCGATCCCTATCGCGGCGAGGTCTGGGCCAGGATGCCGCGCGGCTCGGCCGCCGATGTCGACCGCGCGGTCGGGGCGGCGAAGAAGGCGATGACCGAGGGTCCTTGGGCGAAGATGACGCCGACCCAGCGCGGCAAGCTGATGCGCCGGCTCGGCGACCTCGTGGCCGAGAACGCCCAGCGGCTGGCCGAAACGGAAGTCCGCGACAACGGCAAGCTGATGTCCGAGATGCTGGGCCAGCTCCGCTACCATCCCGAGTGGTGGTACTACTATGCCGGGCTCGCCGACAAGGTCGAGGGCACCGTGGTGCCGATCGACAAGCCCGACCACTTCGCCTTCACGACGCAGGAGCCGGTGGGTGTTGTCGGCGCGATCACCGCGTGGAACTCGCCCCTCCTGTTCATCGCCTGGAAATGCGCCCCCGCGCTCGCTGCGGGCTGCGCCGTGGTGGTGAAGCCCTCGGAGTTCACCTCGGCCTCGACGCTGGAATACGCGGCGCTGACCAGGGAGGCGGGCTTCCCCGACGGCGTCTTCAATGTGGTCGCGGGCTTCGGCAACGAGGCCGGCGCCGCGCTCGTCGAGCACCCGGACGTCGCCAAGATCACCTTCACCGGCTCGGACAAGACCGGCGCGATGATCTATTCGCAGGCGGCGAAGGGCATCAAGCGCGTCTCGCTCGAGCTCGGCGGCAAGTCGCCCAACATCGTCTTCGACGACGCGAACCTTGCCGCCGCTGCCTCGGGCGCCGTCTCCGGCATCTTCGCCGCCACCGGCCAGACCTGCGTCGCGGGCTCGCGGCTGCTGGTGCAGAACTCGATCCGCGAGGAGTTCACCCGGCGCCTTGTCGAGCTGGCCAAGACCGCGAAGATCGGCGACCCGATGCAGCCCGACACCAATATCGGCCCGGTCACCACGGCACCCCAGTACCGGAAGATCCTCGACTATATCGGCGTCGCCAAGTCCGAGGGCGCGACCTGCCTCTATGGCGGCGGACCGGCCGAGGGTCCGGGGCTCACCGGGGGCCAGTTCGTGCAGCCGACCATCTTCACCGGCGTCACCAACCGCATGCGCATCGCGCAGGAGGAGGTGTTCGGCCCGGTGCTCTCGATCATCGGTTTCGAGGACGAGGCCGAGGCCATCGAGATCGGCAACGATGTGATCTATGGTCTTGCTGCCGGGGTCTGGACCAAGGACCTCGGCCGGGCGGTGCGCATGTCGAAGGCGCTGAAGGCGGGCACGGTCTGGGTCAACACCTACCGGGCGGTCAGCTACATGATGCCCTTCGGCGGCGTGAAGCATTCCGGCATCGGCCGCGAGAGCGGCATCGAATCGATCCGCGGCTATCTCGAGACCAAGTCGGTCTGGATCAACACCTCCGACGCCGCGCCGGGGAACCCGTTCGTGCTGAGGTGATGATATCGGCGCGGCGCCGGAGGCCCCGATGCCCTCCATCGTGATCTCCTCGGATCTCTGGGGCGAGACGTTCGGCACCGCCGCGATGCGGGCACTGTTCAGCGAC
The DNA here is from genome assembly GCA_039805905.1 of Limibaculum sp. Lineage (GTDB taxonomy): Bacteria > Pseudomonadota > Alphaproteobacteria > Rhodobacterales > Rhodobacteraceae > Thermohalobaculum. Next base: position 169,058 of record JBDIVM010000010.1, on the reverse strand, counting down.
CGGGCAATGGTCCAGCGTTATCTCGACGTCGAGGCGGCGCTGGCCCGCGCCCAGGCGAAGGTCGGCATCGTGCCGCCCGAGGCGGCCCGGGCGATCACCGCCGCAGCGAAGGTGGAGCGGGTCGACTGGGACCGGCTCTCGGCGCGCACCCAGGTGGTCGGCTACCCGATCCTGCCGCTGGTCGAGCAGCTCTCGACATGGCCCGAGGGCGGGCTCGGCCAGTGGTCGCACTGGGGTGCGACGACCCAGGACATCATGGACACTGCGGATGTGCTGCAGATCAGGGACGCGCTCGACCTGATCGCCACCGATCTCGACGCGGTCGCCGCGGCGCTGGCGGGTCTGGCGGAGGCCCATGCGGAAACCCCGATGGCGGGCCGCACCCATCTCCAGCACGCGCTCCCGGTCTCGTTCGGCTACAAGGCTGCCACCTGGCTCTCCGGCATCGACCGGCACCGGGCACGGCTCACGCAACTCCGGCCCCGCGTCGAGGTCGTCTCGCTCGCAGGCGCCGTCGGCACGCTGGCCTCGCTGGGCATGAACAACGGCCTCGCCACCCAGGCGGCGCTGGCGGCGGAGCTCGGCCTCGCCGTGCCCCCCATCACCTGGCACTCGATCCGCGACGGCTTCGCCGAGGTCACCGGCTTCCTTGCGCTGGTCGCCGCCAGCCTCGGCAAGATCGGCTACGACATCATGCTGATGATGCAGACCGAGACCGGCGAGGTGATGGAGCCCTTTCGGCCCGGCCGCGGCGCCTCGTCGACCATGCCCCAGAAGCGCAACCCGATCGGCTCCGAGCTGATGCTGGCGGCGGCCAAGATCGTGCGCGAGCAGCATTCCCTCATGCTCGACGCGATGGTGCAGGACCACGAGCGCGCCACCGGCCAGTGGCATGTCGAATGGCAGGCCCTGCCGACCGCCTTCATCGTCGCCTCGGCCGGGCTCCGCGCCGCCCGCGAGGTGCTCGAGGGGCTGGAAGTCCGCCCGGGCCGGATGCGCGAGGTGCTCGATGCCACCGGCGGGCTGATCGTCGCCGAGGCGGTGATGATGGGTCTCGCCCCGAAGATGGGGCGGCAGGTGGCGCATGACGTGGTCTATGCCTGCTGCCGGGCGGCGCTGACGGAAGGGACACCCTTCCTCGACGCGCTCGCCGCCGACCCGCGAATCGCCGCCGTGATGGATCGCGCGGCGCTCGCGCGGCTGGTCGACCCGGCCAACTACCTTGGCGCTGCGCCCGCGATGGTGCGCCGGCTGCTTGCGGGTCGGGCGGGATAGGATCAGCCGGGGCAGGGGCAGACGTCGCAGCCGTCGAAGCGGCTCCGGGCCTGATAGGCGACCTGGCCGCGGCCGGGGCTGTAGACCGCGTGCTCGCAGCTCAGCATCCGCCCGGCCGCGTCCTCGACCGTCAGTCGATAGCGGAGCGAGCCGGAAATGCCCCGGTGCGTTGCCGAGATGTCGAGGATCTCCAGGGTGATCCGGCGCTCGGCCGGACCGAAGAGCGTGATTTCGGTGGCCGAGAACCGCCGCCTTTCGCCCTGGTGCCAGAGGCCGAGCGGAAACACCACGTCGCCCTCGAAGCGTCGCTCGGGCTGGCCCGATTGCCGGTCGAGAATGCGCCCGAGTGCCGCGCCGCCCTGGGTCACGGCAAGAAGCTGCTGCCGCGCGCCGCCCTCCGTGATCCGCTCATAGACGGCGACCGGCATACCGCCTGCCGGGTCGGCGACGTTCACGGGGCCGCCCGCCGCACCGTCTCCGGCCCAGAGGTCGATGGTTATGACCCGCTCCGCGGCGCCTTCCGGTCCGGCGCCGCCGTCCCGCCCGCTGCAGGCGGCGAGCGCGACAAGCAGGAACCCGCTGCACAATCTGCGGGCAAGGATCCCGATTGCGTTCCGGTTCATCGCCTGCCTCGCTCAGTGGCCGGCTGCCGCGGCGCCCGGCAGGCGGAGCCGGATCAAGGCGCCACCCAGCGCCGATATGCCCACGGAGACGGTGCCGCCATAGAGATGGACGGTGTCCTGCACGATCGCCAGACCGTGGCCATGGCCGGGCGCGGTTTCGTCCAGCCGGGCGCCGCGGCGGAACACGGTATCGGCGACCGGGTCCGGGATGCCGGGGCCATCGTCCTCGACCCGGAGCTCCAGCCCCTCGCCGTCGAGCGCCGCATCGACCCTGACCGTCCGGCTGGCCCATTTGCAGGCGTTTTCCACCACGTTGCCGAGAACCTCCTGCAGGTCCTCGCGGTCGCCGAGGAACCGCAGATCCGCGCCGACGCGGCATTGCAGGTCGAGCCTGCGGTCGTGGAACAGCCGCGACATCGCATAGACAACCTCGTCCGCGACCTCGGCGACGCCGACCCGGCCACGCCGCGGTCCGGCGAGGCGGCGGCGTGTCAGGTGCCAGTCGAGCGAGGACTCGATCCGCTCGAGCTCCGCCGCGAGCGGAAGCGCCGCCTCTGCCGGCATCCGCTCGACCGACTGGCGCAGGATCGAGAGCGGCGTCTTGAGTGCGTGGGCGAGATCCGAGCTCTGGTTGCGCGACCGCTCGATATGCCGCTCCATATGCGCCGAGAGACTGGCAAGCTCCTCGACCACGGGAACGAGTTCGCCCGGCCAGTCTTCGCTGCCGCCCGGTTCGGGAGCGCCTTCGCGCATCCGCCGCACGAGATCCTTCAGCCGTGACACCGGCGCCAGCACGACGCGTCCGAGCACGAGGCTGGCTGCGAACGTCAGCACGCCGAAGACCCCGAGCGAGATCAGCAGCAGCCGGGAGAAATAGGCGACACCATCGTCGATCTCGGAGCGCGGCCGGGCGACGGCGAAGACGAGTGGCGCGGCGTCGCCCCGCAGCACGACAGTCCGCTTGGCGCCGCGCGAGGGAATGCCGCCCGGCGCCAGGAAGTCGGCCGGTGTGGCGCCGGGCGGGGACAGCGGCTCCATCACGCCGGCGACGGGCGGGCCGAGCGAGCTGGACTGCGCGAGAATCTCGTCCGCGCGCCGCACCTGCCACGCGAAGCCGGAGAAGGGTTCGCGGAACTGCGGCCCGAGAGGCTCAACCGCTATCTCCGGCGCGTTTCCGTGTCGCCCGCTCGCCTCGCGGACGAGGTTGAGGAGATCGGCCTCGATCCGGTTGTCGAAGACGCGCTCGGCGTCACGGCGGAAGAGTTCGGTGAGGATCACCCCGGTGGCCAGCAGCGCGGCGGCACCCCAGGCGGCGGTCACCACCGCGAAGCGTGTGGCAAGCGAGAGTGCCCGTCGTTCAGCCATTGCCAGAGCCTGCCGCCGGGATCATGTAGCCGTGGCCGCGCCGGGTCATGATGGTCTCGCCGCCGAGCTTGCGCCTGAGCCGGCCGATGGTGACCTCGATCACGTTGGAATCGCGCTCGAAATCCTGCTCGTAGAGATGCTCGGTAAGCTCGGACTGCGAGACCACCCGGCCGCGGTTCAGCGCCAGGTAGGCGAAGGTGCGGAACTCATGGGCGGTCAGGCCGATTTCCATGCCGTGCCGGATGACCACGCGCTGGGAAAGGTCGATCTCCAGCTCGCCGATGCGGATCAGCGTGGCGGAATGGCCCTTCGATCGGCGGATCAGCGCCTCGACCCGGGCAACCAGTTCCTCGGTGCGGAAGGGCTTGGTGAGATAGTCGTCGGCGCCGGTGCGGAGCCCCTGCACCTTCTCGCGCCAGCTCGAACGGGCGGTCAGCACCAGGACGGGCGATGACACGCCCGCCTCGCGCCAGCCGGCGAGTACGGTCAGCCCGTCCACCACCGGCAGGCCGAGATCGAGGACGATCGCGTCGTAGTCGCCGGTGCTGCCGAGATGCGCGGCGTCCTCGCCGTTGTCCGCCTGCTCGATCACATAGCCGGCAGCGGCAAGCGATCGCGCGACGGCGGTCCGGAGCGGTGCGCTGTCTTCGACCAGGAGAAGCTTCATCGGCTGCAGGTCACCTCAACATTCGCGAAGGTGCGGCTCAGTCGTCGCCGCTGCCACTGCCCGAGCCACCGCCGGAATCGTCACCACCGGAATCGTCGCCACCGGAATCGTCGCCACCGGAATCGTCACCACCGGAGTCGTCACCACCGGAGTCGTCACCACCGGAATCGTCGCCACCGGAATCGCCCCCTCCTGACCCGCTGTTTCCGCCGCCGCTGCTCCCGCCATCGTCCCCGTTGCCATCGTCCCCGTCGTCGTCGCCACTCGCCGAGCCGCTGCTCGAACTTCCAGGACCGCTGTTGCTCGAGTCATCGTCGGGTTCACCCACGCTGCCGGCGCGTCCGGGTCCGCTGCCGCTGCCCGATCCCGGCCCGCCCGATCCGCTGCCGCCCGCCTCCATCCAGTCGCGGTCGTCGCCGATCTCGACGGGGTCCAGTGTCGCCGCATCGAAACTCATCGACCGGACCCGGCCGTCCTCCATCAGGAAGTCGACCCGGAACACCAGCCGGCAGCGGTCGGACTCGCGCGGGCGGAGAAGCCATGTCGCCAGGAGCTGGCCCCCGGTTTCGGCACGGGCCGCATCGACCACGCGTGCGAGGCTGGAAAACGACGAGACGCCGGCCCCGGCGCAGTCTCCGGCATGGGCGCCGGGTGCCGCGCCGGCGACAAGCCCGGCGGCAAAGACCACAATTCTCGCAACGCGCTGAACCATCGGCGGTACCATTACCATCACCTCGCCCCCGCGGCGCGACCATAGATAACCCGAACTGAATGGCGGATGACAGGGCTTGCGGTCCGGCGCTGCGCGCCGCGGCGACGTCCGGTCAGGCGCGCCTCGCCAGCCTCAGCCAGAGGGAGCGTGGTGCGCCGCCTCGACGATCAGGGCGGCATAGAAGATGAAGCTTGCGGCAAGCACATGGCCATGCCAGATGGCGTTGTGAAAGCGCAGCCGCGGCAGGTAGAGAAAGACAACGCCGAGCGAGTAGACGATGCCCCCCGCCATCATCAGCCCGTAGGTGGTGGCCGACACCCCTGCGATGACAGGCCCGCCGATCACCAGGATCGCCCATCCCATTGCGAAGTAGAGGGCGAGACCGGCAATCTCCCAGCGCCGCGCCGAGACCAGCTTGACCGCGACGCCCAGCGCCGCCGCGGTCCAGATCGCCGCCAGCATCAGCGCGGCCTCGGCACCGGCCGCGAGGATCGCGAAGGGGGTGTAGGTGGCAGCGATCTTCACATAGATGGCGGCGTGGTCGAGGCGCCGGAACCATTTCCGGAAGCGCGGCTGCCATGACAGGTGGTAGCAGGCCGAGAGCGCGAACATCGCGATAAGCCCGATGCCGTAGATGACCGCGGCCGTCACCTCGGGGACACTGCCGTACCAGACCGCGATCAGCGTCACGAGCACCGGCACGGCGATCAGCGCGCCGACAATGCCCGCTGCATGCAGCACCGCGTCGGCGATGAACTCCTCGCGGCTACAGGAAGGCGTGCCGGGCACGGCGGCCCACGGAACCATATGCGCACGCGGAACGGTCATCGGCACACGATACAAGCGGCTGATTAACAGCCTGATCAAATTACGTTATCACGAATATGACCGCGGATGAAGTCACGGTCCCCGGATTCCGTGGCGACCCCGTCCGGCTCACTCGACCGAGCAGGCCAGCGTCCGGCTTATGTGGTTGAGCGGACGGCCGGATTCCGAACGCCAGGCGTTGAAGGCGGCCTGCACGGCGGCGAGATCGCGCTGGGAGCCCGGCGCCTTGTCGACCACACCCTCGCGGATCAGCGCCCGGATCACGTCCTGCGACAGCACGAAGCTGTCGACCCCGGAGAATCGCAGGAAGTACTGCGCCGCTGCGCCGCCCAGATGCGAGGCGCGCTTCTTCAGGAACGCGAGCAGCCCTGCATAGTCCTCGGTGGGCCACTCGGCGAAGAACCTCGCGGCGCTGCCATGCTCGCGGGCGAGCCCGGTCAGCAGCGCCGCGTTCTCGATCACCGAGCGGATCTTGGCCCCGTTGCGCACGATGCGCCTGTCCTGCATCAGGGCGTCGAATTCGCCATCCGAGATCAGCGCGCAGCGGCCCGGGTCGAAGCCGTGGAAGGCAGCCTCGAAACCCGGCCACTTCGCTTCGATGACCTTCCAGTTGAATCCGGCATTGAACACCGCCCGGCCCATCGCGGCAAGCCACCGGTGGTCCGGGATCGCGGCAAGCTCGGCCGGGGTCTTCGGGTCCGGCAGCGTCCGCTCGAAGGCCGCGGCGCCGCCCTTGCGGCCGGCGGCAATCGCGAAGATCTCGGCGAAGGGGCGCAACTCGGGCATGGCAGGCTCCGGCGCAGTGGTGTCAGCCGGGGAAGATAGTCCCGCTCACGGGGCGTTCCAGCGCACCCGTCCGTGGTGCGAAAGATCGTAGCCGCCAAGCGCCTCGGCTCGCGCCGCGAAGACGGTGCCGCGGCAGAATGCGGCCAGCGCCTGCCAGCGCGGCTCGAACCAGGCGCGCCGGTCGACGGCGATGTCGTAGCGCTCGGTCACCAGCGGCAGGAAGCCCAGCCGGTACTGCCGCGCCATCGCCGCAATCCCGGGCGCTGCGTCGGCGGCACCGGAGGCGACGGCGGCGGCGGCCTCGGCTTCGGTCCGCGCCGGGCTCTCCACCGAAACGAGGTCGGCGCGCGACATCCCCGATTCGCGCAGCAGGTGGTCGAGCAGGATCTGCCCGCCTGCGTTGGGCTGGCGCATCGTGACCCGCCGGCCGCGCAGGTCGGCGACACCCCGCACCACGTTCTCCAGCCCCGGCGCCAGGATCAGCCCGCGGCTGCGCTCCGCCCATTCGACCAGCGCCACGGGCGCCCCCGACAGTCTTGCGGCGGCATGGGCCACGTTCCAGTCCCCGGTCGCCGGCTCGAAGACATGCAGTCCGCAGGCGATCGCCTCGCCCGCGGCCAGCCGGTCGAGCCCGTCGAGGCTGCCGTCGAAGAAGCTCGCGAGCCCGCTGCCCGATTCCCGAAGCGCCCACTCCAGCAAGGGGTCGTGGCTGCCGCAGACCACGTCAGGCGCGCGCCGGGCCGGGGCCGCTGCCGGCGCGCCCGATGCGCCGCCGGCGAGCCAGGCCTCGATCTCCGCCCGCGGGAACAGCAGCTTGCCGGTGACCCGGCGGCAGGGGATCCCGCCCGCCGCGGCCAGATCGTAGACCTTGCGCTCCTTGACGCGCAGCAGCGCCGCCACCTCGCGGGTGGTCAGGAACTCCGGGGCCTCTGCGTCACCGTCCATGGGCGGATAGGTATCCTGCGGCGCGGAAGAGGGGAAGCCGCCCGCAGCCCCGCCTCACCTTGCCCGCCGCGCGCGGTCTACCAGGCGCATGATCAGCGGCGTCAGGATCAGCTGCATGGCCAGGTCCAGCTTGTTGCCGGGTATCACGATCGAGTTCGCCCGGCTCATCCAGCTGCCGGCGATCATCGAGATCAGATAGGCGAAGTCGATGCCGCGCGGGTTCCGGAACCGGATCACCACCACGCTCTCGTCCGGTGTCGGGATCCAGCGCGCCACGAACGGGTTCGAGGTGTCGACCACCGGCACCCGCTGGAAATTGATGTCGGTCTCGCTGAACTGCGGGCAGATCACATGCACATAGTCGTGCATCCGGCGCAGGATCGTGTCGGTCACCGCATCGGTGGTGTAGCCGCGCGCCGCCCGGTCGCGGTGAATCTTCTGGATCCATTCGAGGTTGATCACCGGCACCACCCCGATCTTCAGGTCGACATGCGCCGCGATGTCGAGCGCTTGCGTCCGGACCGCCCCGTGCAGCCCCTCGTAGAACAGGAGGTCAGTGCCTTCCGGCAGGTCCTCCCATGCGGTGAAGGTGCCGGGCGCGGCGCCGTGGCGGCGCTGGTCCTCCTCGTCGTGGCAGTAGTGGCGGGTGCGGCCCGTTCCGGTCGCGCCGTAGCTGCGGAACAGGGCCTCCAGGGCGTCGAGCACATTGGCCTCGAGGCTGAAATGGCTGAAGGTTTGATCGCCGGCCGCCGTGCGGCGGTCGATCTCGTCGCGCATCTCGGCCCGGGTCAGGCGGTGGAAGGCGTCGCCGGTGACGGTCGCGGCCGCGACGTCCTCGCGGCGGAAGATCTGCTCGAAGGTGTGACGGATGGTCGAGGTTCCCGCGCCTGACGAGCCGGTGACGGTGATCACGGGATGCTTCTCCGACATGGCTCCTCTCCCCTTCAGCTCCGGAACAGCCCCCGCCGCCCGAACAGCGGCGAGGCGTCGGCGTCGGGCAGGTCGTGGCAGGCGGCGAGGCGGGCGATCTGGGCGGTCGAGCCGAAGGCGAGCGGGCTCGTTGCCGCGAAATTCGGTGGCACATGATCGAGCAGCCGCGTCCGGCCATCGGTGGCCCGGCCACCGGCCGCCTCGGCGAGGCGGGCGAGCGGCTGGCCCTCGAGGATCAGCGACGGCGCAGCGCCGGCACCGGCCGGGACGAGGCAGATGCCGCCGCCGCAGAGCACGGCGAGCGCCTCGGCTGCCAGCGCGCCGGACCAGCGCATGGCATGATCCCGGCCCTGCGGGCCTGCTGCACCGAGAAAACATCTGTCGACGAAGCGCTGCACCGCGCGGTCCCAGTGCCGGTAGCCGCCGAGATCGGCGGCGAGCACCGGGGCATCCGACGGGATGCGCAGCGCGGGCGCGGTGCAGGCGAAGCCGCCGCGCGCATGGTCTAGGGCATAGAGCACCGCGCCGCTGCCGAGGGCGAGCGCCAGCAGCGTCGGGGTGCCGCCGAGCAGACAGCCGGCGACCAGTCCGGCCGGCGGCGGGGCCAGGAAGCTGGCCTCGGCAGGGCCGGCAGCCGCCGGGCGAAGGGTGAAGAGGGCGCCGGGCGGCCCCAGCACCCCGCCGTCCGGCGCGATGTCGAGCGTGGCGGCGAAGGCGGCACCCGGCCGGATCTCGGCGGCGCGGATATCGGCCGCGCTCCCGCGACTGCGGCGAAGCAGCCAGCGCAGGGGCAGGCGGGCGAGGGCGGCGGCCGGGTCGCCGGCATCCGGTTCGCGCAGCAGCTCCGCCGCGGCGCGGCACAGCCCCAGCACTGCCGCACCGAGATCGGGCGGGGCAGTCTCCGCAAGCGTTCGGTCGAGCATCGCCCCGGTCGGCATCGATCTCCCTCCGGGCTGGCGGTCCCGGTCGTTGCCTGCACCCCGCCGCCCAGAACCTTCCTATCACCTGCCCCGGCGGGCGCCGCAACGGCGGCGGCGCACGGTGCCGAGATTCCGACATTGCGAGCCGGGCGTTGCCAGCCGCCCGGATTCCGGGTTCTTCTCGGGCCGAGAGTCGGGGCCCTGACGGGCAGGCGCAAGGGAGAGCGGCGCGAGATGAAGGTTCTTGTCCTGCAGCACGAGGCGGTCGAGCATCCGGGCGAACTGCGCCGGTTTCTCGCCGAGGACGGCCATGAATGGGTGCCGGTGGAACTCGACGAGGGCGAGACGCCGCCGCCGCTCGACGGATTCGACGCACTCTGGGTGATGGGCGGGCCGATGGACGTCTGGGAGGAGGACAAGCACCCCTGGCTCGTCGGTGAGAAGGCGCTGATCCGCGAGGCGGTGGAGATGCGTGGCCTGCCCTATCTGGGTCTCTGCCTCGGTCACCAGCTTCTGGCCGCGGCGCTCGGCGGCAAGGTCGGCAAGGCGGCGGTGCCCGAGGTCGGCGTCATGCCGGTGCAGCTCACCGAACTCGGCGCCGAGAGCGTGTTCTTCGATGCAGTGCCGGGAACCTTCCACTGCCTGCAATGGCACGGCGCCGAGGTCACCCGGCTGCCCGAGGGCGCCCGGGTGCTGGCGACGTCACCCGAATGCGCGGTGCAGGCGATGAGCTGGGGCCCCCGGGCGCTGTCGATGCAGTTCCACCTCGAGGTCGAGGCCGGCACCGCCGCTGCCTGGACTGCGATCCCGGAGTACCGCGCGGCACTCGAGCGCAACATGGGTCCCGGCGGAGCAGAGCGCATGATCGCCGACTGCGCGGCGCATATCGCCGCCATGAACGGCAATGCGGAGCGGGTCTACATCAATTGGCTCCAGGCGGCGGCCCAGGCTTGAGCCGGGCGGCGGTGCGGTCGGGCGGTCAGTCGCGGCGCTGCACCGCGAAGGCCTCGCCGAGGAGACCGGGCGCTGCCGCGCGGGCACCGAGGGCGCCCTGCGTCTCGGCATAGGGGCCGACCAGAACGATCCAGCGCGGCCGCCCCGCCTGGTTGGCCGCCTGCTCGATCCGCACCGGAAGCCCCGCATCGGCAAGTTCCGCCGCGAAGTCGAGCGCATTCCGGCGCTCGGCGAAGTAGCCACCCTGGAGAAAATGCGCAGGCCCCGCCGGCTCTGGCTCGGGGGCCGGCAAGGCGGCGGGGGCATTGGCCAGGTCGACAGGCGGCGGAGGGGCTGCGGCCGGCCCGAACGCTGCCGGGTCCGGGAGCGGGGAATGCGGGATGGCTCCGGACTGGGCGTCCGGGGCCGGTCCCGCGAGGTCCGCCGGCGGCTCGACTTCCGGCTGGCCGCTCTGCCGGGGCAGCACGGCGGTGCCGGCGACGCTGCCGGTCGGCGCGGCAAGCAGGTCGGAATAGCTGAGGATGAAGCGCCCGACGAGCCCGAACGGGCGGACCCCGGACTGCAGGTCCGCGACGGTGGCGTAGTCCGGCGCGATCGCATCGACGGGCGGCACTGTCAGTTCCGCGACAGCAAAGCGCTGCACCGGATCGGGGCCGGGCGGCGGCTCCATCGAGGCGAGCAGGGCCAGGACGGCAACCGCAGCGCAGGCAATGCCGGCGGCCATGCGCGTCGCCGCCCGCGCGGCCGTGCGGGCAAAGCTGCGCAATCCGGCGCGACGATCGCCATCGGAAGCCATCTTTCCTCCCGGCTCGTTCTCCAGGGTCCTTGCCATCGCCTACCGCAGAATCCGGATTTGGGGACGGGACTCCAAGCCGCTCGAATTCTGAACCCTCACAACAAACATGCGCAAGATATTGTGGCTCGGCAAATGGATCAACCGATATCTGCGAGAAACCCCACGCGAGTTGTTGTCGATGTGCGGATTATGGCAACGCGATCGGGTTCCCGGCCGGCCTCTTCAGCTCGCCGCGTCGACCAACGAGCGGCGGGCGGTGTCGAGATGCTCTCTCATCAGGCGCGCCGCCGCCTCGGCATCGCGGGCGCGGATCGCCTCGACGATGGCCCGGTGCTGCCGGTTGTAGAGGGCGATGATGCCGGGTTCGAGGGTCATGGCGCGCATCCGGTTCCACTGCGCGTGGCTGCGGACCTCGTGCATCTTCTCCATGATCCAGACGATCAGGGCGTTGTGGGAGCACCGCGCCAGCGCCAGATGGAAATGCTCGTCGGCATCGGCGAAGACGGCGGTATCGCCGCCGCAGCCTTCCATCGCCTGGAGATGGGTCTCGGTCTTGGCGAGGTCGAAATCGATCGCGTGCAGCACCGCGAGCCGGCACATGTGCGGCTCGACCCCGAACCTGGCGTCAATCAGCTCCAGCGGCCGAGTGGTCTCGACGATCGAGCGGGTCTCGTCCTTCTCGGAGAATGTCACATAGGTGCCGGAGCCCGGGCGGCGGGCGACGAAACCGCTTTCCTCAAGCTGCTTCAGCGCTTCGCGTACGGTGCCGCGGGCGACGCCGAACTGCTCGGCCAGCGCACGCTCCGGCGGAAGGCGGTCGTTCTGGACAAAACGCGCCGAGGCTATCTGCCGGCGCAGGGCGCCCGCTATGTCGGCGGCATTCATCTTCTCGCCAGTCCTCACATGCGCTCCACGCGACCCGCTCCGCGGACCGGCCGGCCGAGGTCCTCGCCCGGGGGTGCGGGCGGCGTCCCGGCGATTTCCCGGCGACCGGCCTTGATACTGGCATATACCAAGCGAAACCGAAAGGCGCAAATCCGGTTGCAATGTGGTTGGCAATTGGTCAGGGTTGTACAGGATCGCCCCCGCGCGATTCGCGAAAATGAACCAATATTGGCGCTTTGGCCCGAATGTGGACTATTCCAGAGATGCCGACTGGTCTAGGCAGGCGCGCCCGAATGGTTGGCTGCCGGCGGATGAGCGGTCCGGGGCAGGCCGGGTGTGCGGAACCCAGATCCGACGCCAGAAAGAACTGAAACGCCACTCGGCAAGGGAGGACAAGCATGGCTAGGAGTGCCGCCAGGGCATCGACGCGCGGAAGTGCCCGCAAAGCGCCTCAGGAGATCGAAGCGTTCGTCGACGCAAGGGGTCGCGATGCGCTGGTCAGGGAGGTCCGCAGGAAGATCGACGAGATGGGGATCGAGTATCTCTATCTGCAGTTCGTCTCGGTCACCGGGCGCATCTGCGGCAAGGGCATTCCGGCCGCGCACTGGGAGTCGGTCGCGCGCAAGGGCTTCCAGCTCGTCTATGGCGCCGCGGTCAACCTGTTCACCAACCGCCACGGCGAATATCTCGGCTATGGCCCTGAGGCCGCCGAGCTCGTCGGCATCCCCGAGCCGGAGTCCTTCTGCCAGCTCCCTTGGGACAAGCGAGTGGCGCGGCTCTGGTGCACGCTGTTCCGCAATCGCGAGGAGCGCCAGGATGCCGGCGCCTTCCTGACCTCGGACAGCCGCGGCAACCTGCGCCGCCTGCACGCGGCCTTCCAGAATAAGCACGGCCTGCATCTGCGCACCGGAACCGAGCCGGAGATGATGTGGCTGAAGAAGGACGAGAACGGTAACCCGGCCGGTGGCTTCTCGCGCCCCTACTGCTACCACATCGACCAGTTCGAGAGTCTGCGCCCGGTCTACATGAAGGTGCTGGAGTACTGCCGCGCCATGGGGCTCGACATGATCCAGGGCGATCACGAGGACGCGCCGGGCCAGCTCGAGCTCAACTGGACCTATGACGAGTGCCTCCGCACCGCCGACCGGCTGACCACCTACCGGCAGATCTGCGCGCAGGTGGCCCGCGAGTTCGGCCTGATCGCCTGCTTCATGACCAAGCCCTTCATGGGCGTCTCCGCCTCGGGCTGCCACCACAACCTGTCGCTGTGGAAGGGCGGCAAGGATGCGGTGAACAAGCTCGGCCACGACGTGCTTCCGGCCATGGATGCGGTGTTCACCTACCGCTCGGGCGGCGACAACACCTTCGATCCGGACGGAGACGACCGCCAGATGCCCGGCAAGATCGGTCAGTACTCGATCGGCGGCATCGTCAAGCATCTGGACGCGCTCACCGCGATCGGCTGCTCGACCGTGAACTCCTACCGCCGGCTGTGGGACACGGGCTTCTGGGCGCCCGTGTTCAAGGACTGGGGCTTCCAGAACCGCACCACGGGGCTGCGCATCTCGGCGCCCGGGCGGTTCGAGTTCCGCTCGGTCGACTCGATGGTCAACCCCTACCTGATGGCCGCCGGCATCCTTGCCGCCTGCGACGACGGCATCTCGAACAAGATCCCGTCCGGCAAGCCGGAGGAGCGCAACATCTACGCGGCGATGGAGGCCGGCAAGCAGGTCGCGAAGCTGCCGATGACGCTCGGCGCCTCGCTCGAGGCGCTGTCGAAGGACAAGGTCATCCAGTCGGCGATGCCCGGCGAGATGTACCGGCTCTATCACGAGTACAAGACCGACGAGTGGGAGCGCTTCAACCACACGGTCACGGACTGGGACGTGAAGACCTACCTGAACTGCCTGCCCTGAGCGGCGGTTCAGGACGACCGGCCCGGCGCCGCGGCGCCGGCCGGAGCCGAACCATCGAGGAGAAGGACTGGGACCGACATGTGCGGGATTGCTGGACTGATTCATCGCGGCAAGAGCTCGAACGTGGGCTCGGAGATGACGGCGATGCTCCAGGCCCTCAAGCACCGGGGGCCGGATTCGACGGGTTTCGCCGTCTACGGCGTGCCGGTCGAGGGCGATTACGTGATGCGCTTCAAGGTGGCCGAGCAGGAGGACGTGGCGAAGGGCCACGGCATCCAGAACCGCATCGCCGAGCGCATCGCCGAGGTCGACAGGCGCCTCGCCGAATATGGCGCCGTGGTGAAGTCGAAGGACAGCGCCACGCCCTATGCGCTGCGCTACGTGCTGACCCACGACGGTGATACCGCGGCGATGGCGAAGTACATCGAGGAGATCGACGACGTCGAGATCCTGTCGATGGGCAACGGGCTCGAGCTGATCAAGGATCTGGGCGACGCGACGGTGGTCGCCGACCAGTACAAGCTCAGGGGCTTCAACGGGACCCACGGCATCGGCCACACGCGGATGGCCACCGAGTCGGATGTCGACATCCGCTCGGCACATCCCTACTGGGCCTTCCCCTACAACGATGTCTCGGTCGTCCATAACGGCCAGATCACCAACTACTGGAACATGCGCCGCGAGATGGAGCGCAAGGGCCACCGCTTCATGTCGAGCTGCGACTCCGAACTGCTCGCGGTCTACACCGCCCACAACCTGGCGAACGGCGTGAGCCTCGAGGAGAGCCTGCGCCGCTCGATCACCGAGATCGACGGCGTGTTCACCTATCTCGTCGCCACCAAGGACCAGCTCGGCATGGCCAAGGACACGATGGCGGCGAAGCCCTTGGTGCTCTACGAGTCCGACGACCTCATCGCCATGGCCTCCGAGGAGGTCGCGATCCGGGCGATCCTGCCCCAGGAAATCGACACCTACGACCCTTACGACGAGGAGGTCCGGGTATGGCAGGCGTGACCAGGACGAGCACCGACCAGGAGCAGCGCGCCCGCGACCTCGGCATGATGACCGAGCAGCTTACGGGCCGCACGCAGCAGAGGTTCTTCGAGCCGGCCGAGGAGGAGAACTTCACCTATCCCTGGGCGGCGGACGTGGATTTCAACAAGCGTACGGAAATCGACGCCGACAAGCTGACGACGACCGAGGTCAACCGGCGCATCCGCGAACTGATGCACGAGGGATACGGCACGATCGTCATCCAGAACCCGCGCGGCAAGCACGGGCTCGGGGTGGGGATCCTCAACAAGCTCAACCTGATCTTCGAGGGATCGCTGGGCTACTTCGCGGTCGGCCTGATCGACGGCCCGAACGTGCGCATCAACGGTCGCGTCGGCTGGTCCTGCGGCGAGAACATGATGGCCGGGACGATCCTGATCGAGAAGAATGCCGGTTCGACCTTCGGTGCCGCGCTGCGCGGCGGGGATCTGGTCTGCCGGGGCTCGGTCGGCTCGCGCACCGGGATCGACATGAAGGGCGGCACGATCATCGTCGGCGGCGACACCGGCGCGCTCACCGGCTTCATGATGCAGCGCGGGCGCATGGTGATCTGCGGCAATGCCGGCAAGAACCTCGGCGACTCGATGTATGACGGAACCATCTATGTCGGCGGCTCGATCCGGAGCCTCGGTGTCGATGCGGTCGAGAAGCCGCTCGCGGATCTCGACCGCGCCTGGCTGAACCGAAAGCTGAAGCAGTACGGGCTCCTGCCGGACAAGGGCGTCGACCATTTCAGGAAGATCGTCGCCGGCAAGCAGCTCTGGAACTACGACAATCTCGAGCCGACCGAGAAGAAGCTCATTCTCTGACCCGGAAGGAGGAACAGATGGCACACGGCGATGCCGCTCCGGAACTGAGGCCGGAGAAGAAGTCGAAGCGCAATCACTACACCTTGGGGCGAAGCCGGATCTTCACACCCCATGTGATCGACGACATCCACATCAAGGCCGAGCTCGGCCGCTACCGGATGCGCGGATTCTCGCTGTTCAAGAAGATTCCGCACTGGGACGATCTGACGTTCCTGCCGGGGACGCTCACGCGCTTCGTCATCGAGGGTTACCGCGAGAAGTGCGAGACGAAGACCGTGATCGGCCCGCGGGCCAAGAAGCCGATCGTGCTCGATATCCCGGTCTACATCACCGGCATGAGCTTCGGCGCGCTCAGCTACGAGGCAAAGACGGCGCTCGCCCGCGGGGCAACGATGGCCGGCACCGCCACCTGCTCGGGCGAGGGTGGCATGATCCCCGACGAGCGGCGCTATTCAACCAAATGGCTCTACCAGTGCATCCAGTCGCGCTATGGCTTCAACCCGCACCACCTGGTGCTGGCGGATGCCTGCGAGTTTTTCATCGGCCAGGGCTGCAAGGTCGGCCTCGGCGGGCACCTGATGGGCCAGAAGGTCACCGACCAGGTGGCCGAGATGCGGAGCCTGCCGGCCGGCATCGACCAGCGATCGCCCGCCCGGCACCCGGACTGGCTGGGGCCCGACGACCTCGCTTTGAAGATCCAGGAGATCCGCGAGGCCACCGACCACCAGATCCCGATCCAGCTCAAGCTCGGCGCGGCACGCGTCTATGACGACGTGCGCATGGCGGTGAAGTGCGATCCGGACTCGATCTACATCGACGGCATGGAGGGCGGCACCGGCGCCGGCCCGCACCTCGCCACCGAGGAGACCGGCATCCCCGGCATCGCCGCGATCCGCCAGGCGCGCAAGGCGATCGACGACCTCGGCAAGCGCGGCGAGATCAGCCTCGTCTATGCGGGGGGCATCCGCAACGGGGCCGACGTGGCCAAGGCAATCGCGCTCGGCGCCGACGCGATCGCGATCGGTCACTCGGCGATGATGGCCTTGAACTGCAACAAGGACATCCCCGAGGCCGATTTCGAGAGCGAGGTCGGCGTCGAGGCCGGCTACTGCTACCACTGCCACACCGGGCGCTGCCCGGTCGGCGTGGCGACGCAGGACCCGGCGCTCCGGAAGCGGCTCAACCCCGACGAGGCGGCCGAGCGGGTCTACAACTTCCTGCACACGCTCACCATCGAGGCCCAGCTCTTCGCCCGCGCCTGCGGCAAGACCAACGTTCATTCGCTGGAACCCGAGGACCTCGCTGCCCTGACGATGGAAGCGTCCGCGATGGCCGGCGTGCCGCTGGCGGGGACCAACTACACGGTGGGGGTCGAGGACTACCACCATCTGTGAGGCAGGGGCGGGGGCTCGCCCCGCCCTGCCGTGACCCTCAGGGGCGGGGTTCGCCCCGCCATTGATCGGAGATCGAAATGGCAGGCACAAGCTACAAGGGCTCCGAGATCAAGGACGTCGACCAGTTCCTGAAGGGCGACGGTCTCGACTCGAAGCGCGAGAAGGAGATCGGCCAGCACATCGGCTACCGCTACGATGTGAACCTCGTGCCCGACTACAGCCGCATCACCCCCTTCCTGACGAAGTACCTGGAGGTGATGGGCTGGGACGACCTCAACTGGCTCGAGGACGTGCACATGGGCTACGAGGAAGGCCACGCCGCGGTATTCGACCGCAACATCAACGGATGGGTGCGCATCCCGGATTCGATCGCGCTGCCCGACAACCAGCAGGACCGCGACATGATCGCGCGCGAACTGCTGATCAAGTTCCAGATGTCGAAGCGCCACCCGCTGGTGCAGCTGCGCAAGGCCTACATGAAGTTCTGATCCCTGTCAGAACCTGCCCCCTCCCGCGCTCGGCAGGGAGGGGATTTTCCGACAGACCGGAACCGGGGAGCCAGAGAACGGATCGGATGTCCCGCCCGCTCAACATCGCCTGCCTGCAGACCCGCCCGATGCCGGACTTCGCCTCCGCCATCGCCGAGGCGCTGGACCTGGCGGAGAAGGCGGTCGCTGCGGGCGCCGGTCTGCTCTGCCTGCCCGAATACTGCGGCGCCCTTGTCAGCCGCGGCGGGGTGATCGTGCCCCCGGCGGCGCCCGAGGGCTCGCACCCGGTGCTGGCGGCCCTCAAGGACTTCGCGGCGGCGCGGCGCGTCTGGATCCAGGTCGGCTCGGTCGCCGTCGACGGGCCGGGCGGGCGGATCGTCAACCGGGGCTTCATGCTCGACGATGCCGGCGCCATCCGCGGCCGCTACGACAAGATCCACATGTTCGACATCCAGCTCTCCGAGACCGAGGTCTACCGCGAGTCGACCCATGTCTCGCCGGGCGCCGAGGCAGTCATCGAGGAGACGCCCTGGGGGCTCGTCGGCCACACCATCTGCTACGACCTGCGCTTCCCGCAACTCTACCGCGATCTCGCCCGGGCCGGGGCCGAGATCCTGACCGTGCCGGCTGCCTTCACCGCGAAGACCGGCGCGGCGCACTGGCATGTGCTCAACCGGGCGCGTGCCATCGAGAACGGCGCTTTCGTGGTCGCCGCCTGCGCGCATGGCCCCTGCCCGGGCGGCGGGGCGGCCTATGGCCACTCGCTGATCGTCGATCCCTGGGGCTGCGTGCTGGCCGACGGCGGCGAGGGTGCGGCCGTGGTCCAGGCCACGATCGACCTCGACGAGGTCGCCGCAGCCCGGGCCCGCATCCCCAGCCTGACCCATGACTGCCGCTACCGCCGGCCGGCGCCCGCGGTCCCGGCTGCGGAATAGCGGGGCGGGGCGATGGTGGCGGGCGGCGAGGTGGTGCGGATGGACAGTGCGAACGTCGCGCTCCGCGACAGCTTCCTGCGCTGGCAGTGCCGGGTGCGCCAGATGATGATGCGCGACGCGGGCGGACGCCCCGGCGACGGCGTGACGCCCGCGCTCACCCTCGCCGGCGCCGCCGGGCCAATGGGCCATGTCGTGACCGTGCTCTCGAAGTCGCCGCAATACTCGAAGACGCCGGAGATGCGGCAGATGGCCCGGCGCACCAACGACCCGGCGCTCAGGCGCGACGCGGCGCTGACCTTCTTCAGCGAGTCCTACTACCAGAAGGCCGCCGAGTTCTCCGACATCCTGACCGCGACCTTCCCGCCCGGCTCGCCCGGCGCAGCGGCGATCCGCGAGGCGGGCCACGTCACCCTCGGCTTCGCCGCCTACAGCCAGCGCTACGACCTCGACTGCCGGGTCTGGGCGCTGGCCGGGCACAACCCGCTCTGGCAGGCGACCTACTGGCACAACCTGCTGTTCAACCCCAACCTGCCGGCCGACACCGTGATCCTGGGCTTCGAGCCCGACTGGTCGCGCTCCTCGGCCGGGCCGAGTCCGGTGTAGGCACATGAAGGTGCGGCGGGGAGACGTCTGACACGGCAAGAAGCAACAAGGAGGCAACCAATGTCGAAACGGGTAGCGGTGATCGGGGCGGGTCCGTCGGGAACCGCGGCGCTCAGGGCCTTCCAGTCGGCGCGCGAGAAGGGCGCGGAGATCCCGGAGGTCGTCTGCTTCGAGCGGCAGGAGGACTGGGGCGGCATCTGGAACTACACTTGGCGCACTGGCACCGACGAGTACGGCGAGCCGGTCCACTGCTCGATGTACCGCTATCTCTGGTCGAACGGCCCGAAGGAGTGCCTCGAATTCGCCGACTACAGCTTCGACGAGCATTTCGGCAAGCCGATCGCCTCATATCCGCCGCGCGAGGTTCTGGCCGACTACATCAGGGGCCGGGTCGAGAAGGCGGGCGTCCGGCCCTGGTGCCGCTTCCGCACGCCGGTGCGCATGGTCACCTACGACAGCGGCACCGGCAGGTTCACCGTCACGGCACACGACCTGAAGAACGACCACACCTATTCCGAGGCGTTCGACAACGTGATCGTCGCCACCGGCCATTTCTCGACCCCGAACGTTCCCTACTTCCCGGGGCTCGACAAGTTCGGCGGCCGGGTGCTGCACAGCCACGACTTCCGCGACGCGCTCGAGTTCAAGGGCAAAAACATCATGGTGGTCGGCCGCTCCTACTCGGCCGAGGACATCGGCTCGCAGTGCTGGAAGTACGGCTGCAAGTCCGTGACCGTCTGCTACCGGTCGGGCCCGATGCATTTCCATTTCCCGGACAACTGGGAGCAGAAGCCGCTCCTGGAGCGGGTCGAGGGCAGCACCTGCCATTTCAAGGACGGCACCTCGAAGGAGATCGACGTCATCATCCTCTGCACCGGCTATCTGCACCACTTCCCGTTCCTGCCGGACGATCTGAGGCTCAAGACGAACAACCGGCTCTGGCCGCTCGGCCTCTACAAGGGCGTGGCCTGGGAGGAGAACCCGAAGCTGTTCTATCTGGGCATGCAGGACCAGTTCTACACCTTCAACATGTTCGACGCCCAGGCCTGGTGGGCCCGCGACGTGATCCTGGGCCGCATCAAGCTGCCCCCGAAGGCCAAGATGCGGGCCGACAGCGCAAAGTGGCGCGCCCGCGAGGAGACACTGGCTTCGGACGAGGACATGATCTGGTTCCAGGGCGACTACACCAAGGAGCTGATCGAGGCGACCGACTACCCGAGCTTCGACATCGAGGGGGTCAACAGGACCTTCATGGAGTGGGAGCACCACAAGCACGAGGACATCATGGGCTTCCGCAACAACTCCTACCGCTCGCTGATGACGGGCCGGATGTCGCCGAAGCACCATACGCCCTGGGTCGAGGAGATGGACGACTCGATGAAGGCGTATCTCAGGGGCTGACCGGAACCGGCGCCGCGCGACTGGCAACCGCGCCGCGCGGCGCTAGCATCGACCCCGTCAGTTCCAACGGGTTTGCGGCGCGATGAGATTGGCAGCAAGGTAACTCATGGGCCTTCAGCTTCCCTTCGAACGCCCCTATGCCCGCGGCGGCATCGTCACCCCCGGCCTGCCGATCCTGCCGCACGGGGTCGAGCGCCATCCGGTTCCGGGCGGCGGCACACGCGCGGTCCGGATCGACCGGGGCGACGAGATCTGGATCGTCGACCGCGAGGGGCTGCAGGTGGCCGAGCTGGTGTTCTTCGCCCCCGACGGCCGCTCGGATGCCGGCATGATCGGGCTGGAGGGGCTGGGCGACGCGACCGGCATCAAGGCCGCGCTTGCTGCGGGCGACGCCTCGGGCCGGCGCGTGCTGCGTGCGCTGGAGCAGTCCGGCTTCGACCTCGGCCGGGCCGACGCGGCACGGCTCTTCACCCAAGGCTCGAAGGCGGGCGAGAGCGCCACGCTCCACGCCACCTCCGACGGGCTCCTGATCGTCTGTGCCCCCGGCGGGGCGATGCAGCCCGAAGCCCAGGACGCTCCGACCGAACTCCTGCTCTACATCCGCCGCGCCGATCCGGGCCCGGCCAAGGGCGGGCTCCAGCCCCCCGACCCGCTGGCCGATCCGCTCGTCGACCTCAACATCCAGCCGGGCAACGCCAGAGCCTATGAGGTGAAGGCCGGCCAGTTCATCCAGATCCTCGACGTGCAGGGCCGCGAGTGCACGGATTTCCAGGCCTTCTCGCTGCGCGCGCTCGACAGGGGGATCGAGCGTGACATCGACCCGACAACCACGCGCAGCCTCATGGGAAGCCTGTATCCGAGCCCCGGCATCTTCTCGAAGTTCTGGTCGGTCGACCAGGAGGCGCTGGTCGAGATCGTCCAGGATACCTGCGGCCGGCACGACACCTTCGGGCTGGCCTGCTCCGCGCGCTACTACGATGATCTCGGCTATCCGGGCCACGTCAACTGCAGCGACAACATGAACCGGAACCTCGCCCGCTTCGGCGTCAGGCCGCGCGGCGGCTGGCCGGCGATCAACTTCTTCTTCAACACCATGCTCGACGCCCGCCACGCGATCGGCTCGGACGATCCGTGGTCGCGGCCCGGCGACTTCGTGCTGCTGAAGGCGCTGACCGACCTCGTCTGCGTCTCGACCGCCTGCCCGGACGACACCAGCCCGGCAAACGCGTGGAACCCGACCGACATCCAGATCCGGGTCTACGGCGCCGGCGAGGATTTCCAGCGATCGAAAGGCTTCCGGATGACGCCCGACAGTCCCGTCCAGTCCACGCGGAAGACCGGCTTCCACGACTGCTTCGCCCGCCACACCCGCGACTTCGCCGAGTACAATGGCTACTGGCTGGCGAACCAGTTCACCGGCCACGGCAGGATCGACGAGTACTGGGCCTGCCGCGAGAAGGCCGTCGTCATGGACCTCTCGCCCTTGCGCAAATACGAGATCACCGGCCCCGACGCCGAGGCGCTGCTGCAGCTCTGCGTCACCCGCGACATCAAGAAGCTTGCCACCGGCCAGGTGGTCTACACCGCCGTCTGCTACGATCATGGCGGCATGATCGACGACGGCACCGTGTTCCGTCTCGGCGACAACAACTTCCGCTGGATCGGCGGCAGCGACCTCTCCGGGCTCTGGATGCGCGAGCAGGCCGAGCAGCGGGGGATGAACGCCTGGGTGCGCTCGTCCACCGACCAGCTCTGCAACATCGCCGTGCAGGGGCCGAAGTCGCGCGAGATCCTGAAGGACGTGATCTGGACCGCCCCGACCCGGCCCTCGATCGCCGAGCTCGGCTGGTTCCGCTTCGCGGTCGGCCGCATCGGCGACTACCGGGGGGCGCCGCTGGTCGTCAGCCGCACCGGCTACACGGGCGAGCTCGGCTACGAGGTGTTCTGCCACCCGAAGGATGCCGCCGTGGTTTTCGACGCGATCTGGGAGGCCGGCCAGCCGCACGGGCTGATACCCTTCGGGCTCGGCGCGCTCGACATGGTGCGGATCGAGGCCGGGCTGATCTTCGCCGGTTACGAGTTCTCGGACCAGACCGACCCCTTCGAGGCCGGCATCGGCTTCACCGTGCCGCTGAAGGGCAAGGCCGACGACTTCATCGGCCGGGCGGCGCTCGAGCGGCGCCGGGCGAGCCCGGTGCGCAGGCTCGTCGGCCTCGACATCGAGGGCGGCGTCGTGCCCCATCACGGTGACTGCATCCGGGTTGGCCGCGCCCAGGTCGGCACGATCACCTCGGCCGTGAAATCCCCCGTCCTCGGCAAGGTGATCGCGCTCGCCCGCGTCGACGTCACCCACGCCGCCGAGGGCACCCTGCTCGAGGTCGGCCAGCTCGACGGCCGGCAGAAGCGGCTGGCGGCGCGCGTGGTCCCCTTCCCGCATTTCGACCCGGCGAAGGAGCGGGTGAAGGGCAATTACGGCTGAGGGCGACATGCCCCCCCGGAAATGAAGAAGCGGCGGCACATGCGGCCGCCGCTCCGCGGTTCTGCCGCCGCGCTTAGAGCGTGAAGATCTGGTTCGCGACCACGGCCACCAGGATGCCGCCGGCGAGCGTGAGGTAGGGCAGCATCCCGGCCTTGCGCACGTTCAGGTCGCGCACCGAGACGTGCAGGTCCTCCAGCATCCGCGCCGGGAACTTGCCGCCGTCGACCACGTAGTGCCGGAACGCGAACACCGGCACGATCAGCGCCGCAGCGATGATGCCCGACATGAGCGTCCCTTCGCCCCAGACATTGGCGCCGGCCCCCAGGAGCGCGGCGTTGACGAAGCTCAGGATCACACCCAGCACCATCATCGGGCGCGGGCAGGTCCAGGGCCGATTCGTCTCGGCGCTGTCGATCCGGTGGATCCAGCCGGCGTTGAGGTTCAGGAAGTTGAAGATCAGGTAGCAGCAGTTCGAGACCGCCAGCACGAACAGGTAGTCCGACATCATCAGGAGGATCAGGTTGAAGGTGAGGTCGGTCCACATGGCGCGGGTCGGCGCGCCGTGCTCGTTGGCGTGGCTCAGGTAGCGCGGCAGCCAGCCGTCGACCGAACCCTGGTAGAGCGTCCGCGACGACCCCGCCATCGAAGTCATCACCGCCAGCAGCAGCGCCAGGATCAGCATGACGACCATCAGCCCGAAGATGACTGAGCCGCCGCCCACCATTGTCGCCATCGCGCCCGCGACTGCCGAGCCGTCGACGATGCCCTCGCCCAGCATCCCCTGCACGCCCAGCACGCCCTGAAACGACAGCGGCACCAGCGTGTAGACCACGATGCAGAGCAGCCCCGCCGAGAGGATCGCCCGGTAGGTGTCGGTCGCCGGGTTGCGGAACTCCGAGGTGTAGCAGATCGCCGTCTCGAAGGCGTAGGCGGACCAGGCGGCGATGAAGAGCCCACCCAGGAACAGGGTCCAGCCCGCGGTGTTCCACTCGCCCGGCACCACCGCGCCGGCGGCGTCGAAGGCCAGCGGGTGCAGCGGCAGCAGGTTCTCCATCAGCACGTCGCCTGACAGCAGCGGCACGATGCCGACGATCAGCAGCGGAATGATCACCGCGAGCCCGATGATGGTCTGGATCTTCGCCGTGCGCAGGATGCCGTGATGCTGCGCCGCGAAGACCAGGAGCAGGATGCCGGCGCCGATCATGAAGGTCGAATCGATGCGCAGCGCCAGGTCCGCCTTCAGGAAGCTCAGATCGGCAAGCTGGATCTCCCAGGTGCGGATCGCCGCCTCCGGGGCAAAGAAGGCGTTCAGGATGTAGCCCGCTGCCAGCCCGCCGCCAATTGCCAGCACCGGGGTCCAGGCCAGCCAGTTGCACCAGACCGACAGCGGTGCGATCAGTCGCCCGTAGCGCACCCAGGCCGCGGCTCCGTAGACCGAGGCGCCGCCGCTCTTCGAGGGGAACAGCCCTGCGATCTCGGCGTAGACGAAGGCCTGGATGAAGCCGAAGCCGACGCTCAGCACCCAGACCAGCCAGGACGGGTTGCCGATGGTGGCGGCGATGCCGCCGATCGAGAACAGCACCAGCGCCGGGACGCCGCTCGCGACCCAGAAGGCATCCTTCCAGCCGATGGTCCGGTGCAGCCCGGCGCCCGGCGCGGCCGCGCCGGCCATTCCGCTTGCAATTGTCATGCGTCCCTCCCTGGCGACGGGCGCTGTGTCAAGGCCGCCGCCGCGCCCGTCCTCGCGGCGGGCGGCGTGGAGCCGGTCCCGGAGAGCGGCCTCTGCAGCCTCCAGCGGCCCGGTAGTGAACCATTAGCTGATCCAAAACTGGTCCGAAACGCAACAGAAATGGCGCCAATTCGCGCCAAACATGGGCCGATGGCGGCGGCAGCGCCTGGCGGCCTCGCGGCAGGACCGTGGGTAA
Source organism: Limibaculum sp. (assembly GCA_039805905.1). GTDB lineage: Bacteria > Pseudomonadota > Alphaproteobacteria > Rhodobacterales > Rhodobacteraceae > Thermohalobaculum. The sequence goes on along the minus strand of JBDIVM010000010.1, from coordinate 144,369 downwards.
TCCCGAATTTTCAGGGCGTTGTCGGCCATCCGCGGGCGGGCGCCGACCCGGCATGGGGCGAATCGCGGGGAGGACACGGCGCCGCCGGCAAACGGCGGGTGGTGATTTTTCCCGCAGGCTGCCGCGCCGATCCGCCTAAATATTGTGCAGCTATTGAGACTTAGGTCAAAATTTGACTGCCGCACTCCGGAGGACATGGCATCGATCGTTCGGGACATACGGGATACGGGCGCCCGGCGGCGAATCGGTTCAGAATTGGTTCGCCGGCCCGGCATCCGCGTCGCCGGGTGCACAGAAGGGGCCGGGCCGTCCTCCCGGCGATGCCGCGACGCCGGGCCCGATCCGCCAGGCTGGACACGAAGCGCGTCCGGTGCGTGCGCTTTGCTGCATGAATCCTTGAACAGAAGACAAAAAAAATTCCTTTCCGGAAAATTTTTATTGCCAGCCTGCGGCAATCTGTCTCAACCTGTGCGGGAGTTCGGGGAAGGCCACCCTGCCGAAGCGGGGTGTGCGGCGCCCCGGCCACGGTCCGTCGGCAGGCGCGGGGTGTGTGAAGGGCCGGCCAGAAACGCACCCCGCATGGCGAGAGATCGCAAGGGGAGAGTTCGCATGGACACCAATGTTGGTGCTCTGACCATCATCTTCACCGAGTTCTACTACTGGGTGACGGTGCCGATGATGTTCCTCATCCATGTCGGCTTCTGCATGTATGAGGTGGGCGCCTCGCGCCGGAAGAACCACATCCACACGCTGATGAAGAACACGATGCTGATCCCGCTGGTCACCATCACCTTCTACTTCTTCGGCTGGTGGATCTATTTCGCCTTCCCCAACGGCCCCGGCATCACCGGCGGTCTGGTCGAGAACACCAGCGCGCTGCCCTGGTCCGAGATCATGGGCACTCACCTCGGCGGACCGGGCGTCAACGACGCCGACGCGGTGCCCCTCGGCAATGCTGCCTGGGCGCGGCTGAACGGCGTGTTCTGGGCGGCGTTCCTGCTGTTCTCCTGGACCGCGGCCTCGATCGTCTCGGGCGCCACCATCGAGCGCATCCGCCCGACCGCCTTCTGGATCGTCGCGGTTCTCGTGGGGTCTGTGACCTGGATCATCGACGCGGCCTGGGGCTGGCACCCGGACGGCTGGATGGTCACCCAGCTCGGCTACCACGACGCCTACGCCTCGGGCGTGATCCATGCCATCGCCGGCGGCGCCGCGCTTGGCGTGATCATCCCGCTCGGCCCGCGGCTCGGCAAGTTCGCCGCCGACGGCTCGGCCCGCAACATCAACCCGCATAACAAGTGGCTGGTGACGATCGGGCTCTTCCTGATCTACTGCGGCTTCTGGGGCTTCTACGTCGCCTGCAACGTGCCGATCATCGACCACGGAACGATTGGCGGGGCCGAGGGCAAGGTCGCCTTCACCGCGACGACCATCTACCTGACCCCGACCACGCTCAGCGCCATCGTGTTCAACTTCCTGATGTCGCTCTCGGGCGGCCTTCTGGCCGGCTATGTGGTATCGCGCGGCGAGGCGTTCTGGACCTATTCCTGCGGCCTCGCCGGAGTGATTGCAGCCTCGGCCGGCAACGACCTCTACCATCCGATCCAGGCGATGCTGGTCGGCGCGGTCGGGGCGGTCTGCGCCTACAAGCTGCACTACTGGGTCGAGAACCGGTTCAAGCTCGACGACCCGATCGGCGCCGTCGCCGTGCATGGCTACACGGGCTTCATCGGCCTCGTCATCGCCGGCTTCATGCTGTGGGGCCATCCGGCCACCGCCGCCTACCACGAGACGACCACGCCCATCACGCCCTGGGGCAACTTCCTCGGTGCAGTGATCATGTTCGGTGTCCTGGGCTTCCTGCCCGCCTTCGTGGTCTCCAAGATCCTCAATGGCATGGGGATGCTGCGGGTGCCGCCGGCGGTGGAGCTCGTGGGCCTCGACATGAGCGAGGACATGGCTGCCGAAATGGACGCAATCGAGGTCTCGCAGGCCGACATCGCCGAGGCCCGGCGCCTCGGGCTACTGAACGGCTGACGACGAAGGGAAGGAGAACCTATCATGACTGGCATCGAGTTCATGTCGACCACCATCGTCGAGACCTGGAAGGGCGCCGATCTGAGCCAGCTCGGCCCGATCTACCCGATGGTCGGTTCGGAGACGATCCTGGTCGGCATCGGCATGGCGTTCTGGATCGCCTTCCACTTCAAGCAGGCGGCGATCGAGAAGAAGGAGATGGCCGCCGACGCAGAGGCTGCCAGGAGCCCCGAACGGCTCCGCCGCGTCTTCGCCGGCGAAGCCAAGGGGTGATGCGGGGTCCATCCCCTGCCGGGACAGGAAGGGTCGGCACCGCCGGCCCTTTCTCGCATGCGTGAGCCCCGGAGCGTGCGGAGATGACGATCGAGGTCGATCTCTCGGTCACGCCAGCCGACGCCGCCGCCTTCGCCCGCGACGGCTTCCTGATCCGGCAGCGCGTCGTTCCGCCGGCCGCCGTCGAGCGGCTGCGCGAGGCGATGGAGCGCTGCTTCGAGGGCCGCTATGACAGCGGTCTGATGCCTGACGAGGTCAACTGGCGGCCAGGCCACGATCCCCATATGACGCGCCAGATCTGCAACGGATGGAAGTCGAGCCGGGCGATCGCGGCTGCGGTGCTCCATCCCGCGATCGGCCGGGCGGTGGCCGGGCTCAACAACTGGCCCGGCGCGAGGCTGGCGCAGGACAACCTGCTCTGGAAGCCGCCGGCGGCCGGGGGCGTGCCCGGCGGCACGCTGGGCATGCACCAGGACAGCGCCTATGCCGCATGGGCCGAGCCGGGGCTCATGTGCACGGTCTGGATCGCGCTCGACGATGTCAGCGCCGAGGGCGGCACCATGGAGTTCGCCCGCGGCTCGCACCGCTGGTCCCGCTCGGCGCCCTCCGGCGCCTTCCACAACCCGGCCGACTACCGGGCCGCCTTCCGCCGGGCGGCGGAGGCGGAGGGCGTGTCCGAGCCGGACATGGTGCCGGTCGAGGTGCCCGCCGGCGGCGGCTCGATCCACCACGGCTGGCTCTGGCACGGCTCCGGGCCGAACCGCACCGCCAATCCCCGCCGCGCCGTGGTGTCGCACTGCCTTTCCTCCGAGACCCGGTTCACCGCCGAGGTCGGCTATGTCTACAGCCGCTACAAGCGCTCCGGGTCCGATGCCATGGACGAGAGCCATTTCCCGGTGCTCTGGACCGCCGCCGGGGGCCGGTCGGCCTTCATCGACCCGTTCGTGGACGGCCGCCTGCCCTGGCACGCGGCCTGACGAGGGGCGCTGCCGCGACGGCGCTCATGCCCGCCCGGCGCCGCGGATCTGGGGCGGCGTGCGCGAGCGCAGCGCCACCACGATGCCGGCAGTGGCGATGAGCGCGATCCCCGCCCAGCTCGGAGCATCAGGCAGGTTTCCCCAGACGACATAGCCGATGACGGCGCCAAACAGGATCTGCAGGTAGGAAAACGGCACGACGGCGCTGGCCTCGGCCTCGGAATAGGCGGCGATGATCAGCAGATGGGCCACGCCCGAGAGCAGGCCGCAAAGCGCCATCAGCGCCAGGTCTGCGAGGCCGGGGGTTCGCCAGTCGAGCGGCACCAGCGCCCCGGTGACCGCGAGCGCCCCGATCACGGTCCAGAGCAGCTGCGTGGTCCGGCCGGTGCCGCCCGCCATGCTCCGGGTCAGCACCGCGTAGAGCGCATAGACGACGGCGCAGGCGAGCGCGGAGAGCTGTCCCGGCCCCACCGGCTGCAGTCCGGGGCGGACAATCAGCAGGGCGCCGCAGAAACCGGCAGCGACGGCGGCCCAGCGCACCGGACCCACATGCTCGCTGAGCAGCCAGGGCGAGAGCGCGGTCACGATCAGCGGGAACATCAGGGTGATCGACTGCGCGGTTGCCAGAGGCACATGGGACAGGGCGGAGACGAACAGCAGCGACGAGGCGCTGAGCAGCGCCCCGCGCAGCAGCAGCATCCCCCGCCCCGGCGCGCGCAGCACGGCGGCCGCCCCGTGCCGGCCGATCACGACCGGGGCAAGCAGCAGCAGCAGGAAGCCGAAGCGCACCGCCACCACCTGGACCGGCGCGTAGCCGCCGGTCAGGTGCTTCGACAACGCGTCCATGCCTGGCAGGATCACGACCGCGCCGCACATGAAGGCAATGCCGCGGCCGGTCGGCGTCAGGGCCACGACGGCTCCCCGGACGACATCGCGCGTGACTGGGGACTCCGCGCTCCGCCCGCGTCGCCGCGGGCGACCGGAGCGGATCCGGGGCAACAGGCTGGCGCCGCCATCAGCAGTCGAGCGTGGTGTCGCGCTCCCAGGCGGTGAGATGCCTGCAGTAGTCGTTCCATTCCTGCCGCTTGAGCTTCAGGTAGGCGGCGACCGTTTCCCGCCCGAGCGCAGCCCGGAGCGTGCCGTCCTTGTCCAGTTCGCGCAGCGCGTCGAGCAGGTTCAGCGGCAGCTTCTTCGCTCCCCGCACCTTGTGCCCCTCGGCATACATGTCAAGGTCGATCCGCTTTCCCGGGTCGCGCGCGTTCTCGATCCCGTCCATGCCGGCGGCCAGCACCGCGGCCGGGTAGAGGTAGGGGTTCGCCGCGCCGTCCGCGAGCCTCAGCTCGAAGCGCCCGGCATCGGGGATGCGGATCATGTGGGTGCGGTTGTTGCCGCCATAGGTGATGGTGTTCGGCGACCAGGTGGCGCCCGAGGTGGTACGCGGCGCGTTGATCCGCTTGTAGGAATTCACCGTCGGGTTCGAGATCGCCGCCAGCCCGCCCGCATGGTGCAGGAGTCCGCCGAGGAAGTGGTAGGCGAGCTTGGAAATGCCGAGTTCGCCCTTCGGGTCGTGGAACAGGTTCCTCCGGCCCGCCTTGTCCCAGACGCTGATATGGGCATGGCAGCCGTTGCCCGTGAGGTGGGTGAAAGGCTTCGGCATGAAGGTCGCGCGCAGCCCGTGCCGCTCGGCGACCGACTTGACCATGTACTTGAAGAAGGCGTGGCGGTCGGCGGTCAGCAGGACATCGTCATAGTTCCAGTTCATCTCGAACTGGCCGTTGGCATCCTCGTGGTCGTTCTGGTAGGGGCCCCAGCCGAGCTTCAGCATGCCGTCGCAGATCTCGCGGATCACGTCGTAGCGGCGCATCAGCGCCTGCACGTCGTAGCAGGGCTTCGACTGCGCGTCGCGGGCATCCGAGATGTCGGTGCCGTCGGCGTTGATGATGTGATACTCGCACTCGACGCCGGTCCTCATCCGCCAGCCCTTGGCGGCCGCCTGTGCGACAAGGCGCTTCAGGGTATTGCGCGGCGCCTGCTCGACTTCCCTGCCGTCCATCCACAGATCGGCGGCGAGCCAGCCGACCTCGGGCTTCCAGGGCAACTGGATCAGGCTTTCGGGATCCGGCACCGCGAACATGTCGGCATGCGCCGGGGTCATGTCGAGCCAGGTCGCGAAGCCCGCGAAGCCCGCCCCCTCGCGGGCCATGCCCCCGATCGCCGAGGCAGGAACGAGCTTCGCCCGCATCACCCCGAAGAGATCGGTGAACGAGATCAGGAAATAGTCGATCTTCCTGTCCTTGGCGGCCTTCGCCAGATCCGTTGCCATGGTCCCTGTTCCTTTCCCTCTCGTCCCGGTTCGGCACGGCGGGCCATCACGGCCCGCTGCATGCCGCGCCACTCCCTATCTGTGGATTTCCTGCACTCGGCTGTCGCCGCCTGCCGGATCGGCACCGGCCCGCGATCCCTTGCGGCGGCACGTCGGAGAGTCGCAGCGTGTCAGCACCGTGCCCCCCCGGCAAACCCGTATCGCGCCCCATCCGCAAGCCCCCCAGGCTCCCCGGCCCCGCGCCGCGATTCCGCCCGGCCTGTCGGCGGCGCCCGCAGTCCCCCGGGCGCACCGTTCTGCCGCGCCCGGACAGGCTCCGCTGCGGGGAGGATCGGCCGGACAGTGGCGGGCGGGCGCGTGACTGTCAAGAACACTAGTTTCATTTCAGGAAAGGCCGGCCGGCTAGCCCGGCCGCCGCGGCGTCACGATGATCGAGAGATAGACTGCCGGCAGCCTGCGCAGCTCCAGCGGCCCGTGCGCGAGGCTCGAATCGAAGAAGAGCGAGTCCCCGGGCTCCATCGCGTAGGTCTTGTCGCCATGGGCATAGACCACCTCGCCCTCAAGCATGTAGATGAACTCGATCCCGTCATGCCGGAAGATCGGGTAGGCGTCCGAGGTCTCGTCGAGGGTGATCAGGAACGGCTCGACCCCGACCTCTCGCCGCAGCGCATGGCCGAGCAACTGGTAGCGGTGGCCCTTGGACGAGCCGCGCCGCTCGATCGTCAGCCCGCGGCCGGACTTGACGAAGGTGGCATCGGACTTCTGGTCGAACTTGGTGAAGAAGCTCGCCAGCGGCATGTTCATCGCCTGCGCGAGCGACGAGAGCGTGGCAAGCGAGGGCGAGGTCTGCCCGGTCTCGACCTTTGACAGCATGCCCGGACTGACCCCGGCCGCGGCGGCGAGATCGCTGATGGTCATGCCGAGTGCGGTCCTCAGCGCGCGGATCTGCGCGCCGACCAGAATCTCGGGCGAGACGGTCGGTGTTTCGGCCACGGCGGTCGTGCCTCCGGATTTTCCGGCAGCGAGCCTAGCCAGACCCGCGGCCCGGATCAAACGGGAACGGACGACCTGCGGCCCGCGCCCGGTCGTCGCATTGCGCTGTCGCGAAACGCGATTCAGGGTCTTCACCAGCGTTCCGACTCCATTATAGGGTCGGCGTTAACCGGTTGCCGCGCCGCGGCGTGGAGGCCGGGCTCGCAACAGGGACCGTGACGCGCCAGCGCCCGGCCATCCGGGGGAGACGCATGTTCGAGATCAGGCGGGTGCAGGGCGGCGCGCGCGGCCGCAGTTCGGGCTCGGCCGCGGGGGGCTTTGCCTGGGCGGTGGCGACATCGGACGATTCCGTCGCCGACATCTATGCCCAGACGAAGAACGCGCTGGCGAAGATCGACCGCATCCTCGCCGCGCTCGGGACCGACCGCACGCGGCTGGTGAATGCCACGGTCTACATCGACAAGATGCAGCTCAAGGCTGGCATGGACCGCGCCTGGTGCGAATGGATCGGTGACGATCCGCAGCACTGGCCGCAGCGCGCCTGCATCGAGTCGCGGCTCCATGAACATGACCTGGTCGAGGTGGTGGTGATCGCCACCGCGCCGGTGAGGGCCTGAAACAGTGAGGGACGGAATGACCGGAATGCTGACGCTGGACGAGCTGAAGGCCGCGGTCGCGGCGGGCGGGATCGACACCGTGGTCGCCGCCCAGATCGACATGCAGGGCCGCCTGATGGGCAAGCGCTTCCAGGCCGAGTTCTTCTGCGAGACCGCACTCGAGGAGACCCATGCCTGCAATTACCTGCTGGCGGTCGACATGGAGATGGAGCCGGTCCCGGGTTTCAGGGCGGCGAGCTGGGAGAAGGGCTATGGCGACCATGTGCTGAAGCCCGACCTCGCGACGCTCCGGCGGGTCCCCTGGCTGCCGGGCACGGCGCTGGTGCTCTGCGACACGCTCGACCACCGCACCCATGACCTCGTGCCGCACGCGCCGCGCTCGGTGCTCAAGCGCCAGGTCGCGCGGCTCGAGGCGCTGGGCATGAAGGCGATGGCCGCGACCGAGCTCGAATTCTACCTCTTCCGCGACAGCTACGAGCAGGCCCACGCCAAGGGCTATCGCGGGCTCGACCCGGTCTCGCCCTACAACGAGGACTATCACATCTTCCAGACCGCCAAGGACGAGGAAGTGATGCGCGCCGTCCGCACCGGTTTGAACGGCGCGGGTATCCCGGTCGAGAACTCGAAGGGCGAGGCCTGGGCCGGACAGCAGGAGATCAACATCCGCTATGCGGATGTGCTGACCATGGCGGACCGCCATGTGGTGGTGAAGAACGGGGTCAAGGAGATCGCCTGGTCGAAGGGCCACGCCGCGACCTTCATGGCGAAATACGATTTCCGGGCCGCGGGCAGCTCCAGCCACATCCACCAGTCGCTCTGGTCCGCAAAAGGCAAGCCGCTGTTCTTCGACCCCTCGGCCGAGCACGGCATGTCGGCGCTGATGCGCCACTACCTCGCGGGGCTTTTGACCCATGCGAGCGAGTTCACCCTGTTCCTCGCCCCCAACATCAACTCCTACAAGCGCTTCATGGTCGGCACCTTCGCGCCCACCAAGGCCGTGTGGTCGACCGACAACCGCACGGCCGGCTACCGCATCTGCGGGCTCGATACCAAGGCGGTGCGGGTCGAGTGCCGAGTCGGCGGCGCCGACCTCAACCCCTATCTCGCGCTCGCCTCGCAGCTGGCCGCCGGCATCGCCGGGATCGAGGGCAGGCTCGAGCTTGAGGCTCCCTCCCGGGGCGACGCCTATCACGGCGAAGGCCGCGAGATCCCGAAGACGCTGCGCGACGCCACCGCAGCGCTCGACGGCTCGGCGATGCTGCGTGCGGCGATGGGCGACGAGGTGATCGACCACTACGTCCATGCCGCGAAGTGGGAGCAGTTCGAATACGACCGCCGCATCACCGACTGGGAGATCGCACGCGGCTTCGAGAGATCGTGAGGAGACTATGACCGCCACCCTGAAACTCGTCACGCCCATCGACGGCTCCGTCTATGCCGAGCGCCCGGTCGCCAGCCGGGCCGAGGTCGAGGCCGCCGTCGCCGCCGCCCGCAAGGCGCAGAAGGACTGGGCTGCCCGCCCGCTCGCCGAGCGGGTGGCGCTGGTGCGCGCCGGCATCGCCCGGCTCCGCGCCATGAACGACGACATCGTGCCCGAACTCGCCTGGCAGATGGGCCGCCCCGTCCGTTATGGCGGCGAGATCCGCGGCGTTGAGGAGCGCGCCTACCACATGGCCGACATCGCCGAGCGCGCGCTCGCCCCCATAGAGGTCGAGGACAGCGACAAGTTCCGCCGCATGATCCGGCGCGAGCCGCTGGGCCTCGTCATGGTGATCGCGCCCTGGAACTATCCCTATCTCACCGCCGTCAACACCATCGCCCCGGCGTTGATCGCCGGCAACGCGGTGATCCTGAAGCACGCCACCCAGACGCTCCTCGCGGGCGAGCGGTTCCAGCGCGCCTTCGACGAGGCCGGGCTGCCCGCGGGGCTGTTCCGCAACCTCGCCCTCGACCACGCCACCGCCGAGGCGATGCTCTCCGCACGCATGGTGGACTTCGTCAACTTCACCGGCTCGGTCGGCGGCGGCCAGGCAATCGAGCGCGCCGCGGCCGGCACCTTCATGGGCATCGGGCTCGAGCTCGGCGGCAAGGATCCGGGCTATGTGCGGGCCGATGCCGACCCGGTCTATGCGGCCGACGGGCTGATCGACGGGGCGATGTTCAACTCGGGCCAGTGCTGCTGCGGCATCGAGCGGATCTACGTGGCCGCGCCGCTCTACGACGCCTTCGTCGAGCGCTCGGTCGAGATCGTCAACGGCTATGTGCTGGGCAACCCGCTGGAGCAGGCGACGAGCCTCGGCCCGATGGCGCAACTCCGCTTCGCGAAGCTCGTGCGCGAGCACATCGCCGAGGCGGTGGCGAAGGGCGCCAAGGCGCTGATCGACCCCCGCCGCTTCCCGGCCGATACCGGCGAGACCGCCTATCTCGCGCCGCAGATCCTGGTCGATGTCAACCACTCGATGCGGGTGATGCGCGAGGAGAGCTTCGGTCCGGTCGTCGGCATCATGAAGGTCAGGGACGACGACGAGGCGGTCAAGCTCATGAACGATTCCGAGTTCGGGCTGACGGCCGCGATCATCACCCACGACACCGACAGGGCGGCCGAGCTCGGGGCGCGGATCGAGACCGGGACGGTCTACATGAACCGCTGCGACTATCTCGACCCCGCCCTCTGCTGGACCGGGGTCAAGCACACCGGCCGCGGCGGCGCGCTCAGCATCCTCGGCTACCAGAATCTCACCCGTCCGAAATCCTACCATCTGAGAAAGGCCTGACCTCCATGACGAGCCCCACCGCCAACTGGAGCTATCCCACTTCCGTCCGCCTCGGCGCCGGCCGAATCCGGGAGCTGCCCGACGCGGTCAAGGCCACCGGGATCCGGCGCCCGATGCTGATCACCGACAAGGCGCTCGCAGCGCTCCCGATCACGAAGCAGGCGATGGACCTGCTCGACGGGGCGGGGCTGAAGCCCGGCCTCTTCGCCGAGGTGCAGTCGAACCCGACCGACAGGAACCTCGAGGCCGGTGTCGCCGCCTACAAGGCCGGCGGCCATGACGGCGTCGTCGCCTTCGGCGGCGGCTCGGGCCTCGACCTCGGCAAATGCGTCGCCTTCATGCAGGGCCAGACCCGGCCGGTCTGGGACTTCGAGGACATCGGCGACTGGTGGACCCGCGCAAACCCGGCGGGCATCGCGCCCATCGTCGCCGTGCCGACCACCGCCGGCACCGGCTCCGAGGTCGGGCGCGCCGGCGTCATCACCAACTCGAGGGACCATGTGAAGAAGGTCATCTTCCACCCGAAGATGCTGCCCGCGATCGTGATCTGCGATCCCGAGCTGACGGTCGGCATGCCGAAATTCATCACCGCCGGCACCGGCATGGACGCCTTCGCCCACTGCCTCGAGGCCTATTGCGCGCCCTTCTACCACCCGATGTCGGAAGGCATCGCGGTCGAGGGCATGAGGCTCGTCAAGGAGTACCTGCCGCGCGCCTATGCGACGCCCGACGACCTCGAGGCCCGCGCCCACATGATGAGCGCGGCGGCGATGGGCGCGGTCGCCTTCCAGAAGGGGCTGGGCGCGATCCATGCGCTGTCGCACCCGATCGGGGCGATGCACGACACCCATCACGGCATGACCAATGCGGTGGTGATGCCGGCGGTGCTGAAGTTCAACCGCAAGGCCATCGAGGGCAAGATCGAGCGGCTGGCGGCCTTCCTGGGGGTGAAGGGCGGCTTCGACGGCTTCCTCGACTTCGTGCTGAAGCTCCGCGCCGAACTCGGCGTCCCTGCCGGCCTCGCCGCCTTCGGCGTGCCGGATGCAAGCTATCCGAAGATCGCCGAGATGGCTCCCGACGACCCGACCGCAGGCGGCAACCCGGTGAAGCTGACCCGGGAGCTCGCGGCGGAGATGCTGGCGGCGGCGCGGTAAGACCCGTTCTCAATGACTCCGGCTCCCGGTCCCGACCTGTCATCGCCCGGCTTGACCGGGCGATGACGGCGTTCACGACGGGTCGCGATCAACGGCGGGTGACATTAACCATACCCCCTGCTCAAACTCGAATCCTAGAGAATCCAACGGCTTGACCTGCTGCTCGCGCTTGAGCACCCCGTGACACGGCCCGAATCCGCCCCCTCGCGGGGGCCCTCCCTACCCCCGCCCCGCCGTCGGGAACGCCCGCTCCGGCCGGTAGCTGGCGAAGCTCGCCAGCCGCTGGCGGTCGCACTCCGCCTGCCAGTGGGAGCCCGGCATCACCGCCGAGACGCACGTGTAGTCGCGCCGGTAGCCTTCGGTGCGGGGGTTGGTCTCGATCGCGATGGCGGCGATGCCGGCGACCACGCCCTTCTGGCGCCGCACCAGCTCCATCGCCCCCTCGATGGTGCCGCCGGTCTCGACCCACTGGTCGACCAGGAGCACGCGCGTGCCGGGCGAGAAGGCCGGCAGCCGCATCTCCATCCCCTGGGTGCGGCCCGAATAGTTGGTGAACTCGACCCGGTCGGTCTCGACGCAGAGCTTGCCGGCCTTGCGAATCGGCAGGAAGCCGACGCGAAGCCGGGCCGCGATCCCGGCGCCCAGCACGAAGCCCATGGCGTCGAGCCCGCCGACGACGTCGATCCGCTGGCCCTTCAGCGGTTCGGTCAGGTCGTCGAGCAGGTCGGTGAAGGCGGCCGCGTTGATGTAGATCGAGGTCGGGTCCAGCCAGGCGAACTTCGCGCCCCTGGTGTTCGGCGCCATCAGCGGCAGGTACCAGCGGTCGTTCCGGGGTCCCTTGTCCTTCAGTCCCTTGTCGGTCGTGCCTTTGTCGGTTCCGGCTTTGTCGGTCATGGTTCGGCTCCCATTTCCCGCGTGATCCGCATCAGCGCGCTCAGCCGCGCAGGGTCGATGTTGTAGAAATCGCCCTCCCGGTTGATCCCGGTGGCGACCAGGAAGCAGTCGACGTCGCGGCCGTAGCGCGCCGCGTTCTCCGGCGTGACGCCCGATGCGAGCGCCAGCGGCGCGTCTCCAATCCCGGCGCGGAAGTCGGCGATCTTGGCGTCGTCGGCCTCCTGGCCCGTCGCGATGCCCGAGGTCGTCACCACGTCCATGAAGCCCCGCGCGATCGCGGCCGAGCGCCGGTGCTGCACCGGGTCGACCGGCCGCTGCTTCTTGAAGGCGACGCTGCCGAAGTACATCCCCGTCCAGCCGCTTTCCGCCCGGATGCGGGCGATCGCGGCGGCCTCGGTCTGGGTCTCGGTCCGCTCGTCGATCCGCGCATCGTCGGCCCAGTAGGCATCGACCATGCAGCCCTCGGCCTCGAGCCGGCCCAGCACCGGAAAGGCGTCGCGCCCGGTCACGGCGAGGAAGTTCACCCCCAGCCACAGCCCCGGCCAGTGTGCGCGCACGCCGCGCAGCACCGGCAGCAGCGCCTCCATCGGGAAGTCGTGGTTGATCAGGAACACCCCGGCCGCCCCCGCCCCGACCGCGACCGCCACGTTCCGGGACGCCTGATCGCGATCGAGCACATGGATCACCGGCGTCACCACCGGTCCGGGCGCCTTGAACAGCTTGTGGAAGTCGTGGCGGTCCATCGGTTCCTCCCGGGAGCGGAAGCTACGGCTCCCGCCCGGATAAGCAAAATTCATAATGAAAATGCCGGAATAATCTCCATAAATGCCAGGACGATGAACCCGAACATCCCCATCGAGCTGCTGCGCGCCTTCGTCACCGTGGTCGATCTCGGCAGCTACACCAAGGCGGCCGCGGCGCTGGGGCGCACGCAGCCGGCGGTCAGCCTGCAGATCCGTCGGCTCGAGGACCTGCTCGGCGCGCGGCTGCTCATATCCGGCGGCCGCGCGCTCAGGCTGACCGATGCGGGCATCGCGCTCGGCCCCCATGCCCGGCAGATGCTGCGGATCAACGACGACATCCTCGCCCGTTTCCGGCGCGAGGCGCTCAGCGGCTGGATCCGGCTGGGCCTGCCGGCCGACTTCGCCAACGACTTCCTGCTCGATGCCGTGACCCGCTTCGCGGCCGATCACCCGGAGGTGCGCATCGAGGTCGAGAGCCTGCTCTCGCACAGCCTGCGCGAGCGGCTGGCCGGCGAGCGCGTCGACCTCGCGGTCGCGATTGTCAGCGACGACGCCTCGCCCTATCTGGTCCGGTCCTGGCTCACCCGGCCGGTCTGGGCGGTGCCGGCCGGGCGCGGCTTCGACCCGGCCCAGCCGCTGCCGCTCGTCCGCCACCCGGACCCCTGCGAATACGCCGACCGCATGGTGGCGGCGCTCCGGCGCGTGGGGCGCGAATGGCGCGGGGTCTATGTCTCCTCCGACGTGGCCGGGCTGCAGAACGCCGTCGGCGCCGGGCTGGGCGTGACGGCGCTGACCCACGCGACGCTGGGGCCGGGCATGCGCATCGGGCGCGAGGACGAGGGCTTTCCCCCGCTCGACCCGCTGCGGATCGGCCTCTTCTACAAGCATGCCCGGATCTCGGGCGCCGCCCATGCGCTGGCGACCTGGCTGATCGGCAAGCTCGATGCCGCAACCGCCGGGCTGGACGAGGCGGCCCCGCATATCGGGGATTAATGCCGCCATAACGCGTAACAATTTTCCAATCGGCAACGGCCGCGCATATGCTATGCATCGGCAATCCGCGGAGGGCGCCGTGAGAGGGCCCCCGCACAGCAGGAGAGGAAACGCATGACCACGATTTCCGGCCGGCGCCTGACGCGCCGGACCATTCTCGGAGGCGCAGCCGCAACCGGAGCGCTTCTGGCCACCCCCAGGCTCAACCGGGCCTGGGCCGCCGATCCCGTCCAGATCAACATGCTGGCCTGGTACGGGCATGGCGAGCCCGACATTGTCGAGGAGTTCGAGGCCCAGAACAACGTCAAGTTCAACGCCAAGTACTACGCCGGCGGCGACAACATGCTGGGCCTGATCGCCCAGTCGCCCGCGGGCACCTACGACATCATCCTCTCGGACGCGGAGTTCGTGCAGCAGCTCAATGCCGCCGGCTACATCGAGGAGATGGACGCCGCCGACTACCCGTTCGACGACTTCTTCCCCGAATTCCAGAAGTTCCCCGGCCACTGGGATGGCGACCATCTCTGGTCGGTGATGGTGCGCTACGGCCATCTCGGCGTCAGCTTCAACACCGAGGTCGTCACCCACAAGGAAGCGATGACCTACGGCGTCTACTGGGCCGACAAGCTGAAGGGCAAGGTCGGCCATTTCGACTGGCATTTGCCGAATCTGGGCTCGCTCAGCCTCTACAACGGCAACAACAAGCCGTCGCCCTTCGACATCGATGCGGCGGCCTGGACGAAGCTGCAGGAGACGACGCTCAGCCTCAAGCCACAGGTCGGCGGCTACTTCGACTATGGCGGCACCTTCGCGGGCCTGAAGAACGGCGAGATGCTGGCCATGTGCGGGATCGGCGACTGGATCACCGGCGTGCTGCAGAAGGACGGTGCGCCCGTCGACTCGGTGGTGCCCGAGGAGGGCGGTATCCAGTGGACCGAGAGCTACTCGGTCGGCAAGGGCACCCAGAAGCATGACCTGGTGGTCAAGTTCATCCAGTACATGCTCTCCGGCCCCGGCCAGGTGCGCTCGGCCCAGATGGCGGCCTATCCGGGCATGCTGCCCACCAGGACCGGCTGGAAGGCCCTGCAGGAGGCCAACCCGGACGAGGCGAAGCGTCAGGGCATGGTCGATGGTGCCGACAACAATCCGCTCAAGCTGATCCGCGAGGGCCGCATCCACTGGCGCGACATCCCCCGCCAGCAGAGCCTCGAGGAATGGAACGACTTCTGGTCCGAGTACAAGAACGCCTGACGGCAGGGCCGGGGGCCCGCATGCCCCCGGCCTGCCCCCGGAACCGCGAATGGCGCTGCGCCGCCTGATCTACCCGATGACCTGGCGCCTGCCGATCGTTGTCTGGCAGGCGGCGTTCTTTGTCGTGCCGCTGGGCTTCATGGTGGTGATGAGCTTCTGGGCGGTCCGGAACTACCGGATGCAGCCGGATTTCATTCTCGACAACTGGGCGAAGATGCTCGGCCGCGGCTATTTCTGGGATGCCTACTGGCTGACCGTGATCCGCGCCGCCGCGGCGTCGGCGATCGCCAGCCTCGTTGCCTTTCCGGCCTCCTATGCGCTGGCCTACAAGGTATCGCCCGCCGCACGGCGCTGGGCAATCTTCTTCCTGATCATCCCGTTCTTCACCTCGTATCTGGTGCGGACCTACGCCTGGCAGGTGATTCTGGCCGAGCAGGGGGTGATCAACGCCGGGCTGGGGTTCATCGGCATCGGCCCCTTCACCATGCTCAACTCCGGTTTCGGCGCGATGGTCGGCTACCTGACGCTGACCCTGCCGCTGGTGGTGATCCTGCAGACCTTCTCGCTGGCAAGCGTCGACCGCAACCTGATCGAGGCGGCCTGGAATCTCGGCTGCTCGCGCTTCCGGGCGATCTTCCTCGTGATCATCCCCTCGGCGAAGGTCGGGCTGATCCTGGGCGCGGTGTTCTGCTTCATCCTCAGCTTCGGCGATTTCGTCAGTCCCTACTACCTCGGCGGCTCCAAGCCGCCGACGCTGTCGATCCTGATCATCGACACGACGAAGTCCGGCCAGCAGTGGCCGCGGGCGGCGGTTGTCGCCGTGACGATGATCGCGACCCTGCTGGCGGTCGCCTTCGCCGCGGTCGGCGCGGCCTACCGGAAGCCGAAGCCGTGAGCGGGCGGGGCGGCGCCATGCTTGCGCGGGTCTACCTGGCCGCGATCTTCGCCTTCGTCTTCGCGCCGATCGTCGCCAGCTTCGTGTTCTCGTTCAACTCGGACCGGTTCCCGACCGTGCCGCTGGGGAGCTTCACGTTCCACTGGTACGAGACCGCCTTCTCCAAGCCCGGCGTCTGGGAGGCGTTCCGCACCAGCCTGCTGGTGTCGGCGAGCGCGGCGACGCTCTCGACCCTGATCGGCTTCTGCACCGCCTATACCGACTTCCGCTTCGGCTTCCGGTTCAAGCCGGCCTATCTGGCGCTGGCGCTGCTGCCGCCCACGATCCCGCTGGTGATCATGGGGCTCGCCATGCTGGCCTGGCTGTCGAATGTCGGGCTGTCCGGCACGGTGACCGCGGTGGTGATCTCGCACACCGTGCTCGGGGCGCCCTTCGCCATGGCGGTGATCCGGCTGCGCCTCAGCCAGATGGACCCCGCGCTCGAGGCGGCTGCCTGGAACCTCGGGGCCTCGGAATGGGGGGCGATGCGGCAGGTGATCCTGCCCTTCTGCCGCCCCTCGGTGATCGCCGCCTTCTGCCTGACCGCGGCGGTTAGCTTCGACGAGTTCGCCGTGGCCTGGTTCGTGTCGGGGCTCAACAAGACGGTGCCGGTGGTGATCCTCGAGATCCTGCAGGGCAATGTCGACCCGCAGATCAACGCCATCGGCACGGTCGTGTTCCTGACCTCGATGGCACTAGTGGTCATGGCGCAGGTGCTGGTGATGCGCCGGACGAGGGGGGAAGCCGGATGAGCGGGCCCCTTGTGGTGTTCGACGGCGTGGTCAAGCGCTACGGCTCGGTGGTGGCCGTCAAGCGCATGGACCTGACGATCGCCAAGGGCGAGTTCGTGGCCCTGATGGGGCCGTCGGGCTGCGGCAAGACCACGACGCTCAGGATGCTCGCGGGGCTCGAGGAGCCGGACGAGGGCACGATCACCATCGGCGGGCGGCCGATGAACGGGGTGCCGGCGCACGAGCGCGACACGCCGCTGGTCTGGCAGTCGCTCGCCCTGTTTCCGTTCCTGAACGTGCGGGAGAATGTCGAGTTCGGACTCCGGATGCGGGGGATCGACGCCGGGAAACGGCAGCGCCGTGTGCTGGAGTGGCTGGAGCGCATGGGGCTCAAGGGCTTCGAGGAGCGGCGGATCGACCAGCTTTCGGGCGGGCAGCGGCAGCGGGTGGCGCTGGCCCGCTCGCTGGTGACCGAGCCCGAGATGCTGCTTCTCGACGAGCCGCTCTCGGCGCTCGACGCGCACCTGGTCGTCCGCATGCAGGGGGTGCTGACCCGTCTCCAGCGCGAACTCGGCATCACCTTCGTCTATGTCACCCACTCGCAGTCCGAGGCCTTCGCCATGGCTGACCGGGTGGTGATCATGGGGCATGGCGAGATCGCCCAGACCGGTGCCCCGCGCGAGGTCTACCGGGCGCCGGCGAACCGCTTCGTCGCCGAGTTCGTGGGCCGGAACAACATCTTCGAGGGAACGGTTGCCGGGGTAGAGAACGGCCAGGCGGTGCTGGAAAGCCCGGCCGGCCGGCTGCGCCTTCCGGCGGGAAGCGCAGTCTCGGGCAATGCCAGCATCGCGGTCGCCGCCGACCGCGTGCGGGTCTCGGCCGGGCGGCCCGAGGGGCCGAACGCGATCCGCTGCCAGCTGATTTCCGAGGAGTTCGTCGGCGCCTCGGTGATCCTCTATCTCGAGGCCCCGGACGGCTCCGAGATCAAGGCCCAGCTCGGCGAGGCGGAGCTGCGCACGCTGGATCTTCACTCCGGCGCCGAACTCTGGGTCTCGTGGGAGCCGGCGGCCGCACATCTCCTGGGAGGACAAGGATGAGCCGGATCAAGTGGCCGAACGGCGCGAAGTGTGCCGCGGCTATCACTTTCGACATGGATGCCGACAGCCTGATCCATGTCGCCAGGGAGGACGGGTGGCGGCGCAGCTACCCGATCTCGATGGGCCGCTATGGACCGACCGTGGCCGTGCCCCGCATCGTCGAGACCTACCGGCGGCTGGGGCTGAAGCAGTCCTTCTTCATCCCCGGCTGGTGCCTCGAGACCTATCCGCAGGCGGTCGAGACGGTCCTGAAGGGTGGTCACGAGATCGGTTGCCACGGCTGGATCCACGAGAACCCGATGGACCGGAGCGCCGCGGAGCAGGCGGCCGACATCGACCGGGCGCTCGATGCCTTCGACCGCATCGTCGGGGTCCGCCCGATCGGCTACCGGGCACCGGTCTATCAGGTGACCGAGCACACGGTCGACCTGCTGATCGCACGCGGGTTCGTCTACGAAAGCTCGATGATGGCGGACGACATTCCCTATCTTCTCCGGACCGCCCACGGCGAGCTCGTCGAGCTGCCGCCGCACTGGGGCAACGACGACTGGCCGCCCTTCGCCCATTACGAGGAGATCGGCTACATGATGCCCGTGCGCGGGGCCGCCGAGGGGCTCGAGCCGTTCTTTCAGGAGTTCGAGGCCGCCTACGCGACCGGCGGCTTCTGGATGGGGGTGATGCATCCCTTCCTGACCGGCCGGCTCGCCCGCTGGCGGGTGATGGAGGAATGGCTCGAGAGCGTGCTGAAGCGGGGCGATGTGTGGTTCGCGAGCCTCGGCGAGATCGCCGCCCATGTGCTCGCCGAACGCGACCGGGGCGCCCCGGTCCGGGTCGAGAACCTGCCCTATTACACGGAGCGGCAGCGATGACGGTCGACATCCTCGTCCGGGGGGGCGTGCTGCCTGACGGCACCCGGGCCGATATCGCCATTGCCGGAGACCGGATTGCGGGCGTGGAGCCCGGCATCGGCGCCGAGGCCGGCGAGGTGATCGAGGCGACGGGGAAGCTGGTTTGCGCGCCCTTCGTCGATCCGCACTTCCACATGGACGCGACGCTCAGCTACGGCATCCCGCGGATCAACGCCTCCGGCACGCTGCTCGAAGGCATCCGGCTCTGGAGCGAGCTGAAACCGCTGCTGACTGTCGAGGCGGTGGTGGAGCGGGCGCTGAGATACTGCGAGATCGCGATCGGCAGGGGGCTCCTCGCGATCCGCAGCCATGTCGATGTCTGCGACCCGCGTCTGACCGGGGTCGAGGCGCTGCTCGACGTGCGCGAGAAGGTGAAGGGCGTGATCGACCTCCAGCTCGTCGCCTTCCCGCAGGACGGCTGGTTCCGTTACCCGGATGGCGCGCGGAACGTCGTGCGCGCCCTCGACATGGGGGTCGATGTCATCGGCGGCATCCCGCATTTCGAGCGCACCATGGCCGACGGCGCCGCCTCGGTCCGCGCCGCCTGCGAGCTGGCGGCGGCACGCGGGCTGATGGTCGACCTGCACTGTGACGAATCCGACGACCCGATGTCGCGCCACATCGAGACGCTGGCGGCCGAGACGCTCCGCTGCGGGTTGCAGGGGCGGGTGGCGGGATCGCACCTGACCTCGATGCACTCGATGGACAACTACTATGTGGCCAAGCTCCTGCCGCTGATCGCCGAGGCGGGGGTAGCGGCGATCCCGAACCCGCTGATCAATATCACCCTGCAGGGCCGGATGGAGACCTATCCGAAGCGCCGCGGCCTGACCCGGGTGCCGGAACTGCTGGCCGCCGGCGTCCGCGTCGGCTTCGGCCAGGACTGCGTGATGGACCCGTGGTATTCGCTCGGCACCGGCGACATGCTGGACGTGGCGCATATGGGGCTGCATGTGGCGCAGATGACCAGCCCCGAGGCGATGCGCAAGTGCTTCGAGCTGGTCACCACGGCCTCGGCCGGGATCATGGGGCTGAGCGATCTCGGGCTTGCGCCGGACCGGCTCGCGAGCCTCGTGGTGCTGGATGCCGCCGACCCGGTCGAGGCGATCCGGCGGCGGCCCGAGCGGCTGGCGGTCATCTCCAGGGGCAGGGTCGTGGCCCGCACCGAGCCGGCGCGGACCAGCATCGCGCCCGGCTGGTAGCCAGGCCTACTCCAGCATCACCGATGGCAGCCAGAGCGCGAGCTCCGGGAACTCCAGCACGATCAGGAGTCCGATCACCTGCAGGATCACGAAGGGAATGATGCCCTTGTAGATCTCCTGCATCTTCACCTCGCTCGGCGCCACGCCCTTCATGTAGAACAGCGCGAAGCCGAAGGGCGGGGTCAGGAACGAGGTCTGCAGGTTGATTGCGACCAGCATCGCAAACCAGTAGATCACCTGCGCCTCGACGAACTGGCGGTCGGCGATGCTCGTCGGCGCATCGAGGCCGAGATGCGGCGCGAAGTCCGGTGCCAGTGCCTTGATGACCGGGGCGAACACCGGGAGGATGATCAGGGTGATCTCCAGCCAGTCGAAGAAGAACCCGAGTATGAACACCGCGAACATCAGCATGAACAGGAGCGGCCACGACCCGAGTTCGAGCCATTCGATCAGCGCGATGATCAGATCCTCGCCATAGACGTTGCGGAAGATCGTCGAGAAGGCGGTCGCGCCGACGAAGATGAAGAAGATCATCGCCGTGGTCAGCGCGGTGCGGTGCACCACGTCGCGCAGCACCGTGCCGGTCAGGGTGCCGTTCGCCGCCGCCAGGATCAGCGATCCGAAGGCGCCGACGCCGGCGGCCTCGGTCGGCGTCGCCCATCCGGCGAAGATCGAGCCGAGCACCAGCACGATCAGGAAGATCGGCGGTACGAAGCCCTTCAGGATGCCGCCGAGCAGCGTGTCGCCTTCCTTCCGCCCGATCGCCATGGCCGCGAAGAAGATGCCGAGGAACGCCGCCAGGGGCCAGTTCAGCCAGGACGCGAGCCCGGCCGTCTGGCCCAGCGCCGCGATCGCCACCAGCCCGCCGGAAACCGCGATAAATGACAGGGTATTGCGATGGTCGCTGGGGCGCAGCCGGATCGCGCCCTCCGGCAGGGGCGGGGCGAGGCTCGGACGCAGGCCGCAGGCAACGATGATGAAGACGAAATAGAGACCCGAGAGCAGCAGCCCGGGGATGATCGCGCCGATGAACAGGTTGCCGACCGACACCGCCAGCAGGTTGGCCATCAGCACCAGCATGATCGAGGGCGGGATCAGGATCCCGAGTGTCGCCGAGGCCGCAAGCGTGCCGGTCGCCAGCGGCGCGTTGTAGCGCTGCTTCAGCATGGTCGGGAGCGCCAGCAGCGTCATCATCACCACCGAGGCGCCGATGATGCCCGTGGTCGCCGCCATGATCGTGCCCATCACGGTGACCGAGAGCGCAAGACCGCCCGGCACCCGCTTCAGCATCACCGTCAGGATGTGCAGGAGGTCGGCGGCGACCCGCGAGCGCTCGAGCATCGTTCCCATGAAGACGAAGCAGGGGATTGAGACGAGTATTGGGTTCTGGATCGCTCCCGACGATCCGTCGCCGCCCCAGATGCGCTGGATGACCTGGAAGAACACCGCGAAGTCGAGCACGTCGAGGGCGATGCCCAACAGGCCGAAGATCAGGGCGACGCCTCCCAGCGCAAAGGCGACCGGCATCCCGGTGAACAGCATGAGCGCCAGCGCCAGGAACATGTAGGCGCCGATGAACTCGTACAGATGGTCGTAGATCAGCTCCCACATGGCTCAGCCCTTCCCCCCCTGACTGCCATGCAGGGCCTCGTGTGCGGCGCGTTCCGTCTCGGCACGGGCCTCCTCGAGCGCCCTCGAAGCGGGATCCTCGTGGGCGAAGATCGAGAGCGACCGGTGGGCGGCCACCTTCTGGTCCGGGGTCCCGAACAGGTAGGCCGAGACCCGCGCAAGGGTTGCAAGCGCGGCCATGAGCACGACGGCGAAGCCGATGACCATGAACCCCTTGATGACATAGCGCCAAGGGATGCCTGTCATCGACTCGGACCCTTCGCCCTGGGAGTAGGAGAGGGCGACAAAACGCCAGGAATAGATCAGCATCATCGCCAGGAACGGGATTGCCATGACAACGAGCGCCCAGAACTCGAACCAGGCCTGGCCCCGGCGCGACAGGTTCTCGCGGAAGATGTCGACCCGCACATGGGCGTTCATCAGATAGGCGAACCCGAAGGTCAGCAGCAGCAGGGCGCCGTGCAGGTGCCATTCGAGATCCTGGAGGATGGTCGAGACCGAGTAGCCATAGTTGATGGCGAAATCCGAGAAATAGAGCCGGATGAAGTCGACCTTGCGGGTCACCACGTCGAAAACGATCATGAAGATCAGCGGCAGAATGATCCATCCCGCTCCCTTGCCGACCGACCGGGCGAAGCGGTCGAACCGGTCCGCGAGACTCAGAAGAGAACCCATCGCTTCCCCATGACTGGATGCCGGCACGGAGGCGGAGCGCCGACCGGAAAACCGCCCCTCGCGGTGCTCCGGCCGGCGGAGACAGGCGGGGAATCGCCAGGGATCCCCCGCCGGTGACGCGGGCTCACTTCAGATAGCCGCGCTCGCCCCAGACCTTGTAGCCTTCGTGGAACTTGCTGTAGCTCTCCCACAGCTTCGCCACGTCCGGATTGGCGGCGATCTCCTCCTTGAGGACGTCCTCCCAGGCGGATCGGATCTGGGTCAGGATCTCGTCCGGCCAGCTGACGTTGTGGACCCCGTCCTTCTCGTTGTCGAGCATGGCCTGGAACTGCGAGGCCTCGCCATCGGCGATCATCTGGGCGATCGACGCATCGCAGGCGGTCTCGAGCATGGCCTGATACTCGGCCGGCAGCTCGTTCCACTTGTCCATGTTGATCAGCAACTCGTTCGAGGTCGACTGCTGGTGCCAGCCCGGGAAGTAGTTGTACTTCGCGATCTGATAGAAGCCGTAGGAGCGGTCGATCGCCGGCATCGAGAACTCGGTCGCATCGATCGTGCCGAGCTCGAGCGCCGGATAGATGTCGCCGCCGGCCAGCTGCTGGGTCGAGACGCCGAACTTCTGCATCACCTTGGCGCCCACGCCGAAGAAGCGCATCTTCAGGCCCTTGAGCTGGTCGAGCGAGGTGATCTCGTTGCGGAACCAGCCCGAGGTCTCGGGGGGGATCATGCCGCAGAGGATGAACTTGATGTTGTCGCGGGCGTAGAGCTCCTCGGCGATCTGCCGGCCGCCGCCATACTTGAACCAGGCGACGAACTCGGGTGCCGCCGGGCCGAAGGGCCAGGTCGAGAGGAAGGCAAAGGCCGAGTTCTTGCCCTGGTTGGCGCCCGAGGTGCCCCAGGCGGCCTCGAAGGCGCCCTGGCTCACCGGATCGTAATAGGCATAGCCGCCCGCGAGCGCGCCGGGCTCGAACACCTTGATGTCGAAGTCGCCGCCCGACATGCGGGCGACCGCCTCGGCGATCCGGTGCGGCGGCGGGCCGATCACGGCCACGTTCTGGCCGAAGGCGGCGTGCATCTTCCAGCGGACCTTCTCGGCGTCGGCATCACCGCTGCCTATTGCGGTGACAGCCAGCGCAGCCGCCACGAAGACGCCGGAGCGTTTGATCAGATCAGAAATCATGCATTCCTCCCGTTGCGGTGCCGTGAGCGTATCTTGCGGCCAGGGCCGCCGTCGTCACTTGCGCCGCCAGTCAATGCGTCAGCGCGTGCCGAGTCAATGCCTGATTGAGCCATCTCCTTGTGGGGTGGCGGAATCACCCTCTGACGGGCACGGCCTGCCTTCTCGATTCCGGGCCGGCGCTCTTGCATTCATGCCGGAATCGCGTATACGAGCGCGCTTCCGCGGCGCTTACACCCCTGGAGGATCGCCGCAACCACGAAACCGGAATTCAAGGAGCGCAAGCCATGGCCGAGACGCCAGTCATCGAAGCCTCGTCGCGCGCAGGTGTGGGCAAAGGGGCTGCCCGTACCGCGCGGCGGGAAGGATATGTCCCCGGGGTCGTCTACGGAGACGGCAAGGACCCGGTCGCCATCAAGGTCAGGCAGAACCTGCTGATGCGGGCGCTGAAGGCCGGCAAGTTCATGTCGACGCTGATCAACCTCAGGATCGACGGGACCGACAACCGGGTGATCTGCCGCGGCGTGCAGCGCGATGTGGTGAAGGATCTGCCGATCCACGCCGACTTCCTGCGGCTGTCCGAGAAATCGCGCATCGCGCTGTTCATCCCGGTCGAGTTCATCAACCGCCATGCCTCGCCCGGCCTGAAGAAGGGCGGCGTGCTGACCGTCGTCCGGCCCGAGGTCGAGCTCAAGGTCGCCGCGAGCGACATCCCCGATCACCTGACCGTCGATCTGGCGGGCCTCGACATCGGCGACGTGATCAAGATCTCGAACATCGCGCTGCCCGCGGGCGCGACGCCGACGATCACCGATCGCGATTTTGTCATCGCCAACATCTCGGCCCCGTCGGTGCTGGTGGTGGAGGACGAGGCGGAAACCGGTGCCCCCGCCGAGGAAGCGCCCGCGAAGGAGGGCGAGTCCGGCGGCGAGGGGTGAGCCCGGGCGCCCGCCTCGGCGGGCTCGCTGCGGGCCCGGACGCCGGAGCAGGATCAGGGCGGCCCGGGGACAATCCGCGCCGCCTGGCTATCGTGCCGCCGGATTTCGGATGGCCGCCGCGGGTCGCTGGACGGGCTTCGCGGCCGCGGCTATAACCGCGCCATGGTGTGCCGGTCTGCCATCGCGCGGCGAATTACCGGCCCGGCCCGCTGACCAGGCGGCGCCGGGAGCGCGCGGCGCCATCGCGCCGCAACCGACCTCCACAGCATCAGAGCACCGGGAGCCGAGCGATGAGCGCCGAGACCTCTGCCGACACCGATACATCCTCGCGCTACAAGGACACGCTGTTCCTGCCGCAGACCGACTTTCCGATGCGCGCGGGCCTGCCCCAACGCGAGCCGGACTGGCTGGCGCGCTGGGAGCGGATGGAGATCTACAAGCGCCTGCGCGCCAAGCCCGGGCGCACCCCCTTCGTGCTGCACGACGGCCCGCCCTACGCCAACGGCCACCTGCATATCGGCCACGCGCTCAACAAGATCATGAAGGATATGGCGGTGCGCTCGGCCCAGATGCGCGGTTTCGACAGCCGCTATGTGCCCGGCTGGGACTGCCACGGCCTGCCGATCGAGTGGAAGATCGAGGAGGAGTACCGCAAGAAGGGCCGCAACAAGGACGATGTGCCGGTCAACGACCTGCGCGCCGAATGCCGCCGCTTCGCCGGGCGCTGGGTCGACGTGCAGCGCGCGGAATTCAAGCGTCTCGGCGTCATCGGCGACTGGGAGAACCCGTATCTCACCATGAACTTCGACGCCGAGGCGGTGATCGCCGACGAGTTCATGAAGTTCGTGATGAACGGCTCGCTCTACCGCGGCTCGAAGCCCGTCATGTGGTCGGTGGTCGAGAAGACCGCGCTCGCCGAGGCCGAGGTCGAGTATCACGACCACACCAGCCATACGGTTTGGGTGAAGTTTCCGGTGGTTTCCGAGAAACCTCACGTAGGGGGCCCGGTGGTTCTTTCGGACACTCTGGAAGATGCCCAAGATAAGGCCATCAAAGCTCGAAATTGGCTAAGGCGTTCCAGCGTTGTCATCTGGACGACAACTCCGTGGACCATCCCGCAGAACCGGGCCGTCTGCTTCAACCCCGATCTCGCCTATGGCCACTACCGCGTGACCGAAGCCCCCGAGGGCACTTGGGCCAAGACGGGCGATACCTATCTCCTGGCCGACCGTCTTGCGCCCGAGGTGATGAAGGCGGCGCGGGTCGAGGGCTACGAGAAGCTCCGCCCCGTCTCCGTCGCTGAGCTCAAAAGCCTCACCTGCGCCCACCCCTTCCGCGGCCTCGACGGCGCGAACGGCGAATGGGACTACGACGTGCCCATGCTGCCGGCCGACTACGTGACCGACGACGCCGGCACCGGCTTCGTCCACACCGCCCCCAGCCACGGCGCGGACGATTACAACACCGGCATCAAGTACAACCTGCCGATGACCCACAACGTGCTCGAGGACGGCTCGTTCCGGGCCGACCTGCCGTTCTTCGGCGGGCTCTACACCTTCGACCACAAGGGGCGCGAGGGCAAGGCGAACGCCGCCGTCATCGACAAGCTGATCGAGGCCGGCGCCCTGATCGCGCGCGGCCGGATCACCCACTCCTACCCGCACAGCTGGCGCTCGAAGGCGCCGCTGATCTTCCGCAACACGCCGCAATGGTTCGTCGCCATCGACAGGAAGCTCGACGACGGCATGGGCGCGTACGGCGACACCATCCGCGCCCGCGCGCTGCACTCGATCCGGCATCTCGTGAAGTGGTTTCCGCAGTCGGGCCAGAACCGGCTCCATGCGATGATCGAGCAGCGCCCCGACTGGGTTCTCAGCCGCCAGCGCGCCTGGGGCGTGCCGCTGACCTGCTTCATCCGCGAGTGCGGCAATGGCGAGGTCGAGATCCTGCGCGACCCTCAGGTCAACGCCCGCATCGTCGCCGCATTCCGCGAGGAAGGGGCCGACGCCTGGTTCGCCGAGGGGGCGAAGGAGCGCTTCCTGGCCGGACGGAACGACATCGCCGAGTGGCACCAAGTGACCGACATCCTCGACGTCTGGTTCGATTCCGGCTCGACGCACGCCTTCGCGCTGCGCGACCGGGCGGACGGCGTGTGGCCGGCGGACGTCTATCTCGAGGGCACCGACCAGCACCGCGGCTGGTTCCACTCGTCCCTGCTGCAGTCCTGCGGCACCCGCGGCCGCGCGCCCTACAAGGCGGTGATCACCCACGGCTTCGCCCTCGACGAGAAGGGCCAGAAGATGTCGAAGTCGCTGGGCAACACGGTCGCGCCCCAGGACGTGATGAAGCAGTACGGGGCGGATATCCTGCGCCTCTGGGTGGCGCTCTCCGACTACACGGTCGATCTCCGCATCGGCCCCGAGATCCTGAAGTCGACCGCCGACAGCTACCGGCGGCTGCGCAACACGCTGCGCTACATGCTGGGCGCGCTCGGCGGCGCGGGCGTGGCGGCGCCGGTCGAGGCGGCAGCGATGCCCGAGCTGGAGCGCTGGGTGCTGCATCGTCTCGCGGTGCTCGATGCCGAGGTCCGGAAGGGCTACGCCGAATACGACTTCCAGGGCGTGTTCCAGCAGCTCTTCGCCTTCGCCACCGCCGATCTCTCGGCCTTCTGGTTCGACATCCGCAAGGACGCGCTCTACTGCGACGCCGCCGGAAGCCTGCGCAGGCGGGCGGCGCTGACCGTGATGGACGCGGTGTTCCACCGTCTGGTGACCTGGCTCGCGCCGATCCTGCCCTTCACCATGGAGGAGGTCTGGCTCAGCCGCTTCCCCGGTCCGGACAGTTCGGTGCATCTGGTGGATTTCCCAGAAACCCCGGCCGGCTGGCGCGACGACGCGCTGGCGGCGAAGTGGTCGAAGATCCGCGCCGCCCGGCGGGTCGTGACCGGAGCGCTCGAGATCGCCCGGCGCGACAAGCGGATCGGCGCCTCGCTCGAGGCGGCGCCGGTGCTCTATGTCGACGATCCGGAGATGGCGGCGGCGGTGAAGTCGGTCGACATGGCCGAGCTCTGCATCACCTCCGGCCTCGTGCTGGCCGGGCACCTGCCGCCCGAGGAGGCGTTCCGGCTCGACGACCCGACCATCGGCGTGGTGTTCGAGCCGGCCGAGGGCGAGAAATGCGAGCGCTGCTGGAAGGTCCTGCCGGATGTGGGCCACCATGCTCATCCGGGGGTCTGCGGCCGCTGCGACGATGCGCTTGGGCAGAGGACATGACGGCATGCGCGGTCGCGCGCAGGCACCGGCCCGCAGGGGGTGTCATCCGCCGCGCATTCGCGCTATCCTGCTGGACGGGAACGCGGAGGCGGGACGGGTGGTGAAGTCGACGGGCCTTGCTGTGGCTGCAACCGTCGCGACATGGGGGCTTGCCGCCATGTCGCAGGCGGCGGGCGCCGCGATGCCGGAACGGGCGATCGCCTCGAACGGTGCGGTGATCGAGATGCCGGCGATCGAGCGCCTGGACTGCGCAGGCATGGAACGCGTGCTGCGGCTGATCGATCTCGCGGGCTACCGTGGCCCGGCGCCGCTGGGCCCGGAGGATGCAGACTGGCCGATCTTCGACTATGAGGACCGCCTGAGCCGCGTCCATTATTTCGGCTGCATCGTCGAGCGGTACCGGCTCGAGGATCCGGGGCCGGCCTTCGCGTTCGGCTTCGAGCCGCAGTGACAGGCCGGCGGACGTGAGCGGCGGGCGGCCGGCCCTGCTCGGGTGGATGGCGGCTGTCGCGCTGGTGGTGCTTGCCGCCGACCGCATGTCGAAATGGTGGGTGGTCGAGGTCCTCGATCTGCATCAGCTGGGACGGATCGAGGTTCTCCCGCCGTTTCTCAATTTCGTCATGGCGTGGAACACCGGGATCAATTTCGGGCTGCTCGGCGGGATCAGCCCGGAGAGCATGAGCTGGATCCTGACCGGGCTCGCGGTCGCGATCTCGGCGGCACTGACGCTCTGGGTCTGGCGGCGCGCCGGGACGGAGGGGGCAGGGGCGCTGGCCGCGGGGTCCGGGATCGTGACGGGGGGCGCGCTCGGCAATGCGTGGGACCGGGTGCAGTACGGGGCGGTGGCGGATTTCCTGAACACGAGCTGCTGCGGGATCGACAACCCCTATGCCTTCAATGTCGCCGATGTGGCGATCTTCGCCGGCGCGGCGCTGATCGCGCTCCGCGCCTGACCCGGCAGGCATTGCAGTCGGGGCGCGGAGGCGCCAATATGTGGCCGCGGCCGCCGGGCCCCGGCAGGGACGGCCGGAGCGGGATCGCCGAGACAGAGGAACCGATGCGATGACATCCATGGGCGCGAAGCGGATCGCGGGCGTGGCCGGGGTACTTGGCGCCATGCTGGCGCTCGCGGGGTGCAGCGGAAGCCAGAGCCCGCTGGAGGCGATCAGCCCCAGGCTGCCTCCGCCGGACGAGTTCCAGGTCGTCACGCACAGCCCGCTGGAGATGCCCGCGTCGCTCTCGTTGCCCGAGCCGACGCCCGGAGCGCCATCGCCGCGCGACCCGCAGCCGCAGCGCGAGGCGATGGCGGCGCTGCTTGGCAACACCGGCAGCCGGGTGGTGAGCAATGCGTCGCCGAGCGCCGGCGAGCAGGTTCTGCTGAGCTCGGCCAATGCGGCAGCGACATCGAGCGAGATCCGGGTCCAGCTCGAGCAGGACAAGATCGCCGAGAAGACCAACAAGCCCTACGAGCCGCCGAGCCTGGGCGAGCTTCTGGGCCTGACCGGCGACGGGGAAAAGCTGGATGAGAAGGAACTGATCGATCCGCAGGCCGAGTCGCAGCGGCTGCAGCGCGAAGGCGTCGCCACTCCGGCGGATCCCGACGCGGCGGCGGAGCAGGCAGAGGCCGCGGCGTCGCAGGGCGACCTCGTTACCCCGTCGTCGGGCCCGCCCCGCCACAAGATCGTTCACGACGGGACCGCACCCGCCAACTGAGGGATCCCGGGCCGCTCGCCCGTGGTCCGGCCGGCAAGGGAGACTCCGATGCGTCTCGCGCCGATCTCTGCCGCCATGCTGGCAGCGCTGCACGTTGGCGCGGCCACGGCGGACCAGAAGGTGACGGATTTCACGCTCGGCAACGGCATGCAGGTGGTGGTGATCGAGGATCATCGCGCTGAAGTGGTGACGCAGATGGTCTGGTACCGCGTCGGCTCGGCCGACGAGCCGCGCGGCCATTCCGGGATCGCCCATTTCTTCGAGCACCTGATGTTCAAGGCGACGAGCACGCTCGCCGACGGGGCATTCTCGAAGATCGTCGCCGCCAATGGCGGCTCCGACAACGCCTTCACCTCCTATGACTACACGGCCTACCACCAGCGCATCGCCGCCGACCGGCTGGAGCTGGTGATGGAGATGGAGGCAGACCGCATGCGCAACCTGGTGCTGACGGACGAGGTCGTCGCGACCGAGCGTGCCGTCATCCTCGAGGAACGCAACCAGCGCACCGACAACAGCCCGCAGGCGCTGTTCGGCGAGCAGATGGACGCGGCGCTCTACCTCAACCATCCCTACGGCGTGCCGGTGATCGGCTGGCGGCACGAGATCGAGACGCTCGGGCTGGAAGACGCCCGCGCCTTCTACGACCGCTACTACGCGCCCGACAACGCGGTCCTGGTCGTTGCCGGCGACGTGGCGCCGGACGAGGTTTACCGGCTTGCCGAGACGCATTACGGGCCGATCCGGCCATCCGGCCGGCCGGCCGCGGCCCGCGCGCAGGAACCGCCGCAGCTTGCCGCGCGCCGGCTCGCCATGCGCGACGCCCGCGTCCGCCAGCCCTATGTCCTGCGGAGCTATCTGGTCCCCGCCTACGATCCGGCGAATCCGCGCGAGGCCGCCGCGCTCGATGTTCTCAGCGAGATCCTCGGCAGCGGACTCACCTCCCGGCTCGCCCGGACGATCCAGCTCGACCGGAAGATCGCCATCGATACCGGCGCCTACTATTCGGCCTTCCGGCGAGACGCTGGCGATTTCACCGTCTACGGCGTCCCCGCTCCGGGGCAGGATCTGGCCACGGTCGAGGCGGCGATCGACGAGGTTCTGGCCGGGCTCATCGAGAGCGGCCCCACGGAGGAGGAACTCGCCCGCGTGAAGCGCCTGAGCCGCGCGGCGCTGATATTCGGTCAGGACAGCATCGCATCGCAGGCGCAGCTCTATGGCAGCGCATTGGCGGTCGGCCGGACGGTGCAGGACGTGCAGAACTGGCCGGAGGTGCTGCAATCGGTCACCGCCGGGGATGTGCGGGCCGCTGCGCGGAGATTTCTCGTGCCCGAGCGCTCGGTGACAGGATGGCTCGAGTCGGCGGGGGAGGCTGGCTGATGGGCATGGCGGCCTTGGTGCGGACGGCATGCTTCCGGCTGGCGGCGGCGGCCGGGTTCGGGCTTCTCGTTGCGCTGCCGGCGGCGGCGCTCGAGATCCGCGACCTGACCAGCCCGGGCGGCACGCCCTTCTGGCTCGTCGAGGAGCCCTCGATTCCGATCGTCGCGGTGGAGCTGAGTTTCGCAGGCGGCGCCCGGCTCGACCCGCCCGGGCGCGAGGGGGTTGCCAATCTGATGGCCGGTCTGCTCGAGGAAGGCTCGGGCGCGCTCGACGCGATCGCCTTTGCCACCGCGCGGGACCTGCAGTCCGCGCGCTTCGGGTTCTCGGCGGGCGCGGATTCGGTCGATGTCAGCGCCCGCATGCTGGTCGAGTCGCTTGACGAGAGTGTGGCGCTGCTTGCCGGGGCGCTGGCGTCGCCGCGCTTCGACCCCGAGCCCCTGGAGCGCGTGCGCGCCCAGGTCCTCGCCGCGATTGCGGAGGATGAAACCGACCCCGAATCCGTCGCCGCAAAGGCCTGGTTCGCGGCCGCGTTTCCCGGGCATTCCTATGGCCGCCCGGCCGACGGCACCCCCGAGAGCGTGCGCGCGATCGCGAGGGAAGACCTCCTGTCCGCACGGTCCCGGCTGCTCGTTCGGTCGGCCGCGCGGATCGGCATCGTTGGCGCCATCGGATCCGAAGCGGCCGGAGAGATGGTCGACAGGCTGCTCGCAGGGCTCGATGCCGGGACGGCGCCGGAGCCCGGGCGCACCGATCTGGCGCCTCCGCCGGGGATCAGGGTGATTGCGCTCGACGTGCCGCAGTCGGCAGCGGTGTTCGGCCATCTCGGCCTGCCGCGCGATGACCCGGACTACATCGCGGCCTATGTGATGAACTATGTCCTGGGCGGCGGCGGGTTTGCCTCGCGGCTGATGGACGAGGTGCGCGAGAAGCGCGGGCTTGCCTACGGGGTCTATTCCTATCTCGCCGACATGGACGAAACGGCGCTCTATCTCGGCGGGGTGCAGACGGCGAACGAGCGCATGGCCGAGAGCCTTGAGGTGATCCGGGCCGAATGGTCGCGGATGGCGGCCGAAGGCGTCACTGCGGAGGAGCTGGACAACGCCAAGAAGTACCTGACCGGCGCCTTTCCGCTGAGCTTCGATTCCAATGCGCGGATCGCCAACTACCTGGTGTTCATGCAGGAGGAGAAGCTCGGCAAGGACTATATCGACCGGCGCAACGCGCTGGTCGAGGCTGTCACCCTGGACGACGTTCGCCGTGTGGCCGCCCGGCTGCTGAAACCGGAGGCGCTTTCCGTTGTCGTGGTCGGCAAGCCGGTCGGGCTCGAATAGGCGCGGCCATTCCGGGCTTCCAGAATCGCAACGCCTCATGCTATTTATTGTGGGATGAACACCCACAACCGCAACATGATGGGTATCCTCGCCCGGATTCACCGGCTGCCGGAGGCAGCCGCCAACCGCATCGCGGCCGGCGAGGTGATCGAGCGCCCGGCTTCGGCGGTGAAGGAGCTGGTCGAGAACGCGATCGATGCCGGCGCCGCGCGGATCGAGGTCGCCATCGCCGACGGCGGCAAGACGCTGATCCGGGTCGCGGACGACGGCATCGGCATCGCGGCCGACGATCTGGCCCTGGCGCTCGAGCGCCACGCGACCTCGAAGATCGACGGTACCGACCTCGTGAACATCCGGAGCTACGGCTTCCGCGGCGAGGCGCTGCCCTCGATGGGCGCCGTGGCGCGACTGACCCTGACCTCGCGCGCGGCCGGGGCGGACGGGGCCTGGGAGATCGCCGCGCGCGCGGGCGAGATCGGCCGCCCCCGTCCCGCGGCGCGCGGGCAGGGCACCACGGTCGAGCTCCGCGACCTGTTCGTGGCCACGCCGGCGCGGCTCAAGTTCCTGCGCACCGACCGGGCCGAGACCCAGGCGATCGGCGAGGCGCTGCGCCGCCTCGCCATGGCCGAGCCGGGGATCGCCTTCACCCTGACCGATGTCTCCGGCGGCGGGGGCCGGGTGCTGTTCCGGGCCGAGGCCGAGAGCGGCGACCTGTTCGACGGGCGGCTGGCCCGGATCGGCCGCATCCTCGGCGGCGAGTTCGCGCCGAACGCCCTGCCGGTCGAGGCCGGGCGCGACGGACTGCGGCTCACCGGGTTCATCGGCCTGCCGACCTATTCGCGCGGCGCCGCGGTGGCACAGCACCTGTTCGTCAACGGCCGTCCGGTGCGCGACAGGCTGCTGGTCGGCGCGCTCCGGGCCGCCTATGTGGATTTCCTGTCCCGCGACCGGCATCCCGTGGCGGTGCTGTTCCTCGACTGCCCGCCCGACCGGGTCGACGTGAACGTCCACCCGGCCAAGGCCGAGGTCCGCTTCCGCGAGCCCGGCGTGGTGCGCGGGCTGGTGGTCGCGGCGCTGCGCCATGCGCTGGCCGGGGCCGGGCACCGCTCGGCAAGCACCCTCTCGGGCGAGGCGCTGGGCGCCTTCCGGCCGGAGGTGCCCTCGGGCGGTCCGCGCTCCGCAATCTGGCGCCCGTCGCAGGCCGAGCTGACGCGGGCGCTCACGGCGCAGGCGCCGCTCGGCGGCGGCTTCGCCGAGGCGGCGTTCTCGGGCCGGGTCGAGCCGCCGCCCGCCGGGCGAGAGGCCCTCGACCTGCCGCTCGGCGTCGCCCGGGCGCAGCTCCACGGCAACTACATCGTCGCCCAGACCCGCGAGGGCATGGTGATCGTCGACCAGCACGCGGCCCACGAGCGGCTGGTCTACGAGAAGCTGAAGCGCCAGATGGCCGGGCGCTGCGTCGCCCGGCAGGCGCTGCTGATCCCCGAGGTGGTGGAACTCGGCGAGGACGCCGCCGCCCGCGTGCTCGACCATGCCGGCGACCTCGCCGGCCTCGGGCTCGTCATCGAGCCCTTCGGCGGCGGCGCCATCGCCGTGCGCGAGGTGCCGGCGCTTCTGGGCCAGGCGGACCCGGCCCGGCTCGTGCGCGACGTGGCCGACGAGCTCGCCGATCTCGGCGAGAGCGGCGCGGTGACGGAGCGGCTGGACGCAATCCTGTCACGGATCGCCTGCCACGGGTCGGTGCGGTCCGGGCGGAGCCTGAGGGCCGAGGAAATGAACGCGCTCCTGCGCGAGATGGAGGCGACGCCGCATTCCGGCCAATGCAACCACGGCCGCCCGACCTGGGTCGGGCTGACGCTGGCGGACATCGAGAAGCTGTTCGGGCGGCGGTGATGGGCGAGCTCCTGCGCACCGCCGACTGGTCGGACCCTCTGGTGCAGGCGGCGGCGGGCGGCGCGGCGTTCCTGCTGTTGCTGCTCGTGCTGCTGATCGCGGCGGTCACGGCCGCGCGCCGGGCCGGGCGGGCGGTCGAGCCGCTGGCCGGGCAGGTGGCGGCGCTGGGGCAGACGGCGGCCTCGCTCGGCCAGGGGCAGCAGCAGCTGGTGGGCGGGCTGACCCAGGTCGCCTCGGCCCAGATCGAGGCGCAGACGCGGCTGATGCAGACCGTCGAGCGGCGGCTCGAGGAGGTCACGGCCCGGATGACCGAGTCGCTGACCGGCAGCGCCACGCGCACCGCGCACAGCCTCGGCGAGCTCCAGCAGCGGCTGGAGGCGATCGACAAGGCGCAGACCAAGATCGAGAAGCTCTCGGGCGAGGTGCTGACGCTGCAGGACATCCTCTCGAACAAGCAGACCCGCGGCGCCTTCGGCGAGATCCAGCTGCAGGAGATCGTCTCCCACGCCCTGCCGCCGGATGCCTACGCGTTCCAGGCCACGCTCTCGAACGGACGGCGGGCGGACTGCCTGATCAGGCTGCCATTGCCGCCGGGGCCGATCGTGATCGACTCGAAGTTCCCGCTCGAGGCCTACGAGGCGCTGCGCGCCGCGGAGGGCGAGCGGGCGAAGCTCGAGGCGGGGCGGGCGCTGAAGGCGGCGGTCGTCACCCATATCCGGCACATCGCCGGTCGCTACATCATCGAGGGCGAGACGGCGGATTCGGCGCTGATGTTCCTGCCCTCCGAGGCGGTCTATGCCGAGCTCCACGCCAACTTCTCCGACGTCGTGCGCGAGGGTTTCGCGCACCGGGTCTGGATCGTCTCGCCGACCACGGCGATGGCGACGCTGAACACCATGCGGGCGGTGATGAAGGATGCAAGGATGCGGGCCGAGGCGCACAAGATCCGCCGTGAGCTGGGGCTGCTGGCCAGGGATCTGGGCCGTCTGGGCGAGCGGGTCGGCAACCTCGACCGGCATTTCGAGCAGGCCCACGAGGACATCCGGCAGATCCGGATCTCGGCCGAGAAGGCCGGCACCCGGGCCGAGCGGCTGGAGGTGTTCGAGTTCGGGGAGGAGCCGGGGGAGGCGGTGCTGCCGCCCGATCCCGCCCCTGCGCTGCAGGGCCAGGGCTGAGTCCCCGGATATTCGTGCAGACCTCCGTCCGCGCGCGCGGCGGAACTCGTTCCACCCCCGGAGTGATGCTGTCCCTGAACGTGGTGTCGGTTCTGGGTGCGGTCGTCACCGGCGATATTGCGGGAGGGTCTCGTTGCTTGCGCCAACCCGGGACCGAGAGGACCATCTCACCGAGCAGGTTCCATCTCTGCTCGGTGTCCTTCTGCCCAAGAGCATGCCGCATGTCAGTCTAATACGTTGAAAGACAAAGATTTTTGCAAAAAGTCGAGTCAGGCTAACCGCCTGGTCTCCCGCCCCGACAGAGGAGAGGGAGACATCAAATGTGTTGGGCCTTCACCGGTTCTGCCGGTTCTCGATCAGGTGTTCGACCACCGACGGATCGGCCAGCGTCGTGGTGTCGCCCAGTGCGCCATAGTCGTTCTCGGCGATCTTGCGCAGGATGCGGCGCATGATCTTGCCGGAGCGGGTCTTCGGCAGGCCCGGGGCCCACTGGATCAGATCCGGGCTGGCGATCGGACCGATCTCGCTCCTGACCCAGTCGCGCAGCTCCTTGCGGAGCTCGTCCGTATAGGCCTCGCCCTCCATCAGGGTGACGTAGCAGTAGATGCCCTGGCCCTTGATCGGGTGCGGATAGCCGACCACCGCCGCCTCGGCGACCTTGGGATGGGCGACCAGCGCCGACTCGACCTCGGCCGTTCCCAGCCGGTGGCCCGCGACATTGATCACGTCATCGACCCGGCCGGTGATCCAGTAGTAGCCGTCCTTGTCGCGCCGGCAACCGTCGCCGGTGAAGTAGTATCCCTTGTATTGCGAGAAATAGGTGTCGCGGAAGCGGTCGTGGTCGCCGTAGATCGAGCGCATGATCCCCGGCCAGGCATCCTTCATGCAGAGCACGCCGGAGCATTCGGTCTCGGTGAACTCGCGGCCGGTCTGCGGATCGAGTACGGCCGGCCGCACGCCGAAGAACGGCAGTGTCGCCGAGCCGGGTTTGAGGTCGATCGCGCCGGGCAGCGGCGTGATGAGTATCCCGCCCGTCTCGGTCTGCCACCAGGTGTCGACGATCGGCCGCCTGCTCTTGCCGACGACCCGGTAATACCACTCCCAGGCCTCCGGATTGATCGGTTCGCCGACGGTGCCGAGGATGCGCAGCTTCGAGAGGTCGGCCCTCGCGACCCAGTCCTCGCCCTTGCCCATCAGTGCCCGGATCGCGGTGGGGGCCGTATAGAAGATGTTGACCTTGTGCTTCTCGCAGACCTGCCAGAAGCGCGAGGCATCGGGCCAGGTCGGTACGCCCTCGAAGATGACGGTGGTGGCGCCGTTTGCCAGTGGCCCGTAGACGATGTAGCTGTGCCCGGTGACCCAGCCGACATCCGCCGTGCACCAGTAGATGTCGCCATCGTGGTAGTCGAACACATATTCGTGTGTCATCGAGACATAGACGAGGTAGCCGCCCGAGGTGTGCAGCGCCCCCTTCGGCTTGCCGGTCGAACCCGAGGTGTAGAGGATGAAGAGCGGATCCTCGGCCCCCATCTCGACCGGCGCGCAGTCGGCCGGGACGCCCTTCTCCGCCTCGTCGAGCCAGGTGTCGCGCGCCGGGTCCCAGGCGACACTGCCGCCGGTGTGGCGCACCACCAGCATCTTCACGCCCGGCAGCTTCGCCAGCGCCTTGTCGGCATTGGCCTTAAGCGGCGTGTTGCGCCCGCCGCGCGGGGCTTCGTCGGCGGTGATGACCAGCTTCGCACCGCAGTCCTCGACCCGACTCGCGAGCGACTCCGGGCTGAACCCGGCGAACACCACCGAATGCACCGCGCCGATGCGGGCGCAGGCCAGCATCGCATAGGCGGTGTGCGGAATCATCGGCAGGTAGATGATGACCCGGTCGCCCTTGTTCACCCCCATCTTCCGCAGCACGTTGGCGAGACGGCAGACCTCCTGATGGAGCTTCCTGTAGGTGATATGCTCGGCCTCCGCCTTGGGATCGTCCGGCTCCCAGATGATGGCGGTCTGGTCGCCGCGCCCGGCGAGGTGGCGGTCGATGCAGTTCGCGGAAACGTTCAGCGTGCCGTCCTCGAACCATTTGATCGAGACGTTGTCGTAGGCGAAGCTGGTGTTCTTCACCCTGGTGAAGGGCCTGATCCAGTCGATCCGGCGCCCATGCTCGCCCCAGAACCTGTCCGGGTCGGCGACCGAGGCCTCGTACATTGCCCTGTATTTCGCCTTGTCGATCAGCGCCCGTGCCCTCACGTTTGCCGGAACGGAATACATCTGCGTCTCGGTCATCCTTGTCCTCCCAGTCAGGTCTGCGCCGCGCGCGAGCGCCGATCGTGCCGAACAGTCTCCGCTGCCTTGTTGCAGTGCGATAAGTCGCAATGCCGCAGTCTGGCGGCAGATTCGTGTGCTTGCAAGTAGGGCGCCATGCCGCGGGGCGGGGTTTTCCTTTGCGGCCGCGTCGCGGAGCGGCCATTCTCGCGCCGCGGGCGCGGTCGCCCGGGGAGGATCGAATCATGGCCGGACAGATCGAGGCGCGACTTGCGGAGAAAGGGTTCCACCTTCCCGAGCCCGTCGCGCCGCTCGCGGAGTATGTGCCCTATGTGCAGACCGGGAACCTGGTCTTCGTCTCGGGACAGCTCCCGATCGGTGCCGATGGCGTCGTCACGGGGCGCCTGAGCGCCGCGGACCACGCCCGGGACGGCATCCCGGCGCCCGGCTCGCGGCTCGCCCTCGCGGTCGATGCGGCGCGGCTGGCGGCGCTCAACGTCCTGGCCCAGGTGAAGGCCGCCACGGGGGACCTCGACCGGGTGAAGCGGGTGGTGAAGCTCACCGGTTTCGTCAGCTGCGATGGCAGTTTCGCCCAGCAGCCGGCGGTCATCAACGGCGCCTCGACCCTCATGGCGGGAGCGTTTGGTGACAACGGGCGGCACTCGCGCTCGGCCGTCGGCTGCTCGAGCCTGCCGCGCGGGGCCATCGTCGAGGTAGAAGGCATCTTCGAGGTCGGGTGAGACGGGACAATTGATCAGCCGGGGCGACGGATGAGAGAGCCGGACCCGCTGCTGGTCCGCCTCGCGAGCGCATCGCGCGACCGGACGGTCGGCGCGATCCTCGAGGCGATGGCGGCGGCGATCGAGGCCGGGGCCGAGGTGCATCCCGAACCCGAGCAGCGCGACGCCGAGGGCCGGGTGCTGCGCTCCGGTCCGCTGGAGCTGCCACGGCGGGGTGACCTGGCGGTGACCTCCGGCGGCCGGACGCTGGTGCGTCGGCTCGAGAGCGGCCCGGTGCCGGCGGGCCGGGCGATCGCCATCGTGGCCGGCGACGGCTTCGTGGCCGAGATCGCCCCGTTCCGCTGGGACGATGCCCGGCTCACGGTCTATTCCCAGCAACCGAGCCCGAACTGGGCGCCGCTCCGGCGCTGGTTCCTCGAGTGGTTCCAGAGCCGGCTGACCGAGGTCTCCCCCGAGCTGCTCGGCGCCGTGCATGGACTCGACGGGCCGAAGCAGGCGGGCCATGGCTGGCTCTTCACTGCCGATCTCGGCTCGGCGCCGGTGAGCTGCCTGACCGACCTGATGGCGGCGCTGGCGCAGTCCGGGGCGGTGCGGATGCAGGTCGGCTAGGGCCGCCGCCATCCGGCGAGGTCTTCCTCGGTGTCCACGTCGGCGAGGAGCGGGCCGTAACCGATCGAGAGCGGCGCGAGGCTCGCCGCCGTGTCGGCCAGAGCGTGCGGCGAAGACCAGCGGACCGTCGCCAGGATGCCGGCGGGCACGGCCCGACCGCCGTTGCGGAGCCCGATCATCCAGTAGCCGCCGTCCGGCGTCGGTCCCAGCACCGCGTCATGGCGGCCAAGCAGCCGGAACCCCTCGGCGACGTGGCGCGCCTGCAGTGCCGGTATGTCGGCGCCGACGATCAGCACCGGCCCGGGAGGCATGGCCCGGAAGGCCCGCGCCATGCGCTGCCCCAGATCGCCCTGCCCTTGCGGCCAGCGCGGCAGGTGGCCGGGCCAGACCCGGCTCGCCAGCCCCTCGGCGTCGGGGCAGACCGCCAGCACGGTGCACCAGCGCCGGTCGCGGCCGACGCGGCGGAGCAGCGTCGCGGCGGCGTGCCGGAACCACCAGGCGGCCGCGGTCATGCCGATGCCGCGCCCGAGCCGGGTCTTGGCCCGGCCGGGCCGGGGCTCCTTCAGGAATATCACCAGCGTACGCTGCATCAGCCACGGCCATAGCGCCGGGCCAGGCGCTCGGGTGGAACGCCGGCGAAATAGAGCGCCTGGTTGCTGAGATGCAGCCAGCCGCGTCGAAGCCAGCCGCCCCGCCGGTAGCGGGCCGCCGAGGTAATCGCCTCCGCATCGATCCTCGCGAGCCGCCGCCGCCCGAGCTGTCGCGCGAGAGCAACATCCTCCATCAGCGGAATCTCCGGATGGCCCCCGGCGGCGCAGTAGACGGCACGGCTGATCAGGAGACCCTGATCGCCGAAGGGCAGCCCGAACAGTGCCGAGCGCAGGTTGGCCCAGCCCGCCACCAGCTGTGGCATCGGCCCCGTGGCGTCGAAACGCAGCGCGAACCAGCCCGCCCGGTCCGGCCGGTCGCGCATGTGCGCCTGCGCCGCAGCGGCCCAGCCCGGCGAGAGCACCGTGTCGGCGTGGAGGAACAGGAGCCATTCGCCCCGCGCCGCCCGGGCTCCGGCGGCAAGCTGCGGGCCGCGCCCGCGCGGGGCACGCACCAGCCGGGCGCCCACCGCCTCGGCGACACCGGCGATGCCGTCGGCCGAGCCGCCATCGGCCAGGATGAGCTCGGCGATCAGTCCCTCGGTCAGCCCCTCGGCCAGTGCGCCGAGGCAGGGGCCGATACGCTCCGCCACACCGAGCGTCGGCACGATCACCGAAAGCGGCGCGCCCATCGCGGCCGCCTCAGGCCGGCACCCGGGTGCGCTCAGCCAGCGCCATGAGGCCGAGTGCCGCCACGCCCAGCACCGCGAAGCCCGCGAACAGCGGTGCCGCCGAGCCGTCGTAGCTTTGTGCGATCGCATAGCCGATTGGCACCGCGCCCAGCGTCGCCACCGTATTGACGACCGAGGCGCCCGTTCCCGCCATGTGCCCGAGCGGCTGCAGTGCCAGTGCGTTGAAGTTCGCGAACAGGCCCGAGACCGAGAAGAAGATCAGCGACATCAGCACCATGAACAGCCAGAAGGGCGGCAGCCCGCCCGGCGAGGCATGCGCGACCACCGCCGCGCCCGCCCCGGCCAGGATCATGTTCCCGAGCGCGATCGCCGACAGGCGGCGCATGCCGAAGCGCATCACCAGCCGGCCGTTGGTGAGGCTGGCGCAGGCAAAGGCGAAGGCCAGCGCGCCGAACGCCCACGGGAACAGCGGACCGAGGCCGTAGCCCTCCTCGAGCACCTGCTGCGCGGTCGAGAGGTAGACGACGAAGGCCCCGAAAACCATGGTCATGGCGAGCGTGTAGAACATGGTCGAGCGTGTGGCCAGCACCTCGGCAAATCCGACCAGCACCTTCCGGGGGCCGAGATCCCGGCGGCGGGCCGGCTCGAGCGTCTCGGGCACGGCGAGAAGGTACCAGCCCCCCGAGACGAAGGCGAGCGCCAGATAGAGCCCGAAGATCGCCCGCCAGCCGCCCAGCGCCTCGGTCCACTGGCCGATGATCGGCGCGAACATCGGCACCAGCATGAACACCGTCATCACCAGCGAGAGGATGCGCGCCATCGGGCGGCCTTCGTAGAGGTCGCGCACGATCGCCATGGCGACCACCCGGGGCCCGCCGGCGCCCAGCCCCTGCAGCAACCGCCCGGCGAACATCATGAACGGCGTGGTCGCGAACATGCCCATGAGCGTGCCGGCGGTGAACACCGCCCAGCCCAGCATGGCCGTGGGCTTGCGTCCGATGCTGTCGGCAAGCGGACCGTAGATCACCTGCGAGGCGCCCATGCCGACAAAGACCAGCATGACGATGAGGTGGCGGTCGTTCGGCCCCGCGAAGCCGAGTTCGTCCGAGATCGCGTCCAGCGCCGGCAGCACGGCGTCGATCGTCATCGCGATGACCGAGGTCATCAGCGCGAGGAACGCCAGAAAGGCCGGCGCGGCGCGGCCCTCGGCGCGCTCGGTCTCGGTCGGAAGGGTCATCGGTGCAATCCGCAAGCTGACCGGGCCTTATAGCGCTGGGACGGCGCTCGCGCGACGCCTATATTGCCGGGGAG
This sequence comes from Limibaculum sp., assembly GCA_039805905.1. GTDB lineage: Bacteria > Pseudomonadota > Alphaproteobacteria > Rhodobacterales > Rhodobacteraceae > Thermohalobaculum. The sequence goes on along the minus strand of JBDIVM010000010.1, from coordinate 103,090 downwards.
GCGCAGGGGGAGGCGGGTATGTCCGGACTGCAAGGCTTCGTCGACGAACGCAGGGCGGTGCTGCGCATGGAGGGCGCGGCCGCGCGCGACGTGCTGCAGAACGTGGTGACGAACGATCTCGCCCGGATGGTGCCGGGCCGCGCGGTCTATGCTGCGCTGCTGACGCCGCAGGGCAAGTACCTGTTCGATTTCTTCCTGATCGACGCAGGAGACGGCGCGATCCTCGTCGACGTGGCGGCTGACAGGGCCGCAGCGCTGGCACAACGGCTGAGGATGTATTGCCTTCGCCGCGATGCACGGGTGGCTGGGGATTCGGGGCTGGGCGTGGCGCTGGCCTGGGGCAATCCGGCGCCGCAGACACCGCTGGCCGTGCCAGACCCGCGCCTGGCGACACTCGGATGGCGGATCTACGCCACCGATCCGCAGGCGGCGCTGTCGGCGGCAGGGGCTCGACCGGCCGGCCGGCATGACTACGATGCGCTCCGGGTCGAGCATCTGGTACCCGAGAGCGGCATCGAGCTGATCCCCGACGACACCTACATCCTCGAGGCCAATTTCGAGGCGCTGAACGGCGTCGACTTCCGCAAGGGCTGCTATGTGGGCCAGGAGGTCACCGCGCGGATGAAGCACAAGACCGAACTCCGCAAGCGCCTGGTGCGGGTGCGGGTCGATGGCCGGACGGAGCCGGGAACCGCCGTTACCGCGGACGGCAAGCCTGCGGGGACGCTGTTCACCCAGACCGACAGGTGGGGCCTCGCGCATCTGAGGCTCGACCGGGCCAAGGGCGAGCTCCTGGCGGGCGGGGCCCGGCTTCGTGTCGACGAGTGAGGCACCCTGCGGCGAAGATCGCCGTTGAAGACCCGGACCGGCAACCCCTAGGATGCATCCGAATCACGAACTGCTTGAAGCCGATTGAAGGGAGCCCCCATGATCCGCAGACCATTGCTCGTTCTCGCCGCCGCGCTCACCGCTGCCTGCACGTCCGGCACGCCCGCGCCGGAAAGCGCCGCGCGGCAGGAGACCATCACCCGGACGGCCCGTGTGCAGACCGTGGACCAGGAAACGCGCCAGGTCCTGCTGCGGATGGATAACGACGAGATGCTGAGCCTGGTGGCAGGGCCGGAAGTGCGCAACCTGCCGCAGCTCGAGCCGGGCGATGTGGTTGTGTTCCAGTATTACGAGTCGGTCGCGGTGAGGATGGCCGATTCCGCCTCCGGCGAAGCGACCGGGGCGGTCGTCACGGAGCGCGCGCCCGAGGGCGCAAAGCCCGGCGGCGGTGTCGGCGCCTCCGTCAACATGGTGGTGGAGTTCCTCGCCTACGACCCGGCGGCCCATGTGGCCACGTTCCGGACGCCCGACGGAACGGTTGCCACGGCGGATGTCAGGCCCGAAATGCGGGCCTTCGCGGCAGCGCGAAAGCCCGGCGACCGGATCGACCTCACGATCACGCAGGCGGTCGCGGTGTCGATCGCGGAACGGGCCGGCTGACGGGGGTGCCGACGGTCTCGCCGACGGGCGCCCCCGCCGCGGCAACGCCTAGCCGGTGACCGCCACCCCGTCCCGGCGCGGATCGCCGGCGGCGCGGACGTTGCCGCTGCCGTCACGGGCGGCCACATGGACGCCGCCGTAGAACATCGAGCGGGCAGGCCAGCCGCGGGCCCCGGGAAAGGCCGTGAGGATCGCGGCACGGTCCTGATCAGCCAGATCCGGCAGTTCGAAGTCAACCTTGGGCGGATCGCCGGCCTCCACATGGAGCCGGGGCGCCTCGACCGCCTCGGCGACGGCCATGCCGCGGTCGATCAGGTTGACCAGCACTTGGGTCAGCGCGGTGCGGATGCGGTTCGAGCCGCCGGAGCCGAGCATGGCGATGCCGCCGTCGGGCCAGCGCACGGCCATCGGGTTCATCATCGAGGCGAGGCGGGTATCCGGCTTCCAGCTGTTCGGGCCGCCCGGGACGAGATCCTCCTCGCCGAGGATGTTGTTCGGCATGATCCCCGTGCCCGGGAGGATGGCGCCGTTGCCCTCGCCATTCGTGAGGGTGAGCGCGGCGCCGAGGCCGGAGCCGTCGACCACGGAGATGTGGGTCGTGCCGCGGGTCGCGGCAGCCCTCCCCCGAATCTCGCCCCGGTAGCGGTCGAGCATGGCAGGCGCGAGCAGACGGAGCGCGCCGCCCTCCGGATCGTCCGTGAGGCCGGCCTCGATGCGCGCCCGCGCGGTTGCCTCGAAGACGCGCGCGAGCTCGGCGGCCCGCGCGCCCGGCCCGGCGAGCTCGAGGGCGAAGGCTGTCAGGACGCCGCCGAGCGCAGGGGGCGGGTTGACGGCGATCCGGGCCTTGCCGCGGGTGAGTTCAACCGGGCCGCGCCATTCCGGGCGGTAGGACCGCAGGTCCTCACCCGTCAGGTGCCCGCCCTCGCCCGCATGGGCCATCAGCGCCCGGGCCACCTCGCCCTCGGTGACGAAGCGCGGGCCCTCGTGGCCCAGGACCTCGAGCACGTCGGCAAGGGCCGGGTTCCGGTAGATGCTGCCAGCGGGCAGCGGCCTGCCGTTCTCGCCGCACATCAGCGCCCGCGATGCCGGAGTTGCCTCGAGGATCGGGGCGATGATCCGGCCGAGGCTCGCCTGGAATTCGGTGATGCGCACGCCCTCGCGGGCGGCGCGAACGGCCGGCAGGGTCAGGTCGCGGAAGGGCACCCGCCCGAAGCGGGCATGTGCCTCGGCAAGGCCCGGCGCCAGACCCGGCGTCGCGATCGTGCCTGCGCCGATGTGGAACTCCTGCGTGGTCTCGCCGAAATCGGCCAGGATGGCGCGGAAATCGAGCTCCGCCTGTAGGCGCTTCCTGCGCGGCGTCTGGACGAAGCAGTCGAGCAGCTCGACCTGGCCCCCGGGCATGTGCAGCATCAGGAAGCCCCCGCCCAGGAGCCCGGCGAGCACCGGCTCGGCGACACAGGCCACCAGCGCGCCGGCGACGGCGGCATCGACCGCGCTGCCGCCGGCCCGCAGGATGTCCTCGCAGGCGGCGGCCGTCAGCCTGTGTCCGGCGGCGATGGCAAACTGGGGCATGGGCGGCTCGCGTCAGGGCTCCGGACGCTCCCTAGCGCGGCGCGCGGCCGGAGGGAACCCTTCCCGGGCTGATGCGGGCCGGGGGAGACCGGCGCGCAGCACCCCGGACGCTCGCAGCTAGCCAGAGACGGCCCGCGATGCTAATCCGCCGCGGGGAGTTCGATGGCGCGCAAGACCCGCAAGCAGAGAGATCCGGGCACGGTACGGAAGACGACCGGGGCGAAGGGCCGGGCGCCGTCCGCCCGGCAGCCGGGCCGATTCCGCCGGGCCGCTGCGCGGCTGTCGCGCGCTGCGCTCTGGACCGCCGGCGCCGTCACGCTCTGGGTAGGGTCCTATACCGTGATCAACCCGCCCGGCGGCTACTACATGGCCAGCGAGGCAATTCGGCTTGGTGGCATCGAGCGCGACTGGGTCGACATGGACGCGATCTCGCCCCATCTCGCCCGCGCGGTCATGGCAGCCGAGGACGCGAATTTCTGCGACCATCACGGTTTCGATCTGGCAGCAATCCGCAGGGCGATCGAACACAATGCGGACGGCCGGAAGGTGCGCGGTGCGTCGACGATCAGCCAGCAGGTTGCGAAAAACGTGTTCCTCTGGCACGGGCGGTCCTGGCTCCGCAAGGGGCTCGAGGCCGGGTTCACCGTGCTGATCGAGGCGATCTGGACCAAGCGGCGAATCCTGGAGACCTACCTCAACACCGCGGAATTCGGCCCGGGCATCTTTGGCGCCGAGGCGGCGGCGCAGCAGTATTACCGGCGCCCGGCGGCCAAGCTCACCCCGGCGCAGGCGGCGCGGCTGGCAGCGGTGCTTCCGGACCCCAAGGACCGCGATCCGCGCAGCGGATCCGGCTTCCTGCAACGCCGCGCGGCCTCGATTGCCCGCGGGGCCGAGACCATTGCAGCCGATGGACGGGCGAACTGCATCGAGTAGCCCCAAAACAACCCTTGGTTTAGAGAAGAACAATTTCCTCGCCAAATTGACAGGTGCTCGACCATAAGTAGATATAAATATAAAAATTTCAATCAAATCTGATGATTATTATCGCCATAATCCCTCCAATAAATCATCATTTTCTGCCATTAACCCTGATCCCGTTCCGTTGAGTACGCGCTCGACATACGGAAGTAGGGGTGGCTTGAGATGAACGCACATGTGCAGCTTGCCGGGACCCGTGAGGCTCCGGAGCCGATCGCGCCGCGGGCGCCGCAGCGGATGGCCGAGACCGGTCTCGACGACAACTTCCTGGTCGACCTGCTCGTCAAGACCGTCTACCGGATGGGCCTAGAGCGCCCGACCGACATCGGCCGCGAGATGAAGCTGCCGGTCGGCGTCATTGTCGAGATGATCGAGGCCGCCCAGGCGCTGAAGCTGATGGAGACGCTCGGCCAGCTCGGCGCCAGCCTGACCGCCGAGATGCGCTATGCGCTGAGCGCCAAGGGTCGCGAATGGGCGCTCGAATCGCTGGCGCAGAGCGAATACTACGGGCCGGTGCCGGTGACGCTGCGCAGCTTCGCCCAGCAGATCCAGAAGCAGTCGATCCGCAACGAGACCCTGACGCGCCCGATGCTCGACAAGGTGTTCTCGGACCTGATCCTGCCGATGCCGCTGCTCGAGAAGCTGGGCCCGGCCGCGAACTGTGCCGCCTCCATCCTGCTCTACGGACCTCCGGGCAACGGCAAGTCCTCGATCGCCGAGGCGATCTGTGCCGCGTTCGCCGGAGTGTGCTATTTCCCGCATGCGATCGTGATCGACAAGCAGGTGATCACGGTCTTCGACCCGACCGTCCACATCCGGCTCAGGGAGGACCAGATTGCGCAGGGCGCGAGCGCGCTCCGCAAGGGAACCGCCTATGACCGCCGCTTCGTCGCTTGCCGCCGCCCGGCGGTGATTACCGGCGGCGAGCTGACGCTCGACCGGCTTGACCTGGCGCTGAATACGGTCAGCCGGGTCTACGAGGCGCCGATGCAGCTCAAGGCCGCAGGCGGCGTTCTGGTGATCGACGACTTCGGGCGCCAGCGGCAGAGCCCGCAGGAGCTGATCAACCGCCTGATCATCCCGCTCGAGAACGGGCGCGACTATCTCTCGCTCGAGACCGGGCGCAAGTTCGAGGTGCCGTTCGACGCGCTGGTGGTGTTCTCGACCAACATCGCGCCGAAGAAGCTCGTCGACGACGCGGCCCTGCGCCGGCTGCGCTACAAGATCCTGGTCGACAAGCCGGATCGCGACACCTACATCCAGATCCTTGCCCGTACCGCGAAGCGGTTCGGCCTGGAGCTCAGCGAGCAGGTGGTTCTCTTTCTGCTGACCGAACTCTACGCCAAGACGGAAGGGGCCCAGTTCGCGGGCTTCCATCCCCGGTTCCTGATCGACCAGGTCAATTCGATCTCGGCCTTCGAGGGCGTCGCGCCGCAGCTCAGGCCCGACTTCCTGAAGCGGGCCTGGGATAATCTCTTCACGTCGGAGTAGGATCGGGAGCAGGCCCGACGGGGACATGCCGGGGCTCCGGCGCGAAGGATCGCGCCGGCCGGCCGTTGCGGCGATCAGCCTGTGCCGGTCAGATCGAAATTCTCGCGCGGAAACCACTTCGCGAGGCGGATGTCGGCGGTGCGCGCATGGCCCTCCATCCCCTCGTGGCGCGAGATCCGGGCACAGGCCGGGCCGATCTCGCGGGTCGCCGCACGGCTCATGCGCTGCCATGTGACCGTCTTCAGGAACTTGCCGACCGAGAGTCCCCCGGTGTAACGCGCTGCCGCCTTGGTCGGCAGGATGTGGTTCGGGCCGGACACCTTGTCGCCGAAGGCAACGGTGGTCTCCTCGCCGAGGAACAGCGAGCCGTAGTTCCGGAGCCGCCCGTGCCACCAGCCGAGATCGGCGCACTGCACCTGGAGATGCTCGGGGGCATAGCGGTCGGAAATGTCCGCGGCGTCGTCCCGACTGTCGGCGACCGAAACCTCCGCGAAGTCGCGCCACGCGTCGGTGGCGGCGGCGCGGTTCGGCTCGGGCAGGCTGTCGATGATCCCGGGCACGAGATCGATGACCTTCGCCGCCAGCGTCTCGTCGAGCGCGATCAGCCAGACCGGCGAGTTCCAGCCATGCTCGGCCTGGCCGACGAGATCCCAGGCGACGATCTCGGGGTCGGCGGTCGCATCGGCGATCACCAGGCTCTCGGTCGGTCCGGCAAACATGTCGATCGCGACCCGGCCGTAGAGGATTCGCTTCGCCTCGGCCACGAACTGGTTGCCCGGCCCGCACAGGATGTCTGCCTTCGGGCAGCCGAACAGGCCGAAGGCCATGGCCGCCACTCCCTGCACGCCGCCGAGGTTCAGCACCGTGTCGGCGCCGCAGACCCTGAGCGCGTAGAGCTGGGCGGGATGTATGCCCACGCCGGCACGGGGCGGCGAGCAGGCGATGATGTTCCGGACCCCGGCGACGCGCGCCGTGGTCACGCTCATGATTGCCGAAGCGATATGCGCATAGCGCCCGCCCGGCACGTAGCAGCCCGCGGTGTCGAGCGGAATGTTGCGGTGCCCCGCGACAAGGCCGGGCATCAATTCGACCTCGGTGTCAAGGATAGCGGCGCGCTGTGCCTCGGCGAAGCGGCGGACCTGGTCATGGGCGAATCGGATGTCCGCGCGGATCTGCTGCGGCACGCGGCGTTCCGCCTCGGCCCAGGCCGCATCGGAGACGACGATATCCCCGGTCCAGCCGTCGAGTTCCTGGGCAAGGCGCCGCGCCGCCGCGTCGCCGCCACTTTCGATCTCGGCCAGCATCCCCTCGACCCGCGCCCTCACATCGGCTTCGCCGCTCGCGGCGGTCCGGGTTGCCTTCTTCAGAAACCGGATGGACATGTCACACTCCCTGCCGCGCCGCAGCCAGCGCCGGTCGCGGTCCGTTGATTGGAGGAAGATTCCGCCGGACACCAGGATAGCGAGCCGGCGCGGCAGGGCAATCTCTCCGGAGCAAGGCGTCGCCGATGATCTGCTACGACGCGCGCTTCGCGCCCGACTGGCTCTCCAGCCGGTCGAAGGCCATCCGCACGGCACGTACCGCGTCCTCCTCGGAGAGGAGTGACTTCCGTGCGGCGGCGGCACGCACCAGTGGTGACTTGGCGGGAGCGGAGCGGTCGGCGCCTCGGCTCGGCCATGCCGCGGACAGGGCTCCCGTGGCCCTGTCGAGACCCTTGCCGATTCCGTCGCGCGCGGCCGGAAGCAGGTGGGACGCAGCCGCATGCCCCACGGTGGTAATCCCGCTCCGGGCTGCCGGAACAATCCGGTCCTCGGCAACCCTCGTCGCCGCGGCAACGGTCCGACCGACTGCGGGAACCACCCTGGTCCGCGTCATGCCGATCGTGAACAGGACAGCGTGCAGGAGGCCCGATGCCACGAGACGCGTGCCGGCCACGACGACCGCGGCGAGACCGGCTGCGCCAGCGGACACGTACCGTCCAGCCAGGGCGCCGAGGGTGATGGCGCCGGTCGCCGCATTTCCGGCAACGCGCAGGGCACCAGTTGCAGTTCGGCCAATCAGCCCGGACACAGCCGAAGCGGTGTTGCCCGCAACCCGGATTGCACCGGCGACAGTACTGCCAGCAAGCCGGGACAGGCTCCAGGCGCTCTCGGCAATGACAGTGCCGGCCGCACGCCAAATCTGACGACCGCGTTCCGCGGCGGCTTTCCGCCTGGCCGAGTGAACCGGCCGCTGGGCGACCCGCAGCGCCACCGACGCGGCGAGGATGGCCGCGAGGCCATAGATCAGTATCGCCGCGAGGTCACGGTGCTGCCCGCCTCCGCCGCTCTCCGAGAGTCTCGCCTCCAGGTCCCTGAGCATCGTCGCCAGATCCACATGCGGCTGCGTCGGAGGAGTCGTCGCGGCCGTCGCCGTCGCGGGCGTCGCCGTCGCGGGCGTCGCTGTCGCGGGCGGCTCCGGCTCGAACGTCCGGGACGGGCCGCCGGCGGTGGTATCGGCCGCGGTCGTTCCTGTCGGGGACGCCAGATCGATCGGCACCGACGCCGTTTCGTCATGTCGCTGCACCCAACCCGGCGCTGGCGTCGCAGCCAGCGTCACCGCGCCACTGTATTCGCCATCTCCGAGGGTCGCCTGGCCCTCGGCGACGGGAACCGGCGACAGGGTCCGGAACTCTGCCATGACGGGCGGCACGGGCGCGGCCGGGACGGCACGCGCCACGATCCGGTCATCGGCCGCCATGGCAAGCGACACCGGCGCCGAACCGCGGACGAAGGCGCGCGGCCGCGTCTCGGCATGGAGCGGTGCGGGCGGGACCATGGCCGCGAGCACCGACGCTTCCTCGATCACCTTGCCGAGCCCGGCCGGCCGCGACAGCGGAATCAAGGGCACCTGTTCGGGAGCCGCCGTCCGGGCGTGGCGCCTGACCTCGGCAGCGCCCTCGTCAACCTCCGGCGGCGAGACGATGACGACCGGCTCCTGCGGCCGCCGCCGCTCGCTCTCGTCATTGCCGCCCGGAAGCTCCCTGAGCACTGCGCCGATGACGACGTTGACGATGTTCACCACGTCCGAAATGAGCGGCTGCCGATCCCTGGACCGCTCCGGCGCGCGCTTGGTCTGCGCGTCCTTGGCGTAGGCGGCGGTGAGTTGCGGTCCGTCGGCTGTTGGCCGGAGGGGCATCGCAATAGCGATCAGCGCGGCGAGCGACAGTCTCGCTACGGCGATACAGGCACGCGACATGGTCCGCCTCCTCACGACTGGAGCCAGCAACTCGGACCACCCTACCCACGCAAAATCGCCACCCTGCCTTTATAATAGTGTCAATCAGGCGAGTATTCAAACCGGATTTCGCCAGACAGGCGTATGGTTTCCGGCAAAAAGTGCCGGTAATTTTGCATCGAGTGGCGACAGCGATACCGATGCGGGTCAAGGTCGGACGATCGGCGGATCGCCGTCGCGGTCGCCCGAATCGCCCTGCAACCCGGTGTAGGCCGTGCGGCAGATGCAGGGGCCGGGGCACGTTTGCGAGGGAGGCGGGCATGACAAGGAGGCTGAAGTTCTGGGGCTGGGGATACGAGGGCGACGGTCTCGACCCGGGCGAGACCCGGGCGCTGCTGGAGACCTTCGCCGATCGCTGCGGCATCTTTCCCGCCGCCGACGGCGGCTTCCCGGCCCTCGGCGCGATCGCGCTCGCAGCACCGCGCCTGACGCCGCCGCCGAGCCTCGCCCGGATCTGCGCCCGCGACCGGTACGAGCGTGTCCTGCACGCCTTCGGCCAGTCGCAGCCGGACTCGATCCGGATCTGCACGGGCGATTTCGCACACGCACCAGATATCGTGGCCTATCCCGAGACCGAGGCCGACATCGCCGCGCTCTGCGACTGGTGCGGCGAGGCCGGCGCCGCGCTGATCCCCTACGGCGGAGGGTCGTCGGTCGTGGGCGGGGTGACGAGCGATGTCGGCGACCGCTTCGCCGGCACGGTCACCGTCGACATGGGTCGGATGAACCGCGTGCTCGAGATCGACCCGTTGAGCCGCGCTGCCCGCATCCAGGGCGGCGCCCGCGGGCCTGAGCTGGAAGCCCAGCTCAAGCCGAGCGGCCTCACACTCCGCCATTTTCCGCAGAGCTTCGAGCATTCGACCCTCGGCGGCTGGATCGCCACCCGGTCGGGGGGCCATTTCGCCACCCTCTACACCCATATCGACGACCTCGTGGAGAGTGTCACCATGGTGACTCCCGCGGGGCGCATCGCCTCGCGCCGCCTTCCCGGGTCGGGCGCCGGGCCGAGCCCGGACCGCTTCATGCTCGGGTCGGAGGGCGCGTTCGGCGTCGTCACCGAGGCCTGGGTGCGCCTGCAGAGTCGCCCCGCCTTCAAGGCCACCGCCGGCTTCCGCTTTGCCGATTTTCTTGCTGCCGCCCGGGCCGTGCGCGCGGTCGCCCAGGCCGGCCTGTTCCCCGCCAATGTCCGCATCGTCGACGGGGTCGAGCTGATGGTGAACCGCGCCGGCGACGGATCCTTCACGCTGATGGTCGTCTCGTTCGAGAGTGGCGACCATCCGGTCGAAGCCTGGATGGCGCGTGCCGAGCAGTGCTGCCTCGACCACGGCGGCATCGTCGATGTAGGCTGGCGAGACAACCCGGATGCGCATCTCCAGGGCGCGGTCGGAGCTTGGCGATCGGCCTTCATCCGCATGCCCTACAACCGCGAGCAGCTGACGCCGCGCGGGATCATCTCGGACACGTTCGAGACCGCGATCACCTGGGACCGCTTCGAGAGCTTCTACCATGCGGTGCGGGATGCCGCCTCGGCTGCCGTCCGCGATGCGACCGGCAGGGAAGGCGCCGTCTCCTGCCGTTTCAGCCATGCCTATCCGGACGGGCCGGCCCCCTATTTCGGCTTTCATGGCCAGGGCCGGAAGGGCGGGCTCCTGGAGCAGTGGCAGGCGATCAAGAGCGCGGTCTCGGATGCGGTGCTCCGCGAGGGCGGCACCATCACCCATCATCACGCCGTCGGCCGCGACCACCAGGACTGGTACGAGCGCCAGCGCCCGCCGCTGTTCGGCCAGGTGCTGGCAGATGCGAAGCGGCGGCTCGACCCGGAGGGCATCCTCAACCCCGGCGTCATCGTTCGCGAGGCGGCGCCGCGGCCCTGAGAACTGCACCAGGTGCGGCAGCACCGTCGCAGAGTCGTGCGAACATTTCAGTTCATTGAGACATCGCGACAGTTTCGTGTCATGCTGACAACTTATCCGTGAAGAAAATTGCGCTTGTAACGGCAAGGCGAACAGCATGAACGGACCATTGGCGGCATTCGCCGGGGCGATTGCGCTCGTGGCGAGTTTCGCGACCGACGCCGAAGCAGGTGGCGCGGACCCGACCGACGGGCAGCTCGCGGCGTGCAACCACTACGAGAACCGGGCGCGCTTCAGGCTGCGCCACGGAGATGTGGACTTCGTGACGACGCTGGCCGAATCGTGCCGATCCGCCATCACGGCGATGGACGGGACGGATCCCGGGCAGCGAGCGGCCGCCGAGCGACTGCTCGCCGGCATCGTGCAACTGCACCGGATCATCGTGTCGATGACGGTGGAGCGCAACCTGGCTACCCACGTTGCGGGCACCGACGCTGCCTTCGGTCCGAGCGGCAGCCTCGTCACCCTGCCGCGCGTCACGGACACCGGGGAGTTCCTGATTGCCCACCGGATCGGCGTCGTGACCGCGCTCGACGGATGGGCCGAGGCCCGGAGTCCGCTTGCTCCCGGCCGCCTGCAGGCGGCCTACTGACGACCGTCACGGCCCGCGGGCCGCGCTCTAGGCCAGCGCCTGTTTGGCGAAAGGCGGATAGGTCTCGTCGAGGGCGTACCCGGCCGCGCGGACGGTCCGGATCGGGTCGCGCTCCCCCGGCCGGTTCAGGGCCCTGCGCAGACGCCCGACATGAACATCAACCGTGCGCGCCTCGACATAGACGTCGCGCCCCCAGGCGAGATCGAGAAGCTGCTCGCGCGAGAACACCCGGCCCGGGCGCTGCATCAGGCAATCGAGCAGCCGGAACTCGGTCGGCCCGAGGCGGATCTCGCGCTTGCCGCGGCGGACGCGCCGGGTCTCGCGATCGAGGGTGAGATCGCCGAACGTGGCGACATCGCCCGCCAGCGCAGGCCGCGACCGGCGCAGGAGCGCGCGGACGCGGGCGATCAGTTCGGGCACCGAGAAGGGTTTGGTCAGATAGTCGTCGGCCCCGGTTTCGAGCCCGCGTACCCGGTCCTCCTCCTCGCCGCGCGCAGTCAGCATGATCACCGGCAACTCGCGGCTGGCGGGCTTGGCCCGAATCCGGCGGCAGATCTCGATCCCGGACAGGCCGGGAAGCATCCAGTCGAGCAGCACCAGATCCGGCCGCTCCTCCTCGAGCGCCAGCAACGCCTCGTCGCCATCGGCACTGACCCGTACGGCGAAGCCGTCGCGCGCCAGGTTGTATTCCAGCAGCGCCGAAAGCGTCTCCTCGTCCTCGACGATCAGGATCTTTCCGGCCATCCTGCCCTGCCCTCTGCTCCCGCCTGCCATATCCCGGTCAATCCTCGTGCGCGTCCGAGCGGGCCGGCGCGCTGTCGGTCCGGCCGCCCGCCGCCACTTCCGGCTCGGCCTTCGGACGGTCGTCGACCAGCGGCTTCCCCTCGACCACGAAGTGGGTCATCTCGGCGATGAATGTGGTGTGGTCGCCGATCCGCTCCAGGTTCTTCGCGACGAAGTGGAGCTGCGTTCCGAGGCCGATCACGCGCGGGTCTTCCATCATGTAGGTCATCAGCTCGCGGAACAGCGCGTTGTACATCTCGTCGATCTCGACATCGCGTTTCCAGACGCTGATGGCGAGAGCGGTGTCGCGCGCGGCGTAGGCGTCCAGGGCTTCCGCCAGGAGCGCCTGCACCTGCCTGCCCATGCGGACGATGGAGCCCGCGGCGCGGAGCGACTGGCTATCGTTCAGCACCCGTGCCCGCTTGGCGGTGTTCTTTGCCAGGTCGCCGATCCGCTCCAGCGTCGAGGCGATCTTCAGCGCCGCGACGACCTCGCGAAGGTCGCTGGCCATCGGCTGGCGCAGCGCCAGGAGCTGCACCGCCGAGTCCTCGAGCCTTGTTTCCATTGCATCGAGGCGGCGGTCCTCGGCGATCACCTGCGCCGCAAGCTCGCTGTCGCGGTTGGCGATCGCCTCCAGCGCCTGGGCAAGCTGCTGCTCTGCCAGGCCGCCCATCTCCGAGATATTCGCCGAGATCGCCCGCAGATCCTCGTCGAAGGCGGTCACGATATGTCGCGTCATGCTCACGTCCGTTTCACTTGCCGGCAACTGCCTGGCTTTGGGGCCCGATCGGATGCCCGAGTGGATACCGGTGCGATCCGCCCGCTCAACCGAAGCGCCCGGTGATGTACTGCTGCGTCTTCTCGTGGTCCGGGCTGGTGAAGATCTTCGACGTCTCGCCGTACTCGAGCACTTCGCCCAGATGGAAGAACGCGGTCTTCTGGCTGACCCGAGCGGCCTGCTGCATCGAGTGGGTCACGATCACGACCGAGTAGGTCTCGCGCAGCTCGTCGATCAGCTCCTCGATCTGGGCGGTCGCGATCGGATCGAGCGCCGAGCAGGGCTCGTCCATCAGCAGCACCTCGGGCTGGGTGGCGATGGCCCGCGCGATGCAGAGCCGCTGCTGCTGTCCGCCCGAGAGCCCGGTGCCCGGCGCATCCAGCCGGTCGCGCACCTCTTCCCAGAGCGCAGCGCGGCGCAGGGCCTGCTCGACGATGGCATCGAGCTCGGCCCGCGACTGCACCAGACCGTGAATCCTCGGTCCGTAGGCGATGTTGTCGAAAATCGACTTCGGGAACGGGTTCGGTTTCTGGAACACCATGCCGACGCGGGCGCGGAGCTGCACCGGATCGACCTTGCGGGCGTAGATGTCCTCGCCGTCGAGCATGATGTCGCCGGTCACCCGGCAGATGTCGATGGTGTCGTTCATCCGGTTCAGGCAGCGCAGGAAGGTGGATTTGCCGCAACCCGAGGGGCCGATGAAGGCGGTCACGGCCCGGTCCTCGATGTCCACCGTCACGTCCCTGATGGCGTGGTTCGTGCCGTAAAAGACGTTCACCTCGCGCGCGGAGATCTTGGTCGGCCGCGGCTCGCCCGGCATCACCCGATGCTGCCCGACAATCCCGGTCTCGGCATTCATGGCTTGCACATCCTTCTGCTTTGTCGGCCGCCCATGTTACCACTTGCGCTCGAAGCGCTTGCGCAGATAGACGGCCAGAGCGTTCATCAGCACCAGGAAGGCCAGCAGCACGCAGATCGCCGCCGCGGTCCGCGAGACGAAGCCGCGCTCGGGGCTGTCGGCCCAGATGAAGATCTGGGTCGGCAGCGCTGTCGACGGCGTCATCACGCCGTCCGGCACCTGGGTGATGAAGGCGTTCATGCCGATCAGGAGGAGCGGCGCCGTCTCGCCGAGCGCCTGGGCGAGGCCGATGATCGTGCCGGTCAGGATGCCGGGCATGGCAAGCGGCAGCACATGGCCGGTCACGACCTGGTGCTTCGAGGCGCCGAGCGCCAGCGCTGCGTCGCGGATCGAGGGCGGCACCGCCTTCACCGCCGCCCGGGTCGCGATGATGATGGTCGGAAGGGTCATCAGTGCGAGCGTCATGCCGCCGACCAGCGGCGCCGAGCGCGGCAAGCCGAACCAGCCGATGAAGACCGCGAGTGCAAGCAGCCCGAACACCACCGAGGGGACGGCGGCGAGGTTGTTGATGTTGACCTCGATCAGGTCGGTGAAGCGGTTCTTCGGCGCAAATTCCTCGAGATAGATGCCGGCGGCAATCCCGGCGGGGAACGAGATGAGGAAGCAGACCAGCAGCGTGTAGAACGAACCCCAGAGCGCCCCGGCGAGCCCGGCGAGCTCGGGGAAGCGGCTGTCCGGGCTGGTGATGAGCGCCGTGTTGAGCGGTCGCGAGACGGCGCCGGCCTGCTCGAGCACGCGGAACCAGCCGATCTCCCTGTCGGACAGCCGCCGGTTCGCTTCCGGCGCGGAGACATCGACCAGCCCCTTGGCAAGCTGGTCGAAGGGATCGGAGACCGGGACGGCGAGGCTCACGGTCCCGCCGATCAGGCCGGGATCGGCCACCACCATGTCGCGTAGCTGGAACTGCGCCCCGTTGCTGAGGATCGCCCCGAGCGCCGTCTGGTCGCGCCGGTCCGTGACTTCGGGGAAGTGCGCCGCGAGCGCATCCCTGATGATGGCGCGGAAATTGCCGTCCGCCGGCGCATCGGTGCTTACCCGGTCGGCCGATATCTCGAAGTCGAGCGTCACATGGGTCTGGGTGAAGGCCTCGTGCCCGAGGATCACGAGCGAGAGCACCAGCAAGGCCAGCATCGATGCTGCGACGCACAGCGCTCCCAGGCCCGCCAGCATCACGTAGCGGTCGCGGCCGTGGCGGCGCGCGACCCGGCCCAGCAGGGCGGGGTCCGACCAGTCCACCCGGCGGGGCAGGACGGACGGCGACGTCCGGACCGTGGTGATCGATGCTTCAGTCATAGAGTTCCCGGTACTTCTGGACGATGCGCAGGGCGATCACGTTCAGGCCCAGCGTCACCAGGAACAGCATGAGCCCGAGGGCGAAGGCGGCGAGGGTCTTCGGGTTGTCGAATTCGGTGTCGCCGATCAGCAGGGTGACGATCTGCACCGTGACCGTGGTGACCGAGTTCAGCGGGTTGACGGTGAGCGTCGCGATCAGCCCGGCGGCCATGACGACGATCATGGTCTCGCCGATCGCCCGGCTGACTGCCAGCAGGATTCCGCCGACGATGCCCGGGATCGCAGCCGGGAACAGCACCTTGGTCACCGTCTCGCCGCGGGTTGCGCCGAGCGCCAGCGATCCGTCGCGCAAAGACCGCGGAACCGCGTTCAGCGCGTCATCCGTGAAGGACGAGATGAAGGGGATCAGCATGATCCCCATGACACCGCCGGCCGCCAGCGCCGTGTTCGGCGAAACGTCGATGCCGAGGGCGGTGCCGGCGGCGCGCAGCGCCGGCGCGACGACGAGGATGGCGAAGAAGCCGTAGACCACGGTCGGCACGCCCGCCAGCAGCTCGAGCAGCGGCTTTGCGACGGCCCGGACCCTCGGCGTGGCGAACTCGTTCAGATAGATCGCACTGTAGATGCCGATCGGGATGGCGACGGCCAGCGCGACGATCGTGATCACCAGGGTGCCGACGAGGACGGGAATCCAGCCGAACGCGCCGGTGCCGGCGACCTGATCGGCGCGGATCGGGATCTGCGGCTCCCAGTTGAGGCCGAACAGGAACTCGGCAAGCGGGACCCGCTCGAAGAAGCGCAGGCTTTCATAGACCAGCGAGGCGACGATGCCGAGGGTGGTGACGATGGCGACCAGCGAACAGAACACCATGAAGCCCGACATCACCCGCTCGACGCTCTGCCGGGCGCGAAACGCGGGCACGACCTTCGTCTGCGCCACCGCGATCCCCACGACCAGGATTGCGAGTACGGCACCGAAAAGCGCGAGCCGGGCGGTCGACGCGAGATTTGCCAGGCTCGCGCCGGCATCGAGTTTCCAGGGCTCGGGCGTCCCGAAGACCTTGCCGCCCGCGATCGAGCGGATCTCGGACTTCAGCAGCGAAATCTCGCCCGCACTCAGCGCACCGGTCTGATCGACGGTCAGTCGGTGCATCACGATCGCCTCGATCACGGTATCGTCCAACAGCAGCCACAACAGGGCAAACACGAGCGCAGGAAGGCCGCTGAGGCAGACCGCGAAGGCGCCGTGGAACCCGGAAAGCGAATGCAGCCTCTGTCCCGAGCGCGCCAGCCGCCGTGCCGTCTGCCGGTTCAGGATGTAACCGAGCACCGAGGCCATCAGGATGACGAGGAACAGAAAGCCAAGCATCTTCGGGCGCTCCACGGCAAGGTGGCGGACGGGGCGGCGGGTGGCCGCCCCGCAGTCGTCGTCAGTTCTTCGGAGCGTCCATGGCTGCCGCTGCGAGCGTCGCCTCCTGGACCTTGCCGCGGATGTCGTCCGCGAGCGGCGTCAGGCCGCGCTCGGCCAGATAGCCATCCGGCCCGAGGGCGTTTTCCGACACATACTCCGTGACGAACTCGTCGAGCCCCGGGATCACGCCCCGATGCGCGTTCTTCACATAGATGAAGAGCGGGCGCGCAATGCCGTACGAGAAGTCGGCGATGGTCGCGCTGGAGGGCTCGACTCCCTCGATGGCGACGCCCTTCAGCTTGTCCTCGTTCTCGAACAGGAAGGAATAGCCGAAGATACCCACCGCGTGCGAGTCGGCGACCAACCGCTGCACGATCAGGTTGTCGTTCTCGCCGGCCTCGACGAAGGGTCCGTCCTGGCGCATCCGCGAGCAGTTGTCCGTGACCCACGCACCGAAGGCCTTCTTGTCAAGCGATGCCTTCTGCTGCTTCACGAAGTCGAGCTCCTCGCAGCCCGGGTGCATCGCGAGCTCGACGAAGGCGTCGCGGGTGCCCGAGGTCGGCGGCGGACCGTAGGCGAGGATCTCCACATCCGGCAGCGACGGGTCGATCTCCGACCACTTCCGGTACGGATTGTCGGCCCACTTGCCGTCGACCGGAACCTGTGCCGCCAGCGCCAGATAGATCTGCTGCTTCGTCAGATCCCACTTCTTGTCCGATTCGCGTGACACCGCCACCGACAGACCATCATAGCCGAGCAGCACCTCGGTGACGTCGGTCACGCCGTTGCTCGCGCAAAGTTCGAACTCCGACTTCTTCATCGCCCGCGACGCGCCGGTCAGATCCGGATGCGCCTCGCCGATGCCCTGGCAGAAGACCTTCATTCCGCCACCGGTGCCGGTCGATTCGACGACAGGCGAGGGCTTGCCGGTCTTCTTGGCGAATTCCTCCGCGACCGCCTGCGTGTAGGGGAAGACGGTAGACGAGCCCACGATCTTGATCTGATCGCGCGCCTCTGCCGCACCTCCGAACGCCACCAGCGCAACCGCTGCTGTCGCAGTCCCGATCCTCAGTCCCTTCACAGCACTTCCTCCGGTCATCTCTTGCTCCGTGCCAACGCCGCAAGACACATGATCCGCCCCTGCGGCGATGAGACCCTAGTGGCCCGGCACAACGGGTGCGCGACAGAATCGATAAGGTTTTGTGTCATTCTTTCTCCATATCAAACAACATTCTAGACATCGGAGGGCACGCCGTCTCCGTGAACCTTGACGTGGTTCCGCCGCAGTCCGGATCGCCATCCGAACCGACCCGCAGGGCACCCCCGCGCAGCCACCCGCGCAGGGCCGCGAAGGCCGTTCGCACGCCCGCCATCCGGGCCAGTCCGTCGGGTGCGCCCGAACGGCCGCTTGACACCGCGGCACCTGGGAAACAGCGTTGCCTGAATCAGCCTGCGCAGCGCCCCGTGGGAGGAACCGACCGTGCCGGTGCTCAGCATCTTCAACGTCAAGGGCGGCGTCGGCAAGACGGCTGCCGCAGTCAACCTCGGCTACCTCGCCGCCATGTCGGGCCTGCATGTGCTGATCTGGGATCTCGATCCGCAGGGCGCGACCAGCTTCTACTTCCGGGTCAAGCCGAAGGTGAAGGGCGGGGCCAAGAAGCTCGCCAGGGGCGAGACCGACATCGAGACCCTGATCAAGTCGACCGACTACGAGCGCATCGACCTGCTGCCGGCGGACTTTTCCTACCGCGAGCTCGACCTTCGGCTCGCCCGTGAGAAGCACTCGCAGCTGAGGAAGCTGCTTGCCCCCCTGCGGCTCGACTATGACCTGATCGTCATCGACTGCCCGCCCAGCATCTCCGAGCTCTCGGAACAGGTGTTCCGCGCCAGCGACCTGCTGCTCGTGCCGCTGCTGCCCACCACGCTGTCCCTGCGGGCCCTCGACCAGCTCAGCGGTTTCCTCGACCGCGACGGGGAGCACCGGCCTCTGATGCGCGCCTTCTACTCGATGGTCGACCGCCGCAAGCGGCTGCACCGCGAGCTGCTCGATGCCGCCGAGCCCGCGCGCCTTTCGGCCTGGATTCCCTATTCGAGCCAGGTCGAGCAGATGGGCGAGACCCGCCGGCCCGTTGCCGAGTCGGCTCCGCGGAGCGCCCCGGCCGAGGCGTTCCGGGCGCTCTGGCGCGAGATCGCTCCCTTGCTTCGCTGAGCCCGCGGGCGCCGGCAGCGCCGGTCAGGACGAGGCGTCCGGCTTCAACATGAACGCGAAGTCGCAGCCGCGGTCGGCCTGGAGCACCTGCTCGGCATAGAGCCGGTCGTAACCCCGCATCGAGCCCGGCCCGCGCGCCGCGGACACGATCCCGGCGCGGCGGCGTGCGAGATCCTCGTCGCCGACCAGGAGGTCGATGCGCCGCCGGCTGACCGAGAGGCGGATGCGGTCGCCAGTCCTGACCAGCGCCAGCGGGCCGCCCGCCGCCGCCTCGGGGGTCACATGGAGCACGATGGTGCCGAAAGCGGTGCCGGACATGCGGGCGTCCGAGATCCGCACCATGTCCTTCACGCCGGCGGCGGCAAGCTTCCTCGGGATCGGCAGGTAGCCCGCCTCGGGCATCGCCGCCGGGCTGGTCGGGCCGGCGTTCTGCAGCACCATGAAGTCGTCCGGCCCGATGTCGAGGGCCGGATCGTCGACCCGCGCCGCGAGGTCCTCGAGCGAGGTGAACACGACCGCCCTGCCCTCGCGCTCGAACAGTGTCCGGTCCGCCGCCGAGCGCTTCAGGATCGCGCCGCGCGGGGCCAGCGAGCCGAACAGCGCGACCAGGCCGCCCTGCGGCTCCAGGGGTTGCGCGGCGCTGGCGATGATGCTGCGGTCCACCGGCTCGGCGGGTGCCGCCAGCCGCTCGCCGAGCGTCTCGCCGGTGACCGTCAGGGCGTCGAGGTCCAGCAGCGGCTTCAACTCGCGCAGCACCGCGCCCATGCCGCCGGCGTAGAAGAAATCCTCCATGTAGCCGGCGCCGACCGGCATGAGGTTCACCAGAACCGGCGTGGTGTCGGAGAGCTCGTTGAGCCAGGCGAGCGGCAGCTCGATCCCGGCGCGCCCGGCAATGGCGGCGAGGTGGAGCACCGCATTGGTCGAGCCGCCGAGCGCCAGCAGCGCGCGCAGCGCGTTGCCGAGCGCGGCGCGGGTGATGACCTGGCCCGGCCGGATGCCGGTCTCGATCAGCCGCACGGCGGCGGCCCCGGTCGCCTCGGCGGCGCGCAGCCGGTCGGCATGCACGGCGGGGATGGCCGCGGTGCCCGGCAGCGACATGCCCAGCGCTTCCGTGAGGCAGGCCATGGTCGAGGCGGTGCCCATCACCGCGCAGGTTCCGGCGGTCGTGGCGAGCCTGCCCTCGATCCGGCCGATCTCAGCGGCATCGACCTCGCCGGCACGGTGCTTCGCCCAGAACCGGCGGCAGTCGGTGCAGGCGCCGAGCCGCTCGCCGCCGCCCGGCTGGCGCGAGGTCAGCATTGGCCCGGCCACGAGCTGGATCGCCGGGATGCCGGCCGAGACCGCGCCCATGAGTTGCGCCGGCACGGTCTTGTCGCAGCCGCCCATCAGCACCACCGCATCCATCGGCTGGGCGCGGATCATCTCCTCGGTGTCCATCGCCATCAGGTTGCGGAACTTGAGGCTGGTGGGGTTCAGGAACACCTCGCCGAGCGAGACCGTGGGGAACTCGAGCGGCAGGGCGCCTGCTGCCAGCACACCGCGCTTCACCGCCTCGAGCAGTTCCGGGAAATGCCTGTGGCAGTTGTTGAAGCCCGAGGCGGTGTAGGCGATGCCGACGATCTTCTTCGCCAGCATCTCGCGCGAGTAGCCCATCGAGCCGGCGAAGGAGCGGCGGAGATAGATCGAGAAGTCCATGTCGCCGTAGTTGGTCAGGCCGCGGGCGATCCCGTGGGGCTTCGTCTCGGTCATCGCGCGGCTCCTCGGCATTGCCGGCCGGTCCGGTACCGGGAACCTCCGGCGTTCACGCCGGCATAGACCGGGAGAGGGGCCGGCGACAAGCGGCCGCTGTCCCGGAGGTGAGGTGCCGGGAGGGAGGTCTTGTCAATGCCCCGGTATGAGAACATAACAGGAACATGCTCTATGCCGAGCTCAGCGTCACCACCAACTTCACCTTCCTGACCGGGGCCTCGCACCCGGAGGAGATGGTGGAGCGCGCCGCCGCCCTCGGCCTCGCGGCCATCGCCATCACCGACCGCAACACGCTGGCGGGTGTGGTGCGCGCCCATGCGCGGCTGCGCGAGCTGAAGCGCGAGGCGAGACGGATCAGGCCACCGAACGTCACCGGGGCGGACGTGCGGGAGCACGCCAAGGTCCGTACCCAGATCCGCAGTCAGACCCGCACCGACCCCTCCTCGCGGCTCTCCGAGGACGCGCTGCGCGCCCGGTTCAGCCAGTCCAGGCCGGTGCCCCCCGACACCGGGCCGGCGAGCTACGCCACGCTGCCGAAGCTGATCGTCGGCGCCCGGCTCACCTTCACCGACACACCCCTCGAGGTGATCGCGCTGGCCTCCGACCGCCAGGCCTACGGGCGGCTCTGCCGGCTGCTGACGCTGGGCAAGCGGCGGGCCGGGAAGGGGGGGTGTGCCCTGACCCTGGGCGATCTCTGCGCGGGCGGCGAAGGGCTGATCCTGATCGCCTGCGCGCCGGACCCGGGCGCGCCCCTCCCCCCTTGCGGGGAAGGGAGGGGGAGGCTACAGGCGACTCCCTCGCCGGGAGACGCGCGCGCGGTGCTGCCACATCTGCGGCGCCTGGCGCGCCGCTTCGGCGCCGATGTCTCCCTCGCCCTCGCCCCCCGCTATGACGGCCGCGACCCGGAGCGCTTCGCAGGGCTGGCGACGCTTGGGGCGTCCGCCGGCATCCCCCTCGTCGCCACCGGGGACGTGCTGATGCACCGGGCGGACCGCCGCCGGCTTGCCGATGTGCTCACCAGCATCCGCACCCGGCGCACCATCGAGACGCTGGGCCGGCTCGCCCAGCCGAATGCCGAGCGGCGCCTGCGCGCCCCGGCCGAGATGGCGCGGATCTTCGGCGCGTATCCGGAAGCCCTCGCCCGCACGCTGGAGCTTGCCGGGCGTTGCGGATTCTCCCTCGACGAACTCCGCCACGAGTATCCGGACGAGGGCAATGGCGAGGCGCCGCAGGCCCGGCTCGAGCGGCTGGCCCGCGAGGGGCTGCGGTGGCGCTACCCGGAAGGCGTGCCGGAGAAGGCGCAGTTCCTCGTCGCCCGCGAGCTCAAGCTCATCGGCAAGCTCGGCTATGCTCCCTATTTCCTGACCGTCCACGACATCGTCGCCTTCGCGCGGAGCCGGGGCATCCTCTGCCAGGGGCGGGGGTCGGCTGCCAACTCGGCCGTCTGCTATGCCCTCGGCATCACCGAGATCGACCCCGACACCATCTCGATGGTGTTCGAGCGCTTCGTCTCCGAGGCCCGCGACGAGCCGCCGGACATCGATGTCGACTTCGAGCACGAGCGCCGCGAGGAGGTGATCCAGCACATCTACCAGCATTATGGCCGCCACCGTGCCGGGCTCTGCGCCACCGTGATCCATTTCCGCAGCCGCGCCGCGCTGCGTGAGGTCGGCCGGGCCATGGGGCTCTCCGAGGATGTCACCGCGGCGCTGGCGGGCCAGGTCTGGGGCTGGGGCCGCGAGGCGGTCCCGCCGGAGCGGCTCCGCGAGGTGGGGCTCGACCCCGGCGACCGGCGTCTGGTCCAGACCATGCAGCTCGTCGAGCAGATCATCGGCTTCCCGCGCCATCTCTCGCAGCATGTGGGTGGCTTCATCATCACCGCCGGCCGGCTCGACGAGCTGGTGCCGATCGAAAACGCGGCGATGGAGGAGCGCACCGTCATCGAATGGGACAAGGACGACATCGACGCGCTGGGCATTCTCAAGGTCGACGTTCTGGGCCTCGGCATGCTGACCTGCGTGCGCAAGGCCTTCGACCTGATCGTGGCGCATCAGGGCACCCGCTACACGCTCGCCACCCTGCCGCCCGAGGACGTGGCCACCTACGACATGCTGTGCCGGGCGGATTCGCTCGGGGTCTTCCAGGTCGAGTCCCGCGCCCAGATGAACTTTCTGCCGCGGATGCGGCCCCGCAGCTTCTACGACCTGGTGATCCAGGTGGCGATCATCCGGCCGGGGCCGATCCAGGGCGACATGGTGCATCCCTTCATCCGCCGCCGGCAGGGGCTCGAGCAGGTCGAGTTCCCCTCGGACGAACTCAGGGAGGTGCTGGGCCGCACGCTGGGCGTGCCGCTGTTCCAGGAACAGGCGATGCGCATCGCCATCGTCGCCGCCGGCTTCACGCCCGAGGAGGCCGACCGGCTTCGCCGCTCGCTCGCCACCTTCCGCAAGACCGGCACGATCTCGAGCTTCCGCGAGCGCTTCATCGAGGGGATGATTTCCCGGGGCTACACCCGCGGCTTCGCCGAGCGCTGCTTCGGCCAGATCGAGGGCTTCGGCGAGTACGGGTTTCCCGAGAGTCACGCGGCGAGCTTCGCGCTGCTGGTCTACGCTTCGGCCTGGCTCAAGCGCCATCACCCGGCGGCCTTCGCCTGCGCGCTGCTGAATTCGCAGCCGATGGGGTTCTACGCGCCCGCCCAGATCGTGCGCGACGCCCGCGAACACGGAGTCGAGGTGCGGCCGGTCTGCGTCAACCATTCGTTCTGGGACTGCACGCTGGAACCCTCGGCGAGCGGCGGGTTTGCGCTCCGGCTCGGCTTCCGGCAGGTCCGGGGGCTGAAGCAGGAGGACGGCCAGTGGATCGCGGCCGCGCGCGGCAACGGCTACCCGGACATCGAGGCGCTCTGGCGCCGGGCCGGGCTCACGCGCGCGGCCATCACAAGGCTCGCCAATGCGGACGCCTTCGCCCCCTCGGGCCTCGCCCGCCGCGCGGCGCTGTGGGAGACCCGCGCGCTGACCGGCGACGCGCCGCTGCCGCTGTTCCCGGAGGGCGAAGGCCTGGCGGAAGCGCCTGCGATCCTCCCCGTCCCGAGCCTCGGCGAGGCAGTGGTCGAGGACTACCGCGCGCTCCGCCTCAGCCTGCGCGCCCACCCGCTGGCGCTGCTGCGCGGGCAGCTCGCGGGCAGCCGCACCGCGACGCAGGTCGCCGGCACCCCGGACGGCAGCCGGTTCGCCGTGACCGGCCTCGTCATCACCCGCCAGCGGCCGGGTACCGCCTCGGGGGTGATCTTCGTCACGCTCGAGGACGAGACCGGGGTGGTGAACGTGATCGTCTGGCCGAAGACCTACGAGCGGTTCCGCCGGGCGGTGATTGCCGGCCGGCTCCTGCGGGTGACGGGCAAGCTGCAGCGCGAGGGCGCGGTCAGCCACCTGATCGCCTGGCGGATCGAGGATCTGTCGGGCTGGCTCGACCGTCTGGGCCTGCCGACCACCGCCTCGCCTGCCGACGAGTCCCGCCGCCCGGTCTCTCCCCGCCCGCAGCCGCGCGCGCGCCACCCGCGCGAGCAGGCAAAGACGCTGTTCCCCAGCCGGGACTTCCACTGATGGCGCCGCACCCCCCCTCAGGCCAGCGCCGCCTCGCGCCTGAGCGCCAGCGGGTTCACGTCGAACTGCCGCGCAAAGGCGCGGGTCAGCGCCTCGGGGCTGGCATAGCCGTAGCGCCGGGCCACCGTCTGCACCCGCTCGCCCCGCTCGATGTCCTGGCGCGCCAGCGTCATCCGCCAGCGGCGGAGATAGGACTGCGGCGTCTCGCCCACGGTCTTCAGGAAGGTCTCGGCGAACCGGCTGAGCGACAGCCCCGCCTCCTCCGCCAGATCCTCGTTCCGCCAGGCCCGGCCCGGATCCTCGTGCATCGCCACGATCGCGCGTGCGAGCCGCCGGTCCGCCAGCCCGGCGACCAGCCCGGGTGCGGTGGCCCCCCTGCTGATCTCGCGGCGCAGCAGCCGGATCACCAGCACCTCGCCAAGCCGGTTCAGGATCGGCCGCACGCCGCAGCGCTGACGCTCCACCTCCGCCCGGAACAGCCGGAGCAGCAGGGTCATCTCCTCGTCGCCGGTCGCGTCGAAGCAGATCTTCTCCGGCAGCGCGCTCAGCAGCGGATTGGCGTTGCCGCCCCAGGCGGCATGGGCCGAGACCAGCAGCGGCTCGCCGTTGCAGCAGCGCGCCTCGGCCCGCGGCGCGAACACGACCATGCGCGGCTCGCCGGTCTCCGGGCAGCCGAGAATGGCCAGGTTGCCGTCGCCCGCCGGGGCTGGCGTTACCGACATTGCAAAGCGCGAGAGCAGGGCTTCAAGGCGATCGCAGTCGTTCATTCCGGTGTCCCGATCAGGTTTTTCGGATTTTCCGGATCATAAATACTGCTACCGATTCACTCAACTATAAAGTTTCCGCGCAGTGCACGCAGGAGGAAAACGCATGCTGATCCCCCGCCGCAGGGTTCCGGACCTGACCGTGGAGACCGTGGGTCATGGCCGTTTCAATCTCGCCTCGGAGACCTCGGAGCGCGGCACGGTGATCTGCTTCTACCGCGGCCTGCATTGCCCGCTCTGCGCCAAGTATCTGGCGGAGTTCGAGCGGCTGGCACCGGAATTTGCGGCGCGGGGCGTCGGCACCATCGCCATCAGCACCGACGATGCCGAGCGCGCCCGGGGCATGGCAGAGAAGGTCGGCGCGAAGAACCTGCGCTTCGGCTACGGCCTGCCGCTCGCCAAGGCCCGGGAGTGGGGGCTCTATCTCTCGGCCGGGCGGGGCAAGACCTCGATCGGCATCGACGAGCCGGCGCTCTTCGCCGAGCCGGGCCTGTTCCTGATCAATGCCGACAGCACCCTCTATTACGCGTCGGTGCAGACCATGCCCTTCGTGCGTCCGCAATTCTCGGAGCTGCTCGGCATGCTCGATTTTGCCATCACGAAGAACTACCCGGCCCGTGGCGAATACGTGGGCGCGGTGTGAATGAAGCGTCACTTTGGTGTGAGATCATGTTGCAGTGACGATCCGCGGCGACCAACTGCACGTAGAGCGATTTGCGAAGCCTGCTCCCGACCCTGAAGGAGGCCAAGCCATGGGTGTCCAACATCTGCCGAGAGGTTCTTCCGCCAGAAGCTCGGACGTCACCCGCGAGGCCATGGCAGCCGAATTGCTGGACGCCGAGACCGAAGCGGCGCTGGCGCGCGCCTGGCGCAATGACCGCGACGAGCAGGCGCTCCACCGTCTGGTGACCGCCTATCTGCGACTGGCCATCGCCATGGCAGCAAAATACCGCCGCTACGGCGCGCCGATGAACGACCTGATCCAGGAGGCGGGCGTCGGGTTGATGAAGGCCGCCTCGAAGTTCGATCCCGACCGCGGCGTGCGCTTTTCTACCTATGCGGTCTGGTGGATCAAGGCCTCGATCCAGGACTACGTGATGCGGAACTGGTCGCTGGTGCGCACCGGCTCGACCTCGGCGCAGAAGTCGCTGTTCTTCAACATGCGCCGGGTCCGCGCGAAGGTCGAGGCGGAGATGGAGCTCGAGGGCCGCGACGCGACCTCGGTCGAGATCCAGCGCGAGATCGCTGCCGAACTCGGCGTGCCGCTGCGCGACGTCACCATGATGGAGACCCGGCTCTCGGGTGCCGACTACTCCCTCAATGCCCAGCAGGCCGGCGAGGATGGCCGCGAATGGGTCGAGACGCTCGAGGACGACAGTCCCCTGGCGGAAGAACAGGTCGCGCGGGATTCCGATCTGGCCCGCGCCCGCACCTGGCTCAACGAGGCCTTCGATGCGCTGACCCCGCGCGAGCGCATGATCATCGCCGCCCGCAAGCTGGCTGACGAGCCCGAGACGCTGGAAAGCCTCGGAATCAAGCTGAAGCTCTCGAAGGAGCGGGTCCGCCAGCTCGAGTCCCAGGCGCTGCGGAAGCTGCGCAAGCGACTGGAGAGCGACCACGGCGACGTGGCAAGGCAACTGGCCGAGATGATCTGACCGGGCCCGAGCTTCCGGCCCGGCGGCCACGGCGGCGCCGGGCGAAACTCCCGGGCAGCGCCTCCCGTTCGTCAGCGCACGACCTTGACCCGCTCGCCGGCCCCGAGCCGCTCGCCGGGCCCGAGCCCGTTCAGCACCAGGAACCGCTCGACCGCATAGCCGTCCACGTTCATCTGGCGGGCCATGTTCTCGGCACTCTCGCCGCCCCGGGCGGTGACCACGCGGATCCGCTTCTCGTGCAGTTGCGAGAGCTCCGATCCGCTCAGCCGGTGGAAGCTGCGGGCGGCGTCCCGGAGCGCCGGCATCATGCCGGAGCCGCGCGGGCTCAGCCCGGTGATGCGGTAGATCTTCCCGTCCATGCGGTAGGCGACCAGCAAGGCGTCGTAGACCCCGTTGCCCAGCTGCACCGGTAGCACCGCCGAGGCGGATTCGAGACCGTTGATCCGCTCGGAGCGCAGATCCGAGAGCTGGCCCGTGCGCACGCTGCGCGCGATTCCGGGCGCCCAGGCGCGAGCGATGTAGGCCTCGAGCGCCCCGCCCTCGTCGCGCGCGCCGTCCATGATGAAGCGCGAGCTGCTCGGGCCGGCGGCGACCACCGCGTTCACCGTGTTGTTGATGGTGAACCCGGCCGGCACGGTGAAGCCGAAGCGGAGCTTCGGGTGGTTGAAGCTGCGCCCCTCCACGAATCCCTGCGCCGCGCTGTCGCCATAGACCATGCCGTCGATCGTGGCCATGAAGCGGTCCTGGCCGCGCGCGGCGCCGACGGTCGGGACCGCGCCCGCGGACTGCGCGACCTTGATCGCCTGGCGGGTTCGCTCGCCGGTCGCCGGGTGCGAGGCCAGGAAGTCGACCCGGTTAGGGTCATAGCCGCGCCCGGCGATCCGCGCCTGCAGGGCCGAGGAGGCTGCCATCCGGTCGAGGAAATCCGCCTGGGCGTAGGGGTCGTAGCCAGCCCGCGCCAGGTAGCGGATGCCCAGATTGTCGGCATCGAGCTCGTCGCCGCGCGAATACTGCGCCAGGACGCCGCCCGCGGCCACCTGCCCCGCCTGCATGAGCGCGCCGGCCGCATTCGGATCGACCCCGAGCACGCTGAGCCCGATCGCCCCGGCAAGCAGGCCGAGCCCTGCGATCGTGCCCCGCTCCTGCCGGAGCGACGAATGGCCCGCGACCACATGGCCGATCTCGTGGCCGATCACCCCGGCGAGCTGCGCCTCGTCCCCGGCCAGCGCCACGAGCCCGCGGGTGACGTAGACATAGCCGCCCGGAATCGCGAAGGCGTTGACCGTAGGGGTGTCGAGCACCGTGAACGTCCAGCGCGCGTTCGGCTGCTCCGAGACCCGCGCGATGCGCTGGCCGATCCCGTTCACATAGGACGTCAGCCGCTGGTCCTGGTACGCGCCGCCGAACTGGGCGAGGATCTTCGGGTGCGCCTGATCACCCTCGCGCTGCTCCGAGACACTGCGGACGGGCGAGGTGTCGGGTGTCAGTGCCGCGCGCTGTCCCCCGGTCTGGTCGGCGCCGCATCCCGCCAGCGCCAGCGTCACGGCGAGGAATGCCGAAATCGCAACCGTCCAGGGCTTCCGCATCATCCTGCCTCCGCGCGTCCTTCCTCGCGTGCCCGCCTGCGGACCCGGATCTCCTTGACCCGGGCCGGGTCCGCGGAAGACCGGCGGGTTCGAGATGCCCCAGCATAGCCGCATCGCCGGCCCGTGCAAAGGCGCGGGCCGGCGTCCTGCAGGCAGCAAAGCCGCGACCGCCTGCCGCGGAAAGGGTGCAAATCATCTCTCCGGTATCTGGTGTTAACCATGTCCCCGGAACCGACGTTGTGATGATTGGCGCACCCGACAGGATTCGAACCTGTGACCTCTGCCTTCGGAGGGCAGCACTCTATCCAGCTGAGCTACGGGTGCCCGAGCGCTCGCCTATACACTGCAGCCGGTGGCGGCGCAACAGGGCTCCCGCCGCGCCTGCCGGGCGCCTGACGCACGCCGCCTCGATACCAGATGCGCCGCCCGCTACCCTCCCGGCGGGAAATGTGCTTTGCTGCCGGGACATGCTGCGATCACTGCTGCACGCCATGCCGGCAGCGAGGGGAGCTCGATGACCCGGACCTACCCGCCCCCGGTCTATGTCACCTACCTCAACCGCCTCGACATCGAGGCGCTGGCGCTGACCGACGACGAGATTCTCGGCGCCATCGAGGGGAGCCTCGCCATGCAGGGGCGCGGCGAGGCGGTGATCGAGCCGCGCATGCATCTCGAGCCCCGCGCCGGGGCCGAGGGCCATTTCAACGTGCTCCGGGGCTGGATCGGCGGGCAGGTGGATGCGGCCGGCGTCAAGGTGGTGGGCGACTTCGTCGAGAACTACCGGCAGGGACGGCCCTCCGAATACGGGGTCCTGACACTCTTCGACCCGCGTACCGGCGCACCGACGGCGATCCTCGATGCCTCCGGCCTCACCGACATGCGCACCGGCGCGGTCACCGCGATCGGCGCGAAGTATCTCGCCCGCAAGCGCGCCCGTGTGCTCGGTCATGTGGGCGCACGTGGCACCGCCTACTGGAACGTCCGGCTTCTCGATCACCTGTTCGACTTCCAGGAGATCCGCGTCCACTCCCGCCGGCCGGAGAGCCGCAACGCCTTTGCCGAGCTGCTGTCGCGTCATCTCGGCAAGACGGTCGTCGCGACCGAGGACTGGGAGAGCTGCGTCGCCGGCGCGGATATCGTCGTCGAGGCCTCGCGGCTTGCGAAGCCCGAGCCGATGCTGAAGACCGGATGGATCAAGCCCGGAGCGCTGGTGGTGCCCTACGGGACGATGAGCGCGGTGGAGCTCTCGCTGACCGACATCATGTCGAAGCTCGTGGTCGACGACTGGGGCCAGTGCAGGGCTGGCAAGTTCGGCGCGCTGAGGGCACATGTGGATGCAGGCAAGCTCTCCGAGGCGACGCTCCATGCGGAGATCGGCGAGATCGTCGCCGGCAGGAAGCCCGGGCGCGAATCGGGCGCCGAGACGATCCTGTTCTGGCACCGCGGCCTCTCGCTCTCCGACATCGCCCTCGGCCACGCGATGCTGGAGAAGGCCGCGAGGCTCGGCGTGGGGCAGCGGCTGCGGTTTGCGTGACGGGCCCTAGCCCCCGCCCCGCCGCCACGGCTCGATCAGCGCCTCGGCCTCGGCCCGTCCCTTGGGCGTCAGCCCCAGCAGGGCGCCGTCGCGCGTGACCAGCCCCTCGTCGAGGCCGCGCAGCAGCACCCGGCGCGCCTGCGCCTTGGTCCAGCCGAGATGGCTCCGCATGGCGCCCGACACGTTCTCCTCCGCCCGCTCGGCGCCCTGTTCGTGCGCCGCGAGGTGCACGACCAGCGCCCGGGTCTCGCTCGCCACCGCCTCGCCCGCCCGCCGCCGCATCCCGGCGATCAGCCCGTAGCGCGGGCCGAAGAGGAAGGCCGCCGCGAGGCAGAGTCCGGTCATCGCCGCCATCATGCCGCCGATCGACACATCCCAGGCGGTCGCAACCCCGTACCCGGAAAGCGTCGAGAATGCCGAAATGGCAACCCCGAGCAATACCATGGCCACGAGCCGGTCGGTCAGCAGATAGGCCGTGGCCGGCGGCACGATGACGAAGGCGACGAACAGGATGGCGCCGACGGCGTCGAAGGCCGTGACCGCGGTGCCGCTGAGGAGAAACAGGAGCAGGTAGAACATCAGCCGCGGCCGGAAGCCGAAGGCATGCGCCAGCACCGGGTCGAAGGTGGCGAGCTTCAGCTCCTTCCAGAACAGCGCCACGAAGCCGGCATTGACCGCGGTCATCGCGCCCATCCAGACGAGTGCATTCGGCACCTGGTAGCCGGCCAGCCCGACCGTATCGAGCCAGACGAAGCCGATCTCGCCGAGCAGCACCGTGTGGGCGTCGATATGGACCTCGCGGGCATAGAGGTTCAGCAGCAGCACGCCCGCAGAGAACAGCACCGGAAAGACCAGCCCGATGGCGGCGTCGTCCCTGACCCGGCCCGAGGCCGCCAGCGCCTCGGTCAGGACCACGGTCAGCACACCGGTCAGCGCCGCGCCGAGGATCTGCACCGGGCCACTCGCCGCGCCGGTCAGGAGCCAGACGGTGACGATGCCGAAAACGATCGAATGGCTGATCGCGTCGGAGAGCATGGCGTTGCGCCGCAGGATCAGGAACGGCCCCAGCAGCGCCGCGGCGGCACCGACCAGCAGGCCGGTGGCGACGATCATCAGACCCGGACTGTCGAGCAGCGCCTGCATCAGCCCCGCTCCCCGCCGAATTCCGCCAGCACCCGCTCGGCCTCCTCCCGACCCGCCGGGGTCAGCCGCCAGTGGCGGCCCTCGCCCGGCATGTGGGCCGTGCGGGCGACCTGGCCGCGACCCTCGAGCCGTTCCAGCGCTGCGCGGGTGCCGAGGCCATGGTAGAGATCCAGCATTCCCTGCTCGGCCGGGTAGGACGGATCGTCATGCTCGCGGGCAAGCCTGAGAAGCGTCGCCAGCACCTGCCGGCCGCGCAACGCGCGCCGCTCGCGGGCCCGCTCCACAGCCTCCCAGACGATGCCGCGGCCGGGTGCGAACAGGATCGAGACCGCGACCGCGGCCGAGGCCGAGAGCACGATCAGCGGCCCGGTCGCGAGCCCCGGCCCGAGCGCACTGACCAGCGCCCCGGCAATGCCCGAGCCGATGCCGATCGCGGCCGCCAGCCAGACCATCGGGCCGAGGCGGCGGGTCCACTGCCGGGCGGCGACGGCCGGCGCGATCACCATCGCCGCCATCAGCACGACGCCGACCATCTGCAGCCCCACGACCACCGCCAGCGCCACCATGACGGTCAGCGCCACCTCCAGCACGGCCACCGGCAGGCCGAGCGTCCGGGCGAAGACCGGGTCGAAGGTGACGAGCTTGAACTCCTTCCAGAACAGCGCGACCGCGCCGAGCGCGGCCGCCGCGATGGCTCCCATGATCCAGAGATCCTGGCGCAGGATCGCCGCCGCCTGGCCGAACAGGAAGGTCTCGAGCCCCGCCTGGCTCGCCCCGCCCCGGCGCTGGATCACGGTCAGCAGCACCACGCCGACGGCGAAGAAGATGCTGAGCGCCGCGCCGATGGCGGCATCGGTCTTGAGCCGGCTGAACCGGGTCAGCCCCAGGATCGCCAGCGCCGCCAGCCCGCCGCTGCCGAGCGCCCCGGCCATGATCCAGCCGAGATCGCGCGTGCCGGCGACCAGGAAGCCGAGGCACACCCCCGGCAGGGCGGCGTGGCTCAGCGCGTCGCCGACCAGGCTCTGCTGGCGCAGCACCGCGAAGCTGCCCAGCACGCCCGAGACGGCGCCGAGGATCGCGGCCCCGATCGCCACGTTCTGGAGCGTGTAGTCGGCGAGCAGCGCGAAGAGGCTCATGCGCCGGAAGCCTCGCCGGTGACCGGCGCATCGCCCGGCCGATCGAGCCCGCGCAGGAGCGAGATCTGCCCGCCATAGGCCCGGCGCAGGTTTTCGGCCGTGTAGGCGGCGGCGACCGACCCCTGCGCGATCACCCGCACGTTCAGGATCACGATCCAGTCAAAATATTCGCGCACGGTCTGCAGGTCGTGATGGACGACGATCAGCGTCTTGCCGCGGTCGCGCAATCCCTTGAGGAGCCGCACGATCGCCCGCTCGGTGGTGGCGTCGACACCCGCCATCGGCTCGTCGAGGAAGTAGAGATCGGCCTCCTGCACCAGGGCGCGTGCGAGGAACACCCGCTGCTGCTGCCCGCCCGAGAGCTGGCTGATCTGCCGTCCGGCAAGATCGGCGATGCCGACCTCCTCGAGCGCCGCCACGGCGCGGCGGCGTTCCTCCGCGCCAGGGCGGCGGAGCCAGCCGAGATGGCCGTAGCGGCCCATCATCACCACGTCGAGCGCCGTCGTCGGGAAGTCCCAGTCGACCGAGCTGCGCTGCGGCACATAGGCGATGCGCTTGCGCACCCCGGCATAGGGCTTGCCGAAGAGATAGACATGGCCCGCGGTGGCGGGAACCAGTTCCAGCACCGACTTGATCAGCGTGCTCTTGCCGGCGCCGTTCGGCCCGACGACGGCAGCCATCACGCCAGGCGGCACGTTGAGGTCGATGTCCCACAGCACGGGGCGACCGTGATAGCTGACCGTCAGGTCCTCGACATGAAGCGCGAGGCCCGGTTCGTGCAGCGGACCCTGCGGCGCCTCGGCGGTGAACTCAGCCATGGGCGTCGCGGTGGGTGTCGCGGTGCCGCGCGCCGGGAAGGCTGCGGCGATCCGGGCTCATCCGCCCTTCTCCACGTTCCAGCGGTCGGCCCATGCGACGAGCGCGCCCGGCAGTGGCGCCGGGCGGCCGCCCAGTGCGGTGACGATTGCCGCCGTGTTGGCGTGGATCATGCCGATATAGGTCCCGGCCGCACTGCCAGCCTCGCCCATGGCATCGGAATAGAGCTGCGGCCCGAGAGCCACCGCGTGGCCGCGCCCGGCAGCGGCGGCGATCACCGCCTCGATCGTGCGAGGGTTGATGGTGCTCTCGATGAATACTGCCGGAATCTCGCGCCCGACGACGGTATCGACCGTCTCCCGGATGTCGGCGATGCCGGCCTCGCTCTCGGTCGATATGCCCTGGATGCCGTGCACCTCGATGCCATAGGCGCGGCCGTAATAGGCGAAGGCATCGTGGGCGGTGATCAGCATGCGCTGACGCTCGGGGATGGTGGCGATGCTGGCGCGCACCCACGCGTCGAGCGCCTCGAGCTCGGCGGCATAGGCCGCTGCGCGCTCCTGCATAGCCCCGGCGCAGGCAGGCACCAGCCCGCCCAGCACCTCGGCGACCACCGGGGCGGTGCCGGCCCACAGCATCGCGTCCATCCAGACGTGCGGGTCGGGATAGTGCGCAGCCGGCGGGTGGATCAGGTGATCCGGCGGAACGGCAGCCTCGGCGACCGCCTGCGTCGGCTTGCGCTCGGCGACCTTGCCCAGCACCTCCCCGAGCTGGCCCTCGAGGTTGTTGCCCACATAGAGGATCGCATCCGCCGCGAACAGCAACCGAACGTCGCCGGCGCTCGCCTTGTAGAGATGGGGATCGGTGCCGGCCCCCATCATGGTCTCGACCGCCACGCACTCGCCTGCCACGTTCTGCGCCACGTCGGCGAGCATGCCGACGGTCGCGACCGCCACCGGCTGCGCCGCAGCCACGGCGGGCAGCGCCGCGCCCAGCAGCAGAGCCGCGGCCCGCGCCGTCATCGTCCTGTATCCCGGCATCGCAACCTCTCCCGAGTCGCTGTCGCCTCCAGAGATGGGGAAGGGCTGATCTTTCGTCAATGGACTACAAATTTAAGTCTGGACTTACATTTGTCGACGCGCTATGCACCGCGCATGAGCACGCCCGATGACGCCCGATCACCTGACGTCGCGCCGCGCCCCCTGCGCGAGGCGAAACGACAGGCGCGCAGCTTCGAGCGGGTACGCCAGGCACATCAGCGTGAGGTGGCCGAGGATTATGTCGAGCTGATCGCCGACCTGATCGACGTCACCGGCGAGGCCCGTGCGGTGGACCTTGCCGCACGCCTCGGCGTCACCAACGCCACGGTGAACAGCGCGCTCAACCGGCTGGCCCGTGAGGGGCTCGTGGCCCGCCAGCGCTACCGCTCGATCTTCCTGACCGAGGCGGGCCGCCATCTGGCCGAAGCAGCCCGCGACCGACACCGTCTGGTGCGGGACTTCCTGGTCAGCCTCGGCGTCGACGCGGAGACCGCCGAGATCGACACCGAAGGCATCGAGCACCATGCCAGCGAGAAGACCCTCGCCGCGCTCAGGCGGTTCCTGGGGCGGTAACCCGCCTCAGTGCCCTTCCTCGCCTGCATGGCCGAGCGCGCTGCGTGTCCAGGTCTGTGGGCGCTTCAGGAAGTCGTGCAGCGTCTTGCCGCGCTCGGCCCTGAACCGTTCGCCGGTCACGGCGAAGTCGCGGATGCGATCCAGCCGAAAGGTGCGGAAATCGTTCCTCAGCTCGCACCAGGCGGCAAGAATCCAGACCGGGCCGAAATAGGCCAGCGACAGCGGCCTGACCGTGCGTTCCGATCCCTGGCCCAGCACGTCGGTGTAACGGAAGCGCACCCTGATCTGGCCGCGGACCGCCCGGCGGATCTCGGCCACGTCGAACGCGATCGGCTCCATGTGCCAGGAGGAGGGCGCCAGCAGCGCCGTGTCGGCCATGAAGCCCCGGAGCCGCTCGGGGATCACCGCCTCGATCTTGGCGATGGCATCCGAGGCTGCCTCGGCCAGCTCGGCATCGGCCCAGGATTCGACGATCCGCGCGCCAAGCACGAGGGCCTCGATCTCGGTCTCCTTGAACATCAGCGGCGGCAGGTCGTAGCCTGCCTTCAGCACATAGCCCACGCCGGCCTCGCCCTCGATCGGCACGCCCGAGGTCATCAGGTCGCGGATGTCCCGGTAGACGGTCCGCTCGGAGACCTCCAGCGTCGCGGCGATGTCGCGGGCGCGGACCGTCGGTTTGCGGCGCATCAGCTGGATGATCTCGAACAGGCGGTCGGCGCGGCGCAAATGCTTTCTCCGGAGGGTGCGGGTGCTGGCGGAATCCTGTAGATGCCGGCGATCGGGACCTTAGGATAACCCTCCTGACAACACGCTGTCAGGAGGGTTATCGGGATCGCGGTCGGCTCCTGACACAAGGCTGTCAGGGGGCCTCTCCCATATTGGCGTCAGCGCGGCGGAAGCCCCGCCGCACAGGAATGCCAGCAGAGCAGAAGGAGACCCCGCCATGACTGCCACCGCAACCCGCCCCGCCGCCGCCAGGCCGAGCGTCTTCCGGCCCTTGGCCGCCCTCGCCTCCGCCTGGCGCCGGCTCGACCGCGAGCGCCGGCTGCGCGCGACGATCCATGCGCTCGAATGCCTGCCGGACCGCTCGCTCCGGGACATTGGCCTCGAGCGCGGCGACATCGCCGCGATCGTGCGCGGGCGCGGCCCGACCCGCTGAGTGTTGCGGTCGCGGCGGCCCGCCGCCGCGGCCTAACCCGGCTCCTCGACCGCACCCCGCGCCAGGAAGCGCCGGTCGATCTCGGGCAGCGGCTCGCCGCCGATCTGTGCCTCGAAGGCCCGGAGCCGCTTGTGAACCGACAGCAGCTCGATGATCGTGTACCAGGAATTGACCAGATACTGGAACGAGTTGCTGACCTGCCCGAAGGCCGTGAGGATCTGCTGCAGGATACCGAAGGTAATGGCTCCGGCGACGATGGTGGGGATCAGGATCAGATAGGCGAAGATGTTGTCGGCCTGGATGTAGAGCCCGCGGAAGACATTGAAATAGGCGTAGTGGAAGTAGAGCCGGAAGTAGTTCCGGCGCACATTGGCGAAGAGCTCGGCGACCGTCGGCGGATCGGCCCGCTCGGCATTATCCTCGCCATAGACCAGCTCCTTGCGGTAGGCGGCCTCGACCCGCTGGTTGCGGAACTGCAGTCCTGGCAGCCTGATGCCGGCGACCGCCAGGAGGACCGTGCCGAAGATCGACCAGAAGATCGCGGCGACAAGCAGCGGTTGTGGAATCGTCCCCACCAGGGGCAGATCGGCCACATGGACCGACAGCGCGGCCAGCACCGGCAGGAACGCGAAGAGCGTCATCAGCGAGTCGACGACCGAGATGCCCAGATCCTCGGTGATCTGGGCGAAGCGCATGGTGTCCTCCTGCACGCGCTGCGAGGCGCCCTCGATCCGCCGGACATCGGGCCAGCGCGACATGTAGTAGTCGTTCATCGCGGTGCGCCAGCGGAACACCCAGTGGCTGGTGAAGAACCGGGTCGCGACATAGACCACCATCCAGACCAGGGCGATCTGGGCGAAGATCAGGATCAGCCGGTACAGGTCGGCGGCGGTGACGGCGCCTTCTCCGGCATTGCTGCCGGACAGCGCCTTCTGGACCGAGTCGAAGAACGGCCGGCGCCAGTTGTTGATCGCCACCGAGACCTGCACCGAATAGTAGGTCGAGAAGATGATCAGGGCCGAGCCCGCGATCGACCACCACTGGTAGGGATGAGGGCTGAAGAGCCTCCAGGCGCCGAAGAACAACGCGACGGCGACGAAGCAGTAGAGATAGAAGAAGAGGAAATCATCGGTAACGAAGTATCCCAGCCCGATGATCGGCTCTGCATCTGCGGGCGCCGGCGGCAGGCCGACCCATGCGCCGAGCCCCGCGCCGCCGAGATACCAGCCCGCCGTGACGATCGCGGTCCAGATGATCGCCGAGAGCAAGAACAGCCGCGGCCGCGGGAAAAACGAGACGAACAAGGGAAAGTCCTTTCCTGGCGCAGTTGGTCCCGGCCGGCACCTGCGGCCGCCCGGCACAGCAATTCACCAAAAACGCGGCAAAGGGAACGGCCAAGCCGGCAGACGACGGACTTTTCATTGCAGGGGAATCGGTCGGCGGGTGAGCGGACGGGATTGGACACCCGTTCCCCCGCTGGACCTGCCACCTCGAATCGGGATAGGAACAAAAAGCGAACATTCTGCTCCGGAACCTGCCATGCCCTCTTTCTCGCCTCTCCCCGGCCAGCCCGATCTGGCTCTGCTCTGCTCCGGGCGGGTGCATGAGGCGACCGGGCCGGGGCGGCGGGCCTTTGCGGCAGCGCTGGCCGGGCGGCTCGCGGGGCCGGTGCTCTGGGTGCAGGAGGCACGCGAGGCCGGCCGGCTCTGCCCGCAGGGGCTCCTGTCCTTCATGGATCCCGCACGGCTGATCCTGGCCCGTCCGGCCGGCGCTCGCGCCGTGCTGCAGGTGGCCGAGGAGGCGCTGCGTTCAGGTGCCGCGCCGCTGGTGGTCGCCGAGCTGGCCGAGGCTCCCGACCTCACCGCCAGCCGCCGGCTGCAGCTTGCCGCTGGCACCGGGCATTGCCGCGGCCTCTGCCTGGTGCCGGAGGGGCGGGTCCGCGCCAATGCGGTGGAAACCCGCTGGCGCTGCGCGCCCCTGCCGGGAGGCGGGGCGCGGCAGCTCTGGGAGCTGATCAAGAACAGGCGCGGCCCGCTGGGAAACTGGGAGGTGGGCGGCACGGAGGTGGGCGGCACGGAGACCGGCAGCCCGGTGCCGGCGCCCCGGACCGCTTCCGGATCGCCATCGCCGCGACCGGCTCCGCTTCCCCCTGCCTAAGCCGGGGTCCGGGCGCGGGCTACCTCCGCACCTTGATCCGCTCCAGCGCCCAGATGCTCCAGTCGGTGTAGCGCGCGCGCTCCGCTTCGCTCATTTCGTCATAGGGGAAGATCAGCCAGACTGGCCCTTCCGCAGCCTCCGCCAGATCGTCGCCGTTCCATTCCAGCGCGAAGATCGGCTCATGCGCCTTCAGATCGTCGAACGGAATCGCCACCATGTAGTCGTCGGCGGCGGTGGCGGTGAGCAGCCCGTCCTTCACGCCGAGCGACTCGAGCACTGCCAGGGCCGAGACGCCGCGGAAGTGCTGCACCCCCTCATGCCAGTAGGTGGTGGTGTGGATTTCCCTGGCCGGAAAGCGCTTCAGCGCCGCGAGATCCAGCCTCACATCCCCGGCCGGGGAGGCTGGCGCGACCGCGCCCGACACGGTCAGCACCACGTCGCCGGCCGGCGGCTCCACCGGCCCGGCGATCGCCCCGGCGGCCAGCGCTGTGCCCAGAGCCCCGGCAATTAACGCCCTTCCGATCATCGTCTTGTCCTTTCGCGAGTCCCACATCACCGAGCCTGCATCCGGCCCGGCTCCCGCTCCGGCATAATGCACCGGGAAAATACACCCGGATTACGGTTAATTCCCACTTAACGGCACCGCCCGGCCCGGCACTTGTCAAACTGCCAGGAACAGAACAAAATGCGAACACATTCAAATCCCGGCCTGCTGCCCGCCATGTCCCGCCGCATCCTCGCCGCCGCGCTGCCCCACCTTGCCGCCGAGGCGCGGCTCAGGCGCGAGGGGCAGGCGGGCTTCCCCGGCCCCTTCGCCGTCGCCGGGCAGGGGGGCGGCGCGCTGCGCCTGGTCTCGGTCAACCCGGCCGCCGCCGCGGCGGGGCTCGCGCCCGGCCAGGGGCTGGCGGATGCGCGGGCGATCTGCCCCGGGCTCGTCACCCGCCCGGCCGAGCCCGAGCGGCTGGCGACCTTCCGCCGGTCGCTCGCCCGCTGGGCCGGGCGCTTCTCGCCGCTGGCCGCGATGGAGGAGGACACGCTGATCCTGGACGCGACCGGGGTCGCCCATCTCTTCGGCGGCGAGGCGGCGCTGGCCGTGGCGGTGGCCGCGGACCTTGCGCAGCAAGGCCTGACCGCCCGCACCGCCATCGCGGATACCCGCGGCGGCGCCTGGGCGCTGGCCCATTACGGCGGGCAGGGTTCGGCCGGTCTTCCCCTGATCGCGCCGCACGGCCATGCCCGCGCCGCGATCGGCGCCCTTCCCGTCGCCGCGCTCAGGCTCGAGCCGGAAGCCGCCGCCGGGCTTGCGGCCCTCGGCCTCGGCACCATCGAGGATGCCGCCCGTATCCCCCGGGGCGCGCTGGCACGCCGCTTCGGCCTCGCGGCGGTGAAGCGGCTCGACCAGGCGCTGGGCGCCGAGCCCGAGCCGGTGGCCCCGGATCGGCCCGCCCCGGTCTTCGCCGTGCGCCTGACCCTGCCCGAGCCGATCGGCCATGTGGACGACGTGACCGCCGGGCTCGGGCGCCTGCTGGACCGGCTCTGCCGGATGCTGGAGCACGAGCAGATGGGCGCCCGGGCGCTGCGGCTGACCGCGCGCCGGGTCGACAGCGCCGACGTCCATGCCGAGATCGCGCTCGCCCGCCCCGGCCGCGACCCGGCGCGGCTCCGCGCGCTCTTCGCCCGCAAGGTGGCCGGGCTCGAGGCCGGCTACGGCATCGACGCGCTGCGGCTGGAGGCGACCCTGGTCGAGCCGCTGAGGCCGTCGCAGCCGCGCCACGCCTCCGGCCCCGACCGCGACGCCGGGAAGCTCGCCGACCTC
Source organism: Limibaculum sp. (assembly GCA_039805905.1). Classification (GTDB taxonomy): domain Bacteria; phylum Pseudomonadota; class Alphaproteobacteria; order Rhodobacterales; family Rhodobacteraceae; genus Thermohalobaculum. Next base: position 63,657 of record JBDIVM010000010.1, on the reverse strand, counting down.
CTGTCGGCCCTCGGCAACCGGATCGGTTTCGAGAACCTGATCCGGTTCCTGCCTGCCGAGAGCCACATCCCCGAGCGCGCCTTCACGCTGGCAGCCGCTGGCTGGTCCGGTCCCGAGACCTTCCCGGCAGGCGGCCCGGCGCGGCCGCTGCTGCTGTTCCCGCCGGAGCGGATGGAGGTGCCGCCCGGGCTCCCGGCCGAGGGCACCCGGCCCGGCCTCCCCCCGCCGCACCTGCGCTGGCGCGGCCGCCGGTTCGCCCTCACCGGCCTCAGCGGCCCCGAGCGGATCGCCCCGGAATGGTGGTGGGACGACCCCGCCTGGCGAAGCGGCGCCCGCGACTACTGGCGGGTCGAGACGGCGGAGGGACCGCGCCTCTGGCTCTTCCGCACCCCCGAGGCACCCCGAGGGGTGTCCGGATCGGGCTGGTGGGTGCATGGCGAGTTCGCCTGACCCTCTCCCGGCCCGCCGGCCGGGCTGCCGGGCGCGGGCCGGGGCGTTTCGGCGCTCGTCCCGTTTCCGGTTGACCGCAACCGGCTTTCCGGCCCTGATGCCGGGCAACCGAGGAGCGATGTCTCGTGCAGCGCAAGGACCGGATCGACGCCCTGGGGGCAGGGCTCCTCGTCTCCTTCACCCTGGTGATGGGGCTTGGCCAGGTGTTCATCAAGCTGGTGAACGCCGGCATGGGGCCGGTGTTCCAGGCCGGGCTGCGCTCGGCCTGCGCCTTCCCGCTGGTGCTGGCCTTCGCGCTGCTCGCGCGGCGCCGGCTGAGCCTGACCGACGGCACCTTCTGGCCGGGGTTCCTCTGCGGCTGCTTCTTCTCGGCCGAGTTCCTGCTGCTCTACCTCGCGCTCGACTACACCTCGGTCGCCCGCGCCGCGATCCTGTTCTACACCATGCCGGTCTGGGTCGCGCTCTGGGCGCATTTCCTGATCCCGGGCGAGCGGCTGACGCCGCTGCGCGGGCTCGGGCTGGCGCTGGCGGTCGGTGGCGTCGCGCTGGCGCTCGGGCGCAACGATCACCCGGCGACGGACTGGGCGCTGATCGGCGACCTGATGGCGCTGACCGGCGCCATGTTCTGGGCCGGGATCGCCTATCTCGCGCGGATGACGCGCCTTGCGCGGGCCGCGCCCGAACAGCAGCTGCTCTACCAGACCGCGGTCTCGGCGGTGCTGCTGGTCGGGGCGGCACCGCTCTTCGGCCCCGCGATCCGGGGCATGACGCCGGAACTCTGGGCCATGTTCGGCTTCCAGGTGGTTTTCGTCGTCTCGATCGGGTTCCTGACCTGGTTCTGGATCCTCAAGCACTACCCGGCCTCGGACATGGCGTCCTTCGGGTTCCTGACGCCCCTTTCCGGCGTGCTCTTCGGCTGGCTCATCCTCGACGAGCGGATCACGGCCGTGATCCTCGTCTCGCTCGCGATGGTCGGCACGGGGATCGTGCTGGTGAACCGGAAGCCGAGGCGTGGCTGACGCGGCAAAAAAATCGGCTTTGCCGCGCCCGCACCCCGGTGTTATCACTCCGCATGCAGCGCCAAAGCGGCGCCTGGCGCGGTCCATGCGAGGTTGCGGATGACACTCAGAGTAATCGGGGCGGGCGTCGGCCGGACCGGAACCTACTCGCTGAAGCTCGCCCTCAACCAGCTCGGGTTCGGGCCATGCCACCACATGGAGGAGGTGTTGCTGAACCAGCCTGTCCAGGTGCCGCTGTGGGCGGCGGCGACGCAAGGCCGACCGGACTGGAAGGGCATCTTCCGGGGCTATGCGAGTGCCGTCGACTGGCCGAGCGCCGGGTTCTTCCGCGAGCTGCACACCGCCTACCCGGAAGCCAGGTTCATCCTGACCACCCGCAGCCCGGAGAGCTGGGTCGAAAGCTTCTCGGCGACGATCTACAAGCTGATCTCGGCCGCCGAGAAAGTCCCGGCCGAGATGCAGGATTGGTTCGCCATGGGGACGGGCGTGATCGCCAGGACCGGGTTTCCCCTGGGGCTCGACGCCGCGGCCCTGAAGCAGCGGTTCGAGGCCCATGCCGAGGCGGTCAGGGCAGCGATCCCGGCCAGGCAGCTGCTGGTCTACCAGGTGAAGGAGGGCTGGGGGCCGCTCTGCGCCTTCCTGGGCGTGGCGGTTCCCGACGCCCCGTTCCCGCGCAGCAATGACCGCGGCGAGTTCTGGGACCGGGTCTCCGGCAAGACGTGACCGGGGGGCGGCGACCTACCCCCGCATCCTGGCCCCGTCCGCATCGAACAGCGGCGTCGTGACCAGCCGGGCCGGGCGGCGTTCGCCCAGGATCTCGATCTCGACCTCGCGCCCCTCGGTGGCGAGCCCGGTCGGCAGGAAGCCCAGCGCCACAGACTTCCGCACGTAGTGGGCGAAGCCGCCCGAGGTGCAGAATCCTGCCACCTCCTCTCCGTGCCAGATCGGCTCGTAGGCCACCACGTCGGCGTCCCGGGCATCCACCACGAAGGCAGAGAGCCGGCGCTTCGGCCCCTCGGCCTTTTCTCTCGCCGCCGCGGCCTTGCCGATGAACTCCGCCGGCTTGTTGTAGGCGACGAAGCGGTCCATGCCGGTCTCGGCGGGCATGTATTCCGGCTTGAACTCGCGCAGCCACGAGCCGAAGAACTTCTCCAGCCTGAGACTCATCATCGCCCGCATCCCGAAGGGGCGCAGCCCGAGACCCGTCCCGGCCTCGGCCAGGATGCCGTAGAGCGCGACCTGGTCCTCGGCGTCGACATAGATCTCGTAGCCGAGATCGCCGGTGTAGCTCACCCGCTGCACCAGCGCCCGGCAGATGCCGATGTCCATCTCCCGCGCCGACATGAAGGGCAGGGCGGCGTTCGAGACCTCGCCCTTCGCCACCCGTCCCAGGAGCTCGCGCGCGTGCCGCCCGGCGATCTGGAAGCCGAGCCGGCGCGTTGAGACGTTCTCCACATGCACTCCGGTCTCGGGCAGATGGCGCTGGAACCAGCGCATGTGGAAGGCCTGGGCGCCGAAGGATGCGGTGAGCTGGTAGTTCCCATCGGCCAGAGCCGTCACCGTGAAGTCGCCGAGCAGCCGGCCCGAGGGGCTGAGCATCGGGGTCAGGCTGACCCGCCCCGGCTTCGGCAGCCGGCCGGCCATGATCCAGTCGAGCCAGGCATGGGCGCCGGGGCCGCTGACCCGGTACTTGCCGAAATTGTGGATCTCGTTGATCCCGACCGCCTCGCGCACCGCCCGGCACTCGGCGCCGATCGCCGCAAATGCGTTCGAGCGGCGGAAGGAGGGCGTCTCGTAAAGCGGCTCGCCCTCGGGCGCGAAATAGTTAACATGATCCATGCCGTAGCCTGCCCCGAACACCGCGCGCTCAGCCTTCCAGATGCCGTAGGCGGGCGTGGTTCGGAACGGCCTCGCTGCGGGGAGCTCCTCGTTCGGATAGTTGATCGAGAAGCGGCGCTGGTAGTTCTCGCGCACCCTGGCGCGGGTATATCCCGGCGTCACCCAGTCGCCGAAGCGGGCGACATCGGCGGCAAAGACGTCGCGCTCGGGCTCGCCTTCGACCATCCACTGGGCGAGGCTGAGGCCGACGCCGCCACCCTGGCTGAAGCCCGCCATCACGCCGCAGGCGGTCCAGTAGTTCCTGAGGCCCGGCACCGGGCCGATCAGCGGATTGCCGTCGGGGGCGAAGGTGAAGGGGCCGTTGATGACGCGCTTGATCCCGGCCCGCTGCAGCACCGGGAAGCGGCGGTAGGCGAACTCGACCGCGTCCGAGATCCGGTCGAGCTTGTTCTCGAGCAGTTCGTGCCCGAAGTCCGGCGGTGTGCCATCGACGCCCCAGAGGTCCATGTCCTGCTCATAGAAGCCGATCACGAGGCCGCGCCCCTCCTGGCGCAGGTAGGACTCGCCCTCCGGGTCCATCACGTGGGGCAGCTCGGTCGGATGGTTGTAGACCTCGGGCGTCTCCTCGGTCACCAGGTACTGGTGCTCGACCGGATGGAGCGGCAGGTAGACGCCAGCGAGCGCGCCGACCTCGCGGGCCCAGAGTCCGCCGGCATTGACCACGTGCTCGGCGACGATGGTGCCGTCCTTCGTCACCACCTCCCACGACCCGTCCGGGCGCGGGTTGGTCTCGATCACCGGGCACCGGAGCACGATCTCGGCCCCGGCATTGCGCGCCGCCCGGGCATAGGCGTGGGTGGTGCCCGAGGGGTCGAGATGGCCGTCGAGCGGGTCGTAGAGCGCCGCCAGCACGCCCTCGGTGTTGGTGATCGGCGAGAGCTTGCGGATCTCGTCCGGGCCGATGATCTCGGTGTCGAGACCCATGTAGCGGTGCTTGGCCCGCTCGGCCTTGAGGAAATCCATCCGGTCCGGCGTGGTCGCCAGCGTGATCCCGCCCACATGGTGGAGCCCGCAGGACATGCCGGTGAGGCTCTCCAGTTCGCGGTAGAGCCGGATCGTGTAGCCCTGCAGCGCCGCCATGTTGGTGTCGGCGTTCAGCGTGTGGAAGCCCCCGGCCGCGTGCCAGGTGGAGCCGGAGGTCAGCTCGGAGCGCTCGACCAGCATCACGTCGGACCAGCCGAGCTTGGTCAGGTGGTAGAGCACCGAACAGCCGACGACGCCGCCGCCGATGACCAGGACGCGGGTATGGGATTTCATGCGGGGCTCCGGGGACAGGTTGGGATTCGCGCCCGAGCGGAGCCGATGACGGGGCCCGGCGTCAACGGGAATCTGGCGGTGGCGGCGTGAACCAACAGGCGATCCAGCTTATCCTGCCGCCAAAACGGCCCAGAAAGCAGGACCACCTCTGCCCCCAACGCATCCCTCGCCGCTGGCTCGGCCGTCATTGTCGGAGGCTGGGAGCGTGATGACGGTGACCGGGGTCCCTTTGGAGCGAAACTCGATCTTCCTACGCTTTGGCACGTAGGCCGGGTGCTCTGTCCCAACCGTTCTCTTTACCTCAAGCCTCAGGAAGATCCCTGCCTGAGCGGGGATCACGGGCGGATTGCGGATGCGGAGCATCCCGACCTCGCCCTGGCCCGGTCCGTGCGCCGCTCCTACCCCAGCACCGAGAAGCTCGAGTCCCGGTTGATCTCGCGACGGCGCGAGTAGAAGCCGGCGTCGATCTCGCGGCCGGTATGGGGCAGGCGGAACCGCAGCGGGCGGGCGTCGTGGTCGTGGCCGGCCTCGCAGTATTCGACCAGCGCCGCCATCAGCTTTCCCGCGATCGGGGCATTCTTGTACTGGTTGCCGCTGGTGCCGCAGGCCATGTAGAAGCCGGGCAGCATCGACTTGTCGTAGACCGGGATCCAGTCGTCGGACGCGTCGTAGAGGTCGACCACGCCTTGCATCCGCGAGGGGATGCCGATGCTCGGCACCCGCTGCGCGTAACGCAGGGCCTGGATGCGCCACTGTTCGGTGAAGCTGCGGTCCCAGTGCGCGTCGTCCGCGACGAAGGGCAGCGGGTCGCAGGGCGGGTCCTCCGAGCCGATCAGGATATGGTTGCCCCGCTCCGGCCGGCAGTAGCAGGCGATGTCGCTGTCCGAGACGATCAGCCCGTCGCGCTCGAAATCGAAGCCCGGCGGGGAGGGGACATGCACCACCTCCTGCTTCAGCGGCCTTGTGGTGATGGTCATGTCGCCGAGCACGCCGGCCATGGCGTTGATCCGCGCCGAGGCCGGGCCGCCGACATTGATGACGACCGGCGCATGCAGTTCCTCGCCATCGGCCAGGCGGACGCCGCTGACCCGCCCGCCCTGCTGCAGGATCGCCGTCACCGTCGCGCCGAGCCGGAACGCCGCCCCCTTCGCCTGCGCCGCATGGGCCAGGTTCTGGGCCGAGAGCGCCGGGTCGTTCACATAGCCGCCGTTCGGCCACAGCACCGCCCCGTCGAGCTCGCCCCCGGTCGGCTCGCCGAAGGTCGGGTCGTCGAGCCGGCGGGCCGGGTGGAAGCGCCGGAGATCGTAGACCGGCAGCCGCGCCCGGATGCGGGCGGCGTCCCACTCCTCGAAGGGGATGCCGAGGATCCGGCTGTTCTCGATGTGCCGGGCGAGCCGGCCGTTCTGCGCGGTCTGCATCACCAGACAGCCGGTCTCGCGGAACTCGGCCAGCCCGTTCGGGTCGCGCGCCCCGAGGTAGCCGGCCCAGTCGCGCCAGTAGTGATAGCCCTCCCAGGCGAAGGCGGTGCCATCCAGCGTCGAGTAATGCATCCGGATGATGGCGCAGGAGCCGGCGGTCGAGCCGTGGCCGGCCATGCTGTTGCGATCGACGCTCAGCGTCTTCCAGCCGAGCTTCGCCAGCTCGAAGGCCGTGGCGGCGCCGATCACGCCGGCACCGATGATGATCGCGTCCGCAGTGCGCCCCATGATCCCTCCTCCATGCCCGGATCCGCATATGGGGCCGCGGATCTCGGCCCGATGTCAATACGTGACCCCGTCGCGGAGGCGCGGGATCCGCGCTAGATTGGGCGGATGCGACTCGCTCCGACCCTTGCCGCCGCGGCGGCCCTGCCGCTGCTCGTGGCCGCCTGCGCCACCACATCCGCCACGCCGGACGGACCGGCACCGGAGACGCCGCAGCCCGTGTCCCTGCGCCTCGATCTGGCCGGCAGGACCGCAATCGTGCTCGATGAGGCCGGCACCGGCCAGATCGAGTTCCTGCGCCAGGGCGACGAGACGCCCGTCGCCGCACCCTTCCGGAATGGCGGGTTCGCCGAGGCGGAGCTGATGCCGGGCAGCTACCGCGTTGTCCGGATCGGGCAGCTGCTGTGCCGCGGTCTCGCCTTCGAGGTCGACCCGGCGGCGTCCGCCCGCGCCCTCGGCGTCTTCCGGGCCAATATCGTGGAAACCGAGTACTTCGTGGCCCTGGCGCGGGTGCAGCCGGCGCCGGCGGGCGATATCGCGGAGCTGGCCGGGCGCGCCGGGGCAGAGCCGGCCGAGGTCGACGCCGCGCCGCTCGGCCAGACCGAGGCCGCGCCCTGCTTCGTCAACCGCAACGGCCCCGACATGACATGGGAGGAGGTTCCGCTCTCCCAGAAGATCATGATGGGCGTCCTGATGGCCGGGATCTGCGCCGGGTCGGTCGCGGCCGGCGGATTCTGCGCCTTCGGAGCCGGCCTGATCGGGTTCTGAGGGCGCCGACGCGGCTCCGTTAAGGGCAGAGCGCCCCGGTCACGTCCGGCAGGCTCAGCAGCAGCGGCCACTGGTTCAGGTTCGTGCAGCTCGCCTTGCACGAGCCCTGCCAGACCGAGCTGCCGCTCTTCCTGGTGTGTCTGTCGACCTGGATCTCGCCGTTCGGCGAGCCGTCGTTCGCCGTGCTGCCATAGATGTAACCCGCCTGGTTGGCGTGCTTGTCGAAATGCGGGCTCCTGGAGAGGCAAAAGGTGTTGCTCATGTTCTTGGTGAAGGCCGGGCAGGTGGTGATCGCCGCGGCCGCCGGCGAAGCGGCAAGGGCGAGGGCCCCGCTCGCCGCGGCTGAATCCGGTTTTCGTGGGATCGTTGAACGCCCGGTAATCCCTGAGCGTCGCGTGATAGAAATCGCGATCCTCGAAGCCGAGCTCATCGGCGCGCTTCATCCGGGCCGGCGCGTCCGGTGAGAGCTTGAACCCGTCGGCCGCGTCTTGCGTTATCTGTTCGGCCTGATCCCAGCCCTTGGCGCGGATTCCCTCTCCGGGCGTGAGCGCGCCGTTGTAATCCGGGTCGTAGGCCATGAAGACGAGGTCCGGCCGGCCTTCACCCGCCTGCCCGTGGTGGCCCAGCCGCTTCATGTCGGCAATGAAGGCGTCAACCGCCTCGTCGCCCCAATCGAGCCGGGCAATCTTCTCGTCGAACGGGATCCGCGCGATCGGCTTGAAGCCATAGCGGCTGTAAAAGTGCGGGAGGGCGGTGTCGAAGGCGTTGAGCCACCGGGCGCCCTTCTGCACCTCCAGCGGAAGCGCCGCAGCCGACAACCCGCGGTTCGGCGATCCCTTGGCCGAGAACACGCTCGAGAGCTCGCCGGAGGGCGAGATCGCGAAGCCGCTCGTCTTGTCCTCGGAGAGGAAGAGTTTGTATTTCTGATACCCGTCGGGCGCGTAGATCGAGACGCTCTTGCCCAGCGGGCCCCGGCTCTTCTGCGCCATCTGGCCGGCCCGGATGAACTCTTCCGGCTGCGCTTCAAGGAACGTCGGCGCCTCGGCGCCGATCTTGCGGAGGCTCGTCTGCAGCCCCCGCGCCGGCGTCAGTCGAGCTCTTCCCGGATAGCCGAAAGCGAAATATGCGTCTTGCCGTACCTGTGCAGGCTTTCCAGCACCTCCAACTCGAGGGCGGTAGGGCCCGGTCTCTGCGACGAATCGGGCGTTGCGGCTGGCGATCCTTGCCGGATCATCTGCTGCACCCGCCGCTCGTTGAATGATCGCTTGTCCTGCATCGTCGACTCCCGCTCGGTTGACCCCAGATAGTGCATCACTTGCCGCTCCCGCAAGCCCCGCGATCGGGCCGGTCTTCGCCGCCAGCGTCCCGGTGAGCGGCCCCGGGCCCACGTCGGCCGGAAACATGCGGCTGATCAGGGGCTCGGTGAAGGCCCACCCGGCGTTCCTCGTCTCCGATACGGTCGGCTGCCGGCCCGTCGACACGAAACCATGCGTTGCGGCCGGGTCGCCCGGGAGCTCGGTCGTCTGCGGCAGGAGCGACCCCCGCCGGATCGTCTCGAGCCTCGCCGCCTGCTCGCGCGGCGTCGTCGGGCGAACCGGTAGAAACGTGGGAATCGGGACCGGCTCCCCGAGCGGGTTCCGCTCATGCGTCGCCCAGCCTCGCATGGGATCGAACTCGCCCGCGACCGGGATCTGCTGAATCCCCGCCTGCGGGTCCGGGAGCGGGTCGCCCGGCATCCGCGGAAAGCCCTTGCGTGCCGCGAGCTCGGCCGCGATCTGGCGCTTGAGGAGATCGGCGTCGGCCATGTGACTTACCCGGCTTCGAAGTCAGGCACGCCCGTCTGTGCAGCCTGTGCGGCCTCAATGGCGGCGTCTATCTTGCCGAGCACCGGGGCGAGCGAAACTGTTGCCATCAGACATATCCTCCTGCGAGCGCGCCAGCGCCGAGCTGGAACAGGCCGCCGGCGATTTGATTTCTGAATTGGTTGCCCTGAGCGTTCGCCGCGAGCCGCTGCTGGTAGTTGTTCGCGATGATCCCGGCGACGTCGGTCGTCGGCACCGTCGCCACGTTCGGGTTGATAAAGTTCGGTTGCTGCACCTGCGACCCGGAGAGGAGCGCCGTGATCTCGTTGATCGGCTGATTCCGCTCGGTGAGCGCCTCCTGCACCGCCTGCCCCCGCCCGGTGAGGAGAAGCTGATTATAGGCGTCGTTGCGTCCCTCGTTCCAGCCCCGCATCTCCCGGTCGTAGGCGGTCGAGCCGAGCCGGATCCCACGATCGGCGAGCGACTGCCGGAGGCGGTCCTCGCCCTCGGCGAGCACCGGGTCGAGGCGCGTCCGGCCGAGCTCGAAGCGCGGGCTGTCGATCCAGCGCCAGTAGACCTCGCCACCCACCCGGAGCCAGGGCAGGAGCAGGGCATCGGCGCCCAGGGCCGCCTGCTCGATCGTCGAGCCTGCTGCCTGATCGACCGACTGGGTGAAGCCGGCGACCGCCGTCGGCTCGAGCCGCTGATCCAGCAGGAAGTCGCGGACCAGGAACTGCGTGTAGGCACCGCGGAGCATGACGCCGCCGGTGACCTCGACCCGGGCGCCAAGGCCCGCGGTGGCGTCCGAGAGATTGAAGTCGAGCGCCCGGTCGCCGCTCTCGGTGTCGCGGTAGCGGTACTCGGCAAACAGGTCGAGCCATGGCGCCACGGTCGCGCGGCCCTGCACGCTGACGATGTCGTGGTTGACGTCATTGTTCCGGGCAAAGCCGTCAGTCTGGTAATGGAACTGACCGACGCCGATCGACACGCCCTCGTGCAGCACCGTGGCCGCAAGCTCGTTGCCGAACGTGTCCTGGGTCCCGCCGGAGCCGCTGACCTCGGCCGCCACGCCGTCGCTGTCGAAAAACGGCGCGAACTCGGTCACGGTCGCTCGGACCGCCCCTTCCGTCTCGATCAGCGCGAGGTTCGACTCAGTCAGCTGCGGGCGAATGACGGTCTTGCCGGGCCGGTCGTAGATCTGCGCCTGCAGGAGCGCGCTGGTGCGCGCGCCGTCGCGCGCCGGCCGGGTGCGCAGCACGTCCGCCATCAGGTAATGCGCCGCCGGGCTGGTCGGATCCGCCTCGATCGCCGCGGCGCCGGCGGTGATGGCGGCATTCTCGAAGCCCAGGACCTGGCTGATCCGGCCGACCGCGGCTCCGCGCACCGCGCGGTCCTCGCCGAGACCGGCGCCCGAGCGCACCGTCTCGCGGTTGCGCCCAAGCGCCTCGGCATTCTGCAGGTCCGCCAGCGCTTCGACCGGGCGGTTGGCAACGAACTTCTCGCGCCGAGAACAGCCATGGCGTCGGATCGTCCGGGTCGAGAGCCCTGGCCTCGTCGACCTGGCTTGCCGCCTTGTCGCCCAGCCCTTTCTCGGCATAGGCGCGGCCGAGCCAGGTCCGCGTGCTGACGAGGCGGGGATCAAGCGCAGCCGAGAGCGCGAGCTCGCGCCGCCCGCCCGGCACGTCGCCGCGGTGGATCTTCGGGCGCCCGAGCCCGAGCCGTGGCAACGGTGCCGTGCTGTCGAGCGCGATGCCCCGGCGGAAGGCGATCTCGGCCGCATTCCGGCGCCCCGAGGCCAGCAGCGCCAGGCCCTCGACGGCACCGCTCGCCGCGGTGTGCCGGGCGGGCTCGATGCCCGAGAGCGCCGCCAGGGCGCCGCCCCTGTCGCCCTCGATCAGCATCAGCTCCGCCAGCCGGGCGCGCGCATTGGCGTCGGCGGGGTCTGCTGCCACCGCCTCGGCCGCAGCCATCCGTGCCGCGCGGATGCGCCCTTCGGCCTGAAGCGCATAGCGCCGCGCCAGATGCGGCGCGGCCAGCCCGGGGCCCGCGGCCAATGCCCGCTCGGCCAGTGCGGCGCCTTCGGCCGTGCGGTTGCGCCGGATCGCGATCACGGCGGCCAGCGACAGCGACTGAACTCGACCACCATGCCGCGATGTGCCTCGATCGCGCTGGCGTCGTCGTCGTAATAGTGGTTCATCACCTGCGTGTAATCCTGGCTCGACAGCCGGTCGCCGAGCCCGGTCGAGCCCACGAGGTCGGTGAACATCACCGTCGCCGCCTCGGTCCTGACCTCGCGCCGCTCCGTGCTGGTCGCTTCCAGCAGCACCCGCGCCACCGGCTGCGGCGTCAGCCGGCCGACCAGCTGGCGCGAAGGCATAGCGGGCTGCCAGCGCGCTCAGCGCCGCCATGGTCAGGCCGAGATGGACGGGCACCGCGAAGGGCGCCCAGACATGCGCTTGCACGAACACCGCCCAGGCCCCCGCGACATGGAGCGCCCCCAGCGCCGCGATCGCCACGAGCCCCCGCCGGCCGGGCAGCACCGAGGCCGCCAGCATCACGGCAAGGCCGAACAGGAACACGAAGGCGGCGCTCGCGAGCGCCGCGGGCTCCGACATCCTCTCGCCATGCAGCAGGTTCAGGAAGGCGCTGGCCAGCAACTCGACGCCGCCGATGTCGTTCTCGCGCCCATCACGGACCGGAATCTTGAAATGGTCCTTGGTGCCGAGGAACTCCGGATCCGAGACGCCGATGAAGACGGCAGTCCCGGCAAGGCTCGCGGGCAGCGGATTGTCCGAGCCCCGCTCGAACACGTCGCGCAGCGTCCAGGTGCGGATCGCCTTCGGCGGGCCGTAGAGCCAGATCGGCCGGTAGCGCGGCTCCGGGTCGTCCGGCATCGGTGCACCGGCGAAGCGGCTCCAAGCAACCTCGGCCATTTTGGGCAGGTCCGGGAACCCCGGCAGGCTGCGGACATAGCCCTCGACGAAGCTGCCGGTGGGAGCGTTGACCAGGAAGGCCGCGGTGCCGGCGGCCGCTTCGGAGAACAGCGCGCGCGGGTGCATCCGCTACGGCAGGACCAGCGTGCCCGGGTCGTCGGTCTGCTCGACATCGGTGCGGATGCGCTCGTAGAGCAGCACGTTGCCGGCGCTGCGGATCGCCTCGGCCAGGGCCGCGTCGTCGGGCGTCTCGACCTGGAGCAGGATGTCGAAGCCGATCAGCGTGGCGCCGCGCCGGGTCAGCTCGCCGGTCAGGCAGGCATGGACCCCGCGCGGCATGTCCGAGATGTTGCGCGCCCGGCTCAGCGCGTCGCGCGCATGGGGCGTCAGGCAGGACGGCAGGATGTCCGAGACCCGGGCGAAGTCCGCGGCGTTGAACTGCAGCCAGTTGACCGACCGCTGGTCCAGCGCGATCACGATCGCCTCGGGCGGCACCGCGACCGGCCCGCGCAGCCAGTAGAGGCTCGCAAGTCCGTAGTCCCGCTCCAGCCGCTGGCCGGGCGGGCTGAGGAACACCAGCGCCAGCGCCACGCTGCCCGCGATGCGCAAGCCCAACCGTCGCATTCCGGCCGGCCCTCCCGGCTTCAGACGCCCAGATAGCGGCCCGTCAGCGCGGCATCGAGTTTCCCCGGCGCCCCGGTCCAGACCGTCGTGCCGCGTTCGAGGATCACGCAACTGTCGGCCAGCGGCAACAGCTCCTTCAGGGTCTTGTCGACGATCAGGATCGCCTCGCCCCCGGCCTTCAGCCGCCGGATCGCGGCCCAGATCTCGGCCCGGATGGTGGGCGCCAGCCCCTCGGTCGCCTCGTCGAGAATCAGGAGCTTCGGGTTCGTCATCAGCGCCCGTCCGATCGCCAGCATCTGCTGCTCGCCGCCCGACAGCGTGCCCGCCATCTGCCCGCGCCGCTCGGCCAGCCGGGGGAAAAGGCGCTCGACCGCCGGCTGGCTCCACGGGCCTGGCCGCCGGGTCGCGATCAGGTTCTCGGCGACGGTGAGGTTCGGAAAGCAGCGCCGCCCCTCGGGCACGAGGCCAAGGCCGAGCCGGGCGACCTGATGCGGCACCAGCCGGCCGAGATCGCGCCCGTCGAAGCTGATCCGCCCCCGGGAGTGCGGGGTGAGCCGCAGGATCGAGCGGATGGTGGTGGTCTTGCCCATGCCGTTCCGCCCCATCAGCGCCACGACCTGCCCGGCGTCCAGCGCAAGGTCGACGCCGAACAGCGCCTGCACCGGCCCGTAGAAGGTCTCGACCCCTTCCAGACGCAGCACCGCTCAGCCCTCCCCGCCCGGATCGTCGCCGCCCAGGTAGACGTCGCGCACGACGGCGCTCGCGCGCACTGCGCCAGGCGGTCCGGAGAAGATCGCCCGGCCCTCGGACAGGACGGTGATCCGGTCGGCAAGCCGGAACACCGCATCCATGTCGTGCTCGATCAGCAGCATCGCGACCCGGCCCTTGAGGCCCTCGAGCACCCGGGTCAGCGCCGGGGTGCCGCCGGCGCCGATCCCGGCCATCGGCTCGTCGAGCAGCAGCACCTTCGGCTCCAGCGCGAAAGCCATCGCCAGCTCGAGCTGGCGCAGCTCGCCATGACTGAGCGCGGCGGCGGGGATGTCGGCCCGCGAGGCGAGGTCGAACTCCGCCAGCACCGCGCGGGCGGGCTCCGTCAGCCGCCGGTCGCGCAGCACCGGCGTGAAGAAGCCGAAGCTCGCGCCGGCGCGCCCCTGCACCGCCAGCATGACGTTCCTGAGAGCCGAGAACTCGAGCGCCAGCGACGAGACCTGGAAGGTCCGGCCCAGCCCCAGCCGCGCGCGGCCCGCGACCGAGAGGCCCGAGATCTCGCGCCCGCCGAGGAAGATCTGGCCCGAATCCTGCGCAAGCTGCCCGGCGATCTGCGCGACCAGCGTCGACTTGCCGGCCCCGTTCGGCCCGATCAACGCGTGGATCTCGCCCGGCAGCAGCGTCAGCGACAGATCGTCGGTGACCTTCAGCGCCCCGAAGCTCTTGCAGAGGTTGCGGATTTCGAGGACAGGCTCAGCCAAACCCTGCTCAGCCATGCCGGGCCTCCCCGGCCAGCAGCCCCACCAGCCCGCCGCGGGCGAACAGCACCACGCCGAGCAGCACCAGCCCGATCACCAGCTGCCAGTGCCCGGTCAACCCGCCCAGCACATGCTCCATCAGCACGTAGAGCACCGCCCCCGCCACCGGCCCGAACAGCCGCCCGACGCCGCCGAGGATGACGAAGACCATGATCTCGCCCGAGGTGTGCCAGCCCAGCATGGACGGGCCGACGAAGCCGTTGAGGTCGGCGAACAGCGCCCCTGCCAGCCCGGTAATCATCGCCGAGATCACGAAGCCGGTCAGCTTCACCGGAAAGGGCTCGATGCCCACGGTGGCGAGGCGGCTGGCGTTCATCCGCGCGCACATCAGCGCTGCGCCGACGCGGGCGCGCATGGCCAGCGCGGTGAAGCCCAGCGCCAGCATCAGGCAGCCATAGCAGATCAGGAAGAAGGTCAGCGGGTCGTAGCTGTCAAGGCCCGGAAACCCGTTCCGCACATAGATCGACAGCCCGTCCTCGCCGCCATATTCGGGCCACGAGATCGCGAAGTAGTAGATCATCTGCGCGAAGGCCAGCGTGATCATGATGAAGTAGACGCCCGAGGTCCGGAGCGAGATCGCCCCGATCCCGGCCGCGGCCAGCCCGGCGAGGGCCATGGCGGCGAGCCAGATCGGCAGCATGTTCGCGGTGCCGGGAATCGCCACCGGCCAGCCGATCGCCGGCACGCCGCTGAACGCCGCCTGCGCCGCGATCCCGGCCGCGTAGCCGCCAATCCCGAAGAAGGCCGCATGGCCGAAACTGACCATGCCGCCATAGCCGAGCGCCAGGTTCAGCCCCACGCCTGCCAGCGCCAGGATCGCGGCGCGGCTGGCAAGGTTCGCGTAATAGGGCTCGCCGAGGGCCAGCGCGGCCAGCGGCGCGGCGAGCAGACCCAGCGCCAGCGCGGCGTTGACCCGGCGTTCCGCCCCGTGGCCCCGGCCGATATGCACCGCCGTCTCAGCCATTGGCCGGGAACAGGCCCTGCGGGCGCACCGCGAGGATCGCCGCCATCACGAGATAGATCAGCATCGAGGCCAGCGCGGCGCCGATGGTGCTGGCCGAGGAGGGGTCGGTGAAAAGCCCGAACAGCAGCGGCAGGAAGATCCGCCCCGTCGTGTCGACCACGCCGACCAGCACCGCGCCCGCGAAGGCGCCGCGGACCGAGCCGATGCCGCCGATCACGATGGTGACAAAGGCCAGGATCAGCACCGGCTCGCCCATGCCGATCTGCACCGACTGGAGCGCGCCGACCATAGCGCCCGCCAGCCCGGCGAGCCCTGCGCCCAGCGCGAAGACCAGTGTGTCGAGCCGGGCGATGTCCACCCCCAGCGCACCGATCATCTCGCGGTCCGAGGCGCCGGCGCGGATCCGCATCCCCAGCCGCGTGCGCCGGATCAGCAGGTAGAGCCCCGCCGCGACCGCGATCCCGGCGCCGATGATCGCCAGCCGGTAGACCGGGTAGGCCGCGCCGCCCGGCAGGCGCACATGGCCCGACAGCGCCGCCGGGATATCGAGCCACATCGGCTGCGCCCCGAAGATCATCCGCGCGCCCTCTGAGAAGATCAGGATCAGCGCGAAGGTCGCCAGCACCTGGTCGAGATGGTCACGCCCATAGAGCCGGCGCATGACGCCCATCTCGATGAGCGCCCCCAGCGCGGCGGCCGCCGGCACCGCCGCAACGAGCCCGATCCAGAACGAGCCCGTGGTCCCCGCCACCCAGGCGCAGACGAAGGCGCCGGCCATGTAGAGCGAGCCGTGCGCGAGGTTGATCACGCCCATCACGCCGAACACCAGCGTCAGTCCGGCCGCCATCAGGAACAGCATGACCCCGAGCTGGACGCCGTTCAGCAGCTGCTCGATCAGGAGGGCGAGGGTCATACGGCGGTCCGATCGCGAGAGGCGCGATGCCCCGGCCCCGAGTCAGGGCCTCGACGGACGGTGCGCCGCGGGCCGGGGTCCCGGGTCATCCCCGGAACCCCGGCGATGGTCACATCCTGCACTCGGCCGCGAAGGCGTCCTGGTGGTTCTCCTCGGCGATGCCGATCAGCCTGTTGGTCGGCTTGCCGTCGCCTGCCACCACCTCGCGGACATAGATGTTCTGGATCGGATGGTGGTTGGTGTTGAACCGGAACGCCCCGCGCACGCTGGCGAAGTCCGCCGCCCGCAGCGCGGCCCGGAAGGCGTCCTGGTCCTTCACATCCGCCCTGGCCAGCGCCGAGAGGATCAGGTTCGCGGTGTCGAAGCCCTGGCTCGCATAGAGGGTCGGCGTGCGCCCGTACTCGGCCCGGAAGCTCTCGACGAAGGCCTTGTTGGCCGGGTTGTCGAGGTCATAGGCCCATTGCGAGGTGTTCTTCACGCCGAGTGCCGCGTCGCCCACCGCGCCGAGGATGATCTCGTCGAACGAGAAGGCGGGGCCGTAGACCGGCTTGCCGACACCCGCCGCCGCATACTGCTTCATGAAGGCGATACCCATGCCGCCCGGCAGGAAGAAGAACACCGAATCCGCGTCCGAGGCGCGGATCTGCGCGATCTCGGCGGCATAGTCGGTCTGGCCGACCTGGGTGTAGAGCTCGGCCACTGGCGCGCCGCCATAGCCGGCCTTGAAGCCGGTCAGCGCGTCGGTGCCGGCGGGATAGTTCGGTGCCAGGATGAAGGGCTTCGCGATGCCCTCCCTCTTCATGTAGGCGCCCATCGCCGAGTGCAGGTCGTTGTTCTGCCAGGCGACGTTGAAATAGTTCGGGTGGCAGCCCGCCCCGGCGAGCTGGCTCGGGCCGGCATTGGGCGAGAGATAGAAGATTCCCTGCTTCACCGCCGCCGGCACCACCGCCATGGCGACGTTCGAGAAGATGATCCCGGTCAGGATGTCGACCTTGTCCTTCTGGATCATCTCGTCCGAGATCTGCTTGCCGAGGTCCGGCTTCAGCGTGTCGTCCTTGACGATCGTCTCGACGTCGGTCCGCCCGGACTGCTTCACCGCCAGCAGGAAACCGTCGCGCACATCCGTTCCGAGATGCGCCCCCGGACCGGACAGCGTGGTGATCATGCCGACCTTCACATCGGCCGACGCCGCACCACCAAGCGCCAGCAACGCCGCCAGCGCGCCCGCCAGAACCCTTCTCATGCCGTCATCCTCCGTCTTTCGCATATGCTGACCAGGCTGCCTATTGACCGCGCTCGGGCGCATATTGCTAGCCTGCTGCCGAGGGAATCGGCAAAATTTTTCACCGGGAACCCTGCTCCGGGGGCATTCGATGGACTGGGACGACGCCTACAACAACCGCGGTCACATCGAGGGCGCCGAGTCCTTCGCCCCGCGCTGGGCCGCCGAGGCCGCGGCCTTCCGCACCCGCATGACGGCCGCCGGGCGGGTGCGGCTCGACATCCCCTACGGCACCACGGCGCGCGAGCGGCTCGACCTGTTCCTGCCCGAGGGCGTGGCCGAGGGGCTCGTGGTGTTCGTCCATGGCGGCTACTGGCGCGCCTTCGGCAAGTCCGACTGGTCGCATCTCGCCGCAGGCGCCCTCGCCCATGGCTGGGCCGTGGCGCTGCCGGGATATACGCTCTGCCCGCATGTCCATGTGACCGGGATCACCCGGCAGGTCGGTGCCGCGATCAGCACGGCCGCGCGCAGCCTCGGCGGGCCGATCCGGCTGGCCGGGCATTCTGCCGGCGGGCATCTGGTCGCCCGCATGGTCTGCGAGGACGCGCCGCTGGCGCATCCGGTGGCGGATCGGATCGCCTCGGTGCTGTCGATCAGCGGCGTGCACGATCTCCGGCCGCTGCTCCGCACCGCGATCAACGACGACCTGCATCTCGACCGGGCCGAGGCGGCGGCCGAGAGTCCGGCCCTGCGCTGCCCGCGCGAGGGCGTCCCGGTCACTTGCTGGGTCGGTGCGGCCGAGCGGCCCGAGTTCCGCCGCCAGAACGCGCTGCTCGCCAATATATGGACCGGCTGCGGCGCCGAAATGCGCGCGGTCGAGGCGCCGGGCCTGCACCACTTCAATGTGATCGAGCCGCTGGCAGACCCTGCGAGCAGCCTGGTCGCCACCCTGCTCGGCCGCCGGGAGGGGGGCGCCTGAGACGCGCCCGCGCCGCCCCTTCCAATTTGCCCACGGGCGCCTCATCTTCGCGCGAACGCACTTCCGCCGAGGGGACATCCTATGGATTCGATCACCGCGCTCCTGCTCGACCCGACCGCCTGGGTCGCGCTGGTCACGCTCGTGGTCATGGAGGTGGTACTCGGCATCGACAACCTCGTCTTCATCTCGGTCCTGACCAACAAGCTGCCGGAGGGCGAGCGCGAGCGGGCCCGGCGGACCGGCATCGGGCTCGCGCTGGTCATGCGGCTCGCCCTGCTCGCCACCATCGCCTGGATCATCCGCCTGACCGCGCCTGTCTTCGCGGTGCTGGGCAACGAGTTCTCGTGGAAGGACCTGATCCTGATCGCCGGCGGGCTGTTCCTGGTCTGGAAGGCGACGACCGAGATCCACCACAATGTCGACCCCGATCCGCATGGCAACATGTTCACCGGCAAAGCCGTCCGGCTGGGATTCACCGCCGCGATCGGGCAGATTCTGGTGCTCGACCTCGTCTTCTCGATCGACAGCATCGTAACCGCGGTCGGCATGACCCCGCATGTGCCGATCATGGTCGTGGCGATGGTCGCGGCGGTGACCGCAATGCTGTTCGCCGCCGGGCCGCTGGCCCGTTTCATCGAGGCGAATCCCACCATCGTCATGCTGGCACTCGGCTTCCTCCTGATGATCGGCATGACGCTGATCGCCGAGGGCACGGGCTTCCATGTGCCCAAGGGCTATGTTTACGCTGCCATGGCGTTCTCGGCGCTGGTCGAGGGGTTGAACATGATGGCGCGACGCGCGCGGGCGCGACTCCATGCGGCGGCGGCGCGGGAGTGAGCGCATTCGCCGATTTCTGGGCCGGCCGCCTGCCGCTCGGGGCCGCGTTCTGGACCTGGGGCGTGGCCGTCGGCGGGACCCTCAACCTTGCCGCCACCGCAGGCTCGATGGGCGCGGTCGCGGCGGGGCTGCCGGCCCTGGCGGCGCTCGCCATCCACCAGCTGCCGCTGCCCTACAACATCGCGATCGGGGTCGGCGTCTGGCGCAGCGCCGGGCAATACGAGGGCCCGCGGCTCTGGGCCGACGCGGCACGGATCGGCGCTGTCGCGCTGGCAGCCGGGCTGACGCTGATCTGACCTCTTTGCCCCGGCCATCGGAGTGCGGGCCCGTTTGCGACCGGAACTATACCGCCTTCAACTGTGCCCGCGGGGCCGCGTCCAGATAACCGCTCCGGCCCTGCGGCAGCCTCCGCCCGAGGATCGCGCCGGCCACCTGGTTCCTGAGCACCTGCGCGGTGCCGCCGCCGATGGTGAACATCCGCGCGTCGCGCACCATGCGCTCGAGTGGCAGGTTGCGCGAGTACCCCGCCGCGCCATGCAGCTGGAGGGCGTCGTTCGTCACCTTCACCGCCGTCTCCGCGGCCAGGATCTTGGCCTGCGCCGCGAGGCACATGTCGGGGAAGCCGCCTGCGGGTGCGCTGGCGGCCGCCTTCCACACCAGCGCCTCGGCGGCCGCGAGCCCGACCGACATGTCGGCCAGCATCCATTGCAGGCCCTGGAACTCGGCGATCGGCCGGCCGAACTGCTCGCGCTCCTGCACGAAGGCCAGCGCCGTCTCGTGGGCCCCCTGGCCGATCCCCAGCGCCACTGCGGCGGCGCCGACCCGCTGGCTGTTGTAGGCTGCCATAAGCCGGCCGAAGCCGTGCGCCGGATCGCCGCCCGGAATCAGCGCCATCGCCTCGGGCACGAACAGATCGTCGAGGAGGATCTCGGTCTCCGGGATGCCGCGCAGCCCCATCGCCGGCTCGCGCGCGCCCACCGTCAGCCCCTCGGCGTCGCCGCGCACCGCGAGAAAGCCGCCGATGCCGCAGTCCCGCCCGGCTTCGGTGATCCGCGCAAAGATCAGGTGCAGCCGCGAGACGCCGCCGCCGGTGATCCAGTGCTTGCGCCCGTTCAGCACATAGCCGCCCGCGACCCGGCGCGCCGTCGTCGCCATCGCGGTCGCATCCGACCCCGCCCCGGGCTCGGTGATGCAGATCGCCGGCTTGTCGCCGGAAAGCACCATCCGGGCCGCGAGCCGCTGCTGCGCCTCCGAGCCATAGGCCATCACCGCGGCGATGCCGCCCATGTTGGTCTCGACGACGATGCGGGCCGTCACCCCGCAGGCCCTGGCGATCTCCGTGATCACCAGCACGGCATCGAGCAAGTCGCGCCCCTGGCCGCCCAGCGCCACCGGCAGGGTCATGCCGAGGAACCCGGCGTCTGCCAGCGCCCGGACGTTCTCCCACGGGTATTCCTCGGAGCGGTCGATCCCGGCCGCCCGGCCTCGGAACACACCCGCGGCCAGTTCCCGCGCACGCCCGCGCAGCCGTTCCCGGTCATCCCCCAGATCGAACATCGACGCTCCCTCGCGAAAGCCTGCTCACGAAACCGTGATCAGGATATCTCTTTTGCAAGTGAAACGGAAACGAGTAATTCTCGCCATTAGTGTCAGAAAAACTCACAAAATGAATCTCCGCCAGCTCGAAACCCTGGTCGCCATCGCCGATCACGGCAGCTTCACCGCCGCCGGCGGCGCCGTCGGCGTCAGCCATTCCGCGGTCAGCCTGCAGGTCAAGGCGCTGGAGCAGGAGCTGGGTGTCGCGCTGGCCGACCGGCGCCAGCGCCCGCCCCGACTCACCGCCCGCGGCGCGGCGCTGGTCGAGCAGGCGCGCCGGATGCTGGCGCTGGCGGAGGAAATGCGCGCGCTCGGCTCGGATGCGGCGCTGGAGGGCGTCCTCGCGGTCGGCGTGGTCCCGACCGAGATGGTGCATCTGCTGCCGCCGGCGCTGGCGCGGCTGCGCGCGCGGCATCCCGGGCTGGCGATCCGGGTGCGGACCGGCCTCTCCTCGGAGCTGGCGGTCGAGGTCCGCGACGGCGTGCTCGATGCGGCGGTAGTGACCGGGCCCGACATTGCCCCGCAGGGGCTGGGGCTTACCGAGATCGCCCGCGAGCCGCTGGTCGCCATCGCCCCGGCGGAGGCGGCGGGTGCGACCGCCGGGGAGCTGATCGCGGCCCATCCCTTCATCTGGTTCAGCCGGCGCACCTGGGCCGGCCAGCAGATCGAGCGGGCGCTGGCCACCCGCGGGCTCAGGCCGGCGGAGGCCATGGAGGTCGACAGCATCGAGGCGATCGAATCGCTCGTCGCACACGGCCTCGGCGTCTCGGTGGTGCCCGAGCGCCCCGCCGCACCCCCGGCGCCGGCGGTGCGGCGGCTGCCGCTCGGCGGCCCGGATGCGTTCCGGCGCCTCGTCCTCGCAGTGCACGAGGGAGCTCCGAAGGCGCGTCTCGCCGAGGCCCTCCGCGCCGAGCTCGTGGCGGCGGCGCGCATCGCCTGATCCCCGCCGGCCCCACGGGATCAGCTCTGCGGGTCTCAGCTCTCGGCCTCGGCCGGCCGGAACACGAAGCGGCGGTAGACATGGCCGATTCCGATGAGCACGAGGCCGAGGCCGAGGAACGAGGCCACGCGGTAGAGCCCGGTCAGGTCCGACATGTCGTAGAGGAACAGCTTGGCCACCGTCACGATCAGCACCGTCAGCGAGGCGTAGCGCAAGACCGACGAGTTGCGCAGGATGCCGACCGCCAGCAGCGCCAGCGCATAGGCAATCCAGACGACCGAATAGGCATAGATTTCGCCATCGCTGACCTGGCGGTCGAAGCCGAGCGCAAGAACCCCGCCCTGGAAGATGTGCCGCGTCTCGAGGGTGAGGTAGACAAAGGCCAGCAGGCCGGCGCCGGCCCTCAGCGCCTCGCGCACCCGCGCCGGCAGGTCGAATCCGGGCCGCGACGTCAGCACCGCCGCCAACACCGCCGGCAGGAGATAGGCGAGGCCGAGCAGGTTCAGAAGCGGCAGCCGCCCGATGTCCTCGTAGGAGAACAGCGGATTGGCGGCGAGCAGGTGCCCCAGCACGATCTGCAGCGCGGCCAGCGCCAGCAGCGCCCGGCTGCCGTAACGCGCCACAAGCGAGCGCTGCGCCACCTCGCGCCGCAGCAGCAGGCTGGCGGCCAGCATCCACCACGCCGTCTGCACCGCCTGGTCGAACAGGCGGTAAGTCGGGCTGAACGGCGCTCCGGCGGTCCAGGCATGCAGCTGGAGCGCCACCGTCAGGACAGCGAAGGCCGCTGCTCCCGCCTCGCAGAGCGCTGCCAGCGCGTCGTGCCGGGCATCGCCGAACAGGCGGGCGGCCCCCGCGAAGGCAAGCGCCGGCACGCCGTAGCCGTAGATCACCCAGCTGACCACGCCCGCGCCGCCATCGCCATAGCCGAGCACATTCCAGTTCAGAACCAGCCGGACGATCACGGCAGTAGCGACCGTGAAGGCGATCGCGCGCAGCGCCTCGACGCGGAGGCGGGTGTAGATCCAGCCCAGCGCCAGCACCTCGAGCGAGAGCGCCACCGTCAGCCAGGCCTCGCGCAGGAGGCAGGTGAAGGCCAGCGCCAGCGCCGCCGTGGTGCCGGCGGCGTAAAAGGCCAGCGGCACGTCCCGCGCCGCCCGGCCGGTCATGCGTTCGACCTGCGCGGCGGCCGCGAGTAGGGCCAGGCTCAGCCCCGCAGCCAGACCCGCCCACTGCACATGCACCTGCAACCCGCCGATCCGCCAGTAGGCCAGCGTCAGCAGATAGAGCGGCACGGCCGCCGACAGCCCGGCCCAGACCGGCGGCGTCGCCGCACGGCCGAGCGCCAGGAAGCCGCCGAGCCCGTAGAGCAGGGCGAAGGACAGTGCCGCTCGGGCGAAGGTCACCAGTTCCACCGGCATGACGATCGGCCCGAAGGTGTCGCCGTATTCGGTCACACCATGCCGGGCGAGTTCCGGCGGGATGGTGATGTCGGCAGGCTGCGGCCACAGCAGGAAGGCCAGCGCCACCACCAGCGCCGCCGCGACCGCGAGGCCCTCAAAGGCGGCCCGCCGAAGCCCGTAACCCAGCGCCATGGCGCCATAGAGCGCGAGAAAGACGAAGGCGGGCGCGTTGTAGTCCGCGACCAGAGCCAGCAGCACCAGCACGCCGCCATGCGCGACAAACCCCATGCCCGAGGTCTCGGCCACCACCCCGCCGAGCCAGGCGGTGAGCGGGGTCTCCGGCCGTTTCACCGGGAAACCGGTGGAGAGGGCCGCGAAGGCCCCGGCGCAGGCCAGCGCATAAAGGCTGAGCGGCCCCTGATCGGCCACGGTCCAGGGTCCCGCCAGCCACAGCAGCGGCCAGGCGGCCGAGCCGGCCACGGCTGCAACCGCGAGGAAGGGCCAGTTCCGGAACCGCATCACCGCGAGGCAGCCGGCGGTCAGCGCGAACAGGTAGAGGAACACCGGCACCGGTTGCGGCGTCGCGGAGCCGAGCAGCGCCGGCACGGCATAGCCGCCGGCGAGTCCGAGCAGCGCCACGAACCAGCCCTGCCGCACCGCCACTACCAGCGCCGCGAAGCTGACCGCCGCCAGCGCCGCGAAGGCGACGGCCGTGCCGATCAGCCCGTAGAGCGCATGCGCCGAGAACAGGCTGGCATAGAGCGCGAACAGCCCCGCCGCCGTCAGCGCCTGCGGCACGTAGTCGGGCCTCACCGCCCGGGCGAGGCCGGGGACCGGATGACGGTGGGTCCACTCGCCCGCCGCGATCAGCGCCGCCCCGAGGGCGAGCCCCAGCGCCACCCTTGGCAGCGGCCCCAGCCAGCCCTGTTCGATGGCGTAGGAGAACAGGAACACCGCGCTCAGGCCGACCGCCACCGCGCCGAGCCACACCAGCCAGCGCGAGGTCAGTGCCTGCTCGACCCCTGCGGCACGGCCGCGCGGCGGGGCGGAGGCATCGGGCGGCGCGACCATGGCGGGCTCCGGCGCGGCCGCGGCCGGGACTTCCTCGGCGGGCGCTGCCGCAGATGGTGGTGCCGCAGACGGGGGTGCCGAAGACGGGGTTTCCGCAGACGGGGCTTCCACAGACGGGGCAGGGCGATAGGCCAGCCGGGCCTCCAGCAAGCGGACCCGGCGTTTCAGCTCGTGAATCTGGAAGATCGCCACCCAGGCGAGGATCGGTGCGATGCCGATGAACAGCGCGACCAGCAGACCGAATCCGATCAGTGCTCCATCCATCGCGCGGAAACCTCCTTCGCCCCCGAGAATAGCCTGCATCCCTCCGGCGGGAAATCCGTCCGTCCTGCCGTGCCTTCCGGCCTCAGCCCCCGGTCGTCGGGGCGCCGCGGCCCAGCAGCCGGCCCATCACCATGGGCGTGAACAGCATCGGAAACTGGTAGAAGGCGACATAGAGACCGAACAGCGGGTCCGGGGGCAGGGCGGCGAGATAGATCGAGACGTTGCGGTTGCCCCACATCAGCCCGGCCGCCCCGGCGATGTCGGGCGCCGCCGCCCGCCGCAGCGCCGCGGCAACCACGACCTGCGGCCCCCAGTTCGCCGCCAGCACCAGCGCCAGCGTTGCCAGCGCGAAGCCCGGCATGGCGCCGACCAGCGCCCAGAACCCGTCATAGAGCGGCACCACGAACAGCACGAGTACGATGGTGGCGACGCCGTCGAAGGCCGCGCGGTGGCCCCGCACCGTCTCGGGGCCGAGCAGCCGGCGCAGCATCAGCGCGAGCACCGTGCCGGCAGCAATCATCGCGGCGACCCGCAGCGCCAGCGCCAGCCCGTCGATCGGCACCGCCTCGCCCAGGAGCGCCTTGGTCACCAGCGGCCCGGCGACCGGCGTGACGAGGCTCGCGAACACGGTCAGCTCCAGCGCGAAGGCGGCGTCGAGCCCCAGCATAAGGCAGAGCGCCGAGGCCGACATGATCGGCGGCGCGGCGAAGGTGTAGATCAGCGCCGCGACCTGCGTGGCGGGCAGCCCGGCGGCGCGGGCCGCCAGCAGAACGAGCGCCGGGGTCAGTGCCAGGAAGGCCGCCGTCCAGCCCGCCAGCGCCACGAGCCGGCGCGGCCTGAGCGCCCGGCGCGCCAGCGCGCCGAGGTCGAGCCGCACCAGCGAGACGCAGAACACCAGCGCCACCAGCCCGGGCAG
This sequence comes from Limibaculum sp., assembly GCA_039805905.1. Lineage (GTDB taxonomy): Bacteria > Pseudomonadota > Alphaproteobacteria > Rhodobacterales > Rhodobacteraceae > Thermohalobaculum. The sequence goes on along the minus strand of JBDIVM010000010.1, from coordinate 38,574 downwards.
CATCGGGCGCAGGAAGGCGCTGAGCGCGGGCAGGAAGGTCGCCAGCAACACGCCCGCGGCCAGCACCCAGCGGGCATTCGCGCCAAGCCAGGAGAGGCCGGCGAGCACGCTGTCAGCCCTCCGCCAGGGGTGGCGTCGCGCGCTGCTCTGCCGGTTGCATCGATTTCCCCCGCGGTCCTGTCGCCGCCGAGGGAACGCTCGGGTGCGCGGCCAGGCTTGTCAAGCCGCCGCACGCGATCGGGGAGGTTGACTTTCCGTCCCGGATATGTCCCGGAGTCGGTATCCTCCAGCCCCTGCCGGGCTGACCGGCGGCGGCCGCTGGCGGCGGCAGGAGATCGACCCCAGGAGATCGACCCGAGGAGACGCACAGATGAGCCATGTCTTTCCGCGCCACACCAGGGCGAAGCTTCCGACGGTCGCCGGTGGCGACGGGCCCTATCTGATCGACTCGACCGGCAAGCGCTATCTCGACGCCAGCGGCGGGGCCGCGGTCTCGTGCCTCGGCCACACGCCCCGCGACGTGCTGGAGGCGGTCAAGGCGCAGCTCGACCGCATCGCCTATGCGCATACCAGCTTCTTCACCTCCGAACCGGCCGAGGAGCTCGCCGACCTGCTGATCGCCCGCGCGCCCGAAGGCATCGAGCGGGTCTATTTCGTCTCCGGCGGCTCCGAGGCCATCGAGGCGGCAATCAAGCTCGCGCGGCAGTATTTCACCGAGCGCGGCGAGACCGCGCGGCGCCATGTGATCGCCCGCTGGCAGAGCTACCACGGCAACACGCTGGGCGCCCTGTCGGCGGGGGGCAACCGCTGGCGGCGCACACAGTTCGAGCCGCTGCTCGTGCCGGCGATGCACCACATCGATCCGTGTCACTACTGGCGCTGGGGCGAGCCGGGCGAGACGCCCGAGCAATACGGGCTCCGGGTCGCCGACCAGCTCGACGAGAAGATCCGCGAGCTCGGGCCGGAAACAGTCGCCGCCTTCATCGCCGAGCCGGTGGTCGGCGCCACCATGGGCGCGGTGCCCGCCACGCCCGGCTACTTCAAGCGCATCCGCGAGATCTGCGACCGGCACGGGGTGCTGCTGATCCTCGACGAGGTGATGTGCGGCATGGGCCGCACCGGGCATCTCTTCGCCTCCGAGGCCGAGGGCATCGCGCCCGACATCGTCTGCATCGCCAAGGGGCTCGGCGCCGGCATCCAGCCGATCGGCGCCATGCTGTGCTCGGGCGCGATCTACCGCACCATCGAGCAGGGTTCGGGTTTCTTCCAGCACGGCCATACCTATCTCGGCCACCCGGCCGCCTGCGCCGCCGGGGTGGCGGTCCTCAACCGGATCCCGGAGATGATGCCGCATGTCCGGGCAATGGGCGCAAAGCTGAAATCGGCGTTCGAGTCGGCGCTCGGCCAGCACCCCTGTGTGGGCGACGTCCGCGGGCGCGGGCTGTTCCTCGGGGTCGAGTTCGTCGCCGACAAGGAGACCAGGGCTCCCTTCGACCCCGCGATCGGTCTTGCCGCAAAACTGAAACAGGCGTGCTTTGCCGACGGGCTGATGGTATATCCGATGGGTGGCACGATTGACGGCCGGAACGGCGACCACGCGCTCATCGCGCCGCCGTTCATCATCGATGATGGCCATGTCGACGAGATCGTGACCAGGTTCACCGGCGCGCTCGACCGGACCGTGCGCGCGGCGGTGGCGGCGTAACCGGGCAACCGGAAGGGTATCTGGCGTATGGTCGTCCTGAACCGCATCTACACGCGCACCGGCGACACGGGCGAGACCGCGCTCGGCGACGGCACGCGGGTCGCCAAGCACAGCCTGCGGGTGGCCGCCTACGGCACGGTGGACGAGACCAACGCCACTGTCGGACTGGCCCGGCTCCATGCCGCGGGCGAAACCGATGCGGCGCTGGCGCGCATCCAGAACGACCTCTTCGACCTCGGCGCCGACCTCTGCCGGCCCGGCCTGTCGCAGGATGCCGCGGCGCAGCACCCGCCGCTGCGGGTCACCGACGGCCAGGTCGAGCGGCTCGAGCGCGAGATCGACGAGATGAACGCCGGGCTCCGCCCGCTGCGCTCCTTCGTGCTGCCGGGCGGCACCGCGCTCTCCGCGCATCTGCATCTCTGCCGCACCGTCTGCCGCCGGGCCGAGCGGCTGGCGGTCGAGCTTGCCGGAACCGAGGAGGTGAACCCGGCTGCGGTGAAGTATCTCAACCGCCTCTCCGACTGGTTCTTTGTCGCCTCCCGAGTCGCCAACGGCAACGGGGCCGAGGACGTGCTGTGGGTGCCCGGCGCCAACCGCTGAGCGGGGCGGCGCTCGCGCTCGCCATGCTGCTGGCCCCCGGGGCCGGGGCCGTTCCGCCGCCGCCCTCCGACATCGGCCAGCAGGAGGCCGCGGCTGCCGACCCGAAGGTGGCGGAGGCCGCGCGCCTCTGCGCCATGATCGAGGACGCCGCCACAAATCATGGCCTGCCGCCCGAGTTCCTTGCCCGGCTGATCTGGAAGGAGAGCCGGTTCGACGTGAAGGCGGTCAGCCCCAAGGGTGCCCAGGGCGTGGCGCAGTTCATGCCCGGCACGGCTCGGCTGCGCGGCCTCGCCGATCCCTTCGACCCCGTGCAGGCAATCCCGGCCTCGGCCGCCTACCTCGCCGAGCTCAAGGGCCGCTTCGGCAATTACGGGCTTGCGGCGGCGGCCTACAACAGCGGCGAGAACCGGGTCGAGGCCTGGCTCGGCGGGCAAAGCGGGCTTCCCGGCGAGACGCTGGCCTATGTCCACTCGATCACCTTCCGCCCCGCCGCCTGGTTCCGCGAGCAGGGCCGCGAGGTCGAGCCGCGCCCGCTCGACGCCGCGCTCGGCTTCGCCGAGGCGTGCCGCAAGCTGCCCGTGATGACGACCCGGGCGGTGTTCTACGAGGGCGCCGAATGGCAGCCCTGGGGCGTCGAGGTCGCCGCCAATGTCCGCTACAACGCTGCGCTCTCGCGCTTCGCCCGGGTGCAGCAGCGCCATGCCAGTCTGATCGGCGGGCGCGAGCCCATGCTGGTGCGCGCCCGCGCGGGGCTCGGCCGCCAGCGCATCTGGTCGGCACGCATCGGCATGGACAGCCGCGTCGATGCGTTCCGGCTCTGCGCCCGGCTTCAGCAGGCCGGAGGGGCCTGTGTGGTGCGGCGGAACTGAGGGTTCGATCCCGCTCCCGGCCCGATCCCGGTGTCCGGCGAACCCGGTTGATGCTGACGCCGTCCTGGCCTGACGCGGCCCGGCGAACCGGGGCGGGGCGCGGCGCGACTTGGCGTTTCCCTGAAATGCTGCGTCGTTTTTTCAGTAGGCTTTCCCGCCGAAACCGCTATCAAGCGGCGCAGTGACGCAAGCCTGCCGCAGGAATCGCTCCGGTCAACGCGCCGGGGTGCATCGAACCGAGGAGACACGCCGCCATGAAGGTGCTGGTGCCCGTCAAGCGCGTGATCGACTACAACGTGAAGGTCCGCGTGAAGGCGGACCGGACCGGGGTCGATCTCGCCAATGTCAAGATGTCGATGAACCCCTTTGACGAGATCGCCGTCGAGCAGGCGATCCGGCTGAAGGAGGCCGGCAAGGCCGAGGAGATCATTGCGGTCTCGGTCGGTGTCAGGCAGGCGCAGGAGACGCTGCGCACCGCCCTTGCCATGGGCGCCGACCGGGCGATCCTGATCGAGGCGGCCGCGACGGTCGACTCCGACATCGAGCCGCTCGCGGTCGCCAAGCTGCTCAAGGCGGTGATCGACGCCGAGCAGCCGGGCCTGGTGATCTGCGGCAAGCAGGCGATCGACAACGACATGAACGCCACCGGCCAGATGCTGGCGGCGCTGCTCGGCTGGCCGCAGGCCACCTTCATCTCGAAGCTCGAGATGGGCGAGGGCGAAGCGACCGTGGTGCGCGAGGTCGATGGCGGGCTGCAGTCGATCCGGGTGAAGCTGCCGGCGATCATCACCGTCGACCTGCGGCTGAACGAGCCGCGCTACGCCTCGCTGCCGAACATCATGAAGGCGAAGAAGAAGCAGCTGGATATCAAGACGCCCGCCGACTACGGCGTCGACGTGACCCCGCGGCTCCAGATCGTCGCGGTCACCGAGCCGCCCGCACGCAAGGCCGGCGTCAGGGTCGCCTCGGTCGCCGAGCTGGTCGAGAAGCTGAAGAACGAAGCGGGGGTGATCTGACATGGCCGTCCTGATCCTTGCCAAGCACGACAACGCCCATCTGAACGACGCGACGTCGAAGACCGTCACGGCGGCAAAGAAGATGGGCGGCGACATCCATGTGCTGGTCGCCGGCCTGAACTGCGGCGCTGTCGCCGCCGAGGCGGCCAGGCTCGCCGGCGTCGCGAAGGTGATCCATGTCGAGGGCGCGGCCTATGGCCACCGCCTGGCCGAGCCGATGGCCGATCTGGTCGTCTCGCTGGCCGGCGGCTATGCGCACCTCGTGGCTCCGGCGACGACTTCGGGCAAGAACTGCATGCCGCGGGTCGCGGCGCTCCTGGACGTGATGGTGATCTCCGATATCATCGACGTGGTCGATGCCGACACCTTCGTGCGCCCGATCTATGCCGGCAACGCGATCCAGACCGTGAAGTCGCGGGACGCGAAGAAGGTGATTACCGTCCGCTCTGCGAGCCTCGAGGCGGCGGGCGAGCAGGCGCCCTGCCCGGTCGAGACCGGCGCGGCCGCCGCCGATCCCGGCCTCTCGTCCTGGGTGCAGGACATGACCGCCTCCTCGGACCGGCCAGAGCTGACCTCGGCCCGGATCGTGATCTCGGGCGGGCGCGGCATGGCCTCGAAGGAGAACTTCCGGCTGATCGAGGCCGTGGCCGACAAGCTCGGCGCCGCCACCGGCGCCTCGCGCGCCGCGGTCGATTCGGGCTATGCGCCGAACGACTGGCAGGTCGGCCAGACCGGCAAGGTGGTCGCCCCCGACCTCTACATCGCGGTCGGCATCTCGGGCGCGATCCAGCACCTTGCCGGCATGAAGGACTCGAAGGTCATCGTCGCCATCAACAAGGACGAGGAGGCGCCGATCTTCCAGGTCGCCGACTATGGCCTCGTGGCGGACCTGTTCCAGGCCCTGCCGGAACTGGAGAAGGCGCTGGGCTGAGGCGCGCGTTCCGGCTGAATTGGCTGCGGCCCGCGCCCCGGCGCGGGCCGTTCCTCACTTTGCGCTGCTCCTTTTCTTCGGATTTCTCGCGCGAATCATCAGGCCGGTCGTAGACGACCTTCTGCTGTCGAAACCGCCGCTCTTCTCGACCAGTGTGCTCAGCTTCGAATGCCCGTAGCTGCGCGGGTCGAAATCCGGCGCGATGTTGTTGATCCGGCTGCCGACACCGCCGAGCGCGGCCCAGCCTTCATCGTCCTCGAGACCGACCATCGCCTTCAGAATGATCGGGACAGCCTTCGACGCGGGCTCGTTCTTTGCACTCGTTTCAACGGCGGTCGGGGGGATCTTCTTCACAACATCCTTCGACTTGACCTCAGCGTTCCGATCGGCCTTCTGATTCAATGCCGGTTCGGAGGCTGCCTCGGAGGTATCAACAACGGGAAGCGCCCCGTCGGCATCGGACACGAGGTTCTCTACATAGATGAACTGGTTGCACGCGCTACGGAACGCCTCGGGGGTCTTGCGCTCACCGAAGCCATACACCCGCAGCCCGTCCTCGCGCAGCCGTTGTGCGAGCCTTGTGAAGTCGCTGTCAGAGCTCACGAGGCACACGCCGTCCAGCATGCCCTTGTGCATCAGGTCCATTGCGTCGATCACCAGCGCAATGTCAGCCGCGTTCTTGCCCGTGGTGTTGTTGCGCTGCTGGTGCTGAAGAATCGCGAGCGACTGCACGGCTCTGTCCCATCCCGCGAGACGGCTGCTAGAGAAATCGCCATAGATGCGGCGCACATTGGCCTCGCCGAACTTGGCGATCTCTTCGAAGATCGCCTGCGCATAGCGGGCTCTGGTGTTGTCGGCGTCGATCAGCACGGCAAGGCTTGCCGGACGGCTTTCTGTGATCATGGACGTCTCACTCCGGGTCAGGCGGACCCAAGCAGAGCAAATGTTCCGCGCCCTGTCGACTGCCGATTGCACCGCGGCGGCCTGCCGCACTGCACGAAATAAAATTGTCGCGTTTTTTCACATCTCGCGCTTGCAATATGTCATGCCTCCGGCATACTTGTTTGTTGCAGCGCACCATGAAGAGTGTGCAAGGGAGAATATACTGGGGGATAGCGCGGCATGGAGATCCGCACGGTAGGCGTCGTCGGCGCCGGGCAGATGGGCGCCGGGATTGCACAGGTTTTCGCGAGCGCCGGTTACGATGTCTGGCTGAACGACATCGGCCAGGAACACCTCGACAAGGCGCTCGAGCGGATCCGCTGGAGCCTCGGCCGCATGGTCGACAAGGGCCAGATGGACGGCGCCGCGCGCGACGCCGCGGTGGCGCGGATCAAGCCGACCCTCGACCTCGTCGCGCTGGCTAAGGCCGACCTCGTGATCGAATGCGCCACCGAGAACGAGGCGGTGAAGCGCCGGATCTTCGACACGCTGAAGCCGCACCTCGCGCCGCAGACCATCCTGACCACCAACACCTCGTCGATCTCGATCACCCGGCTCGCCAGCTCGACCGACCGGCCCGAGCGGTTCATGGGCTTCCACTTCATGAACCCCGTCCCAGTGATGGAGCTGGTCGAGCTGATCCGCGGCATTGCCACCGACGAGGCCACCTTCCAGACGCTGAGGGACGTGGTGGTAAGGCTCGGCAAGACCGCCGCCAATGCCGAGGACTTCCCGGCCTTCATCGTCAACCGCATCCTCTTGCCGATGATCAACGAGGCGATCTACACGCTCTACGAGGGCGTGGGCTCGGTCGAGGGCATCGACACCGCCATGAAGCTCGGGACGAGGCATCCGATGGGGCCGCTCGAACTCGCCGACTTCATCGGCCTCGATGTCTGCCTCGCGATCATGAACGTGCTCCATGACGGGCTGGCAGACACCAAGTACCGGCCCTGCCCGCTGCTGGTGAAATATGTCGAGGCGGGGTGGCTCGGCCGCAAGACCGGGCGGGGCTTCTACGACTATCGCCAGGATCCGCCGGTCCCGACCCGCTGATCGCCCCGGGCGCCGCATGGCCGGCGCCGATCACGACCTTGTTTTCAGACGGGATTGTGCGTCCGGCAGGGACAGGTCTACATTCTCCGGCAGGCCCGGCGGCTTCTGCCGTGCGGGCGAGCAACTCGAACCGTCAGACCGCTCCGATGCGCGCTGCCGCCGTCGTCGTCATCACGATTGCCGGGTTCGGCCTGCCAGCGGCCGGCGAGCCCTACGAGATCGACAAGAGCCATGCCTTCGTCACCTTCACCGCCGACCATCTCGGCTTCTCGACCGTCCACGGCCAGTTTCGCGACTTCGACGCCACGATCGACTTCGACCCAGGCAATGTGGAAGCGACCCGGGTCAAGTTCGTGATCCGGACCGAGAGCGTCGAGACCTTCAACCATGTGCGCGACGAGCAGCTGCGCTCGCGGGCGTTCTTCGACAGCGCGCGGTTCCCGGAGATGACGTTCCGCTCGGCCGCGGTGCGCCCGACGGGGAGCGACACGGCCGAGATCGCCGGCGAGCTCACGATCCGCGACGTGACCCGCCCGGTCACACTCGATGCCACGCTGAACCGGATCGGCCCGTCGCCGTTCTTCCCCGACATCACGGTCGCCGGCTTTACCGTCACCGGAGAGATCGACCGGACCGAATACGGCATGACCTTCGGCGCGCCGGCGATCGGCAGCCGGGTCCCGATCCGCATCGATCTCGAGATGAGCCCTAAGCGCTGAGGTGTGGCACGATGATCCGGTTCCGCACTGCTGCCCTTGCGATCCCGGTGGTGGTGCTGGCGTCGCTGACCTGGACGGCGGGCGCGGCGCCGCTGAGCTGGGCGGTCAATCCGGAGGGCTCCCGGATCCTGTTCGACTACCGTCGCAACGGCCAGTCTGCCGAAGGCCGCTTCACCCGCTTCACCGGCCACGGCCTGTTCGACAAGGCTGCCCCGGCGGCGGCCGAGCTCGAGCTGCGCATCCAGAGCGGCAGCATCGATCTCGACGACGCGCTGGCGAGTGCTTTCGCCAGCTCGGCGGAATGGTTCGACGCGGCCTCCCATCCCGAGGTGATCTACAAGCTGCGCCGCCTGATCCCGGAAGGGCAGGACCGCTACCGTGCCGACGGCGAGATCACCATCCGCGGCAAGACCCGTCCGATCTCGACGACCATCACGCTGGACATCGGTTCCGGCAGCGCCCGCGCTGCCGGCACTCTTGACGTCAACCGCACCGATTTCCTGCTCGGCGTCGGGCCGTCGGCGCTGTTCGTCGACATCGGCCCCGAGGTCTCGGTCCGCTTCGAGCTGACCGCCCGGCCCGCGCGCTGAGTGAGGGAGCCGCGGATGGCCCTGGCCAACACCGCGACCGGATGGGGCTGGCCGGCCCGGCTGCTGCACTGGCTGATGGCAGTGCTGATCCTGTTCCAGATCGGGCTCGGCTTCCGCATGGTGAATCTCGTCGCCGATGTCTATCTCCAGTTCGGCCTCTACCAGACCCACAAGAGCTGGGGCTTCGTCATCTTCTGCCTTGCGCTTGCCCGCATCGGCTGGCGGCTGACCCACCCGGCACCGGCGCCGCCGCCGGGCACGCCGCCGCTGGAGATGGCGCTTGCCCGGGGTGCGCACCTGGCTCTCTACATGCTGATGATCGCGCTGCCGCTCACGGGCTGGCTCACGGCCTCGGCTTCGCCCCTGCAGGAGACCTACGGCCTGAAGAACCTGGTCTTCACCTGGTTCGAGCTGCCCGACCCGATCCGGCCCGGCTCCGAGCTGCTGAAGGACCGCTTCGCCGCGGTCCATGCCTGGACCGCCTTCGGCCTCGCGGTGATCCTGCTCGGCCATGTGGGCGCAGCGCTGTGGCACCACTTTGCCCGCCGCGACGGCATGCTGCGGCGGATGCTGCTCGGCGGGTGAGGCGCGCCCGCCGCCCGGTTCGGCGACCTGCTCAGGTCACCTCGGCGATCTCGGCCCCGGTCAGGCGGGCGAGCTCGGCGGGCGTGGTCGGGAACACCGCCTGCGGCGTACCCGCGGCGGCCCAGATCTCGGAATGGGCATACAGGTCTCGGTCCATCACCACGCGCATCCGCGTCGCATGGCCGAGCGGGGGCACCCCTCCGATGGCGTAGCCCGTCGCCTCGCGGACGAAATCGGCATCGGCCCGCTCCAGAGTCTCGCCCAGGATGCGGCCCAGCCGCTTCTCGTGCACTCGGTTGGTGCCCGAGGTCAGGACCAGGATGCCGAAGCCGGACCGTGCGCCGCGGAAGATCAGCGACTTGACGATCGCGCCTTGCGGGCAGCCGCAGGCCGCGGCCGCTTCCGCCGCGGTGCGGGTCGATGCCGGCATCTCGCGCACCTGCGCCCGCGAGCCGAGGGCCCGAAGCGCCTCCTGTACCCGCATGGCTGACGCGGGCAGCGCGCTCACGCGCGGATCGCCCCACCCTGCCGGGTCAGTGCAATCAGCCGGTTCAGCAAGGCGCGCGCCTCCGGGCTGTCCCAGTCAGCGTCGCCGATCATCCGGGCGACCTCGCGCCCCTCCCGGTCGAGGATCAGCGTCACCGGCAGGCCGAGCACCCCCGCATCCCGGGCCATCTGGCCGTCGCGGTCGTGCATGGTGGCCAGGTTCCGTGTCTGTATGTCCCTGAGGAACCGGTCCGCCTGCTCGACCCCGCCCCGGTCGGTCGAGAGCGGGATCACCGCGAAATCCGACCCGCCCAGCGCCCCGGCGACGTGGTCGATCGAGGGCATCTCGGCACGGCAGGGCGGGCACCATGTCGCCCAGAAGTTCAGCAGGACCACCTTGCCGCGGTAGGCGTCGAGCGTCACCGGGTTGCCGTGCAGATCCTGGAATGCGGCTTCGAGCCGCGCCACCGGCCGGTCGTGCACGATCAGCTTGGCCATGTCGCCGGTGCGCATCTCGCGCAGCGACATGACATCGGAGGCGGTAAGATCCTGCGCCGCGACGGTGTTTGCAGCGAACGTCAATGCACCGTATAGGAAGGCCGCAAGGGCAAGGCTCGGTCGATAGCGGCGCATCGGGCTCTCCGGGCGGCTGATGGAAAGTTGACATGGCAGAACATACAGATTCTGACGCCGGAGGCCAGACCCAGAAGAGCGCGGCGGCGAACACGATGTGGGGAGGCCGCTTCGCCGGCGGACCGGCCGCCATCATGTCCGAGATCAACGCCTCGATCGGCTTCGACCGCCGCTTCGCCGCCGAGGACATCGCCGGCAGCCGCGCCCACGCCGCCATGCTGGCGCAGCAGGGCATCATCTGCGAGGAGGACCGGGTCGCCATCGACGCCGGACTTGCCTGGGTGCTGGACGAGATCGCGAGCGGCCGCTTCACCTTCTCGCCTGCGCTCGAGGACATTCACATGAACGTCGAGGCGCGGCTCAGGGAGATCGCCGGCGAGGCCGCCGGGCGGCTCCACACCGCGCGCTCGCGCAACGACCAGGTGGCGACGGATTTCCGGCTCTGGGTCAGGAACACCATCGACCAGACCGACGCGGCGCTGGCCGCGCTGATGCGCGCTCTGGTGGCACAGGCCGAGGCCGGGGTCGGGATGGTGATGCCCGGCTTCACCCACCTGCAGACGGCGCAGCCGGTGACCTGGGGCCACCACATGCTGGCCTATGTCGAGATGTTTGCCCGTGACCGGGGGCGCTTTGCCGACAGCCGGCGGCGGATGAACGAATGCCCGCTGGGCGCCGCGGCGCTGGCCGGGACCTCCTTCCCGATCGACCGCGAGATGACCGCGCGGGCGCTCGGCTTCGACCGGCCGGCAGCGAACTCGCTCGACGCGGTTTCGGATCGCGATTTCGTGCTGGAGTTCCTGGCCGCAGCGACGATCTGCGCCACCCATCTCAGCCGCTTGGCCGAGGAGCTGGTGATCTGGTGCTCGGCGCAGTTCCGCTTCGTGAAGCTCTCCGACCGTTTCACCACCGGCTCCTCGATCATGCCGCAGAAGCGCAACCCGGACGCCGCCGAGCTGATCCGCGCCAAGGTCGGGCGGATCGCCGGGGCGCTGATGGCACTCGTGATCGTGATGAAGGGCCTGCCGCTGACCTATTCCAAGGACATGCAGGAGGACAAGGAGCCGCTGTTCGACGCCGCGGATGCCCTGGCCCTTGCCCTTGCGGCGATGGAGGGCATGGTGAGCGACCTGCAGCCGAACGTGGATGCGCTGAAGGCTGCGGCCGGCAGCGGCTATTCGACGGCGACCGACCTTGCCGACTGGCTGGTCCGCGTCCTGGGCATGCCGTTCCGCGACGCTCACCACGTCACCGGCCGCATCGTCGCGCTGGCCGAGGCCGAGGGCTGCGGCCTGGCGGATCTCCCGCTCGAGAAGATGCAGGAGGTCGACCCGCGGATCACGGCGGCGGTCTACGACGTCCTCTCGGTAGAGGCCTCGGTCGCCAGCCGCACGAGCTTCGGCGGCACGGCGCCCGCGCGCGTGCGCGAGCAGGCCGCGCGCTGGCGCGAGGCGCTGGGATGAGTTCGGGGCGCCTCCTGCTGGCTGCGCTGCTGGCCGCCGCGCTCGCGGTCTCTGCCTGCGGAATCAAGGGAGACCCGATCCAGCCCGGATCGGCGAGGGACAGGACGACGAAGCAGACGGGCACGGGGCAGACTGGCGGCTGAGAGGCGTGCGATGGACCATTTCGACTATGTCGCGGGCCGGCTTCATGCCGAGGACGTGCCCATCGAGCGCATCGCCGGGGCGGTGGGGACGCCGTTCTACGTCTACTCGACCGCCACGCTCGAGCGGCACTACCGGGTGTTCGAGGAGGCGCTGGCCGGCACCCGGCATCTGATCGCCTATTCGCTGAAGGCGAACGGCAACCTCGCCGTGGTGGCGACGCTCGCCCGTCTCGGCGCCGGGGCCGACGTGGTCTCGGGCGGCGAGCTCGCCCGCGCTCTGGCCGCCGGCATCCCTGCCGAGCGGATCGTGTTCTCCGGGGTCGGCAAGACGGCGCAGGAGATGCGCGAGGCGCTGGCCGCCGGCATCCGCCAGTTCAACGTGGAAAGCGAGCCCGAACTCGAGGCGCTCGACCAGGTGGCCCGGTCGATGGGGAGTGTGGCGCCGGTCACCCTCAGGGTGAACCCGGACGTGGATGCCCGCACCCACGCGAAGATCGCCACCGGCAAGTCCGAGAACAAGTTCGGCGTGCCGATCTCGCGCGCCCGCGCCGTCTACGCCCATGCCGCCCTGCTCCCCGGCGTGAAGGTTGTCGGAATCGACGTCCATATCGGCTCGCAGCTGACCGATCTCGCCCCCTTCGAGGCCGCCTTCACCCGTATTGCTGGCCTCGCGGCCGAGCTCCGCGCCGACGGGCACGAGATCGGCCGGCTCGACCTCGGCGGCGGGCTTGGCATCCCCTACCGCCGCTCGAACGATGCGCCGCCGCTGCCCTTCGACTATGGCGCGCTGATCAAGCGCACGGTCGGGCATCTCGGCTGCGAGATCATCATCGAGCCCGGCAGGCTGATCGTCGGCAATGCGGGTCTGCTGGTCACGAAGGTGATCTACCGCAAGCAGGGCGAGGGCCGCGACTTCCTGATCGTGGACGCGGCGATGAACGACCTCGTCCGCCCGGCCATGTACGACGCCTGGCACGACATCGTGCCTGTCAGGGAGCCGGCACCCGGCGCCGCTGTCGGCCCGGTCGACGTGGTCGGCCCGGTCTGCGAGACCGGCGACACCTTCGCCCGGCAGCGCGAACTGCCGCCGATCGCGGCCGGCGACCTGCTCGCCTTCCGGTCTGCCGGCGCGTATGGCGCGGTGATGTCGTCCGAGTACAACGCCCGACCGCTGGTGCCCGAGGTGCTGGTGCAGGCCGGCCGGTTTGCCGTCATCCGGCAGCGTCCCACATATGCAGAAATGCTGGCACGTGATACGCTGCCGGCATGGCTGGAGCGGGTGCCGGCGGCCTGACGTGCCGGCGGACAGCGCCAAGCACAGGAAAACGATGCAGAAATTCAGCTTCGCGGGGCACAGGCGGGCGATCGGCAAGCGTATGCGCAGGGCGCTGCAGCTCAGCCGGCTCGCGCTGATCGCCGAGGGCCTTGCCCGCGCGCTGTGGCCCGCCTTCACGGTTCTCTGCTTTATCCTCGCGGCCGCGCTCCTCGGGGTTTTCGGCCTGCTTGACGCCTTCCAGCACCGTATCGCGTCCATCGGGTCGCTGGCGGCCTTCTGCGCTGCCCTCGCCTGGGCGGGCTACCGGTTCCGCCTGCCGGACCGGGCCGCGGCCGCCCGGCGGCTCGACGCCGATCACCCGGCGCACCCGATCGCGACGCTGGACGACCGGCTTGCCGGGGGCCGGCAGGACCGCGCCGCGCAGTCGATCTGGATCGAGCATCTCCGCCGGGCCGAACGGGCGGCAGAAGCGCTGCGTGCCCGCGCACCGGTGTTCCGGCTCGAACGTCATGACCGCTGGGCTCTCAGGCTCTTCGCACCCGTCCTCGTGATCGGCGGGCTGATCGGCGCCGGCTCCGACTGGGCCGACCGGCTCCGCACTCTTTTCGTCCCGATGCCCCCGCCGGCCGGCACGGCCTCGGCAGGCGAGATGGCGCGGGATCCGGTCGCCGAGGCTTGGGCGATCCCGCCCGCCTATACCGGGCTCGAGACGATCTTTCTCAACCGTGCCGCCGGGACGGACGTCGAGATCCGCGTACCGGCGGGCGCGGAACTGGTGCTGCGTGTCACCGATCTCGACGGCGAGCCCGTGCTGACAGCGCCGGGCGTGACCGGCTTCGCGGGATTCACCGTGTTCGGCGGCTCGCTTGCCGAGGCACGGGGCGTGCTCCAGCAATCCGGCATCATCGAGATCGCCGGCAACGGCGATGTCCTGGCGCGGTGGGAGGTCACCGTGGTGCCCGATGCGCCGCCGGAGATCGCCCTGCCCGAGCCGCCGGGCGGCACGCTGGCCGGGGCGCTGGAAGTGCATTTCACCGCCCGCGACGACTACGGCGTCGACTCCGCCTGGGCCGAGATCGTGCCGTTGGGCGGCCTGGTGCCCGGACGCGGCGTCGTCGCCGAGGCGATCACCTTTGCCCTGCCATTGCCGATCGCCGGCCGGGCGCTCGAGGTGCAGGATTCCGCCATCCGGGACCTCGGCGACCATCCGTGGGCCGGCGCCTGGGTCGAGCTCAGGCTCTTCGCCGAGGACGGCGCCGGCCAGCGCGGCTCGGCCGGGCCGGTGACCCTGCGGCTCCCCGGACGCAACTTCGACAACCCGCTCGCCCGCGCCCTTGTCGAGCAGCGCCGCGAGCTGGCGATGGACACCGAGCGGGGTGCCCGCGTCCTCGACGTGCTGCAGGCGGTGACCCGCCATCCCGAGGATGTCTTCGGCGACAATTCCGGTGCCTATCTCGGGGTGCGCACGGCAGTCCGCCGTCTGGCATCGGCCGTCGTCGCCGACGCCGTCTCGAAGGCGGCGCCGGATGTCGTGGAGCTGCTCTGGCTGGCCGCCCTCGCGCTCGAGAGCGGCGATCTCGCCTCGGCGCTCGAGCGGCTGCGCACCGCCGAGGAGAAGCTGCGCCAGGCGCTGGAGAGCGGCTCGGACGAGGACATCCGCAAGGCGATGGACGAACTGCGCGCGGCGATGCAGGAGTACCTCGCCGAGATGATGCGCGAGGCGATGGAGCGCGGCGCGGACCGGCAGCAGCAGCAACAGCAGCAGCAGGGCCCCGGCGACCAGCGCAACATGCTGAGCCAGCAGGATCTCGAGGAGATGCTGAAGGAGATGGAGCGGCGCGCCGAGGCCGGGCTGCGCGACCAGGCCCGCGACATGCTCAACGAGCTCAGCCGGATGCTCGAGAACCTGCAGGCGGTGCAGCCGCAGCCCGGCCCCGGCCAGCAGTCGTTGCAGGAACTGCAGGAGATGATGCAGCGCCAGCGCGACCTGACCGACCGCACCTTCGACTCCCTGCGCCAGCAGCGCCGCGAGGGGCAGCAGCGCGGCGGCCAGCAGGGCCAGGGCGGCGAGCGGCAGCTCGGCAGCCAGGGCGAGCAGCGGGGCGACGGCGAGCAGCCCGGCGAGGGCGATTCCTTCGGCGGCCTGTCGATGGAGCAGGAGGTGCTGCGCCGCGCGCTCGAGGAGTTGGCAAGGCGCATCCCGGGCGACAACCCGGACATCGACCAGGCGCTCGAAGGCGCCGGCCGGGCGATGGGGGAGGCGCGCGAGAATCTGGACAATCAGTCACCCGACGATGCGGTCGAGGACCAGCTCGAGGCGCTCGACCGGCTGGCCGAGGGCGCCGAGGCGCTTGCCGAGGCGATCCGCAACGGCCAGGGCAACACCGCGGCCGAGGGACGCTCGCGGGGCGAGGGCCGCGCGCGCGACCATGATCTCGACCCGTTCGACCGCCCGGTCGGCGCCTTCGGCGCGATCGACGGGCGCGACACCAAGGTGCCGGACCGCTCGGTGCTCGAACGCGCCCGCGAGGTGCTCGAGGAGCTCCGCCGCCGGGCCGCCGAGCCGCAGCGTCCCCGGCTCGAGCTCGAGTATCTCGACCGGCTGATGGACCAGTTCTGAACCTGCGGCGGGGACATCGTCTCGGGCCGGCAGACGCCGCCCCCGTCACGATCACCGCCGCCGCCAGACGATTCTCGCACCACCCGACGCGGGCAATGCGATAGCCGGACCGCCTGTGGCCGAGGCATGCATCGCCTGTTCCGGACAGGCTGGGCCATATGCGGGCGATCCGCGACCTATGCAAGATAGTGCTTTACCGCCTCCGAGTGGAGGGTATTCAAATGCATCCGCATGACACGGTCATGGCTGCCGGATAGGATGCCGCAGCAGGCGCGGCAACGGACGGGCCAATTGTGTCCGGAAAAACTCAGACGTCCGTCGAGGACGCAAATCGGGAGGAAACCCAGTGGGAAGACGCCTCAATGCGGCACTCGTTGCCGGTTCGGTCGCGGCGGCTGTCGCCGCGGGCCTTGCAACCGTGGCGAGCGCGGGGACCAGGGTCGGGCTGCTCCTGCCCAAGAGCGGGGTCTATGCCGCGCTCGGACAGGAAATCGATGACGGCTTCGTGATGGCGCTGGAAGAATCCGGCATGGCCGGCAACTTTCCGATCGTGCGCGAGGACACCGAGGTCAAGCCGCCGGTTGGCGTCGCCAAGGCCCGCAAGCTGGTGCTGCAGGACGAAGTCGATGTCATCGTCGGCATCGTGTCGTCAGGCGTCCTTGGCGCGGTGCGCGACTTCATCCACGAATCGCGGGTGCCGCTGATCGTCGCCAATGCCGGCAACGATGACGCCACCGGCGCGGCCTGCAGCAGGTACATCGTCCGCGTCTCGTTCTCGAACGCCCAGGTCAACCGCCCGATGGGGCCGTGGATGGCCGCTCAGGGGATCAGGAAGGTCTACACCCTCGCGCCCGACTACAAGGCCGGGCACGACATGATCGATGCCTTCACCAGGACCTTCACCGAGGCCGGCGGCGAGGTGATCGGCTCCGACTACACGCCGTTCCAGAAGACCCAGGACTTCGGCCCATACCTGACCAAGGCCAAGGCTGCCGATCCCGACGCAATCTTCGTCTTCTATGCCGGCGGAGAGGCGATCTCCTTCGTCAAGCAGTACGATTCGTTCGGCATCAAGGCCGACATCCCGCTCTACGGCTCGGGCTTCCTGACCTCGCCGCTCTATGTCAACGCACAGGGCCCGGCGGCGGCCGGGGTGATCGGGTCGCTGCACTTCGTGCCCACCCTTGACACGCCGGAAGCCAGGGTCTTCGTCGAGTCCTTCAAGGCCCGGTTCGGCCACACGCCTTCGGAATATGCCGTGCAGGGCTACGACGCCGGGCGCGTCCTCGTCGAGGCAATCAAGTCCGGCGCAAGTGACCGGGAATCGATCGCCGCCGCCCTGCCGAAGACCAGCTATACGAGCCCGCGCGGGCCGGTGTCGATCGATCCGGCGACCAACAACATCGTGCAGAACATCTACATCTTCGAGACGGTCGCCGAGGGCGATGCCCTGACCCAGAAGGTGCTCGGCGTGGTCGAGAACGTGCAAGATCCGCCGAACGGCTGCACCTTATAGCCACCCGGTCATGCCCGGCGCCGGGGCTTGCGGCGCCAGGCCAGCAACACCCACGCGACCCGGGGAAAGCGGCGGGAGAACGCCATGTCGGGCGGCATCGACTTCTGGACGACGCAGGTCCTGAACGGGCTGCAGCTCTCGATGCTGCTGTTCCTGCTGTCGATCGGGCTGACGGTGATCTTCGGCCTGCTGCATTTCGTCAATCTCGCCCATGGCGCCCTCTACATGCTCGGTGCCTATGTGGGGGTCAGCGCCGCCTCGGCCCTCGGGAGTTTCTGGGCCGCGCTGGCGGCCGGGCCCGCCGCGGTGACGCTGATCGGGATCGCGCTCTACCTCGCCCTGATCCGGCGGATGCGCCGGGCCGGGCCGATGAACCAGGTGCTGGTGACTTTCGGGCTGATCTTCGTGATCGTCGATGTGGTCCGCATCGTCTGGGGCGACGTCGCTCTCGGCCTCGAACAGCCGGCAATGCTTTCGGGGCCGGTCGAGTTCCTTGGCGTCAGCTACCCCGCCTACCGGGTCTTCGTCATCGCGACAGGCCTCGCCGTCATGGCGGGGCTGAGCCTGCTGCTGAACCGGACCCAGATCGGCGCGATGATCCGCGCCGGGGTCGAGAACGACGCGATGGCCGCCTGCCTCGGCATCGATGTCGAGCGGCTGTTCTTCATCGTCTTCTGCGTCGGCTGTGCGCTGGCAGGGCTTGCCGGCGTGATTGCCGCGCCGGTCTTCTCGGCGACGCCCGATATGGGCACGGCGATCCTGATCCCGACCCTGATCGTGGTCGTCATCGGCGGGCTCGGCAGCCTGAACGGCGCCATCCTCGGCTCGATGATCGTCGGGTTCATCCAGACCTTCGGCGCGGTGGTCACGCCCGGCCTCGCCTCGGTCATGGTCTATCTCCTGCTCGCCGCAGTGCTGATCGCAAGGCCCGAGGGCCTCCTGCCCGCGCGAGGCTGACCGATGTTCCGACAGACCCGTACCCGGACTCTCACCGTCGCCGCCACGATCGCCGGCCTCGCCCTCTACGCCGCGCTCGGCGGCGTCTTTGCGCGCGAGATCGTGACCGAGATCGCGGTTCTGGCGATTCTCGCGATCAGCCTCGACTTCGTCGCCGGCTTCGGCGGCATGGTCTCGCTCTGCCACGGGGCGGTGTTCGGCCTCGGCGCCTACGGCTTCGCGGTATCGACGGCGATGCTTGGCCTGCCGACACCGGTGGCGGCCATCGCCGCGGTCTCGGCCGCCACCCTGTTCGGCCTGCTCGTCGGCGCGGTGACCGCGAACACGGCTGGCATCTTCTTCATCATGGCGACGCTGGCCTTCGGCCAGATGGCCTATGTCCTGATCTTCGAGTCCGCCACGCTCGGCGGCGATGACGGCATGTCGGGGGTCACCCGGTTCGATCTCTCGTGGCTCGGCCTCGATCTCGGCGACTCGCTGCAGTTCGCCCTCGTCTGCCTTGCGCTCCTGGCGCTGGCCTATGCGTTCCTTGCAGTCGTGCTCCGCGCCGCCTTCGGCCAGACCCTGATCGGCATCCACGCCAACGAGGAGCGGATGTGCGCGCTCGGTCTCACGGCCTGGAGGCACAAGGCGCTGGCCTTCGCGATCTCCTCGGCGGTCTCCGGCATGGCCGGCGCGCTCGCGGCCCAGCATACCCAGTTCGTCTCGCCGGACCTGCTGTTCTGGACCGTGTCCGGCGAGGCCCTGGTCGTCGTCATCCTGGGCGGCATCGGCACGCTGGCCGGCCCGGTGGTCGGTGCCGCGCTGCTGGTTCTCCTCAAGCACGAGGTTGGCGCCTGGACCGACCACTGGCACATGTGGGTCGGGCTGGTGCTCATCGCCACGGTCCTGGCAGGCGGCCGGGGGGTCTACGGCCAGGCCGAGCATCTCCTCGCCCCCCATTCTGCGGGCCGGACTCATGCTTGAGGTGCGCCAACTCCGGAAGTCGTTCGGCGCCCTTCACGTCGCACGGGGCGTGTCGATGCGGCTCGAGAAGGGCGAGCGGCGGGTCATGCTGGGGCCGAACGGGGCCGGAAAGACCACGCTCTTCAACCTGATCGCCGGGGCGCTGGTCCCTGATTCCGGCGAGATCCTGCTCGACGGCGCGCCGGTCACCCGGCTCAGTATCGCGCGGCGGGCGCGTCTCGGCATGGCGCGCAGCTTCCAGCGCAACAACCTGCTCGAGCCCCTGACCGTGCGCGAGAACCTGGCACTCGCCGCCATGGTCGCGCGCGGCTGGACCGGCTCGCTCCTGCGCCCGCGCACCGGCGACCCCGAGATCGTCGAGACCGTGGCGGAGGTCGCCGCGCTGGTCGGGCTCCGGGACCTCCTCGACCTGCCGGTCGGGACGGCAAGCTACGGCGACCGCCGGCGGCTCGAGGTCGGACTTGCGCTCGCGACGAGACCGAAGATCCTGCTCCTCGACGAGCCCACCTCCGGTGTCGGCCCGGACATGACCGGGCGCTTCCCGCGGCTCCTGAAATCGCTGCCGCGCGAGCTGACGGTGCTGATCATCGAGCACGATCTCGACCTCGGCTTCGACATCGCCGACCGCATCACCGTGCTGAACCACGGCGAGGTGGTGTTCGAGGGCACGCCGGGCGAGACCCGGGCAAGCCCGGTGGTCCGGGAAATCTACCTCGGCGACTGGGACGGCCATGCTTGAGCTCAGGGCTCTCAGGGCAGGCTACGGCGAGACCCGTGTGATCCACGGGCTCGACCTGACCGTCCGCGCGGGACAGTGCCACGCCGTCCTGGGGCGCAACGGCGTCGGCAAGTCCACGACCCTGAAAGCCGTCATGGGCCTCGTGCCGGCGGCCGGGGGCGACATCCTGTTCCGCGGCCGCAGCATCGCCCGGCGGCCACCCTACGAGATCGCCCGGTCCGGCGTCGCCTATGTGCCCGAGACCCGCGACGTGTTCGGCGCGCTGACGGTGCAGGAGAACCTGAGCCTCGCGGCGCGGATCGGCGCCGGGCGCGCCGGCGGCTGGACCGTGGCACGGGTGCTGGAGCTCTTTCCCGGTCTCGGCGCGCGGATCCGCAACGGGGGGCATCAGCTCTCGGGCGGCGAGCAGCAGATGCTGGCGATCGGGCGGGCGCTGCTGATGAACCCCGATCTCCTGATCCTCGACGAGCCGACCGAGGGCCTCGCCCCGATCATCGTCCGGCAGATCTTCGAGCACCTGCACGCGCTCAGGCGCGAGGGCCTGACGCTGCTGCTCGTCGAGCAGAACGTGCCCTTCGCCAGCGGTCTCGCCGACGAGATCAGCGTCCTCGGCCGCGGCAGGTGCGTCTGGCGAGGGACGCCGGCGGCCTTGAAGGAGGACACCGCGGTCCATGAGCAATGGCTCGGCGTCTGAGCCGGGCCGGGCCATCATCCGGGAAGCAGGAAGCCGCCGGAAGTGCGGCAAGCGGAGGACACATGAGCGAGAGCAACGGAAACGCCGCCGTCTGGTTCGTCGACCGGCACGCGCAGTCCGGCAGGCCGGCCTTCATCGAGGCAAGCGGCGCCGGTCGGCAGATCAGCTATGCCGAACTTGCCCGCGAGACCGGCCGGATGGCCGATCTCTACGCGCGGCACGGCATCCGGCCCGAGGAGCGCGCGGCGATGCTGGTGCTGGACCAGATCGAGTTCCCGGTCATCTTCTGGGGCAGCCTCAAGGCCGGCGTGATCCCGGTCGCCGTCAACACCCTGCTCTCGACCGAGGTCTACGGCAGCATCCTGCGCGACAGCCGCGCGCGGGTGCTGTTCGTCTCGCACGAGCTCCTTCCCCAGGTCGCTCCGCTCCTGAAGGAGCATCCGTACCTCGCCGCCGTCTTCGTCATCGGCGGCGAGACCCCGCCGGGCTGCCACGACTTCGGCACCGAGTTCGGGCGGTGCGCGAGCCGGCCGGTCCGTGAGGTCCTGCCGGATGACGTCGCCTTCTGGCTCTATTCCTCGGGCTCCACCGGCCGGCCGAAGGGTGTCCGGCACGTCCATTCCAGCCTGAAGGCGACCGCCGACACCTATGGCGCCGGGGTGCTGGAGATCGCGCCGGACGACACGGTGTTCTCTGTCGCCAAGCTGTTCTTCGCCTATGGTCTCGGCAACGGCATGACCTTCCCGATGTCGGTCGGCGCCACCACCGTGCTGCTGGCCGGCCGGCCGACCCCGGATGCCGCCTTCGATGTGCTCGGGCGCTTCGAGCCCACCGTCTTCTGTGCCGTCCCGACCCTCTACGCCGCCATGCTGGCCCGGGCCGAGGCGGGCGCGGGGAATTTCGGCGGCCGGCTCCGCCGCTGCATCTCGGCCGGCGAGGCGCTGCCCGCCGAGGTCGGGCGCAGGTGGAAACAGCTTTCCGGCATCGACATCCTCGACGGCGTCGGCTCGACCGAGATGCTGCACATCTTCCTCTCGAACCGCGGCGACGATGTGGTCTACGGCACGTCCGGCACCGCGGTGCCCGGCTACGAGCTGCGGCTCGTCGACGAGGCCGGGCGCGAGGTTGGCGAGGGCGAGATCGGCGAGCTGCTGGTCAAGGGCGAATCCGCTGCCGCCGACTACTGGAACCAGCGGGCGAAGTCGCGCGCCACCTTCGAGGGTGTCTGGACCCGCACTGGCGACAAGTACGAGAAGGCGCCGGGCGGGCGGCTGGTCTATTGCGGGCGGACCGACGACATGTTCAAGGTCTCGGGCATGTGGGTCGCGCCCTTCGAGATCGAGCAGGCCCTGATCGCCCATCCGGCGGTGCTCGAGGCCGCCGTCGTCGCCGCCCGCGACGCGGACGGGCTGGAGAAGCCGAAGGCCTTCGTGGTGCTGAAGCCGGGTGCCACGCAGGAGGGGCTCGCGGACTCGATCAAGGATCACGTCAAGGACCGGATCGGCAAGTGGAAATATCCGCGCTGGATCGAGATCGTGCCCGATCTGCCGAAGACCGCGACCGGCAAGATCCAGCGCTTCAGGCTGCGCGGCGGCTGAGATGGTCGCGTGGGCGGACATCGTCTGGATCACGGCGGCGGGCAAGCGCCTCGAGGCCGTCTGCCACGGCCCGCCCCCCGGCGACGCGCCGACCATCGTGCTGCTGCACGAGGGGCTGGGCTCGGTCGCCATGTGGCGCGACTTTCCCGCACGGCTCGCGGCCGCGACGGGGTTCGGGGTGTTCGCCTGGTCGCGGGCCGGCTATGGCCGCTCGGACCCGGTGGCGCTGCCCCGCCCGCTCGACTACATGACCCGCGAGGCGCAGGAGAGCCTGCCCGAGATCCTCGACGGAATCGGCTTCCGGCGCGGCATCCTGCTCGGCCACAGCGACGGCGCCTCGATCGCGGCCATCCATGCCGGCAGCGTCGCCGATGCCCGCGTGCGGGGCCTGGTGCTGATGGCGCCGCACTTCTTCACCGAGCCCGCCGGCCTCGCCTCGATCGCCGCGGCGCGGCAAAGCTACGAGGCGGGCGACCTGCGCGCCCGGCTCGCAAAGCATCATCGCGACCCTGACAACGCCTTCCGCGGCTGGAACGACGCCTGGCTCGATCCCGGTTTCCGGGGCTGGAACATCGCCGACTCGATCGATTATTGGCGCATTCCGGTCCTCGCGATCCAGGGGGCCGACGACCAGTACGGAACGCTGGCCCAGATCCGCGAGATCGAAAGCCGGATCCATGCACCCCTCGAGGTCGAGATCCTCGCCGGCTGCCGCCATGCCCCGCATCTCGAGCAGCCGGAGCGCACGCTCGCCGCGATCACCGGCTTCGTGCGGAGGCTCGAGCGGATCGAGCATGCGGCGGTCCGGGTGCTATGAGCGGGCTCCCGACGGACCCCGACGCGCTTCCCTTGCCCGCCAGTCGCCACATGCCGGGCGTGAACGCGCGGCCCGCCGACGGGCTGCTCGCGGCCGTCGTCGCCCTGGCCCCCGCCGTGACGCGCGATGCCGATGCCGCCGCCAACCCCGCCTGGATCTACGGGCTCAGGCTCATCGGCGAGGGCTATTTCTGGGAGGCGCACGAGGTTCTGGAGCCGGTCTGGCGCAACGCCGCGCCGAACGGACGCGAGCGGTTCCTCGTCCAGGCAGTGATCCATCTGGCCAATGCGGCCCTGAAGCACCGCCTTGGCCGGCCCGGTGCCGCGGCGCGCCTTGTCCGGCTCGCCGCCGAATGCGGCGACCGTGCCTTCGGCGGGATTTCCGCTCCGCTCATGGGGCTTGAACGGGAACACCTCGCCACCGCCGGGCAGCAGATCGTGGCCGGCGATGCGCGGATCGTGCTGCCGACGACTTATGCAACATAATGCATTTCCCTCGCCTTCCTGCCGCGTGCAGCTTGGGGTATCCGGGCACGGAGTTTGGCGAAGGATATGTCCCATTTGCATGTCTTTGGCGTTGTCTTTGCCGCTTTGAGCAATATACTGCATCACCCGAACGGGATCGCAGATAACAAGACCGCCTGGGGAGAGCCCGCCCGTGCCGCCGCGCATCGACTTCCAGACCGACCCCTCCCGCTACCGCCACTGGCGAGTCGCATATGACGGTGCGGTCGCCCATCTCTATATGGATGTCGACGAGGACCGCGGGCTGCTCGAAGGCTATCAGCTCAAGCTCAACTCCTATGACCTCGGCGTCGACATCGAGCTCGCCGACATCATCGAGCGCCTGCGCTTCGAGCACCCCGAGGTCGGCGCCGTCGTGCTCCGATCGGGCAAGGACCGGGTGTTCTGCGCCGGGGCCAACATCCGCATGCTTGCGGGGGCGAGCCACGATCACAAGGTCAACTTCTGCAAGTTCACCAACGAGACCCGCAACGGCATGGAGGACGCTTCCGCGGCGTCCGGCATCCGCTTCCTCTGCGCGGTCAAGGGGGCCTGCGCCGGCGGCGGCTACGAACTCGCCCTGGCCTGCGACGAGATCCTGCTCGCCGACGATTCCTCCTCGAGCGTCGCCCTGCCCGAGGTGCCGCTGCTCGCGGTGCTGCCGGGCACCGGCGGGCTGACCCGCGTCACCGACAAGCGCAGGGTCAGGCGCGACCTGGCGGACGTGTTCTGCACCGTGGAGGAGGGCGTCAGGGGCAAGCGCGCGGTCGACTGGCGCCTGGTCGATGCCGCGGTCCCGCTGTCGCGGTTCGACGCGACGGTCGCCGAGCGCGCGATGGCGCTCGCCGCCACCTCGGGCCGGCCTGGCGGCGCCGGGGTGGCCCTCGGCCCGCTCGACCGGCGGTTCGCGGCCGACTCGGTGAGCTACTCCTCGGTTGACGCGGCGATCGACCGGGCAGGGCGGATCGCGACGATCACGGTCTCCGGGCCGGACGGCGCCGCTCCCTCGGATCCGCAGGCCGAAGGCGACCGGTTCTGGCCGCTCAGGGTGGCGCGCGAGCTGGACGACGCGATCCTGCATCTGCGGGTCAACGAGACCGGGACCGGCACGCTGGTCTTCAAGACCTCGGGCGACCCGCATCGCGTGCTGGCGCATGACGCGCTTCTCGGTCGCGATGACTGGTTCTGCCGCGAGGTGCGCCATCGGTGGAAGCGGGTGATGAAGCGCCTCGACATCACCTCCCGCAGCCTGGTTGCGCTGATCGAGCCCGGATCCTGCTTCGCCGGCATGCTGGCCGAGATCGCCTTCGCCTGCGACCGCAGCTACATGGCCGAGGGCGCGTTCGAGGGCGACAACCGGCCGCCCGCCGCCCTGCGGCTCTCCGCCGGCAACTTCGGGTCCTATCCCATGGCGAACGGCCTGACCCGGCTCCAGACCCGGTTCCTCGGCCAGCCCGAGGCGGTCGCAGCCGCCGGGGCCCGGATCGGCGAGCCGCTGGGAGCCCGAGAGGCCGAGGCGCTCGGCCTCGTCACCTTCGTCTTCGACGACATTGACTGGGAGGACGAGATCCGAATCTTCCTCGAGGAACGCGCCAGCTTCTCGCCCGACGCAATGAGTGGCATGGAGGCCAATCTGCGCTTCGCCGGGCCCGAGACCATGGAGACCAGGATTTTCGGACGGCTCACCGCGTGGCAGAACTGGATCTTCCAGCGCCCCAACGCAGTCGGCCCCGACGGTGCGCTCAGGCGCTACGGAACCGGCCAGCGCGGCGACTTCGACATGCGCAGGGTCTAGGGAACCGGAGAGGCAAGGATGCTCGACCTGATCAATGTCAACTACGACACGCTGATCCCGAACAATGTCGGCCTCTCCTCCGACAGGCGGGTGCTCAAGGCGCTCGAGAAGTGGCACCCGGGCTACATAGGCTGGTGGAACGACCTGATCCCCGCGCGGTTCCAGCAGAGCCTCGTCTATCTGCGCACCGCAGTCAGCGTCGATCCTAAGGGCTGGGCGAAATTCGACTATGTCCGGATGCCGGAATACCGTTGGGGCGTGCTGCTCGCCCCCCAGGTCGAGGACCGTCGGATCCCCTGCGGCGAGCATGCCGGAGAGCCGGCCTGGCAGGAGGTGCCCGGCGAGTACCGCGCCATGCTGCGCCGGCTGATCGTGATCCAGGGCGACACGGAACCCGCCTCGGTCGAGCAGCAGCGCTTCCTCGCGCTCTCCGCCCCCTCGCTCTACGACATGCGCAATCTCTTCCAGGTCAATGTCGAGGAGGGCCGCCACCTCTGGGCGATGGTCTATCTCCTGCACAAGTATTTCGGCGCCGACGGCCGCGAGGAGGCCGACGAGCTGCTGCGCCGGCGCTCCGGTTCGGAAGAAGCGCCGCGCATGCTCGGCGCCTTCAACGAGGAGACCCCGGACTGGCTCTCGTTCTTCATGTTCACCTACTTCACCGACCGCGACGGCAAGATGCAGCTCGAGGCGCTCGCCCAGTCCGGCTTCGATCCCCTGAGCCGCACCTGCCGCTTCATGCTGACCGAGGAGGCCCACCACATGTTCGTGGGCGAGACCGGCGTCGGCCGCACCGTCCAGCGGACCTGCGAGGCGATGAAGGCGGCCGGCATCGATGACCCCCACGACATCGACCGCGTCCGGGCGCTCGGCGTCATCGACCTGCCGACGATCCAGAAGAAGCTGAACCTGCACTACACGCTGAGCCTTGACCTGTTCGGGCAGGAGGTCTCGACCAATGCGGCGAATGCCTTCTATGCCGGCATCAAGGGCCGCTACATGGAGAACCGGATCGACGACGACCACAGGCTGACCGGCGACAGCTACGAGGTCTGCGACCTCGTGGAGGGCACGGTCGTCCGGCGCGCGGTGCCGGCGCTGACTGCCATCAACATGCGGCTCCGCGACGACTACACCCGCGACGCCGCGGGCGGCGTCGGCCGCTGGAACAAGATCATCGAGAAGGCCGGCATCGGCTTCGAGCTGAGGCTTCCGCACGAAGCCTTCAACCGCAAGATCGGCGTCTTCGCCAACCAGACCGTCGACCCGGAGGGCCGGCTGTTGTCCGGCGCCGACTACGATGCGGGCGTCGGGGGCTGGCTGCCGAGCCGCGCGGACGGCGATTTCATCCAGTCGCTGATGCAGCCGGTCACCGAGCCCGGCGCATTCGCCGGCTGGATCGCCTCGCCGAAGGTCGGCATCGACAACAAGCCGGGCGACTTCGAGTATGTGAAGCTGCACATGGCCTGACCGGGCCACCGGGGAGGCGCCGCACGCCGCCGGGGAGATGCCGTTGACCGCGCCGATCAAGCAGCACCTGATCGATCCCGAGATCTGCATCCGCTGCTACACCTGCGAGATGACCTGCCCGGTGCAGGCGATCGACCACGACGACACCAACGTCGTCGTCGATGCGGAGAAATGCGAGCACTGCATGTCCTGCATCCCGGTCTGCCCGACCGGGTCGATCGACAACTGGCGCGTGGTCGGCACGCCCTATTCGCTCACGGACCAATACGGCTGGACCGAACTGCCCGAACAGCAGGCGCTGCCGGGCGCCGCCGAGGACGCCGTCGCCATCGAGGCCTTCGACGAGGCAGTCGCCGCCCTTCTGGCCGAGGCGCACAGCGGCGCCGGCGGGCGGATGCGGCCGCCCGCGTCGGCATCGAAGCCCGCGATCAACCTCTACACCATCGCGCGCCCGGCGGAAGCGACGGTGCAGGGCAACTACCGGCTGACCGCGCCCGGCGCCGACAGCGACGTGCGCCACGTCATCCTCGACCTCGGCACCCAGTCCTTCCCGGTGCTCGAGGGCCAGAGCATCGGCATCATCCCGCCCGGAGCGGATGCGTCCGGCCGGCCACACCTGCCCCGGCTCTACTCGGTCTCGAGTCCCCGCGACGGCGAGCGGCCGAACTTCAACAACCTGTCGCTCACCGTGAAGCGCGCGCCGGGCGGGGTCTGCTCGAACCATGTCTGCGACCTGCAGAAGGGCGACCGCGTGGCGATCGTCGGCCCCTTCGGCGCCACCTTCCTGATGCCGAGCGATCCGCAGGCGAGGCTCCTGATGATCTGCACCGGCACCGGCGCGGCGCCCTTCCGCGCCTTCACCATGCGCCGGCAGCGCACGCTGGCTGCCGGGGACGGCGGCGGCATGACCCTCTTCTTCGGCGCCCGCACCCCCGAGAGCCTGCCCTTCTTCGGCCCGCTCTCGAAGCTGCCGGAGTCGCTCCTGCGCAAGCATCTGGTGTTCAGCCGCATTCCCGGCCTCCCGAAGGAATATGTGCAGGACCGGCTGATGGCGGAGCAGGAGGCCGTCGCCGGGCTGATTGCTGACCCGCGGACCCACATCTACGTCTGCGGGCTCCGGGGCATGGAGGAGGGCGTCGAGAAGGCCCTTGCGAACATTGCCGAGAGCGTCGGGATCGCGTGGCGTGCCCAGCGCGAAGTGATGCGCGAGGAGGGTCGCTACCATGTCGAGACGTATTGAGGCCGGACCGGTTCCCGGTCAGCGCGCCGATGTCCCGATTCCGAATCCGGCGGCCGCCGCGGCAAGGTCGCGCAGGCTCTCCCGCACCGTCTTCCCGGAGGTGTCCACGCAACGGTCCGCCTTTGCATAGAGCGCCTCTCGGCTGGTCAGGATCGAGACCAGCTCCTCCATCGCCCTGGGGTTTCCGGCCATCGGCCGCTCGTCGCCCTGCGCTCGCACGCGGCCCATATGCTCGGCCGGGCTCGCCTTGAGCCAGATGGTATGGAAGTTCCGCAGCAGGAAGCCGAAGGTCTCGGGTTCGGAGACGATTCCGCCGGCGGCCGCCAGCACGACCTCGTCGGTGGTGGCGACGATGCGCTCCAATGCCTGGCGCTCGAGCTTGCGATAGCCCTCCTGGCCGTAGAGCGCCATGACCTCGTCGACGGGCATCCCGCTCTGCTCCTCGATGTCGCGGTTGAGTTCGGCAAAGGGGACCGACAGCGTCTCGCCCAGAAGGCGCCCCAGCGTCGACTTGCCCGCGCCGCGCAGACCGATCAGGCAGAGCCGCTGCCGGCGCAGCGCCGACGGCGGCCCGGGGTTCAGTATCTGCATCACCCGCTGCCGCTGTTCGGCATCAGCCGAGCGGATCAGGCTCGCCATTTGCACCGTCTCCGAGCCCCAGGGATCGTCCTCCCCCACAAGCCATTCCACCCGGTGGTCGAGGGCGCGGGCGACCTTGTAGAGCAGCGCGATCGAGATGTTCCCGCTGCCGCTCTCGAGCTGGGCGAGATAACGCTGCGAGACGCCGGACCGCTCCGACAGCACCCGCCGCGAGATACCCTTGCGCTGCCGTGCCTGCCGCACGCGCTGGCCAACGGCGCTCATGAACTCGCGGATCTCCCGGTCCCCCGACATGCCCCTGCCGCCCCGGGCCACCTCATCGCGGAAGTTGGCAATCTCGTTCATGGAATCCCCGGCATGGGATGTCGCCCCGGGCTGTCCCCGCCATGCCTGACGCTTCGCACGGCCAGCGGGGCAACCATCCGGGGCAGCCGCCTCCGGCACGATAGTGCACAAATGCTATCAATCGGCCCGGCTCCGTGCAAAATATTTATCGTCGCGCGGCACCCCCGCAAGGGCGGGGGCGCATCCGGCGGTGTCCGCGCACCGAACTACTCGACCGCGGCCCGGATGCGGCCTGCCAGCGACATCGGATCGAACGGTTTGGTGATGATCTCGGCCCCGCCCGCAGCCAGCTGCGCAAGCTCCGGCGCCTTCGTTGCCGCGGTCAGGAAGATCACCCGGCAGCGGTCCCGGCCCGGACGCGCCTCCAGCCGTCGCCGCAGCTCGAGCCCGTCGATCCCGGGCATGCGCAGGTCGAGCAGCGCGAGATCCGGATCGAATGCCTCCGCCGCCGCCAGCGCCTCGCCTCCGGAGCTGCAGAGACACAGCATGAAGCCCCCTGCCGCCCCGAGCCCGATCTCGACCAAGGTGCGGATGTCCGGGTCGTCATCGACGCAGAGCACCCGCAGCGGCCGGCCGCCGCCGGCGCTGCGGTCTGCCGCCCGCTCCGACTGGGCAGCCGTCACCGCGCGGCCCCCTGCGTGCCGGCCGCCAGCGGCACCTCGATGCGGAACCGGGTATCGCCCGGACGGCTGGTAAAGCTGATCCGGCCGGAGTGGGCCTCGACCAGCGCCCGGGCGATGCCGAGCCCGAGGCCGGAGCCCGACTGGTTCCGCCCGTCACCGGGGTCACGGGTCCAGAACGGATCGAACACATGCGCCCGGTGCGCCTCCGGGATGCCGGGCCCCTGGTCCGCAACGGTGACCCGCGCCATGCCGTCGGCGGCATCGACTGTCACCTCCACCCGGCCGCCGCGATAGGAGAACTTCACCGCATTGGCGAGGATGTTGATCACCGCCTGCTCCAGCCGCCGCGGATCCACCCGCACCGGCACCGGGCCCTCGGCGGGAACCAGCGGCACCGTCACCCCCGCGAGCCCCGCCGGCACCTGCAGCGCGTCGATCGCGCCGCGCACGATGTCGCCCAGATCGACCAGCCGGCGCGCAACATCGAGCCGGCCCGACCTGATCCGCTCCGCATCGACGAGGTCGTCGACGAGAGCCAGCAGGCGCTCGGCATTGCGCTGCGCCATCTCGACCAGCGGCACCATGCGCGGCGGCAGGTCGCCGACCGTGCCCGAGCGGATCACGCTCAGCGATCCCATGATCGCGGTGAGCGGGGTCCTCAACTCGTGACTGATCTCGGCGACGAACGCCCGCTCGCTGGCCCCCGGCGGGGCCGGTCGCGAATTTCCGGCGACCGGCGCCGGCTCTTGGGGCGGATCGGGATTCTGCATGTCGCTCAGCTGCGCGCCGTCACCTTCCACGCCTTTTCCTTCATCCATTCCTTCACATTGGCGACGCGCGCCAGAAGATTCTTGTACTCCGAATACATGACAACGGAGATCAGGGCATAGAAATAGAACCACCGGCGGCGGCGTTTGATCTCGGGGTCGGCGTTCCGGTAGGTGAAGAAGATCTGCCCGGGCCCGGTCGCCAGCACGAACAGCGTGATGACGATGAACAGCGGCACGAACCACTCGATCGCCGCCAGCGAGCCCGCCTTGACCGCCGCGAAGACGATGATCGGCACGATCTGCATCGCGATCCAGGGGAAGGTCTCGCGCCAGGCAAGCAGGTAGAACATGCCGATCTTCTGCCGGAGCGTCAGGTTCGGCGCGCGCAGCGCCGGGCCGGTCCGGATCCGCGTCACCTGGTACCAGCCCTGTGCCCAGCGCAGCCGCTGGTTGGTCAGGCCCTTGAAGGTCGTCGGCGACAGCTCGCGCGAGACCAGCAGCGGGTCCGAGACGATGCAGCCGCCGCCCTCGACCACGCGCAGCGCCGAGTCGATATCCTCGGTCAGCATCGAGCCGCGCATCCGGATCCGCCGCAAGAGGTCGGTGCGCCAGAACCCGTTGCTGCCGCCGAAGATGCCGAAATTGTGCAGCCGCGCGCGGCCGGGATGGCTGACCGTGTAGATCTGCTCGAACTCCACGGCCACCATCCGCGCCACCCACGAGGCGTCGCCGTTGCGGATCAGGCAGTGTCCCTGCACCACGTCGGCCCCGGCCCTGATCCACCGCCAGGCGCGCGCGAAGCTGTCGGGGTCCGGGTGATGGTCGGCATCGTAGATCGCCGTGAAGGCACCGCGGACATAGCTGATGGCCGCGTTGACGTTCTGCGCCTTCGAGGTGCTCCCGACCACCCGCAGCACCTCCAGACGGGGGTCCTTCGCCGCCATCTCGTGCAGCGTCTTCTCGATCGGCATGTCCTTGGGGGTGTTGTAGGCGAGGATGATCTGCAGATTGCCCGGGTAGTCGACCCGCAGCATCGCCTCGAGGGTCGAGATGATGGTGGCGGCCTCGTTCGGCAGATAGGCGGCGATGATCGCGCTGGCCGTCGGATACTCGATGTCCGGCTCGTCCGGCGGATCGATCCGCTTCATCGACAGGAAGCCCTCGGTCCAGATGAACAGGCAGGTCATCACCAGGGAGACCACGATCACGGCATAGGCGGCTCCGGTCAGGTCGCGTCCGAAATGCGCGCCGAGCTCGTAGATTCCGTAGGGAACCAGCCAGCCCAGCACGAAGGTGAAGGCGATCTGTGCCGGGAACCGCAGCCGCTCGATGGCCGCACGCAGGGTCTTCGGCATCCGCGCCGGCTTCGGCGGCGCCACCATCCCGTCCTCGAACCGCGCCGGCCTGAGGTCGAGATGGGCTTCCGCATGGCTCTGTGCAATCCGCAGGCGGTCCAGGAGCTCGTCCGCATCGCGCGCCGGTGCGGCCTCCGCATAGCCGACCGTCGGCGTCAGGTGGAGCGTCTCGCCGCAGGCTGCAAAGCTGCGCCCGACCAGCCGTTCGGTGATCCGGTCGATCCGCCGTTCCGCCTCGACCTCGCCGGTCTCCGGCATCAGCAGCAGGTACCCGCCGCTCTCGGACCGCCCGATCAGGTCGAGCGGCCGGCGTTCCGGCGCCAGGACCTCGGCGACCTGCCGTGCCAGCGGCCCGTCCACTCCCGGCCCGATCTTCTCGCGCACATAGACGGCCTCGGCAAAGCCGAGCACGGCCACGGTGAGGGGATAGCCGGCTCTCGCCGCTCGATGCATCTCGGCTTCGAGCTCCTGCCGGAACGCGGCCGCGGACAGGAAGCCCGACTGCGGATCCTGGCGGCGCTCGGCGGCGGGCACCGGAGGGCGGGCGATCTTGGCCCGCACCCGGGCCAGGAGCTCGGCAGGGTCCACCGGCTTCGGCACGTAGTCGTCAACGCCAAGGTCGAAACCCTCGACGATATCGGCGATCCGGCGCCGGGTGGTCAGCATGATGACCGGGAGCCGCACCAGCGCGGGATCGGCCCGCATCCTGCGCATGAAGGCAAGCCCGTCCATCTCCGGCATCATCACGTCGGTGACGATCACATCCGGCAGGGCGGTCGCCAGGCGATCCAGCCCTTCGCGGCCGTTCCGGGCCTGCTCGACGGAATAGCCGGCCGTCTCGAGATCGGCGGTCAGCCGCTCGGCCAGGTCGGGCTCATCCTCCAGCAGCAGGACGCTCGGCCGGCGCGTCGGCGGGCCGGCAGGCGGCGGGGCCTCCGGCCGGGTAAGCGTCGGCTCGCGCAGGTCCGGCCCGTCGCGGGCATGCAGGCCGAGACGCCCGAGCAGTCTCGGCAGACCCGCGGGGGCTGCCGGGCGCGGTGCGACTGGAAGCCCGGGCTGGTAGCGCACCGGTCGCGAGTCCGCCCGCACCTCGGCCGAACCCTGCGCGGCGCGGGCCCGGTTCAGAAGCTCCTCCGGATCCTCGCCCGGCGCGGCGCGCGCATAGCCGATCGCCGGCGCCAGCGGAGGCCGCGCCCCTTCGGCCTTGGGTGCCACCGCGACAAGGCTCCGGGCAACGCGCTCGAGCCGTTTGGCGGCGTCCTTCTCCCGCGTCTCCGGCATGAGGACGAGAAAGCTGCCGTCCTCCGCCCTGCCGACGAAGTCGAGCGGCCCTGCCTCGCTGGCGATGACGGACGCGGCGCGGCGTGCGAGCAGGCTGTCGGCCCCGGGCGGAAAGGGCGCGATCTCGATGAACCCGACAACCGCGGCCGTCACCGGGTAGCCCACCCGGCGCGCCCGCTGCAGCTCGGACTGGAGCTGCAAGCGGAAGGCCTGCGGGGACAGTATCCCCGGCTCGCGGTCCTGCCACAGCCGCTCGGCGGGAACCGTCGGCCGGCCGATCTTCGAGCCGATGCGCGCCAGCAGCTCTTCGGGATCGACCGGCTTCACCACATAGTCGTCGGCGCCGAGATCGAAGCCCCGGACGATGTCCTCGATCCGCTTCTTGCTCGACAGCATGACCACCGGGATCTGGCACAGCACCGGATCGATGCGCAGGTGCTGCATGAACTCGAGCCCGCCCATGACGGGCATCACCACGTCGGTGACGATCAGGTCCGGCGTCGCGTAGTTCAGGTAGGCGAGGCCCTCGCGGCCGTTGCCGGCCACGACCACATGGTATTTCGCGGCCTCCAGCTCGGCCCGCAGCAGCTCGCCGAGCTCGCGGTCGTCCTCGAGCAGCAGCACGGTCGGCGTGCGCGAGAGGACTGCGCTGACATTCGGGCGCACCATCGCTACCACCGCACGCTGAGACCGAGGCCGATCGATGTCCGCTCGAAGCCCGACTTGCTGCCGAGCGTCGATGAGGAATGGCCGAACAACGCCTCCGCATCGACGAGGTCGGTCAGCGGATACCGCAGCTTCAGCGCCGCCGACCAGATGAACTTGGCGTCGGCCGGGTCGGCATCCTCGACTCCCGCCGCGCCGCGCAGCTCGAAGGCGAGGTCGTCCATCAGCCGGCCGAACATCTGGAAGGTCGACTCGAGGCTCTGCAGATCGTCGGGATTGAAGTAGCCGTTGTCGAGCTCCTTCTCGAAGGCGAAGGCGGTGTAGCGCGCGCCGAACCAGATATCGGGGCCGCGCAGGACCCGCATGACTCCTTCGCCCTGCGCCCACCAGCGCTCGTTGCCGTCCGAATAGTCCGACCAGGCGCCCCGCCCCGTCAGCTTGATATCCCCGGTCGGCCAGAAATCCACCGACCCGCTGAACTGGTCGACCGTGATCCCCAGGTCGAGCGACTTGATGTTGTCGAGCGTATAGCGGCTGGCACCGATGTCGACGCGCCAGAGATCGCTCGGATAGATCGTCAGGAAGCTGTCATGGGTGAAGACCGTCTCGTCGTTCGCGCCCCGCTGGAAGTCGACGAAGAACGAACTGTTGAGCTCCACCGCGTCGCTCATGCGGTGATGGAGGAAGGCGCCGATCCGGTCGACGTCGACACCGCGGCCCGACTCGGGCTCGAAGCCCAGATGCTGGTACTGCGGGCCGAACGAGGTCCGCCCGCCATTCATCGTGAAACCATGCCTGAGGCTCGTCGACCAGATCGTGAGGTCGTCTGACTGGGTCGAGCCCAGTGCCCTGACCTCGGTCAGCGGCCGCGCGTCGCGCAGGATCTCGCCGCGGAGCTTCAGCGCCCGCTCGCTGTCGGGCGCCGCCTCGAGCAGCGTCTCGATGGTGTCGAGAGCCGAATCCGGGCGGCCCATCCAGCGCTCGGCATCGGCGACGATGATCGCGGCCTCCTCATCCGTCGGGTCGGCGGCCAGGAGCGGCCGCGCCAGGGCGACCGCCGTGCGATGGCGGCCCCGGTAGCTCTCGGCCCGGGCCAGCCGGCGCTGCAACTCCCGGTCCTCGGGGGCCAGCGCCAGCGCCCGCCGGAGCTCGGATGCCGCGGCGTCGTGCCGCTCCATCCAGCTCAGGATCTCGGCCCTGCCCTTGCGGGCCCGCAGGTTCGACGGGTCCTCGGCGATCAGCCCGTCATACTCCGCCAGCGCATCGGTCAGCGCCCCGCTCCAGGACTGCGCCAGCGCCAGCGACAGGCGCACCTCGGTGCGGGCGCCGGCCGAGAGCTGGAAGTCACTGAGCATCTCGCTGTAGCGCCCGATCGCCTCTGCCGTGCGCTCCGAGTAGGTGAGCTGGTCGGCATATTCCTTCAGCAGCTCGTTGCGCTTTTCCGGCACCAGAACGAACGCCTTCTCATAGAGCGCCGCCGCCGCGGCGTTGTGGTTGGACGAGGCCTCGCGCCGCGCCAGGGCGACCAGCGCGTCTGCAAGGCTGCGCCGGGCATGCGGATCGTCCGGATCCGCCGCCAGCAGGCTCTCGAAGATCTTGCGCGCCGCCACCGGCTGGTCCGACCAGAGCAGCGCAAGACCCAGCGCGGACTGGAGCGGCCGGTCGGGCTCGCGCCCCGCGAAGCGGGTGGCGATGATCTCACGGTAGAGGCCGACGGCCGTCGCCGCCCGACCGGAATAGGTGAGCTGGTCGGCGTACTCCTGCAGGAGCCCGTCCCGCCGGTCCGGGGCCAGTTCGATGGCCCGGGCGAAGAAGTCCGCCGCATCATGGTTGCGGTCATTCCGGGCGGCCTCGCGCGCCGCGCCGACCAGCGCATCGAGGTAGTTGCGGGTCAGGTCCGCGTCGCCGGGGAGGTGGCCCAGGGCTTCCTCATACGCGATCACCGCGCTGGCGTGCTCGCCGGCCCAGAGATAGGCGAGCGCCAGGCTGCGCCGCGCCCTCTCGGCGTCCACCGGCGAGAGCCCGGGATCGCTCAGGGTCTCCCTGAACAGGGGGATCGCCTCGGCCGCCTTGCCCGAGTAGAGAAGCTGGTCGGCAAACTCGCGCAGGATC
The DNA here is from genome assembly GCA_039805905.1 of Limibaculum sp. Taxonomy (GTDB): domain Bacteria; phylum Pseudomonadota; class Alphaproteobacteria; order Rhodobacterales; family Rhodobacteraceae; genus Thermohalobaculum. The sequence goes on along the minus strand of JBDIVM010000010.1, from coordinate 2,893 downwards.
GTGTCGCGCAGGCCGGGATCGAGATCGAGCGCCTCTCCGAACAGTTCGGCCGACCGGGCATTCTCGTCGCTCCGGGCTGCCTCGCGCGCCTCGGCGACGAGTTCGGTCGCCTCCCGCGCATCGACGAGCTTTGCCACGCCGATCGCGACGGCAAGCAGCGCAGCAAACGCCAGTGTCCACCTTGCTCTCAAACCCGCTGCTCTGCCTGCTGTTACGTACCGTGCCTCAGTGCGTGTATTAGCTTTATCACGTAGCTAACTGCAATAACGCACTAAATTTGATTCTACGTATCACGAGGAGGGAAAGCCAGACAACTCGGAATTGCGGAGATCAACAAAGGATGAATCGCGGCCAGGGTGAGGGAAATCTGCACCACAATCCCGCCGGGCGAGCAGATCGCGGCCCGGCGCCTGCGGCGGCAGCAACCGAAATCCGGCCTGCCTCCTGTTTGCAAGGGTCGACTCAAGCGATTGATTCGGGCGATGGCAGTGTGATTTTCTACCAAAGGTTGTAAGAATCAATCTCACTTTACTTAAAGTATATTTAAAGACGCCTTATTAATAACAAAAAGTACTGCTTTTCTGGGGCGTAGCGAGTTTCGCGGCTATTGCGGACACGAGTCGTACTGTGAGGGGGGGTCCGATGAACGCCTATGCCGAGGTTCAGCTCCACGACGCTGACCCTTTGTCGCCAGCATGCGCCACGCGCCTGACAGCGGGTGGCCCGGCCAGTGCGGCCCTCGCCGAGCGCATCGCGCGGGCCCGCGCATCGTTCGCGGCACGGGCCCATGACAAGGTGCTGCGCCTGGCACAGATCGCCGCCGGCCTCGCCCCCGGGCGGGCCGCCTGCGGCCCCGAGATCGATGAGATCAGGGATCTGGCCCACAGCCTCGCCGGAACCGCCGGCTCGTTCGGCTTCGGCCAGCTTTCCGAGATTGCCGGGGCGCTCGAAGACGTGATCCTTTCCGGCCAGCCGACGCGCCACCAGGTTCGCGGCCTCGTTGCCGACATCGCCGCCGAGTTCCTCGCCCGCGTGACCGGCTGTCAGCCCGCATTCTCGCGCTGAACGGTGTTCCGGAGCAGGCCGGCCCGGCCTCTCCCGGGAACTTGTTCACGACCGGAGCGTCAACCCACGGCACCCGACCGGGACGGGTCACCAGCAGCCAAGGTCAGCTTCGTCGTGACATCCCCCTGCCGCCTGACGGGCGCGCAACCAGTCCGCGACGGGTCCGGCGCAGCGGCGTCCCGCCGCCGGCCGGCGACCCGGGTCGCCGGTCAGCCGCTCAGCTCGTCGCGGATCTTCTGCCCGGAGACGACCTCGAACCACTTGCCCGACCGCATGATCTGTTCGAGGCCATCGTTGACCATGTCCAGATAGACCCGGCCGTAGGGATTCGAGCGCGGGACGATCGCGTGCAGGGTCTCGATCGACGCAAGCGCGGAGACCGGGTCGATGCCGTAGTCCCGCTGCAGCTGCCTGATCTCGTCGCCGTCCTCGCCGCCGATCAGCATCACCGAGTCCACCTCGCCGGCGACCAGCGCCCCGAAACAGGCATGTGCGCTGGGCGCCGTCCTGATCGCGACCCCGGTCCCCGCCAGCAGCCCGAGGTCCATGTCCCCGGCAAACTGCGCCGCGGGACGGCAGACCGTCTTGCCCGCCAGATCGGCAACCGACTCCGCCGCGCCGGCCCAGGCATCGCCGCGCCGGGCAAAGAATTCGACCTGCACCTCGGCAAGCGGGCGCGAGAACTCGAACTCGGCGCAGAGCGCCCGCGCCTGGAGAGTCATCGGCCCGGCGCCGTCGCAATCCGGCTTCAGCCAGGGGAAGGCGATGTCGTAGCCCTGCTGGTCGACCAGCAGCCGCGGGAAGGCGGCCCGTTCGCCGACGGCTCCGAGCGCGATCTCGCGTTCCGGGCTGGCCGCGGCCATGGCTGCCATGACGAGGCTGGCGGCGACGTCTCCCGCCGTCTCGCCGTCGCCGGCGTTACCGGCCCGCTCCGCCCGCGTCAGCAGGCGGACGGCGAGGTCCGGCGCGGGTACCGCTGCCATGACAGGGCCCACCATGTCCGCAGGCTCCGGCGCCTCGTCCTTCGCGGCAGCGGCAGCCTCGGCACCGGGCGCGGCCGGGACCGCAGGCGCCGCCTCGACTGTGCGACCCGGAGCCGGATCACGCGGTGCGACGCCGGCCAGGACCGGCTGCACGTCGGGCAGCACCGGGATGGCCAGCTCGGACACGGCCGCCACAACCGCCAGGTCCGGTTCGGAGGGTACGAGGAGCAACCCCGCCGCCGCGGCTGCGCGCCGGTCGCGCGGACCGGTGCCGTCGGCGCAGGGCAGCAGCAGTTCGTGGCCGACCTCGACGCTGCCCTCGTCCGGCAGCAGGTCACGGTTGGCCTTGAAGATCTCGCGATACTTCCAGCCGTCGCCATAGGCGCGCTCGGCGATCAGGAACAGCGTCTCGCCGCGCTTCACCTTGTGGACCGACGCGCAGCTGCGTGCGGCGACCTCAGTGCCGGCCGGCACGGCCGCTTCCGCGACCGGCGCAGGCGCAGCGGATATCGGCTGCGGCGCCGCCGGCAGCGTCATGTCCGCGAGCGCGGCGGCCGGATGCGCCGGCGGCCGCGCATCCGCGGCGGCCGCGGCAGAGAACGCCCCGGTATCGACCGCCGGCAGGGCGGGCGGCTCGGACGCCGCGGCCACCGCCGCGGTGTCGGGTTCCGGCGGCGTCAGCAACCCCGCCGCCGCGGCCGCGCGCCGGTCGCGCGGGCCGGTGCCGTCGGCGCAGGGCAGCAGCAGTTCGTGGCCGACCTCGACGCTGCCCTCGTCCGGCAGCAGGTCACGGTTGGCCTTGAAGATCTCGCGATACTTCCAGCCGTCGCCATAGGCGCGCTCGG
>JBDIVM010000009.1:0-192520 GCA_039805905.1 Limibaculum sp. | reverse complement strand
CGCGTGGAGATCACGCTGTCGAAGTAGGCTGCACCGGCAGCGGGCCGGGGTTCCGATCCCGGCCTCGGCACATTGAAACCGGCCGCGCCCCGCACACCATCTCGTGCGGGGCGCGGTCCGCGTTTCGGGGATACCCGCACGGCCGAGCGGAGGAACCGACGATGCGCCTGACTGTTCTCGCCGCAGCCCTCGTCGCGATGTCGGCGTCGCTTCCCGCGGCGGGGGGGCAGATGCTGCCGGTCCAGTCCGAGCGCGCGCCGGAACCGGGGTTGCCCGACGAGATCGAGCGCGCGTTCCGCGAGATGATGGATCGGCTGAGGCCGGCGCTTGACGACCTTCTCGAGACCATGCGCGTGTTCGAGGACATCGACTCGGTCGAGAACTACGAGGCGCCAGAGGTGCTGCCGAACGGCGACATCATCCTCCGGCGCCGCAGCGACGCGCCGCCCTGGCCGCCTGCGGAGCCGCCTCCAGAGGCCGCGCCGCCCCCGAAGGCCGAGCCGCCCGACAGTGTGAAGACCTGATCCGGGGGTTTCCCCCGAAGCCCCGGATGCCCTATCTGTTCCCGAGCCGTAACCGAGGAATCTCCCCATGTCCGCTGAAACATCCTTTCGCATCCGGCCGCCCCTCCGCGAGCGGACAGGCGACGGCGGCGGCCAGCGGCGCGAACTGGGCGCGCTCCCGGACTGGGACCTTTCCGACCTGTACCGCGCACCGGACAGTCCGGAACTGCATGCGGATCTCGACCGGGTGACGGCGGACTGCAAGGCCTTTGCCGCCCGCTACGAGGGCAGGCTCGCCGGGCTCGGCGGCTCCGGGCTGGCCGGAGCGATTGCGGATTACGAGCGGATCGACCTGACGCTTGGCCGGATCATGGCCTTCGCCGGGCTGCGCTACTACCAGAACACCACCGACCCGCAGCGCGCCAAGTTCATGGGCGACATGCAGGACCGGGTCACCGCGCTGACCCAGCCGCTGGTGTTCTTCACGCTGGAACTCAACCGGATCGAGGACGCGGTCCTGGAAGCGGCGCTGGCGGAAAGTGCCGGACTCCGCCGCTACAGGCCGTGGCTCGACCGGCTGCGCGCCATGCGGCCGCACCAGCTCTCCGACGAGCTCGAGAAGTTCCTGCACGACCAGTCGGTGGTGGGCGCCGCCGCCTGGAACCGGCTCTTCGACGAGACCATGGCCGGGCTGACCTTCGAGGTCGCCGGCGAGGCCGGGCCGCTCGGCCTCGAGGCGACGCTGAACCTGCTCTCCGACCCGGACCGGTCGCGCCGCCAGGCGGGCGGCGAGGCGCTGGCGGCGGTGCTGCAGAAGAACCTCCGGCTGTTCACCCGCATCACCAACACGCTGATCAAGGAGAAGGAGGTCGAGGACCGCTGGCGCAAGATGCCGACCCCGGAATACGGCCGCCACCTTGCCAACCATGTCGAGCCCGAGGTGGTCGACGCGCTGAGGACGGCAGTGATGGCGGCCTGCCCGCGGCTCTCGCACCGCTACTATGCGATGAAGGCACGTTGGCTGGGGCTGAAGCGGCTCGAATACTGGGACCGCAATGCACCGCTGCCGGAATCCGACGACCGCGTGGTGCCCTGGGCCGAGGCGAAGGCGATCGTGCTCGACGCCTATGCGGGCTTCTCGCCGCGCATGGCCGAGCTGGCTGCGCCTTTCTTCGAGAAGGGCTGGATCGATGCCGCGGTCAAGCCCGGCAAGGCACCCGGCGCCTTCGCGCATCCGACGGTAACGGACGTGCATCCCTATGTCATGCTGAACTATCTCGGCAAGAAGCGCGACGTCATGACGCTCGCGCATGAGCTCGGTCATGGCGTGCACCAGCGCCTTGCGGCGGGGCAGGGCGAGCTCTTGAGCCGCACGCCCCTGACGCTGGCCGAGACCGCGAGCGTCTTCGGCGAGATGCTGACCTTCCGCTGCCTGCTCGACGCCGAGACCGACTCCGGTCGGCGCAAGGCGCTGCTGGCCGGGAAGGTCGAGGACATGATCAATACGGTCGTGCGCCAGATCGCCTTCTTCGAGTTCGAGCGCCGCATCCATGCCGAGCGCCGCAAGGGGGAACTCACCGCCGAGCGGATCGGCGAGATCTGGATGGCGGTGCAGTCGGAAAGCCTCGGCCCGGCGATCAATCTGGGCGCGGGCTACGAGACCTTCTGGGCCTACATCCCGCACTTCATCCACTCGCCCTTCTACGTCTACGCCTATGCCTTCGGCGACGGGCTGGTGAACGCGCTCTATGCGGTTTACGAACTCGAAAGGGATCGGGGTGCGCCAGGCTTCCAGGACCGGTATTTCGAGATGCTGTCGGCGGGCGGCGCGAAGCACCACAGGGAGCTGCTCGCCCCCTTCGGCCTCGACGCCTCGGACCCGGCCTTCTGGGACAGGGGGCTCTCGCTCATCGCCCGCTTCATCGACGAGCTGGAGGCGACGGGGTAGGGCGCAGGCGCCGCAGACCCGGGGGGATCATGGACTTCGGACTGCCTGCGGGCGAACTCGCGCTCCTGCTCGCCATGCTGCTCGCCGGCGGCCTGGTGATGGGCGTGCTTGCCGGGCTGCTGGGGGTCGGCGGCGGCGGCATCATGGTGCCGATCCTCTACGAGCTCTTCTCCGCCATCGGGGTCGGCGAGGCGGTGCTCATGCATCTCTGCATCGGCACCACACTGGCGGTGATCGTGCCCACCTCGCTGCGGTCCTTCTTCTCGCACAGGGCCAGGGGGGCGGTCGATCCGGCGATCCTGCGGTCGATGGCCGTGCCGGTGGTGGCGGGCGTCGGGATCGGCACCGTTGTGGCGCGCCTTTCCGACCAGACCGCTCTGACCGCGATCTGGGCGGGCGCCGCGGCGCTGATCTCGCTGAAGATGTATGCCGGCCGCGAGAGCTGGCGGCTGGGCGATGCGATCCCCGGCCATCCCTGGCGCGGGCTCTACGGGGTCTTCATCGGCACGATCTCGACGCTGATGAGCATCGGCGGCGGGGCCTTCGTCACCATGATGATGACGCTCTACGGCCGGCCGATCCATCAGGCGGTCGCCACCTCGTCCGGGTTCGGACCGATGATCGCGATCCCGGGGACGCTCGGGTTCATCTGGGCGGGCTGGGGCGCGCCCGGCCTGCCGCCGGGCTCGCTCGGTTATGTCTCGCTCTTGAGCGCGGCCGTCATCGCGCCGGTCAGCGTGCTGGCCGCCCCCTGGGGCGTGCGGCTCGCCCACGGCATCTCGCGGCGCACCCTGGAGTTGGCCTTCGCCACCTTCCTCGCCGTCGTCGCGGCGCGGTTCCTGCTGTCGCTGCTCTGAGGGGCGAGGACAGAATCCGGACGCCGCGCCCGGCGCTGGCGCCACAGGATGGCCTCCCGCTCCGCCCCTCAGCCGCCGTCATGCATGACGTGGAGCTTGTTGCCGTCGAGGTCGCGGCAATAGGCGCCGTAATAGCCGGGGCGGTAGGCGCGGGGACCCGGGGCGCCCTCGTCGCGGCCGCCCTGGGCCAGCACCGCGGCGTGGAAGGCGTCGACCGCGGCGCGGTCGGGCGCGCGGAAGGTGACCTGGGTGCCGTTGCCCCAGGTCGCCGGACGGCCGTCATAGGGCGTCAGCACCCAGAAGCAGCGCGGGCCCCCGGCGGGGCCGTAGCCGATCTCGCGCTCGTTCTGGAAGCCGCGCACGAGGCCGACGATGGGCAGGACCGAATCGTAGAACCGCCCGGCGCGGGCGAGGTCGTTGGTGCCGAGGCAGACGCCGTGGAGCATGGGATCACCTTCGCTGGATCAGGCCCCGGATCGCGGGCCGGCGGCGATCCTGCGCCGGCCCGCGAGTCGCGGCAAGCGGCGGCAGGCGGGCGGCCCGCTTGCATTTCGGCTTCCATCTGCTAGGACGCGCGGCATGGGCGAAGCCGAGGATAAGACCATGCAGGAGCTGGCACCGGTGCGCGAGCGGGTCCTCGCCGAGGTGGCCGCCGCCGCCGATGAGGCGGCGATCGAGGCGGTGCGCGTCGGCGCGCTCGGCAAGAAGGGCGAGATCAGCCTGATGATGCGCGAGCTGGGGAAGATGACCCCGGACGAGCGCCAGGCGGCCGGGCCGAGGCTCAACGCGCTCAAGGACGAAATCAACGCCGCCATCGCCGCGCGCAAGGCGGCGCTGGCCGACGGGGCGCTGGCCGAGCGGCTGAAGGCCGAGTGGCTCGACGTCACCCTCGCGCCGCGCCCCGCGCCGCAGGGCAGCATCCATCCGGTCAGCCAGGTGACGGAGGAGGTCGTCGCCATCTGGGCCGATCTCGGCTTCACCGTCGCCGAGGGGCCGCAGGTCGAGACCGACTGGTACAATTTCGACGCGCTGAACATCCCCCCCGAGCATCCCGCCCGCCAGGAGATGGATACCTTCTACCTGCGCCGCGCCGCCGGCGACAGCCGGCCGCCGAACGTGCTGAGGACCCACACCTCGCCGGTGCAGATCCGCTACATGGAGACCCACGGCGTGCCCTGCCGGGTAATCGCGCCGGGCCGTGTCTACCGCTGCGACTACGACCAGACCCACACGCCGATGTTCCACCAGTACGAGGGGCTGGCGATCGACCGGGACATCTCGATGGCCAACCTGAAATGGGTGCTGGAGGAGTTCTGCCGCACCTTCTTCGAGGTCGAGGGGGTGGAGCTCAGGTTCCGCGCCTCGCACTTCCCGTTCACCGAACCCTCGGCCGAGGTCGACATCCGCTGCTCGTGGGCGGGCGGCCAGCTGAAGATCGGCGAGGGTGACGACTGGATGGAGATCCTCGGCTCGGGGATGGTGCACCCGAAGGTGCTGGCGGCGGCCGGGGTCGATCCGGACAACTACCAGGGCTTCGCCTTCGGCATGGGAATCGACCGGATCGCCATGCTGAAATACGGCATCCCCGACTTGCGCGCCTTCTTCGATTCCGACTTGCGCTGGCTGCGCCACTACGGATTCACGGCACTCGACGTCCCGACGCTGCACGGCGGACTCTCCGCCTGACGGCGGGCAGCCGGGCCGACCCGGCCGCGGCGCTCCCCGATCCCGGCGGCGCCGGCCTTACGGGTTGAGATTGGTCTGCTGTACCGCGATCACCACCTGGTCGGCATTGGCGCTGTACTGCTCGTTCAGCGTCTCGAAGTCTTCGATCAGGTAGTCGGCGGAATTGCTCATCACCGCGTAGGCCACCATGATGCCAAGGATCATGATGCCAGCGGTCAGCGCGACCCAGTCCACCGTTACAACGCCACGCTCGTCGCGAAACAGGAACTCGTACATACTTGCCTCTACACTGACGGCGCATCGCCTTGGTTGCATTACAGGATCGATTACGACCCGGTAAGCATGACTTATATACTCGTCTTTGTGGTTAAAATATGGTCCGGACCTCAACCAGCGGATGAATCGCGCAGAATGCCGTCTGACCCTTCCGGGCCGGGCGGAATCAGGCTATTCACGCCGCTGACGGATCACCCGATGTTCTGACGCTGCGGGGCATGCCATGAAATTCACCCTCTCCTGGCTCAGGGACCACCTCGATACGCAGGCAGGCCTGCCCGAGATCGTCGAGGCGCTGACCGACCTCGGTCTCGAGGTGGAGGCGGTCGACGACCCGGCGACGACGCTGGGGAGTTTCACCATCTGCCGGGTGATCGAGGCGAAGCCGCATCCGAACGCAGACCGGCTGCGGGTCTGCCGCGTCGAGGCCTGGCCTGACGGTCCACGGATGCCCTCGCGGGAGGTGCAGGTGGTCTGTGGCGCCCCGAATGCGCGGACCGGCCTCGTCGGCGTCTTCGCCGCTCCCGGAACGCATGTCCCGGGGACCGGGGTCGACCTGAAGCCCGGCGTGATCCGGGGGGTGGAGTCGAACGGTATGCTCTGCTCCGAACGCGAGCTCATGATCTCGGACGACCACGAGGGCATCATCGAGCTGCCGGCGGACGCGCCGATGGGCGTGCGCTACATCGACTATGCCGGGCTGAACGACCCCGCGATCGAGGTGGCGGTGACGCCGAACCGGCCCGATGCGCTGGGGGTTTCCGGCATCGCCCGCGATCTCGCGGCGCGCGGGCTCGGCCGGCTGGTCGCGCCCGAGGTGAAGGAGATACCCGGCAGTTTCGCAAGTCCGATCGGGGTCGAACTGCGCGCGGACGTGGCCGACAAGGCCTGCCCGCTGTTCGTCGGCCGCTACATCCGTGGTGTGAGGAACGGCCCCTCGCCGAAATGGCTGCAGCGGCGGCTGCGCGCCATCGGGCTGAGGCCAATCTCGGCGCTGGTGGACATCACCAACTACATCACCTTCGACCGTGGCCGGCCACTGCATGTGTTCGACGCCGACAAGGTGAAGGGCAGCATCCATGTCCGTCTCAGCCGGCCGGGCGAGAGCCTGCTGGCGCTCGACGGCAGGATCTATGCGTTCGACGACCAGATGACGCTGATCTGCGACGATGCCGGGCCGGAGGGGATCGGCGGGGTGATGGGGGGAGAGCGTTCCGGCTGCACCGGGGACACGGTGAACGTCTTCGTCGAGGCGGCCTATTTCGACCCGGTGCGCACCGCGGCGACGGGTCGGAAGCTCAGGATCAACTCGGATGCCCGATACCGCTTCGAGCGCGGCGTCGATCCGGCCTTCACGCCGGCCGGCGCCGAGCTCGCCACCCGGATGATCCTCGACATCTGCGGCGGCGAGCCGTCCGGTCTGGTGGTTGCCGGTGCCGTGCCGGACACGGCGCGCAGCTACGAGCTCGACCCCGAACGGGTTGTCCGCCTTGTCGGCATGGAGATCCCGCGCGGCGAGCAGATTCGCATCCTGACGGCGCTCGGCTGCGAGATCATCGATCCCGTCGAGTCCATGGCGGCGGCCGCGGCAATCGCCATGGGCGCGGTTCCGCCGGTGGCCGCGAACGGTCTGCAGGTCTCGCCGCCCTCGTGGCGGCCGGACATACAGGGCGAGGCAGATCTCGTCGAGGAGATCGCCCGGATCGCCTCGCTGAGCCGGCTCGAGTCGCGGCCGCTGCCGCGCACGCATTCGGGCGTCGCCGCCCGGACCCTCACGCCGATGCAGAAGCGCTCCGCGGTCGCGCGGCGCCAGCTTGCCGCGCTGGGGCTCAACGAGATCATCAGCTACTCGTTCGTCTCCGAAGCCGAGGCACGCCTCTTCGGCGGCGGGCAGGAGACGCTGAAGCTCGAGAACCCGATCTCGTCCGAGCTGTCGGACATGCGGCCCGACCTCCTGCCGGGGCTGCTGGCCGCAGCAGCACGCAACCAGTCGCGCGGCCTCTCAGAGATCGGTCTGTTCGAGATCGGCCCGGCCTTCGCCGGTGGCGAGCCGGACCAGGAGATCGTGCAGGCTGCCGCGCTTCGTGTCGGCGCCACGGCGCCGCGCACCTGGGCCGCCACCCGCCGCCCGGTCGATCTCTTCGATGTCAAGGCCGATGCCCAGGCGGTGCTGGCCGCGCTTGGCGTCGCGGTTGACAGGCTCCAGCTCGTGCGCGAGGCGCCGGAATGGTTCCATCCGGGCCGTTCGGCGGCGCTGAGGCTCGGGCCGAAGAACACCCTCGCGGTCTTCGGCGAGCTGCACCCGCAGGTGCTGCAGGCGATGGATGTGAAGGGTCCGGCGGCTGCTCTTACCCTGTTCCTGGATGCCTTGCCGCCGAGGAAGGCCAGGTCCGCTGCCCGACCGGCGCTGCTTGTGTCGGACTTCCAGGCCGTCGAGCGGGACTTTGCCTTTGTCGTCGACGAGCGGGTCGAGGCCGAAGCGATCCTGCGCGCGGCGCGCGGCGCGGAAAGGTCGCTGATCGAGCGAGCCGGGGTCTTTGACGTCTTCGAAGGTCGCCGGGCGGCCGAGCAGCTCGGCGCCGGCAAGAAGTCGGTTGCGATCACCGTGCGGCTGCAACCCGCCGACCGGACCCTGACGGAAGCGGAGATCGAGGCTGTGAGCGCGCGGGTGGTCGAGGCGGTCGGCAAGGCCACCGGCGGCGTCCTCAGGGCCTGAGGAGGCGCCCGGGCGGACCGGCGCTCACCGGGAGTTGAACGGCTCCGGAACCCGCGGGAACCCGCGGGATTTCGCTGCCACCCTGTGCTATCGTCCCGGTGCGCAGGTCAGATATGAGGGGAGACATGCTCAAGGAATTCAAGGAATTTGCCATCAAGGGCAACGTTGTCGACATGGGCATCGGCATTGTCATCGGCGCCGCCTTCACCACCATCGTCAACAGTTTCGTCGCTGACATCGTCAATCCGATCATCGGGGCGGTCACCGGCGGGATCGACTTCTCGAACCTGTTCATCAATCTCGGCAGCGGCGACTATGCGAGCCTTGCCGCGGCGCAGCAGGCGGGGGCGCCGACGATCAACTACGGGCTCTTCATCAACGCGATCATCAGCTTCCTGATCGTTGCCTGGATCCTGTTCCTGGTGGTCAAGGCGATGAACGAGCTGAAGCGCAAGGAAGCAGCAGCCCCGGCCGCCCCGGCCGCGCCGCCGCGGCAGGAGGTGCTGCTGGAGGAGATCCGCGACCTGCTCGCGAAACGCTGAGGCTCAGAGCCCGAGCCACCGGAACAGGACGAAGGCGGCGACCCCCGCCGCCACCGTCACCACCATGCTGCGCGTGGCCATGCCGGCCGCCAGCGCGGCAACGGCGGCAAGCATCCGGTGCGGCTCGGCGATCTGGTCCGAGCGAGGCGCCAGCACGATCATCGGCGCGACCAGCGCCGGCAGCACGGTGACCGGGACGAAGCCCAGCGCCGTCCTGATCCGCGGCGGTATTGCCGCATTCCGGACCAGAACCAGGAACGAGATGCGGATCAGGGCGCTGAGCAGGGCGAGGCCCAGGATGACGCCCCAGATGCCGGCCTCGCTCACCGCCCCGCCCCCGTGGCCAGCATGCCGGCGGCGATGCCGGCCAGCGACGCCGCGATGAGGCCGAGACCGTGCGGCAGGTCGCGGAGCACCAGCGCCAGAACCGAGGCGGTGAGTGCCGCCGCGAGGTTCGGCCAGCCGTGCAGGAACGGCGCCGCGACGGCGATGAAGACGGCCGGCACGACGAATTCGAGCGGCCAGTCGGCCGGCAGCTCCGCCCCGATCACCGCGCCTGCGAGTGTCGCGCAGGACCAGACCACGAAGCAGCAGAAGCCGCTGCCGAGGAAGAACCCGGCCCGCTCGGCGGGCGCCATCTCCGGGCTGTCGTCGTAGCGGCGGAGCGCGATCGCGAAGCTCTGGTCGTTCAGGAACCAGCCGGCCAGCAGGCGTGGTGCCGTGCCGACTCCCTGCCAGCGCGCCGCGAGCGCCGCCGAGTACATCGCCAGGCGCAGGTTCACCAGTGCCGCCGTCAGCACCACCAGGAGCGCCGGGGTCTGTTCGGCGAGCAGCTTGAGCGCCACGAGCTGCGAGACCCCGCCGACCACGATCATGCTCATGGCCATGGTCTCGGTCAGGTTCAGCCCTATCTCCAGCGCCAGCGCCCCGAAGACGAGGCCGAAGGGGATCGTCGCGACCTGCATCGGCAGGGTGACGAGAAACCCGCGCCGGAAGGCGCGGGCGGGGTCGGGGGCGAGAGCGCGCATGCGCCCTCGATAGCGCAGCCTTGACCTCGGGTGCCAGTCAGGATTTGTCATAGGCGATGACAGCGAAGGCGAAGCAGCAAGGAACCGGCGACGCCGGGCGGGCGCCCGTCGAGGGCGTCGCGGTGATGCACGGACTCGGCCGCACCCGGGCGGCGATGGAGCTGCTGGCCCATCGCCTCCGCCGCGCCGGCTTCGAGGCGGTCTGCGTTCCCTATCCTTCGCGCCGGCTCGGGGTCGCCGCGGCGGCCGAGCTTGTCGCGGCCCGGATCGCCGAGGTGGCGCGCGGATGGGATGTGGTGCATCTCGTCGGCCATTCCATGGGCGGAGTCGTCGCGGCGACCGTTGCCGCAACCCATCCGGAGCTGCCGGTCGGCCGCGTGGTGGTCATCGGCGCGCCGATGCGTGGCTCGGGGCTGGCGCACCGTCTGTCCGGGCTCGCCCCGTTCGACGCGGTGCTCGGCCCGGCGCTCGCCGATTTGGCCCGGACCAAGGGACCCCTGCCGCGCTCGCAGCGGATCGGCGCCATCGCCGGCACCGCCGGCATCCGCGCGATCGGGCGCGAGGTCGGGCTGACCGGCATCAGCGACGGCAAGGTCTCGCTGCGCTCGGCCTGGGCGGGGGCGGGGCACCGGGCGGCGGTGCCCATGGGTCATGCCCTGCTGCCGCTGAGCCGGGAGGTGGCTGAGCTGACCATCGCCTTCCTGCGCGACGGCCGCTTCCCCGGCGAAGCCGAGCAGGCGGCCTGAGATGGCCGAGTTCCTGATCGCCCCCGACCCCGACGACCCGCGGCTGACCCGGCTGGTCGCCGGCATCGACCAGACCGGGGCGGCGGCGGACATCCGCGTGGTCGAGGAGCGGGCGCTGACCATCTACCTGAACAGCCAGGAGATCGTCACCGCCATGACCATCGGCGACTACCCGGAACATCTCGCGGTCGGCTACCTGCTGAACCAGGGGATGCTGCGGCGGGACGACACGATCACCGGGGTCGATTTCGACGAGGAACTCGAGGTCGTGGTGGTCCGCACCGAGCGCGCCACCAACTACGAGGCGAAACTGAAGAAGAAGACCCGCACCTCGGGCTGCGCGGTCGGCACGGTGTTCGGCGACGTGATGGAGAGCCTCGAGGGCTTGAGGCTTCCGCCGGCCGAACTCCGCACCTCGTGGCTCTACGCGCTGGCGCGAAAGATCAACACCCGGCCCAGCCTCTATCTGGAAGCCGGCGCGATCCATGGCACGGTGCTCTGCCAGCAGGACCGGCCGCTGGTCTTCATGGAGGATGTCGGGCGGCACAACGCCGTCGACAAGATCGCCGGCTGGATGCTGCGCGAGGGCGTGGGCGGGGCCGACAAGATCCTCTACACCACCGGGCGGCTGACCTCGGAGATGGTGATCAAGACGGCGCTGATGGGCATCCCCATCCTCGCCTCGCGCTCGGGCTTCACCGCCTGGGGGGTGGAGCTGGCGCAGCAGGTGGGTCTGACGCTGATCGGCCGGATGCGGGGGCAGCGGTTCCATTGCCTCAGCGGCGCCGGGCGGCTGGTGTTCGACGCCGATCCGAAGGCGGTGGAGGAAGAAGACCGGAAGCACCGGCGGAAGGGGGCGGGTGTGGAATGAAGATCGCCGGAGTCATCCTGGCGGGCGGCCTCGCCCGGCGCATGGGCGGGGGCGACAAGGCGCTGCTCGAGGTCGGCGGGCAGACCCTGCTCGCGCGGGTGATCGCGCGGCTGAAGCCGCAGGTGGACGAGATCGTGCTCAACGCCAATGGCGACCCGGCGCGGTTCGCCCGCTTCGGGCTGCCGGTAGTTCCCGACACGGTCGCGGGCTTCGCCGGGCCGCTCGCTGGCGTGCTGGCGGGGATGCGCTGGGCGGCGGCGCGGGGTCATACCCATGTGGCCAGCGCCGCAGGCGATACGCCGTTCTTCCCGCCCGACCTCGTGGCTCGGCTCCGCGCGGCGTCGGAAACCTCGGGCCAGCCGATCGCGCTCGCCGCCACCAACGATCCCGAGCGCGGGCTGACCGAGCATCCGACCTTCGGCCTCTGGCCGGTCGCGCTTGCCGACAACCTCGAGGAGGCGCTGACTGTCGGCCACATGCGCAAGGTGATCGTCTGGACGTCGCGCCACGGCTGCGCGCGCGCGGTCTTCGACGAGGCCGGCGACTTCCCCTTCTTCAACGTCAACACGCCCGAGGATATGGTCGCGGCGGAACGGATCCTTTCGGGGGCAACATGAAGATTCTCCGCCAATGAAGGTCTACGGGGTGGTCGGCTGGAAGAATGCCGGAAAGACCACGCTGGTCGAGCGGCTGGTGGCCGAGATCTGCGCGCGCGGTTTCTCGGTGTCGACGGTCAAGCACACCCACCACCGGGTGGATGTCGACCAGCAGGGCAAGGACAGCTTCCGCCACCGCCAGGCCGGCGCCCGGCAGGTGATCCTGTCCTCGTCGGCGCGCTGGGCGATCATGACCGAGCTCCGCGGCGCGCCCGAGGCGCCGCTCAAGGAGTTGCTCGACCATCTTGCCCCGGTCGATCTGGTGATCGTCGAGGGCTACAAGCGCGACGACCACCCGAAGATCGAAGCCTGGCGGGCCGCGACCGGCCAGCCGCTGATCGCGAGCGATGACCCGACCGTCCGCGCCATCGCCTCGAACGACGCACCCGAGGCGGCGGGCCAGCCGGTGATCGGGCTTGACGATATCCCCGCCATTGCCGACTTCATCCTGTCGGACCTCGGTCTCGATCTGAGAAAGAGCGCATGACCGGGCGCCTCCCGGACGATTGCTTCGCGCTGCCGCCGGGGTCGGACTGGACCCCGGTGAGCGAAGCGCTGCGGCGGCTGCGCGAGGCCGTCTCCTGCGTCGTCGGGACCCAGGAAGTGTCGTTGACGGAAGGCTGCGGGCGCATCCTCGGGGCGCCGGTGATCGCCCGGCGCGCGAGCCCGCCCAAGGCCAATGCCGCCGTCGACGGTTACGCCTTCGCCTGGGCCTCGCTCGGCGGCCTGGCCGAGGCGGCGCTGCCGCTGGCGGACGGCCGCGCCGCCGCCGGCAGTCCGCTGCCTGGGCCGGTGCTGCCGGGCGCGGCGGCCCGCATCCTGACCGGGGCGGATGTGCCCGAAGGCGCCGACACGGTCGTGATGCAGGAGGACTGCAAGACCGAGGGGCCCCGGATCCGTTTCCATGCGCCGCGGAAGCCGGGCGCCAACATACGCAGGGCCGGCGAGGATGCCGAGGAAGGCGCCGAGGTGCTGGCCGCAGGCCGCCGACTGAGGCCGGCCGACCTCGCCCGCGCCGCAGCGGTGGGGGTGGACAGGTTCACTGTCCGCAGCCGGCTCCGCCTCGCCATTCTCTCCACCGGCGACGAACTGATCCAGCCCGGTGCCGATCCGGTCGCGCCCGGCATCTTCGACGCCAACCGGCCGATGCTGGCGGCGCTGGCAGCGTCGCAGGGCCTCTCCGCCCTCGACCTCGGCGCCGTGCGCGACCGGCCCGAGTTGGTGCGCGCCGCGCTCGACCGCGGCGCGGCGGAGGCGGATGCGATCGTCACCACCGGTGGTGCCTCGGCGGGCGACGAGGACCATGTTTCTAGGCTGCTCACCGCGGAGGGCCGTATCGCCACCTGGCGGATCGCGGTCAAGCCGGGCCGCCCGCTGGCGCTGGGTTTCTGGTGCGGCGTGCCGGTCTTCGGCCTGCCCGGCAACCCGGTCGCCGCCTTCGTCACCTTCCTGGTCTTCGCCCGACCCGCGCTGATGGTGATGGCCGGGGCACCCTGGGCCGAGCCGCAGGGCTTCGCGGTCCCGGCCGCCTTCGGGAAGTCCAAGAAGCCGGGCCGGCGCGAATACCTGCGCGCCCGGATGCTGGCCGACGGGCATGTGGAGGTGTTCCACTCCGAGGGCTCCGGCCTGATCGGCGGTCTTTCCTGGGCCGACGGGCTGGTTGAGCTTCCAGATGGTGCGGTCACCGTGAAACCGGGAGACCCTGTGCGCTATCTGCCCTATGCCAGCTTCGGGATCGCGCCATGACGCAGCCGCGCGGCTCCGCGCTCCTGGGGCGCGAGGGGCTGCTCACATGTGGCTGGTACGCGGCGGCGTTTCTCGCCATCGGCGCCCATCTGCCCTATTGGCCGATCTGGCTCAGCGACTGGGGCCTGAGCCAGTCCGAGATCGGCACCTATCTCGGCCTCGCGATGGCGGCGCGCATCGCCGGGGCGAGCACGCTCCCGGCGCTGGCCGACCGCCTTGCCATACGCCGGGCCACACTGGCGGCGGCGGCGGCGGCTTCGGCCGCGGTCTTTCTAGCCCATCTTTCGATCGAAACCCGCCCGGCCCTGCTGGCGGCAACCCTTGCCGCGGCCTTCGCCATGGCGCCGCTGATGGCGGTCGGCGAGGCGCTGGGGCTGCGCGCCTCGGCGCGCTCCGGCTTCGCCTATGCCCATGCGCGCGCGGTTGGCTCGCTCGCCTTCCTGGCGATGAACGTGGCACTGGGAGCGGTGATCGCACGGTTCGGCTCGCAGGCGGTGCTGTGGGCGGTCGTCCTGAACCTTCTGGCCGCGGCCGGGTTCGCTCTGATCCATCCCGGCGGCGGGGCGCCGCCCGGCGCCGGGCTCGACCGTTCGCGCTTCCGCGAGGCGCTTGGCCTTCTCCGCCATCGGGTCTTCCTGACCTTCGCCGTCGCGATCAGTTTCGGCCAGGCCAGCCACGCCGTCTACTACGTCTACGGCACGCTGATCTGGCTCGGGCAGGGCATCGGAGCGCATTTCGTTGGCCTGCTCTGGGCGATCGGCGTCGTGGCCGAGATCGGGCTCATGCTCGGGCCCGGGCGCCGCGTCGTCGCGTGGCTTGGTCCGGCGCGGGCGGTGGCGGTGGCGGGCCTCGCCGGCGTCCTGCGCTGGGGGCTGATGAGCCTCGAACCGGGGCTGGCGCTGCTCTGGCCGGTGCAGTGCCTGCACGCCCTGACCTTTGCGCTCGGACATCTTGGCGCCATCGCCTTCGTCGCGGCGGCAGTGCCGCCGCGCCTGCAGGCCAGTGCGCAGGGGCTGTATTCCGGTCTGATGGGCGGCGGCGCCTTCGCGCTGGCGACGCTCGCCGCTGGCCGGATCAGTGCCGGATTCGGGCCCGCGGCAGCCTACTGGCTGGCTGCGGCGATGTCCGCTTGCGCCTTCGTCGCGGCACTGCGCCTGCGCCGGGTCTGGTCCCGGGGCACGCTGGTGGCCGATCAGCCGTAGCTGACCCGCAGGACCTCGTAGGCACGGTCGCCGCCCGGGGCCGAGACGACGACGGTGTCGCCCTCTTCCTTGCCGATCAGCGCGCGGGCGAGCGGCGAACGCATGTTCAGCCGCCCGGCGTTGATGTCGGCCTCGTGCTCGCCGACGATCTGGTAGGTCTTCTCCTCGTCGGTGTCCTCGTCGACGACCACGACGGTGGCACCGAACCGGATGGTGCCGCCGGACATTTTCGAGGGGTCGATCACATCGGCGCGGCTGATGATCGCCTCGAGCTCCTTGATCCGGGACTCGATGAAACCCTGGCGCTCCTTGGCCGAGTGGTACTCGGCATTCTCCGACAGGTCGCCATGGGCGCGCGCCTCCGCAATCGCCTGGATGATCGCCGGGCGTTCGACATCCTTCATGGTCTTGAGCTCGGCATTCAGCGTCTCGTAGCCGGCCTTGGTCATCGGAACCTTTTCCATGGCGCTCCCGGATCGCGAACAGGTCAATGAAACGGCAGACCGCGCCCTTTCAGGCGCGGTCAGACGAACTCACCGTGTCAGCATAGATCGGCATCGGCCGCTTCGCAAGTGCAGGCGTCGAACCCTATCCGGGCGGGGCGCCCGATGATAATCTTCGGATCATTGGACGGGAGGGATATGGTGATGACGGATTCGGACAAGGTCTTCGGGGGATCGATCCCGGATATCTACGACGACTACATGGTGCCGATGATCTTCGAGGCCCATGCCGAGGATCTCGCCCGCCGTGCCGCCGCGCATTCTCCGCGCGAAGTGCTGGAGACGGCGGCCGGAAGCGGCGTCGTCACTCGTGCAATCGCGCGGCTTCTGGGTCCGGAGGCCCGGCTGACCGTGACCGACCTGAACCCGCCGATGCTCGAACGCGCCCGCAAGCGCCAGGCCGGCGATCCGCGCATCGCCTGGCAGCCCGCCGATGCCCTGGATCTTCCCTTTCCCGACTCGAGCTTCGACGCCGTGCTCTGCCAGTTCGGCGCGATGTTCTTCCCGGACCGGGTGAAGGGCTATGCCGAAGCCCGCCGGGTGTTGCGGCCGGACGGGCGGTTCCTGTTCAGCATCTGGGACCGGATCGAGGCCAACGAGTTCGCCCATACCGTGGTCGAAAGCCTCGCGGCGCTCTGGCCCGATGATCCGCCGCGTTTCCTCGCCCGCACGCCGCACGGCCACGGCGACACCGCGCTGATCCGGGCCGAGCTGGAGCAGGCCGGGTTCCGCGATATTCGGATCGAGACGCTGGAGGGCATCAGCCGGGCGCCCTCGGCCGAATTCGTGGCGATTGCCTACTGCCAAGGCACCCCGATGCGGAGCGAAATCGAGGCGCGCGACCCTCACGGGCTCGTCCGGGCCACCGGGCGCGCTGCGCGGGCAATCGCCCGCCGCTGGGGCGAAGGCCCGGTCGCGGCGCGTATCAGGGGCCATGTCATCGAGGCGGTGGCCTAGCGGAGGCGCCCGAAACGCCGCTCCGAGAGGGGCTGGCGCCTATGCCCGCACCTTCTCCGCCTTCCCGACCTTGCGTGCATAGCTCTGCAGCGGCGCCACCTGTATCACCCCTTCCTTCAGGTTCTCGATGGCCCGCGCCGCGGCAAGGGCGCCGGCGGCGGTGGTGTAGTAGGGGGTCTTCATCGCCAGCGCGGTCGCGCGGATGTCGAAGCTGTCGCGCACCGCCTGGGCGCCCTCGGTGGTGTTGAAGACCAGCGTCACCAGCCCGTCCTTCATGCGGTCGACGATGTGCGGCCGGCCCTCATAGACCTTGTTCACCCGCTCGGCCTTCACGCCGCGGGCGTTCAGGTGGTCGCAGGTGCCCGCGGTCGCCAGGATCGCGAAGCCGAGCCGCTCGAGGATCTGCGCCGCCTTCAGGATCGTCGCCTTGTCGGTGTCCCTGACCGAGATGAAGGCCGTGCCGCCCTCGGGCAGCGGCGTGCCGGCGCCAAGCTGGCTTTTCAGGAAGGCCCGCGCGAAGCCGCGGTCGAGGCCCATCACCTCGCCGGTCGAGCGCATCTCCGGCCCGAGCAGCGTGTCCACCCCGGGGAAGCGGGCGAAGGGCAGCACCGCCTCCTTGACCGCGACATGCGGCGTCATCGGATCGGCGAGATCGAAATCCGCCAGCTTCTCGCCCGCCATGATCCGCGCCGCGATGGCCGCGATGGGCGAACCCACCGCCTTGGCGACGAACGGCACGGTGCGCGAGGCGCGCGGGTTCACCTCGAGGACGTAGATGTCCTCGCCCTGGATGGCGAACTGCACGTTCATCAGCCCGCAGACCTCGAGCCCGAGCGCCAGCGCCCGGGTCTGCCGGTCGAGCTCCTCGATCAGTCCGCGTGACAGCGAGTGCGGCGGCAGCGAGCAGGCGGAATCGCCCGAATGGATGCCCGCCTCCTCGATATGCTCCATGATCCCGGCGACATGCACGGTGTCGCCGTCGGAGAGCGCGTCGACATCGACCTCGACCGCGCCCGAGAGATAGTTGTCGATCAGCACTGGCGAGGCGCCCGAGACCACCACCGCCTCGTTGATGTAGCGCTTCAGCTCGGCGTCGCTGCGCACGATCTCCATCGCCCGGCCGCCGAGCACGTAGGAGGGCCGGATCACCACCGGGTAGCCCACCCGGTGGGCAATCTCGAAGGCCGCGTCGGCGGAACGGGCGATGCCGTTCACCGGCTGCCGAAGAGTCAGCTCGTGCAGGAGCTTCTGGAACCGCTCGCGGTCCTCGGCAAGGTCGATGGCGTCGGGCGTCGTGCCGAGGATCGGGATCCCCGCGGCCTCGAGCCCGTTGGCGAGCCTGAGCGGTGTCTGGCCGCCGAACTGCACGATGACGCCGTGGAGCGTGCCGTTCGCCTGCTCGACGCGGAGGATCTCGAGTACGTGCTCGAGCGTCAGCGGCTCGAAGTAGAGCCGGTCCGAGGTATCGTAGTCGGTCGAGACGGTCTCCGGATTGCAGTTGACCATCACCGTCTCGTAGCCGGCCGCGGTCAGCGCGTAGCAGGCATGGCAGCAGCAATAGTCGAACTCGATGCCCTGGCCGATCCGGTTCGGGCCGCCGCCCAGGATCACCACCTTCCTGCGGTCGGTGGGCCGGGCCTCGCATTCGACCGTACCCATCGCGTCGGCCTCGTAGGTCGAGTACATGTAGGGCGTCTGCGCCTCGAACTCGGCGGCGCAGGTGTCGATCCGCTTGAACACCGCGCTCACGCCAAGATCCTGGCGGGCGCGGCGCACATCGTCCTCGGTCAGGTTGGTCAGCTTCGCCAGGCGGGCATCCGAGAAGCCCATCTGCTTGACGCGCCTGAGCCCGGCCGCGTCCTCGGGCAGGCCCTGCGCGAGCAGCTGCGCCTCCTCGGTGACGATCTCGTCGATGCGCTCGATGAACCAGCGGTCGTACTTCGTCGCCGCCTGGATCTCGTCGAGCGTCAGCTCCTCCCGGATCGCCTGGGCGACGAGCCGGATGCGGTCCGGGGTCTGCCGGCTGAGCGCGGCGATCACCGCCCGGCGGCGCTCGTCGGCGGTCTGCTCGCGCGTGACGCCCTCGATGGCAATCTCGTCGAAGCCGGTCAGCCCGGTCTCGAGCGAGCAGAGCGCCTTCTGCACCGACTCGTGGAAGCTCCGCCCGATGGCCATGGCCTCGCCGACCGACTTCATCGCCGTGGTCAGCTCCGGCTTTGCGCCCGGGAACTTCTCGAAGGCGAAGCGCGGGATCTTGGTGACCACATAGTCGATGGTCGGCTCGAAGCTCGCCGGGGTGACGCCGGTGATGTCGTTCGTGAGTTCGTCGAGCGTGAAGCCGACCGCGAGCTTGGCGGCGACCTTGGCGATCGGGAAGCCGGTGGCCTTCGAGGCGAGCGCCGATGACCGCGAGACCCGCGGGTTCATCTCGATCACCACCATCCGGCCGGTCTCGGGGTGCAGCGCGAACTGCACGTTCGAGCCGCCGGTCTCGACCCCGATCTCGCGCAGGACTGCGATCGAGGCGTTGCGCATGCGCTGGTATTCGCGGTCGGTCAGCGTCAGCGCCGGGGCGACCGTGATCGAGTCGCCGGTATGCACCCCCATCGGATCGACGTTCTCGATCGAGCAGACGATGATGGCATTGTCCGCCTTGTCGCGGACCACCTCCATCTCGAACTCCTTCCAGCCGAGGAGCGACTCGTCGACCAGGATCTGGCCGACGGGGCTGGCCTCGAGCCCGCTGCGGCAGATGTGCTCGTAGTCCTCGCGGTTGTAGGCGACGCCGCCGCCGGTGCCGCCGAGCGTGAAGGCGGGGCGGATGATCGCGGGCAGACCCACCTCGGACAGCGCCTCGACCGCGAGACGCACGCCCGCGCCGATGTCGCGCCTGCCGTCCGGCCGCTTCGGCGCGCTGATGATGGTCGCGCGCGGGTTCTCCAGCCCGATCCGGTCCATCGCCTCGCGGAACAGCCTGCGGTCCTCGGCCATCTCGATGGCGGCCCGGTTGGCGCCGATCAGCTCGACGCCGAACTTGTCCAACACGCCCATGTCGGCGAGCGCCATGGCGGTGTTGAGCCCGGTCTGGCCGCCCATGGTTGGCAGCAGGGCGTCGGGGCGCTCCTTCTCGATGATCTTCGCCACCACTTCGGGCGTGATCGGCTCGATATATGTGGCATCGGCCAAGTCCGGGTCGGTCATGATCGTGGCGGGGTTCGAGTTGACCAGGATGATCCGGTAGCCTTCCTCGCGCAGCGCCTTGCAGGCCTGGGCGCCGGAGTAGTCGAACTCACAGGCCTGGCCGATCACGATGGGCCCCGCGCCGATGATCAGGATCGAGGCGATGTCGGTGCGTCTGGGCATCTCGGGGTCTCGCTTCGGCGCGGGCGCGGCGTCGGCGGGGCGTCCTCCGGCGGGCGGGCCGGGTGCGTTATAGCGATCCTGTGGGCGAGAGCAAGGAACCGGTTGCGGCACCGCTGCGGGCCGTCGCCCCCGCCGGGGGCGGCCGGAAAGCGTAACCGTTCTGTCATGCAACCATAGGAAGAATAATGCTTTTATTTTCTACATTCGCATTCATACTTCTCAGGCCCAGGGGAGTCTTGCGTGATGGAATGCGTCCTGCCCGGAGATGTGCTCTCCGAAATCGCCCGCGACCGGAACCGGAGTCGCCGGGCGCGGACCCGTCATCTTGCGGTTGCAGGAGAGCGGGAACACCGCATCTTGGAGTTGAGTGCCCACGGCTTTGTCATCGCGGCCGATGACCTGCCGCATCTGCGCGGCTATGTGGACATCATGCTCGGCGACGAGCGAATCGCCCGCCGGCTGGTGGTCTTCGCCTGGGCGCGCGACGGGCTCGCAGGCTACGAGTTCAAGCACGACGCTGCCAGTCGCGAGATTGCGGCGGACTTCGTGCGGCCGGCCCGTAAGGGCCTGCTGGGGATGGCCGGAGAGTGACCGCCGCTGCGACGCGGCCGCTGGTCCGGGCGATCGACCACTTCGTCCTGACCTGCGCCGATGTCGCGGCCACGATCGACTTCTACACCCGCGCGCTGGGCATGGAGGCCGAGACCTTCGCCGCCGGCCGGCGGGCGCTGAAGTTCGGCGGCCAGAAGATCAACCTCCACCAGAAGGGTGCCGAGTTCGAGCCGAAGGCGCGGGTCGCGGCCGCCGGCTCGGGCGACTTCTGCCTGCTTTCGGACGTGCCGGTGGCCGAGGTCGCGGCGCATCTGGCGGCCGAGGGGGTTGAGGTGATCGAGGGACCGGTCGCGCGGACCGGCGCCACGGGGCCGCTGATCTCGATCTACTTCCGCGATCCGGACGGTAATCTCGTCGAGGTGGCGAACCGCCTCTGACGCGAGCCGGATCAGGCCGGCCCGGTGTGGAGCAGCTCCGGGACCCCATCGGGCATCGCGCCGCTCATCCGGGCCGCGGCCAGCGTGGCAAGGATATAGCCATAGACCCCCGCGCCACAGATCACCGCGGTCGCCGCGGGCGAGAGGATCGAGTTGCGGTGCTGCGCGTCGCGGGCGTGGATGTTCGAGATGTGGAGCTCGATGATCGGGCGGGGGAACATCCGGAGCGCGTCCAGCACCGGCACCGAGTGGAACGAGCAGCCGGCCGGGTTGATGACCAGCGCGTCGGCGTCATCCCGGGCCTCCTGGATCCAGTCGACCAGAACGCCCTCATGGTTGCTCTGGCGGAAGTCGAGCCCGATGCCGAGCGTCCCGGCGAGGCTTCGGCAGCCGGCCTCGATGGCGGCGAGCGTCGTCGTGCCATAGATCTCGGGCTCCCGCTCGCCGAGCAGGTTCAGGTTCGGCCCGTTCAGTATCCAGATGCGCGCCGCCATTGCCGCCCTCCGCCGGATTGCCGGTTCCGACCCTAGCCGCGGCGCGGCCGCCGCGGCAACCGCCCGCGTCCCGCGGCGTTTTCCGGCTTGTCCCGCGCCGTTTCCGCGATGCAGGATTGCGCCGGGCAAGGGGGGAGTCCCGCATGAGTCCGGATCGTCTCGTCACCTCCGCCTGGGCGCAGAAGCTGACGCTTCTCACGCTGCGCGTGACCACCGGATTCCTGCTGGTATGGGTCGGGCTCAACAAGATCGTCACCGGCAACGTGCCGTTCATGATCCGCGACGTTGCCGGGCTGGATGGCGTCGTGCGGACCGCAGCCAGTCTTGGCGCCGGTGCCGGCGAGGTGCTGATCGGCGCCCTCTGCGTCGCCGGACTCTGGCGCAAGCTGCTGCTGCCGCTGCAGGCGGCCATCAACGGCGCCACCGCGGCCAGCGTCTGGTGGGCGATCGTCGACCCCTACCGCTGGTACATCAGCGGGGTCGACCGCATCGTGTTCAACTCGCATGTGTTCTACCCGACGAGCATCACCTTCGCCGCCTGCCTGCTGCTGATCGCCTTCCGGCCGCAGGATGCCTGGGCGCTCGACAATCTGAGGTGGCGCGGCGCGGCCGGCAGGTAGCGCCGCTGCGGTCCGCCGCACCCGGGTGCCCTTGACGCCGGCGCCGATCCCGTCAGGCTCGGCCTCCCGAGTCGGAGACACGGAGGCAGGCATGGCGCACAATCTCGACATAGGGGCGGTCGGCCCCCGGACCCTGGCGATCCATGCCGGCGAGCGGCCCGATCCGGCCACCGGGGCCTCGAGCCCGAACATCGTCATGTCCTCGACCTATGTGACCGAGAAGCCCGAGGGGTTCTCGGCCTACGAGCTGACCGAGGAGAGCCCATACGTCTACACCCGCTGGGCCAACCCGACCGTGCGCCAGCTCGAGCAGAAGGTGGCGGCGCTGGAGGGCGCCGAGGCCGCCAGCGCCTTCGCCTCGGGCATGGCGGCGGCGAGTGCCATCCTGTTCGCCGGGCTCTCGCAGGGCGACCACCTGGTGCTCTCGGATGTCGCCTATGCCGGCATCGCCGAGCTCACCCGCGACACGCTGCCCCGGATGGGGATCGCGGTTACCAAGGTCGACACCTCGGACCTCGGCGCATTGGAAGCGGCGATGCGGAGCGATACGAGGCTCGTCTTCATCGACACGCCCTGCAACCCGCTGCTGCGCCTGACCGACATCGCGGCGGCGGCGAAGATCGCCCATGCGGCCGGCGCCCGGCTCGCGGTCGACAACACCTTCGCGAGCCCGGTCGGCTGCAACCCGCTGGCACTGGGGGCGGACTACGTGATGCACTCGGCGACGAAATATATCGGCGGCCACGGCGACGCGGTCGGGGGCATCGTCTGCGGCAGGGCCGAGCTGATCCGGCCGCTGGTCTCGGAGGCGATCGTGCATTATGGCGGCGTGATGAGCCCCTTCAACGCCTGGCTCATCGCCCGCGGCGCGGCCACCCTGCCGCTGAGGATGAAGGCGCATGAGGAAACGGCGCTGGCGGTCGCGCGCTGGCTCGACGCCGACCCCCGCGTGGCGCGGGTCAACTATCCCGGGCTCCAGAGCCACCCGCAGCACGAGCTGGCGCGCCGCCAGATGAAGAACTTCTCCGGCATGATGTCGTTCCAGCTCAAGGGCTCGGAGGCGGACGGGCTGGCGGCGGCCGAACGAATGGGCGCGAAGCTCGGCATCATCCATTTCGCGGTGTCGCTCGGGCACCACCGGAGCCTCGTCTGCTGGATGCCGACCGAGGCGATGATCCGGAACTCGTTCCGTCTCGAAGGCGCGCAGGCCGGCGCCTACCGCGAGTGGGCGGGGCCCGGCATCTTCCGGCTCTCGGTCGGGCTCGAGGACGCGGACGATCTGATCCGCGACCTCGACGCCGTACTGTAAGGCGGGTGCCTCAGCCCGCCGCCATGCGCAGCAGCCCCAGCACCAGTTCGATCGGCGAGAAGACGCCGAATCCGACCGTCACCGCGAAGGTTCCGCCGGTGACCAGCCACATCGCCATCCGGCCCTTGTGCGGCAGCCCCGCCCGGGTTGCCTGCGCGGTCAGGATCGCATTCGCCGCCAGGATGCCGAGCGCGCCTGCGAGGGACACGGCAACGGCGGCAAGCTGGGCATCGGCGGCGTTGAGCCGGAACATGACCATCCAGAGCGCCCGCCCGATGAACGGGACGGCGATCAGGTTGAAGAGGACGAACCAGGCGACGGGCGCCTTCCAGAGTGCGTGCATCCCCCCTCCTAGCCCAGGAGCGCCGGTGATGTAAGCGCCGCGCCGCGGCGCCGGCAGCTTCGCCGCGCGGGCGCTCGATGGGGCAAAAACGACATCTCCGGCGCCGATCACGGCGCTTTCGGGCATGACGTCGGTGAAAAATCCAGCGAAATTTTCACGCGAACGGCACCCGGAGACTGCCGGCCGGGGAATCGTCGGGAGACGCCACAGGATGCAGGAGACCGCCCGGATCGCGACCGCGGAAAGCCCCGGAGGTCCGGAGCGAGCCCGGGGCGTCGGCGCCGATCTCCGGGCACTCCGGAAGGCGCGCGGACTGACGCTGGCCGGGCTCGCGCTGAGGGTCGGCCGCTCGGTCGGCTGGCTGAGTCAGGTCGAGCGCGACCTCGCCGAGCCGACCATCTCGGATCTCCGCCGCCTCGCCTCGGCGCTGGACCAGCCGCTGTCGCTGTTCTTCGGCCGGGCCGAGGCCCCCGCGCATGAGCGGGGCTACGTGGTGCGCCGGAACGCCCGCCGCTCGCTGGGCTCGGCGGCCGAGGGGCTGACCGAGCAACTTCTCTCTCCCGACCTTTCCGGCACGTTCGAGATCCTGCGCTCGGTGTTCGACCCCGGAGCCGAGCGCACCGAGTACATGGTCCGGCCCACCGAGGAGGCCGGCTACCTGGTCGCCGGCGAGCTCGAGATGTGGATCGGCGAGCGGCATTTCCACCTGAAGCCCGGCGACAGCTTCCGCTTTCGCGGCGAGCGCTACCGCTGGCGTAACTCCGGCACCGAACCGGCGGTCGCGATCTGGGTGATTGCGCCGCCGGTCTATTGAGGCGACGACCGAGGAGAAAGCGATGGCAGATTTCCCGACAACGGCCCGCGTGGTGATCATCGGCGGCGGCGCGGTGGGCTGCTCGGCGCTCTATCATCTGTGCCTCAAGGGCTGGACCGACGTCCTGCTCTTGGAGAAGAACGAGCTGACCTCGGGCTCCACCTGGCATGCGGCCGGGAACGTGCCGACCTTCTCGGCCGCGTGGTCGGTCATGAACATGCAGCGCTACTCTACCGAGCTCTATCGCGGGCTGGCGAAGGCGGTCGACTACCCGATGAACTACCATGTCACCGGATCGGTGCGCCTCGCCCACAGCCGCGAGCGGATGCAGGAGTTCGAGCGGGTGAAGGGCATGGGTCGCTACCAGGGCATGGACATCGACGTGATGGGGCCGGGCGACCTGAAGCAGCGCTATCCCTTCGTCGAACTCCACGACCTCGAGGGCGCGCTCTACGACCCCTATGACGGCGACATCGACCCGGCGCAGCTGACCCAGGCGCTGGCCAAGGGGGCGCGCGACAATGGGGCGAAGATCATCCGCTTCTGCCCGGTCACCGGTTTGCGTCGCGACAAGGGCGAATGGGTGGTCGAGACAGGGCAGGGCGCGATCCGCTGCCAGTATGTGGTCAACGCTGCCGGCTACCGCGCCCGCGAGGTCGGCAAGCTGTTCGGCCGCGAGATTCCGATGGTGGCGATGAGCCACCAGTACATCCTCTTCGAGGAAGTGCCCGAGGTGAAGGCCTGGTCCGAGTCGGAAGGCCGCAAGCTGCCGCTGCTGCGCGACGTGGACAGCTCCTACTACCTCCGGCAGGAGAAGTTCGGCTTCAACCTCGGCCCCTACGAGCGCCGGTGCCGGGCGCACTGGGTCACGCCCGGCGACCCGATGCCCGAGGACTTCTCGTTCCAACTCTACCCGGACGATCTCGACCGGCTGGAGTGGTATCTCGAGGATGCGCTGGCCCGCATCCCGGTCCTGGCGAAGGCCGGGATCAACAAGGTGATCAACGGGCCGATCCCCTATGCGCCCGACGGCAACCCGCTGATCGGCCCGATGCCCGGCGTGCCGGATGCCTTCGAGGCCTGCGTCTTCACCTTCGGCATCGCCCAGGCGGGCGGGGCCGGCAAGGTGCTGGCCGAATGGGTGACGGAGGGCGGCACCGAATGGGACATGTGGTCCTGCGACCCCCGCCGCTTCGGCCCGTGGGCTGACCAGCGCTACACGCTGGCCAAGGCGCTCGAGACCTATGGCCACGAATATGCGATGCACTTCCCGCGCCATGCCTGGCCGGCGGGGCGGCCCTGCAAGGTCTCGCCCGTGCATGGCCGGGTCGCGGCACTCGGCGGCCAGTTCGGCGCCTATGGCGGCTGGGAGCGGGCCAACTGGTTCGCCAAGCCGGGCGACGACACCTCGGAAGTGGCGACCGAAACCTGGGGCCGCGCCGGCCCCTGGGAACCGCGCATCCGCGAGGAATGCGAGGCCGTGCGCGACGCGGTTGGCGTGCTCGACCTGCCGGGCTTCTCGCGCTTCGACATCTCGGGCGCGCGCGCGGCCGACTGGCTCCTGGGCCTGATCGCGGGCGGGCTGCCGAAGCCGGGCCGGGTTAGCCTCGCCTACTTCCCGGACCATCGCGGCCGGATCATGACCGAGATGTCGGTGCTGTGCCACGGCGACGACCGCTTCACCCTGATCACCGCCGCGACCGCGCGCCAGCACGACCGCGAATGGCTGGAGCGGCACCTGCCGGAAGGCGGCGCGATCCGCCTCACCGACCACAGCGACGAATACTCGACCCTGATCGTCACCGGGCCGAAGGCGCGGGAGCTCTTTGCCCGGCTGAGCGATGCCGACCTGACGCTGCCCTGGCTCAGCCACCAGACGGCGCGGGTTGCCGGACGCCCGGCGGCGCTGGCGCGCGTGAGCTTCGCCGGCGAGCTCGGCTGGGAGGTCCATGCGGCCAACGCCGAGATTCCGGCGATCTACGACGCGATCCTAGCCGCGGGGGCCAAGCCCTTCGGCATGTTCGCGCTGGACAGCTTGCGCATCGAGAAGGGCTACCGCGCGTGGAAGGGCGATCTCTCCACCGACTACACGCTGCTCCAGGGTGGGCTCGATCGCTTCGTGAAGCTCGACAAGCCGCAGGACTTCCCCGGCAAGGCGGCGCTCATGGCCGAGAAGCAGCGCGGCGTCGGGAAGCGCTTCGCGATGTTGATCGTCGAGGCGGGCGCGTGCGACGCGCCCTACATGTCGACCCTCTGGAAGGACGGGCAGGTAGTGGGCGAGACCACCTCCGGCGCCTGGGGCTACCGCGTCGGCAAGTCCGTCGCCCTGGGGATGCTGCGCGCCGACTGCACCGCGCCCGGCACCGGGCTCGAGGTGGAGATCTACGGCGAGCGTTACCGGGCGACCGTCCAGCCCGACCGGCCGCTCTGGGACCCGGAGAACGCGAGGCTGAAGGCATGAGCCGGATCACCCTCCTCGACGGCGGCATGGGGCAGGAGCTGATCCGCCGCTCGTCGCGGCCGGCCCATCCGCAGTGGTCGGCGCATGTGATGATCCACGAGCCCGAGATTGTGCAGGCGGTCCACGCCGATTACCTGCGCGCGGGGGCGAAGGTGCTGACGCTCAACACCTACGCCACCACGCCGGGCCGCTTCGCCCGGTTCGGCATGTCCGAGATGTTCGAGCCGCTGCAGCGCAAGGCGCTCGACCTGGTGCGCGCGGCGATCGACGAGACCGGCATCGCGGCCGATGTGGCGGGGTGCCTGCCGCCGCTGGTCGGCTCGTACCACCCGGAGCTTCTGCCGGATGACGCGACGCTCCTGGCCGAGTACCGGCAGATCGCGGCGGTCGAGGCGGAGCATGTCGACCTCTTCCTCTGCGAGACGATGTCGAAGGCGAGCGAGGCCCGCATGGCCGCGACCGCCGCCGCCGAGACCGGCAGGCCGGTCTGGGTCTCGTGGACGCTCTCCGAGACGCTCGAGCCTGACGGAACCGCCCGGCTGCGGTCTGGCGAGACCATCGCCGAGGCCGTGGCGGCGCTCGACGGGCTGCCGGTCGCGGCGATCCTGGTGAACTGCTGCCCGCCCGAGACAGTGACCGCGGCGATGCCCGAACTGGTCGCGACCGGGCGCCGCACCGGGGGCTACGCCAACGGCTTCACGCCCATCCCGAAGGAATTCAAGCTGGGCGTCACCGTCGACATGCTGGGCAGGCGCACGGATCTCGGCCCGGCGGCCTATGCGGATCACGCCATGCGCTGGGTCGGGCAGGGCGCCGCCATCGTGGGGGGCTGCTGCGAGGTCGGCCCCGCCCATATCACCGAGCTTGCCCGGCGGCTCAAGGCCGCGGGTCACGCGATCACCGGAGGACTCGATGGCTGACATTCCCACCCATGCCCGCGCGGTAATCATCGGCGGCGGCGTCGTCGGCTGTTCGGTTGCCTATCACCTGACCAAGCTCGGCTGGACCGATGTGGTTCTGCTGGAGCGCAAACAGCTGACCTCGGGCACGACCTGGCATGCGGCGGGGCTGATCGGCCAGCTTCGCGCCACTCACAACCTGACCCGGCTCGCGAAATACTCCGCGGATCTCTACGCCAGCCTCGAGGCCGAGACCGGGGTCGCGACGGGGATCCGGCAGAACGGCTCGATCAGCCTGGCACTGACCGCAGAGCGCCGGGAGGAGATCTACCGCGGCGCTTCGATGGCGCGGGCCTTCGGGGTGGATGTCGAGGAGATCAGCCCCGCCGAGGTCAGGAACCGCTACCCGCATGTTAGGACCGACGACGTGGTGGGGGCGATCTTCCTGCCGAAGGACGGGCAGGGCGACCCGGCCAACGTGGCGCTGGCGCTGGCCAAGGGCGCCCGGCAGCGCGGCGCCCGGATCGAGGAAGGCGTCAATGTCACCGCCATCCAACGCCAGGGCGGCCGGGTCAGCGGCGTCTCGTGGGAGCGCGGCGCCGAGCGGGGCCGGATCGAGGCCGCGATGGTGGTCAACTGCGCCGGCATGTGGGGCCGCGAGGTCGGGGCGATGGCGGGCGTCGGCGCGCCGCTCCATGCCTGCGAGCACTTCTACATCGTCACCGAGCCGATCGAGGGGCTGGGCCGGCTCCCGGTGCTGCGCGTGCCGGACGAATGCGCCTATTACAAGGAGGACGCCGGCAAGATGATGCTGGGCGCCTTCGAGCCGAAGTCGAAGCCCTGGCCGGCGCCCGGCGCCCGGATCCCCGAGAGCTTCTGTTTCGACCAGCTGCCCGAGGACATCGAGCATTTCGAGCCGATCCTGGAAATGGGCATCAGGCGCATGCCGATGCTGGCCGATGCCGGCATCCACACCTTCTTCAACGGGCCCGAGAGCTTTACCCCCGACGTGCGCTATCACCTGGGCGAGTCACCGGAGCTCAGCGGCTTCTTCCTCGCCTGCGGCTTCAACTCGATCGGCATCCAGTCGGCCGGCGGTGCCGGCTGGGCGCTCGCGCAGTGGATGGAGGACGGCGCGCCGCCCTTCGACATGTGGGACGTGGACATCCGCCGCATGCAGCCGTTCCAGAAGAACCGCGCCTATCTGCGCGAGCGGGTCTCGGAATCGCTCGGGCTGCTCTATGCCGACCACTTCCCCTACCGCCAGCCGGTGACCTCGCGCGGCATCCGCCGCTCGGCCCTGCACGAGCACCTGAAGGCGCGCGGCGCCGTCTTCGGCGAGGCAGCGGGATGGGAGCGGGCCAACTGGTTCGCCGACGAAGGGCAGGAGCGCGAATACCGCTACTCGTGGAAGCGGCAGAACTGGTTCGGCAACGCCGCCCGCGAGCATCACGCGGTGCGCAACGGCGTCGGGCTCTTCGACATGAGCTCGTTCGGCAAGATCCGGGTCGAGGGGCGCGACGCGGCCGACGTGCTGCAGCGCATCTGCGGCAACGACGTGGCAGTCGAGCCGGGCCGCATCGTCTACACCCAGTTCCTGAACCAGAAGGGCGGCATCGAGGCCGACGTGACCGTGACGCGGCTCTCCGAGGGCGCGTTCCTGGTGGTGACGGCGGGCGCGAACCTGCAGCGCGACCTCGGCTGGATCCGCCGCCATGTACCGGACGAGGCGCATTGCGTGGTGACCGACGTCACCTCGGCCGAGGCGGTGATCGTGGTGATGGGGCCGAAGGCGCGCGACGTGCTGCAGCCGGTCACCGGCTCATCCCTCGCCAATGACGCCTTCCCCTTCGGCACGATGCAAGAGGCCGAGATCGGCATGGGGCTCGCGCGGCTGCACCGGGTCTCGTATGTGGGAGAGCTCGGCTGGGAAATCTATGCGCCGACCGAGATGGCGGCGCACATCTTCGAGGCGATCGAGGAGGCGGGCCGCCCGCACGGGCTGAAGCTCTGCGGGCTGCATGTGCTGGACAGCTGCCGGATCGAGAAGGCCTTCCGCCATTTCGGCCACGACATCACCGACGAGGACCATGTGCTTGAAGCCGGACTCGGCTTCGCGGTGAAGCTGGACAAGGCGCCGTCGAAGTTCGGTGATTTCCTCGGCCGCGATGCGGTGCTCGGGCGCAAGCAGGAGGGGCTGAAGCGCCGCATGGTGCAGTTCCGGCTAACGGACCCGGAGCCCTTGCTGTTCCACAACGAGCCGGTGCTGCGCGACGGCCGGTTCGTCGGCACCGTCACCTCGGGAAATTACGGTCACCATCTCGGTGGCGCCATCGGGCTCGGCTATGTGCCCTGCGAGGGGCAGAGCGCGGCCGATGTGTTGGGCTCGGCCTACGAGATCGAGGTTGCGGGCCGGCGCCATGCCGCCGAGGCGAGCCTCGCGCCGATGTATGACCCCGCCGCCAAGCGGGTCAGGATGTAACCCCGGCCGGAGCTCCGCAATGGACCCAAAAGAAGCCCCCTTCCGCATCGAAGCCGGGACCGCGCCGGTCGAGGCCTGGGACGACCCGCACCACGGCCGGGTGAGCTGGCGCACGCTGGTCTCGGCCGACCGCACGCCCTCGCGCGGCATCGCTTGCGGCATCTGCGATCTGACCCCCGGCTGCCGGCTGCACCCGCACCGCCACGCGCCGGCCGAGGTCTATTTCGGGCTGGCGGGGGCGGGGCGCGTCACCATCGACGGCCGGGACTTTCCGCTCGCCCCCGGCGTCGCGGTCTATGTGCCGGGCGGCGCCGAGCACACAACGGCGCCGGAGGACGGCGGGAGCCTGTCGTTTTTCTGGGTGTTCGCCGAAAGCGACGTCTCCGCCATCGCCTATTTCTTCGATGCCGACCACCCCGAATTCATCGCGCCGCCGGAGCATTCCGGCAGCCTGCCCGACTGAGACCCGCGCACCGGCAATCCCGCCGGTGGCCCCGATCACAGGTGGACCCGCGACCATGACCGCAACCGAAACCCGCTCGCCCCGCGCCGGCGGCCGCTCCGCCCGGCAGGCGCTGCGCTCGGCGCCACGCCCCGAGACGATGCGCCCGGTCAGGCCGGGGCTGTCCGGCGGCACCTACAATCCGATGACCGAGGCGAGCGTCGCCCGCATCTGCCAGGCGGCGATGGATGCGCTCGAGCAGACCGGCCTGGCCGACGCGCCGCCCTCGGGCGTCGCGATCATGATGCCGCCCGCGCTCTTGTCGTTCTCGTTCCGCCATGCCCCGGCCGGCACGGCCGATCTCGACGCCCGCAACCGGCGCCTCGTCGATGCGGTCAATGCCGACGGGCGAACCTGCCTGACCCGGACCATGCACCAGGACAGCTTGGTGATCCGATTCCAGGTCGGCCAGTTCGACACCACCGAGGCGGACGTGATGTTTGCCTGCGACGCAATCGGCGAGATCGCGCGGGGGCTGCCATGACGCACCTTG
The DNA here is from genome assembly GCA_039805905.1 of Limibaculum sp. Lineage (GTDB taxonomy): Bacteria > Pseudomonadota > Alphaproteobacteria > Rhodobacterales > Rhodobacteraceae > Thermohalobaculum. The sequence continues at coordinate 161,514 of JBDIVM010000009.1, read as the reverse complement.
CCGAACGCCACGACCGGTTCCGCGAGCTGCACGGCTCCGGCTGCTTCGTGATCCCGAACCCGTGGGATGCGGGCTCGGCGCGGATGATGGCGGCGCTGGGCGCAAAGGCGCTGGCAACCAGCTCGGGCGCCTTCGCCTTCACGCTCGGCCGGCCCGACATGGGGACGATGAGCCGCGACGAGGCGCTGGCCCATGCCGAGGCCATCGTCGCGGCGACGCCGCTGCCGGTTTCGGGCGATCTCGAGAACGGTTTCAGGGACGACCCGGACGGGGTCGCCGAGACCGTGCGGCTGGCGGCCGAGGCGGGGCTCTCGGGCTGCTCGATCGAGGACACCCTCATGGTCGAGGGGAACCCGGCCTACGAGTTCGACCTCGCGGTCGAGCGCATCAGGGCGGCGGTCGGGGCGGCGCGGGGGCTCGGGCGGCCCTTCGTGCTCTGCGCCCGGGCCGACGGGGTGCTGACGGGGAGCTACGGGCTCGACGAGGCGGTCCGGCGGGTGCGGGCCTTCGAGGCGGCCGGCGCCGATCTCCTCTACGTGCCGCTGCCGCCGGGGGCGGCGGAGCTGAAGCAGGTTCTGGCGGCGGTGACGAAGCCGGTCAACGCGCTGGCGGCGGGGCCGCTGCGTGACCTCGCAGTGGCCGAGCTTGCAGCGATGGGCGTCCGCCGCATCTCGCTCGGCTCGCAGGTGGCGCGGCTCACCCATGCGGCAATCCGCGACGCGATGACCGCGATGTTGCGGGACGGCAGTTTCCGGCCGCTGAAGGCCGGGGCGCCGGGCAAGGAAATCGATGCATTGCTGGCGGCTGGAGCCGCGGGAGGCGATCATGGCTGAGCAGACAGCCGGTGAAATCGGGACCGAGGGCGCGCGCAGGCGCCCCGGCGGGCGGGCGGCAAGGGTCGCGCTGCGTGCGGCGCCGCTTTCGGAGGACAAGCGCCCGGTCAGGCCGGGCCTCTCGGGCGGGACCTTCAATCCGCTGAGCGAGGCGGGCGTCCAGCGCATCCACCAGGCGGCGCTCGATGCGCTCGAGCAGATCGGGCTCGCGGACGCGCCGCCCTCGGGCGTCGCGATCCTGACGGGCGCCGGGGCGATCTGCGGCGAGGACGGCCGCATCCGCTTCCCCCGTGCCCTGGTCGAGGACATGCTCGCCATCGCGGCGCGCGGCATCACGCTCTGCGGCCAGGACCCGAAGTTAGACCTGCACCTTTCCGGCACCAGAGTGCATTACGGCACCGCCGGCGCGGCGGTGCATATCGTGGACGTCGAGAAGCGCGAATACCGCGAATCGACCGTGCAGGACCTCTACGACGCGGCCCGCATCGTCGAGTGCCTGGACAACGTCCATTTCTTCCAGCGCCCGATGGTCTGCCGGGACATTCCCGACAACCTCGAGATGGACCTGAACACCATCTATGCCTGCACGCGGGGCACCCGGAAGCATGTGGGCGTCAGCTTCACCGAATCGGGCCATGTGCCGCCCGCCTTCGATATGCTGCACATGATCGCCGGGGGCGAGGACAAGTGGCGGGCGCGGCCCTTCGTCTCGAACTCCAACTGCTTCGTCGTGCCGCCGATGAAGTTCGCGACCGAATCCTGCCTGGTCATGGAGGCCTGCGTCCGCGGTGGCATGCCGATGCTCCTGCTCTCGGCCGGGCAGGCGGGGGCGACGGCGCCGGCGCCGATCGCGGGCGCCATCGTGCAGGCGGTGGCCGAATGCCTGGCGGGCGTTGTCTATGTCAACGCCATGGCGCCGGGTTTCCCGGCGATCTTCGGCACCTGGCCCTTCGTCTCGGACCTGCGCACCGGCGCCATGTCGGGCGGATCGGGCGAGCAGGCGCTGCTGACCGCGGGCTGCGCCCAGATGCACCGCTTCTACGGGTTGCCGGGTGGCGCCGCGGCGGGGATGGCCGATTCGAAGCTACCCGACATGCAGGCGGGCTGGGAGCAGGCGATCTCGAACGTGATGGCGGGCCTTGCCGGGCTCAACATGGTCTACGAGGCGGTGGGGATGCACGCCTCGCTGCTCGGCTTCTGCCTCGAGAGCCTGATCCTTGGCGACGACCTGCTCGGCCAGTGCGAGCGCTGCGTGCGCGGCATCGAGGTGACCGAGGACAGCGTGTCTCTGGAGGTGATCCGCGCCGTCTGCCTGGGCGGACCGGGGCATTACCTGGGCCACGAGCAGACGCTGGGGCTGATGCAGACCGAATATGTCTACCCTCATCTCGGCGACCGCACCTCGCCGAAGGAATGGGTCGAGAAGGGCAGGCCGGACCTGATCGCCAACGCCATCGCGCGCAAGCGCGAGATCCTGGACGGGTTCTTCCCGGCCCATGTGCCTCACGAGGCCGACCAGGCGATCCGGAAGCGCTTCCGCATCCACCTGCCCGAGAAGGCGATCGGCATCGGCCGCTAGGGAGCGCGGCCGCGCGCTCCCGGGCCGCTCCCGGGCCGTGCCGATGCGCGCCGGAGAGATTGCGCGTCCATTCCGTGATACTGTCTGCATGCATGCGGGCGCAGGTGCCGCATCGCTGCACGAGCCGGAGGAAACCGGAATGGAATGGACCAATCTGCGGCTGGAACTCGCGCCCCGGCAGAAGGCGGCGGGCATCGCCTTTCGCGAGGCCGGTCACGGCCCGCCCGTGCTGCTGGTCCATGGCGTGGGGCTGAACGCCGACGCCTGGGAGCCGCAGATCGCCGGGTTGTCGACGCAGCGCCGGGTCATCGCCATCGACCTGCCCGGACATGGCCGGAGCGACCTGCTTGCTGAAGCCGCCGGCCTCGCCGACTATGTCACCGCGGTCGCCGGTTTCATCGACGCCATGGGGCTATCGCCCGTCCCGGTCGTCGGGCATTCGCTCGGGGCGATGGTGGCTCTCGGGCTGGCGCTCGATCATCCCGACAAGGTGGCACTTCTGATCGCCCTCAACGCCGTCTATTGCCGCGACCCGCTTGCCCGCTCCGCGGTCGAGAGCCGGGCGGCGCGCCTCTCCGGCGGTTCGGTCGACGTGATCGGTCCGGTCCAGCGCTGGTTTCCGGACAATCCGGGCGGACCGGTCGCGCGGGCGGCCGCGAACTGGCTCAGGTCCGTCAGTCCGCGTGGCTATGCGACCGCCTACCGGGTGTTTGCGATGTCGGATCACGCCCATGAGGGGCGAATCGGCGAGCTTGCCTGCCGGGCGCTGTTCATGACCGGCGTCGCCGATCCGAATTCGACCGTCCCGATGTCCGACCGCATGGCACGCGAAGCGCCCTGTGGCCGTTCGGTGGCAGTGCCGGGCGCCCGGCACATGATGCACCTCACGCATCATGCCGAGGTGACCAATGCCATCGCCGCCTTCCTGGCCGCGGCCGTGACCGGGCGTTGACCCCGGTGCAGGGTGCCCGGCGGGTCCGGTCCGGCGCGCGCGCCGCTAGATCACCATTTCCAGCTCGTGTACGGCCTGGTCGAACTCTCGCGCGAGAATGTGCGGCCCGCGGCACGGCAGCACTCGTGTGGCCGGGCGGATGGGACGGAGGCGCAGTTCATACCTCTGCAGCAGGCGCAGCGGCCGGTCGCAGCCCGGGTCGCCGACGAGGGCGATCTCGCCGAAGAACCGCGGCTGGGTCAGCATCGGTTCGAGCACGTGGCGCACCCGTTCCATGATCTCGAACGCCACGTCCAGCGGCAGGGGATCGGTCAGGGGAACATGAAACCGATGCACGTCGGCCACCGGCAGCTGGACGACCTGGCCACGCCGCTCGCGGGCACACCATGCCGGCGGCGGTCTTGAATCGGTCTCGCTCGCTGCCAGCCTGGCAGTCGCCTTTGCGACATCGGAGACCAGACTCGCGACGGCATGGTTCGCCGCACCCGGTGCGAGGGCGACGCGGCCTCCGACGACGGCAAGGCGCAGCGCCGGGAGCGGGAACCCGACGCCTACTTCGGCAATCGTCCCGAGCGCGTGCTCCAACGCGAAGACACTCGCCCCCTGCCGCAAGGCGAATGGCGCGCGGATGACGCCGTGCAGGCCGTGACGCCTGATCTGCCGCGTGATGCTTTCGAGGTCGAAACCCCAGTCGCTGCCGGCGAAGCGCGGCCGGAACTCGCCCTGCTCGGCGCACCAGCCGGTCCACCGGGCGCCGAACCGGGCCAGCGCATCGGATGAAGCCGGAACCCAGTAGACGCCGTAACGCTCGAAACCGCCGGACATCGTTGCCTCCCGTCGTGCGTTCTGCACTCGGGAGACGGTGTATTGACCATCGGCTGCGAGGATGTGACGTTCCTCACATTCCCCGGCGCGCGCCGGGGAATTCCGCGCGATTGCGTGCCGGCCGCGGCGGCAACCACTGCCATGGGGGCAACTGGCCAGATCGCTTTCATCGATCTGGCTCCTGTGGTTTGCTGGTCCAAAACGATGATGGGCGAGGCGACAGGATCCGGAGCCGGCAGAACCGGACCCCGCGGAACCCCGGCCCCGAGGGCAGCAGCGATGGCAGACGGAACGGAACCGGGGCCGGATCTCAGCCCGCATGTATCCGACGAGGTGCGGCGCACCACCTGTTACATGTGCGCCTGCCGCTGCGGCATCAATGTGCATCTGCGCGATGGCAGGGTGCGGTACATCGAGGGCAACCGCGACCATCCGGTGAACCGCGGCGTGCTTTGCGCCAAGGGTTCGGCCGGGATCATGCAGCAAGGCTCGCCGGCGCGGCTGCGGACGCCCCTGAAACGCACGGGCCCGCGCGGCTCGGGCGAGTTTGCGGAGATCGGGTGGGACGAGGCGCTGGAGCTGGCGGTGTCCTGGCTCGGCCCGGTCCGGCAGGAAAACCCGCGCGGGCTGGCCTTCTTCACCGGCCGGGACCAGTCGCAGTCGCTGACCTCGTGGTGGGCGCAGCAGTTCGGCACCCCGAACTATGCCGCCCATGGCGGATTCTGCTCGGTGAACATGGCGGCTGCCGGTATCTATACGCTGGGCGGCGCGTTCTGGGAGTTCGGGGCGCCGGACTGGGAGCGCACCAGGCTTTTCATGATCTTCGGCGTCGCCGAGGACCACGACTCGAACCCGATCAAGATCGGCATCGGCCAGCTCAAGTCGCGCGGCGGCCGGGTGATCGCGGTCAATCCGGTGCGCACCGGCTACAGCGCGGTGGCCGACGAGTGGGTCGGCATCACGCCCGGCACCGACGGGCTTCTGATTCTCGCGCTCGTGCACGAATTGCTGCGCACCGGCAATGTGGATGTGAGCTACCTCGCCCGCTGGACCAACGCGCCCTGGCTCGTGGACCGCAACCCCGGCGAGACCTTCGGCCTCTTCGTGCGCGACGCCGGGGGCAGGCCGATGGTGTGGGACCGGGCGACCGGCCAGCCGCAGCCCTTCGACGCGCCGGGGCTGCAGCCGGAACTCAAGGGCGACTTCCCGAACCCCGCAGGGGGCCGGGCGACGCCGGTGTTCGAGCTGATGGCGCGCAAGTATATCGAGCCCGAGCTTGCCCCCGAGGCGGTGGCGTCGCGCTGCGGCCTGACGGCCGGGCGCATCCGGCGGCTGGCGGCCGAGCTCGCCGAGGCCGCCTTTTCCGAGCCGGTGACGATCGACCAGCCCTGGACCGATTTCCGCGGCGAGGGCCACGAGGGGTTCACCGGGCGGCCGGTCAGCTTCCATGCGATGCGCGGCATCTCGGCCCATTCCAACGGCTTCCAGACCTGCCGGGCGCTGCACCTCTTGCAGCTCCTGCTCGGCGCCGTCGAGACGCCGGGCGGATTCCGCTTCAAGCCGCCCTATCCGAAGCCGGTCGAGGCGCATCCGCGGCCGCACCGGGGGGTGGCCGTCAAGGGGCCCCTCAACGGCCCGCATCTGGGCTTCCCGCGCGCGCCCGCGGATCTGGCCGTGGACGCGGGCGGTGCGCCGACCCGCATCGACAAGGCCTTCAGCTGGGAGAACCCCCTCTCGGTCCACGGTCTCATGCACATGGTGATCTCCAACGCCTGTGCCGGCGATCCCTACCCGGTCGACGTCCTGTTCATGTACATGGCCAACATGGCGTGGAACTCGTCGATGAACACCGCGGGGGTCATGGAGATGCTGACGGCGAAGGACGAGACCGGCGCCTATCGCATTCCGAAGATCATCTACTCCGACGCCTATTCATCGGAGATGGTGGCCTATGCCGACCTGATCCTGCCCGACACGACCTATCTGGAACGGCACGACTGCATCTCGCTGCTCGACCGGCCGATCTGCGAGCCCGATGCCGCGGCCGATGCGATCCGCTGGCCGGTCGTGGAGCCGGACCGCGACGTGCGCGGCTTCCAGTCGGTGCTGATCGACCTCGGCGCCCGGCTGCGGCTGCCCGGCTTCGTCAACGACGACGGCTCGGCCAGGTACCGCGACTATGCCGACTACATGGTCAACCATCAGCGCCGCCCCGGCGTCGGCCCGCTGGCGGGGTTCCGCGGCGATGGCACGGCGGCGGGTCGGGGCGCGCCGAACCCGGACCAGCTGAGGCGCTACATCGAGAACGGCGGTTTCTGGGTGGAGCCTGTGCCCGAGGAGGCCCGCTTCATGAAGCCCTTCAACGCCGCCTATCAGGACTGGGCGGTCGGAATGGGTTTCTACGACGCGCCGCAGCCCTTCGTGTTCCAGCTCTATGTCGAGCCGGTGCGCCGGTTCCAGCTCGCTGCCGAGGGCCACGGGGACGTGCAGCCCCCGGATCACCTGCGCGAGCGGATCAAGGCGGCCTTCGATCCACTCCCGGTCTGGTGGCAGCCCTTCGAGGAGGCCATGGTCGACGCGGGCGAGTTCCCGCTGCACGCCATCACCCAACGCCCGGCGGCGATGTATCACAGCTGGGGCACGCAGAACGCCTGGCTGCGGCAAATCCACGGGCGGAACCCGCTCTACGTCCACGGCTCGGTGATGGCGGCGCACGGTTTGAAGGAAGGCGACTGGGCCTGGGTGACCTCGCATCACGGGCGCATCAAGGTGCCCGTGGCGCGGATGGATGCGCTGAACCCGCAGACGGTCTGGACCTGGAACGCCATCGGCAAGCGCGAGGGCGCCTGGGCGCTGGACCCGATGGCGCCGGAGACCCAGAAGGGCTTCCTGCTCAACCACCTGATCCACGAGCTGCTGCCGCCGAAGGGCGACGGGCTGCGCTGGTCGAACTCCGACCCGGTGACGGGGCAGGCGGCCTGGTACGACCTGCGCGTGCGGATCGAGAAGGCCGCGCCGGGGGCGGAGATCTCCGAGCCGCGCCTCGGGCGGCAGAAGTCGCCGGTCGGGCAGGGGCCGAAGGCGGTGGCCTACGGGGAGGGATGGTGATGACGGCCCTTCCGGAAGCCACCCACCGCAAGCTCGGCCTCGTCATCGACCTCGACATCTGCGTCGGCTGCCACGCCTGCGCGGTGAATTGCAAGGAATGGAACACCGGCGGCTACGGCGCGCCGCTGGCCGACATCGACGCCTACGGGGCCGAGCCCGAAGGCACCTGGCTGAACCGCATCCACACCTTCGAGGTGACGCCCGACACCGGCCCGGCGCAGATCGTGCATTTCCCCAAGTCCTGCCTCCATTGCGAGGATGCGCCCTGCGTCACCGTCTGCCCGACTGGCGCCTCGTACAAGCGCGCCGTGGACGGCATCGTGCTGGTGAACGAGGATGCCTGCATGGGATGCGGCCTCTGCGCCTGGGCCTGTCCCTATGGCGCGCGCGAGCTCGATCCGCTGGCGGGCGTGATGAAGAAATGCACGCTCTGCATCGACCGCATCTACAACGAGAACCTGCCGGAGGAGGACCGCGTCCCGGCCTGCGTCCGCGCTTGCCCCGCCGGGGCGCGCCATTTCGGCGACATCGGCGACCCCGACAGCGAGGTGTCGCAGCTGGTCTCTGAACGCGGCGGCTATGACCTGATGCCCGAGCAGGGCACGCGGCCGGTGAACAAGTACCTGCCGCCCCGCCCGCGCGACCGGCACGAGCGCGCGCCGGCGCGGCTGGCCGCGCTGGCCGACCCCGAGGCGAAGGGCTTCCTCGGCTGGCTCGATGCCGCGCTCGGCGCGCTCGGAAGGCCCGGCTGATGCATCCCGCGCCGTCGATCATCTTCTTCACCGTGCTGACCGGCCTCGGCCTCGGCATGATGACCTGGCTGGGGCTGGGCCTCGGTCCGGACGGCGGCGCCTATCCCTGGGTCGCCTCGGCGCTGGCGCTCGCGCTGACGGGCGCAGGCGGGGTCTGCTCGGTCGGCCATCTCGGCCGGCGCGAAAATGCGCGGCTGGCCTTCAGCCAGTGGCGCTCGTCCTGGCTCTCGCGCGAGGCCTGCCTGATGCTGGCGGCGATGGCGGCGTTCGGGCTCTACGCCGCGCTCTGGTGTTTCGCCGGCGCGCGTTTCTGGGGGCTGGGGCTGATCGCCGCCGGTTTGGCCAGCGGCACGATCTACGCCACCGCGATGATCTATGCGCAGCTGCGCACCGTGCCGCGCTGGCGCGCCACCCCGACAGCTGCGATGTTCCTCGCGGCCGGCCTGGCCGGGGGCCTGCTGGGTGCCGGTGCCGCGGCCGGGCTGACCGGTGCCCCGGCCCCGGCGGGCTGGACCGCGCTCGCGCTGCTGGCGGCGGCCGGGATCGCCGTCTGGTGGCAGACGGAAGCCGCCGGGGCGCGGCGCGGCGCGCAGGGCTCGACCATGGAGACCGCCACCGGCCTCGGCTTCATGGGCCGGGTCCGGCTCCTCGAGGCGCCGCACACGGGCTCGAACTACCTGCTGCGCGAGATGGCCTATCAGGTCGCGCGCAGGCGCGCCTTCGAGCTCCGCCGCCTCGGCGCGGTGCTGGGTTATCTCGCGCCCCTGGCGCTGACGCTGCTGGCGCTCGCGCTCGGAAGCTGGCTGATGGTTATCGCGCTCATCGCCCATGTGGCCGGCATGCTGGCGCTGCGCTGGCTGTTCTTCGCCGAGGCCGAGCACGTGCAGGCGCTCTATTACGGGCGGCGCTGAGGCATCTGCGGCACGCCGAGAGTGTGATTGCCCGCTCCCAGGCGGTCCGTCAGTCGCGCGGCCGCGCCCGCCGGCATCAGGAGTCGCCGACTCTCCCGTCCGGGTCAAAACCCGGCTGCGTGTCGCGACGTGGAATGGCGGCAAGGTCTGCGAGCCATCCTTGAGCCGAGCGGCCCCAATATTGATCGCTCGGAACCAGACGGTCGCGCTGGCGGATGCTGCCCACACGCAACGCAACCGCCCGGCCATCCCCGCCGATCGGGGCGGAGTAGATGGGAGAGCCACAGTCCGGGCAGAAGGTCTGCTCGCGCCGGTTTCCGCTCTCTCCGGTCTTGACGTAGACCTTGAGCTTCCCGGCCAGCAGCCTGAACGTCCCCGGCCTCGCCTGAACCACCGTGCGGAACGCTGATCCCGACAATGTCTGGCAGTCGGTGCAGTGGCAGATGATGACCTTGCCGGGGTCCAGTTCCGCCTCGTAGCGGATTGCCCCGCAGTGACAGCCTCCGTCGACCCTCATCGCAATCCCCCTTCGCCTTACCGACCGTACAGACCCCTACGCCTCCGTCTTTCTCGCCCGGGGCTTCCGGGCGCGAATCTGCTCGTGGCGGCGGCGCAGTGCCGCGACCTGCTCGCGGGTCCGCATCAGGCTCGCCTCGCGCAGCGCCTCGGCGACGAAGTCCATGTGGTCCTCGACCGCGCGCCGCGCCGCCTTCGGATCGCGCCCGAGCACCGCGTCGCGGATCGCCCGGTGCTGGTCGAGGAGCTTCGTGCGCCGCTCGCGCAGCGAATAGATGACCGCGCGGTTGTAGAACACGCCCTGCACGAGGAGATCATAGATCGAGCGCATCATGTGCAGCATGACCACGTTGTGCGCCGCCTCGACGATGGTCATGTGGAATTCGGCGTCGATTGCCGCTTCCTCGTCGGGCTTGCGCTTGCGCGCGGCCTCCTCCATGCGGCGGAACACGCTGTCGACGGTCTCGAGATCGGCCCCGGTCGCGTTCAGCGCGGCCCGCTCGGCCGCCAGCCCCTCGAGGTCGCGACGGAAGGCGATGTAGTCGAAAAGCGCGCTGTCGTGCGTCGCAAAGAGCTCGATGAGCGGTAGCGCGAAGGCCGAGCCCAGCACCTCGGCGACGAAGGTGCCGCCGCCGGGCCGGGTGGCGATCAGCCCGCGCCGCTCGAGATCGGCCAGCGCCTCGCGCAGGGTGGGGCGCGAGACCTCCATCGTCTCGGAGAGTTCCCTCTCGGAGGGCAGCCGGTCGCCTGGCCGCAGAACGCCCTGCAGGATCAGGCTTTCGATCTGCCGGACAACGGCGCCCGAGATCTTCTCGGCGGCGATCTTCTGGAACGGCATGGGGCGTCACCCGACCGGATTTCGCCGCGATCATAGTCCCCGGGGCCGGGACCGCACAACGGCATTGAGATCCGGGCGCCGCGATCACGCGTGTGCCCTGATCTCGGCCTCGAGCGCGGCCTCGTCGGCGAGGATGGCGGCTTCGGCACTGCCGCCGGCGATCGGCACCTTGCCGACCTCGAGCAGCATCGGCGCGGCGAGCGGAGTCACGCGCCGGGCAGCAACATGGTCGATCCGGCCCCCGATCCGGGCCAGCATCGCTGCGATGCGGCCGAAGTCGACGAGGCCGCGCATCGCCTCGATCCGCGTGATCCTGAGCATCAGGTGGTCCGGATCGTGGCGCCGCAGCGTGTCGTAGAGGATGTCGGACGAGAACGTCGCCTGCCGCCCGGTCTTCCTGAGCCCCGGCAGCCGGCGCTCGATCAGCCCGGATACGGTCGCGACGCTGCGGAAGGTCCGCTTCATCACCGCATTGCCGGCGAGCCAGTCCTCGAGCCCGGCATGGAGCCCGGCGGGGTCGAGCAGTGCGGCCGGACGGGATGCCGGGTGAAGGCTCCACAGCAGCACCGCGTAGTCGGTCGCGACGAAGCCGGCCGGCGCCAGCCCCGCCGCCTCCATCCGCTTCGAGAGCAGCAGGCCCAGCGTCTGGTTGGCGTTCCGTCCGGCGAAGGCATAGACCGCGAGGAAGTGCCTGTCCGCGCGCGGGAAGGTCTCGACCAGGAGCCGTCCCGGTTCGGGCAGACGGGAATATTGCTGCTGCAGGTCGAGCCAGTCGCGCACCGGCGGCGGCAGCGGCGCCCAGCGCGCCGGGTCGGACAGGATCGCGACCACGCGGGCCGACAGCTCGGTCGAGGTGGCGAGCTTGGTGCCCGAGAATACCGCGATCTTCGGCTCGCGGCCGGGCGCCGGGCTGACCTGGAGCGTCAGCTCGCGCAGCGCGTCGAACTGCACCACCTGGCCGCCGATCAGGAAGCTGTCGCCCGGTGTCAGCGAGGCGGCGAAGGCTTCCTCGACCTCGCCGAGCTTCGGGCCGCCGCGCCGGCCCATGCGCACTCCCAGCGTCTCGGTGTCGATGATCGTCCCGGCGTTCATCCTGAGCCGCCGGGCGCCGCGCGGATCGCGCAGCCGCCACCGCCCGTCCGCTCCCTGCATCAGCCGGCGCCAGCGGTCATAGGCACGGAGCGCGTAGCCGCCGGTGGCGCAGAAATCGAGGCAGGCGTCGAAATCGCTGCGCGCAAGATCGCGGTAGGGGCCGGCGCGCCGGGCCTCGGCGAAGGCCGCGTCGGCGTCGAAGGGTCCGGCGCAGGCGGTCAGCAGCAGGTGCTGGCAGAGCACGTCGAGCCCGCCCGCCGGCAGGCCCTCGCCGTCGAGCTCATGCGCCCGCACCGCCCCGAGCGCCGCGTGACATTCCAGTACCTCGAACCGGTTCGCCGGAACCAGCACTGCCTTCGAGGGCGCGTCGTAGCGGTGGTTTGCCCGCCCGATCCGCTGCACGAGGCGCTTCACCGCCTTGGGCGCACCGACCTGAATCACCAGATCCACGTCGCCCCAGTCGAGCCCGAGATCGAGCGAACTCGTCGCCACCACGGCGCGCAGGCTGCCGGCGGCCATCGCCGCCTCGACGCGCTTGCGCGCCTCGAGCGCCAGAGAGCCGTGGTGGAGACCGATCGTCAGCCCTTCCTCATTGGCCTCCCACAGGGCGCGGAAGAACAGCTCGGCCTGGGCGCGAGTGTTGATGAAGACGATGGTCGTGTGGTGGGCGCGGATCAGCTCCATCACCGCGCCGGCCGCATAGCGGCCGCCCATGCCGGCCCAGGGCGGGTCGCCGGCATCCTCGAGAATCGAGATGTCGGGCTCCGAGCCCGGATCTGCGTGCAGGACGGCGCAGCCGCCGGGCGCCAGCCACGCCGCATAGGCGGCGGGATCCTCGACCGTCGCCGAGAGCGCGGCGATCCGGTAGCCGGGCGCCAGCGATCCCAGCCGGGCGAGGCAGAGCGCAAGCTGGTCGCCGCGCTTCGTGCCCGCCAGCGCATGCACCTCGTCCACGACGACGCGGCCGAGCCCGGCAAAGAGTCTCGGCGCCTCCTCCTGGCTCAGCAAGAGGGCGAGGCTCTCGGGCGTCGTCAGCAGGAAGTGCGGCGGGTCGGCGCGCTGGCGGCGGCGCTGCGACGGCGGTGTGTCGCCGGTTCGGTCCTCGATCCGGAGCGCGAGGCCCATCCCCGCCACCGGCGCACGCAGGTTGCGTCCGATATCGGCGGTGAGCGCCTTGAGCGGCGAGACGTAGAGCGTGTGGAGTCCGCTGCCGGCGGTGGAGGCGAGGTCGACCAGCGAGGGCAGGAAGCCAGCCAGCGTCTTGCCCGCCCCGGTCGGTGCGATCAGCATCGCCGCGCGGGCACGGCAGGCGAGCAGCTCGAGCTGGTGGGGGTATGGTCGCCAGCCGCGGGCAGCGAACCAGTCGGCGAAGAGCGCAGGCAGGGTGGCCATGCGCGCGCCTCAGTCCGCCCCCGGATCGCGCGGCGGCGCTGGCCGGAGCCGGATCAGTGCGGGCTCGCCGCCAGCCGGCGCAACGCGTTCGCAGACCATCTCGCTCCCGTCGGGCAGGCTCAGGCGCTCGCCCGGCCGCAGATGATCGCCATGGGTCATCAGATACCCGGTGCCGCTGACCAGCATGCGCATCGGGAGCCCGAAATCGTCGGTGGCAAAGGGTGCGATGTCGATCTCGCACCCGAAATATCCGAGTGCGCCCGAAGTGCGTGCTCCGGCGAGATCGCCAGCCGTGTCACCGACGAATCTCAGCACGGCGAAGCCGATCCAGATGTCGATCGGCCAGCTTCCCGACTGGATCTCGGCCACTGCCCTGGCGAGCCGGCCCGGCGGAGCCAGCGTCTCGGCCGACGGCCAGTGAAGCGCCAGCACCGGCAGGGTTTCCGCGACCGCGGCCGCGAGCCGCGTCAGCGCCACCGCCTGGGCGCGCACGAACCCATGCCCGCTCGCCAGTTCCGACGCCGCGATCGCGATCATGGCGCGGTGCGCCTTCATCGCCTTGCGGCGGCCGCGCCAGAACACGGAGCGCTCGATCGCCGATGCGAGTTGCGGATCGGGGATCCGCCTGGCGAGCGGCACCGCCGCGAACTCCTGGCGGTCGATGGCGACGAACAGTCCACGCTCTCCGGCCTCGCCGATGCGGCTCTCGACGGCGATGCCGGAGTGCGGCGCCGTCCGGGCGAGAGCGGCCCGGACGGCGGGCCCGTCAAGCTCCGCGGGCGCTTCCAGCGCCAGGATGCACATCAGTCCGAGATCGCTCATCGACGCGGATCATTCAGGAGTGACGACACTTGCGTGATCCGCCGGTTTCACTTAACTGCTGGGTGGAATTGTGATCACCTACCGGGATACATGGACATGCACAGGGGAGCAAGCCGCGCGCAGGAGCGCCGGTTGCTTGCCGAGTGGCAGACATGGCTCGCGCTCGCGGGGTGCTACCTCGCCTGGGTGTTCGCCATGGCGGCCTACGGTTTCGCCGGGATGGCCGCGTTTGTCCCCATGGCGATCGCCGTCGCCTTTCATTCGTCGCTGCAGCACGAGGTGCTGCACGGCCATCCCACCCGGAGCGCGGCGCTGAACGAGGCCCTGGTCTGGCTCCCGGTCGGTCTCTACATCCCCTACCGCAGGTTTCGCGACCTGCATCTGCGCCATCACCACGATATCCGGCTGACCGATCCCTATGACGACCCGGAGAGCTTCTACATGGCGGAAGCGGACTATGCGCGCCTCGGACCGGTCATGCGGAGGCTGCTCGGCTTCAACGCGACCTTTGCCGGACGCATGGTGATCGGCCCGGCCCTGGCGCTCGGCGGCTTCTGGCGCTCCGAACTCCGCGCGGCGCTCGGTGGAGACCGCGCAGTGCGCAGTGCCTGGGCGCACCACGGGGCGGGGCTTGTGCTCGCGATCCCGTTCATCTGGGCCATGGGCGTGCCGGTCTGGCTCTATATGCTGTTTGCCGCCTATCCCGGCATCTCGCTGATCATGGTCCGGAGCTTCATCGAGCACCGCGCCAATGCCGATCCGAAACGGCGCACCGCGGTGGTCGAGGCCGGACGGTTCTTCGCGCTGCTCTTCCTCAACAACAACCTGCACCGCGTGCATCACGAGCGCCCGGGCGTCGCCTGGTATCGGCTTCCCGCCCTGTACCGGGCCGAGCGCGAGCGGTACCTCGCCGACAATGGCGGCTACCTCGTCCATGGGTATCGCGAGGTGGTGCGGCGCTGGCTGGTGCGAGGCCGCGAGCCGGTGGTGCATCCGCTGAACCGGCGCCTTGCGGGATCCGGCGGCGGATGATCGCCGATCTCCCCATGTACGACTGGCCGGGGCTCCGGGCCGAGACCGATGCGTTCTGGCAAGCCGTTGCGGCGGCCCTCGCGGACGAGGGGATCGCGGCCCCGCCCCGCCTCGAGCGCTGCGCGGACTACTCCGAGGGGTGGCGGGCGCCGGACCTCCTCGTCGGCCAGACCTGCGGCATGCCTTTCGTTCTCGGAATGTGCGGCGATGCCCAGGTGATCGCCCGGGCGGATTACCGCCTGCCGCATGCCGCGGGCGGAACCTACAGGTCCGTCATCCTCGTCCGGCGGCAGGATGCGCACACGCCCGGCCCGGAAGCCGTTCTGGCACATCGCGGCCGCCGGGTGGCGGTCAACGCCTGGCACTCCTATTCGGGCCATATCGCGCTGCGCGACCACATCGCCAGGCTCAGCGGCGGTGCCAGCGATCCGTTTTTCGGCGCCGCGCTCCCGAGCGGCAGCCATCTCGCCTCGGCCCGAATGGTCATGGGCGGCGCGGCCGATCTCGCTGCCGTCGACGGGGTCGTCTGGGCGCTCATCGGCCGGCACGAGCCGGAAACCGCAGGCGGCCTCGCGGTGATCGGCACCACCGACGCGGCCCCGGCGCTGCCCTTCATCACCGCCGCGCGCAACCATGCGCTTGCAGCGGCGATCGTGCGGGCACTTGCCACCGCCGCGGCTGCCGCTCCGGCGGTGCCCGGCCTGCCGAAGCGGGTGGTACCGGCCGGCGCCGCGGATTATGAGCCGATCCGCAAGGCCGCACGGCGCGCCGCCCGGGAGGCCTTCGCACCCGACGCACCGCCCGTGCCGCGGGTCTAGCCATTGTGCCGCCCTCGATCGCCCGGCTTTCTGGGCGACCGGGCCAATTCTGGTCTTGCGCCCCGCATCGGCCTGAAGGAAGCTCGGGCCCGATCTCAAGGAGCGGGGGATGGACCGCGGTAACTTGCTTACGGTCGACGGGCTGTCGGTCTGTTTCGGTATCCCCGGAGCCGCCCGGCCCGTTGTCGATGATGTGTCCTTTTCGGTGAAGCCGGGCGAGGTGCTTGCGATCGTCGGCGAGTCGGGCTCGGGCAAGACCCTGATCGGCAAGTCGATCATGGGTCTCCTGCCGAAGGCGGCACAGTGCTTCCGTGGCAGGGCCATCCTTCGCCATGACGGGAGCGAGGTCGATCTGCTGCAGGGTGGCCGGGCACGCCATCGCGGCCTGCGGGGGCGCACGATCTCGATGATCTTCCAGGAGCCGATGAGCGCGCTGTCGCCGCTGCACCGGGTCGGCGAGCAGGTCGCCGAGGTACTGCATGTGCACGGAATCGGCGGCGATGCGCAGGCCCGGGTGCTGGAAGTGTTCCGCGAGGTGGGGTTCCCGGACCCCGAGCGGATCTGCCGGGCCTACCCCTTCGAGCTGTCGGGCGGCCTGCGCCAGCGCGCCGTCATCGCGATGGCGATGATCGCGAGGCCGGCCCTGGTGATCGCCGACGAGCCGACCACAGCACTCGATGTCACCACCCAGGCGCAGGTGCTCGACCTGCTCAGGCGCCTGCAGCAGAGCCACAATCTCGGAGTGATCCTGATCACCCATGACCTCGGGGTGGTCGCCAACATGGCCGACAGGGTGGTGGTGCTGCGGCGGGGCAAGGTTGTCGAATCGGGCGATGCCCGCACGGTGCTCGAGACCCCCGGGCATTCCTATACCAGGCGGCTGGTCGCGGCGGCGCCCGAGGTGCCCGAGAACATCGCCTGCTACCTGCCGCCTGGCGCCGACCTGATCCTGCGGGTCGGCAACCTGTCGAAGACCTATCCCGGCCGCGCCCGCCTGTTCGCCCCGCCGGATCGGCCGGTCGTCGCCGCGGCGGACATCTCCATGGCGATCGAGCGGGGTAAGACGCTTGCCGTCGTCGGCGAGTCCGGCTCGGGCAAGTCGACGGTTGCGCGGCTGATCCTGCGTGCGGAGCGCCCGGACCCCGGCGCAACGATCGCCTTCAAGGGGCGCGACGGGGTCACCGAGGACGTGACGGCGCTGGCCGGGCCTTCCCTGAAGGCATTCCGCCGGCGGGTGCAGATGGTGTTCCAGGATCCCTACGCCTCCCTCAGCCCGCGGCTTTCGGTGCAGGACATCCTCACCGAGCCGCTGCATGTCCATGGCATCGGCTCGGCGGCGGAACGGCGCGAGCGGGCCGCCTACCTGATGCGCCGCGTCGGTCTTTCGCCCGACCATCTGGCGCGCTTTCCCTATGCCTTCTCCGGTGGGCAGCGCCAGCGCATCGCCATCGCCCGCGCCCTTGCGCTCGAGCCTGAGCTTCTGGTCTGCGACGAACCGACCTCGGCGCTCGACGTCTCGGTGCAGGCCGAGGTGCTGGATCTGCTGCGCGAACTGCGCGACGAGCTGGGGCTCTCGTATCTGTTCATCTCGCACAATCTGGCGGTCGTGGCCCAGATCGGCGACCGCGTCATGGTCATGCGTGCCGGGCGGGTGGTGGAGGAGGGAGCCGCTGACTGCGTCTTCGGCGAGCCGCAGCACCCCTACACCCAGGCCCTGATCGCGGCGCATCCGGAGCCGGAGATCCACCGCCGCCTCGACCTTGCCGCGGTAGCCCGAGGCGCCGGGACGCCGGATAGCTGGCCGGCACCCTACGGCTATAGGGGCGAGGCGGCGCCGGGCTTCGTCGAGGTCTCGCCCGGACATCTGGTAAGGAGGGCGGCGTGAGGCGTTTTCCGATTGCAGCGGTTGTCGCCTGGGTGCTCGCCTGCCTCCCGGTCCCGGCGGCCGCGGGGCTTATCGAGACCCCGGCGCTGGTGGAAAGGGTGGCCTCAGGCAGCCTGCCGCCGGTCGCGGAGCGTCTGCCGGAGGAGCCGCTGGTGGTCGATTTCGCCGCCAGGGGCCGCGATGCCGGCGAACATGGCGGGATGATCACCATGTTCGTCACCCGCGCCAAGGATATCCGCTACATGGCGGCCTACGGCTATGCACGGCTGGTCGGCTATGACGATGCGTACCGGCTGGTGCCCGACCTGCTGCGCGATGTGACGGTGTCAGAGGGAGGACGGACCATTACGCTGACTCTCCGGCGCGGACACAAGTGGTCCGACGGGCATCCGTTCACCACGGAGGATCTGCGCTACTGGTGGGAGGATGTCGCCCTCGACCCGGACCTCTCTCCCTCTGGGCCGCCGGTCGAGATGCTGGTCGGGGGCGCGATGCCGGACGTCGCGGTGATCGACGATGTCACCATCCGCTACAGCTGGCCCCGGCCGAACCCGCTGTTCCTGCCGGCGCTGGCACAGGCCCGGCCACTCTACATCTACCGCCCGGCGCACTATCTGAAGCGCTTCCACGCGAAGTACGCCGATCCCGCGACGCTCGAGGCCGCTGTGGCGACGGCCAAGGCGCGCAGCTGGGGGGAACTGCACAACCGGCTGGACAATCTCTACAATTTCGACAATCCGGACCTGCCGGTTCTGGATCCCTGGATCAACACCTCGAGCAAGAACAGCCAGCGCTACGTGCTGGAGCGCAACCCCTTCTACCACCGAGTCGACGGCAACGGGCGGCAGCTTCCCTATGTCGACACCGTCGAGCTCGAGATCGCGGCCGGCGGCCTGATTCCGCTCAAGGTCGCCAACGGGCAGGCGAACCTGCAGGCGCGATCGCTGAGTTTCACCGACGCGCCGGTGCTGAAGAAGAACGAGGCGAAGGGCAACTACACCATGCGGCTCTGGCAGTCGGGCGCCGGTTCCGAGGTTGCACTCTACCCGAACCTCAACTATGCCGACCCCGCATGGCAGAGCCTGATGCGGGATGTGCGATTCCGCCGTGCGCTGAGCCTGGCGATCAGCCGCAAGGCGATCAACAAGGTGCTGTATTTCGGACTTGCCAAGGAGCGCGCGGTGGCGGCGCTCGAGGAAAGCCCGTTCTTCGACGGCGACAATGCCACGGCATGGGCCCGGTTCGACATCGGCCGCGCCAACGAGCTCCTCGACGAGCTTGGCCTCTCGCACCGCGACAGCGCGGGGATCCGGCTCCTGCCGGACGGCCGGCCGCTGGAGATCATCATCGAGACGGCGGGCGAACGGGGGGAGGTGGCGGATACCCTCGAGATCATCGCCGCGACCTGGGAGCAGGCCGGAATCCGCCTCCTGGTGCGGGCGCTCGACCGCGACATCCTCCGCAACCGCGCCTATGCCGGGCTCTCGATGATGGTCGCATGGTATGGCTGGAACAACGGCGTGCCGACGCCCGAGGCCCCGCCGGCGGAACTTGCACCGGTCGACCAGGCGAACTTCACCTGGCCGCGCTGGGGCCAGTACTACCAGACCAAGGGTTCGGCAGGCGTTGCTTGCGACCTGCCTGAGGGCGAACGTCTCCTCGGCCTCTACATGAACTGGATGCAGGCCGAGGACGACGACGCAAGGTCGGCGGTGTGGCGCGAGATGCTGGACATCCATGCCGACCAGGTCTTCGTCATCGGCACGATCAGCCGGGCACCGGTGCCGGTGGTTGCCGACGCGCGGCTGCGCAATGTGCCGGATACGGGCCTCTACGCCTGGGATCCCGGCGCGCATCTCGGGATTCACCGGATCGACGAGTTCTTTTACGGGCCGGAGCAGGCACAGTGATCGTCTACCTCGCGCGGCGCATTGCGACGATGGCGGTCACGCTGCTCGTGATCTCGGCGCTGATCTTCCTGATCATCAACTTGCCGCCCGGGAACTTTCTGACGAACGAAATCAACGAGATGCGGGCGACGGGCGATACGTCCGGCCTGGAGCGGGCCGAACAGCTGATCGTCCGCTACTCGCTCGACAAGCCTGCCTGGCAGCAATACCTGATCTGGCTCGGCGCGTTGCCGGGACCTGACGGATACCACGGCATTCTCCAGGGCGATTTCGGCTGGTCCTTCGAGCTCGAGCGGCCGGTGGTCGAGGTGGTGGGGGAGACCGCCTGGCTCACCGTCCTGGTGAACTTCTCGTCGCTGCTCTTCGTCTATCTCGTCGCGCTGCCGCTCGGCACGCTTGCCGCCGTGCGTGCCAACAGCTGGATCGATTACCTCGCCTCTTTCATCGGCTATATCGGCTTGGCGACGCCGAATTTCCTGCTGGCGCTGATCCTGCTCTCCTACGGCGCCGACTATTTCGACATTCCGATCGGGGGGCTGATGGCCCGCGAGTACGAGGGCGAACCCCTGAGCTGGGCCAAGGTCGGCTCGATCCTCGTACATCTGGTCGTGCCGACCATCGTCATCGGGACATCGGCCGCTGCGGCGGTGATGCGGCGGCTGAGGGCCAACCTGATGGACGAGCTGAACAAGCCCTATGTCGAGACCGCGCGCGCCAAGGGCGTCCCGCCGGTGACCCTGATCGTGCGCTATCCGCTGCGCATGGCGCTCAACCCCTTTGTCGCCGACATCGGCAATCTGGCGCCGCACCTGGTATCGGGGTCGGTGATGATCTCGGTGGTGATGAGCCTGCCGACCATCGGCCCGATCCTGCTCCACGCGCTGAAGAGCCAGGACATCTTCATGTCGGGCTTCATCCTGTTCTTCGTGTCGCTGCTGACGCTGATCGGGATGCTGATCTCCGACATCCTGCTGGCACTGCTCGACCCGCGGATCCGGCTGTCCTCGGCGGCACGGGACGTCTGAGATGAGCGAGCACTACGTCGCGCCGGACAGCTACGATGCCGAGGCGGACCGGCAGCTGCTCGACCGTGCCGAGTTCGACGCGCCGACCCGGGTGCTGGTCTGGCGCCGCTTCCGGCGGCATACGCTGGGCCTGGCCTGCGGCGGTTTCCTGGTGCTGATCTATGCCCTCCTGCCGTTCATGGAGGTGATTGCGCCCTACCCGCCGAACGCCTTCGACGAGGATAACGTCTTCGCCCCGCCGCAGGGCCTCTACCTCTATCACGACGGCGCCTTTTTCGGGCTGCACACCTATGCGACGGCGACCGTCTATGACGCTGACACGGGGCTGGTGAAACGGACGGCCGATACCGCGACCCCGCTGCCGGTCCGCCTGTTCGCCTCCTGCGGCGAGCCCTACCGCCTGCTCGGTCTGGTCGAGGCCCGGTTCCATCTGGTCTGCCCGCCGGAGGGGGGCGAGCTCTTCCTGCTCGGCTCCGACCGGCTCGGGCGCGACGTGCTGAGCCGCATCCTCCACGGGGCGAGGCTGTCGCTCACGATCGGCCTGATCGGGGTGACCGTCAGCTTCATCATCGGCCTGACGCTCGGCGGCATCGCCGGCTATTTCGGCGGCTGGATCGACGCCGCGGTGCAGCGCGCCATCGAGGTGTTCCGCTCGCTGCCCGAGCTGCCAATCTGGCTCGCATTGTCGGCGGCGGTGCCGGTGAACTGGGATTCGCTCACCGTCTTCATAATGATCTCCGTCATCCTCGGGCTCCTCGACTGGCCGGGGCTGGCCCGCGCCGTGCGCTCGAAGTTCCTGGCCTTGCGCGAGGAGGATTACGTGCGCGCCGCCGAGCTGATGGGCGCCTCGCCCGGCCGCGTCATCTGGGCGCACATGATGCCCAACTTCATGAGCCACCTGATCGCGTCGGCGACGCTCTCGATCCCGGCGATGATCCTCGGCGAGACCGCGCTCTCGTTCCTCGGCTTCGGCATCCGGCCGCCCTCGGTCTCGTGGGGGCTGATGCTGAACGATGCGCTGAACGCCGGTCTCGGGGCGCTCGAGCTCTATCCCTGGATCCTTACCCCGATGATCCCGGTGATCCTTGTGGTGCTGGCATTCTCATTCGTCGGGGATGCGATGCGGGACGCGCTCGACCCCTATTCCTGAGCGGGAGGCTGCCGATGACGGCGGGCAAGCAGGTTTCCTTCACCCGGATGAAGGACGGCACGCGCGAGGACTACGAGCTGCTGGACCGGCTGGACAAGCCGCATGTTGCCGGAACCGCCGGCCGGGTGCTGCGCGAGCTCAGGCTGCAGGATGCGGAGTCGCTGCCCGGCTACCGGATCACCCGGCTGCGACACGCGCTGCAGTGTGCAACCCGCGCCCGCCGCGACGGGGCGGATGTCGACTGGGTGGTGGCGGCGCTGCTGCATGACATCGGTGACGGGCTCGCACCGCAGAACCACGACCGCTTCGCCGCCGAGATCCTGCGCCCCTTCGTGCGCGAGGAGGTCGCCTGGGTGGTCGAGCACCACGGCGTGTTCCAGATGTACTACTACGCGCATCATTACGGCTGGGACCGCGAGCTCAGGCAGAAGTATGCCGGCAGCCCCTTCTACCAGGCCTGCGCCGATTTCTGCGAGCGCTGGGACCAGTCGAGCTTCGATCCGGACTATCCGACCGACCCGCTGGAGAGCTTCGAGGGCGACGTCAGGGCGGTCTTCGCCCGCAAGGCATGGGATCCGGCGGTGATCCGCGAAGGCGTGGCCGGGGGGCTGCCCTCACCGATCGGCTGATGCCACGCCGGCCGCGCGGGCGCGGTTTCGGGCCCCACCCCGGCCGCAACGATGCGGCGCGCATCCGCCAAATACCAGACGCACCGCGTATTATGAGGTTGATTCACCGCGGCATGAAGTTAGGCTTCCTGAGCTTCGGGGTGGAGCGCCGGCATATGCAGTACAAGGGCGGGGCGGGGTGATACTCGACAGTCTCAGGCATGCCTGGAGGGCATTCAAGGCGGTTGTCCCGAAGAACGCTTGGGGCGACCATCTGATTTCGTGGATCCTATTCGTCCGCGTGCACGGGCGGTTGCCGCGCAGGTCCGGCCGGTTGATCAACGATGTCCTGTTTCGCATCAAGACCGGCGGTGAGCTTGCGCGGCCCCTGCGGCATTTCACCAGTGACAAGGAGCTCGTGAAGCTGTTCATCAAGGCGGTCGTCGGCGAGGAGTTTGCCGTTCCGACGATCGCCGTCCTGCGGACACCGGAGGAGGTCAGGGCGTTCGATTATCCCAACCGCTGCTGCATCAAGCCGACCCATGCGACCAAGAGGTTCTTCATCCGGAAAGCTGGCGAGCCGGTGCCGGTCGACCGGATCGCCGGCTGGCTCGGCGTCGACTATTATGCGCTCGTCCGGGAGCGGAACTACAAGCACCTCGAACCGAAGATCATCGTCGAGCCGCTGGTGTTCGATTCGGAAAATGCCACGGATTACAAGTTCTACTGTCACAACGGCCGGGCACGGCTGATCCAGGTCGATATCGACCGGGCGACCAACCGCACCGAGAACTTCTTCGACACCGACTGGAACTGCCTGAATTTCAGCATCAACGCACCGACGGCGATCCGGACGATGGCGAGCCCTCGCAACCTCGCCGCAATGATCCGGCTCAGCGAGGCGATCGCGGCGCATTTCTGGCTCGTGCGCGTGGATCTCTATACCGATGGCGAGAACATCCTCGTCGGCGAGATCACCCATTGCTCCAACGGCGCGAACGGAGTCTTCTATCCGCGGGATGCCGAGGAACGGGCAAGCGCGATCCTGTTTGCTGAACCTTGAAGCGTGAATGCCTTCGGAGCTTTTGCGGTCGAATCAACCGGTGCTGCGCGGCCGGACGCTGCGGCATCCGGCGGATCTGGAACGAGGTTCGAATCAGATTGGTGCGCCGGAATGGCCGATTTAGGAACTGGCAATCCCAAATGGTTGCGATCGCGTTGCCAGTTGAGACTCTTTCCCCTTTGTCTTTCGCGGGCCGATATGCGATTATGATTTTGGTGGGTTGGGAAGCGCTTCGAGCGTGCAGTTCCATGGGAGCGTGCGTGGTCATGGTTTATTTGTGTGTGGCGCATCATGCAGCTCAATCCGGAAAGTCGTGTCTACCCGGACGCTGAATTCCTAAAGACAGGGGGGCGATGGCCCCGTGGCAAACAGGGTCGCTGGCCCGTCGCGGCGATGATGTTCATCGCCGATCTGCTGTCAGCGGCGCTCGCGATCGTCGCGGCCGCGGCGGCGGTGCAGTTCGCCCTCGACGGGCCGGGGAGCGGGTGGCCGCTGGTCGCCGCGCGCCTGGCCGAGCTCCCCGTCCTGCTCGCGCTTCTCGGCGTGATTGCCGTGGCCGGCGGTCTCTACAGCCTGCGTGGCTGCGAGGTCACCGAGATCGGCGGCATCGGGCGCGCGGTGGTCGTCGCCGCGGCGGCTGATCTGGCGATTTCCGGGCAGTGGGCCGAGCCCCGGATGATCGCGCTCGCCGGGGGAACCTGGCTGCTGGCCGGTGTCCTGGTGGCCGGCGCGCGGATGATGCTGCGCGGGTTGCCGGCGGTGCGCAGACTGATGACCCGCCACGTGCTGCTTGTCGGCGCCGGGGCAACCTCGCAGCGCCTGGCGCAGAATTTCCGCGAGAACCGGCTTGGAGGCATTGCGGTCGTCGGCACCGAATCCCTCGGCTCCTTCATGCGCCGCAGCGCCGATGATCTGCACCGCTACGTCGCGCTGCTCGCCGCCAACAAGGGGCTGTCCGAGCGGCAGGTGATGCTTCTGATCGCTCCCTCATCCGAGGAATGGGCATCGGCCAGGGACGTCGTCGGGCGTCTGGAGGAGCTGGGCCTCCCGGCCGAGCTCGCGCTGCCTTACGATGGCCTCGCGCGTCGGGGCGTCCAGATCTCGCAACCCTTCTGCTCCGACATGGTGTTGGTCGGCGTCGGCAGGCCTCGCCTGATGTGGCTGCAGGCCGTGGCAAAGCGCCTGATGGATGTCGTCCTGTCCGGCGCGGCCCTGCTGGTACTGGCGCCGCTTCTGTTCCTGCTGGCGCTCCTCGTGCGGATGGACGGCGGGCCGGCCCTGTTCGCCCAGGCGCGGATCGCCCGTGGCGGCCGGCCTTTCCAGGTGCTGAAGTTCCGGACCATGCATGTGGACGCGGAAAGCAAGCTCTCCCAGATCCTGTCGGCGGATCCGAGGGCGCGCGAGGAGTGGCAGCGGCACCAGAAGCTTGCCGTCGACCCGCGCATCACCTCCGTCGGCCGGTTCCTGAGGGCGACCTCGCTCGATGAGCTGCCGCAGCTCATCAATGTCCTCAAGGGCGACATGAGCCTGGTCGGACCGCGACCGATCGTCGCCGGCAACCACCGCAACCATGCCGGGGATGCGGCCTATGCCCGCAGCGATGACTTCCGGTATTACAGCCAGTTCCGCCCCGGCATCACCGGCCTCTGGCAGGTGTCCGGGCGGACCTCCACCGACTACAGCGAGCGGGTCCGGCTCGACCGCTGGTATGCGCGTAACTGGAGCCTGTGGCTCGATGTCGTCATCCTGTTCCGGACCGTTTCGGCGCTGATCAACCGGACCGGATGCTGACCGGCAGATGCCGGCGAACGGGTGGCTGCCGGCAGACCGCCCCATCGCAGGCCGCCCGGTCGCAGCTGCATCGCGGGCTTTGCGATGCCAGGCGCTCGGCGTGTGGTCCTGCGTGCGGGCAAACGGGCTTGTGCGGACCGGCAGCGTGCGGTGCTGCAGGCCGCAGCCTCCGGCGGGTCGGCTTCCGGTGCGGCAGCGGCGGGGTCAGTTCGGGTGCCGGGGTGCGCGCCGCTTGCAGGCGGCCGGGTCGAGCGGGATCGAGGTGCGGGCGGCTCCAGGGGGGTGGACTCGATGGGACCCAGCGGCGGGCCTAGTACCACGGCGCCATTCTCCGGAAGGGTCGCCGTTGTCACCGGTGCCAGAAGCGGCATCGGCCGGGCCATCGCGCTCGGTCTTGCGGGTCTGGGAGCATCCATCTGCCTGGTCGGACGATGGTCCGCTGCGCTCGGCGCGGTGGCCGACGAGGTGCGCGCGGCCGGCGCCGGCGCCGTGCAGTTCATTGCGGATCTGGCCGACGAGGACGCCCTCGACGGACTGGTATCGCGCCTGCGCGCCGATCTCGATCGCGTCGATTTCCTGGTGCAGAGCGCCGGGGTGATCGAGCTGGGCTCGGTCGCGGCCGCCCCGGTCGCCGATCTCGACCGCC
Source organism: Limibaculum sp. (assembly GCA_039805905.1). Classification (GTDB taxonomy): domain Bacteria; phylum Pseudomonadota; class Alphaproteobacteria; order Rhodobacterales; family Rhodobacteraceae; genus Thermohalobaculum. Next base: position 135,966 of record JBDIVM010000009.1, on the reverse strand, counting down.
AGTATCGGATCAACCTTCGTGCCCCCTTTGTGCTGACCCAGGGGCTGCTGCCCCTGCTGCGGTCCAGCGCCGGTCAGGTCGTGTTCATAAACTCCAGCGCGGCCATGCAATCGCGGGCGAATGCCAGCCAGTACAGCGCCACGAAGCACGGGCTGAGGGCGCTCGCGGACGGTCTGCGGCGGGAAGTCAACAACGATGGAATCCGTGTCTTGAGCATCTATCCGGGGCGGACTGCGACGCCGATGCAGGAGGGGCTTCGCAAGCTCGACGGACGGGCGGACGATCCGGAGCGGATGCTGCAGCCCGAAGACGTGGCGCAGACTGTCATCCAAGCGCTTCGCCTTCCGCGCACGGCCGAGATCACGGACATCCACATCCGGCCGATGCAGAAATCGTGACCCTCGACAGCCGTCGTCCTGCCTCCGGGGATTGCCATCATTGCGCAGCGGGGGCTCGATTGTCTGCGGGGTGGCAGACTGTATGGTGGGGTCCGATCCGGGGTCGCCGCACGGCGGCCGCAGGCAAGGTTCCGAGCAGAGAGGGATGAGATGGACATCGGTGCAATCCTGACCGGGGAAGCCGCCGACGCTTCGGTTGGCGAGAGCATCTATCGTCTGGCCGCCAAGCTCTTCCCGATCTGCCGCAGCCTCACCGGGCCCGGGGTCCGCGAAACCCTTGGGCTCCTGCAGAAGATCGTGCCGCTCGAACTGCGGCGCGTTCCCACCGGGACGCCGATCCTCGACTGGACGGCGCCGAAGGAATGGACGATCCGGGATGCCTGGGTGAAGAATGCCGCCGGGGAGCGGGTGATCGACTTCCGTGCAAGCAATCTCCATGTGATGGGATACTCCGTCCCGGTCCACCGCACCATGCCGCTCGCCGAGTTGAAACGGCATGTCTTCAGCCTGCCGGATCACCCGAATCTCATTCCCTACCGCACCGGCTACTACGCTGCGACCTGGGGCTTTTGCGTCAGCCAGGAAGTGCTGGATGCCCTGCCCGAGGGCGACTACGAGGTGATGATCGATTCGAGCCTGGATGACGGCGAGCTGGTCTATGGCGAATATCTGCACAAGGGCCGGAGCGAGGACGAGTTTTTGCTGACGACCCACTGCTGCCATCCCTCGATGGCGAACGACAATTGCTCCGGGTTGGCCCTGCTCACGCATCTCGCCGCGGAGATCTCGCGGATGGAGACCCGGCTCAGCTATCGCTTCCTCTGGCTGCCCGGAACCATCGGTGCCATCGCCTGGCTGGCGGCGAATGACGCCCATGCCGGCCGGATCCGGCACGGGCTCGTGGTTTCGGGCGTCGGCGACCCGGGCGGGCCGACCTACAAGCGCACCCGCAGGGGCGATGCCCCGATCGACCGGGCGATGGTCCATCTCCTGCGCCATGCCGCGGGAAAGCCCGAGGTGATCGAGTTCTCGCCCTACGGCTATGACGAGCGGCAGTTCAACACGCCGGGCTACAAGCTTGACGTCGGCCTCATCCAGCGCAGCCGGTTCGGCTCCTATCCGCAGTACCACACCTCGGCCGACAATCTCGACTTCATCGCTCCGGAGTCGCTCGCCGACTCGTACCGGTTGATCGTCGATGCGATCGGTCTCATCGAGACGAATTCCGCGTACCTCAACACCCTGCCGAAGGGCGAACCGCAGCTTGGGAAGCGCGGCCTTTACGACAAGATTGGCGGGGATCCCGACACCTATGGCAGCCGCATGGCGCTGCTCTGGCTGCTGAATCTCTCGGATGGCGAGCACACGCTCCTCGATATTGCGGAACGGTCCGGCCTCCCTTACGCCACCGTGGCGCGGACGGCCCGCATGCTCGAGGCGGAGGGACTCCTGCGTGCCCTCGCCGCAGCAGGTTGATGCCGGACCGGCCTCGCCGCGGTGGCCGTCATAACCGGCGGGCCACATTCCCGGCGCGGTTTCAAACCGGTGTGCGGCGCCGCATGAAAAACGATTGCCGGCGGCACAGGGGAAGAAATCGCCCGTCGCTGCGGCCGAACATGTGACCGCCTTGATTGGAAACCTTCATATCTTTAAGGGGGGTCTGATGACGGTCTGACCAAGGGACTATTTTCGGCGATGTTGTCAAGACATACTTATATTATATAGTTATAGAAATTCAAACAATAGTTTCTTTTATCAACCAATATGACTGAAATCGATGCTTACAACAATCACCTAAAATGATAGGATGCAGATGCAGAGGGAAGGTCGATGTTGATTCGAGGGTGCGAGGAAGTGAACCAGGTAAATCTCAATGCCTTTTCAAAGTCGAGCGTGTCGCATGTCGTCTCCGGGTATATGGATCTATTCCGCCGGCTGCTCGATGGCATAGATCTCGGCGCGCTCGAACGGGCGACGGACCTGATCCGTGCCGCCCGCGATTCCGGCAACCTCGTCTTCATTGCCGGCAACGGCGGCAGCGCGGCGACGGCGACCCATCTCGCGAATGATTTCGGGAAGGCGACCAAGACCTCGGGCATGCCGGCGATCCGGCCGCTCTCCATGAGCGACAACGTTTCCTGGCTGACCGCGCTCGGGAACGACGAGGGTTACGAGCGGGTCTTCGTCGGGCAGATGGAGAATTTCGCGAAGCCGGGCGACCTGCTGATCGTCATTTCCGCCAGCGGCAACTCGCGCAACCTCGTTCAGGCAGTCGAGTTCGCCCGGAAAGCCGGCATGAAGTCGATCGGCATCCTCGGTTTCCAGGGCGGGGTGCTGAAAGATATGGTCGACGAAGCGATCTGGCTGCCCTCGCCCGCCGGGGCATACGGGCCGGTCGAAAGCGCCCATTGCGTCGTCGTCGATCTGATCAACTCCTGCCTGATGGCGGATCGCCCCGGAGGAGCCGCCTAGCGATGACCAGATCACGGCCGAGGCAGGCCGTGATACTCGCCGGAGGACGCGGAACGCGCATGCAGCCATTGACGCTGACGCGGCCGAAACCAATGGTCGAGTTTCACGGCAAGCCCTTCCTCGAATACATCGTCGAGATGTTGCGGGATCAGGGGTTCGACCGGATCCTGATGCTGCTCGGCTATCTTCCCGACGTGATCACGGATCATTTCGGCGACGGCTCGCGCCTCGGCGTGGCGATTGACTACGATGTCACCGATGCGGACGATCTGACCGCCTACCGCGTCCAGCACGCGAGCGACCGGATCGACGATACCTTCCTGCTGCTCTACTGTGACAACTACTGGCCGATGCAGTTCGACCGCATGTGGCAGGCCTACCTGGATTCGGGCGCCGACGGTCAGGTCACGGTCTACTCGAACAGCGACAAGTTCTCGAAGGACAGCGTGATTGTCGGCGCCGACGGCAAGGTCTCCGTGTTCGACCGCAGTCGGAAGACTCCGGGGCTGAAGGGCATCGAGATCTCCTATGCGATCCTCGAGAAATCCGTGGTGATGCCCCTGCTTCCCGCGCATCAGGAACTGTTCGAGCAGGCTGTCTACCCGGTGCTCGCGGCCGAGGGGCGGCTGAATGCTTACTGGACCGAGCACCGCTACTACAGTGTCGGCAGTATCGACCGGCTGCCGATCACGGAACAGTTCCTTGCGCGCCACCCGGCAATCTTCCTCGATCGTGACGGCGTCATCAACGAGCGCGCCCCGCGGGCCGAATATATCCGGAAGCCTGAGGAGTTCCGCTTCCTGCCCGGCGCCCTCGAGGCGCTGGCGCTGCTGAAAGCGGCAGACTACCGCGTGTTCCTGATCTCCAACCAGGCCGGGATCGGCCGGGGCGCAATGACCGAAGGCGATCTTGCCGCGATCCATCGCAAGCTGACCGGCGAGGTCACCGCGGCAGGCGGGCGGATCGACGCGATCTACTATTGCCCGCACGACTGGGACGACGGCTGCGATTGCCGCAAGCCCAAGCCGGGGCAGCTGTTCCGGGCGCAGCGCGAATGGCATCTCGATCTGACCCGGACCCTCTTCATTGGCGATGACGAGCGTGACGGCCAGGCGGCTGAGGCGGCCGGATGCCCGTTCCGCCTCGTGACCGCCTCGCAACAATTGATCGACATCGTCAAGGACGAACTGAAGCGTTGACACGCAGGAGAAAGACGTGACGAAGACCAAACGAATTCTGCTGACTGGGCACAAGGGCTATCTCGGCTCCGTCATGGCGCCACATCTCCGGAACGCCGGCTACGACGTGGTCGGGCTCGAGACCGGCTATTTCGATGACTGCACGCTGGTGCCCGACCAGTGCGGCATTCCGGAGATCCGGCGTGACATCAGGGACGTGCGGCCCGAGGACGTGAAGGGCTTCGACGCGATCATCCATCTCGCCGCGCTCAGCAACGATCCGATCGGCAATCTCGACGAGGGCTGGACCGAGGCAATCAACCACGACGCGACGGTGCGCCTGGCCGAACTGGCCCGTGACGCCGGTGTGCGCCGGTTCCTGTTCTCCTCCTCCTGCATCATGTATGGGATGTCCGATGCCGGTGTCGTGACCGAGGAGTCGCCCCTCGATCCGAAGACGGAGTACGCCCGCTCGAAGGTCAAGAGCGAGATGGCACTGCGCGAGATGGCACGCGACGGCTTCTCGCCCGTCTACCTGCGCAACGGCACGGTCTACGGTGTGTCGCCGCGGATGCGTTTCGATACGGTGCTGAACAATCTCGTCGGCGCTGCGGCGACCAGCGGCGTGGTCCGGGTGTTCAGCGACGGCAAGCCCTGGCGGCCGGTGATTCATGTCGAGGACGTCGCGCGGTCGTTCCAGTGCGCGCTCGAGGCACCGCTCGAGGACGTCCACAACCAGGCTTTCAACAATGGCGCCGACCACCTGAACCACCAGGTCATCGAGCTTGCCACCTACGCCTCGGAGGTGGTGCCCGGCTGCCGGCTCGAGGTGCTGAACCAGCCGGGAGCCGACCAGCGCACCTACAAGGCATCGTTCGCGAAGTTTGCCAGGACCTTTCCCGGCTTCGAGTGGAAATGGACCGCCCGCAAGGGGGCGCAGGACCTGGCCGACACGTTCCGCGCCATCGGCCTGACGGCCGAGCAGTTCAACGGCAACAGGTTCACCCGCCTCAAGTGGCTCAACATGCTGCTCGACTCCGGTCGGCTGGATCGCAATCTGAGGTGGGTCTGATCATGCCGTCGATCAATCAGGGAACGCTGGTCGTCGAGCCGAACATCGCCGGCGTCAAGGTGGTGCCGCTCCGTCAGATCGTGGACGAGCGCGGCAAGATCATGCACATGCTCAAGGCGACTGACCCCCACTTCATCTCGTTCGGCGAGATCTATTTCTCGACCGCCTGGCCCGGCGCGGTGAAGGCGTGGCACATCCACACCTACATGACCGTGAACAACGCGGTCCTGTCAGGGCGGGCAAAGCTGGTCATGTACGACATCCGCGAGGATTCGCCGACCAAGGGTGCTCTGATGGAGGTGTTCCTGGGCGAGGACAACCACGTGCTCGTGCAGATTCCGCCCGGAATCGCGAACGGCTACAAGGCGTATGGCGACAAGCAGGTGATCCTCGCCAATGCGGCTACCCATCCGCACGACCCGAAGGAGATGCTGCGCATGCCGCCGTTCACGGACAAGATCCCCTACGACTGGAACCTGCAGCATGGCTGATATGCCGAGATCCGTCGAACGGGGCATGATCGTCACCCGTACCCCGCTGCGGGTAAGTTTCTTTGGCGGCGGGACGGATCTTTCAGAGTTCTACCGCCGCGAGCCGGGGGCGACGCTGTCGACCGCAATCGACCGCTATGTCTACGTGACGGTCAAGCGCCACAGCGACCTGTTCTTCGAACCGATACGGATCAACTACTCGATCTCCGAGCAGGTCGACAGCATCGACGAGATCAAGAACAACATCGCCCGCGAGTGCCTGCGGTTCCTGGACATCGAGCCGCCGATCTACGTCTCGACGGTAGGCGACGTCCCGGCATCGACGGGACTTGGCGGCTCGAGCGCTTTCACCGTCGGCCTCCTGAATGCCCTCCACGCCTTCCGGGGCGAGCGGGTGTCGCCGGGCCAGCTCGCCGACGAGGCCTGCCATATCGAGATCGATATCCTCAGGGAGCCGATCGGAAAGCAGGACCAGTATGCGGCGGCATTCGGCGGCATGAACCTCTTCACCTTCAAGCCGGACGAGGGGGTCACGGTCGAGCATCTCGCCGTCAACGGCACCGGGCCCATGGCGGATCTGTTCCGGTCGATGCTGATGTTCTGGACCGGCCACCAGCGCGACACCTCGGCGGTGCTGAGCGAGCAGAGCCGGAAGACCGGCGAGAAGATGGACCAGCTGCGCCGGATGCGCGACCAGGCCTGCAAGCTGCACCGGCTGATCGCCAACGGCGAGATCGACGTGGCGGGCTGCGGCGCGTTCCTCGACCAGGCCTGGCAGATCAAGCGCAGCCTCACGAGCAAGATCTCCAACAGCCAGATCGACACCTGGTATGCGGCCGGGCGCCGGGCGGGAGCCTGGGGCGGCAAGCTGTGCGGCGCTGGCGGCGGCGGATTCCTCATGTTCCTCGCGCCGCACGAGACGCATCGGGCAATTCGCGACAGCCTGAAGGACCTCGTGGAGATGAAGGTAGGCTTCGAATCCCACGGCTCGCAGGTCGTTGCACCGTTTCGGAGCTGACAGATGCGGCGAGAGAACACCCGGCCCCCGGAGGCCCGAGAGAAGATCGGCGCGCCCCCCGACCTCGGCAGCGGAGCAGCCCCGAGAGGCGCGGTCAGTCTCTCGGAGCATCCCGGCTATCGACTGCATTTCCCTGGGCTTTGATGCCCGTCGTGCAACCCTTCTGACTGTAGGACGAAATCAATGGCAACAGCAGCTCGCAAGCAACCGGCTCACCAGCCTCTCAGCTGTCTCGTCTGCGGGGAACCCACTGTCAGGGAATTCCTCGACCTCGGCCTGTCGGCCCTGGCCAACAAGTTCCTGGCCAGGAACGAGCTTTCCCTGCCCGAGCCGAGCTACCCCCTGCGGGTGGGCTTCTGCGATACCTGTGGCCATGTCCAGCTCGCCGATATCGTGCCGCCGAGCGCGATGTTCGAGGACTATCTCTACGTCTCCTCCGCCTCTGACACGCTGAAGGCCCATCTCTATGACCTCAGCGATACGCTGTTCGCCCGTTTCCATCTCGGGTCCGACGATCTGGTGATCGACATCGGATGCAACGACGGAACGCTGCTCGGCGGCTGGAAGCGCCATGGTGTCCGGACGCTCGGCGTCGATCCGGCGCAGAATCTGGCCGAGCTGGTGCGCGACAGCGGCATCGACCGCTATGTCGGATTCTTCAACTCCAGCTCGGCCAGGGAGATCGTGGGCCGGTGGGGCCGCGCCAGCGTCATCACTGCCACGAACACCTTCCCGCACATCCCCGCGCTCGCCGATTTCATGAAGGGCATCGACATCGCCCTTGCGCCCGGCGGGCGCTTCGTCGTCGAGGCCCATTACCTGGTGGACCTGCTGGAGCAGGGGGCATTCGATACCGTGTACCACGAGCATGTGTCCTACTGGGCCCTGAAGCCCATGCAGTATCTGTTCGCCCGGCACGGCATGCAGGTCGTGAACGCCGAGCGGCTGCCGCTGCATCACGGCCAGCTCCGCGTCACGGTCCAGCGCATCGGGGAGGGCGAGGTGCAGCCGAGTGTCGGCGAGATCCTGCGCCTCGAGAGCGAACTTGGCCTCGACAGGTTCGAGACCTACGAGCGCTTCGCCGCGCAGACACGGCAGCTCAAGACGGACCTGCACGCGCTCCTGTCAGAGCTGCGGGCGGCGGGCAAGACCGTGGTCGGCTACGGTGCCCCGGCGAAGGGCACGACCCTGTTGAGCTTCCTGGAAATCGGGCCGGACATCGTGTCCTACATCGCGGACAAGAGCACGCTCAAGCAGGGCCGCTTCACGCCGGGCTCGCACATCCCGATCGTCCCGCCGGAAAGGCTCCTGACCGACCAGCCGGATTTTGTGGTGCTGCTGGCCTGGAATTTCGTCGACGAGATTCTCGCGCAGCAGGCCGAGTACCGAAAGCGCGGCGGCAAGTTCATCATCCCGGTGCCGAAGGTTCGGGTGATCTGACCGGCGGCCGCCCGTCCGGCAAGGCATGGGAGGCGGGGGGCAGCGCGGCTCCCCGCACGCCGCACCCACGGACCCTCCGAACCAACGCCGCCCGGCGGACCGTCGGCCATGTTTACCTTGAAAAATCCGGCAGATGAGCATATCATTCTGCCTCCTCCATCTGGTGAGTAATTCGAGTGTGTGCCATGCGAAATTCGAGCGGCATTCCTGCAGTTTCTGTGGGAATTCCAGTCTATAACGGGGACAATTACCTTGAGGAGGCGATCGCCTCGATTCTCGCGCAGACCTTTACCGATTTCGAGCTCGTGATTTCCGACAATGCGTCGACCGACCGCACGGAAGAGATCTGCCGCCGGTTTGCTGCCTCCGACTCGCGTATCCGGTATTTCCGGCAGCCGAAGAACCTTGGCGCCACGGCAAACTTTCAGTTCGTCATCGATGCCGCGCGGGCCCGGTATTTCAAATGGGCCGCGCATGACGACGTGATCGCGCCGACCTTCCTCGAGCGGTGTCACGAGGTGCTCGAGGCGGATCCCGGCTGCATCCTCGTGTATCCGCGGACCATGATCATCGACGAGCACAGCCAACCGAAGTTCGGCTATCTGGATGTCCTTGCCGTCGACAGCGAGAATGCTGCCGTCCGCTTCCGGCCGGTCCTGTTTCCAGGGACGGGCGAGCCCAATCCGTTCTTCGGCCTGCTGCGGCGCGACATCATCCGGAAATCCTGCCCGCTCGGCATCTATGGCGGATTTGACGCGGTCTTCCTCGGCTATGTCGTCCTGACCGGGCGGGTCCGGGTGATCAACGAGCCGCTGTTCCTGCGCCGGCTCCATCCCAGGGTCTCGGTCGCCATGCATTACGACTGCCTCTCCTACGAGCAGTTCCAGAGCGGCCAGAAGTCGCGCGGCCTGCGGTTCAAAAACCTCAGGATCCTGCGGGAGTTCCTGCGCGCGGTGAACACGGTCCCGATGACGCGGTCCGAGCGGTTCGGCTGCTACAAGCTGCTGCTCCGCGAAATGTGGAAGGTGCGGGTCTCGATCGCGAAGGAACTCGCGATCCCCCTCTACATGAACGGCCGTCCGACGGCACTCGGCCGGTGGCTCTACTACACCGTGAAGCCGACGGGCAAGCTCCGTTCGGACCGGCTGAGGGAGATGGCGCAGGGAGGGCGCGCGGACTCCGCCGCCGGGTAAGCCGCGGCACCCCCCTGATTGGGGGGCGTCGCACCGCCGATCACCGGGCTCGGATCCCAGAACTTTTGGCATAGGCGCTTGCGGGGGCACTCATGAGTACCGGTGTTACATCGGCTGTCCGGTCCCTCGGCAAGAGAATGGCGGTCGCGGGGCTCCGGGCCTACAAGGCCCGGATGATCGACGCCTATCAGAACGGGGAAGCCAGGAAGTCCTACGACATCATCACCGGGCAGCGTCCGGAGCGGGCGCTTTCCGGGCCCCAGCGCCGGCAGATTTCCGATTATGCCGGCGATGTCCTCGGCTCGGTCAGGTTCGCGCCCTGGCTCGAGGCCTACACGGCCTTCCGGGGCGAGTTCCTCGAGGGCTGGCTGCCCGACAACTACATCGAGCGCTATCTGGTTCCCCATTCGGCGAGGCGGTTCCAATCGCTCTCCGTCCGCTCGCTGGCCAACCGCATCCTGCAGACCGACCTGCTTCCGGACATCGCCTACGGGGTGAATGGCGGACTCTACGACCGGAACTACGAGCCGATCGAGCCGGCGGCGCTTGCGCGGCATGTCTTCGCCGAAAGCGATACCGCCTTCGTCAAGGTCGAGGGGTCGATCCGCGGCTATGGCGTCACGCGCATCGAAGCAGGCAGTTTCTCGCCCGACCAGCTGCCGAGCGACCGGGATTTCGTGATCCAGCAGGCGGTGCGGCAGCATCCGGCGTTCGACGACCTGTCGCCGGCCGCGGCTGCGACCCTGCGCCTGACCACGGTCAAGCAGGCGGGCATGAAGGCCGAGGTGCGCACGGGGCTCCTGCGACTCGGCATTGACGGGATGGAGTATGTCCGGGCCGGAAAGTCCGTCAGTGTCCCGGTGATCGACCTTCAGACCGGCGCGATGGCGTCCTATGGCATGCGCACAGGCTTCCTCACGGTCGACCGGCACCCCGATACCGGCGCGGAGTTCGGCGGACGGACCGTTCCGAGTTTTGCGGAGGCAGCCGCGGCCTGCACGGCATTGCACGACCGGCTGCCGCATATCTGGTATATCGGCTGGGACGTCGGCATCACCGACGCGGGTGCGGTGAAGCTGTTCGAGTTCAATATCGGTCACGCCAGCGTCCGGTTCTCCGAGGCCGCGACCGGGCCGTGTTTCCTGGGTCTCGGCTGGGACCGGCTGCATCTGCGCGATCTTCCCGATCTCCCTTACGAGATCGTGTGATCGCGCACGGAGATGGCCCCGCAGGGATCGTGGACGCCGCCGGTCTGAAGCCCCTCGGGCGCTAGCTCTCCGGGCGCTTTCCCTCTGTCGGCCCGATGCCGCGGCAGCATACTCTCGACCGCAGAATCGGCAGGAACCGGTTGTGCAATCAACGGAGGCTGGTCGGATGGCCAAGGCGACCCTCGATCATCTGGTCGTGGCAGCGGCGACCCTCGGCGAGGGAACCGACTGGGTCCGCGCCCGGCTCGGCGCCGCGCCCGCGGGCGGCGGGCGGCATCTGGCAATGGGCACGCACAACGCGCTCTGGGGTCTTGGCGACTGCTACCTCGAGGTCATCGCCGTCGAGCCGGGTGGAGCCCGCCCCGCCCGGCCCCGCTGGTTCGGTTTCGACGACCCGGCGGTGCAGGAGCGCCTTGCCTTCGGGCCGTGCCTCCTGACCTGGGCGGTCTCGGTCGACGGGTTCGACGGCGTCGTTCCCCCGGTGCCGCACGACCCCCCCGCCGAATTCGCGCGCGACGACCTGCGCTGGCAGGTTGCGCTGCCGCGGGATGCCGCGCTGCCGCTTGGCGGCGCCTGGCCGCTGATGATCCGATGGACCGCTGGCCTCCATCCGGCGCGCCGGCTGCCGGACCAGGGGCTCCGGCTCGAGCGGCTGGAGATCGCCGGGCGCGAGACGGCCGCGGTGCGGCAGGCGCTCGGCGCTCCCGCCGGTCCGGTCGCGTTCATGCCGGGCGAGGGGCCGGTGCGCCTGCGCGCCGCGATCCGCACGCCGGAGGGGCTGCGCGAGCTCTGAACGGGAGGTCGGCGCGCCGACCCGGCCCGCGGCCGGCCGTCAGCCCGCCGTGGCCGAGAGTTCGTCGAAGGCGGCGAGCGCCTTGGCGCCATACATCATCGCCGGACCGCCGCCCATGTAGACGCACATCGCCACGGTCTCGGCCACCTCGGCCCGTGTCGCGCCGTGGCGGATCGCGGCCTTGACATGGAAGCCGATGCAGCCGTCGCACCGGGCATCGATGCCGATGGCGAGCGCGATCAGCTCTTTCGTCCGCGCGTCGAGCGCCACGGGTTCGGTGGCGGCTTGGGCGAGTTTGGCGAAGCCGGCCGCGGCGCCTGGCATCTCCTTGCGAAGGGCGGCGAGTTCCACATTGGTGTCGGCGAGAAAGTCGGTCCAGTTCATCGGCGTCCTCCGGTCGCGGGTCGCGTCCGAAGATGGCGCGACCCGCCGGGCCCCGCGTTGCGCTGGATCAAACGGCGCCCGGCGCAGACTCAGATGAGATCCTCGAGCTTCCCGGCGAGCCGCACCGGATCGCCGGCGATCTCCAGCGCCTTGATGCGCGAGGTCTCGCCCGCCGTTATGGCAACCGCCGATTTCGGCACGCCGAGGGTCTTGGCGACCAGCTTGACGAGCGCCGCGTTGGCCGCGCCTTCAACGGGCGCCACGGCGACCCGCGCGAGCAGCAGCGGCTGGCCGGGCTCGATCTCGCGCAGCCCGCCGAGACTGTTGCGGCCGGCCCGCGGAGTCAGCCGGACCATGAGCCGGAGCCCGTTCTCGATGTGTGTCCAGGGTCGGTCCTGCATCCGTGCGCTCAGGAGCCGAAGGCCAAGGGGGCCAGGTTGTTGTTGACGATGACCTGCAGTGCGTAGAGCCCGAACAGCACGATCACCGGCGAGAAGTCGAGGCCACCCATGTCGGGCAGGACCTGCCGGATCGGGTCGTAGACCGGCGCGGTGATTCGGTTCACGCCGTGCCAGAGTTGCGACACGAAGCGGTTGCGCAGGTTGATCACGTCGAAGCTGATCAGCCAGCTCAGGATGAACTGGACAATGATGATCCACCAGGCGATCGAGACGGCGAAGTTGAAGATCATCAGGAACGAGGCCATGGGAACTCCCCGGGATCGATTGCACGCGCGGCCGAAGGCTGACACCTAAGCGCCGCGGCGCTCCGGTGCAAGGCCGCCCGGCGGCCGGGGAGGCCGGGCTCCGCCGCTTGACAGGGGCACCGCCCGGGCATAGACGAGGCGCCCACGGGGCCGTAGCTCAGTTGGGAGAGCGCTGCAATCGCACTGCAGAGGTCAGGGGTTCGACTCCCCTCGGCTCCACCAGCTGACCCGGACCGCCCGCAGATCGTCGCCACGTTTCCTTGGCTGAGGGGGTGACCATGAAGCGCCTGTATCGGGTCTCTCTGCCGGTTGCGGTCCTGCTTGCGCTTGCCACCCTGTTCGCATCGGGCGACCATGCGTTGGCGCAGCGCGTCTCGACCCAGTGGAACGGGTCGATCGAAGCCAGGTTCGATAATGGCTGTGCCGTGCACTATGACAGCCGCGGCCGGCGGGTCGGCAGCAGTTCCCGCTGCAGCCGGAACCAGATCCGCGACGCGGATGCGGCGGTTGCCGCCTATCTCGACCGCGGCCAGGACGGCGGCTGGAACGAGCCGCCGCCGCGGGTCGTCGTGCACGGCAACGGGGCAGGCGAGGTCCGTTTCCGCGGCGCCTGCACGGTCTTCTACAAGCGCAATGGCGACCGGGACCGCGCCGACCCGGCGTGCAACCGCGATCAGCGCCGGCTGGCCGACGACGCGATGGCCCGGTACCGCCGGGAACAGGGTCTGGACCGGCCGGCGGGCGGTAGCGGCGGCGGTGCCCCCCGGGCCACGATCCTCGAGACCGGCTATGGGCTCGTGACCTTTGGCGACGGCTGCCGCGTGCATTACGGGCTCGACGGCCGGCGGCGGGACGCGGGCAGGAGGTGCACGGCCGATCAGATCGCCCGCGCCGACGAGGCGATGCGGCGGCACCGCGAAGGGCTCGGCTACGGCTCGGGGAACGGCCGGTGGCGACCGGGCGGGGATGCCGGCGATCTCCGGCCGCGCGAGATCTCGGTCGACAGGGACGGCCGCGGCCGCGTCACGTTCCGGGGCGGCTGCGCAGTCACCTATGACCGCCGGGGCCGGCGCGACAGCAGTTCGCGGGACTGTACGGCGGACCAGATCGCGCGCGCCGACCGCGAGATGGCCAGCTACCGCCGCGAGAACGACCTCAACTGAAACCGAGCCCGCCGGGCTCATGCCTCCGGGTAGAAGAGTCCGAAGTCCCGGGCGTAGAGCGCCTGCACCAGGCGCCGCTCGGCGGGGCCGTAGAATTCGGCGAGCCGGCCCGAGGCGGATCTCACGCCCTCGACCCGCCGCACCATGCCATGGCCGGCCGGGCCGAAGATCCGGTCCATCACCCGGGCAAGATCCGGCTCCAGGGTCTCGACCCGGCCGACGAAGTCGAGGCTCGCCGGGGGAAGCGCGATGATGTCGGCCTGCGGCGCCCAGTGGATGTTGGCGGTCAGGTATCCATCGCCGAGGCGATGCAGGAAATCCGCGAAGGACAGCGCGCGGCCGTCAAGCCCGATGATCCGGCGGAACCCGGGGTTCCCGGTCGCGATCTTGTCGAGATAGGCGGACAGCACGCGCGCGTAGGGATTCCGGACGAAGGTGAACTTGTAGCACTCCGCGAGCCTTGCAGGCAGCCGGAACGCAAGCCGCAGCACCGCATTCCCCGCCCGCTTGGCGCCGGCGCCACCGTGGTCGCGCGGCGCGGCACCCATCGCGGTGGCGAGGCTCATCACGACCGTCGAGTTCGCGGCCTTCGGCACCCGGAAGAAGATGAAGCGGTGCCCCGGCGCATAGAAGACACGCCTCAGGACCGGGCCGCGAAGCTCGGCCGGCACGCCCCGGACGAGCGGGTGGAAAGATGCAATGGCATCGCGAAGCGAGATCATGTCCGGGTCCGTTCGTGACCGTGTTCGCCCGGCCTGGTTCGCCCGGCCTGGTCCGCCCGGCCTGGCTGCAACGTGGCGCAGCCGGCGTCCGGACTCACCCCGGCGCGGCCGGAATCCACCACTCCTCGCCGCGGGCAGTGGTAACATATTCCGGCCATCGGAAGTGGATCGGCGGCGGATAGTCGCAGAGCGGCGGGATCGGGTTATCGGCAGTGCGCCGCTCGAACTCGGCCTGCGCGCGGCCCCGCAGATCCGGATCGGTGACGAGATCGAGCAGCGTGAGGCCGATCGTCTTCGCCGCGCTCATGACGGTCGGGTCGATGGTCGGGGCCATGCCGCCGAGCGCATTCAGCGCCCAGACCGGGTAGCGGAAGCCCGGCGGCGCCTTCAGCATCGCCCGGCCGATGTAGAGGCGCACGGTCGGCGTGTGCCAGCACATCTCGGTGTAGTCGTCCGAGGTCGAGTTGGCCTGGCTCGGCGGCAGGTCGCGGCGGAGGATCGCCTCGGCCTCACGCGGCTCGATCAGCGTCGAGCAGGCGGGCAGGAACGGCTCGTCCATCGGCGCGACGCCGCAGTTGCGCTGCACCTCGCGGGCGAGGCGGACCGCCTCCGGCCCATAGGCCGGCGGCCCGGCGAGCTTCAGGTTCGCGTAGCAGGCCTCCGCAAGAGCATGGTTGGGCAGGCCGGGGCGCGACTTCGTCACCCAGTCGCCGCGCCAGCTGCAATGGGCAATCCGTGCGGCGGCGGCCGCGTTGGCCTCCAGCACCCGGAGCACCGCCTCGGCCATCCCGACGGTGGGTGTGCGCCAGAGAAGCTGCACCTGCGCGATCGAATGGGGCAGGTTGTCGGCAGTGGCCTGTCCCGCGATCAGGATCGCCTCCGAGATCGACCAGCCCTGGGCGAAGGGCAGCATCGAGCCCTGCAGCGCCCGCGTCGACTGCTGCATCAGGAGCAGGGCCTCGTTGGCCCCGGGCGCCCGGGCGCTGAGATGCGCGACCGGGATCGGCGCGTCCGCCGCGTCGGTCATCCAGCTTTCCGGTTCGAGGCACTCGAACGTGTAGATGCGGCTGTAGCAGGCGCCGCAATGGGTGTCCCAGCGCACGGTGTTCGACAGCGGCAGCATGTAGCAGGGGTGGAAGCTCACCATGCCGGCGAGCCCGTCGTAATATCCCTGCGCCGCGTGGATCGGCTTCGAGCCGCGCACCTTCTCGGCCGGCTCGCCGAAGAAGCGGATGCCACCCCCGAGACCGTGCTTCTCCATCGTCGCCTTCAGCGCCAGCGTGCCGCCGAGCGCACCCATGCCCAGCGCCGAATGCGGGTCGGTGTGTCCGCCGGCATGGACGCTGAGCCCGGCCCGCGGCCCCCTTTCGGGCGCCGCCTGCTGGCAGTTGCCGGGGATGCCGTCATACTCGGCATAGGCGCCGACCACCGGCCCCGCGCCGTTCTGCCAGCGGGCGCAGAAGGCGGTCGGCATGCCGCCCGACCCTTCCTCGACCTCGAAGCCCTCGGCACGCAGGCGCGCGACATACCAGGCGGCCGAGCGGTACTCGCGCCAGGCCGTCTCGCCGTAATGCCAGATGGTCGAGGTCCAGTCGGAGAGGTCGGCCGCGCGCGAATCGACCCACGAGACCAGGTCGCGCTTCGGAATCGGCAGGGCGTGCATTCGACGGCTCATGGCCGGAAGATGCTTGGGGCAGGGGCGCCGTGCAACCGGAATCCGGCTCGCCCCCAGTCCGGGCACGGGAACAGGCGCTGCCGGCCCGCGCGAGCGGTCCCGCCTTCCGGCACCGCTGCGCCGGAGAGCATAAGGACACGAAGATTCTTGCTTTTCCGCAGAGCGGTGCGGATCTGGACGCAATTTCCGCATGGTGGATTGCGGTGACGTCCGCATGGCGCGAAATCCCGGTTACGGCCGCAGTCGCGGACGGCGATCTCAGCACACGGGGGGCGTCCCTATGTCCAAGCGATACGACATCCTGATTCTCGGCGCGTCCTACGGCTCGCTGCTGGCGACCAAACTGATTCTCGCCGGGCACAACGTGACGCTCGTGTGCCTGCCGGCCGAGGCGGAGCTCATCAACCGCGAGGGTGCGGTGGTGCGGCTGCCGGTCAAGGGCCGCCAGGGACTGGTCGAGGTGCGCTCGCGCGCGGCGCCGGGCAGGCTCTCGGCGGCGGGGACCGATAGCGTCGATCCGGGCAGCTTCGATCTCGTCGGCCTCGCGATGCAGGAGCCGCAGTACCGCTCGCCGGGCGTGCGCGAGCTGATGGGCCGGATCGCGGCTGCCGGGGTGCCGTGCATGTCGATCATGAACATGCCGCCCCTGACCTATCTGAAGCGTTTGCCGGGGCTGGATGCGGGCAAGCTCAGGCATTGCTACGCCGACCCGACGGTGTGGGATGCCTTCGACCCTGCCCTGATGACCCTGGCGAGCCCGGACCCGCAGGCCTTCCGTCCACCGGAGGAGCCGGTGAACGTGCTCCAGGTCAGCCTGCCCACCAACTTCAAGGTCGCCCGCTTCCAGGGCGAGGCGCATACCGCGATGCTGCGCAAGCTCGAGGCGGGGATCGAGGCGATCCGGTTCGACCCGGGCGATGGCGAGGTGCAGTTGCCGGTGAAACTGAAGGTGCATGATTCGGTCTTCGTGCCACTGGCCAAGTGGGCGATGCTGCTGACCGGCAACTACCGCTGCGTGACACCCGGTGCGGCGCGCTCGATCCGCGACGCGGTGCATGCCGACCTCGCCGCATCGAAGGCCGTCTACGAGTGGGTCGCCGGCGTCTGCGTGGCGCTGGGTGCGGACCCGGCCGACCTCGTGCCGTTCGAGAAGTATGCCGCTGCCGCGCAGGGGCTGGCCAAGCCCTCCTCTGCCGCCCGCGCGCTCTATGCCGGGGCGCCGGCGATCGAGCGGGTCGACCTCCTCGTTCAGAGCGCCGCTGCGCAGAAGGGCATGCGCAACGCCATGGTCGACGAAACGGTCGCGCTGGTGAACGCCAAGCTCGAGGGCAACCGCAAGGTGGCTTGAGCGCCCGCCCGCTTGCGGGCACCCACTTGCGCACACACTTGCGCCCCTCGGGGGCGCCTCCTACACCCGTCCTGGCGGAGACCGGCACGGGTTCGGGACCTCGTGCCCGGCCGAGGACGAAAGGCCGCAGGCCGACACGGCCGTCCGGAGGGGCTCGCGGCCTCTGCCGCGAGGCGCAGGGAGGACATCGCGCCCGAGGGCGCGTGAACCAGACGGGCAATGACAGCGCACACCGCCTTCCGCACCATTTCGGTGATCCTGCTGAGCGCCGCGCTGGTCTTCGTCGGTGTCGGGCTCCTGCAGACCATGCTGCCGATGCGGGCGGAGCTCGAGGGCTTCTCGACCACGATGACCGGATTGCTCGGCACCGCCTACTTCCTCGGCTTTCTGGTCGGATGCATGCTGGGGCCGGGGCTGATCAAGTCGGTCGGCCATATCCGCACCTTCGCGGGCATTGTCGCGCTGCTCGCGGCGCTGGTCCTGATCCTGCCGGTCTGGGTCAATCCGGTCGCCTGGGTGGCGCTGCGGCTGCTCTGCGGCATCTGTCTTGCCACCGTCTTCATGGTGATCGAAAGCTGGCTCAACGACCAGGCGACCAACCACAACCGGGGGCGGCTGCTCTCGCTCTACATCATCGTCAGCAATGCGGGCTGGATCGCCGGGCAGCTCGCGGTGAACCTCTCCGACCTGTTCGGCGCAACACTGTTCATCCTGGTGACCATAGCGGTCTGCCTCGGGGTCGCGCCGGTGGCGCTGACACCGACGCGCGAGCCTTCGCCGGTGCCCGATGCGCGGCTGGACCTGCGGGGGCTGTTCAGCCTCTCGCTGGTCGGCACGACCGGCTGCTTCCTGGTCGGGACGGCCGAGGGCGCGTTCTGGTCACTCGGGCCGGTCTTCGGCCAGCAGCGCGGGCTCGCGGTGCTGGAGGTGACGCTCCTCATGGGCGCCTTCGTGCTGGGCGGCACGCTGTCGCAGTGGCCGATCGGGCGACTCTCCGACAACCACGACCGGCGCTGGGTGCTGCTGCCCGTGGTCTCGGCCACGGTGGTGACGGGGTTTGCCATCTCCGCCGCCGGGGCGCTCGGTTTCGGGGCCACGCTGGCGCTGGCGTCGGCACACGGAGCCCTGATGATCCCGATCTACTCGATCTGCCTTGCCCATGTGAACGACCGGGCGCCGCCCGAGCGATTCGTGCAGGTAAGCGGCGGGCTCCTGCTGATCTACGCGGCGGGGGCGGCGCTCGGGCCGCTGATTGCGGCGCCGCTGATGGATCGGTTCGGGCCGGGGGGCCTGTTCGTCTTCGTCTCGGGCACGCTCGGACTCTTTGCCCTGCTGATCGCTTACCGGCTGGTTTCGGCCGGACGGCTGGCACGGGCCTATCCGGGGCGCTTTTCGCCGGCGCCGCGAACGTCGCAGTCGATCTACGAGATGGAGAGCGCCGAGGCGAGCGGGCCGGTTGCGGGGCGCGACTCCTGAGGGTGTCTGAAGCGTCAGCAGAGCCATGTTCCGCACACATCCTGCGGGAGCGCCCCGGCGTCCGCGTCATCCGGAGATTGAAATGATGAAGTTTCTAAAGAAAACGGTTTAGAAAACTGTTTTCAGATATTAATTTTTTCGTCTGAACCGCAGCCGAGGGGACGCGGGGTCGGGTGATGCGGCGGAGGTCGCAGGGGGAGCCGGGAGCAGACGGACCGGACTGCCGGCAGGTTGCCAGGAGGTCCTCCGATGCAAATCGGACGGAGGCTTGGTACTCCCGCGGCCGGCGCGCTGTCCGCCGCAGCACCCGACCGCCGGCTGGCGGCGGGTGCAGTCGAGTGAAGGGTGAGCGCGATGGCTTTGAACTCTCTCTGGGAAGTGTCTGGGACAATGGGGTATTTCGACTCCGACGGAAACTTTGTTCCGGCTGAGCGTTACGGAGTCGCGAAGAGTCTCTTCCTGAACCTCGTCGTCCTGCCCCTGGTCACGATCTACCTTGCCGGCTACATGCTGGTCGCAAGTCTCCGCTGAGAGCGCCGGGAGCGTGACGGTCCGCACCGTCTCTCGCATTCAGGTCCGGCGGCGCGTGGCCACCGGCCTGCGGCGCGGCTTCAAACATGAAAAAGATGACCCCGATTTAATGCGCCGATAAAATCCCAATCAGAATGGGCTCCCATGTTCTGCTCCAATGCTCCGGACTGTCCGGCGCTCGGGAATGGAGAAAACTACAATCATGGGCATCATCACTTTGCCGCGTGTCCGTCGCGGGCTTGTGCTCGGTGGTACCGCAGCGGCCGCTGCCGGGATGGTCATGTGGACGGCCGCCGCGACTTCCGTCACGGAAGGCGGCAGCGGCGGCCGCCTCGCGGATCTGGTTGAAACGGTCAGCCCTTCGGTCGTGACCGTGTTCACCACTCAGGCGCCCGAGGCGCAGGAGACCGGAAGGCGCGACTTCGGCTTCCCGGAGGGCTCGCCCTTCGAGGAGTTCTTCAAGCGCTTCGGCGCGCCGGAAGGCATGCCGGGCATGGGCGGCAAGGGGGCCGAGCGTCATGCGCTGGGCTCGGGCTTCATCCTGGACACGGACGGCTACATCATCACCAACAACCATGTGGTCGAGGATGCGTCCGAGGTGAAGGTGCAGCTCGGCGACAAGCGCGAGTTCGAGGCGACCGTCATCGGGACCGACCCGCAGACCGATCTGGCGCTTCTGAAGATCGAGGCCGGCTCGACGCTCCCCAGCGTGACGCTCGGCGATTCTGACGCGATCCGTGTCGGCGACGACGTGATTGCGGTCGGCAATCCGTTCGGGCTCGGCGGCACCGTGACCCGGGGCATCGTCTCGGCAATCGGCCGCGACATCAATGCCGGGCCCTATGTGGACTTCATCCAGACCGACGCGGCGATCAACCGGGGCAACTCGGGCGGCCCGCTGTTCGACCTCGAGGGCCGCGTGGTCGGCGTCAACTCGGCCATCTACTCGCCGAACGGCGGCTCGGTCGGCGTCGGCTTCGCGATCCCGTCGAACATCGTGAAGACCGTGGTGGCCGAGCTCAAGGACGACGGCAGCGTCGACCGCGGCTGGCTCGGCGTCGCGATCCAGACCGTGACCCCGGAGATCGCCGCGGCGCTCGGCCTCGACGAGCCGAAGGGTGCGCTGGTCGCCAATGTCAGCGCGGATGGCCCCTCGAACGGCGTGCTGAAGACGGGAGACGTGATCCTGAGCTTCGACGGCAAGCCGGTGCGCGAGAGCCGCGAGCTGCCGCGCCTGGTCGGCAGCACCGCCGCCGGGAGCGAGGTCGACGTGACCGTGCTGCGCGACGGCTCGGAGGAAACCGTCTCGGTCAAGATCGGCGCCCTGAAGACCGAGCAGCACGCCGCCGACGGTGCCCCGGCAGAGCAGGACGCCGAGAACGCCGACTCAGAGAAGCTCGGGGCGACGGTCGCCGCGCTGACCCCGCCGGTTCGCGAGCGCCTTGGTCTCGATCCGGAGATGACCGGCGCGGTGGTGACCGATCTGCGGCAGGGCGGCGCCGCCGACAAGGCCGGGATCGAGATCGGCGACGTGATCGTCGAGGTGGGCAGCATCCCCGTGACCAATGCAGCCGAGCTTGACGCCGCGCTGGCAGAGACGAAGACCCGGAGCGCACTGCTTCTGGTGAGCCGCCAGGGGAACACGATCTTCGTGGCGGTGTCGCTCGCCGCATGATCGAAGCCCTTCGTGGCCATGCCAAAACCCAGCCGGCCGGAGCGTGCCGCTCCGGCCGGCATTGGATTCCGGCGCGACGCCGGTCAGACTGGGCCAATCCGGAGCCAGCAGGGAGAGTGGTCTGAATGACACGCCGGATCCTGATCATCGAGGACGACGCCGACACCGCCGCCTATGTGCGCAAGGGCTTCGAGGAGGCAGGCTATACCGTCGTCTCCGCCGACAACGGACGCGACGGCCTCTACCTCGCCACCGGCGGCGGGATCGACGCCGTGATCCTCGACCGGATGCTGCCCGGCATGGACGGGCTTTCGATCCTGAAGGCGGCGCGGGCGGCGGGCGTGGCGGCGCCGGTCCTGATGCTCACCGCGATGAGCGCGGTCAACGAGCGGGTGAAGGGGCTGAGGGCCGGAGCCGACGACTATCTGGTCAAGCCGTTCTCCTTCGAGGAGCTGCATGCCCGCATCGAGACCCTGCTGCGTCGGCCGCAGGAGACCCGCGAGGAGACCCGTCTGGTCTGCGACGATCTCGAGCTCGACCTGCTCACCCGCTCCGCCCGGCGCGGAGGCCGCGAGATCGAGCTGCAGAACCGCGAATTCCAGATGCTCGAGTTCCTGATGCGCCGTCGCGGCCGGGTAGTGACCCGGACCATGCTGCTGGAGGGCGTCTGGGACTATCACTTCGACCCCCAGACCAACGTCATCGACGTGCATATCAGCCGGCTCAGGAAGAAGATCGACGGCGAGGCCGAGAAGCCGCTGATCCGCACCATCCGCGGCTCGGGCTACATGATCGCCGCGGACTGAGGGGGGCGGGGCCGGAACCATGTTGCTGCGCAGCGCCACCGGCCGCCTCGTCGCCGTGCATCTCGCGCTGGTTGCGCTGTCGACCGCTGTTGTCCTCGCCTTCGTCTACTATTCGACCAAGAGCCTGATCGACGGCGAGGTGCGCCAGGTCGTCGAGGCCGAGATCCGCGGTCTGGCCGACGAATATGCGTCTGGCGGCGTTGCCGGCCTTGCCGGGGCCATCGACCGCCGCCTGGCCGGGGCCGGGGCGCGCGACTCGGTCTACCTGCTGACCGACGCCGACGGGCGCAGGATCACCGGCAACCTCGCCGACTGGCCGCCTTCGCTCGTGGCCGGGTCGGGCTGGATCGTGCTTGAACTCTACCGCATCGACCAGGACCGGCCGGCGATGGTGTCGGCCGCATCCTTCCGGCTCAATGGCGGCGAGCGGCTGCTGGTCGGGCGCGACGCGCGGGCGCGCGTCGCCTTCGACCGCACGCTGCTCCGGGCGCTGGGATGGGGCCTCGGTGTCAGCGCCGTGCTCGCGCTGATGAGCGGCTGGTTGCTGGCCCGCGTCGTCGACCGCCGCATCGGCGAGGTGGGCCGCGCCGCCGAGGAGATCATGCTCGGGGCCATGGAGCAGCGGATGCCGGTGCGCGGCAGCGGCGACGAGTTCGACCGGCTCGCCGGCACCCTGAACCGCATGCTCGACCGGATCGAGGTGCTGGTCGGTGACCTGCGCATGGTCACCGACAGCGTGGCCCATGATCTCCGCAGCCCGCTGACCCGGCTGCGCGCCCATCTCGATGCCAGCCTCGACCCCGGGCTCGATCCGGGCGAGCGGCGCGAGCTGATCGAGCGGGCGATCGGCGAGGCCGACGGCGTGCTGCATGCCTTCACCGCGCTGCTCGAGATCGCCCGCGCCGAGGCCGGCGTCGGGCGTGACCAGTTTGAGCCGGTCGATCTTGGCCGGCTCGCCGCCGATGTCACCGACCTCTATACCCCCACCGCCGAGGAGAAGGGGATCGTGCTGGCGCTGACCGGGCGCAGCGTCGAGGTGACCGGGCACCCGCAGCTTCTGGCCAACGCGGTGGCGAATCTCGTCGAGAACGCGATCCGCCATGCCCCCGCCGGATCCGTGGTCTCGGTCGAGCTTGCCGCGAAGCCGCAGCCGGCGATCACGGTCGCCGATCATGGCCCGGGCGTGCCGCCCGAGGACCGGGGCCGGATCCTGCAGCGATTCGTTCGCCTCGACGACAGCCGTGGCCGGCCGGGCGCGGGGCTCGGCCTGTCGCTGGTCAGCGCGGTGGCACGGATGCACGAGGCGCGGTTTGAGCTCGGCGACAACGAGCCGGGGCTGCGTGCGATCCTGACCTTCCCCCGGTCCTGACGGCGCAGCCCCGGCGCGGCTGGCCGCCCGGAGCGCGATGCCTGCCAGCCCGGCCGCCGGCCACCGCCATTCCGGGAACCCCGCCATCCGCAAACCCTCGACGAGGGGGATGCGGACCGAATCCGCCAGCAGGTAGCGCAGGTTGGTATCGTAGTGGCTGAGCCGGAACGTCGGCATCTGTGGCAGGAAGCGTTGGACAATGGCCCGCGCCGCGTCGATCCGACCCAGATGCGCAAGCGCCGATGTCTGGTGGCGGGCAATCAGCACCGCGCGCGGGTTCGCTTCCAGCCCGAGGGTGGCGTGCTCCAGCACCTTCCCGAAGTCCTGCGCACCCATATGGGCGAAGCAGAGCGCGATGCGCGCACGGAAGGTCATCGGGTCGTAGGGGCTGAGCCTCAGCGCCCGCCCCACCACGTCGTCATGGACCCGGCCCGAGACGGCGAGACCGCCGGGCTCGGCAATCGTCAGGAGGCGGGCGGCGATGTTGACCCCGCCGCCCAGGATGTCATCGCCGTCCACCACCACGTCGCCGGCATGGACGCCCATGCGCAGTTCGATCCGTCGCTCGGCCGGAATACCTGCGTTGCGCTCGGCCATGCGGGCCTGCATGAGCGCGGCGCCGGAGACCGCGTCGACCACCGAGGAGAACTCCGCAAGAAAGCCGACGCCCGTGGTCTTGACGATCCGCCCGCCATGCAGGGCGATCACCGGCTCGAGCGTGGCAAGATGCCCCTTCCAGGTGCGGATCGTCCCGGCTTCGTCGCACCCCACCAGTGCGCTGTAGCCGGCGACATCGGCAACGAGGATGGCGGCGAGGCGGCGTTCCATCGACTTTTCCCGCCGTCAGGATCGTTGCAGCCTGCCCGAGCGGATCGGTCGAGTCGAGATGCCCTGACGGCGCGGCGAGCGATGGTGCCTTCGCGGAGAAAATGCGCTATCCGGTCAGTGCTGTCCTCGCGCCAAGGTAATCCCGCCCATGCCGCCCATGCTCCTCGCCGCCTGCCGGAAGACCGATCCGATCTCGTCGCGCCTTCCTTGCCCACCGGGCCGGCGCAGCGGTTCCCGGCCGGCCGCCTGACATGGGCGATCTCGTGCTTCATGCCGGGCTCGGCTGGGCCGTGGCGGGACTCGTCGTCGCCGCGAGCTTCGTCACGTCGTTCATCACGGTGGCCTTCGGCATCGGCGGGGGCGCGACGCTGCTCGCGATCCTCGCCTCGCTCCTGCCGCCCGCGGCACTGATTCCGGTGCACGGCATCGTGCAGTTCGGCTCGAACATCGGCCGGGCGGCGCTGATGTTTGCGCACCGCGACCAGTCCGTGCTGATCCCCTTCACGCTCGGCTCGGTGGTGGGCGTGGCGCTCGGCGGCTCGGTGGCGGTCCAGCTGCCGGGCGATGTGCTGCAGGTGGGGGTGGGGCTCTTCATCCTCTGGTCCGTCGTGGCCGATCCGCCGGGTTTCATCCGCCGCTCGGCCGCCATCGCCGGGGCCTTCTCGAGTTTCCTCACCATGTTCTTCGGCGGCACCGGCCCGTTCGTCGCGGCCTATGTGAAGGCGATGGGCGTCGGCCGGATGAGCTATGTGGCGACCCACTCGCTGCTGATGACCATCCAGCACCTCCTGAAGGTGATGGCCTTCGGGCTGCTGGGCTTCGCCTACGGCCCCTGGGTGCCGCTGATGGCGGCGATGATCGCCTCGGGCTTCCTCGGCACGCTGGCGGGGCGGCAGGTGCTGATGCGGATCGACGAGCAGAAGTTCAGGCTCGCGCTGAACACGATCCTGGTCCTCCTGGCGCTCAGGCTGATCTGGGCCGGCGGAATGACACTGATCGGTTTCTGACCGGCGCCGTCACGCGCGGGCGCGGCGGCCCGCGGCGTCGTAGTAGTGCAGGTGCCGCTCCTCGCAGTCGATGCCGAGGCGGGTGCCGGTCGCGGGCACCGGGGCGCCGCCCTCGATCCGGACCACGGCGGCGGTTCCGTCCGCCAGCCGCAGATGCGCCAGCGTCTCGGCTCCCAGCGCCTCGCAATAGCCGACCGTGCCGGTGGCGATACCCTCGCCTTCGGGGCAGAGCCGCAGATGCTCGGGCCGGATGCCGACGGTCAGGGTGCCGGGAGCACCCCGGACCGCGCCTGCAGGCAGGAAGTTCATCGGCGGCGAGCCGATGAAGCCGGCAACGAAGATGGTGTCCGGCTGGCCATAGACCTCGAGCGGTGCGCCAACCTGCTCGGCGACCCCGGCATTCATCACGATCATCCGGTCGGCCAGCGTCATCGCCTCGACCTGGTCATGGGTGACATAGAGCGAGGTCACGCCCAGCTCGCGCTGGAGCGCCTTGATCTCGAGTCGCATCTGCACGCGGAGCTTGGCGTCGAGGTTAGACAGCGGCTCGTCGAACAGGAACGCCGCCGGCTTGCGCACGATGGCGCGCCCCATCGCCACCCGCTGCCGCTGGCCGCCGGAGAGCTCGCGCGGCTTGCGCGCGAGGAAGGGCTCCAGCTCCAGCATCTTCGCCGCGGCGGCGACGCGCCCGGCGATCTCGGCCTTCGGCAGCCCGGCGATCTTCAGCCCGTAGGCCATGTTGTCGAACACCGACATGTGCGGGTAGAGCGCGTAGTTCTGGAACACCATGGCGATGTCGCGCTCGCGCGGCTCGAGCTCGTTGACCACCCGCCCGCCGATGCTGATCTCGCCTTCCGTTATGGTCTCGAGCCCGGCGACCATGCGGAGCAGCGTCGACTTGCCGCAACCCGAAGGGCCGACGATGACGATCAGCTCGCCATCGGCGATGTCGATGTCGACACCGTGGATGACCTCGGTCCGGCCATAGGACTTGTGCACCGCTCTGAGGCTGATTCCGGCCATCACCCTTACTTCTCGCTTTCCACCAAGCCCTTCACGAAGAGCTTCTGCATGAACACCACCACGGCGACCGGCGGCAGCATGGCCAGGATTGCGGTCGCCATGATCACCGGCCAGTTGGCCCAGTCGTCACCCGAGGGGAACATCTGCTTGATGCCCATCACCACCGTGTTCATCGAGGGGTCTGTGGTGATCAGCAGCGGCCAGAGATACTGGTTCCAGCCATAGATGAAGAGGATCACGAACAGCGCCGCGATGTTCGTGCGCGACATCGGCAGGAGGATATCGAGGAAGAACCGCATCGGCCCGGCGCCGTCGACCCGAGCCGCCTCGACCAGCTCGTCCGGAATGGTCATGAACAGCTGGCGGAACAGGAAGGTGGCGGTGGCCGACGCAATCAGCGGCAGGATCAGCCCGCCATAGGAGTTCAGGAGCCCGAACCCCGCCACCACCTCGTAGGTCGGCACGATGCGCACCTCGACCGGCAGCATCAGCGTGACGAAGATCAGCCAGAACACCAGCGGCCGGCCGGGGAAGCGGAAATAGACGATGGCATAGGCCGAGATGATCGAAATCGCGATCTTGCCGACGGTGATCCCCAGCGCCATCACCAGCGAGTTCAGCATCATCCGCCACACGGGCGCGTTGACGCCGGCGAGCAGGGCGTCGCGGTAGTTCTCCACCAGATACGGGCCGGGCACGAGCGGCATCGGCGGGCGCACGATGTCATCCTGGGTCACCGTCGAGGCCACAAAGGCGAGCCAGATGGGGAAGCAGACCACGGCGATGCCGAGGATCAGCCCCGCATGGGTCAGCCACAGGGCCGGACCGCGCTTCTCGACCATTGCCATCAGATCTGCGCCATCAGTAATGCACCCTGCGCTCGATGTAGCGGAACTGCACCACGGTCAGGACGCCGACCACGATCATCAGGATCACCGACTGCGCCGCCGAGGAACCCAGATCCTGGCCGACGAAGCCGTCGGCGAAGACCTTGTAGACCAGGATCGTGGTGGCCTGCTGCGGCCCCCCCGCGGTGAGCGTGTGGATGACCCCGAAGGTCTCGAAGAAGGCGTAGACGATGTTGACCACCAGCAGGAAGAATGTGGTGGGTGACAGCAGCGGGAAGACGATGGTCCAGAAGCGGCGCGAGAACCCCGCGCCGTCGATGGCGGCAGCCTCGATCACGCTCCGCGGGATCGCCTGCAGCCCGGCGAGGAAGAACAGGAAGTTGTAGCTCACCTGCTTCCACGCCGAGGCGGCGACCACCAGTGCCATCGCCTCGCCCCCGTTCAGCACGTGATTCCAGCCATGGCCCATGGCGTCCAGATACCAGCTCACCAGTCCGACGCGGGGATTGAACATGAACAGCCACAGCACGCCCGCGACCGCCGGCGCGACCGCATAGGGCCAGACCAGCAGCGTCCGGTAGGCGCCCGCGCCCTTGATCACCCGGTCCGCCATCACCGCGAGCCAGAGCGCGGCCGAGATCGAAGCCACGGTCACCAGCGACGAGAACACGATCGTCGTGCGGAACGAGGCGCGGTAATAGGGATCCGAGAACAGGAACTCGAAGTTGCCGAACCCGACGAACTGCGACTTCAGGCCGAACGGGTCGGGGATGAAGGCGGATTGCCAGACCGCCTGACCGGCGGGCCAGAAGAAGAAGACGAGCGTCACGGCAAGCTGCGGCGCCACCAGCGCATAGGGCAGCAGCCGGTTCCGGAAGACGACCCGCTTCTCCATGGCTCAGGGCCGCCCGGGGCCGCTGCCCCCGGGCGGCGCGCTCTCAACGGTTCGCCTGCTCGAAGCGGCGGAGCAGCTGGTTGCCGCGCTCCACCGCGCTGTCGAGCGCCTGCTGGGCGGTCTTCTGTCCGGCCCAGACCGCCTCCAGCTCCTCGTCGATGATGCCGCGGATCTGGTCGAAGCTGCCGAGCCGGAGCCCCTTCGAGTTGCCGGTCGGCGCCTTGCCGGTCATCTGGATGATGGCAACATCGGTGCCGGGGTTCTGCTCGTAGAAGCCCGAGGCCCGGGTCTGCTCATAGGCGGCCATGGTGATAGGCAGGTAGCCGGTGTCCTGATGCCACTTGGCCTGGATATCGGCGGTCGAGAGGAAGTTCAGGAACTCGGCCACACCGGCATACTCGGCCGCCTCGTGCCCCTCCATCACCCAGAGCGAGGCGCCGCCGATGATGGTGTTCTGCGGCGCACCGTCCACCGAGGCCCAGTAGGGCAGGGGCCGGATGTCGAACTTGAACTGCGCCTCCTTCTTCACCCCGGCATAGCCGGCCGAGGATTCGGTGAAGAGCGCGCAGTCGCCCGAGCGGAAATTGGCCCCGCCCTCGTTGCGCCGCCCGGTATAGACGAACTTGCCGTCCTTGGCCCAGTCGCCCATGGCCTGGATATGCGCGACCTGTACGGGGCCGTTGAAGGCGAGCTCAGTGTCAAGCCCGGCGAAGCCGTTTTCCTGGGTGGCGAAGGGCATGTTGTGGTAGGCTGAGAGGTTCTCGAGATGGATCCAGCTCTGCCAGGCGGTGACCAGCGGGCAGTTCTCGCCGCCGGCCTTGAGCTTGTCGAGCGCCTCGCCGACCTTCTCCCAGGTCGAGAGGTCGGTATCCGGGTCGACGCCTGCCGCCTGGAAGGCATCTCGGTTCACGTAGAGCACCGGGGTGGACGAGTTGTAGGGCAGCGACAGCATCTCGCCATCCGTGGTGGTGTAGTAGCCCGCCACCGCGGACAGGTAAGCTGTCGGGTCGAACGCTTTCCCGGTCTCGGCCATCAGCTGGTAGACCGGCTTCACCGCGCCTTTCGCCGCCATCATGGTGGCAGTGCCGACCTCGAAGACCTGCAGCATGTGCGGCTGCTCGCCGGCGCGAAAGGCGGCGATGCCGGCGTTCAGCGTCTCGGAGTAGTTGCCCTTGTGCGAGGCGACGACGACATAGTCGGCCTGTGCCGCGTTGAACTTGTCCACCTGCTCGGTCAGGAGTTCGCCAAGCCGACCGGTGAACGCATGCCAGAGGTGTATCTCGGTGGCTGCGGACGCTTCTGCGACTCCGAGCAGACAGAGCATCGCCACCGAGGCCCCCAGGCGTCTTGCGGCATTGCAATTGAACATGATTCCCTCCGGTTGCTGTCTGTGACCCGCCTGTCGCGGGTGTCTGGATGACGCCACGCCAGCCGGTCAGCCGCAACCTTCCGTTGCGGACGCCGGCGGCGGCAATCACCATACGCTAGCCATGCGGCGGATTTCTCACAAGCGTGTAGCGTTTTCTTGAGAAACCGATCATCAATCCGACTGGGGCCTTGATGGAGTGCATGCAACGCGGCACTTTCGGGACGATGCCGCGGTCCGCCGGAAGGAGACCATGCACCGCCCTGCTGTCCTCGCACCGTTCTGCGCCGCCCTTCTGGGCCTTGCCGCCTGCGTGGCGCCGACCACGAAGGAAGACTGCGCGCTCGCCGGGGATCCGAACCGGCAGATCGGCGGCTGCACGGTGGCCATCCAGTCGGGCGCGTACGCGGGCGGGCAGCTCGCGCTGCTCTATGTCGGACGGGGTCTCGCCTACGAGAAGATCGGCGACCTCCCGCGCGCGGTCGAGGACTACGATCAGGCGCTCGTGAACGATCCGTCCTTCGGGGCGGCCTTTCTCCACAGATCGGCGGCACGCTGCCGGCTCAACCGGTCAGAGGGATCGGTCTCGGACCGGATGGAGGCGATGCGCCTCGGGGCGCTGAAGCCTGCGGACCTCCAGGCCGAGATGGCGGGCGCTGGCTACTACAAGGGCCGGGCCGATGGCGTCTTCGGTCCGGCGTCCCGCAAGGCGCTCGCCCGCTGGACCGAGGCGGGCTGCCCTGCCTCCTGAGCCGGGCGCCCGCGCGGCCCCGGACCTGTGACGGCCCGGAGCGCTCGCTGGGTTCACTCGCCGGGCTCAGACGCCAACCTCGGTCACGAACTTGGTGCGCAGGAAGGCGTCGAGCCCCTCGATGCCGCCCTCCGAACCATAGCCCGACTCGTTGACGCCGCCGAACGGGGTCTCGGGCATCGAGACGAAGGGGTGGTTGACGCCGACGAGCCCGGCGTTCAGACCCTCGCTCATCTTTCGCGCCTTGTCGCCGTCCGAGGTGTAGACGTAGGAGGAGAGGCCGAAGCGCAGGCTGTTCGCCTTCTCCAGGACCTCGTCCAGCGTCCGGAACGGCTGTAGCGGCACCACCGGGCCGAACGGTTCCTCCGACATGATTCGCGCCTCGTCCGGCACGTCCTTCAGGATCGTCGGTGCCCAGAAATAGCCCGAGTTGCCCATCCGCTCGCCGCCGGTGGTGACGATCGCACCCTTGTCGCGGGCGTCCGCGACGAAGCCGCGCATCACGTCGAGCCGGCGCGCCGCGATCAGTGGACCCATCTGGGTCCCCTCGGCCAAACCGTCGCCGACCTTGATCGACTTCGCGAGTTCGGTGAAGCCGTCGACGAATTTCGAATAGACCTTCTCCTGCACGAAGAAGCGGGTCGGCGAGATGCAGACCTGCCCGGCATTGCGGAACTTGTTGCGGCCGATCGATTCGAGCGTCTTGCCGAGGTCGGCGTCATCGAAAACGATCACCGGCGAATGGCCGCCGAGCTCCATGGTGCAGCGCTTCAGCGTATCCGCCGCGAGCTTCTGCAGGTGCTTGCCGACCGGCACCGACCCCGTGAACGAGAGCTTGCGCGGGATGTAGCTGCCGAGGATGTGGCGGCTGACCGTGTCCGGCACGCCGAAGACGATGTTGAGCGCGCCCGCCGGCAGCCCGGCCTCGTGCAGTGCGCGGCCGATCGCCACCGCGGTGGCCGGGGTCTCCTCAGAGGGCTTGATGATGATCGAGCAGCCGGCGCCGAGCGCGCCCGCCACCTTGCGCATGACATTCACCGCCGGGAAGTTCCAGGCGACGAAGGCGCAGCTGACGCCGACCGGCTCCTTCACCATCATCTGGCGCGCGCCCGGAATGCGGGCCGGGATCAGCCGCCCATAGGCGCGCTTGCCCTCCTCGCCGTACCAGCGCAGCACGTCGATGGCGAAACCGAGCTCGAGCTTCGCCTCGCCCAAGGGCTTGCCCATTTCCATGGTCAGGTTACGGGCAATCTCTTCGGCGCGCGATTCGAGGAGGCGCGCCGCCTGCTCCATCACCGCCTGGCGCTTGATCGGGGCCGTGTTGCGCCAGGCCTGGAAGCCAGCGACCGCGGCCTCCAGCGCCATGTCGAGTTGCGCCGCCGAGGCGTGCGGCGTATGGCCGATGACCTGCTCGTTCGCAGGGTTAATCACGTCCTCGCCGCCGCCGTCGCCCTTGCGCCACTCGCCGCCGATCAGAAGCTCGATCTTCTCGTAAGCCATCGAATTGGGCCTCCCGCTGGATTTCTGTCAGCGCCGGACCCTAGACGGAACCGTGTGCCGCATCACGCGGTTTCTTTACCCCCGCACGATGAATCCGCTGCCAGATGGGCTTGCGCTGCCCGCCGGAATGGCAGAGGGAACGACAGGGGCTCGGTCACCGGGAGACATGAGAGATGCGCGAACTCGCCGTCGCCGCCACCCAGTTCGCCTGCTCGTGGGATCTGCCGGCGAATCTGGACAGCGCCGAGCGGCTGGTCCGGCGGGCCGCCGCCGAGGGTGCGCAGGTGGTGCTGCTGCAGGAACTGTTCGAGACGCCCTACTTCTGCATCGAGCAGGACCCAAGGCACTTCGCGCTCGCGGCGCCGTTCGAGGGCAACCGCACCATCGCCCGGATGGCGGCGCTGGCGAAGGAGGTTGGCGTGGTGCTGCCGGTCAGCTGGTTCGAGCGGGCCGGTCCCGCCTTCTTCAATTCGGTTGCGATGGTCGATGCGGACGGTTCCGTCCTCGGAGTCTACCGCAAGAGCCATATCCCGAACGGGGTCGGCTATCAGGAGAAGACCTACTTCACCCCCGGCGATACCGGTTTCCGGGTGTGGGACACGGCCCACGGCCGGATCGGCCTCGGCATCTGCTGGGACCAGTGGTTCCCCGAGGCGGCGCGCTGCATGGCGCTGATGGGGGCGGAGATGCTGCTCTACCCCACCGCCATCGGCTCTGAGCCGGGCGACCCGGCGCTCGATTCGGCGGCGCACTGGCGGAACGCGATGTGCGGGCACGCGGCCGCGAATGTGGTGCCGGTCGCCGCCTCGAACCGCGTCGGGACCGAGCGGGCGACCGGCGATCCCTCGCTCGACCTGACCTTCTACGGTTCGTCCTTCATCGCCGACCATACCGGCGAGCGGGTCCGCGAGGCCGGCCGTGACGGCGAGGCGGTGCTGGTGCATCGCTTCGATCTCGACGCCATCGCCCGCCATCGCGAAGCCTGGGGCGTCTGGCGCGACCGGCGCCCCGATCTCTACGGCGCCATCCTCTCCCATGACGGGTGGGCGCGATGAGCGGACCTCAGGCCGCGCAGGACCGCGGGATCGCCAGCGCCACCGGCGCATGGACGCAGCAGTCGGCGCCGCGAGGCGGTCGGGCGGGTCGTGCACCGGAAGGTCAGGCTGGCCCGCGACCCTGCATAAAGCCCCCGCACGGATTGCCGGACTGTCCGCCGCTGGCCGGATCGGTCACGCCTCCCGCAGCCGGCGGCGGAGCCGCAGGACCAGCGGCACGACCCAGACGACGAGCGTGACGGCACCGAGGACGCCGGCAATCGGCCGCTCGAAGAAGGCCAGCAGATTGCCGTCCGCCTTGATCATCGCGGTCATGAAATTGGCTTCCAGCATCGGCCCGAGCACGAGGCCGAGGATCGCCGGGGCGACCGGGAAGCCGTTCTCCTCCATCAGGAAGGCCAGCACCCCCAAGGCCAGCATCACCACCACGCCGGCAAGGCTGTTGTCGATCGCGTAAGCGCCGACAATCGACAGCAGGAGCACGATCGGCCAGATGATGTCGCGCGGGATGCGCAGGATGTGGCGCGCGAGCGCGATGGCCGCGAAGCCGAACGGGATCAGTGCAAGATTGGCCAGGAAGAAGGCAATGAAGACGGCGTAGATCAGCTCGGGCGACGACAGGAATACCGTCGGTCCCGGGTTCATCCCCTTGACGTAGAGCACGCCGATCACGATCGCGGTGATCGAGTCGCCCGGGATGCCGAACACCAGCGCCGGCACCCAGGCGCCGCTGAGTGCCGCGTTGTTCGCCGAGCCGGCGTCGACGATGCCTTCGACATGACCGGTGCCGAACTTCTCCGGTTCCTTCGACAGCCGCTTGCTGAGCGCATAGGAGACCCAGGCGGCGATGTCGCCCCCGGCGCCCGGCAGGATGCCGACGGCGGTCCCCAGGGTGCTACCGCGCAGAACGCCGCGCCAATACTTCCGGAGGATGCCGCCCACCCCCCGGAACACCTGCGACAGATGCTCGAGCCGCGGCGGTGCGGCGGGTGCGTCGGCGACGACATTGCGGAGGATCTCGGCCACCGCGAACATCCCGATCATCGCCGGGATGAAGGCGACGCCGCCCAGTAGTTCGGCCATGCCGAAGGTGAAGCGGGGATGGCCCGCGGTCACGTCGATGCCGATGGTGGCCACGAACAGCCCGATCAGCAGCGCGGCGGCGCCCTTGACCGGTCGTGCGGTGGAGACGAAGACCGCGCAGGTCAGGCCGAGGCAGGCAAGCCAGAAATACTCGAACTGGGTGAACTGCAGCGCCACCTCGGCGAGCTGCGGCGCGGACAGCACCAGCACCGTGGTGCCGACCAGGCCGCCGATCGCCGAGCACGCCAGGCTTGTGCCGAGCGCCCGCTCCGCCAGGCCCTTGCAGGTCATCGCATAGGCCTCGGCCGCATAGGCCGCCGAGGCCGGCGTTCCTGGCACCCGCAACAGCGCGCCCGGGATGTCGCCGGCGAAGATCGCCATCGCCGTGGCCGTGACCATCGCCGCGATGGCGGGCACCGGGTCCATGAAGAAGGTCAGCGGCACGAGGAGCGCCGTCGCCATGGTCGCCGTGAGCCCCGGCGTGGCGCCGACGACCAGGCCGAACAGCGCCGCCAGCGCCATCACGCCAAGCACCTGCGGATTGAAGACCAGTGGCAGGGCCTGCAGGATCGGGTCCATCGCCTTGCCTCAGAATACCAGCGGCTCAAGCACACCCCAGGGCAGGGGCACGAGCAGCAGCCCGTAGAAGAACCGGTGCAAGACGAGAGTGGTCACCGCCGCGATTACGAGCGAGCTCGCCCACCGGCCCCGCAGGCGGATCATCAGGGCGGCGACCGCCGCGAAGGCCGTCGGTATGAAACCCAGGGGTTCCGAGGCGAGGATGTAGAACACGATCGCGCCGATCGTCAGGGCCAGGGTGCCGAGCCCGCGCGCCGAGCGGGCCCAGGCATCGAGCGCGATCACCGGCCGGGCCGTCCCCTCGCGGATGCCGCCGCCCACCAGCAGCAGTCCGCAGCCCGCCAGCCCGGCGCCGAGGATGCGCGGAAAGAAGGCCGGGCCGTAGTTCTGGCCCGGCATCTCGGGGAAGCTGAGCGTGGCGAGAACCACTGCGAGCGCGACTCCGATCAGGACCGCGCCGGTTGCCGCATCGCTGAATCGCATGCGGCCTCAGCCTCCGCCCGGGACGAGCCCCCTGCCGGTCACTTCGCCAGTCCGGCGGCTTTGAGCACCGCCCCGAGATCGGCATCCGCCGTCTCGTAGTGCTTCGCCAGCCCCTCCGGCCCGGCCCAGACCATGCCGAAGCCGCGGCCGTCCATGAACTCCTTGAACTCGGCGCTGTTGTAGACCTTCTCCATGGTCTGTGCGAGCTTGTCGCGGATGTCATCCGGCAGGCCCTTCGGTGCTGCCACCGTCCGCCAGGCGGCGGTCTTCCAGTCCGGCCCGCCCGCCTCGACGATGGTCGGCACGTCCGGGAAGGCCGGGATGCGCGCATCCGCCATCACCGCCAGCACCCTGATCTTCCCGGCTTCCTTCAGCGCCCGCGCCTCGACCACCGAGGCGGTCACCACATCGACACCATGGGCCGCGAGATCGGCCAGCGCCGGGGCGGCGCCCTGCGAGGGCACCCACGGCACCGTGGCCGGATCGATTCCCGCCTTCACCAGCATGCCGGCAAGCGCCAGATGCCAGATGCCGCCCTGACCCGAACCGGAGCTCTTGAACGCACCGCCCGCCGCCTTCGCCGCCGCCAGCACCTCGGCGACGTTCGTGTAGGGCGAATCGGCCGCGACCGACACGCCCGCGGGATCGGCGTTGTAAAGGGCGATCGGCGTGTAGTCGCGGTAGCTGAGCTCGGTCAGCCCGACCCAGTGCATCATCGCGATCTCGACCGTGACGATGCCGACGGTGTAGCCGTCCGGCGCGGCCGAGGCGATCGCCTGATGTCCGACCACGCCGCTGCCGCCGGTTCGGTTGACCACGTTCACCGGCACGCCGAGTTCGTCCTGCATGATCTTGGCGATCATGCGCCCGGTCGCGTCGGTGCCGCCGCCGGCGGACCAGGGCACGATCACCGTGATCGGCCGCTCGGGATACCCGGCCAGGGCAGGGGCCGCTGCCAGCGCCGTGCCGGCCACGATCAGCCCGGCCAGAAGGCCCGTCATCGTCTTTCGCATGTTCCTGAATCCTCCCGGTGCGTGCGGGCCGTTGCGTACGGGCGCCCGCCGGCTGCCCCACGTGCCAAGCGGAAGAGCGTTCCGGCGCGGCCCGCCCGCGATAACCCGCGTCCAGAACGCATCGGCCCGCCCGGTCCTGTCAAGGGCAGACTGCCGTCAGGCGGAACCCGCCGGGGCCGATCACGAGCTTGTGAGGTCTGTCCCGCCCGCCGGGCGCGCGGGCGGGGTCATCTCAGGCCGCGTAGGGCCGCAGGATCGCCAGGGCCTCGGCATGGACCGCCGGGTCGCCCGCGGCAATTGCCTGGCCGCCCCAGCGGCAGTCGCCGCCCGTCCAGTCGGTGACGATCCCGCCGGCCGCGCGGATCAGCGCCGCGGGGGCGGCGATATCGTAGGCCTGCAGGGCCGACTCGATCACCAGGTCCACATGTCCGAGCGCCACCAGAGCATAGGCGTAGCAGTCGACGCCGTAGCGGCTGAGCCGGACCCGGTCCTGCACCCGCGTGTATCCCTCCCACTCGCGCGGCGTGAACATGTCGGGTGTGGTCGTGTAGAGCGTTGCCCGCGACAGTCCAGGGCAGGGGCGGGTGGCGATCGGCTGGGTCTCGCCGCGGAAGGTGAGCCAGGCGCGTGACCCGCTGTCGCCGACGGAGCCGATGAACCGCTCGCCGATATGGGGCTGGTCGACGAGGCCGATGCGGCCGGTCGTGCCGTCGTCGAGCGCGATCAGCGTGCCCCAGGTCGGCAGGCCCGAGATGAAGGCGCGCGTGCCGTCGATCGGGTCGATCACCCAGGCGAGCCCGGAAGTGCCGGTGGTCGGCCCTTCTTCCTCGCCGAAGACCGAGTCGTCCGGGCGCTCGGCCGACAGGATGGCGCGGATCGCCGCCTCGGCGGCACGGTCGGCCGCGGTCACCGGGTCGAAGCGGCCGCCGGCATGCTTGTTCTCGGCATCGAGCGCCTTCGAGCGGAACAGAGGCATGACCGCCGCCTCGGCCGCATCGGCGAGGCGGCAGGCAAGGTCGACCAGCTCGGGAAGATCGCTGTCTGGCAGCATGGGTCCGGAACGCGGAAAGCGAGGCTCAGGCCCCGCTTCTGCACCGGTGCGGCCGGGCGGTCAACTGCCGCGATGCTCCGGCCCCTCGACGGGCCCGGTCAGGCGCTGCTGAGGACCCGGGCGAGATCGAACAGCCGCCGCCGCTGCTCCTCGGGGATGGAATAGTAGGCCCGAACCAGGCTCACGGCCTCGCGGTCGGTCAGCACGTCGCCGCGGCCGTCCGCATCGCCGGCGGCCTGGCCGGCCAGGCCCTCGAAGAAGTAGGAAACCGGCACCTCGAGCGCGGATGCCATCTCCCAGATCCGGCTGGCGCTGATCCGGTTGATCCCGGTCTCGTATTTCTGCACCTGCTGGAACTTCACGCCAAGCTTCTCGCCCAGCTGCTGCTGGGTCATTCCGATCGTCCAGCGGCGCTGGCGTACCCTCTGCCCGACATGTGCATCCACGGGATGGGCCATCAATCGATCCTTTCAACGGGCTGCCCCCTGACCTTATAGATCATATACAAATTTGGTTTCAATGTGGCATTAGACTGCCTAATCTCAATAACATTGTTGAACTGAGGCGGATTCACCTTGTAATTGCCGGCAGAATGCCGGCGCACAACTTCCGTGATGCCAGGTACGGGAACAGACCCGGGATTGGGGCGCTGGCGCTTGCGGTGTCAGGGCCCGGCCGTCCCCGCTGCGCGTGCAAATCGGGTCCCGGCGGTGACCGGGGCCCGTTTCTGACCGGACGCCGCTGCCGGACTCAGGCGGCTTCGCTGAGGACGCGCGCCAGATCGAAGAGCCGGCGGCGCTGCGCCTCCGGAATCGAGTAGTAGGCGCGCACGAGCTGGAGCGCCTCGCGGTCGGTCAGCACGTCGCCCCGTGCGTCCTCCGCCTCCGGCGCCATGCCGGCCAGCCCCTCGAAGAAGAACGAGATCGGAACGTCCATGGCGCCCGCGATCTCGAACATGCGGCTGGCGCTGACGCGGTTCGCGCCGGTTTCGTATTTCTGGATCTGCTGGAACTTGATGCCGACCGCATCGGCGAGCTGCTGCTGGGTCATGCCCAGCATCCATCTGCGCTGGCGGACGCGCTGTCCAACGTGAACGTCGACCGGATGAGCCATTTTTCTCCCCTCTCCCGCGATGTTACTGACTGGACGTTAAAGTTGAGGTTGATTTTGTTTGCAATATGGCTGAATTGCGCAGTTCCCGGCCCGCCTGAATTGGCCTCTGGCCGGGTCAACCGCAGGTTGTGAAGGCCGCGGAGTTCCGGGAGGATTCGTTTCAATCCGAAACGCAATCGGCGCGGGAATCTCGCGCTCGATCCTCCGCGTAACGGGCAACCGGATACGGCAGCGCGCCCCGCCTGCCTGTGATTCGCATGGATTGCGTGGCGCGATCCCGGGATTCCGCTGGGTTGCACGCCACGCGCCGCGCCGGGTGCGGGCGCAAGCGCCCCGGCCTGGCCGGAGCGCTTGTCATGTCCAGGCCTGACAGAAGGGTTCAGGCCTACGCGGCTTCCGAAAGGACCCGTGCCAGGTCGAACAGACGCCGGCGCTGGGTCTCCGGAATGGCGTAGTAGGAGCGCACCAGCTCGAGCGCCTCCTTGTCGGTCAGGATATCGCCGCGTGCGTCGCTCGCATCCTCCGCCTGGCCCTGCAGGCCCTCGAAGAAGAACGCGATCGGCACGTTGAGCGTCCTCGCGATATCGAAGAGACGGCTGGCGCTGACGCGGTTCGCGCCGGTCTCGTATTTCTGGATCTGCTGGAACTTGATGCCAACATGATCGCCGAGCTGCTGCTGGGTCATGCCCAACATCCACCGCCGCTGGCGGACCCGCTGCCCGACATGCACGTCTACCGGATGCCTCATATCTTCTTCTTCCCCGTTCCCAAACTCACATGCCCCGTGACGGGACCTCTCGACAGGCAGGATGAGCCTAAACTGGAAACTGAGGATTCCGAGGCAAATTCCTCGCTTATTGCGCGAATTTTCTCCGCTGAGCTCGCGGATGTTGCGGCAATGCAACGAAACTGCCCCGGTCAGGCTGGGAAAGCGTCATTCTGGAAAACAGTGTAATCAAAAATAATTAGCAAAAGTATCTCATGTTAAGAACGAAGGCCGCCTGGCCCGAATCACCTGTCGCCGGACGCCCGCCAGGCCGTGACCGGCACAGCGGGGCCCCTCACGCCTCCGACCGCCGCGCCTCGCGCTTGCGCTCGTGCGGGTCCAGATGCCGCTTGCGCAGCCGGATCGCCTTCGGGGTGACCTCGACCAGTTCGTCCTCGTCGATATAGGCAATCGCCTGTTCCAGCGTCATCCGCACGGGCGGGGTCAGCAGCACGTTGTCGTCCTTGCCGGCGGCGCGGATGTTGGTCAGCTTCTTGCCCTTCAGCGGGTTGACCGCGAGATCGTTGCCGCGGCTGTGCTCGCCGACGATCATGCCCCGGTAGATCTTCTCGCCCGGCCCGACGAACAGCTTGCCGCGTTCCTCGAGGTTCCACAGCGCATAGGCGACGCTGTCGCCATCCTCGGTCGAGATCAGCACGCCGGTGCGCCGCCCGGGCATCGGCCCGCGCCATGCCGACCAGGAATGGAACACCCGGTTGAGCACGCCGGTGCCGCGGGTATCGGTGAGAAACTCGCCATGATAGCCGATCAGCCCGCGGCTCGGCACATGGGCGACGATGCGGGTCTTGGCATGGCCCGACGAGCGGATCTCCACCACCTCGCCGCGGCGCTGGCTGAGCTTGTCGACGACGATGCCCGAGTATTCCTCGTCGACGTCGATGGTGACCTCCTCGACCGGCTCCATGCGCTGGCCGTTCTCCTCGCGGGTGATCACGCGCGGCCGCGAGATCGACAGCTCGAAGCCCTCGCGGCGCATGTTCTCGATCAGCACGCCCATCTGCAGCTCGCCCCGCCCGGAGACCTCGAAGGCGTCGCCCGCCGGCGTGTCGGCGACCCGGATCGCCACATTGGCCTCGGTCTCGCGGATCAGCCGGTCGCGGATCACCCGGCTCTGCACCTTCTGGCCGTCGCGCCCCGCAAGCGGGCTGTCGTTGATGCCGAAGGTCACCGAGATGGTCGGCGGGTCGATCGGCTGGGCCGGCAGCGGCGTCCCGACCGCGGTATCGCAGAGCGTGTCGGCCACCGTCGCATGGCTCATGCCGGAGAGCGCGACGATGTCGCCGGCCTCCGCCATCTCGACCGGCTGGCGGGAGAGCCCGCGGAAGGCCAGAATCTTCGAAATCCGGAACCGCTCCACCTCCTCGCCGTCGCGATGCAGCGCCTTGACGAAGGCGCCGGCGTGCAGCGTGCCCTCCTCGACCCGCCCGGTCAGCAGCCGGCCGAGATAGGGGTCGGCCTCGAGCGTCGTCGCCAGCATGCGGAACGGCATATCCTTGTTCACGGCCTGACCCGGTGCCGGGACATGCCGCAGGATCAGCTCGAAGAGCGGCGTCAGGCTCTCCTGCGGCTCGGCGAGGTCCGCGACCGCCCAGCCCGCGCGCCCCGAGGCGTAGAGGGCCGGGAAGTCCAGTTGCCGGTCGTCGGCCCCCAGCGCGGCGAACATGTCGAACACCTCGTTCAGCGCCCGGTCGGGCTCGGCGTCCGGCCGGTCCGCCTTGTTCAGCACGACGATCGGCCTGAGCCCGAGCCTCAGTGCCTTCGCGGTCACGAACTTTGTCTGCGGCATCGGTCCCTCGGCCGCGTCGACCAGCAGCACCACCCCGTCGACCATGCCGAGGATGCGCTCGACCTCGCCGCCGAAATCGGCGTGGCCGGGCGTATCGACGATGTTGATCCGCGTCCCGTGCCACTCGACCGAGGTGCACTTGGCGAGGATGGTGATGCCCCGCTCGCGCTCGATCGCGTTCGAGTCGAGCGCCCGCTCGGCCACCACCTGGCCCTCGCGGAACGCGCCCGACTGCTTGAGGAGCTGGTCGACCAGCGTGGTCTTCCCATGGTCGACATGGGCGATGATCGCGATGTTGCGAAGGTCCATGGGTGCAATCCTGTGCGGGGGACGCGGTGATATGGGGCAAAGCGAGCGGCGGGGCA
The DNA here is from genome assembly GCA_039805905.1 of Limibaculum sp. GTDB lineage: Bacteria > Pseudomonadota > Alphaproteobacteria > Rhodobacterales > Rhodobacteraceae > Thermohalobaculum. The sequence continues at coordinate 95,315 of JBDIVM010000009.1, read as the reverse complement.
AGGGCCATCGCGGGCGGTTTCAGCTGGGCCAGCGCCTGTGCAGGTCGTCTATCACATAGGGATGGGCGTGCGCCGCCGTGCCGCCCGCGTCGCTGGCGCCGGCGAGGTGCGGGTGATCGGGCGGGAGGTTCTCATGGCTGTGGGCAGGCTCGTCCGGCAGGCCCGCGGGCCAGAACCGGGCGGCCGCTGCCGTCCCCAGCGCCGCGATGCCCGTCAGGACCAGCATCGTCGACCCCAGCCCGATCGCCTTGCCGAGCCAGCCGGCGAGCGGGTAGGTGACCAGCCAGCAGGCATGCGAAAGCGCGAACTGTGCGGCAAAGATCGCCGGCCGGTCCGGCGCATGGGCCGAGCGTCGCAGCAGCCGCCCGGAGGGAGTCAGTACCGCCGAGTAGCCAAGCCCCATCGCCGCCCATGCTCCCAGCAGGACCGGCCAGGCCATCGGCCCGCCCAGGGAAGCAATGCCCGCCGCGCCAAGCACCGCAGTTACCGCCGTACCGCCGGCGACCATCACCGGCCGGTCGGAAAGCCGGTCCAGCAGTCGCGGCAGGATCAGAGCCGCCGCCATCGAGCCGGCACCGAAGGCGGCGAGCGCCACCGCCACGTCTGCCTCGGGCCGGCCCAGGGCGCTCCGGACATGAACCACGGTGTTCACGATCACCATCGCACCACCCGACGCGGCGGCAAGGTTCAGCGCCAGCAGGCCGCGCAGCCGGGGTGTCGCCAGATAGATGTGCGCCCCCCGCGTGATCCGGACGTAGAGGCCGCCCGTCACTGGCCCGGGCGCCGCCATGGGCAGCGCCGTCGAGAGCACCAGCGCCGCCGAGACGGCGAATCCGATCGCGGTCGCGGCGAACAGCCAGTGAAAGTCGATCACCGCAAGCAGCGCCGCCGCGAGCATCGGGCTGAGCAGGCTCTCGGTGTCGTAGGCGAGCCGCGAGAGCGACAGCGCGCGGGTGTAGTCCCGCTCGTCCGGCAGCACCTCGGGAATCGTCGCCTGGAAGGTCGGGGTGAAGGCGGCCGAGGCCGACTGCAGCAGGAAGATCAGCAGGTAGACCTGCCAAACCGCATCGACGAAGGGCAGCAGCAGCACGATGGCGGCGCGTACGAGGTCCATCGCGACCAGGAAGCCCCGCCGCGGCAGATTCACCGCGAAGGCCTGCGCAACCGGCGCGATCCCGACATAGGCAATCATCTTGATCGCCAGCGCCGTTCCGAGCACCGCCCCGGCATCCGCCCCGGCGAGGTCGAAGGCGAGCAGTCCCAGCGCCACGGTCGCAAGCCCGGTCCCAAGCAGGGCGATGATCTGCGCAGCGAGAAGGCGGCGGTAGGTGAGGTTCCGCAGCGGCGCACGCATGGCACCCGTTACCACATCCCGCCCGGCGACACCATGCGCGCCGCTAGCGCAGCAGCCGCAGCGCCAGCCAGAGAGACAGTCCCGCCACCGCGCCGAGCAGCGCGCAGAAGGCCCAGAACACCCAGGGGTCGCTGGCATGGGGGATGCCGGCGAGGTTCACGCCCAGGAGCCCGGTCAGGAAGGTCAGCGGCAGGAACACCACCGAGACGACCGAGAGCGTCAGCATGATGTCGTTGGTCCGCTCGGTGGCGGCGATGCTGATCTCCTCGGCTACCAGCTGCGAGCGCTGGCGCAGCGCGTCGAGGTCGGCGGCGATGCGGCGGAAGCCCTCCGCCTCCTCGCGGAGGGCGTTCGCTTCGGTCAGCCAGCCGGGCGCGGCGCGGACCAGCGCATCGAGCGCCAGCGCCTGCGGGGCAAGGTAGCGGTGCAGCAGGATCGCGTCCTGGCGCAGCGCCGCCAGGGGCCCGCGCCCGGCAAGGATCGTGCGGCGGTCCTGCCGCGCCACCGAGCTTTCCATCTCCGCGACCCGATGCTCCACCTCGTCCAGTACCGGCTCGGCGGCGGCACGCAGCCGCTCGACGACGGTCAGGACGAAGGCGCCGGGGCTTGCGGGTGCGCCGTCGCCCGTGAACTCGGCGATGATCTGGTCGATCTGTGCCAGCCGGCGCACCTCGGTCGAGACGATCCGCCCGGGCGTGATCCAGAGCCGGAGCGAGACCATGTCCTCGGGCTCGGCCCCGGGCTTGAGGTTGACGCCGCGCAGGATCAGCAGCGTGCCGCCCTGGATCTGGCTTGCCCGCGGCAGCGTGTCCTCCTCGAGCAGCGCATAGGCCACCGGCTCGGGAACTTCCGGGTCGGCGAGGATCGCCGCCTCGGCGCCGGGCGAGCGCAGCATGTGGGTCCAGCGCCAGCCGCCCGGTGCCCTCCGGTCGAACAGGACGTGGTCGTCCATGCAATCGATCTCCACCCGGGGCTTGCCATCGCGTCCCGCGTGGCCGAGGTTGACGCGGGTTTCCGCCGCGGGCAAGCGGCTTCGAGCGCGGGCGCGGCCGATTTCGGGTGCGGGCGCAGTTCGGGCAGCCCGTTGCGACCCAGTGGTTGCGCCTCAGTGAAGGAATGTCCATGGCCACCGTCCCCCTGCTGACCGACGATGCGCTCTCGCCCGAGGCCCGCGCCGTCTTCGACGACATCCGGGCAACCCGGAAGACCGAATTCGTGAACAACTTCTGGCGCGCGCTCGCCAACGACCCGCCACTGCTCAAGGCCACCTGGGAGCGGCTGAAGCAGGTGATGGGGCCCGGCCGCGAGGGCGGGCTCGACCCGCTGGCCCGGGAGCTGGTCTATATCGCGGTCTCGGTCGCGAACGGGTGCAGCTACTGCGTCCATTCGCACACCGCCGCAGCCCGGGCGAAGGGGCTGACCGAGGCCGGACTCGGCGACCTCATGGCGGTGATCGGCATGGCGATGCAGACCAATGCGCTCGTCACCGCCATGCAGGTGCCGGTCGACGAGGCCTTCCTTGCCTGAGGCATCACGGCTGTCCCGGCCGCTGCCGGCAGGCCGCCACTGGGCGCTGGTGCTCCTGGTCACGGCGGCGCTGGCGGGGCTGCTCCATGCCATGGGCCGGACGCCGATCTGCACCTGCGGCACGGTCGCGCTCTGGCATGGCGACCCGATGTCGGCGGAGAACTCGCAGCATCTCACCGACTGGTACTCGCCGAGCCATGTGCTGCACGGGCTGATGTTCTACCTGGCGCTCCACTGGCTGATGCCCGGCCACGGCCTCGGCCCCCGGCTGGTCGTCGCGACGCTGGTCGAGGCGGGGTGGGAGTTGATCGAGAACACCGACGCGATGATCGACCGCTACCGCGCGGTCACGATCTCGCTTGGCTATTACGGCGACAGCATCGTCAACTCGGGCATGGACGTGGCGATGATGTGGGCCGGCTTCCTGACCGCGGCCCGCGCGCCGGTCTGGGTCTCGGTGCTGCTGTTCGTCGCCGCCGAGTTGGTTGTCGGCCTCGCGATCCGCGACGGGCTGGTGCTGAATGTCCTGATGCTCGTCTGGCCGCTGGAGGCGGTGCGGGTCTGGCAGGAGGGCGGCTGAAGCCGGCCGACCCTTCCGGCTCTGTGCTCAGTCTGCGCTCCACTCCGCCCAGCGGCCGTGGTAGTCGCCGCGCCCCAGCAGCCGCGTCACCCCGCCGGGCCAGAGCGTGAGCTGCACTGCCGCCGAGCCCTTCACCGCGTCTGGTTCCAGCCGCAGCCAGGCCAGCGGGGCCTCTGCCGTGGCCGCGGCCCCCGCAGCCTCCAGCGCCGCCGCGATCCGGCGCCGGCCCGCCTCGGGCAGATACTGCCAGGTGATCGAGTGCGCCAGCACCCGCACCGCACCGGGGGCGGCGGGCTGCGCCAGCGTCGCCTCGACCCAGCCTGCGGCATCCGCCTTCTTGACCGGCGCCGGGTGCGCGGCCGCATGGGCCAGCGCGGCCGCCGCCCGCGCCAGCCGGTCGCCCTGATCCGGCCAGATATAGGCGAGCATCCGCGCGCGCGCCGCCGGGTCGCCAGGGTCGACCGGGGCCGCGTCGCAACCCGCCCGCGCGACGATCCTCAGCGGCGCGTCCAGCGGCGGCGGCGTCCCGCGCCAGTCGGTGGCGATGGTGACGGGGGCCTCCGCCCTGCCCCAGCGCCCGGCCGCGCCCAGGTCGTAGCGATAGCAGTCCGGATGCAGGTTCAGCCCCGCGCTGGAGCCGATCTCGCAAAGCACGACCGGCAGCCCCGTCTCGGCGGCGATCGTCAGGTGCCCGCCCAGCAGCACCCCCGACCGCGCCACCTCGTTGGTCTGCGGCGGGCTGTCGAGGAAGGCGGCCAGCTCGCCATCCAGCTCCCGGATCGTGCCGTCCAGCACATCGCCGCGCGCCTCGGCCAGCCCCGTGCCCGCGCCCGCCGGCGGATAGACCGCGGCCAGCGCCGGCGCGCGCCCGGTCCTGACCGCGTGATGCAGCGCCCCGCAGGCCCTGAGCGCCAGCGCATCCGCGACCGGGTCGCCCTTCCACCCGGCGATCCGGCGCCCGAACGCGGTCGCGCCGTCGAGGCGGCGCACCAGCGCCCGGCAGACCGCGGCGGTGAAGGGCGAGCCGAGCCCCTCGCAGGCCTCGGCCTGCACCCGGAAGGCCGCCGCGATCCGGGAGGGCAGTTTCATTCCGGACAGTTTCATTCCGGGCCGGCTCATGCCGGGCCGGCTCATTCCAGCCGGGCCCGCAGCAGCGCCGCGATCTCCGCATGGCCGCGCGCCTCGGCATGGGCGAGCGGCGTCACCCCCTCGTGATCGGCGAGCGCCGGGTCGGCCCCGGCCTCCAGCAGCAGCGCCACGATCTCCTGATGCCGCGGCCCGCCATCCGAGAGGATGATCGCCTCCAGAAGCCCGGTCCAGCCCAGCCGGTTGACGTGATCCGGGTCGGTGCCAGCTTCCAGCAGCATCCGCACGGTCTCCACATGGCCGCGCTCGCAGGCCGGGATCAGCGCCGTGCCGCCATAGCCATTGGTGGACTTGAGGTCGGCGCCATGCGCGAGCATCACCCGCAGGATCTCGTTGTAGCCCTGCTTGCCGGCCAGCAGATAGGGCGTCGGGTCGATCGAGGCCCCGTCCGAGGCGTTGACATCCGCCCCCGCCTCGATCAGCGCGATGGCGGCGTCGGCATGGTTGCCCTCGGTCGCGTGGTAGAGCGCCGTCCGCCGCGCCCCGTCGCGCGCGTCTACCTCGGCCCCGGCGGCCAGCAGCCGGCGCACCTCCGCCGCATCGCCGCGCGCCGCGTCCCCGATCAGCGCGATCGTCGCTTCGACATGGTTGCCCACCGTCGCGTGGCGGAGGGCCGTGCGGTCTCCGTTGCCAGGCGAGTAATGGAAAATTTTCGTCACCACGGCATACAGTCGTGCAAAGCTAATGCAACTAGCTCTCTCGGAATTATTTCAAAACTTCTGATATAAGAATCAACTTCAAACCAAGCTTTTCTAACTTTTTCTCCTCTATCTCTCATTTGATAGTCTGAAAGTTCAGGGTTTTCAATATATACTAATGCTGTTACATAAGCTTCAAATTTACGGCGGGAAGCATCCGCAGATTCTATCTTCCGCATTTGGTCTAGGTGAATGCTTGAGGAGTATGCAGCGCGAGCACATAAAGTCAGCGCATCATCAATTTTTTGCAAATCCGCGCTTGTATCACCATAGATAGCGCGCGGAGTTGATAGTAGGTATACTATCACTAATGTTCCAAGTCTTTGCATTTCTTGGGCTTTCCGATATTTCATAAGCTTGGCACTTTATCTCTTTCAGTCGCGAGAGCCCTAGTTCGCCCCAGCGGCAAGCACGCGCAGAATGGTAGCAATCCTGCCTCGCAAAGCTGCGTTGATCAAATCAGCGTCCATGGTGAGCGCCTTCGCTACCGTTACCGCCCCGGCAAACACAATGGCAATCGCGCCGGGCGCCCGCCGACTGGTCGGGTAGATAATGATCGAAACGATGGTAGGGCGGCTCGCTGACGCCGGCAACAGTTGGTGTTCGGCGAATTGCGTTTCGTGCGGCTTGCGCCTCCCGCCGGATGTCGGGAAAAGGGCAGGGCAGCAGGGAGGCTGGCGATGCGGGCGATGCGGGTGCACGAGCTGGGCGGCGGGCTGATCCTCGATGAGGTCGGGATGCCGGAGCCGGGGCCCGGACAGGTGCTCCTGAAGGTCCGTGCCTGCGGCGTCAACTTCGCCGACACCCTGATCGTCCGGGGTCGCTACCAGGAGAAGCCGCCGCTGCCCTTCGCGCCGGGCATGGAGGTCTGCGGCACCGTCGAGGCGCTGGGCGAGGGCGTCATGGCGCCTGCCCGCGGCACGCGGGTCGCCGCCAGTTGCGGGCAGGGCGGCTTTGCCGATCATGCCCTCGCCAGTGCCGCCGCCTGCGTTGCGGTCCCCGACACGATGACCGACATCCAGGCCGCGGCCTTCCAGGTCGCCTACGGCACTTCGCATCTTGCCCTCGACTACAAGGCGAGGTTGCAGCCCGGCGAGCGCCTGCTGGTGCTGGGCGCCGCCGGCGGCGTCGGCCTGACCGCGGTCGAGATCGGCAAGCTGATGGGGGCCGAGGTCATCGCCGTCGCCCGCGGCGCCGGCCGGCTCGCGCAGGCGAAGGCGGCGGGGGCCGACCACCTGATCGACTCGGAGAGCCAGGACATCCGCGAGGCGGTGCTCGCGCTCGGCGGCGCCGACGTGGTCTACGACCCCGTGGGCGGCGAGCAGTGGAAGGCGGCGATGCGGGCCGCCAACCCCGAGGCCCGGCTGATCCCGATCGGCTTCGCCTCCGGCGAGGTGCCGCAGATCCCGGCCAACATCCTCTTGGTCAAGAACCTGACCGTGATCGGCCTCTACTGGGGCGCCTATTCCCGCTTCCGGCCCGAGGTGCTGGCCGGGAGCTTCCGAACCCTGATCGGCTGGTTCGAGCAGGGGAAGATCCACCCCCACGTCTCGAACGTGGTCCCGCTCGTCGAGGCCAGCCGGGCGCTGGAGCTGCTGGAGAGCCGGCAGGCGACCGGCAAGGTGGTGGTCAGGATCTGAGGCCCCGCCAGCCGCCCCGCCGCGTCAGGCCGCGGCGGCCATCCGGACATAGGCGTCCCGGAGCATCTCCTCCAGCGCGTCGACCAGCGCGCCCCTGGCCTGCGGGGCGCGGTACATGTTGATCCGGGTGGTCGGCAGCTCCGGCAGCGCGCCGCCATGGCCGATCCGCTCCAGATAGGGGCTGACCGCGCAGTCCAGCATGGCATGGACCGCGAGGTCGGCCGAGACGGTCGCCTCGACCGTGCGGGTCGAACCGGTATCGACCGCCATCTCCCAGGGAATGCCGCGGGCGTCGAGCGCCCGGAACACCCAGGGCTTGAACAGGCAGGCGCGCTCGAAGGCGAGCCGCAGAGGGCGGGCGCGGTAGGCGGTGCCGCCCGGCGCCCCGACCCAGACCAGCCGCTGCGTGCTCAGCCGCTCGCCCCCGTCGTCGCACTCGTCCTCGGTGGTCAGGATCAGGTCGACGCCGCCCCCGGCCAGGATCTCCTTGAGCTTGAGGGTATAGGAGGAGAGCAGGTTCACCCGCACCCGCGGGTATTCGCGGTCGAAACGCCGCAGGACGTCCGGGATCTGCGGATAAACGATGTCCGAGGGCACGCCGAGCCGGATCTCGCCCTCGAAGGCATCGTCGGTCATCCGCGCCATCACCTCGTCATTCAGCGCCAGCATCCGCCGGCCATAACTCAAGAGCTGCTCGCCCTGATTGGTCAGCGAGACGCCGCGCCCCGAACGGTCGAGCAGCGGCTGGTTCAGCGATTCCTCCAGCCGCTTGAGCTGCATCGACACGGCGGACTGGGTCAGGTGAAGCTGCTGCGCCGCGCGGGTCACGCCACCGGTCTCGGCCACGGCGACGAAGCTGCGGAGCGCGGTCAGATCGAGATTGCGGGCCATGACGGTTCATCTCCTGTGATGAAAAGCGTCAAGAACATTCATTTTTCTTATGTAGCATGATCCCACATATTCATCAACACAATTGATTTGACCGCGAGGTCGCATCACTCTCTCGAATGGAGGACACCATGCCCAGCTTCGCCTCGATCCTGACCCTGCCGACCTTCCGCTCGCTGAGCGTGACGCTGCCGATCGGCCAGTGGATCCGCGTGGCGCGCGAGCGCAGGGCACTGGCCGGGCTCAACGACCGCGTGCTGCGCGACATCGGCATCGACCCGGATGCAGCCGCTGTCGAGGCGGCACGGCCGTTCTGGGATCTGCCGAAAGAGGGGTGAACCCTGAGCCGGGGCGACGCGCGGCATCATCCGCCCCGCCCCGGCGGTCGCTGGAGACGGTCGTCCGGATTGCCGTCTCCAGCCCGCTCCAGCAGCGCCACTGCCTCGTCGCGCCGCTCCCAGGGCACGAACACATGGTCGTGGTGATACGCCGCCACGACATTGGCGCAGATTCCGGCATCGGCCAGCAGGCGCCCGATCGCCGCTGTGAGCCCGACCGCCTCGAGCGAGGAATGCACCGTCAGGCAGATCCGCACCCAGCCGGGCGCGTGGGGGATACCGGCGGCGGCCAGCGCGGCGGCGGATGCGATGACCGTCAGCCCCTCGGCTTCGCGGACCAGCGCGAATGGGCTGATCCCGCCGGGCAGGGCGGTCCCTTGCGGCAGGGTCGCATAGCCATACTCCATCGGATCGGGCTCCGGCCGCAGGCCGGAGAGCAGGGCGCCGAGATCGGTCTCTCCGGCCATGCTCATGCCGTCCCGTTCAAGGGATAGGCCGCCAGCTCCTCGTAGATCGGCCCGTTCCGCCCCAGCGACGAGCGGAACAGCAGGAACCGGGCCACATGGAACGGGCCCGCCCTCAGGCCCATCCGCCGGGCGGCGAAGTCGCGCATCTCCTGCGCGTCGTCGCCCTTCAGCCCCGCATTGAAGCGGGCGAGCGTCACATGCGGACTGTATCGCTCGCGGTCGAGCCGAAGCCCGCTACCGCGCGCCGCCTGCAGCACCTTCTCGCGCAGCCGCGTCAGCCCGGGCTCGGGGCGCACGTCGGCATAGAGCACCCGCGGCCGGTCACTGCCAAAGAGGCCCACCCCGTCGAGCCTCAGCTCGAAGCCGGGAGCCCGGATCCGGTCGAGGGCAAAATGCACGTCCTCGATCATGGGTTCCGGATGCTCGCCGAGGAAGGCCACCGTGATGTGCATGTTCTCCGGCGGGGTCGGGCGGCCGAGCGGCATGCCGGCCTGCGCGAGCGTCAGCGCCCGGATCACGTCGTCCGGCAGGTGGATGCCGACGAAGGCGCGGATCATCGGCCGGCCCTCTCGACCAGATCGAGCACCAGCGGCCCCATCCGCCGGACGATCCGCGCGACACCTTCGGCATTGGGGTGCAGCCCGTCCTCCTGGAACAGCGCCGGATTGCCGGTGATTCCGGCGAGGATGAAGGGGTCGAGCAGGGTGCCGTACTCCTCCGCCAGGGTCGGATAGATCGAGTCGAACGCACGCTTGTAGTCCGGCCCGTAGTTCGCCGGCGCCGCCATGCCGACGAGCAGCACCGGCAGACCGCGGCCGGCGAGATCGGCAAGCATCGCCGTGAGGTTGGCGCGGCTCTCGGCCGGATCGATCCCGCGCAGCACGTCATTGCCGCCGAGTGCAAGGATCACCGCATCCGCCCCCTCGGCCAGCGCCCACCCGAGGCGGGCCCGCCCGCCCGCGGTGGTGTCGCCCGAGACGCCCATGTTGACGAGCTCGACCGGCGGCGCGCCGTTCGCCTCGAGCCAGCGGCCGAGTTGCGGAACCAATCCATCGTCCTGCTCGAGACCGTATCCAGCGGTCAGGCTGTCCCCGATCACGACCAGGCGCACCACGCTGCCGGCCGGGGCAGGCGACGCCGCAAGCAGCGCAGCGAGCACCAGCATCGGCGCCGCCAGGTTGCGCAGGACGCGCGCCGGGCCATATGAAACGGGGAGACGGAGCGGGGCGGGACGCATGACACCGGCGCTGATCGAACTGGCGGGACTCGGCCTGACCTTGCCAAGCCGGGCGGGGGATGTCGAGATCCTGCGGGGGATCGATCTCACCGTCCGGGCGGGCGAGCGGGTCGGCATCGTCGGTCCCTCGGGATCGGGCAAGTCATCGCTCCTGATGGTGATCGGGGGCATGGAGCGGGCGACTGCCGGAAGGGTGCGGCTGATGGGCGCGGATCTCGGTGCTCTCGGCGAGGATCGGCTGGCCAGGCTGCGGCGCGACCATGTCGGCGTGGTGTTCCAGAGCTTCCACCTGATCCCGACCATGACCGCACTCGAGAACGTGGCGACGCCGCTGGAACTTGCCCGCCGCGCGGACGCCTTCGACCGCGCCGCCGCGATGCTGGCGGACGTCGGCCTTTCCGCACGCGCCGACCACTACCCGGCGCAACTCTCGGGCGGCGAGCAGCAGCGGGTGGCGCTGGCGCGCGCGCTGGCGCCGCATCCGGCGCTGCTGCTGGCGGACGAGCCGACCGGCAATCTCGACGGGCGCACCGGCGCGGCTGTGGCCGATCTCATGTTCCGGCTGGTTGCCGAGCAGCGGGCAACGCTTGTCATGGTGACCCATGCCCCCGAGATGACCCGGCGATGCACCAGGGTCCTGACGATGGCCGACGGGCGAATCGCGGATGACCGCGAGGCTGCGGCATGAGGCCGTTCTGGGTTTCGCTGGCATTCCGGGAGCTTCGCGGCGGCCTCGCCGGCTTCCGGGTGTTCCTCGCCTGCCTCCTGCTCGGGGTCGGTGGCATCGCGGCGGTCGGGTCGGCGACCTCGGCGATCCGTGCGGGACTGGCCGCGGAGGGCCGGGAGATCCTCGGCGGCGATGTCTCGGTCTCCTTCACCTACCGCTTTGCCTCCGACGCGGAGCGGGCATGGCTTGCGGCGCGCGGTGCGGTCTCCGAGGTGGTCGATTTCCGCTCGATGCTGGGCCGCGGAGAAGGCGAGCGGGCCCTCGCCCAGGTCAAGGGCGTCGACGGCGCCTATCCGCTGCTGGGCGAGGCCCGGCTTTCGGGCGACGGCACGCTGGCCGAGGCGCTGGCGCCCCGGGACGGGATCTACGGGCTGGTGGCAGAGCCGGTTCTCGCGGGGCGCCTCGGCCTCGCGCCCGGCGACCATGTCAGCCTCGGTGGTGGCAGTTTCGAGTTCCGCGGCGTGCTGGAGGCCGAGCCGGACCAGTCCCTGGGCCGCTTCGCGCTGGGCCCGCGGGCGCTGGTGCTGACCGAAGGCCTGCACGGCGCCGGGATGCTGGGGCCGGGCACGCTCTTTTCCTCGTTCTACCGGCTGCGACTGGACGGGCCGGCCGATCTGGCCGGGCTCAAGGCCGATTTCACCGCCTCCTTTCCCGAGGCGGGAGCGCGCTGGCGCGACCGAAGGGAGCCGGCGCCCGGGATCGAGCGCTTCGTCAACCGCATGGGCGCGTTCCTCGTCCTGACCGGCCTTGCCTCCCTTGCGGTCGGCGGGGTCGGCATCGGTGCGGCCGTCAAGGGGTATATCGGCCGCAAGACCCGGACCATCGCAGTGCTGCGCGCCATGGGAGCGACCGCAGGCGAGGTCTTCGCTGCCTACAGTCTTCAGGTCGGAATCATCGCGCTCCTGGGTGTCGGGGGCGGCGTGGCGCTGGGCGCCGGTCTCGTCGGCCTCGCCGGACCGTTGCTCGCCGATCGCCTGCCGGTGCCGGTTGCGGTCGCGATCTACCCGGCGCCGCTGCTGGCAGCCGCCCTCTACGGTGCGCTGGTGGCGGCGCTCTGCACGTTCTGGCCCCTGGCACAAATGCGCGAACTGGGGCCTGCGGCGCTGTTCCGCTCCTCGGCCGGGAGCGCCGCGGGCCGACCCCGGCGCGGCGTGCTGGCGGTGATCGTCCTGCTCGTGCTCACGCTCGCCGCTTCGGTGGTGTGGCTCTCCGGCGCGCGCGACCTCGCACTCTGGGTCATCGGTTCGGTTGCCGCCGGGTTCCTGCTGCTGCGCGCCTTGGGTTGGGCGCTGCGTCATCTGGCCCGGCGCAGTTCCCGTGCGAGCTGGCTCCGCCGGCGCCCCGGGTTGCGGCTCGCGCTGGGCGCCATCGGCGCACCCGGCGGGCAGACCGGCGACGTGGTGGTGGCCCTCGGCCTCGGCCTCGGCGTGCTGGCCGCGATTGGCCAGATCGACGCCAACCTCCAGCGGCTGATCCGCGAACAGCTGCCCGAAGGCAGCCCGGCCTTCTTCTTCGTCGACATCCAGAGCGACCAGCTCGAGCGGTTCCGCGCCCTGGTCGGCGGCATGGAAGGGGTCGGGCGCATCGATACCGCGCCGATGTTGCGCGGCGTCATCACCCATCTCGACGGTGTCCCTGCGGCCGAGGCGAAGATCGATCCCGATGCCGCCTGGGTGCTGCGTGGCGACCGCGGCGTGACCTATGCCGCCGAACCTCCCCGCGGCGCGCGCCTCGTCGAGGGCGCATGGTGGCCACCCGGCTACTCTGGACCGCCCCTGGTCAGCTTCGCGGAAGAGGAGGCCCGCGAGCTTGGGCTGCATCTCGGCTCCACCCTCACCGTGAACGTGCTTGGCCGGCCGCTGGAGCTGACGGTTGCGAACTTCCGCGAGGTCGAGTGGCGCGGCCTCGGCATCAACTTCCTGATGGTCCTCGACCCCGCTGCCCTGGCCGGAGCCCCGCACGGTCATATCGCGACCGTCCATGCCGCGCCTGCGGCCGAGGCCGCGGTGATGCGCGCCGTCGCCCGCGAGCTGCCGAACGTCACCGCGATCCGGGTGCGCGAGCAGGTGGACCGGGTCGCGCAGACGCTCACCGATATCGGTGCGGCCACCCGCTGGGCGGCCACGGTGCTGCTGGCGACCGGCCTCGTGGTGCTGGTCGGCGCCGCTGGCGCGGCGGCCGAAGGGCAGACCGGCGAGGCCGCGATCCTCAAGGTGCTCGGCGCCGGGCGCGGCCGCATCCTGGCCAGCTTCGCGCTGCGCGCGGTGATCCTCGGCGCGGCGGCCGGGCTGGTGGCGCTCGCCTGGGGCATGACCGCCGGCTGGGCCGCCACCCGGTATCTGCTCGACGCCGGATTCGCCCCGGCTCCGGGCACGGCGCTGGCAGTGGTGGCGGCGGGTACCGGGCTCAGCCTGGCGGCCGGCCTCGCCTTTGCATGGCGGCCTCTCCGGCTCCGCCCGGCCGCGGTCTTGCGGCAGACTGCGGGGTAACGGCGGGGTAACGCGCCGGTTTCCCTTGAAACGGAGGGTGGCTTCTCCGATATTCTCCCCTGTGGCGGTACCCGATCGGGTGCCGGCAGAGCTATGAGAAAAGGGCTGAACAGCAAAGGGTATCAAATGGTCAACCCGATCTACGCGCGCACGCAGACGATCACCCGCACGGCGGAGATCGACGAGGGCCTGCGCGCCTACATGAACAAGGTCTACGCGCTGATGGCCGGCGCGATGATCATCACCGGGCTGGTCGCCTATATCGTCGGGATGGACTTCCGCGCCGCCGTCAACGGCCAGCCGACGACACTGCTGAGCGAGGGCATGCTACAGGCGATGTTCGGCTCGCCGGGGCGCTGGATCGTGATGTTCGCGCCGCTCGCGGTGGTCTTTGCCTTCGGGGCGATGATCCACCGGATGAGCGCCTCGACCGCTCAGCTCGTGTTCTGGGGCTTCGCGGCACTGATGGGCCTGTCGATCGCCTGGATCTTCGCCGTCTTCACCGGCGCCTCGATTGCCCGGACCTTCTTCGTGACCGCGATCTCGTTCGGCGCGCTCAGCATCTATGGCTACACGACCAAGAAGGACCTCTCCCCGATGGGGACGTTCCTGATCATGGGCGTGATCGGCCTGATCGTGGCATCGGTGGTCAACATCTTCCTGGTCTCCGAGGCGCTGCACTGGGCGATCTCCGTGATCGGCGTGCTGATCTTCGCCGGCCTTACCGCCTACGACACGCAGCGGATCAAGAGCACCTATCTGGCGATGCGGACGCAGCCGGGTGGCGAGGAGTGGCTGGCGAAGGGCGCCGTAATGGGCGCGCTGAACCTCTACCTCGACTTCCTGAACCTGTTCATGTTCCTGCTGCAGTTCCTCGGCAACCGCGAGTGACGCTGCCGCAATCTGGCGCATGACGAAGGGCCGGGATCTTCCCGGCCCTTTTCCTTTCGGCGCGGCTCCGCCTGTGCGCACAAACAAAAAGGGCGGCGCAAGCGCCGCCCCCCGTATCCCTTCGGCAGGTCCTGAAGCCTACTTGATCTTGCCTTCCTTGAACTCGACATGCTTGCGCGCGACGGGGTCGTACTTGCGCACCGTCATCTTCTCGGTCATCGTCCGCGAGTTCTTCTTGGTGACATAGAAGAAGCCCGTGCCCGCGCTCGAGTTCAGGCGGATCTTCACCGTGGTCGGCTTGGCCATCTCTGTTTCTCCCGGGGGACCGGCCCCCTGTCGGCGGCGCTCACCCGCACAGGGTGCGCACGCTGGAATCCGAGGCCCGTTACCTACTCATCTGCCGGGCGGTGTCAAGGGATTTCGCGCCGCCGAACGGGTCCGCGCGAGCCGTGCGAGCACCAGGCCGAAATAGGCGAGCGACATCGCCGAGGCCGCGTAAAGCAATCCGTCCGGCGGGATCGCGTCCATGGTGTAACCGTAGAGGGCGGGCGAGACCAGCGAGCCGAACCCGTAGCCCAGAACGATCGCCGCATTGCCCACGGCCAGCGCCGCGCCGCGGTATCGGGCGCCGATCTCGGTCAGCGCCACGGTGTAAAGACCGACCGAGATCGCCCCCCAGCAGGCGGCAAACAGCGCGGCCAGCCAGAAGGTCGCGCCCGCGGCTGCCATCCCGAGCGGCGCCAGGGTCGAGCCGGCGGCGATCGCGGCCAGCACCAGGCGCCGGTCGAACCGGTCGGCGGCCCAGCCGAGCGGGATCTGCAGCACCATCGCCCCGAGCGCGAACCCGGTCAGCAGCAGCGCCGCATCGGCGTCGGCAAGCCCGCTCCGCACACCCCAGACCGCGATCAGCGCCATGGCGCCGAACTCGATCGTCCCGAACAGAACGACGGCGAAGATCGCACTCGGGTCGGTGGCGAACAGCCGCAACACCTGTCCCGGCGTCGGCGTCGCCTCGTCGTCGGTCCGGGGCGCTGCGCCGAGCCCGAGGCCGATCGGTGCGATGCCCGCGATCACCACCGCCGAGGCCACGGCGAAGGGCAGCATCCCCTCGAGCCCGGTCAGGCTCAGGATCGCGGGACCGAGCGCCATGCTGCCCGAGACGCAGATCGCATAGATCGCGATGATCCGCCCGCGCGAGAGCTCGGGCGCCGCGGCGACGATCCAGTACTCCGAGGCGAAGAACAGCGCGGTACCCGCATAGCCGAAGCAGAGACGGAGCAGGGTCCAGTACCAGAAGCCGTGGCCGAGCGGCATCGCCAGCATCACCGCTGCCAGCAGCAGGGCGGCGCCGATCAGGAACGGCCCGACCCCGGTCCGGCGCATCAGCCCCGGCATCAGCGGCGCGCCGGTCACCATGGTCACCGCCGCGGCGGCGGTGTTGATCCCGATCTGCGTGCCGCTCGCGCCGGCGTGCTCGAGCAGCAGGCCGAACAGCGGGAAGCTCATCGACATCGACAGGCCGAACAGCGTGATTGCGGCGATCGGCGCAATCTGGCCACGGAGCATGGCGGCAAATGAGGACATCGGCCTGCCCGTCAGAGAATGTCGATGAAGGAGCGCCCGCCGGCGTGATGCAGGAAGGGGACCGGCCTTTCGGGATCAGCCGGCCCATGGATCCGTGCCTCGACCTCGGCCAGCAAGACCGCGGTGACGAAGGGAAGGTCCAGCCCGCGGGCCTCGGGCAGGGTGATCCAGCGCAGATAGCCGAGTTCGCCGCCGGCACGGGAGAAGTCGTCGAGCGATCCGGTCACCCGGGCAGCATCGGCCAGGAAGAACCGGGCGTCGAAGCGCCGCGGCCGACCGGGCGGCGTGACGGCCCGGAAGACCAGCTCGAGTGCGTCCGCCGCCGGCCGGTGCCCGGCCCCGAAGAACGCCTCCCAGCCATCCGGGACCACTTGCGGGAGCGGACCGTCGGGGGCGGCAAGCGCGAGGCCGGTTTCCTCCCAGAGCTCTCGGACCGCCGCGACCTGCAGGGCATCGGCCAGAACGGGATCGATGCCGTGCCGCAGCCGGCAAGCGCTCGCGGCGGGCAGGGGTCGGGCCGCGGGAATGGCGGCATCGTCAGGGTCGACCGCTCCGCCCGGGAAGACGAACTTCGATGGCATGAAGGCGGCGCCGGCATCCCGCCGCCCCATCAGCACCCGTGCGTCACCGGCATTCCGGCGCACCAGGATGACGGCGGCGGCATCCCGAATTTCGCGGTCACGCCCGGGGCCGCCGTGTTGGGTCTCGGTCATGTCGGCTTTCCGCAGCGGAGTTCGCGCGGACTATGGGCAGGCGGCCGGCGTCTGTCCAGCCCGGTCAGGCCCGGCGGATCAGCTTTCGCCGCCGAAACCGTGCATCCGCCACGCCCATTGCGCCGCGACAATCGCGCCTTTCACCCGGGGCAGCAGCCAGAGAGTGAGGCCGAGGGTCAGCGCGGGCCAGATCGACCAGTGCACCCAGAGCGGCGGGTGGAAATTCGACTCGATCAGCAGAAGCCCCGGGACAAGCACATGCCCGACGATCAAGATCGTTGCCCAGGCCGGTGCATCGTCGGCGCGGTGATGTTGGAAATCCTCGCCGCACGACGCGCAGCTGCGGCGAACCTCGAGGTATCCGGCCATCATCGGGCCGCCGCCGCAGTTCGGGCACCGTCGCCGCCAGCCGCGCAGCAGGGCGGGCACAAGTTCCCGACGCGTCGCGCCGGGGCTGTCCGCGCTCGCTGCAGGGCTGCTCTCCGCAAGGTCGTGTTCTCGAATCATCCGGCGAACTTAGGTCGGGAGAGCCGGGTGCACACCTGTGCCGCGGCTCTTGCGGCACCATGTCGCGAAGTCACCGGCGCGACGGAAATTTCCGCGAGCCCCGTTTCTGGATCAGGAAGCGGGGGAGTGGCAATGCCGGAATTGGCCGAAGCGACGGTTGATCGGGTGCCGGTCCGCCAAAGGAATTGCAACGCGAAGTCCAGAGAGCGATGGTTGAGCGGTTCGGATCAGGCGGAACTCGGCCGTGCGGCAGGACAGCGATTGTCGCCACGAACGGGCGCCCGGGAGAGACTGTACGCGTTGACGTCGGTCTCGGCAGGGAGGGGGCGATCTGGATTGACGCGCGCGACAACGGACGTGCAGGGCGAAGACGGCGATGCCGTGCTGCTGGAGCGCTTCGCATCGGGCGACCAGTCCGCTGCCCGGGTGCTGACCGACCGGCTGCTGCCCGGGGTGCTCCGGCACGCGTGGCGCGTGCTCGGCGACCAGGCCGAGGCCGAGGATGTGGCGCAGGAGGCGATGCTGCGTCTCTGGCGGAATGCCGGCGACTGGCGGTCAGGGGAGGCGCGCGTTTCCACGTGGCTCTACCGGGTGACCCGGAATCTGTGTATCGACCGCATCCGCCGGCGCCGCCCGACCTCGGCGATCGAGGATGTAGCCGAGCCGCCGGACCCGGCACCGGCCGTGCTGGACCGGCTTGCGGCATCGGAGTCGAGCCGTGCGCTGGCGCGGCTGATCCTCGCGCTGCCGGACCGGCAGCGCCAGGCGCTGGTGATGCGGCATCTCGACGGGCTCTCGAACCCGGAGATCGGCGCGCATCTCGAATGTTCGGTCGAGGCGGTGGAAAGCCTGCTTGCCAGGGCGCGGCGGCAGCTGGCGCGGGAACTGGGCGATGACCTGGAGAACGGATGATGACTGACAAGGTACCCTTCGATCTGGATGCCGAGCTTGCAGCCCTCGCCGACGCGAGCCGGCAGGCCGCGCCGGAGGTGTCGGTCAGGCTGCGGGCGCGCGTCCTTTCGGACGCGTCGGATATGACGGCGCTCCGGATGGCCGCACCCGGGGCGGCGCGGGCGCAGCGGGCGCGCGAGCTTCGGCGGGCGCAGCCGGGAGCACGCCGAACCGGCGGGCGGGTTCTCGGCCTTTTCGATGCCTGGGGAGCTGCGGCAGTCGCGGCGGTTGCAGCTTGCCTGGTGATCGGGCTCGGCGTCGGCTACCAGGCCGGCGACGAGGTGCTCGCCGAAGTGGGGCTGGCGCCGGTCGATCTGGCGCAGGCCGGAGATGTGGGCAACGGCGATCTCTTGCTCGAGGATGTCCTGTGAAGGGAAGCTGGTGATGGCCGAGACGGAACGCGGAAAGTCCTGGGCATCGGCGCCCGGGTGGGTGAAGCTGCTGCTCGTGCTGTCGCTGTCGGCGAATGTGGCGATTGCCGGACTGATCGGCGGGCACGCCATGCGCCCCGGATGGGGCGACCACCACGGCGGCACCGAATCCATGCCGGGCCTCAGCCGCCAGCAGAGCCGCATCCTGCAGATGGTCCCGGAGGCGCGCCGCGAGCACGCCAGGGCCATCCTGCTCGCGCGTGCGGGCGAGATCGAGGCGGCCTATGCGGCATTACAGGCCAAGCAGGCGCAACTGGTCGAGGCGTTGCGGCAGGAGCCGCTTGACGCCGATCGCCTCAAGGCCGCGGTGGCCGATCGGCAGGCGGCGAGCGGCCGCATCTGGGGTATCGGTTACGAGCAGATGACGGAGATCGCGCTGCAACTCGCGCCGGCGGAGCGCGCGGCTATGGCGGATCAACTCGAGGAAAGGACGCGGCACTGGCTCGACCGTCAGGCGGCACCCAAGGCCAAGTAGGATCGGCGACCCAGGGCGGTGCCCGGTTCGGGAAGCTCGGGATCAGGCGGCCTCTGCCAGCGTAACCATGTTGCGCCCTCCGCTTTTCGAGGCATAGAGCGCACCATCGGCGCGCTCGATCAGCCCGGGTCCGGTTTCGCCCGGCCGCAGGAAGGCAAGCCCGACCGAGACGGTCACGGGCAGGTACGGATCGCCATCGCCGAGCGGGAAGGGCCCATCCTCGACTGCGGTGCGGATACGCTCCGCGACCCGCTCGGCGTGGGACGGAGGAATGTCCGGCATCACCACCAGGAATTCCTCGCCACCGATCCGGGCAACGAGGTCCACGCCGCGAACGTTTTCGCCCAGCCGGCGGGCAAATTCGCGCAGCACCCTGTCGCCCGCCGCGTGGCCATGCGTGTCGTTGATGCGCTTGAACCGGTCGAGATCGAGAACCATCGCCGCCAGACTGTGCCGTCCCGGCTGATGCCGGGCGACGAGCGCGGCGAGGTGGTTGTCCGCATAGCGGCGATTGTACAGACCCGTCAGCGGATCCGTGACCGCCATCGCCAGCGTCTCCTGAATGGTGCTGTGAAGCCGGTCCGCGTACCGCTTGCGCCGAAGCTGTATCTTGAGGCGCGCCGTCAGTTCCGCCGGGTCCGGCGGGTCCGTCAGGTAATCGGCCACGCCCATCTCCATGGCGAGATGGGCGCGCGCCAGATCACCGGCCGGAAAGACCATCACCACCGCCGTATCACGCAGAGACTGCCGGTTCCGCAGGAAAGAGGCCAGGCGCAGCGGGTCGCCGTTCTCCAGGCCGGCGCCGATCGCGCAGGCATCGAAGCCACCGGCGGAGAGCGCCGTTCTCGCCTCCTCCTCATCCATCGCCATTCCTACCGTGCAGCCGAGCCGGTCCCGGATCATGGCTTGCGCACCATCCAGGCTGCCACCGCAGAGCAACACCCGCGATCCTGAGAGAACGTCGTCACCGACCGCCGCCACTGTCGCGAGACCGAGGCTTCGCGATGTTTCATGGCGAACCCGGAGCTCGTCGATCATCGTCTTCATCCGCACCAGGCTCGACACGCGGGTCAGCAGGGCCATGTCCGGATAGGGTCGCGACAGGAAGTCGTCCGCGCCGGCATCCAGCCCCCGCAACCGGTCGCTCCGCTGGTCGAGGGCCGTCAGCATCACCACCGGGATATGCCCCGTCGCGGTTCCGGCCTTCAACCGCCTGCAGGTCTCGAACCCGTCGATGCCGGGCATCATCACATCGAGCAGGATCAGGTCCGGCTGTTCGCGCAGGGCAAGGTCGAGCGCCTGCTCGCCGTTCTCGGCCTCGATGACGTCGTAGTAGCTGGCCGTGAGCTTCGCCCGCGCGATCAGCCGGTTGGTGGCGACATCGTCGACGACGAGGATCCTGCCGGGCATCGGTTCGGTATCTCGGGCAAATGGCGGAGCGGCGCCAGGTCGAAATTCGTTGCGTCAGGCCCCGATGAGACGCGAAATGCGTTAACAGTTTCTTTCCGGATGGCCCGCAGGCTCTCCGGGACCATCCGAGGGAGGGTCCGATGCGCCCCGCATCCATGTCGCAGGCGGCGACCGAGAAGCTGGCGATCAGCGCGCTTGCCTGGATGGCCGCAGACGCGGATCTCATGGGCCGCTTTCTCGCCGCGGCCGGGGCCGGGCCGGCCGATCTGCGCGCCCGCGCCGCCGACCCGGAATTCCTCGGGTTCCTGCTCGACTTCCTTCTGGCCGATGAGGCCGCACTGATTGCCTTTGCCACCGCCGAAGGCATCCCCCCCGAGCAACCCATGCGCGCCCGCGCCGCGCTGCCGGGCGGCGATGCGCCGGCCTGGACCTGACCCCGTGACGCCGCTCGGCGACGACCTCGACCCGGACGTTCTGGCGCAACTGGCCGCGCTCCCCGTCGAGGCCGGCCGTCCGTTGCTGGCGGTCGATTGCGACGAGGTCATGCTGCAGCTCTCGGCGCATATGGCACGGTGGCTCCCGTCAACCGGATTCCGGATGGAGCTGACCCGGTATCAGCTCGAGGGCTCGATATTCCCGCTCGATTCGGACGTTCCGGTTCCCTTCGATGACTGTCTCCGGCTGATCGACCGGTTCTTTGCCGAGGAGACGGTCCGCCAGGAGCCGGTCCCCGGCGCGCCCGGCGCCCTCGCCCGGCTGTCGGGTGAGGCACAGGTCGTGGTGCTCACCAACGTTCCGGCCCACGCCGGCGCGGATCGGCGCCGGAACCTCGCTGCCCTGGGCATGGGGTATCCGATGGTGACGAATTCCGGCGGCAAGGGCAGGGCGCTGGCGTGGCTCGCGGCGGCAGCGGCGGCGCCCGTCGCCTTCATCGACGATTCGCCGAAGCAGCACGAAAGCGCCGCCCGACGCGCCCCCGGGGTCGCCCGCATCCACTTCGTCGGCGCGGGTCTCCTCCGGCATCTCCTCCCCGAGAGCCCGGCCGCCGACCGCCGGGCCGAAGACTGGGCTGGATGCGAGGCCGCAGTGCGCGAGGTGCTGGGGCTCTGACCGCTTGCCGACTCGCGCGCGCCCCGCGATAACGGGTCCATGTCGCTGCCTCCCGGCTTCCTTGACGAGTTGCGCGACCGGCTGACGCTCTCTGCCGTTGTCGGGCGCAAGGTCGTGTGGGACCGGCGCAAGACCAACGCGGCCAAGGGCGACTTCTGGGCGCCCTGTCCGTTCCATCACGAGAAGACCCCCTCGTTCCACGTCGATGACCGGAAGGGCTTCTACTACTGCTTCGGCTGCCACGCGAAGGGCGACGCGATCACCTTCGTGAAGGACACCGAGAACGTCCCGTTCATCGAAGCGGTAGAGATGCTGGCCCGCGAGGCCGGGATGGCGATGCCCGAACAGCGCCACGACCCCGCCGCGGCCGAGCGCCAGGACAGGCTCGCCCGGCTCGCCGATGTCATGGAGGAGGCCGTGCAGCTCTTCGGCCTGGGCTTCCGCTCGGCCGCCGGCCAGCCGGCCCGCGACTATGCCGCCGGGCGCGGGATGACGGCAGAAACGCTCAAGCGCTTCGAGATCGGCTATGCCCCGGACTCGCGCTCCCACCTGACCGGGGCCTTCCGCCAGAAGGGGATGCTGGACGAGGCGGTCGATGCCGGGCTGCTGATTCGCCCCGAGGACGGCGGAGCGCCTTACGATCGCTTCCGCGGCCGGTTGATGTTCCCGATCCGCGACGCGCGCGGGCGCTGCGTCGCCTTCGGTGGCCGGGCGCTCGCCCCGAATGCCCAAGCCAAGTACCTGAATTCGCCCGAGACCGCACTCTTCCACAAGGGCCGTATCCTCTACAACATCGGCCCCGCCCGCGAGGCGGCCGGCAGGGGGGCGGCGCTGGTCGTTGCCGAGGGGTACATGGACGTGATCGCCCTCGCGGCCGCCGGTTTCGAGGCCGCGGTGGCGCCGCTTGGCACCGCGATCACCGAGGAGCAGCTGCAGCTCCTTTGGAAGCTCGCGGCCGAGCCGGTGATCGCGCTCGACGGCGATCAGGCCGGAATCCGCGCTGCGGAACGGCTGATCGACCTCGCGCTGCCCCAGGTGGCGCCCGGCCGCAGCCTGCGCTTCTGCGTCCTGCCGGAGGGGCGCGATCCGGACGAGCTGATCCGTGCCGAGGGACCGTCAGCCATGCGCCGTGCGATCGAGGCATCCCGGCCGCTTGTCGATATGCTCTGGCAGCGCGAGGCATCTGCCGGGCCGCTCGACACGCCCGAGCATTGGGCGGGGCTCGATCAGCGGCTGAAGGCGGCGCTGGCCCGGATCGGCGATGTCTCGGTGCGCAACCACTACGATGCCGCGCTTCGGGCAAGGCGCAACGAGCTCCTGCGCGCCCGCGGCCCGGCCGGCGCGTTTTCCCGCGGGCCCGAGCGCGACAGGTTCGCCGTGAAAGGCGGCCGGGGCCGGATCAAGCCGGCGCGCCCGATGGCAGCGACGAAGCAGTCGGATCTCGCCCGCACGGGTGTCCGGGGTGCGGTCGCCGAGGCGCGCATCCGCGAGGCCGGCATCCTTCTGATCGCCTGCCACAACCTGGGCGCACTCGGGCCGGTGGAGCATGCGCTCGAGGAGATGACCGTCCGCACGGCGGAGTTCGTCCCCCTGCGTGAGGCGGTGCTGGCGGCCATGGCGGGCGATACCGATCTGGCCGCCGCCGCACGGTCGCGGGGGGCAGCCGATCCATTCGATCTCCTGACCCGGGTGCCACAGGCGCGGGCGCATCCGCTCGCCCGGCCCGGTCAGCCTGCGAGCAGGGTCGCCGAGGTCCTGGCAGAGGCCATCGCCCTGCACCAGGCCGCCTTGGCCCACGAGGTCGAGATCACCGAGGCCCGCCGCGATCTCGACGCGGCGGAGGGCGAGGACTGGACCTGGCGGGTTCGCCAGGCCGGCCATCAGCTGCAGGAAGCGGCGCGCCTCGCCACCGCTGCCGCACCATCCGAGCAAGAGGAGACTGTGAGCGAAATCCAACGGATGCTCGACAATCCGGCCTACAAGGCGAAAAAGCGGTGAGCGGTTCTTCCGAATCAGTGATTCGTTTTCTAAATAGGCGCACATGCAAACTGCGAATCAGTCCCGTCACGGTTTGCCGAGGTCTTGCGGGGCATCTGAGCCGAATGGTGCCATCCGTGCCCCCTGCGCGAACATGACCGGATCAGGCAGCGCACCCACCGGCGGCCGCCGTGCTGCCCGCCGATCTCCAGGCGAGTGAGACAGGTCAAGATGTCAGACAAAGAAGAAGACCAGACCGAGGCCGAGCAGACCGAGACGTCGAGCCCGATGCTCGACATGAGCCAGGCCGACGTCAAGAAGATGATCGCGAAGGCCAAGGCCAGAGGCTACATCACCTATGACGAGCTGAACCGGGTGTTGCCCTCGGACCAGTTCTCCTCCGAGCAGATCGAGGACGTGATGTCGCTCCTCTCCGAGATGGGCGTCAATGTCGTCGAGGACGAGGGGGAGGAAGACAGCCAGCAGGGCGCCGAGCCGGCCGAGGACTCCGAGAGCCGCGAGGTGGCGACGACCACCCAGACCACCGCCGAGGTCGACCGCACCGACGATCCGGTGCGCATGTATCTGCGCGAGATGGGGACGGTCGAGCTTTTGTCGCGCGAGGGCGAGATCGCCATCGCGAAGCGCATCGAGGCCGGCCGGGCGACCATGATCGGCGGCCTCTGCGAAAGCCCGCTGACCTTCCAGGCGATCACCATCTGGCGCCAGGAGCTGCTGGATGAGAAGATCCTGCTGCGCGATGTGATCGACCTCGAGACGACCTTCGGCCAGTCCGCGGACGACGATGTCCTCGCAGCGGTCACTCCCGGCGCCGAGCCCGCGGCGCCGCCGGCCGACGGCGCGGCCAGACCCGCCGAGAAAGCGGCCAGGGTCAATGGTGAAGATGACGGGGAGAGCGAGGAGCCGGCGGTCGTCGAGGAAGACGAGGAGGACGACGCGCAGGTCAACCTCTCGCTCGCGGCGATGGAGGCCGCGCTGAAGCCGCAGGTTCTGGAGACCCTAGACCGGATTGCCAACACCTATGAAACGCTCCGCGACATGCAGACCAGGCGGATCGGCGCGGCGCTCAGCCGGAAGGCGCGCTTCTCGGCCGGCCAGGAGCTCGACTACCAGCGGCTCAGGAACGAAATCGTCGAGCAGGTCAACTCGCTGCACCTTCACAACAACCGCATCGAGGCCCTCGTCGACCAGCTCTACGGCATCAACCGCCGGCTGATGACGCTTGAGGGCCAGCTGATGAAGATGG
Source organism: Limibaculum sp. (assembly GCA_039805905.1). Lineage (GTDB taxonomy): Bacteria > Pseudomonadota > Alphaproteobacteria > Rhodobacterales > Rhodobacteraceae > Thermohalobaculum. Next base: position 70,908 of record JBDIVM010000009.1, on the reverse strand, counting down.
CCGACCACTACCGGGTGAACCGGCGCGACTTCATCGAGGAGTATCGCGGCTCGGAACTCGATCCGAACTGGATCGACATGATCGCCAAGCTGCCCGGCAAGGGCTGGGCCAAGATGGTCGCGGCCGAGCGCGGCCGCATCGAGGCGACCCGGGCCGAGATCGGCGAGATCGGCCAGCATGTCGGCGTCGACATCCCCGAGTTCCGCCGCATCGTCCAGACCGTGCAGAAGGGCGAGAAGGAGGCCCGGATCGCCAAGACCGAGATGGTTGAGGCCAACCTGCGCCTCGTGATCTCGATCGCCAAGAAATACACCAACCGCGGCCTGCAGTTCCTCGACCTGATCCAGGAGGGCAACATCGGGCTGATGAAGGCGGTCGACAAGTTCGAGTATCGCCGGGGCTACAAGTTCTCGACCTACGCGACGTGGTGGATCCGCCAGGCGATCACGCGGTCCATTGCCGACCAGGCGCGCACGATCCGAATCCCCGTGCACATGATCGAGACGATCAACAAGCTGGTGCGCACCGGCCGCCAGATGCTGCACGAGATCGGCCGCGAGCCGACCCCCGAGGAGCTGGCGCAGAAGCTGCAGATGCCGCTCGAGAAGGTGCGCAAGGTGATGAAGATCGCCAAGGAGCCGATCAGCCTCGAGACGCCGATCGGCGACGAGGAGGACAGCCAGCTCGGCGACTTCATCGAGGACAAGAACGCGGTGCTGCCGCTGGATTCGGCCATCCAGTCGAACCTGAAGGACACCACCACGCGGGTGCTGGCCAGCCTGACGCCCCGCGAGGAGCGGGTGCTGCGCATGCGCTTCGGCATCGGCATGAACACCGACCATACGCTCGAAGAGGTGGGCCAGCAGTTCTCGGTCACCCGCGAGCGCATCCGTCAGATCGAGGCCAAGGCGCTGAGAAAGCTCAAGCACCCGAGCCGGAGCCGGAAGCTCAGGAGCTTCCTCGACAACTGACGGCGCCCTGCGGCGTCCGGCAAGTGGCGATGGCGAGATCTGCGGTCACGCGGGACATTTTTTGAAATCTGAATGATTCCAGATAATTAAACCCGTGCACACTGTGTTACACCCGGCGCGCTGATCGCTTCGTCAGCGATTCTCCGGCCCGACTGCCAAAGCAGAAGGCCCCGCCGAGGCGGGGCCTTCGCAATTCCGGGCAGGTGCCCCCGTCAGCGCTTCGAGAACTGGAAGCTCCGGCGCGCCTTCCGCTTGCCGTACTTCTTGCGCTCGACCACGCGGGGGTCGCGGGTCAGGAAGCCCGCCGCCTTCAGTGCCGGGCGGAACTCCGGATCCCAGAGGCTCAGCGCCTTGGAGATGCCGTGCTTCACGGCGCCCGCCTGGCCCGAGAGCCCCCCGCCGGCGACTGTCGCCAGAACGTCGAACTGGCCAGCCACGTTCGCCACCTTGAACGGCTGGCCGATCACCATCTGCAGCACGGGGCGCGCGAAATAGGTCGCCATCTCCTTGCCGTTCACGGTGATCTTGCCCTTGCCGGGCTTGACCCAGACGCGGGCGACCGCGTCCTTGCGCTTGCCGGTGGCGTAGGAGCGGCCGAGCGCATCGCGCACCGGCTCGCGGACGACCACCGCCTGTTCGGCGGCTGCGTCTCCGCCGACCGCGGCCTTCAGCTCGTCGAGCGATTTGATCTCATCCGTCATGGTCAGGCGCTCCGGCTGTTCTTGCGGTTCATCGACTTCACGTCCAGCACCTCGGGCTGTTGCGCCGCGTGCGGATGCTCGGCGCCGGCATAGACGCGGAGGTTGGTGAGTTGCTGTCGGGTCAGCGGGCCGCCCGGCATCATCCGCTGCACCGCCTTGGTCACGACGCGCTCCGGAAACCGGCCCTCGAGGATCTGGCCCGCGGTGCGGCCCTTGATGCCGCCCGGGTAGCCGGTGTGCCAGTAATAGGTCTTGTCAGCGCGCTTGTTGCCGGTGAGCTGGATCTTGTCGGCATTGATGACAATCACGTTGTCGCCCATGTCCATGTGCGGAGTGAAGGTCGCCTTGTGCTTGCCGCGCAGGCGCATGGCCACGATCGAGGCGAGGCGGCCCAGCACGACGCCCTCGGCGTCGACCACGATCCACTTCTTCTCGATGTCGGCCGGTCTGGCTGAATAGGTTTTCATTGCTGTTCCGGGTCATCTGGCGGCACGCGGCCGCGGAAATTTGACAGGCCGGGGTCGCCCCGGCCGGCGCGGCGCTGTCTCGCCGATCCGGTGGCGTTTGTCAAGCAGGTCCGCGGGCAATTTCCCTTGAGAAAACAGCACCGTTGGAAATGCGGTATTTGAATACCCCAAGCATGGCCATCAGCTGCCCGGAATCGCGTAGGTTGCCTGGGCATGTGCCACCGGGCGGTCGTCGCCGGCCGAGAACAGCAGCACATCGCCGACGGCGAGCCGGCGGCCGAGCTTGAGGATGCGGGCCTCGCCGACGAGATCGCTGAGCGCCGGGCGGCGCATGAAGGTGATGCTGATCGTTGTGGTCACGGCCTCCTGCGCCTCGCGGCCAATGGTGGCGAGGACGGCGACGTAGAAGGCGCAGTCGGCGAGCCAGAACATCGAGGGGCCGGAGATGGTGTCGCCGGGCCGCAGGTGGCGCTCGTCGACCGGCATCCGGACGCGGGCGCGCAGGTGACCGGCGTCCTCGATGACGAACATGCCGCGCGACTGGGGAAACACCTCGTCGAGGAATCCCGAGATCTCCGCCGGGTTCAGCCTGCCACCCATCTCCGCCCCTTTCCGCGCCGCGCCGCCTGGCCTAGGTTGACCGGCATTCCCGGGCACTATGCCCGGCGCGGGAAGGGAGGCAAGCATGTCCGCAAGCGATTCCCCGGTGCTGATCCGCGAGAACGATGGCGCGGTGGCGACGCTGACGCTGAACCGGCCCGACCAGCTCAACGCGCTGAGCGAGGAGTTGATGGCGGCCTTGCAGGCGGAGTTCGACCGGATCGCGACCGAGCCGAGGACGAAGGTGGTGATCCTGAAGGGCGCCGGCCGGGCTTTCTGCGCCGGACACGACCTGAAGGAGATGCAGGGCCGGCGGCAGGCGCCCGACGGGGGGCGGGCCTATTACATGGCGCTGTTCGGCCAGTGCTCGCGGCTGATGGCCTCGATCCCGCGGCTGCCCCAGCCGGTGATTGCCGAGGTGCACGGAATCGCCACCGCGGCGGGGTGCCAGCTGGTGGCGTCCTGCGACATGGGCGTCGCGGCGGAGACGGCGCGGTTCGGGGTGAACGGGGTCAATATCGGGCTGTTCTGCTCGACGCCGATGGTGGCGCTGAGCCGGAATATCGGGCGGAAGAAGGCCTTCGAGCTCCTGACCACCGGCGGCTTCCTGAGTGCGGCGGAGGCGTTGGAGCACGGGCTGGTCAACCGGGTGGCGACGGAGGAGGATCTGGCGGCCGAGACGCGGGCACTGGCCGGGACAGTGGCCTCGAAGCTGGGCTCGGCCGTGCGGGTCGGAAAGCGGGCCTATTACGAGCAGCTGGAGATGACGCTGGAAGCGGCTTACGCCTTCACTGGGCGGGTGATCGCCGAGAACATGCTGCACCCCGATACCGCCGAGGGGGTGCAGGCCTTCCTCGATAAGCGGGAGCCGGACTGGCCGGAGTGAGGGGAGCGCAGAGGTGTGCAACACAGCGTGCACGGGTCTAAAACATTGAAATTGTAGTATTATCAAACAATGCCGTTCGCGAACGTGTGTGTGACGGTGCGCTGAAGCGCAGCCTGTGGTGATCCGGATGGCGGGCTGAGGCCCGCCCTACGCGCGGGCGATCTTCTGCTCGGAGGGGTAGGCGATCTCGAACTTGGTGCGGACGAGAAGCGCCACCACGATGAGCGCGCCGGCCTGGTGGAGGATGGCGAGGCCGAGCGGCGAGGCGTGCATCACCGTCACGATCCCCACCATGACCTGGGCGAGGATCGCCACCCCGATCCAGCGGCCGAGATTGCGGGTCATGCCGTGGCCCGACCGGCCGGTGCGCATGACGAAGACGAGGCCGAAGGCCAGCACCAGATAGCCGAGCATGCGATGGACGAACTGCACCAGCGCCGGGTTCTCGAAGAAGTTGGTCCAGAGCGGGGTCAGATCGAAGCTCTCGTCGGGCAGGAAGGCGCCCTGCATCAGCGGCCAGTCGACATAGCCCCGCCCCGCGTCGATGCCGGCCACGAGCGCGCCGGCGAGGATCTGCAGGAACACGAGCCCGGTCAGCGCGCCGGCGGCCGCCATCAAGGGGGCGAGGCGGCGGCGCCGGGCCTTCAGCAGCGCGACCTCTTCGAGCCGGACGCGCAGCGCCAGCCAGATCAGCACCATGAGGATGACGAAGGCGAGGCCGAGATGCAGCGCCAGCCGGTAGGAGGCCACGTCGAGCCGGCCGGTGAGGCCGGAGGCCACCATCCACCAGCCGACCGCACCCTGAAGCCCGCCGAGCAGGCCCGGCAGGAGCATCCGCCCGGTCCAGCCGGCGGGAATGCGGCCCGCGAGCCAGAAGCCGACGAAGCCGGCGAGCCAGATCAGCCCGATGGCCCGGCCGAGCAGCCGGTGGCCCCACTCCCACCAGAAGATCGGCTTGAAGTCGGCGAGTGTCATCCAGGAATTCTGGCTCTGGAACTCGGTGGTGGTCTGGTAGGCCGCGAAGGCGGCCTGCCAGTCGGCCTCGGTGAGGGGTGGCAGCGCGCCCATGACCGGGCTCCACTCGGTGATCGAGAGCCCGGAATCGGTCAGCCGGGTGAGGCCGCCGACCAGCACCATGGCGGCCGTGAGCAGCGCGAGGACAAGGAACCAGAGCGCGATCGCGCCCCGCGCCTCGCGGCGGCGGGCCGGGGCGGCGACGGGGGAAGCCGTACCCCTGGGGCCGGAGACGTCCTCGAAGATGGATCGCTTGGTCATCGGGGCTCCTCGGGCTTCGGCGTGCAGAGGGAGACTTAGTCGCGGGGCGCGGGAGGGGCAAGCGCGATGGAGTCTCAGGCCGGGGGGCATCGAGCACAATATGAAGACGGCTTCATCACTTTGTAGGCTTAGCGGAAATACGCAGATCAATACCGGAGGCGGGCGACAACGCATTAAACAAAGTCTCAGCCTTGTTCATCTCCATGACGAAATACTCGTTGCCCAAAGATGTGGCTCCGAATTCGTTGATCGCACGGCTCTTGAACGCGGTCTCAGCTTCAGCTGCACTATCGCGATTGGGAAACTTCGCCGTCCGCGTAATCTTCCAGCCGATACTGGAAGTCTCCGGGAAACTCAGGTTCAGCGCCTTGAGGCGGTTCCTGAGATTGCCACTAATGCCGATCTTTACCAATCCGACACCTTTCGGAACGCGACGCCCAGCCAATAGAGCGGCAGCCTCCGGAAACTGCGCCAGATACAGAGAATGTGGCTTGTCCTCGATCTGGTATGATCGGTAACCAAAACTGTGGAAGCACCCTTCGAAGGCTTAAGGAACAACGCAATCGAACCCGTCTTTGCTCCGTCTTGCTCATCATGTTGTGCGGGCGTCTCGCCGTAGACGTTCGTTTCGACGAAAGGGACTTTCTCCAGAACCCAACGAGCCTCGTCAGGCACCAGCCAGGTGCCGAAACGGGCAATATACCTTCCATTGTTCGGGTCATAGCTTCTTGGGAGGACCTGCTGCACGTCAAGAGTATGGCTTGTCCGCCAAGCGCGCCGGACAGGCATTGCGTAGCGCCACTTCTCCCGTCGCCCGAGATGGACATTGCGCTCCTTGGCGGCATCGGACATCTTATCCCATGAGTCGATCTGAGTGCGCTCGACTTCGAGAACACCCAAGAGATGATGTATGGCCTTGCGGTCTGTATTCGGGCTGGCAGCACCGTAGATGCAAACCAGCTGTCGCTCGCCGATCATTGAGAACAGGCGGTCGCGATCTTTTGGGTCCGTGAAACCGAGTATGCCTTCTTCTTCAGGGTCGAAGCCCCAGAAACCGGTGAGTCAGACCGAAGAGGAAGCGTCCAGGACCATTGTTACACCCCGTCGATCGTCGACAGATTCTTATCATCGCTGAGGAATAACGCTTGGCGTTTTCGTAGTCGATGCGGGAATTGTTCTGGTTCTTATCTTGCCTGCGCCCAGTCTGCGAGCCTGCATCCCCTTTGCCGGAGCGCCTCCTGCCGCCCCGCCCCGCCGCTCCACCCTCACCGCCCCCTCTCCCGCTTCGGCCCTTCGGCCAGCGCGCGGATCACGCCCCAGAGGGTGCGCACGTCCTGGTCGGTGAGGGGAGCGCGGCGGAAGAGGTTGCGCAGCGTGGCGGTCATGGCGGGCTTCTTGTCCTCGGGCCAGAAGAAATGCGCCCGGTCGAGTTCGGCCTCGAGGTGGGCGAGCAGGCGGTCGACCTCGCCCGACTGCGCCGGCCCGGCCTTGCCCATGGCCTGCACCTCGGGCGGGGTGGTGTCGTGCTGGCGGCGCCATTCGTAGCTCATCAGGAGGACGCACTGCGCGAGGTTCAGCGAGGCGAAGGCCGGGTTTACCGGCACGGTGACGATGGCGTTGGCGCGCGCCACGTCGCCGGTCTCGAGCCCGGTGCGCTCGCGGCCGTAGAGGATGCCGACCCGCCTGCCCGCCGCGACCAGCGCACGGGCATGGGCCATGGCACGCTCGGGGGTCAGCACGGTCTTGGTCATCTCGCGGGGCCGCGCGGTGGTGGCGTAGACGATGTGGAGGTCGGCCACCGCCTCGGCCGTCGAGGCGAAGATGCGGGCCTCGTCGAGGAGCCCGCCGGCGCCGCTTGCCATCGTCACGGCCGCGGGGTTAGGCCAGCCGTCGCGCGGGCTGACGAGGCGCAAGGCGCGCAGACCGAAGTTCCACATGGCGCGGGCGGCGGCGCCGATGTTCTCGCCCAGCTGCGGCTCGACCAGGATGGTCACCGGGCCGCCGGGCGACCAGTCGGGGGTCTTGCTCGTGTCGGTGCCGGACATCGCTCGCCTCGTCCTCGCCTCGGTCTGCCGCGGCTTTACGGCGCCAGAAGGCCGATGGCAACTCCTGCGCCGGTCGGGCATCCTGCTGCGGGGAGGGAGTGCCGGAACGCAGTGCTGGTGAGAAACGCACAAGAAACGTGCATAATGCCAGAAGATATCATAAGATGAGATTGTCAGCAGACAACGTGAGGTTGAAAGGAGCAGAGAGATGGGTACTTCGACGATCCTTCTGATCTTGGGCATGATAGCGCTCGGTTTCTTTACCGTTCGCTTCGGTATGGCGATGCGCGACCTCGAGCAGCGGGTTTCCGATCTTCAGGACAGGATGGACCGGGTCGCCAGCAGCTAAGACGGCATCGCCCGGTCTTCGGGCCGGAACGGGCGGGTCGGTGCAGGCCGTCCCGCCCCAGCAACCAGCGCGCCGCCTCTGGCTCAGCCGCGCCTGAGCCAGAGGCTCGTTTCATGTGCGCCAAGGGGCAGCGGCAGCGCCGCCACCGCGGGTCGCGCCGCTGCCTGCATCCGGGTCAGCGCGTAGTGGCTGGAGAACACCGGGCGGAAGGCGCCGCCGAGGATCCAGCCGGGCAGGCCGAGCTGTTCGGTATAGCCGCGCCACGCCCAGTCCGGCGGATAGGGGTCGGGGAGCAGGATGTCGTGGAGGTGGACCAGCACCCCCGGCGCGAGCACCGGCAGGATGCGGTTCAGGATGATGTCGACATCCGTGCCCGGCCAGAGCAGGTGCGAGGAGTCGAAGAAGGCGATGTCGCCCGGGCCGAGGGCCTGGAACAGCGGCAGGTCGGCCTCGGCGAGGACGCGGCGCTGCCAGTCGACGCTGAGGCCGCGGAGCGCGGCGCGGGGGGCGGGGTCGATGCAGGTGAGCGCCGTGCCGGCGCCCGCATCGGCTGCTGCGCGGGCCAGCATGCGGGTCGAGTGGCCGGAGCCGACCTCGACGATGCGGGCCGGGCGGTGATGCATCACCAGCGCATAGGCCGCGGCGCCGTCGAGCCGGGGGAACCAGCTCTGGCCCCAGCGGGGCTCGGGCGGGGGGCCGTCGAGGGCGGCGAGGCGGGGGGCGTGGGTGTCGATCGCGTCGAGCGCGGCGGCGAAATCCGGCCAGGCGGCGCGGAAGGCGGCCTCGATGGCCGGGTATGGGCCGGGGGCGGCCACCGTTGCGGCGTAGCGGTAGGGCGAGAAGAAGCCCTGCGGGCGGCCCAGAAGGGTGGCCAGCCCCATGCGGAGGCGCCGTGCGCGGGTCCGGAGGTCGCTCATGGCGATTGCCTAGCAGCGGGCAAGGGCAAAAGCCAATGAGTTACGTTGCTGCGCCGCAGCCACCCCGCTATAACCCGCCGCGGGTCCATTCCAGTTCAGTTCGGGGAGAACCATTCATGGCGAAGATCAAGGTCGCGAACCCTGTCGTCGAGCTCGACGGCGACGAGATGACCCGGATCATCTGGGACTTCATCAAGCAGAAGCTGATCCTGCCCTATCTCGACATCGACCTGAAATACTACGACCTCGGCATCGAGGAGCGCGACCGGACCGACGACCAGGTCACCGTGGATGCCGCCAACGCCATCAAGCGCTACGGCGTGGGCGTGAAATGCGCCACCATCACCCCTGACGAGGACCGGGTGAAGGAGTTCGGGCTGAAGCAGATGTGGAAGAGCCCCAACGGCACCTTGCGCAACATCCTCGGCGGCGTGATCTTCCGCCAGCCGATCATCTGCCAGAACGTGCCGCGCCTCGTGCCGGGCTGGACCAAACCGATCGTGATCGGGCGGCACGCTTTCGGCGACCAGTACAAGGCCACCGACTTCCGCTTTCCGGGTGCCGGCAAGCTGACCCTGAAGTTCGTCGGCAAGGACGGCACGGTGATCGAGCGCGAGGTCTATGACTCCCCCGGCGCCGGCGTGGTGCAGGCGATGTACAACCTCGATGCCAGCATCATCGACTTCGCGCGGGCCTCGCTCAACTACGGGCTCAACCTCGGCTGGCCGGTCTACCTCAGCACCAAGAACACAATCCTCAAGGCCTATGACGGCCGTTTCAAGGATCTCTTCCAGAGGGTCTATGAGGAAGAATTCGAGGCCGCGTTCAAGAAGAAGGGCATCACCTACGAACACCGGCTGATCGACGACATGGTGGCCTCGTGCCTCAAGTGGTCGGGCGGCTATGTCTGGGCCTGCAAGAACTACGACGGCGACGTGCAGTCCGACACCGTGGCGCAGGGCTTCGGGTCGCTCGGCCTGATGACCTCGGTGCTGATGACGCCGGACGGCAAGACCGTGGAGGCCGAGGCGGCGCATGGCACGGTGACCCGGCACTACCGCCAGCACCAGGCGGGCAAGGAGACATCGACGAACTCCATCGCCTCGATCTACGCCTGGACCGGCGGCCTCAAGCACCGCGCCAAGCTTGACGGCAACGCCGAGCTGAAGCGCTTCGCCGAGACGCTGGAGCGGGTCTGCGTCGAGACGGTCGAGACGGGCTACATGACCAAGGACCTGGCGCTGCTGGTGGGGCCGGACCAGAAGTGGCTGACCACACAGGGCTTCCTCGACAAGGTCGACGACAACCTGAACAGGGCGCTGGCGGGCTGAGGCCTGCCGGCCGGGCGGCGCCGGGTCAGGCCCGGCGTGCCGGGCCGCCCGGCTGCGCACCCGCCTGCGGCACCGGCCTCGGGAGCGGTGCGCGCAGGAAGGTGAGGAGCGCGAAGCGCACGCCCTTCGTGACCGGTAGCGCCTCGTGCAGGAGCGAGCAGGAGAAGATCACCGCGCCGCCATTGCCGGGCTTGTAGCGGTCGGGGCCGTATTCCGGGAATACCAGCTCGCCCCCCTCGTACTCGTCGCCGTTGAGGTTGAGGGTCATGGCGAAGCGGCGCTCCGCCGTCTCGGGCGAGACGTTGTCGCGGTGCATGTGGAAGCGGTCCTCGCGGTCTGCCGCATAGCGGCACACGAGAAAGCGGTCGAAACGGAATCCCTGGAAATTGAACGCCTTTACAAGCTCCGGTGCGATCCGGCGCCCGATCACGTTCTGCAGGATGCCGTGGATCGCCATGTCCTCGATGCGGTAATCGAGGCGCTTCTTGCGGGCATGGTGGATGCGGGTCACCTCCTTGCCGTCCAGCACCGAGCCGACAGTTCCCTCTTCGACCTTGCCCTGCTCGAACATCGCAATCAGGTCGGTGCACATCTGCCGGTCGAGAAGGTCGGGCATCAGCAGTACGGGCGCGTTTGCCCGGCACACCCGCGGCGCGGGGGCGGGCGGCCGGGCGGTAAAGAAGTCGCGCGCCTGCTGAACCAGCCCGCCGGGCGCGCCGCGCAGGACCGTCAGGATCCGCTGGTTCGCGTCGAGCAGGATGGCGACGGCCTCGCCCTGCACGACCGCCGCGGCGCCACCGAAGCCGAGCTGCGCCAGGAACGCCTCCGAGATCTTGCGCTCGGGATCCGCCCAGAGCCGCATCTTAGGCGCGGCCGAGGTCACCGCTTCCGGAGGCACCTGGCAGATGCCGAACACATCGACGCCCGCGGCATCGAGATCGGCCACCGCCGCGTCGAAGGCAGCGACCGCAGGGGGCAGGGCCGGGGGCCGCGAGCCGCCCGAGAACAGGAGCACGAAGGGCCGGCCCCGCACCTCGTCGTAGAACATCGTGAACTTGCCAGTCTGGTCCGGCAGGATGAAGTTCGGTGCGCGGTCTCCGGCGGCGAGGGTCTGTTCGGGTTTATGCAGCACGGCGGATCTCTCCCGGAGCAGCGGCGGCGGCGCGCCGGATCTGTCGCTCCAGGATACTCAACCAGTTGGCCCGGGTCGATGATTCGGCCTGCGAGGAGCGCGCCGGTGCGTCGGGCACCCGGCCGCCGGACGTTCAGGGCGCGATTGCAGCGGCTGCGGCGAGCCTGTCGGTCCGGTTTGCCAGCCCCGCGCCAGACCGGCCCACCCGTGTCCCGGCCGGCTCGGCGAAGGTAAGCTCGGCCCATACTGGCAGGTGGTCCGATGCGATCCGGGCCATTTCGGAGCGGTGCACGTGCGCCGCGTTGAGGGCGAGCTCCGGGCTGGTGATGATCCGGTCGAGACTCGCGGTCGGCAGCGGGCTCGGGAAGCTGTGGCCGGGGCTGACCACACGGTATTCCGGGCGCAGCCCGCGCATCCGCCGCGAGGGGCGCCGCCATTCGTTGAGATCGCCCAGCACGACGACCGGCAGGTTATTGTCGCCGTCGCCGTGGAGTTGGTCCATGATCGACGCGATCTGCAGTCGCCGGCATGCGCCGAGAAGGCTCAGATGGGTTGCAACGACCCTGAGCGGGCGGCCCAGCACCTCGATATCCGCCATGACGGCACCGCGGGGCTCGACCGCGGGGATCGCAAGCCTGCGATGGTTCAGCACCCGGATCGGCCCGCGGACAAGGATGGCGTTGCCGTGCCAGCCGAGACTGCCGGCGCGTTCGGCGAAGGGGATCGCCCTGTACCCGGTCTCGCTGGCGATCAGGTCCGGGGGCAGCGAGGCAACCCGGTTTCCGAACCGGCGGTCAACCTCCTGCAGGGCCACGATGTCCGCGTCGAGCTCCTTGAGCACCTCGATGATGCGCAGCGGCTGGCGCTTCAGGTCGAGGCCGATGCCCTTCTGGATGTTGTAGGTGGCAATCCGGAACATCCGGAGAATATGGGCATCGTGGCCGCGCGAAAGCAAGACCGTCGCGCTCGACCGGACGTTGAGCCGCAGCGGGCCGCGCTCCGGCTCCGGGAGCCCCCGGACCGCGGGCAGACAGCGCTGGCGCCGGCCGGGAGCGGCATTTGACCGAGGTCAATGCTCCGTGCGGACGGGCGCGCATGATGGTCGCAGCGGGAGCGGCGGAACCAGCGGCGGAAGGGCACCATGTCGGATCGGATGATCTCGCACGCGGATGTGACCCGGCTTCTCGGGCCGATCGACGACCACAAGGTGGCCGCAATCCTGGCCATGGGCGCGGGCATTGCCGATCTCGAGCGCGCGGCCGCCTATCTCGCGCTGGAATCCGACGTGATGGGCGCGCTGGAGAAGCCGCTGAGCGGGCGGGCCGGGCTGATCTACGACCTGGTTTGCCGGGACGAGTCGGAGGCGGACGGGGATCGCTGAGGATCGGAGGGCCGGTTACGGCCGGTCGGCGTCCCGCATGAGCCGGTCTGCCTCGGCAAGCATGGTTGCCACCTCGCCGTCCTCCACCTGCCTGAAATCGTCGTAGTAGGCGCCGACAGCACCGAACCAGGCCGGAGCGAGGGGGCAGATCACCTCGTCGGCGAGGGGGCCGAGCCGATCGAGTGCATCGGCCGCGGCCACGGGGACCGCCAGGACGAGCCGCGCCGGGCCGCGCCGCCGGGCCGCCTTCAGGGCGACGTGCATCGTGGCGCCGGTGGCCATGCCGTCATCGACCAGGATGGCGGTACGCCCCGCCAGCGGCACCGGAGTGCGGCCCGCCAGCCAGGCAGCCCGGCGGCGCCGGATCTCGTCGATCTGCACCGCCGCGAGCCGGTCGAGCGCCGCACGGTCGAGGCCGGCATGCGCGGCAATCACCTCGTTGATCACGGTTTCGGGGTGGTCGCCATTGACCACCGCCCCGGCAGCGAGCTCCGGCTGGCCGGGCACGCCGATCTTGCGTACCAGCACGAGGTCGAGCGGGCAGCGGAGTGCGCGGGCGATCTCGATCCCGACCGGCACGCCGCCCCGCGGCAGGGCGAGCACCACGGGGTCGGGCAAATTGCGGCTCACCAGAGTCTCTGCCAGCGCACGGCCGGCCTCGGCGCGGTCGGTATAGCCTCTCATTTAGCGGTCCCTCCGGCCAATGGATGGCGGAACGCTCGCCGGCCCGCGCGGCTGCCGTCCGGCATATGGCCCCAGCATATGACACTCTCGCGCCGAGCGCGCTGGCGGCCCTTGATTCCCGTCAACCGACCCTGTGCCGGGCGCACCCGGTGCTGCCCCGCAGAAACCCGCCGCTGCCGGTTGCTTGGCGCCACACTGCCGGGGCATGCTGGCGAAATCGGCGGGGAGACGGCGTTTTGTCGCATCCGCGTCCCGCCCGCGCGATCACGGGCTTGCTGGAGGAGACCGGGCATGTCTGAGACCTACGAGATTGGCATGGCGACCCGCCGTGCGGTGCTGGGGGATGCGCATGTGGACCGGGCGGAAGCGGCGAAGCGGCCCTTCGACGAGGAGTTCCAGCGGCTCATCACGGAAGGCGCATGGGGATCGGTCTGGTCGCGGCCCGGGCTGACATTGCGGGAGCGTTCGGTGGTGACCATCGCGCTGCTGGCCGCGCTCGGCCATTGGGACGAGGTGGCGATGCATGTGCGCGCCACCCGGAACACGGGCGCAACGCCCGCGGACGTGAAGGAGACGCTGTTGCATGTGGCAATATATGCGGGCGTTCCGGCGGCCAATCATGCGATAAAGGTCGCCCGGGCCGCGTATGCCGAGATCGGTGTCGAGATCTGAGGAGGAACCCCATGCCAGCCCCGCTTGGCGACTACTATCCGCGCGACCGCGCCTGGCAGCCGCCGGCGCTGACTCCGGCCTACAAGACCACCGTCGCCCGCGCGCCGCGCCTGCCGCTGCTGTCGCTGCCGCAGACCCTGAGCGAGACGACCGGCCCGGTCTTCACCGCGGCCGATCTCGGCCCGCTCGACGCGGATCTGCTGGCGAACTACGCAAGGAGCGGCGAGCCGATCGGCGAGCGGATCATCGTGCACGGCCGGGTGACCGACGAGAACGGCCGCGGTGTGGCGGGCGCGCTGGTCGAGATCTGGCAGGCGAATGCAGGGGGGCGCTACCGGCATGTGAACGATGGCTATCTGGCGCCGCTCGACCCGAATTTCGGCGGCTGCGGGCGCTGCCTGACCGATGCGGAGGGGCACTACGCCTTCCGCACCATAAGGCCCGGCCCCTATCCCTGGCCGAACGCGGCCGACAGCTGGCGGCCGGCCCATATCCATTTCTCGCTTTTCGGGACGGCGTTCTGCCAGCGGCTGATCACCCAGATGTACTTCGAGGGCGACCCGCTGATCCCGCTCTGCCCGATTGCCAATGCGATTCCGGACAAGGAAGCGGTGGACCGTCTGGTGGCGCCGCTCGACCTGCCGGCCTCGAAGCCCTTCGACGCGCTCGCCTACCGTTTCGACATCGTGCTCAGGGGGCGGCGCTCGACCATGTTCGAGAACCGGCCCGAGGGGAACTAGGGGGAACCGATGGTGCGGAAGCTTCCCTATGTGAAGGAGACGCCCTCGCAGACCGCGGGGCCCTATGTCCATATCGGCCTTGCGCCATCTGCCGCCGGGCTCGATGGCGGCGTCGCCGATCTCGGCCGGGCAATCGCCGGGCCCGAGACGAAGGGCGAGCGCATCCGGGTCGAGGGACGCGTGCTCGACGGGACCGGCGCCCCGGTGAAGGACGTGCTGATCGAGGTCTGGCAGGCCAATGCGCAGGGCCGCTACAACCACCCGGAGGACCGGCGAGAGCTCGCCATCGAACCCGACTTCCGCGGCTGGGGCCGCGTGGTGCCCGATCTCGGTACCGGCGTCTTCAGCTTCGAGACGGTGAAGCCCGGGCCCGTGCCGGCCCGAGGCGGCGGCAGCCAGGCTCCGCATCTCAGCCTCTGGCTGGTCGCGCGCGGCATCAATGTCGGCCTCACGACCCGGATGTATTTCGGCGACGAGGCGGCAGCCAACGCGGCCGACCCGCTGCTGAACCGGATCGAGAGTCCGGCGCGCCGGCAGAGCCTGATCGCGGCGCGCGATCCGAAGGCCGCCGCCTACCGTTTCGACATCCGCCTTCAGGGCGAGGGCGAGACGGTGTTCCTCGATATGTGAGTCCGCCGGGCTTACCGCCCGTCGCTGAAATGCGACTGCCAGCGCAGCAGGTAGCGCTGCAGGCGCCGGATCATCATGGCGAGCGTGACGCCGACGAACATCAGCACGAACAGCGCCACCATCATGTCGGCTGTCTCGAGCGTCGCCTCAGCCTCGATGATGATCTTGCCGAGACCCACCTGCGCGCCGATGAACTCGCCGATGATGACGCCGATCAGCGAGAAGGAGAGCGCCGGGGTGAGCACCGCGAAGACCCAGGCGAGCGCTGACGGCACCACCACCGTCCAGGTTACCTGCCAGTCGGTGGCGCCAAGCAGGCGCGCGGCGTTGATGTGGTCGCGGTCGACCGCGCGGGCGCCCTCATAGGTCGAGAAGAACACGATGAAGAACACAATCACCCAGGCGGTCATGATCTTCGACGCATCGCCGAGACCGAAGACCAGCACGATCAGCGGCACGAGCGCGATCCGGGGCAGCGAGTTGAAGGCGACGATATAGGGCTCGAAGATCTTCGCCAGGACCTCCGAGCGGCCGAGCACGAGGCCGACCGCCACGCCGGAGCCGACCCCGACGAGGAACCCCCAGAAGGTGTTGCGCAGCGTCGCCACGGTCGCGCTCCAGAGGTTGTTGCGGGTGGCGTCGATGCAGCCGCGGAAGCCTTCGGCGATCAGCCAGCGGCCGGCTTCGTCCCGGAAGCAGCCGAGCGTGAGGAAGCGCTCCCAGATATGGCTCGGCTTCGAGATGAAGAAGGGTTCGAGCACCTGGATCGTCAGCGCCCTCTGCCAGTCCGGGTCGAGCCCGGCGACCAGCGCGCGGTTGACCTCGTCGCCCCACTGCCAGACTGCCAGCAGGACCGCCAGCAATGCCAACCGCCAGAAGTTCACCCAGGCCATGCTGACCGGCATCGCGCTATCCCTCCGCGCTGGTCCTGCGGAATTCCTCGCCGAGCGAGTGCCACACCCGCGAGAACAGGGCCGAGTAGTCTGCCGTCTCGCGCAGGCTCACCGCATCGCGGGGCCGCGGGAAGGGCACGTCGAAGATCTCCTTCACGCGGCCGGGCCGGGCCGAAAGCACGATGATCCGGTCGGCGAGCGTCAGCGCCTCGCCGAGGTCGTGGGTGACGAAGAGCACGGTCTGCTTCTCCTCCTCCCAGATCTCGAGCAGGAAGCGGTGCATCTCGAGCTTGGTGTGTGTGTCGAGCGCGCCGAAAGGTTCGTCCATCAGGAGGATTTCGGGCCGCATGATCAGCGTGCGCATCAAGGCGACGCGCTGGCGCATTCCGCCGGAAAGCGTGACCGGGAAGGCGTCCTCGAAGCCTTCGAGCCCAGCGCGGTCGATCATCCGCGCCACCTCGGCCTCGCGCTCGGCGCGTGGCCGGCCGGCGATCTCGAGCCCGAGCCCGATGTTCCGCCTGACCGTGCGCCAGGGAAAGACCGTGTCGCGCTGGAACACATAGCCGGTCCGCGGCGTCGGACGGCCATAGGTGACATCCTGCCCGTCGACGCCGATCCGGCCGCCGGTGAGCGGAATCAGCCCGGCGATCATGTTGAGGATCGTGCTCTTGCCGCAGCCCGAAGGCCCGATCAGCGCCACGAACTCGCCCTGCCGGACCGCGAAGCTGACATTCTCGACGGCCGGGACCGTGCCGCCCCGGCCGGCGAAGGTCTTGACCAGTTCCCCGAGTACGATGCGGGCCGGCGGCGCGGTCCAGGCCTGCGCGATCATGCCTTGCGGGCGTTGTCGAGGAAGCTCATGTCCACCACGTCGGCGTAGGAAAGCGCCGAGATCTTGGTCTGCTCGCGGAACCAGACCCTGGCGCCGGTGTCGAAGTCCGCCTCCGGGAAGCTGCCGTCGTATTGCCAGATCTTGCTGTAGTACTCGATCTCGCGCTTGACGAGCTCGGGTGCGAAATTCGGCATCAGCGGGCCGACGACGCCGAGGATCTCGTCGGTCGACGACGCGCCGAGCCACTGCATCGACTTGAACAGGGCATTGACGTATTTCTGCGTCGTCTCGGCATTGCGGGTGATCGCGTCGTCGAGCACGTAGATCACGGTCGCGGGAATGTTGCCGCCGAACACCGTCTGCCAGGACTCGGCGTCGGACGTATCATAGAGCAGCGTGCCGTAGCCATCGTCCACGGCCTGGAACATCCATGCCGGCACGGCCATGATGGCGTCGAACTTGCCGGTCTGCAGCCCGCCGAGCATGGTCTTCGAGCCCCCGCCCGCGACCCAGTTGAACTGGTCGGCGACGCCCTTCGTCTCCAGCACGTAGGTGCCGTAGACCCAGGTCCCCGAGCCGATGCCGGTCGCCGCGATCACCGGCAGTTCGCCGTCGCGGCGGTACTCGGCCAGCTTCTCGACCGTGTCGATACCCTTGTCGTGGAGCTCCTTGCGGATGACGATGTTGGCGTAGGAGCAGCGGTTGTCGGTCGCCATCAGGATCTTCGAGGGCCGGCCGCGGTTGGTGAGCTGCAGGGGATGGCTCGAATCGCCCAGCGCGTAGCCGACCTGTCCGGCGGCAAGGATCTTGCGCACGTTCGAGCCGCCCTGTGCCTCGATCACCCGCATGTCGAGCCCCTCGGCCTCGGCGAAGCCCTTGGCCTGGGCGACCATGTGGGCGGCGTAGATCGTGGTGTTGACCGAATGCGAGACGGTGATCAACTCGGCCTCGGCGCCGCGAGCGCCGACGGACCAGTGCACCGCCCCCGCAAGGCAAGCGGTTCCGGCCAGGAATTGCCGCTTGGTGAGTTCCATGATGCTTCCTCCCTGCTCAATCGTGCATGGTGGGCCGTGCCGGGCGCGGCCGCCGCATAAGAGTCCGCCTGTTCACGCGCGCGTCAAGTGCCATCGGGAAGGCGCCAGGATGGACTCAGGGCGCAACCTCGCCGGCCTGACGGAGCACCGCCGCCACCAGCGCCTCGCCGCAGCCGGCGGCGCGGAGCAGGATTTCGGTGTCGGCGCCGAGGCCGGGCACATCGCCCGGGCCGCTGACGGGCTCGCCGTCCCTTTCGAGCGGCAGGCCGGGGGCGTGGAATACCCGCCCGTCGGCCAGGCGCGACTCGACCAGCCCGCCCGGGCGGTTGACATGGGGGTCGGCGAGCATGTCGGCCGGCCGGGCGATGGGCGAGAATGGGATGCCGAGCCGCTCGAGCGCGGCGCAGAGCGGTGCCTCGTCGAACTCGCCGATCCGGGCGCGGACCAGCGGGAGGGTCCAGTCGCGCGCCCGGATCCGGTCCATCGGTGTCCGCAGGCGCGGGTCGTCCTTCAGCACGCCGAGACCGAGATGGTCGCAGAGCGCGGACCAGTGGCCGGTGGTGATGGCGCCGACGAAGACCTGTCTGCCGTCACGGGTCGCGAAGATGTCGTAGACCGGCCAGGAGAAATCGCGCTCGGGCATCGGCGGGGCCTCGTAGCCTTCGAGCTCGATCGGCACCATGTGCTGGGCGACCAGCAGCAGGCAGTTCTCGAACAGCCCGGCGCGGATCGCCGCGCCCTCGCCGGTCCGGTCGCGCTCGCGCAGGGCGGCCAGCACACCGAGCGCGCCGAACAGGCCCGCCATGATGTCGTTGGCCGAGGAGCCGATCCGCAGCGGCCGGCCGCTCGGCCCGGTCATATAGGCGAGCCCGGTCATCATCTGCACCACCTCGTCCATCGCCGTGCGGTTCTCGTAGGGTCCGTGCAGGAAGCCCTTGTGGCTCGCGACGATCAGGCGGGGGTAGCGGGACCTGAGCGTCGCCGGGTCGAGCTCCTGGCGGGCGAGCGACTCGTCGCGGAAGTTCTCGACGAAGACATCCGACGCGGCCAGCAGGGCGTGGAGCGCCGCCCGCCCCTCGGCCGTTCCGGCATTGAGGACGACCGAGCGCTTGCCGCGGTTGAAGAGCGGGAAGAAACCGGCCCCCATGCCGGTCAGCGCCCGCGTCCGGTCGCCGCCCGGCGGCTCGACCTTGATCACCTCGGCGCCGAGCATGGCGAGGATCATGCCGCAGGACGGCCCCATGATCATGTGGCTCATCTCGATCACGCGGATCCCGGCCAGCGGTGCGAAACCCATTGCCTCCCCCTCATTGCGGCGGCGGCCGGCTTGTGGGGTCGCAGGTTATTTTAGTGTTTCCTGTGGCCTATGCGAGCCTGCTCAGATACTGCTGCACGAAGTCGCAGCCGACCAGGTCGACATAGGCGTCGATCAGCCGCTTCGTCACCGGACCGTAGGGTCCGGTTGCGGTGCCCGTGCCGTTGATGCTGGCGACCGGGCAGATGCAGAGGCTGGTCGAGGTAATGAAGGCCTCGTCGGCGTTGTAGGCGTCGAAGAGGTCGAGGTCGGCCTCGCGGAAGGGAATGCCAAGCTTCGCCGCAAGGTCGATCACGGTCTGCCGGCTGACGCCCGGAAGCACGAAGTTCTCGCGCGGGGTCAGGAGCGCGCCGTCGCGCACGAGGAAGATGTTCGAGCCCAGGCCCTCGCAGAGGTTGCCGTTCATGTCGAGCAGGATCGCCCAAGCATCGGCGTTTTGCGCCCGAGCCTCAAGATCGCCGGCAATCAGGTTGAGGTAGTTGTGGCTTTTCGCGCGCGGCGTCAGCGACTCGGGCGGCGTGCGGCGGACCGAAGGGGTCACGACCTGGATGCCGTCGCGATAGAGCCTCGCCCGGTCGGCCAGAGGCAGCGGGATGCATTCGACGATGACTGTCGGTCCGGTATGGGCCCAGTTGTCGTCCTTGGCCCGCAGCACGCCGCGGGTGATGCGCTGGCCGAGCCAGTAGTCGTCGCCATCGCCGAGCAGGTGCAGGTTCTTCTCGACCACGGTGCGGCTGATCTCGGCCATCCTCTCGATCGGCATGGTCGGGTCGAGCCTGAGCGCGCGGAGCGACCGGTAAAAACGGTCGAGGTGCTCGTCGAGCTTGAAGATGCGGTGGTTGAAGGTCCGCGTCATGTCGAAGGCGCCGTCACCGTAGATGAAGCTGCGGTCGCGGTAGGGGACCAGCGCCTGGCTCTCGGGAATGTATTTGCCGTTGAAATAGACGATGCGTTCGTTCGCGAGCGCGGGCATGGCACGACTCCGTGGCTGGTGACCGTCGGATCAGACACCATGGCCGCTCGAGCGGCAAGCGGCAGAACGCATAATCAGCATGGGGATGACTGCCGTCCCGCGCTGGCATTCCGGCCGGTCTCTGATACTCAGGCCGCGGGGCCGGAGTGCGGCAGGCCCGAATGCCCGGGGGGCTCCGGTCCGATGAACCCATCCGCCGAATGCCGGTTGCCCGCATGAGCGGCGGCGACGCCGCGCGGGCCGTCGCGCTGCGGCGGATGCTGGTCCTGCTCGGCGTCTTCTTCGTGCTCGTTCAGGTGAACCGCTCCGGCGGTGCGGTGCTGGCAAGCTATCTGGCCGAGGCGCGCGGCATGGCGCCGGCGGAGATCGGCGCGGTGATGGGGTCCATGTTCCTGGCCTCGGCGCTGATCCAGCTTCCGACCGGCATCCTGTTCGACTGGCTGGGGCCGCGACGGACGATGACCGCGCTCGGCGCACTGGCGGTTGCCGGGATCGTCGTCTTCGCGCTGTCGGCCGACACGCCCGGCATGATGGCGGGGCGCTTCGCCATCGGCATCGGACATGGCGGCGTGATCACCGGGGTCTATCTCGTCGCGATGGCCTGGGCACCCGAGGGCAGGGGCCCGCAGGCCACGGCGGCCGTGGTCGGCATCGCCGGTGGCATCGGCGGGGTGCTGGCGACCATGCCGCTGGCGCTTGCGCTCGACCGGTTCGGCCTCGCCGCCAGCTTCCTTGCGCTGGCAGCGGGAACAGCGGCGCTGACGCTCCTGCTGCATCTCTCGCTGCAGGACCGGCCTGCCGCATCCGCCGCAGCCGCCAGTCCGCGCGAGAACCTCCGCGAGGTCGTCGCCGGCCTCTTGCGTGTTGTCGGCATGCGCGAACTCTGGCGCATCTTCGCCATGGGGCTCTGCTTCACCGCACCCTTCATGACCATTGGCGGCCTCTGGGCCGGGCCCTACTTCATCGCGGTCCACGGGATCGACCGGGGCACGGCGGCGCTGCTGGTGCTGGGGCTGATCCTGGCGCTCCATATCGGCACTTTCGCCTACGGGCCGCTCGAGCGGCGCGCGGCCTCGCGGCGCCGGCTGATCGTAACCGGGGTCGGGATCGAGATCGCGGCGCTGGCCGTCCTGGCGGCCTGGCCTGCGGCGCCGCTCGGGCTCGCCTACCCGCTGCTGTTCGTCTTCGGCTGTGCGGCGCCGATCTATGTCGTGCTGGCGGCCCATGCTCGCTGCTTCGTGCCGGCGCGCCGCCTGGGCCGGGCGATGACCTGCATCAATCTCGTCGGGCTGACGGCGGTCTTCGCGATGCAGAGCGGCACCGGCGCTCTGATCGGCTGGGTCGAACGCGCCGGCGGCGCACCGGAGACCGGCTACCGGCTGGTGTTCCTGAGCGTGATCGGCTTTCTTGCGCTGAGCGTCTGGATCTACAGCGGCCAGCCCGAGCGCCCGGATGCGCTGCCGGGCTGAGGAAATCCCGCAGCGGTCAGGGAAAGCTGCCGACCACCCCGCGGTCGGCCGGTGTGCGGACCCATCGCTCGCCGTCGAAGTGAATGCCGCACTCGGTCTTGGCCTGGTCGCGCCAGCGGCCGGCGCGCGGGTCCTCGCCCGCGCGCACCGGCGTCGTGCAGGGGGCGCAGCCGATCGAAGGGAAGCCGCGCGCGACCAGCGGGTGCGGCGGCAGGCCGAGGGCGCGCATGTAGGCGCGCACCGCCGCGCCGTCCCAGTGGGCCAGCGGGTTGACCTTCAGCATGCCGTTCTCGCGGTCCTCCTCGAAGATCTCGAGTCCGGCCCGCGTCGCCGCCTGCACCCGCTTGCGCCCCGTGATCCAGGCCCCGAAGGACTCCAGCGCCCGGCGGAGCGGCAGGGTCTTGCGGAGGAAGCAGCAGCCATCTGCATTGTCGCGGTGCAGCGTCCCGTCCGGGTCGTCGCCGGCGAGGTCGGCGGGATCCGGCGCGATGATCCGGACATCGGTCAGGCCGAGCTGCCTCGCGAGGTCGCGCTGATAGGCGAGCGTCTCCGCAAACAGCATGCCGGTTTGCAGGAACAGGACCGGCGTCGTGCGGTCGATCTCTGCCACCATGTGGAGCAGCACTGCGGAATCGGCCCCGAAGGATGAGACGAGGGCAATGCCGCGCGGATACTGGTGCCGGATCACGTCCTCGAGCAGAACCTGCGGCGCGCTCGCCGCGTGGACCCGGTTCAGCACCAGCGCGTTGGCATGGGGGGAGAGGCGCCGGAACGGCACCGGCGGCACCGTGCCGAAGGCGGGCTCAGCCACGGCTGGCCTCGCTCCGCGCGGCGCGGCGGGTATCGAGGATCGAGCCGCGGCCGGTTAGTCCGCGCTGGTAGCCGAGGGTGACGCGCCCGGCCGGAGACCAGTGCTCGGGCGGCTGTCGTCCGGCGACGTCGTCGTCGACAGAAACCTCGTCGAATCCGCAGGCGAGCAGATAGGCGAACTGGTCGGCGATCACATACCCGGTGGCGCGCACCCGTCCCTCGAAGCCGAGGGCCCTGAGCGCGTGCCCGACCGAGAACCCCCGCCCGTCGGCAAAGCCGGGGAAGGCGACCGAGATCAGCGAAAGCCGCGCGAAATGCGGCGCCAGCGTCTCGGCCTGCGCGTCGTTCGGGATGTGGACGCCAAGCTCGAGACCAGCACGCAGCGCCTCGCCGAGCCGGGTCAGTGGCACGATCACCGCGCCCGCCTCAGGCAGCGGGTCCGCCTCGCCCAGCACGGTCCAGCGGTCCTCTGCGGGGCCGTTGCGGTCAATGAGCCGGGGCATACAGCGCCTCCCTGAACGGCGCCATCCCGACGCGGCGGAACGCCTGCACGAACGTCTCGCGCGGGTTGTCGCGGACGGCAAGATAGGTGTCGATGATCCGCTCCACCACGTCCGGCACCTCGTCATAGCCGAAGCCCGGCCCGGTGCGCTCGCCGAGCGCCGCATCTTCCGTCGACTCGCCACCAAGCGTGATCTGGTAGCTCTCCAACCCCGCCTTATCGAGGCCGAGGATGCCGATATGGCCGATGTGGTGGTGGCCGCAGGCGTTGATGCAGCCCGAGATCTTGATCGAGAGCGGCCCGATCTCCGCCTGCCGCTTCAGGTCTGCAAAGCGCCGGCTGATCGCCTGCGCGACCGGGATCGACCGCGCCGTCGCCAGCGCGCAGTAGTCGAGGCCGGGGCAGGCAATGATGTCGGTGACCAGCCCCCGGTTCGGCGCGTCGAGGCCGATGGCGGCCAGCCCGCGCCAGACCTTGTAGAGATCGGCGAGCGCCACATGCGGCAGCACGATGTTCTGCTCGTGCGTCACCCGGAGCTCGTCGGCCGAGTAGCTCTCGGCCATGTCCGCGATCGCCCGCATCTGCTCGGCCGTGGCATCGCCCGGCGCGCCGCCGACCGGCTTCAGCGAGATCACCGCTGCCACGTAGCCCGGCGCCCGGTGCGCATGGGTGTTGCGCCCGACCCAGGCGGCGAAGCCGGCGTCGACCTTCTTCATCCGCTCGAACTCGACCGGCGCCGCCGGGCGCTCCGGCAGCTCCGGCGGCGCGAAATACGCGGCGATCCGCGCCAGTTCATCCGCGGGGATCGCCACTGCGGCGCGGTCGATCCGGGCGAACTCGCGCTCGACCTCGTCGCGATAGGCGTCGATGCCCATCTCGTGGACCAGGATCTTGATCCGCGCCTTGTACTTGTTGTCGCGCCGGCCGTGCAGGTTGTAGACCCTCAGCGCCGCCTCGAGATAGGGCAGCAGGTCGGCGCGCGGCAGGAAGGCACGCAGCTCGCGGGCGATCATCGGCGTGCGGCCGAGCCCGCCGCCCACCAGGAGCCTGTAGCCGGTCTCGCCGGCCGCGTCGCGCACCACCTGAACGGCGATGTCGTGAATCTTCAGCGCTGCCCGGTCGGTCCCGGACGCGATCACCGCGATCTTGAACTTGCGCCCGAGGAAGGTGAATTCGGGGTGCAGGCTCGACCACTGCCGGATCACCTCGGCAGTGATCCGCGGATCCTCGATCTCGTCGGGCGCCACGCTTGCGAGCGGGTCGGAGGTAACGTTGCGGATGCAGTTTCCGCTGGTCTGGATCGCGTGCATCTCGACGGAGGCCAGCGCGGCCAGGATGTCCGGCACGTCCTTCAGCTTCGGCCAGTTGAACTGGATGTTCTGCCGCGTGGTGAAATGGCCGTAGCCCTTGTCCCAGGTCTCGGCGATATCGGCGAGCATCCGCAGCTGGCGACCGCTCAGCGTGCCATAGGGGATCGCCACCCGCAGCATGTAGGCGTGGAGCTGCAGGTAGAGCCCGTTCATCAGCCTGAGCGGCCGGAACTCGGCCTCGGTCAGCGCGCCGGTCAGGCGCCGCTGCACCTGGTCGCGGAACTCGGCGACCCGCTCGGCCACAAAGCGGTGGTCGAACTCGTCATAACGATACATCGCAATGCCTCCTCAGGCGGCGCGGCGCTCCGCCGGAGCCGCCCCGGCGCCGAACGGGATCGTCGGGAACCCGCCCGCACGGATCTGCTCGCGGCGCAGCACGGGCCAGGGATGGCCGGTCCCGAGCGAAACCTCGACCAGGTAGGGTCCGATGACGAGGTTCTGCGCCTCGCCGGCCTGCCCGTCGGCCTCGAGCCTCGCGGCTTCCTCGGGAGTTGCCGCCATGCGGGCCATCCGGATGTCCCGGACCCAGCCGCAGGCGCCGAGGAACACGCTGTCGCCCTCGACGAGGTCGTTGGCGGTGACGACGACCGGCTTGAAGTCCTTGGCCATGGCAGTGTCCTCCGATCAGGGTTCAGTCGGGTGCGACGGTCACCTTCAGCCCGTCGAGCGTCTCGCTCCAGATGATCTGGCAGGCGAGGCGCGAGGCGGGCGTCGAGGCCGGCAGATCGTCGAGCAGGGCTTCCTCGTCCGCGCGGGGCGGGGGCAGGCGGCTGGCCCATTCCGGGTCGACATAGACGTGGCAGCTCGCGCAGTCGCACTGGCCGCCGCAGATGCCCTCGACCCCCATCCGGTAGTCGCGCAGCAGCTCCATCAGCCGCCAGCCGCTGACGCCCTCGAGCCGGTGGGTCGCGCCCGTGCGGGTGGTCACCGTGAACTCCGCGCTCATGCGACCTTCAGCCTCCGCTGCAGTTCGGAGGAGGAGGTCGTGTACTGGAAGCGCAGCTTCTCGCCGGGCCGGGCGATGCGGAAGGCTTCCTGGGCCGCCAGCGCGGCCTCGTGGAAACCCGAAAGGATCAGCTTCAGCTTGCCCGTATAGTGGTTGATGTCGCCGATCGCGAAGATGCCCGGCGTCGAGGTCTGGAACTTCCCGGTATCGACCCGGATCTGCTTGCCGTCCTCGAGGTCCAGTGCCCAGTCGGCGATGGGGCCGAGCTCGATGTTGAGCCCGAAGAAGGCCAGCAGCCGGTCGGCAGCGACGGTGGTGGTCGCGGCTCCGTTGCGGACGGTCACGGCGCTGAGGTCACCGTTCTCGCCCTCGAGACGGTCGAGTTCGCCCATGATGAAGCGCATCCGGCCCGCGGCCACCGCCTGATCCATCGCCGAGACCGAATGCGGCGCGGCGCGGAACTTGTCGCGCCGGTGCACCAGCGTCAGCGACTTCACCGAGGGCAGCAGGTCGAGCGTCCAGTCCAGCGCCGAGTCGCCGCCGCCGGCGATGACGAGGTCGCGGCCCTCGAAGTCGGAGCGCCGGCGGACGGCGTAGAACAGCGACCTGCCCTCATAGGGCGAGATGCCCTCGATCCTGGGCCTGCGCGGCGTGAAGCTGCCGGCGCCGGCAGCGATGAAGACCACCGGTGCCACATGCACCTCGCCGGCATCGGTGACGAGCTGGAACCGGCCGTCGGGACGCCGTGTCAGGCTCTCGACCCGCTGGCCGAGGCGAAACTCGGGGTCGAAGGGCGCCGCCTGCTGCATCAGCCGGTCGGTCAGCTCCTGCCCGGTGATCACCGGCGCGCCGGGAATGTCGTAGATCGGCTTCTCCGGATAGAGCTCGGCGCACTGGCCGCCGGGGCGGTCGAGCGTGTCGATCAGGCGCGCCCTGAGGCCGAGCAGGCCGAGCTCGAACACGGCGAAAAGCCCGACCGGCCCTGCGCCGATGATCAGGACGTCAGGCGAGGTACCGGCCTCGTGGCGCTGGGGCGGCGATACGAGTGACGAGACGATTTCGGCAGGGCTCATCGCATTCGACTCCGGTATCTCGTGTTGATCGAGATTTAGCGTGTATAAAGTGGGTAGGCAATAATTCACATAAAAAAATTTATCCATGAATAAACAACATTGTTTTAGTGTATAAATTGCTTCCGTTGCACTGCTCCGGCTGCCGCGCTATCCCGCGCCCATGACCGCCGATCCTCACCGCGCCTATCTGAGGCCAATCCCGTGCCCGCCGCGACGGGCAGGGGCGCGGCCGCTGGCGGGAGGGCTGTTCGGCTTTGCCGAGGTCGAGGTCCTGCGCCGCAACCAGCCGCCGCAGGTCATACCCGCGGACGCGGCCGAAGTGCTGCATCCGGAGGAGACGGAGACATTCCGGCTGCTCTCGGCTCCGCGCCCGCCGCTGGCGGGAATCGCGATGAACCGGCCGAGGATCATGGGCGTGGTCAACGTCACTCCGGACAGCTTTTCCGACGGCGGCCGGCACCTCGCGCCCGAGGCGGCCGTCGCGCTCGGTCTGGCGCTTGTCGAAGCCGGGGCCGACATGCTCGATGTCGGCGGCGAGTCGACCCGCCCGGGCGCGGAGCCGGTGCCGGCCGACATCGAGCTTGCCCGGATCCTGCCGGTGCTGGACGGGCTGAAGGCGGCCGGATGCAACGTTCCGGTCTCGGTCGACACCCGCAAGGCGGCGGTCGCCGAGGCGGCGTTGGCCGCCGGGGCGACGATGCTCAACGACATCTCGGCGCTCGGCCATGACCCCGGGAGCCCGGCGGTCGCACGGCGTTTCGCGGCGGTCTGCCTGATGCATGCGCTGGGCGACCCGCGCACCATGCAGGACGACCCGCGCTACGGCGACGTGCTGCTCGACGTCTACGATTTCCTCGAGCTCAGGATCGCCGCCGCCCGGGCGGCGGGTGTGCCGCTTGCACGACTGGCCGTCGATCCGGGGATCGGCTTCGGCAAGACGCTCGAGCACAATCTGGCACTGATCCGGCGGCTCTCGCTGTTCCACGGGCTGGGCTGCCCGGTGCTGCTCGGCGTCTCGCGCAAGCGCTTCATCGGCACCCTGTCGGGCGTAGGCGAGCCGTCTCGGCGGCGCGTCGGATCGATCGCGGCAGGGCTCGCCGGCCTGGCGCAGGGGATCCAGATCCTGCGCGTCCATGACGTGGCGGAGACCCGTGAGGCGCTCGGCGTCTGGCAGGCGATCGTGGCGGATGAGGCTCGGGAGGAGACGGTATGAGCCGCAGGTATTTCGGCACCGACGGCATCCGCGGCCGGGCGAACAGCGACCCGATGACCGCCGAGGTGGCGATGCGCCTCGGCCAGGCGGCCGGGCGGCACTTCACCCGCGGCCCCCACCGGCACAGCGCGGTGATCGGCAAGGACACGCGGCGCTCGGGCTACATGATCGAGACGGCGCTGACCGCGGGGTTCACCAGCGTCGGCATGGACGTGGTGCTGCTCGGGCCGATGCCGACCCCGGCGGTGGGCATGCTGACCCGCTCGGTGCGCGCCGATCTGGGGGTGATGATCTCGGCCTCGCACAATCCGTTCGAGGACAACGGCATCAAGCTGTTCGGCCCCGACGGCTACAAGCTTTCGGACGCGGCCGAGGCGGAGATCGAGCGGCTGATGGGCGAGCGGCCGGAGCTGGCGCCGCCGGCCCGCATCGGTCAGGCGCGGCGGATGGATGACGGGCGGGGGCGCTACATCGAGTTCTGCAAGGCGACGTTTCCGCGCGGCCGGGCGCTGGACGGGCTCAAGGTGGTGATCGACTGCGCCCATGGCGCCGCCTACGCCACGGCGCCGGAGGTTCTGTGGGAGCTCGGCGCCAAGGTCGTGAAGCTCGGCGTGAGCCCGAACGGTGAGAACATCAACGCGGGTTGCGGGTCGACCGAACCCGCCGCCTGCCAGCAGGCGGTGCTGGAGCACGGCGCCGATCTCGGCATCGCGCTCGACGGCGACGCCGACCGGGTGCACATCGTCGACGAGAAGGGCAGGGTGGTGGACGGCGACCAGATCATGGCGCTGATCGCCACCCGCTGGGCGGCCGAGGACCGGCTTTCCCGGCGGGCCCTGGTGACGACCGTGATGTCGAACCTCGGGCTCGAGAGGCTGCTGGCGGGCCGGGGAATCGACCTCGTCCGCACCCGGGTTGGCGACCGCTATGTGGTCGAGGAGATGCGGGCGGGCGGTTACAATCTGGGTGGCGAGCAGTCGGGCCACATCGTGCTCGGGGACCATGTGACCACCGGCGACGGCCTGCTGGCGGCGCTGCAGGTGCTGGATGCGGCGGTGGCCGAGGGCCGGCCCGCCTCGGAGCTTTGCGCACAGTTCGAGCCGGTACCGCAGCTCCTTCGCAATGTGCGCTATGCCGACGGCGCGCGGCCGCTGGAGGATGCCGGGGTGCAGGCAGCGATCCGCTCGGCAGAGGCGCGGCTCGGCCCGGCGGGCAGGCTGCTGATCCGCCGGTCCGGGACGGAGCCGTTGATCAGGGTGATGGGCGAGGCAGAGGACGCCGTCCTGCTCGAGGGGCTGGTCGGCGAGATCTGCACCGCGGTCGAGCGGGCCGCAGAATAGAACGTGGCTTCGGAGCGACGGAGCGGCGCCCGAATGCGACATTTTCCGCGTTGACGGCCGCGTGGCGGCGCTCTATCTGGTCGGCGGGTTTGCCGCCGGCAAGGGCGAGCGGCGGCACGCTCAGGAACCTCGCCCTGACGACGGAGCGCGTCGCATGACGTTCCCCCCGAAGCCGCAGGCTTTCCCTGCGCGCCCCGAATTTTCCTCAGGTCCCTGTGCCAAACACCCCGGATGGTCGCTCGAAGCCGTTGCGACCCGGGCCTATCTCGGCCGCTCGCACCGGGCCGCCGCACCGAAGGCGCAGATCAGGGAGGCGATCGACCGCACCGCCCGGCTGCTCGGCGTGCCGGAAGGCTACCGGGTCGGCATCGTGCCGGGCTCGGACACCGGCGCGGTCGAGATGGCGATGTGGTCGCTGCTCGGCCCCCGGCCCGTCGACGTGCTGGTCTGGGAGAGCTTCGGCAAGGGCTGGGCGACGGACGCGCTGAAGCAGCTGAAGCTCGCCGACTGCCGGGTGATCGAGGCGGAGTATGGCGCGCTGCCGGATCTCGCCGCCGTGCGGCGCGATGCGGACATCGTCTTCACCTGGAACGGCACCACTTCCGGCGCCCGCGTGCCGGATGCGGACTGGATCGCCGCCGACCGCGCGGGCCTGACCATCTGCGACGCCACCTCGGCGGCCTTCGCGCAGCCGCTCGACTGGGCGAAGCTGGATGTGACTACCTTCTCATGGCAGAAGGCGCTTGGCGGCGAAGCGGCGCATGGCATGATCGTGCTCGGCCCCCGCGCGGTCGCGCGGCTGGAGCGCTACACCCCCGACCGGCCGCTGCCGAAGGTCTTCCGGCTGACCAAGGCGGGCGCTCTGATCGAGGGGATCTTCCAGGGCGAGACCATCAATACCCCCTCGATGCTCTGCGTCGCCGATTTCGTCGACGCGCTCGGCTGGGCCGAGGGGATCGGCGGGCTGCCGGCGCTGTTCGCCCGGGCGGACGCGAACCTCTCGGCACTTCAGGGCTGGGTCGATCGCACCGCCTGGGTGCGGAATCTCGTGACCGAGCCCGGCGCCCGCTCGAAC
The DNA here is from genome assembly GCA_039805905.1 of Limibaculum sp. Taxonomy (GTDB): domain Bacteria; phylum Pseudomonadota; class Alphaproteobacteria; order Rhodobacterales; family Rhodobacteraceae; genus Thermohalobaculum. Next base: position 41,282 of record JBDIVM010000009.1, on the reverse strand, counting down.
ACCTCGGTCTGTCTCGAGCTGGTGGACCCGGATTTCGCCCGCATGGATGAGGCCGCCCGGCGCGCCTTCGTCAGGCGCATGGTCGCGCTGCTGGAGTCCGAGGGGGCCGCCTATGACGTCGGCGGCCACCGCGACGCGCCTCCGGGGCTCCGCGTCTGGTGCGGCGCCACGGTCGAGACCGCCGACATCCGGGCACTGACGCCCTGGCTCGACTGGGCCTTCGCCGCAGCGAAGGCCGAGCGGCTGGCGGCCTGAGCCGGTCCCTTCCCTGCCCCGCCCCCGGAACGGGGGAGGGGCTGCCAGGCGATCCACAGCAGACACTCGGCGCCGCCCGGTTGCGGCGCCCGCGCGACAAGGAAGGATCCGATGCCCAAGGTCTTGATCTCCGACGAGCTTTCCGAACAGGCGGTAGCGATCTTCCGTGATCGCGGTATCGAGGCCGACTTCCGGCCAGAGCTCGGAAAGGACACCGCCCGCCTCGCCGAGGTGATCGGCGGCTATGATGGCCTTGCGGTCCGGTCGGCCACCAAGGCAACCGCCGAGATCATTGCCCGGGCGACCAGGCTCAAGGTCATCGGCCGGGCCGGGATCGGGGTCGACAACATCGACCTCGCCGCCGCCTCGACCCGGGGCATCGTCGTGATGAACACGCCTTTCGGCAACTCGATCACCACCGCCGAGCACGCCATCGCCATGATGTTTGCCGTCGCCCGCCAGATCCCGCAGGCCAATGCCTCGACCCATGCGGGCAAGTGGGAGAAGTCGCGGTTCATGGGAGTCGAGATCACCGGCAAGACGCTGGGGCTGATCGGCTGCGGCAATATCGGCTCGGTGGTCGCCAGCCGCGCCGTCGGGCTGAAGATGAAGGTGATCGCCTACGATCCGTTCCTCTCGGAACCGCGCGCCCGCGAACTCGGCGTCGAGAAGCTCGACGACCTCGACGAGCTGCTGGCGCGGGCGGACTTCGTGTCGCTGCACCTGCCGAAGACCGACAAGACTGCCAACATCCTGTCGGCCGAGCGGATCGCCGGCATGAAGCCGGGCGCGCGGCTGATCAACTGTGCCCGGGGCGGGCTGGTGGACGAGGCGGCGGTGGCCGCGGCGCTCAAGTCGGGCCGGCTCGCCGGCGCCGCCTTCGACGTGTTTGCCGTCGAGCCGGCGAGGGAGAACGTGCTGTTCGGCCTCGACACGGTCGTGGTGACGCCCCATCTCGGCGCGGCAACCAGCGAGGCACAGGAGAACGTCGCCCTCCAGATCGCCGATCAGATGTCGGATTTCCTGCTGCACGGCGCAATCCAGAACGCGATCAACGCCCCTTCGATCACGGCCGAGGAGGCCCCGATCCTGCGCCCCTGGTGCCGGGTGGCCGAAGTCCTCGGCGGCTTCGCCGGCCAGCTCACCGAGGAGGCGATCGAGGCAATCGAGATCGAGTATGTGGGCCGGGTGGGCGAGATCAACCGCAAGCCGCTCACCGCTGCGCTGACTGCGGCGCTGCTGACGCCGCAGATGGGTGAGGGCGTGGTCAACATGGTTTCGGCGCCCATCATGGCGCGCGAGCGCGGGATCAGCATCGCCGAAACCCGCAAGGACGCCCAGGGCGCCTATGGCTCCTACATGCGGCTCGTCGTCCGCACTCCGGCCAAGACCCGCAGCGTGGCGGCGACGATCTTCTCGAACGGCAGGCCGCGCTTCATCCAGATCCGGGGGATCGACCTCGAGGCCGAGCCGCAGCGCTACATGCTCTATACCCGCAACAGCGACGTGCCGGGCTATATCGGCGCCCTCGGCTCGCGGCTCGGGGACCTCGCGATCAACATCGCCACCTTCGCCCTCGGCCGTGCCGAGAAGGGCGGCGATGCGATCGCGCTGATCGGGGTGGACGAGCCGATCTCGCCGCAGGTGCTGGCCGAGATCCGGGCGCTGCCCCAGGTGCGCGAGGCGCGGGCGCTGGCATTCTGAGCCGCTGCCCGCGGCCGGGAGAGACCGGGCAATGACCGGACCGCGCTGCCTCATTCCGGGCCAGATTCCCCACGCAATGACCCAAGTCTGCTCACGATTGTGCCATTCCGGTGCGGTTATCTGACCCTGGGAGCGAACATTGGGGTGGAGACCGGAGATGGAAAGACTGCCGAACATCGTCAGCCATTACGTTGCGCCTTTCGGGCTGGGGCTGAGCATGGCCGCCGCGGCGTCGGCCGGGGACTTCCTGACCTCGTCGGCGATGGTCTATCTGGCCTATGTCTGCGCGTTCCTGTGCATCGAGCCGGGACGCAAGGCGATGGTGCGTCTCGCTGGGATGGTGTCCCAGATGAGCCACAGCCACGCGGCGTGATCCGGGGTTAGGAGCGGGCGGACGCAGTCCGGCACCGGAACCGCGGATCCCGCCGGGCCGCGCAGCATCAGGTCCGGACATCGCCGCCCGCGTCGCGAGGCAGCGGCGTCAGAACTTGAAATGGGCGCCCAGCAGCGGCCCGTGCTGGGTCGTGTCGTAGACGAAGCCGTTCCTGTCATAGTCGACCGACAGGGCGCGGAAACCCGAGACCGCACCCCAGCTCTCGCCGATGCGGTAGCCGAGCGTGGCGGTCAGTCCCCGTTCGAGATCGGCGGCGGCGCCGAACCCGCCGACAGAGGCCGCACTCGCGAGTGTCCACCGGGGAGCGTCCACCGGGGAGACAGCCTGTAGCTGAAGCTGCCACCGACGACCGGATCGACGAAGGTCGTGTCGTCAGAGACGCGCGCCGCTGGCAGCTGGCCTGCCGACAGCGTCAGCGTGGTGCCGATCGACCAGATCCGGGCGCCGCCCATGGCGGCGACCTGAAGGCGGCCATCATCATCGACCGCATAGACCATGTACCCGGCTGCAAGCGTGCCGGCGAACGTCGTTGCCTTGAGCGTGCCCTTGCCGAAGAGATTGTCGGGTGTCCGGGAAGAGTCCGAGATATCCGCGCAGGAGATGTCGCCGAGCAGGAAAGACTTGCCGTGGCGGGCCTCGCCGGCGACGAAGGCGGTGAGGTCGAGGGTCTCCCAGAACGTGCCTGAACGAAAGGTCGATCTCTGCCTCCGGCAGGTCGGGCAGGGTTGCCACGTCGCCCGAGAGGCCGGCCATGCAGTCACAGGGGGCGACGGTGAACGACCATGCATCGTCCGCATGCGCGGAAGGGGAAGAGAGCCAGGCCCGCATTCCGGCGACAAGGACAATCGTCCCGGACAGCATCATCTTCCTTTAAGACGGGCAGGCGTCGAACCGTGTCTGGCCAGTGGCCTGCACGCATCTGGTATCGTCCGGCCTGCCGTACCTCCTCGATACCGTGTCTGGAGGGTCCGGTCTGCAGGGTGGCGGGCTTGACGGCGGCGCGGCGCAACCCATCCTGTCGCCTCGGACAATTGAGGAGGATCACAATGAACGACACCCCGCAGATCGCGCAAAAGGCCCCGTTCCAGGTCGAGGTCGAGGCCGGCAAGACCTATTTCTGGTGTGCCTGCGGGCGTTCGCAGCGCCAGCCGTTCTGCGACGGCAGCCACAAGCCGACCTCGATCGTGCCGGTGAAGTACACCGCCGAGAAAGCCGGTCCGGTCTGGTTCTGCGGCTGCAAGAACTCGGCCCGGAAGCCGATCTGCGACGGCACCCACAAGCGGCTCTGATCCGCGGGCAACGGCGTCGGCCGCGGCTTGGTTGTGCGCGGGCTGATTCGGCACCGCCACCCGGCTCTGCTCGCGCGGGGATTGTGTTGCTGACTGGGCATGTGCGGGGCTGGTTGTGGCCGGCTGTGCCTGGCCATTCAGGCGTCCGGGCAGACTAGGGTATTACGATTATATTTCATACACTTGCAGATCTGAGAAACATGTCCGAAATGCGGCAGGCCCGCCGCGATGACACCATGTGAATCGTGATCAGATGTCCGGGACGCATTCACGAGCGCCGGACGGCAGGACAGGCTGCGGGCCGGGGGGATGGGCGAACCGCACATGAATCGCTTCTTCCACAGCTTTATCGAGCCGTGCCTCCAGTCGCTGCCCGTGCTCCGCGTGGTCCATGACGAGACGCACAACGGCCACGAGTTCCGCATCAGCCAGACGGTCTGCCGCAACGTCTACACGGACTTCGACCGCTGCCTCTCGCGCCATCTTGCGGCGAGCGGCGGCGAGGCGTTCCCGGCCTATACAGTGAATGTCGAGGTGGCCGAGGCGAGGCCCGGTGGCGAGAAGCATCATCTGGTCTCAGGCTTCCATGAATCGGTCCCGCATGCGCTGATGGAGCTGGCCGAACGCGCGAACGAGCGCGCCGGCGAGGTGGTGCTCGCCTTCCACCGCAGCGGTCTTGGCAGCGGGCAGGAGACGTCGGTGGCACAGCGGCGGAGCGTCGGGCGGCACGAGATCGCGCTGCTGCGCGCGGCACTCGCGATCTGCCGCGATCTCGGAGATGCCGAGTTCATCGACATCTCTGGCGACTTCAGCATCGTGGTCGCCCAGCCGCCCGGCAACCTCGATCCGGTGCTGCTGCATCTCAACAACGGCACCGTGGCCTTTCCGAGCGGCACCGCCCCCGGCTCGTCGCCGTTCCAGTGGCCGCTCTACAGCTATGCCGACCAGGCCTCGAACAACATGGCCGCCCAGAGCTATCTCGCCGGAGTCGGCAATGCGATCCTGCGCGAGAAGTCGGGCGCGATCCGCGAGTTCCGCGAGGCGGCCGAGCGGCGCGTGATGGAGTTTCACCGGGCGCTCGCTGGCCGACTGCCCGAGGGCCACTGGCTCGAGGGGGCGCAAGCGCTGCTGGCCCGGCTGCGCACCGGGCTCGGCGATTCCCTCGTCGGCATATCCGAGGATGCGCGCGGTGTGGCGTTCGACCTCGCCCGGGCAGTCGATGGCGAGGACAACATCGCCGGCCTGGGCCGTCCGCGGATCGAGGGTGCGCGGCGTCCGAGCGTCGTCGTCTGAAGCCGCACCAAACGTGTCCGCGGCGGAGTCGGCGGGCGGCCGCTGATCCGCGCCATACGCGCCGATTTGCTCCTTTCGCGACCGGCCGGGTTTTCCTATAAGGGCGCGTCATCTCGGGAGACGCGTGCATGGCCAACGTGGTGGTTGTCGGCGCCCAGTGGGGCGACGAGGGCAAGGGCAAGATCGTCGACTGGCTGAGCGAGCGGGCAGACGTGATCGTCCGCTTCCAGGGCGGTCACAATGCCGGCCACACGCTGGTCATCGACGGGCAAACCTTCAAGCTCTCGCTGCTGCCTTCGGGCATCGTGCGGCCGGGCAAGCTTTCGGTGATCGGGAATGGCGTCGTGCTCGATCCCTGGGCGCTGATGGGCGAGATCGAGAAGCTGGCCGGACAGGGGGTGGAGGTCACGCCCGGCAATCTGCAGGTGGCCGAGAACGCGGTCCTGATCCTGCCCGTCCACACCGATCTCGACCGGATGCGCGAGGAGGCTGCGGGTGCGGCGCGGATCGGCACGACCGGGCGCGGCATCGGGCCGGCCTATGAGGACAAGGTCGGCCGCCGTGCCATCCGGGTCGCCGACCTTGACGACCCGGCGACGCTCGAGACCCGGCTCGACCGGCTGCTTGCGCATCACGACCCGCTCCGCCGCGGCCTCGGCGCCGAGCCCGTGGACCGGGCCGGGCTGAAGGCGCGGCTCGAGGAGATCGCGCCGAAGCTGCGGCCCTTCGCGCGGCCGGTCTGGCGCACGCTCGGCCAGTGCCGGTCCGAGGGCAGGCGCATCCTGTTCGAGGGCGCCCAGGGCGCGCTGCTCGACATCGATTTCGGCACCTATCCCTTCGTGACCTCGTCCAACACCATGGCCGGCCAGGCTGCCACCGGCACCGGCATGGGACCGGACGCGGTGGGCTACGTGCTGGGAATCGTCAAGGCCTATACCACCCGGGTCGGCGCCGGCCCCTTCCCGACCGAACTCGGCGATGCGACCGGCCAGCGGCTGGGCGAGCGCGGCCGCGAGTTCGGGACGGTGACAGGACGCAAGCGCCGCTGCGGCTGGTTCGACGCCACCCTTGTCCGCCAGACCTGCCAGGTCGGCGGCATCGACGGCATCGCGCTGACCAAGCTCGACGTGCTCGACGGGCTCGATGAACTGAAGATCTGCACCGGCTATCTGCTCGACGGCGTGCCGATCGACTACCTGCCGATGGCCTCCGAGCAGCAGGCGCGAGTCACGCCCGTCTACGAGACCCTGCCGGGCTGGAAGGACTCGACCTTCGGCGCCCGTCGCTGGCTCGACCTGCCGGCCGAGGCGATCAAATACGTCAAGCGCGTCGAGGAGCTGATCGGGACCCCGGTCGCGCTCCTCTCGACCAGCCCGGAGCGCGAGGACACCATCATGGTGACCGACCCGTTCCGCGACTGACTGGGGACGGGCGATGGAGTACCGCACGAGGCGCAGGCTGGCGCTGTTCCTGCTCGTCGTCTGGATGCCGCTCTACGTGGCGGCGGCCGTGACCGTGACGGGCTGGTTCGAGCGGCCAGGGATCGTCCTCGAGGTTGCGATCTATGCCGGGCTCGGCATCCTCTGGGCGCTGCCGTTCCGCCGCGTCTTCCGAGGCATCGGACGCCCCGATCCGGATGCCGGGAGAGAGGTCGATCGGGGCTCGCGCCCGAGTGCGAGCGAACGCGAGGGTGCCGGCCGCTAGAGCAGCCGCTGGAAGTCCTCGAGGTCGCTGCGCGAGATGCCGAACACGCCGTCGGTGATCGCGATCAGGTGGCCGTTGCGCACCGCCTTGCCGAAGCCCTTGATCTTTGCCTCGAGTGTTGTCGGATGGTCGCCGGGCAGCTTGTCGAATACCTCCAGCACGTCGCGCCGCCCGAACTTGGTCTGGCCTCTCATCAGCACCATCCATGCCGCGGAGCACACGATCAGATCCTCCACCGTCTTGGCGTGGGCCGCCTTGGCAAGCTTCTCGGCGGTGTAGGGCTCGGCGGCAGCGACCTCCGGCACCTCCTCGGGTTCCGGCTCCGGTTCCTCGGGCGGCGGGCTCATCGGGTCGGCCAGCCGCGAGCGGAGGTCGAACCTGGTGAGCGCGGTGTCGCCGGAGCGGCCGGGCCCGGCATCATACGCGTCCCCGCCGGATTCCCGGGTGTCGGATTCGGTCGGGTCCGAGAAGAGGTTGAGCGACTCCGAGTGATCGTCGCTGTCCCCGCCGGAGGTGAAGATGTTGAGGCCGCTGCCAGGCGCCTCTCCCTCCGAGTAGTCGCCGCCTGCACGCAGGATATCGCGGGACAGTCCCACCTCCTCGGCCAGCCGTCCGAGACGCGCCTCGAGCGGATCGTCATCCCCGGCGGCAGGCCCCGTCTCCGCCGCAGCGTCCGGATAGCCGTCCGCCTCGCCGGCGTCACCGCTGAACATGGAGCGGCCGTTGGTGTGAGCTGCGGCGCGCGGCGCAAAGATGTTGACATAACCCTCGGCGGCGCCCTCGGACGATGGCGCCTCGTCGGGTGCGTCAAACGCGGCGTCGTCCTGCGGTGCCGATGCGCGGAGGCTGCCCGACCGCAGCCGGTCCGATCGCAGCACGGGCCGGTCCCAGCTCTCGTCCTCGGCCGGCTCAGATTCCGCGGCAGCCTGGGACCGGCCGTCGCCATGATGGACGATGATCAGTCCCGGCGTGATCTCGACATTCGACTCGGCCAGGTCGGCCCGGCGCGCGACTTCCTGTGCAAGCTGCTCGATCGCCTCGGCGTCGAAGGCGATTCCCGCACCGGCCAGATCCGGCGTCTCCTCAAGCATGGTCTGGAGCGCCCGCAGCACCTGCTGGACCGGCTGCACCGGATCCTCGAAACCCTGAACGGAACAGGCAAATGCGCCGAACCGAAGGTCCAGCCGCTTGCTGCTGTCGGACATGAGCACCCTTCCCCCGAATTCCTCAAATTCCAGTGGATTGCCGCAAGAGTCGCGCATTTCACTTTCATGGTCAAGCCGGGCCCCGCCGCCTGCCCGCGCCGGTTGTGGCCTGCCATTGACCCCGGCGTGCCGTGACCGCACATGTGATGCCATGAACAGCTTGCCGTTGCATTTCGATTCCGCCGTGACCCTGGTCGGCGGTGGCGCCCTCGACCGCGGGATGGTCGAGGCGGCGCGCCGGCATGCGCCGGTGCTGGTGGCCGCCGACGGCGGGGCCGACCGGCTGGCCGAGATGTGGCTGACTCCGCAGGCGGTGATCGGCGACATGGATTCCGTCGCCGACCCCGAGCGCTGGCGCGGCGGGCAGGTGCCATTCGTGCATCTCGCCGAGCAGGAGTCGACCGACTTCGAGAAGTGCCTCTATGCGACGACGGCGCCGTTCTACCTCGGCGTCGGCTTCACCGGCCGCCGGATCGATCACACGCTTGCGGTGCTGCATGCGCTGCTCACCTACCAGGACCGGAAGATCGTGCTGCTGGGCGAGGATGAGGCCAGCGCGCTTGCGCCGGCTGGGCGGAGCCTGCGTCTTGCGGTTACGCCCGGAAGCCGGGTCTCGGTCTACCCGCTCCGGCCGGTGACCGCACTCCGCTCGCGCGGCCTGCAATGGCCCATCGACGGCCTCGCCCTGGCGCCCGGCAGCCGGATCGGCACATCAAACCGGGCGAGCCAGTCGGTGATCGAGATGGCGTTCGATGGTCCGGGCGCGCTGGTGATGGTGGAACCCGCCGCTCTCGGCGCCCTGATCGGCGGCCTCAGCAGTCCGGCACGTTGACCGCGAGGCCCCCGGTCGAGGTTTCCTTGTACTTGACGCTCATGTCGGCGCCGGTCTCGCGCATGGTCTTGATGCAGGCATCGAGCGACACAATGTGACTGCCGTCACCCCTCAGCGCGAGCGAGGCCGCCGAGACCGCCTTGATGGCGCCAAGTCCGTTGCGCTCGATGCAGGGCACCTGGACGAGCCCCTTCACCGGATCGCAGGTCATGCCGAGATGATGCTCGAGCGCGATCTCGGCGGCGTTCTCGACCTGCTCCGGGCTGCCGCCCATCGCCGCACAGAGCCCCGCCGCTGCCATCGCCGAGGCCGAGCCCACCTCGGCCTGGCAGCCGCATTCGGCACCCGAGATCGAGGCGTTGTGCTTGATCAGCCCGCCGATCGCCGCACCGGTGAGGAACATGTCCCGCAATCCCGCCCGGGTCGCGCCGATGATATGGTCGAGATAGTACCGGCCGACCGCAGGAAAGACGCCGGCCGCGCCGTTCGTCGGTGAGGTCACCACCTGGCCGCCGGCAGCGTTCTCCTCGTTGACCGCCATCGCGTAGGCCGACATCCAGTCGTTCGCCACATGGGGCTGGGCGAGGTTGCGGCCGTGCTCGGCGAGCAGTTGCTGATGGATCGCCCTGGCCCGGCGGCGCACGTTCAGCCCGCCCGGCAGCACACCGTCGCGCGCAAGGCCGCGCTCGATGCAGGCGTTCATCACCTCCCAGATCCGGTCGATCCCGCGGTCGAGATCGGCCCGGCCGATGCGACTCTCCTCGTTGACGCGCTTCATCGCGGCGATCGAGAGCCCCGAGCGCGCCGCCATCGCGAGCATCTCGGCGGCGGTCGCGAAGGGGAAGGGGGTGCCCTCGTTCGGCCCGGGCGACTGCGGCCCCTCGAAGCTGTGCATCTCGGCCTCCGTGCGCACGAAACCACCGCCGACCGAGTAGTAGGTCTCGCGCAGCCGCAGGTTGCCGACGGCGTCGCGGGCCTCGAGCTTGAGCGCGTTGGCGTGGAGTGGCAGGGGCGGACCGAAATCGAACACGACGTCGCGATCGGGATCGAAGGCGATCTCGCCGATCCCGGGGATGTCGATCCGCTTCGCGGTGCGGATGTGCGCCTCGATCGCGCCGGCCTTCTCCGGGTCGAGCGTGTCGGGCAGGAAACCCGCGAGCCCGAGGATCACCGCCCGGTCGGTCGCGTGGCCCTTGCCGGTGAAGGCGAGCGAGCCGTGCAGCCGGCACTCGATGCGCGCGACGGGCCCGGCGCCGGGAATTCGGTTGCGCCCGTTCGCGAGGTCGCCGAGGAACCGGGCCGCCGCCACCATCGGGCCCATGGTGTGCGAGCTCGACGGACCGATGCCGATCTTGAAGATCTCGAAGATGCTGAGGAACATGGGCCGCAACTCCGCGCAGAGCGTGCGCGCACATATAGCAGGCCCGCGCAGGCCGGATCGCCTGATCTCGACGCCTCGCCCGGCTGGCGCGACGTTGCTGCGTGACTATGATGCGACCGATTCCCTGCCCACCCGCATTGCGAGCCGACCATGACCGACGATCTCCCGCCCGCCGAACTCGGCAAGCGTGCCGCCGCGAAGAAGGCGCTGGATTTTGTCGAGGGCGGCATGAAGCTCGGCCTCGGCACCGGCTCGACCGCGAAGTGGTTTGTCGACCTGCTCGGCGAGCGGATGCGCCGCGAGGGGTTGAAGATCACCGGTGTCCCGACCTCGGGCCGCACCCGGGCGCAGGCCGAGGGTCTCGGCATTCCGCTGACGACGCTGGACGAGGCGGGATGGCTGGACCTCACCGTCGATGGCGCCGACGAGTTCGACGGCCGGCTGAACCTGATCAAGGGCGGCGGCGGGGCGCTGCTCCAGGAGAAGATCGTCGCCACCGCCTCGGACCGGATGATCGTCATAACCGATCCGTCGAAGGAAGTTGCGGCTCTCGGGCGCTTCCCGCTGCCGGTCGAGATCGTGCGCTTCGGCCACGCGACCACAATGCGGCTGATCGCCCGGCTGCTTGGGCGCCACGACGTTGACGGGCTTGGCCTGCGCCTCCGGCCTGGCGAGCGGGGGCCTTACCTCAGCGACGAGGGGCACTACATCGTCGATCTCGATCTCGGCCGCATCGGCGACCCGGAACGGCTGAATGCCGCGCTGAACGCGATCCCGGGCGTGGTCGAGACGGGGCTTTTCTGCGGCATCGCCTCGGCGGTTCTGGTAGGCGAGCCGGACGGGACCGCGCGCGTCCTTGGCGACGTGCTTGAGGGGAGGCGCGCATGACGGGGCCGGGGACCGGATTCGATTTCGACCTGTTTGTCATCGGCGGTGGCTCGGGCGGCGTCCGCGCGGCGCGCATGGCGGCGAACTACGGCGCCAGGGTCGCGCTGGCCGAGGAGTTCCGGTACGGCGGCACCTGCGTGATCCGCGGCTGCGTGCCGAAGAAGCTGCTGGTCTATGCGTCATCCTTTTCGCAGGCCTTCGCGGATGCCGCCGGCTTCGGCTGGACGGTGGGCCGGCCGGGCTTCGACTGGCGCCGGCTGCGCGAGGCGAAGGAGGCCGAGATCACCCGTCTCGAGGGAATCTACCGGCAGAACCTCGAGAACGCCGGGGCGATGCTCTTCCACCAGCGCGCCGTGGTCGCCAGTCCCCACTCGGTGCGGCTCGCCGACGGCCGGGAAATCACCGCGAAACACATCCTGATCGCCACCGGAGGTACCCCCTTCGTGCCCGGCATTCCGGGCGGGCATCTGGCGGTCACCTCGAACGAGATCTTCGATGTCGCCCGCCTGCCGCGCCGGGCGGTGATCGTCGGCGGCGGCTACATCGCCTGCGAGTTCGCCGGGATCCTCAACGGGCTCGGCGTCCATGTCACCCAGATCTACCGCCGCGACCTGATCCTGCGCGGCTTCGACGACGATCTCCGCGGCCATGTGCAGGCGGCGATGCGCGGGCGCGGCGTCGATATCCGGCTGAACGAGGACGTGACCCGCATCGACCGGGTGGCCCGGCATCTGGAGGTGCACCTCGCCTCGGGCGACCGGCTAGAGGCAGGCGTGGTGCTCTATGCGACCGGGCGGACGCCCAACACCGAGGGGCTGGGTCTCGCGGAGGTCGGCGTCGGGCTCGGCGGGAACGGCGAGGTCAGGGTCGATGCCTGGTCGCAGACCTCGGTGCCGTCGATCTATGCGGTCGGCGACGTCACCGACCGGCTGGCGCTGACGCCGGTGGCGATCCGCGAGGGGGCGGCCTTCGCCGAGACCGTGTTCGGCGGCAACCCGACCAGGGCGGACCATTCGGACGTCGCAACCGCCGTCTTCACCCAGCCCGAGATCGGCACGGTGGGCCTGACCGAGGCTGATGCGCGCGCCGCCGGGCCGGTGGAGATCTACCGGGCGGCATTCCGGCCGATGCAGAACATCCTCGCCGGGCGCGACGAGAGATCGCTGATGAAGCTCGTGGTTGCGAAGGAGAGCCGAAGGGTTCTCGGCGTCCACATCGTCGGCCCCTCGGCGGGCGAGATGATCCAGCTTGCCGGAATCGCCGTGAAGATGGGGGCGACCAAGGAAGATTTCGACCGCACCGTCGCGGTGCACCCGACCGCGGCCGAGGAGCTTGTCACCATGCGCAGCCCGGTGCCGGGCTGAACGCGGCCGCCGGGGCTTGAACGGACCGGCACAGCCCCCACCTGATCAGGGGTGGCCTCGGGGAGGCAAAACCGCTAAGGAACCCCGACCCGGATCAGCGCGAGGCGGACTTCATGCGGAGGTTCAACGACCACATGCCCTACCAGAGCAACAATGGCGGCGGCGGCCCGTGGGGCGGGGGCGGCGGCAAGGGACCCTGGGGCGGAGGCGGCGGCAACCGCGGCAAGGGGCCGTGGGGCGGGGGCGGCCAGCAGGGCCCGGATCTCGATGACCTGCTGCGCAAGGGCCGCGAGCAGCTGAAGGTCGTGCTCGGCGGCAGGGGCGGACGGACCGGGGGCGGAGGGGGCGGCGAACGCGGCCCCGGCTTCGAGCGGTTGCTGCCGATCGGCATCCCGGTGGTGCTGCTCGCCGCGTGGCTGCTGCAGTCGTTCTATTCGGTGAAACCGGAGGAGAAGTCGGTCGAGCTCTTCCTGGGCGAGTTCTCGGCGATCGGCGAGCCGGGCCTCAACTTCGCGCCCTGGCCCTTCGTCAGCTACGAGATCCTGCCGGTGACGCGCGAGAACACCATCGACATCGGCACCGCGCGCACCGGCGCGCGGCGCGCCGAGCAGGGATTGATGCTGACCGGCGACCAGAACATCGTCGACATCGATTTCTCGGTCGCCTGGAACATCTTGCGGCCCGACCTGTTCCTGTTCAACCTGGCCGAGCCGAACTCGACCATCCAGGCTGTCTCGGAATCCGCCATGCGCGAGGTGATCGCGCGCAAGAACATGGCGACCATCATCACCACCGACCGGCCGGCGATCGCCCAAGAGGTGCTGGAGCTGATCCAGACGACGCTCGACAGCTACGAGTCGGGGGTCAACGTGGTGCGCGTCAACTTCGACAAGGCGGATCCGCCGGGGCAGGTGATCGACTCGTTCCGCGACGTGCAGGCGGCCGAGCAGGATCGCGACACCGAGGAAAAGCGCGCCGAGGCCTATGCCAACCAGAAGCTTGCCGGCGCCCGCGGCGAGGTCGCCCAGATCCAGCAGGATGCCGAAGCCTACCGCGCCCAGGTGGTCAACGAGGCGAAGGGCGAGGCGGCTCGATTCATCTCGGTATTGACAGAGTACCTGAACTCACCGGACGTGACCCGCAAGCGCCTGTATATCGAGACCATCGAGCGGGTGCTGGGCGATGTCGAGAAGGTAATCATCGACGAGAATGCGACTGGCAGCGGCCAGGGTGTGGTGCCCTATCTGCCGCTCAACGAGCTGCGCCGGGACGAGAACCGGGGAGAGAAGAAATGATGCGCCTGCTTCCGGTCATCGCCGCGATCGTTGCCGTCACCGTCATCGGCATCATGTCGTCGATCTTCATCGTCGACGAGCGCCAGCAGGCGCTGGTGCTCCAGTTCGGTCAGGTGAAACAGATCAAGACTCAGCCCGGACTCGGCGTGAAGATCCCGTTCATCCAGGAAGTCGCCTATTACGAGGACCGGATCCTGCCGCTCGAGACCTCCGAGCTCGAGGTGACGCCGCGGGACAATCGCCGGCTCATCGTCGATGCCTTCGCGCGCTGGCGCATTACCGACGCGGTGCGCTTCCGCCAGGCGGCGCAGACCGAGGCGGGCGCCCTGCCGCGGCTCGAGCGCATCCTGAACGCCAGCCTGCGTGGCGTGCTCGGCTCCGTCACGTCGGACGAGATCATCAGCCCCGAGCGCGTCGCCATGATGACCCGCATCCGCGATCAGGCGCGTGTTGAGGCGCGCGCGCTCGGCGTCGAGATCGTCGACGTGCGCATCCGCCGCGCCGACCTGCCGGAGCAGAACCTGAACGCCACCTTCGCCCGCATGGAGGCCGAGCGCCAGCGCGAGGCCGCCGACCTGCGCGCACGCGGCAAGGAGCGGGCCCAGGAGGTCCGTGCCACGGCCGACCGCGAGGCGGTCGAGCTGGTCTCGGAAGCGCAGCGCCAGGCCGAGGTGATCCGCGGCGAGTCCGATGCCGAGCGCAACGCGATCTTCGCCGAGGCCTATGGCCGGGATCCCGAATTCTTCGCCTTCTACCGGTCGCTGCGCGCCTACGAGCGGGCGATCCAGGGGGACAACTCGACGCTGGTGATCTCGCCGGACAGCGAGTTCTTCGAGTACCTCAAGACGCACCGGCGAGGCGATCAGCATTAGACCTGAGGAGCGCCCCCGGGATGGACCTTCTGGCGGCGCTCGGCCTTGCCCTGGTGATCGAGGGGCTGATGCTGGCGATCTTCGCGGGCACGCTCAATGAACTCATGGCAGTGCTGCGCGAACTTGGCGACAGCCGGATCCGCGTGATCGGGCTCGCGACGGCGGTGACCGGGGCGGCACTTTATCTCGCAATCCGGGGCTGATCCGGCGCGCGGGAGGTGTATATAGGTTATGCGCCGGCCCGCGGGACGGGCCGGGCGGCAGCGGACGTATCATCGAGACGGGCGGCTGGGCCACCCGACGGAGAGGAGATCAGACCTTGATGCGAGCACCGAGCTTCCGGCTGCAAGTCCTGACCGGCGCGGCGCGGGCCGTCGCGATCCTGGTGGTCGCGGCGATTCTCGCCGTCAGCGGCGGAGGTTTTGCCACGGCCCAGGCGCTGCCGAGCTTCGCCGATCTGGCCGACAGGCTCAGCCCGGCGGTGGTCAACATCTCCACTGCCCAGACGGTCGAGCAGCCACAGCGGAGCGGCCCGACCCTGCCGGAAGGCAGCCCGTTCAAGGATCTGTTCCGCGACTTCTTCGAGAACGGCCCGCCGGGCGGACCGCAGACAGTGCAGTCGCTCGGCTCGGGCTTCGTAATAGGCCCGGAGGGCTATGTCGTCACCAACAACCATGTGATCGAGGAAGCGGACGAGATCACGGTCAATTTCGCCGACGGCAATTCGCTGCCGGCCACGCTGGTCGGCACCGACACCAAGACGGACATCGCGCTGCTCAAGGTCGCGTCCGACAAGCCGCTGCCCTTCGTCAGCTTCGGCGACAGCGACGTGATCCGGGTGGGCGACTGGGTGCTGGCGATCGGCAATCCCTTTGGCCTTGGCGGCTCGGTCTCGGCCGGAATCATCTCGGCCCGCAACCGCGACATCAATGCCGGCCCTTACGACGACTTCATCCAGACCGACGCCGCGATCAATCGGGGCAACTCCGGCGGTCCGCTGTTCAACCTGGCCGGTGAGGTCATCGGCATGAACACGGCGATCATCTCGCCGACGGGTGGCTCGATCGGCATCGGCTTCGCGGTGCCGGCGAACATGGTGAAGTCGGTGGTCGCTCAGCTCCAGCAGTTCGGCGTCACCAAGCGCGGCTGGCTCGGCGTGCGGATCCAGACCGTCAACGAGGAGATGGCCGAAGCGCTGGGCATGGAGACCGCGGCCGGTGCGCTGGTTGCCGATGTGACCGCAGGCGGGCCAGCCGCCGAAGGCGGCGTCGAGCCCGGCGACGTGATTGTCAAATTCGACGGCAAGGACGTCAAGGAGATGCGCGACCTGCCGCGGATGGTCGCCGACACCGAGGTCGGCAAGACCGTGCGCGTGGTCGTGTTCCGGAAGGGCAAGACGCAGACCCTGAAGGTCGCGGTCGGGCTTCTGGAGGAGGAGGCGACCCAGTCCTCCGCCACGCCGCCGGATGCGGGCAGCGCTGCCCCGCCGGCCTCTCTCGAACTCGGCGATCTCGGGCTGAAGCTACGCCCGATCACGGACGCCGACCGGACCGAGTACGGCATTGCCGCCGACGTCTCCGGGGTGCTTGTGAGCGAGGTCGCGGATGGCGGTCCTGCCGCAGAGAAGGGGCTCAGCCCGGGCGACGTGATCGTCGAGGTGGGGCAGGTGCCGGTGCGCTCGCCGGAGGAGGTCGGCGAACGGGTCGCCGAGGCAGTGGCGCAGGGCCGCGGCTCCGTCCTGTTCCTGATCCAGAGCGGCGGCGACCTGCGCTTCGTGCCGCTCAAGGTCGGCGGCTGACCGGGCAGAGGTGCGGGCGCGGTGGCGCATAGCCCGCCCGCGCGTGCCAGGTCTGCAAGCCGACAGGCAGTTCGGGGCCGTCCGGGCCGGGGCGGTCCCTTTCGCATATGGAGCGGGAAATGGAACTATCGCGGCGCATCCGGGGCATCGTCGCCGGCGGTGACGATGGCTGGTCGGTGCATTACCGTGGCCAGGCATTGCGGGCCGCCGGCGAGCCCGTGGTGCTGCTGACCGTCGGCGATCACGACATCCTCACCGATGCCTCGATCCTCGGCGCCATGAAGGCGGCGATGGACGCGGGCAAGCTCGGCTACTCGGCTGGCATGGGCATCCTGCCGCTGCGCGATGCCATCGCCGCCCGGGTGACGGCTCGCCGCGAAGTCGCGGCGGCACGCGAAAACGTGATCGTCACGCCCGGCGGCCAGGCCGCGATCTTTGCCGCCATGACCGCGGTGCTGGATCCCGGCCAGTCCTGCGTGGTGCTCGACCCGCATTATGCAACCTTCGCCCAGACCGTGCGCGCCGCCGGCGGCCGGCCGATCGTCGTGCCGACCCCGGCCGATCAGGGCTTCCAGCCCGACGCCGCGCTGATCGAGGCTGCGCTCGTGCCCGACACCCGGGCGATCCTCGTCAACACGCCGAACAACCCGACCGGCGCGGTCTATACTGCCGAGCGGCTTGCGGCGGTCGCTGATCTTTGCCGCCGGCACGACCTCTGGGCGATCTCGGACGAGCTTTACGAGGGTCAGGTGCACGAGGGCCGGCATGTCAGCCTGCGCGACCTACCGGGAATGGCCGAGCGCACGATGGTGATCGGCTCGATGTCGAAGTCCCACGCCATGACCGGCTCGCGCATCGGCTGGTTGGTCGGGCCGGCCGAGGCGGTGACCCGGCTCGGCGATCTCGCGACGACCACGACCTATGGCGTGCCGCCCTTCATCCAGGACGCGGCACTTCACGCGCTGACCGGAGGCGAGGCGATCGAGGCCGACATCGCCGCCCGCTACGCCCGCCGGGCGCGCGCCGCGGTCGAGGCGGTCGGCAACGGCCGCGGCGTCAGGGCGGTGCGGCCACAGGGCGGCATGTACCTGATGCTCGACATCCGCGAGACGGGCCTGTCGGGCAACGAGTTTGCCGGGCGGCTGCTGGAGGCGGAGAAGATCGCCGCGATGCCGGGCGAGAGCTTCGGAAGCGCGGCGGCAGGACATCTGAGGATCGCGCTGACGGTGCCGGAGGCGGAATTGCGCGAGGCGCTCGGGCGGATTGCCCGGTTTGCGCAGGCGCGGGTCTGAGGCCGCCATCGCCGCTGTCCCCGCGGCAGCCGTATGGCCAGGGCGCTGCCTCGGCCGGCCGCTTCAGGTCCGCCGCGCCTGCGCCCGGTTCGTGGCCGCGGCCAGCGCAGGATCCTCGGGCCAGGGGTGCCTGGGGTAGCGGGCGCGCATCTCCTTCCTGACCTCGGCATAGGATGAGTTCCAGAAGCCCGGCAGGTCGCGGGTGGTCTGCACCGGGCGGCGGGCGGGCGAGAGGAGCTCGATCACGAGGGGGACCGGCGGATCGCCGGCGCAGGGGTGGCGGATGACGCCGAAAAGCTCCTGCACGCGGATGCGCAGGAGTGGCGCGGTGCCGGAGTAGTCGATGGCGGCGCGGTCGCCGAGCGGGGTCTCGAACCAGGCTGGCGCGGCGCGGTCGACATCGCGCCTGACCTCGCGGCCGAGCGCGGCCGTGAGGAGCGCGGTCAGGTCGAGGCGGTTCGCCTCGTCGATGCGCCGCATGCCGGCGAGATGCGGCGTCAGCCAGTCGTCAAGCGCGGCGAGCAGCCCGGCGTCGGAGAAGTCCGGCAGACGCGCGGCCAGGGGGCCGCCCTGCGCCTTCAGCCACCCGATCCGCTGCCGCAGCGAGATTGCCGCCGGCGGCCAGTCGAGCGCGGCGAGGCCAAGTACCCGGATGCCGCCGGCCAGCGCCGCGCCCAGCAGCTCGGGCGGGGCCTCGCGCCAGGGGCGGTCGGCAAGGGCGAGGGCGCCGAACATCTCGCGGCTGCGCGCCTCGACCTGGCGGGTGCGGCGCGACCATTCGGCCGAGTCGACGCGGCGGATTGCCGACCCATGCTGCGCCCGCAGATCGGCCTCGGAGAGCGCGGCCGCCAGGCGGATGGTGGCCTCGCGGCCGGAATCCTCGACCTCTGCGGCCACAATCAGCCGCTGCGTCGCCAGCGGGTCGTCGGCGGGCAGCACCGCGCCGCGGCCGCCGGAGAGCAGGTAACGTGGCTCGTCGCCGGGACGCCGGAGCCCGATCCGGTCGGGATAGGCAAGCGCGAGCAGCGCGCCTGCGGCGGACTGCGCCCGTGCGGGATCGGGTGTGCCGGGGGCGAGGCGTCGGGCTTCGGCGCGGATGCGCTCGACGGCGCCCCGGTCGGCGAGGCCGGGATGCCCGGCCTCGAAGCGTTGCGGCCCGGTCACCGCCGCGATGCGCAGCGCAAGATCGGCCGAGGCCCGGCCCTTCAGCGGGTCGCGGTCGCCGAGGATCGCCGCCACCACGGCCGCTTCGGTACCGAGCCCCTGCGCCGTGGCGCGGATCAGCATGTGGGCGAGGCGCGGATGCGCGGGCAGCGCTGCCATCTCGCGGCCATGCGCCGTGATGCGCCCGTCCGCATCGAGCGCCCCGAGCCCGGCGAGGAGCTTGCGGGCTTCGGCCAGCGCGGGGGCCGGCGGCGGGTCGAGGAAGGCGAGAGCGGCGGGATCCTCGACGCCCCAGGCGGCGAGGTCGAGCGCCAGCGGCGCCAGATCGGCCTCGATGATCTCGGGCGGGGCGAAGGCCGCGAGAACGCCCTCCTCGCCCTTCGTCCACATGCGCAAGCAGAGGCCGGGGCCCAGCCGCCCGGCACGGCCCCGGCGCTGGTCGGCCTCGGCGCGGCTGACCGGCACGGTGACGAGTGCCGACATGCCGGTGGCGGGGTTGAAGCGCTGGCGGCGGGCGCGGCCACAATCGACCACGGCGCCGATGCCCTCGACGGTCAGCGAGGTCTCGGCGATCGAGGTCGCCAGCACGACGCGGCGGCGGCCCTCCGGGTCCGGCCTGAGCGCTGCACGCTGGCGGGGGAAGGGCAGCGCACCGTAGAGCGGTGCGACGGCGACCTCGGGGGCGAGGCGGGACAGCAGGGAGGCCGTGCGGTTGATCTCGCCGGCGCCGGGCAGAAACACCAGGATGTCGCCCTCGGCCTCGGCCAGTGCCTGGCAGACGAGGCCGGCCGCTGCCTCGGCGAAGCGCGGGCCCCGGCCACCGGGGCGCGACCACGGCGCGTCGAGCCAGCGGGTGTCCACCGGGTAGGCGCGGCCAGCGCTCTCGATCACCGGGGCGCCGCCCATCAGCCGCGAGAGCGCCTGGGTGTCGAGAGTGGCCGACATGGCGAGCAGGCGGAGTCCGGGGCGCAGCGCCGCCTGCACCTCGAGGGTGAGCGCCAGCCCGAGATCGCTGTGGATCGAGCGCTCGTGGATCTCGTCGAAGACGACCGCGGCGACTCCGAGCAGCTCGGGGTCGGACTGGAGCATGCGGGTGAGGATGCCCTCGGTCACGACCTCGATCCGGGTACCCTTCGAGACCCTCGCCTCGCCGCGGATGCGGTAGCCGATGGTGCGGCCGGCCTCCTCGCCCAGCATCTCGGCCATGCGCTCGGCGGCGGCGCGGGCGGCGATTCGGCGGGGCTCGAGCATCAGGATGCGGCCGCCCTTCGCCCAGGGCGCGTCCATCAGCGCCAGCGGCACGCGGGTGGTCTTGCCGGCGCCCGGCGGCGCGGCCAGCACGGCGCAGGGTCCCGCTGCCAACGCGGCAGCGAGGCGGGGCAGCGCCTCGTCGATGGGTAGCGGGGGATAGGCCGGGCTGTTGGAAGGCGTCATGGCCGATGCCATAGCCGATCGCGCGAGCCGGGTCGACGGCCCGCCTGCTGGCCCGGCGAATTGCGCCGCCCGCCCGGATGAGGCTAGAACGGCGCGAACCACGGATGCGGGGGCGCCATGACCGACGCCGAGATCGAGGACCTGGCCCGCCGGCTGCGCGGGGGCGAGCGGCGGGCGCTGGCGCGGGCGATCACGCTGGCCGAGTCGACCCGGCCCGACCACCGCGCCGATACGCGGAAGCTGGCGCAGGCGCTGGGCCCGGCGGGCGAGGGCGCGATCCGCATCGGGATTTCCGGCACGCCGGGGGTCGGCAAGTCGACCTTCATCGAGGCCTTCGGCTGCATGCTGGTCGACCTGGGGCTGAAGGTCGCCGTGCTGGCGGTCGACCCATCCTCGGCGCGCTCGGGCGGCTCGATCCTTGGCGACAAGACCCGGATGGAGCGGCTGGCGCGGCTGCCGGATGCCTTCATCCGCCCCTCGCCGAGCCAGACCGAACTCGGCGGCATCGCGCGGCGCAGCCGCGAGGCGATCCGGCTCTGCGAGGCGGCGGGGTTCGAGGTGGTGCTGGTCGAGACGGTGGGCGTCGGCCAGTCCGAGGTGATGGTCGCCGAGATGACCGACATCTTCGTGCTGCTGCTGGCGCCCGCCGGCGGCGACGAGCTGCAGGGCGTGAAGCGCGGCATCATGGAGATCGCCGACCTCGTGGTGGTCAACAAGGCCGACGGGGCGCTGAAGCCGGTGGCCGAGGCGACGCGCGCCGACTATGCCAGCGCGCTGCGGTTGATGCGGCACCGCAGGCGCGACCCGGACGGGTTCCCGGCGGCGATGACGGCCTCGGCGATCGAGGGCACGGGCATCGCTGCGGTCTGGGAGAAGGTCCGGGCGCTCGACGCCTTCCGGCGCAAGTCGGGCTGGTTCGCGCGGAACCGCGCCGGGCAGGCGGTGCGCTGGATGCGGTCTGCGCTCGAGCACGGGGCGATCGAGGCGCTTTACGCCGATCCCGCAGTGGCGGAGCGGCTGCCGGAACTGGAGGCCCGGGTGGCCGCCGGAGCGCTGCCGCCGGAGGACGCGGCGGAGGAGCTGCTGGGGCTGTTCGGCGGGCGGTAGTGCGTGCACCCCGTGCGCTTGACTAAGCCCGCCAAGCCGCGTAGACAGCGCTCTCCCGATTTTCCATGGTCCACGGGCTAGGCGCGGATTGCCGCGGCCTTGCCGGGCCGGACCGGCTGAAAAGGAACCGAACCCATGTCGCGCCGTTGCGAACTGACCGGAAAGGGCGTGCTGACCGGCCATCACGTCAGCCACTCGAACATCAAGACCAAGCGGCGCTACCTGCCGAACCTGAACTGGGTGACGCTGCAGAGCGAGACGCTGGGCCGGCAGTTCCGCTTCCGCATCGCCGCCTCGGCGCTGAGGACGGTCGATCACCGCGGCGGGCTCGACGCCTTCCTGATGAAGGCCAGGGATGCCGAGCTGTCGCCGAAGGCGCGCAAGGTAAAGAAAGAGATCGAGGCCGCCGCTACCGCCGGCTGAGCGGACGCGGGCGTCCGGACGATCCTGCGGCGCGGGGCCTGAGCCCGGCGCCGTTTCCGTTTGCGGGGACTGGCCGCCGGCTCAGGCGCCCGAGAGCTTCCGCGCCAGCATCCAGCAGAGCGGCAGGGCGACGATGGCGCCCGCGGCCGCCACCATGACGATCGGCCTCCAGGTGTCGTTGCCGGTGGCGAGCATCGCCACCACGCCCGCTCCCGCCAGCGTCGGGCCACCCATCGCATAGAGGGCCATGAACAGGCGCCGCGTCGGAACTTCCGTCGGTTGATCCGGGGCGATTCAAGCCGAGATCCGCGCCAGGCGCATTGATGCGGGTCAACCGGGCAGGGAGGGGGCGCGCACAGCCTTCTCAAGCCTGAGAATGGGGTCAAGTCATTGATTTCATTGAAAAGTCAAAGAGCAAGGGGTGTGAGCAGTGGGGCGTGAGACGGGTGTGCGCGCCTCCGTGGCGCGCGCCCCGGAGGGGTGAACGACACCCGGCGAACCGCAGCCGGCGCCGGTGCGCGCGCCCGCGCGGCGCAAATCGGCGATTGCGGCCCGGCGGGCGGGGTGCCACTCTGGCCCGGCCATGATGAAGCGCCACCGGATCGAGATCGGCCGCGTCTACGTGCCGGTCAGGTGCAGCTTCCAGGGGCGGTTCCAATTCTTCAGGCGCTTCTCGCGGCGGATGGCGGTCTCCGCGCTCTCATTCATCTCGTAATGGACCAACCGCTTGAGGTTGTAGCGGCTGGTGAAGCTTTCGGCCGCGCCCTGCCTGTGCTGGAAGATGCGGGCGACGAGGTTGCTGGTGACGCCGACATAGAGCGGGCCGTGGGGGCGGCTCATCAGGATGTAGACGTAGAAACGCCTTTCATGAGGAAGCGCTTTTCATGAGGTGCCGGACTTCGCAGGGACGACCCCGCCTGCGCGGGGGCAGGCGCGGGGCGGCGGCTCACCCGTCCATCTTCAGCGCGTTGATGAAGGCCTCCTGCGGGATCTCGACCTTGCCGAACTGGCGCATCTTCTTCTTGCCCGCCTTCTGCTTGTCGAGCAGCTTGCGCTTGCGGGTGATGTCGCCGCCGTAGCACTTGGCCGTCACGTCCTTCCTCAATGCCGAGATTGTCTCGCGGGCGACGATGCGCCCGCCGATCGCCGCCTGGATCGGAACCTTGAAGAGGTGCTGGGGGATCAGCTCCTTCAGCTTCTCGCACATCGAGCGCCCGCGCAACTCGGCCCGGTCGCGGTGGACGATGACGGAAAGCGCATCCACCGGCTCCTCGTTGACCAGGATCTGCATCTTCACGAGGTTGCCGGGCTCGTAGCCGTCGAGCGCGTAGTCGAAGCTGGCATAGCCGCGCGAGACGCTCTTCAGTCGGTCGTAGAAGTCGAATACCACCTCGTTGAGCGGCAGGCGGTAGACCAGCATGGCGCGGGAGCCGGCATAGGTCAGGTCCTGCTGCACGCCGCGGCGGTCCTGGCAGAGCTTGAGGACGTCGCCGAGGAACTCGTCCGGCACCAGGATCGTCGCCCTGATCCAAGGCTCCTCGATATGGTCGATCCGCACGAGGTCGGGCATGTCGGCGGGGTTGTGGACCTCGCGCACCGCGCCGTCGGTCAGGTGGACCCGGTAGATCACCGAGGGGGCGGTGGTGATCAGCTCGATGGCGAACTCGCGCTCGAGTCGCTCTCGGATCACCTCGAGATGCAGGAGCCCGAGGAAGCCGCAGCGGAAGCCGAAGCCGAGCGCGGCCGAGGTCTCCATCTCGTGGCTGAAGCTGGCATCGTTCAGCGCCAGCTTCTCGATGGCGTCGCGCAAGGCCTCGAACTCGGCCGAATCGACCGGGAAGAGGCCGCAGAACACCACCGGCTGGGCCGGCTTGAAGCCCGGCAGCGGCGTGTCGCAGCCTTTCCTCTCATGGGTGATGGTGTCGCCGACCCGGGTGTCGCGCACCTGTTTGATCGAGGCGGTCAGGAAGCCGATCTCGCCGGGCCCGAGCACATCGGTCTGGGTCATCTTCGGCGTGAAGACGCCGACCCGGTCGACCCCGTAGACGGCGTTGGTCTGCATCATGCGGATGCGCTCGCCCTTCCGCAGCACGCCGTCCATGACGCGCATGAGGACGACGACGCCGAGATAGGAGTCATACCAGGAATCGACCAGCATGGCCTTCAGCGGCGCCTCGCGGTCGCCCTTCGGCGGCGGCAGGCGGTGGACGATGGCCTCGAGCACGTCCTCGATGCCGAGCCCGGTCTTGGCCGAGATCATCACTGCGTCATGGGCGTCGATGCCGATCACGTCCTCGATCTGGCGGGCAACGCGCTCGGGCTCGGCGGCGGGGAGGTCGATCTTGTTGAGCACCGGCACGAGCTCGTGGTCGGCCTCGATGGCGTGGTAGGCGTTGGCCAGCGTCTGGGCCTCGACGCCCTGCGAGGCGTCGACGACGAGGAGCGAGCCCTCGACCGCGCGCATCGAGCGCGAGACCTCGTAGGCGAAATCGACATGGCCGGGCGTGTCTATGAGATTGAGGATGTAGTCGCGGCCGTCCTTCGCCTTGTAAAGCAACCGGACGGTCTGGGCCTTGATGGTGATGCCGCGCTCGCGCTCGATATCCATGGAATCGAGCACCTGCGCCTTCATCTCGCGCTCGGTGAGCGCCCCGGTCGACTGGATCAGCCGGTCGGCAAGCGTCGACTTCCCGTGGTCGATATGGGCGACGATCGAGAAGTTGCGGATGTGGCTGAGGTCGGTCATGGCGGGCGGTTTATGGGGCGGGGCGGGGGGCGCGTCAAGCGCGGGGCGCGAAGCCGGCGATCAGATGCCGCGCCGCCTCCTCGATGAGGTCGAGGGCCAGTTCGTAGTCGGGCAGGCCGCCGTGATACGGGTCGGGGATGTCGCGGCCGGCGGGGTGGAAGAGGCGCAGCTCCGCCCGTGCCCCGGCGGGGGACAGGCGCCGGAGCGCGTCGAGGTTGCCGCGGTCCATGGCGAGGATCAGGTCGAAGGCGGCGAAATCGGCCGGCGCGACCCGGCGCGAGCGATGGGCCGAGATGTCGTAGCCGCGCCTCGCCGCCGTCGCCAGCCCGCGCGGGTCGGGCGGGCTGCCGGGGTGCCGGGCAGCAAGACCGGCGCTGTCGACCTCGACCGCGCGGCCGGCGGCGCGCGCCATCGCCTCGATCGCCCCCCGGGCCATCGGCGAGCGGCAGGTGTTGCCGAGGCAGACGCAGAGAATGCGCATGGCGGTGGCGGCTCCTTGCGGTAGGATGCGCCTCGATGCGAGGCAGGCAGGAAGGCATAGCGATGACCGGACGGATTTTGAAGGCCGCGGTGGCGGCCGGGATGCTGCTCGCGCCGGGGGCGGCCCCGGCCCAGACCCGGCCGCAGGGCTGCGTGATCGAGGCGTGGCCGGCCTATCTGGTGCCGGAGCCGCAGAGCCACAGGATGCGCGAGCGGATCGTCACCGATGCGGGCGAGATCTGGGCCATCGAGTTCGGGCCGCTGGAGGGGGAATACGCCAAGCTCTTCCTGTTCTTCCTGGTGCGCGACGGCTGCGAGCGGAAGGTGCTGAGCGTCGGCTCCTACGGCTACCTGAACGACTTCGCCCGCGAGCGCGGCGAGATCGGCGAGGGCGAGCGGGTCTATCACCTCGAGCTGTTCGACCCCGAGACGCAGACGACGCTGGAGATCCGCCATGCGCCCCCCTCCTATACGGAGATGCGGGAGAAGGCATTGAGCCTGCTGCGCTGACGGGCCGGGGTGCGCGGAAAATACAACCCCGGATTTCTCGACACCGCCAGTGCCGCGCGGCAGAGTGAGCGAACCACAAGCCGGAGAGAGCCTGATGCCCCGCGCGATTTCCGCCGCCTGCCTGCTGCTCGCGGCCGCTTCACCCGCTGCCGCGGCCGGCCCCTCTTTCGACTGCGCCAGGGCGCAGTCGGCGGCCGAGGTGGCGATCTGTGCCGATCCGGATCTGGCGGCGCTGGACCTGGCGCTGGCCGAGGCCTTCGCCGGGGCACTGGCCGCCGCGAAGGGGCTCGATGCCGGGGCGACCGATGCCGAGCGGCGACTCCGGGCCGAGCAGCGGGGCTGGATCAGGGGCCGGGACGAATGCTGGAAGGCGGGCGAGGGTCTTGCCGCCTGCGTCCGGGACGAGACCATGCGGCGCACTGCCGAGCTGCAGGCGGGCTGGTTCCTGGTCGAGCCCACCGCCACGGGGTTCTGGGCCTGCAACGGCAACCCGGCGGACGAGGTGGTGACGACCTTCTTCCCGACCGATCCGCCGAGCGCCCGGATCGAGCGCGGCGGCAGCACCGAGATCGGCATCCAGACCCGGACCGCCTCGGGCGCCCGCTACGAGGCGACATTCGGCAAGAGCTTCTGGGTGAAGGGCGAGGAGGCGCTCTTGGTCTGGCCGGAGGGCACCGAGAGCCGTTGCGCGGTCAGTGCGCAGTAGCGGACAGATGGGGCCGATCTTCATCCTGACCGGGGCGGGGATCTCGGCCGAATCCGGGCTCGGCACCTTCCGCGACCGGGGCGGGCTCTGGACGAAGTACGACCTGGCCGAGGTGGCGACGCCCGAGGGCTACGCGCGCAATCCTGACCTCGTCCTCGACTTCTACAACATGCGCCGCAGGTCCTGCCGCGCGGCGGAGCCGAATGCCGCGCACAGGGCGCTTGCACGGCTGCAGCGGGAGTATCCCGCGCCGGTCACGCTGGTGACCCAGAACATCGACGACCTGCACGAGCGGGGCGGCTCGACGCAGGTGATCCACATGCACGGGCAGATCATGCGCGCGCTCTGCGCCACTTGCGGGCACCGGTGGGACTGGCCGGGCGACATGGGGCGAGGGGATGCCTGTGCGTCCTGCGGCGGCGGCGGGACGGTGCGGCCGGAAGTGGTCTGGTTCGGCGAGATGCCCTACCGGATGGAGGAGATCCGGGACCGGATCGCCGGCTGCGCGCTCTTCGTTGCCATCGGCACGTCCGGCGCGGTGTACCCGGCCGCGGGTTTCGTCGCCGAGGCGAAGCACGGCGGCGCGCGGACGATCGAGATCAATCTCGAACCTTCCGGGAATTCCGCCTGCTTCGACGAGCTGCATCCCGGGCCGGCGACCCGGACGGTACCGGAGTGGGTCTCGCAGGTGCTTCGGTGAGCTGCGCCCGGTGCTGCCGCCGGCTGTCGTGAGTCCCGGCGGCCACAGTCGGGCGCGCAGTTGCCGCCACCGGCTTGCAGGGGCGGTCGCCGGCTTGGCATGATCGGATCGGTCGGCGGCCGGCTTTCCGCTGACCCGGGCGTGGGCATCCGGGCCCGCGATCCGGGCCGGTGGCCGCGACCGGCAGTGGAGGGTAGAGCCATGAGCAGCCTGCCGACCCCCGACGACATCAGGGACGCGCTGGGGAGCCCGTTCGTCGCGCTCTACTGGCCGATGATCCTCGGCGGTATCGGCATGTTCCTCGCCCTGATCGCGGGCAGCCGCAAGTTTGCGTTGTTCCTGATCAGCCTCGCCGTCCTGGTCCAGGCCTGGCATCTGGGGCTGATCGGCGGCAAGTGACACAGCCGGCAGGTGCGGGACAGGCGTCGCGTCATCGCCGCTCCCGGCCGCTACCGGTGCGACCTGGGCCGCGACGGTCCCGCACGGCCGGTGACGGTCGGCAGCGGCTCATGGCGACTGTGCAGCAAGCGACGCGGCGCCCCCACCCGGCGCCGCGTCGTCGCCGCCCGTTCCCCGTGCCGCATGTTCAGGCGGTCGCAACCGCTCCGGCCTGTCCCGGCCGATGCCCCGCCGCGCCCGGCTGCTCGGGCTTGCGGACCGCTTCCGGCTTGTCGCTCGCGAGCCCCGACCGCGCCGACGCCAGCCGGATCTCCGGGTCGCCCTCCCGGCTCAGATCCTCGGCAAGCCGGAGAAACTCCTCGAGCCTGGCAAGCTCGGCCCGCAGCCGGTTGCGATATTTCACGGCGGTCTGAAGGACGTCGGACATTTGTTTCTCCCTGGTCAAAGACGGTGCGGCCCTCCCGCCGCAACGCACGAGAATCCGTGTCCAGCTCATTGTAGCAAGAAACGGTCGGGTTTGAGAACCGGAATTCCGAAATAATACTAGTAAAATCTGTCAGATATGACGAATTCAACCTAAAGTATATTTGTATTTTCATTCGATTCTCCGGAGCGTGAGTCCCGGGGATGCGCGCTGTCCGGTCTGGAGGTTCCGAGGGGCCTCGCGGCGGCGGCGCGGTTGCCTGCGGCATCGTTCCCCGGCAGAATTCGGCGAGGCAGGCCGGATTGACCGGCGACCGATCCGATCGGGAGGCCGGATGGTCCCTTCGCTGAGCCAGGACGATCTCGACAGGTCGTCGCTGAGTGTCGCGTTGTCGCTGTACGGGCCGATGATCGTCGGGGGACTTGTGCTGTTCCTGCTGCTGATCAACGGGCATCACAGGCTGACGATCCCGGTCGTCGGCATCCTCATGCTGGTCCATGCCAGACATTTCGGCGCGTTCGGCTGACGCAGGCGCCTGCGGGGCGGCGTTGTGCGTGCTGCGGAACTGTGGCAGGATTTTGGCGTGAAAATTGTCGCTCTCGTGGTCATGATCATCGGCGTCGCGCTCGGGGGCGGCGCGGCCTATCATGCGTGGACCTTCGCAACGGCACAGCGGATGAACGCGGTGCAGCCGGAGGTTCTGACGGCGCGGATCCTGGTCGCAAGGCAGCGTCTCGGGCCAGGCGACCGGATCGGGACCGGGCAGCTCGCCTGGGCAGAGTGGCCGGCGGCCTCGGTTCCGTCGGGGGCATTTGGGCGGGTCGAGGCTCTGCTCGGCCAGAAGGGGGATGTCTTCCGGGTTGTCACCCGCACGATCGAGCCGGGCGAACCGATCCTGGAGACGACGGTCTCCGAGCCCGGCGGACGGAACTTCCTCGAGGCGGTCCTGCCCCGCGGCATGAGCGCGTTCTCGATCCCGATCGACAGCGTGTCGGGGGTCAGCGGATTCGTGAATCCCGGCGACCGTGTCGACATCCTGCTGATCCACGGTGTCACGGGCGGGCTGGTCAGCCGGGTGATCCTGACCGACGTGATTATTCTGGCGACGGACCAGGACGCCAACACGGAGATGCGCGGCGCGAGGCTTGCGCGCACGGTCACGGTGGCGGTGAAGACCGAGGATGCCCAGCGGCTGAGCGTGGCCATGGGCATGGGGCGGCTGTCGCTGATGCTGCGCGGGCTGGGGCAGACAACGGCCGAGGAGCCGCCCGCGCCGGTCGATTCGCAAAACCTCGAAGGCTTTGCGATGCCCGAGACGGCAGCGGCCAGGGAAGTGCGGGTCCGGCGCGGGGCCGTGGTCGAGTCGGTCCCGGTCCGGTGATCCCGTCCACCGCCGGCTCGCCGGCGGCCGTGCCGTTCCATGGCTGCCGGTGCCACCGGCGCGCGGCAGCATTGCGATCCGGAGCATACAGGAGACACGAGCAGCTCCATGGCATTCAAGAAGTCACCCGGCGCGGAAACGCTCGGCGGCCCCGCCGAGGTCATCGGCCTCGATGGCGCATATCTCGACACGGCGATGCAGCTTGGCGCGACATTCTGGCCCGCGCTGGTCTGCGGGATCGCGCTGTTCGTGCTGATCCTGTCCGGACGCGAGCGCGCCGCGATGGCGGTCGCTGCGATCCTGGCGGCCGTGCAGGCCTGGCTCCTTGGCTGGTTCGGCTGAGAAGTCCGGCCGCCCTGCCGAGCTGCGGCGGGCGGGAGCGTGGCGCCATGCGCGCCGAGCGCACCCCCGTTCAGGCCGCCAGATCGTCCGGCTGGCTCTCGCGCCGCAGCGCCGCGGAGACGCGCACGCCGCGGCGGACGAAGGCCACGAGGCCGTCGATCGCCCGGTCGGTCGGGTCGATGCCGGCGCAGCTCAGCACCTCGCGCCCGTCGCGCGAGCGCGCCCACCGCGCCAGTTCCTCGGCGCCGGTTCCTTTCGCCTTCTCGTCCCGGATCGCATCATCGAGCGCCGCCAGCACCACCGCCGCGAACAGCTTGCGCGCCCGGTTGGCCTGGTCGCCGATGAATGCGATCGCCTCGGTGTCGCGAAACACTCGCGTCTCCTCATCGATCACGTGTAGCGGGTATACCCGGCATGGTTGCCAAGTTTCGATCCCTATTTAGGGCGACAAATCGGCAACGCAAAGCCCCGATTTCGGGATAGTTCGTCGCGCCCCCGAATGGAGCCTATGCGTGCCCCCCGTTCGGCGCTTCCGCGGCTCCGGGACTGCACGCACCGGTGCCGCGGTCCGAGAGCAGATGGCGCAGGGCGGCGATCAGCTCGGCGGCATGCGCATGATTGCCGGCGGCAAGCGCGGCGCGGATATCGTCGCGGATCATCGCGGTGATCTCCGGCACGCCTTGGTCCGATTTCGCGGTCAGGCATGCCGCGAGCGCCGCGGCGGCCGATTCCGGCAGGTGCTCGTGTTCGGCGATCGCATCGAGCTCGGCGCGGGTCAGGCCGCAGAGGCCGATGCAGTCCTCAAGGGTGATCATCGGTGCGATCCTCAGAATGAGAAAAGGATGCGTCCGGCGTTGCGGATACGCATTGACGCCGATCAAGGTCGGGGCGAGGAGCCCGTCCGGTCTGCGCGGGGTCACTTCCTGCGGGCGGAATGGACACGGCTCCTCCGGTTCAGAATTGTGCGAAACGCGAAGTTCGGGTATCAAATTTGGCGCGCTCGCATCGCGTATGTTGGCCTCAAGACTTCTTCCCTTGGCAATGATCAGGCAAGGGTGATGCCTCGGACAGCATGGGTTCGAGGCGGCGCCTCGACAGGACGAGCGGGCCCCGGGCCCTGAGGGAAAGGATCGGATGCGATGGCCACCGGCACCGTCAAATGGTTCAACGCCCAGAAGGGCTTCGGCTTCATTGCGCCCGACGAGGGCGGCAAGGACGTGTTCGTGCACATCACCGCAGTGAGGGCCGCCGGGCTGGAGGGACTGAAGGACAACCAGAAGGTCAGCTACGACCTTCAGAGCGGCCGGGACGGCCGGACGTCCGCCGGCAATCTCAGGCTGCTCTGATCCGCGTGGGGGCCGGGCGGCCCGGGCCGGGGGCATAGGCGGTCGCGCGGGCAGGACCGCTGCGCAGGGCAGCGGTGCAGGACCGGAGTCCGCGCTCCTCGACAACCAGAAATGGAAAACTTTTGTCGATTTGCCCCGAATGCGGGAATCTGATATTATCCAACTTGGTAGTGTAGTCGCGTTGTTGTGCGGAGGGTGCGATGTCGTCATCGGTCATCGGATTTCTTGCGGCGTCGACGGCCAGGTTCGTACCGGCGCCGGGAACCGAAGAGGCCAGAACACTTCTTCCCGGCGAGAAGAGCCTGATCGTCATCGGCGAAGGTACCGGTGCGCTGCTGAGCAGCGGAGCGGTGACGCTGGTCCTGCTCCCGGTTCTCGCCGCAGGCCTTTACCTCGCAGGCTTCAGGGTCGCCGGTCCGCTTGTCGGCATGTTCGCGATCGGTCTCTTTCTGGCGCGGATGTTCGGTGCCCCGGCCTGATCCGTCCGGCTCCGCCCGCCGCCGTGGGCTGCTCGCGACGGGAATACTCTGATCAGAGTTGATAATCGGGGTCGATACGTAGTAAAATGAATCATTAGCATGAGCATGATCGCCAGGTTTGCTACAGAAACGGATCAACCCGAGGACGAGCAGTGATGGACGGAAAGGCCGTGAACACTGTCTGGGTCGAGGCCCTGTTCGACACGTCGCAGCCCTATCTGTACCTGGTCGTCCTGCCGGCGCTTACCATGTTCGCGCTCGGCTTTCGCAATCAGGCGATCATCTTCTCGCTGGGCGCCGCTGCGTTCCTCGCGATCGTCTGGAACTCCTGACGCGCCGCCGGAGCCGCCGCTCCCCCTGGCCGGGAATCGTAACGCCGCCACCGCGAGGCCGGAGGTCATGGCCTGCGGTGCGGGGCAGCGGCGGTACGCTCTTCAGACTGTAGTAAACAATTGACGTTACCAAGAGCTGGCGACCATTCGGAAACGGGTCGTGTGCAAGTGGCTCGTGGAGTGAAGACATGAAGATGATCGCGGTTCCGGGCGAAGCCCCGGTCTTCGGATCGGCGGTGGTTGATCTGACCCTGCTCACCCTCGCGGTTCCCGCATTGCTGGCGCTCTTCCTCGGAACCCGGAAGGAGCTGGCGGTCTGCACGGCCGTGCTGGCGGGGGCGTCAGCGATCCTGATCCGCTAGAGGTCTGGAGAAAATGACCATTTCGGGCAGAGCGATGTCCCTGGACTCGCGGCCGCCTACCACCAGCGTTGCGCCCGGGCGGTGAAGCCGGCCCGGGCCTCCAGCGCCGAGGCAGCATTCAGGACGCCGGCCTCGCCCCAGGGCTGGCCGATGACCTGCAGGCCCAGCGGCAGGCCACTCGCGCTGAGGCCGACGGGGACCGACGCGGCCGGCAGGCCGGCAAGGTTGACAGTTATGGTGAACACGTCCTGGAGATACATCGCCACCGGATCGCCCTGCAGTTCGCCGAGCCCGAATGCCGGGGAGGGCGTCGCCGGGGCGAGGATCGCATCGACCGATGCGAAGGCCCTCTCGAAATCGCGCCGGATCAGGCTGCGGACCTTCTGCGCCTGCAGGTAGTAGGCATCGTAATAGCCGGCGCTCAGCACATAGGCGCCGACCATCACTCGCCGGCGCACCTCGGGACCGAAGCCCTCGGCCCGGGTCTTCTCGTACATCTCCACGATGCCGTCGCCCCGGGCGAGCTTCGCACGGTAGCCATAGCGCACGCCGTCATAGCGGGCGAGGTTGGAGGAGGCCTCGGCAGGCGCGATGATGTAGTAGGCGGGCAGGGCATACCGGGTGTGCGGGAGCGACACGTCCACGATCTCGGCGCCGGCATCGCGCAGCATCCCGGCGCCGCGCGCCCAGAGCGCGTCGATCTCGGCGCCGAGTCCCTCGCGGTACTCCGTCGGCAGACCGATCCGCTTGCCACGCAGGTCGCCGCCGAGTGCCGCCTCGAAATCCGGCACCGGCCGGTCGGCCGAGGTCGAATCCTTCGGGTCGTGCCCGGCCATGACCTTCAGCAGGATCGCCGCATCGCGGACGGTCTTGGCGAAGGGCCCGGCCTGGTCGAGCGACGAGGCATAGGCGATGATCCCCCAGCGCGAGCAGCGGCCATAGGTCGGCTTGATCCCGACCGTGCCGGTGAAGGCCGCCGGCTGGCGGATCGAGCCGCCGGTGTCGGTTCCGGTCGCGCCGAGGCAGAGGTCGGCCGCCACCGCCGCAGCCGAGCCGCCCGAAGAACCGCCGGGGGTGAGGGGCACGGTGTCGCCGTTGCGCCGCCAGGGCGAGATGCAGGGACCATAGACCGAGTTCTCGGTCGAACTGCCCATGGCGAACTCGTCCATGTTGAGCTTGCCGAGCATGACCGCGCCGGCATCCCAGAGTTTCCCCGTGACCGTGCTCTCGTAGGGCGGGACGAAACCGTCGAGGATGCGCGAGGCGGCCTGGCTGCGCACCCCGGCGGTGCAGTAGACGTCCTTGATGCCGAGCGGGATGCCGAGGAGATCGCCGTCGTCGCCGTTCGCCCGGCGCTGGTCGGCCGCCTCGGCCATGGCCAGCGCCTTGTCGGCGGTCACGGTCACGAAGGCGTTCAGCGCCCCGGCGTCGGCGATGGCGGAGAGGCAGTCCTCGGTGATCGTGCGCGCGGTGGTCTCGCCCGCGCGCAGCAGCGCGCGGGCATCGGCGATGGTCAGCGTCGAGAGGCTGGCCATCGGCTACTCCACCACCTTTGGAACGGCGAAGAACCCCTCGCGGGCATCGGGCGCATTGGCGAGGATGTCGGCGCGCCGGTCGCCGTCGGTCACCTCGTCGGCACGCTGCTTCAGCGCCATCGGCGTGACCGAGGTCATCGGCTCGATGCCGGCGACATCGACCCCGGAAAGCTGCTCGACCCAGCCGAGGATCGCGGTGAGCTCCGCTGCCAGCGGCGCGACCTCGTCCTCGCGGAGCGCGATGCGCGCCAGATGCGCGACCTTGCGGACGGTGTCGGTGTCGATCGACATGGGAACCTCGCTGGAAGCCGCGCGGCGGGCCGGTTGGGCCGGAGGTTTAGCCGCCAGGCCAGCCGGGAGCAAGGGGCGCAGGAGTGCCGCCGCCACGGCCAGCCGGCAGGACGGCAGGGCATCCGAACCGATTCTTAACTCTGGTCTGCGATCCAGGGGGCAACCGGTCACATCCGGATCACTCCTGGACAGGACGAGCGGGGCAAGGGCGATGACGGCGGGCCGCGTGCTCAGGAAGAAGCTCAGTGCGATCCGGTCGCGCGGCTACAGCTATCCGGTCCTGCGCGGACTTTCCGCGACGCTCGAAACGGCTGCGGCAAAGGGAGCCACCGCCGTGCTCGGAACCTTCGTCGAGGCCGCCGTGAGGCAGTCCCGGATCGAACGCGCCGGCGCCGTGGTCGGCGCACTGCCGATGCAGGGGCTGTTCACGGTGCTGACGTCGGAGCGGCGCGACACCGCGCTCGTCGGCCTGGACATGGCGCTTCTCGACCATGTGGTCGACGTGCTGGCCGGCGGAGGAGCCGGGAGGGCGGCCGGCCCGGCGGAGCGCGTGCCGACGGCGATCGACGCCGCGCTGTGCGGCCGGCTGATCGAAGGCGTCGTGGACCGGCTGGCGCGGGAGATATCGGCGCTGGCCGGCGCGTCGGTGCTCGCGCCTTTGGTGCCCGCGCGGACCGAGTCCTCGCCGGCCAACCTCCACCACCTGCTGCCCGACCAGCAGTACCTCACCTGCCGGATCGGCCTGGAGATCGGTGACGATGCGCGGGCGGGCGACCTGTTCGCGGCGCTTCCGCTGGGCTGGGTCGAACCGGCCGAAGCGGCGCTCGGCCGGATGCGGTTTCTTGGCACACAGGCCGACTCGGAGCGCTGGGTCCGGCACATGCGCAAGGTCGTGAAGCGGTCGCCGCTCCCGATCCGGGCCGTGATCGATCGCAGCCGGTTGCCGGTCGCGGATCTGACCCGGCTGGAGATCGGCGGGCTGCTGCCGCTCGGCGATGCGACGCTCGACGATGTGATGCTGATGCTCGGCGCCGGCGACGCGGCGCATCGGGTCGGCCGCGGAAGACTTGGTGTCTACCGCCACAACAAGGCGGTCAGGATCGTGGAGCCGCCGGATCCGGCGCTGGTCGGGCCTCTGGCCGATCTCCTGTCGGCGGAGAGTGCCGGTGACCTCTGACCGGACGGACCGCGGCACCGGCCGCTTGCGGGGGGCACCATGACCCTGCCCGCACCGGTCACAGGAGCGACCCTCGCGGCCGCGGGGCTGAGCCGGGCGCAGAAGGCCGCGATCCTGCTCGGCCTGCTGGACGAGCAGGCGGCCGGGCCTGTCTTCGACGGCCTCGACGAGGATTCGGTCCGGCGGTTCGTTCGCGCGATGGCGGGCCTCGGCCGGGTGGCGCCCGAGGTGGTGCGCGCGGTCGTGGCCGAGTTCCTGGCCGAGGTCGAAACGGCGGGGCGCGCCGTGCATGGCGGGACCGACGCCGCGCGCGCCATCATCGGGCGGCATCTCGGCGACGCGACGGCCGCGCGGCTTCTGGACGAGGTCGATGCCGCTGCCGGGCGCAATGTGTGGACTCGGCTCGCCGAGGTCGATCCCGCGGATCTGGCCGGGTTCCTGGCCCGGGAGCATCCGCAGACGGCGGCCCTGATCCTGGCCCGGCTTGCGCCGGAGCACGCGGGCAGGGTCGTCAGCCTCATCGATCTCGAGGTGGCGCGGCCGGTCGTCGAGGCAATCCGCAGGACTGCCGCCGTCCCGCCGCGGTCTGTGGATGCCATTGCCGAAACCGTCGGCCGGACGCTGCTCGCGGGCAGGGATCGCGACACCGCCATGCGCCCGGAACACCGGCTCGGGTCGATCTTCGACTATGCCTCGGGCGAGTTCCGGGACGGCATCATGTCCTATCTCGAGTCGAGCGACCCGGAGTTCGCCAGCCAGACCAGGCGGAGCATGTTCACCTTCGCCGACATCGAGACCCGCGTCCGGCGGCAGGATGTCAGCGCCGTGGTGCGCTCTGTCGACCAGCAGGTCCTGCTCGCGGCGCTCGCCGGCGCCGAGCGGGACGCGCCCGGCGCGAAGGCATTCATTCTCTCCAACATCTCGTCGCGCATGGCGGAGGCGATCGAGGAGGAGATCAGGGAGATGGGTGCCGTGCGCCGGAGCGACGCCGAGGCGGCACAGAGCGAAGTGATCCGGGCGATCCGGCAGCTCGAGCAGTCCGGCGAGATCACTCTGGTGCGGGAGGAAGAGGCCTGACGCGGGCGCCGCGGGGCCTGGCCGGCGCGGCGGACGCCGGGACGCCTGACGGCAGACCGATCGTCATCGCCCGGCCTGCGCACGGTGGTCCCAACGACAGTGGCCGCCCTCACGGAGAGCGGCCACCTTACGCTACCAACACGGACGCAACCAAACGCACACACCATGCCGCCCGGGCCAGAAGGGATGGCAGTGGGCGACGGGGTGAATCTGGGCGAATCCCCGGCGAACGCAAGGCCTTCAGGATGTCTGGCATTGAATCATAAAAGAAATTCTCCGAGCAGATTGTGGCAGGGGTTGGAAGATTCGCGAGTTGAGTGAGTAATGGATACAGAGTTGAAACTACTCGCGTGAGAAGTTCGAATCGGGGCGCGGGCATGCGGGGTGCACCTGCCCCCACCTCCGGGCGCTGTTGTTGACCGCCGCCGGGGTCGCAGGTTACCGCATCGCGAGATGTGCGTGGTCGAGCGAGGCGCCGTCGACGATCTCCCAGCGGGCCTTGTGCTCGGCGGACTGCATTGCCAGGAAGCGGTAGCCAGAGCGGTTCCAGGGCAGCACCTCCGCGGTAAGGCTGTCGAGAACGAGGTCGCCGCGCGCGTGGTGCAGCACCAGGACGGCGTGATTGTCGCCACGGTTGTCCAGCACGACCGCCACCGAGAGGACCCGCGCGGACACCCCGGCGTCGAGCAGGTCCTTGTACTTGCGCAGCACGAAATCCTCGCAGTCGCCGTAGCCGTTTTCCGGCAGGGTCCAGTGCTCGGCGACCCCGTAGTTCTCGGGGTCGCTGAGTTGCGCAATCGTCAGGTTCACATGGCGGTTGACCGCCTCGGCAAGTGACAGCAGGCGGTCCGCGTCGATCGTCGGATCGCTGTGGCCCGCACCGATGCAGAGCCACACGTACCTGGCGCAGGAGCTGCGGAACCCGGGCGGCGCCTCGATCACCGTCGCCGAATGTGCCTGGCCCTGGTCGGCGAGCGCGGAGCCCGACGATTGCGCGTGCGCATCCGCGGGAACGCCCATTGTCCACAGTAGCGCCGCCGCACCGGCAGCGGCCAGCATCCGGTGCATCTCCACCCAGCTCCCCGATCCCGCCATCGGAACCCGCCGTGCCGCACCGGCCCGCGCCGCGACCGGCACCGGCGATGCAGCCGGCGGCTCCGCCGGCTCCGTCCACCCATTGCATCGCACCGCCCGAAGCCTCGTCCGCGGGAGCGCGCCGTTCCGTCTGCAAGCAGCGGCGCGACCCGGGGCGGCTGCGATGCCCCACGTCAGTAGTATCACGGAAATCAGTATTAGAAAGAAACGATAAATGCATGAAATCATGTAAATTTGCCAAGATTCTGCCACGCTCTAGCGCAATGGTTGCAGAGTTCGCAGCGCAGTCACCAAGGAGTTGCGAACGACGGTGAGTGAAGGTGCGTGAGATGTATGGTACAGAGGACCAAGTGTATTCGCGCTTAATGGCGCATCGGGATGCGATCCGGAATAGGCGGCTGCGGTCGCTTTCGGTGGCGGTTGCCCTCGGGCTTGCCGTTTCGCCGCTTCCGTCCGTGGCCGCTCCCGATGACGTGTTCGGGGCAGGGTTCGGCCGCGGCACCTACCGGGGTATCCAGTCGACCCAGTCGTCGGATGAATGCCTGCTCTGGGACATCGCCTGCCTGCTCGAGCGCCCTGCCGGAACCGTGTCGGGTGCCGCCGACTCGGGCCCCGCGGACCGGGGCCAGGATGGCGGACACGGGGGAGACGGCGGCGACGGTGGAACCGGCAGTGGTGGTGGAACCGGTGGCAGCGGCGGCAGTGCCGGCAGCGGCGGCAGTGGCGGCGGCAGTGGCGGTGGCGGCGGCAGTGGCGGTGGCGACGGCAGTGGCGGTGGCGACGATGCAAGCGGAGGGGGAACCGATGGAGATGGCAGTGACGGCAGTGGCGATGGCAGCGGCGGCGATGATGGCCATGGCGGCGGCTGCGAAGCCTGACAGGGTGCCTGCGGCGTTGGCCAGGGTCGGAGCGTCTGCGGTGCAGCGGACCGGCACAACCGGGCCCGCCGTCCGGCGCTGAACCTCGATCAATTTCCTGACAGGCCGCCTGCACCCGTTCGGGGGTGCAGGCGCATCGTCATGGTGCGCCCCGGGTCGCCGGACCGGCGGCGGCCCGCCGCCGCGCAGGCGGGGCTCCGCGCCGCGGCTCCGGCTTCCCTCGCCCGCGAAGCTGGGCCATGCTGCAATCCGGCCGGACCGGCACAGGTCGGGGACAGAGAAGGGGGGGGAAGGCATGGACGGAGGCATCATCACCGCGCCGCAGCCGGAGGCCGTCGAGGCCGGAGCGGACGTGCTCGGCGCGGGCGGCAACGCGGTCGATGCCGCGGTCGCCTGTGCCCTCGTGCAGACGGCGGTCGATCCGCTGATGTGCGGCATTGCCGGCTTCGGGTCGATGCAGCTTTATCTGCCCGAGCGGGGCGTGCACCGCTTCATCGACTTCCACGGGCGGGCGCCCATGGCGGTGCGGCCTGAGATGTGGGCGGGCATCATGCTCGGCGAGGCGGAGGACGGATTCGGCTTCCTGCTCGAAGGCGCCGTCAACGAGATCGGCTACCAGTCGATCATGACGCCGATGACGTTGCGGGCGCTCGACCTGGCCCTGCGTCAGTTCGGCACCCGCAGCCTGGCCGACCTGATCGGACCGGCAATCGGGTACTGCGAGGACGGTTTCCAGGTCCGGCCCCATGTTGGAGCCTTCTGGAGCGAGGTCCCGGCGGGGGGGCGGGTGCCGCACAGCGCCTACGTGACCCGTTTCCCCGCAACGCGGAAAATCTATTGCGGGCCGGATGGTCAGCCGAAGCGGGTCGGCGAGCGCGTGCGCAACCCCGACATGGGCCGGACCTACCGGCGCATCGCCCAGCATGGCGCCGACGACTTCTACCGGGGCGCGATCGCGGCCCGGATCGCGGCCGATATGGCGGCGCATGGCGGGCTGCTCTCGGCCGGGGATCTTGCCGCCGTCGCGCCGGTCGAGGCCGAGCCGCTCCGGGGCAGCTATCGCGGCCACCGGGTGGCGACCAACCAGCCGCCCGGCGGCGGGG
Organism: Limibaculum sp.; assembly: GCA_039805905.1. Lineage (GTDB taxonomy): Bacteria > Pseudomonadota > Alphaproteobacteria > Rhodobacterales > Rhodobacteraceae > Thermohalobaculum. The sequence continues at coordinate 2,225 of JBDIVM010000009.1, read as the reverse complement.
TGATGATTCTCGAGATGCTGAACATCCTCGAGAACTTCGACCTCGCCGCCATGGGCCACAACTCGCCCGACTACATCGCCACCGTCTCCGAGGCGATGAAGATCGCCACCGTCGACAAGGACCGGAAAGTCGGCGACCCGCGCTTCGTCGAGGTGCCGGTCGCGGAACTGACATCGAAGGACTATGCCGCGGCCATGGCGGCACGCATCCGCCGGGGCGAGAAGACCCATGTGCCGCGGCTGAACGCGGGTGGCGAGGAATCGAAGGACACGACCCATATCTGCGTGGTCGACGGGGCGGGGAACTGCGTCTCGCTCACCCATTCGATCGGCATGCCGTCGGGCGTCGTGACCGAGGGACTGGGGTTCATGTACAACGGCTGCATGGGTGTCTTCGATCCGCGCCCGGGCCGTGCCGGCTCGATCGCCCCCGGCAAGGCACGGTTCACCGCGATGTGCCCGACGATCCTGTTCGACGGCGACGGCCCGTGGCTGGTGATCGGCGCGCCGGGCGGCACCTACATCACCATGGGAGTGCTGCAGGGGATCCTGAACGCCGCCGACTTCGGGATGAGCGCTCAGGAGGCGGTTTCGGCGCCGCGGTTCTGCGCCACATCCGACATGATCGACGTCACCAACCGGATCCTGCGCCGCACCCAGCGGGAACTGGAGGCGATGGGTTACCGGGTGCGCCGCTCGCCGCTCAGCTACGGCTTTGCGGGTGTCCATGCGCTGCGGCGAACGGCGTCCGGCTGGGATGGCGGCGCCGACCCCGGACGGGACGGAATGGCGCTCGCACTCCGGGGCTCCTGAAGCGGATACGATGTCGAATCGCAAATGGCCTGATTCTGTGTCCTGAGGCTATTGCAAGCAGTTACGCACGAGGGCTCAGAGTGAATCTGAAAGGTGCAAGGCGGACCGTATCATGATGTAAAGGTTGAGAAATTATCATCATCATATTGCCATAGAACGATTAAAACTGAGATTCAGATTGGCCGGAGGCGAGCAATGCGCTATCGTCGCAGTTGCAAGCAGCACTGGTGTTTCGCGTTAAGGTTGTGTTGGCGAAAGCAAAAGGGGGATGTCGCGATGGCCGATGTCATGAAGATCGCGAGGGATCGCGTTGATGCTCTGGAGGCGGAGACGGCCCGGCTCAGGGAGTTTCTCCGGATGGCGGAGAAGCTCCTGAAGGACGGGTCCCTGGGGGGGGCGAAGGCGCCGGGCGGTGAGGATCGCCGGACCGGCGAGGCTGACGGCGCTCAGGCGGTGAAGGGGCCGCTCGGCGGTGCCAGGAACGGTGTGACCGAGGAGGACGACCTCGCGCTCGGCGAGCCCGCCACCGGGCAGTCGATGGCGCCGTCGTTTGCCAAGCAGGTCGAATCGGCTCTCGAGCGGAAGAACCTGTTCCGGCGTCCGAGTCCCTGACGCGGTCTGACTGATCTGGGGGGAAGCGCCGTGGCGGCGGGACCTTGTGTCCCGCCGCCCGTCCGTTTGAGGGCCATGCGATCTTGGCGGTCAGCGCCCGGGGCGGGCGCTGACCGGGTCGGTAGCCGCGTCGTTCGCATCCGGGCGCGGTGCTCCGGTCAGAGGTGGGCCAGCAATGCGCCGTAGATGCGCAGGTGCTCCTGCACCACGGTCTCGATCCGGAACGCGCGCTCGGCGAGCGCCCGGCCGGCGCGGCCCATCGCCTGCCGCCGCGCCGGATCGCCGATCAGCGTGCGAATGGCCGCCGCCAGCGCAGCGGGGTCGCGGGCGGGGACCAGGAGGCCGCTCTCGCCCGGCTCGATGGCATCGCGGCAGCCGGGCACGTCGGTGGTGACGACCGCCCGGCCGCAGGCGGCGGCCTCGATGAGCGCCTTCGGCAACCCCTCGCGATAGGACGGCAGCACGACGACATGCGAGGCCCGCATCATCGCGGCAATGTCGTGCCGGTATCCGTGACTCAAGCAAGATGAAGGCACTCGCTCATTATTTTCTACCACCACCATTTCCGCCATTACCGCCATTACCGCCGTTGCCTGGGTTGCTTGGGTCAGAACCAGGGTCGGTTCCCTCGCCATTTTCGCCCCCGTTGCCGAGACCATTATTGCCATTGTTGCCACCGCGACCGTGATCGCCGTGGCCGCCCTCGTCGCCGCGGCCGTCATCACCGCGACCGTGATCGCCGTGGCCGCCCTCGTCGCCGCGGCCGTCATCACCGCGACCGTGATCGCCGTGGCCGCCCTC
>JBDIVM010000008.1:0-210586 GCA_039805905.1 Limibaculum sp. | reverse complement strand
CGGTCGATCCATTCACAGCGGGCGAGTTCCAGGACCTGCATCTTGTTGAGCTTGGGGATCGCCTTGAAGTCGAAGCTGTCGAGGCTCTTGGTGACCGGGAACTTCGCGGCCTTGATGCGGCGCTCCAGTCATGCCGCGTCCCCTGACAGCAGGGACATGTAGGCTGCGGCCGAAGTGGTCGCGACATCGGCGCGCGGCAGGTAGGGATAGACGTCGAGGTCGAGCTTCGGTGGCCGCTTCTCGACCTGGCAGAGAACGAGATGCGTGACGGCATCGAAGCCGACCGCCCCCAGTTGCAGGGCCTTCTTCACGGCGGCATGGAGATCGTCGATGCCGAAGGTCTCGAGCAGGCGCAGGAAGATCCGCTCGCGCTCGGCGGCGAAGATCGCGGGATCGGTGTAGAAGCCCGCCGGCATCGATCGGGCCCGGTTGATCGCCGCCGTTGCCCGGGCGATGTCGTCGCGGCTGAAACCCATTCCACGCTCCTGATCCTGAGCCGGAGGCACTCCATCACCCGCGCTCCAGGCAGTCAACTGACCTGGTCCCAGGTTCACAAAGATAGGCCGGCGGATATCCGACACGGTATTGACATCGATCGATCCATCATCGCACGCTCAGTCAAAAATCGTGCTCTGATGTGGCAGTTTACAGAGCGGGATCACAGAAGCTGCTGACAGTTTGTCAGCAAGGGAGGAGATCGACTCACATGACCACTATCCCATTCCGGCGCGTGACCGTTCTGGCGACAGCGGTGGCAGCATGCACACTGCCGTTGAGCTGGACGTCGGCCGAGACCAAGGGGCCGGTTACCGACGATCTCGGTGTCATCGAGTTGCCGGCCGGCGCTCCGATCACGATCGGGGGCTATTGGGTGCTCTCTGGCCCGGACACTGCGCTCGGCGTTGACTCCAAGCGCGGGGTCGAGATCGCCATCGACGACATCGGCGGCCAGATCCTGGGTCGCCCGATCCAGTTCATCGCCGAGGACGACGGCTGCAACGCGGAAGGCGGGCAGACCGCCGGCACCAAACTCTCGACGATACCCAACATCGTCGCGGTCCTGGGCAGCGCCTGCTCCAGTGCCGCAACCACCGCGGCTCCGATCCTGTGGAAGCAGGGCATTCTCGACATCGGTACTGCGACGACCGCTCCGTCGCTGACCGCGCCTGACCGCAAGCCCGAGTATTTCGGCTATATGCGCACGATCTATTCCGACGCCGACCAGGGCGCCAATGATGCCAAGTGGTTCCGCGAGGAGCTCACGTGCGACACGCTGGCAACCGTGCATGACGGCAGCCCGTATGCCTCGCAGCTGGCGAAGGCGGCGGCGACGAATTTCGCTGCCTTGGGTGGCACGGTGGTGGCTGAGGAAGCCGTGACCCCGACCGATGTCGATATGCGGCCGATGCTCACCTCGATCGCGACCAAGAAACCCTGCGTGCTGTATTTCCCGATCTTCGTTGCGGCGGCCGCGCAGATCACCCGCCAGGCGGCCGAGATCGCCGACCTGAAGGGCACCAATATCATCGGCGGCAGTTCGCTGATGGCCCCCGGCATGCTGGAAGCGACGGGCGACGCCGCGGTCGGTCTGCGCATCACCAATGTCGACATCTCGCCCGAGGCAATGGGCAAGGACTACCCGGCCTTCGTCGAGAAGTACAAGGCGAAGTACGGCGAGGGTCCGATCAACTCGTTCCACGCCCAGGCCTATGACGCGATGGTCGTGCTGGCCAAGGCGATCGAGGCGGTTGCGGTCGAGGGCGGCGGCAACCTCTACATCGGCCGAAAGGCGCTGCGCGATGCCGCCTTCGCCACCAAAGACCATGTCGGCATCTCGGGCATGATCGACTGCAACGAGCACGGCCAGTGCGGCGGCTTCTCGTTCGCGGTCTACCAGTTCACCGACGCGGATCCGGGTACTTTCGAGGTTGGCAAGAATCCGGCGAAGATCTACCCGAACTAGTCGAGGGCAACAGCAACGGAATGCGGCCCGGCTCATCCGCGATCGCGGGAGCCGGGCCGCGCACGAGGGCCTAAGGCACCGCCAGACTTTCGGACAGCCGAATTCTCAGGCGGATGCAACAGAACGGGGCCGCACCTCCTGCACGGACCGCCAGGAGCCGGCCCGGTCGATCCCGGGGGAACGTCCAAAGTGACTGCAACGGCCACCGAGATACCGGCAAGGCGCACCCTGCTCGCCGGGCTCTACCGCGTGACCTTCGTCGACATCACGCTCTGGCTCCTGCGCATCGGCCTGGTCGTCGTGGTCGTCGGCGGGACGATCGGCACCCTGCTCAAGGGCACCTACAGCTCGACGCAATGGTTCGATTTCGTCATGTTCGGACTGACCATCGGGGGAGTCTACGCCCTGATCGCGCTTGGCTACACGATGGTCTACGGCATCCTGCGCCTGATCAACTTCGCCCATGGCGACATCACCATGACCGGGGCGTTCTCGGCATTCTTCCTTGCTCGCAGCTTCGACCGCAGCGGCATCCTCGACGCCTACCCGGTCGCGGCCATGGCCGGCATCCTGCTGCTGTCGATGGCCGTCTGCACGGTCACCGCGCTGATCGTCGAGCGGATTTGCTACCGGCCGTTTCGCCATGTTGCGACGCTCGCGCCGCTGATCTGCGCGATCGGAGCCTCCTTCGTGATCCAGCACACGTTCCGAGGCATGTTCGGCAACAATGTGCGATCCTATCCCGATGCCGAATGGATGAAGGGCACGATCGATTTCTTAGGCTTCGCGGTTCCGGTCGTGCAGCCGATCGTGATCGGCACCGCGCTCGTCGCGATGCTGTTCCTCTATCTGATCGTGCAGAAGACCAGGATGGGCATGGCCATGCGCGCCGTGTCCGAGGACCGCGACGCTGCGGCCCTTATGGGAATCGACGCCAACAAGGTGATCATCTTCACCTTCGTGCTCGGCGCCTGCATGGCCGGCATCGGCGGCGTGCTCTACTGCTTCGTCTACAAGCAGATCTACTTCTTTACGGGCTTCCTGCCTGGCATCAAGGCATTCAGCGCCGCGGTGCTGGGCGGCATCGGCAACATTCCCGGAGCCATGATCGGCGGCTTCTTCCTCGGCGTCGTGGAATCGGTCGGGCCGGCGCTCTTTCTCGACGGCATAGGCATCCCGGCGCCCTATCAGCTGCGCGACCTGATCTCGTTTGCACTCCTCGTGGTCGTCCTGGTGTTCAGGCCGCAAGGAATCTTCGGCGAGGCACTGAGCCGAAAGAGGGCCTGAGCGATGTCGTTCGAGGTCGTCGCCTCCAGCAGGGTCGAGCAGGTTCGACACGACCCCTGGCGTCACACCCTTGCCGTCGGCCTCGCCTGCGGCGCAGCGGTCCTTTTCATGGCGACGGTCGGCATCCTGGGGATGTTCAACAACCGTCCGATCATCGTCGATCTTCTGACCCTCGGCTACGCCACGCTGGCGCTCGCCCTGATGCTCGCCGGCATCGTTGTTGCCGTGCGGCGCCTGTTCGCGGGTCTCGGCGGCGCGCTTGTCGCGGCCGCGGTGGCCGGCCTGATCGCGGCCGGTGTCGCTGCGCTGCTCGCCGTCCTGATCGCGACCGTCAACCTGCGGCAGGTATTCGTCGCCTACGATCCGGCGCTCCTGAAGTTCCTGACGTTCTCCCAGCCATCCGTGGCGCTGGGCGCGTTGCTCATGCTGCCGTTCGGTGTCGCCCTCGCCGTGGCGGGTGCGCTGCTCGTAAGCCTGCCCGAGCCGATCCGCCGGCCCCTGACGACCGGCCTGCTGGCAACTGGCGGCGCCGGGCTGTTCCAGGAACTCATTCGCCCGGTGCTCGCTAACAATGCCGTGACCAAGCCGGTCCACGACCTTCTCTACACCTGGACCGGGCTGATGCCGCGCGGTGCGATCATCATATTCCTTGTCGCGGCCGGCATGTCGCTGGCGCGGATCGCCTTCGGCGACACGATCGAGATCCGCTACTACCGGCTTTCCGCGGGCAGCCGGAGGCGGGTCCGCTGGGGTTTCCTCGCTCTCGCGGCCGTGCTTTTCGTGCTGCTGCCCGCCTTTGCCGGCAATTTCGTGGGCCAGGTGATGCTGATGGTCGGGCTCTTCATCCTCATGGGCATGGGGCTGAACATCGAGGTCGGCCTCGCCGGTCTGCTCGACCTCGGCTTCGTCGCCTTCTATGCGGTCGGGGCCTATACCACGGCCCTGCTGACCGCCAACGACCCGCATGCCCTCGCGCAGCTTACCTGGTGGCAGGCGATGCCGCTCGCGGTCCTGGCCTCGATCATCGTGGGCGTGATCTTCGGCATCCCGGTGCTCAAGGTGCGCGGCGACTACCTGGCGGTCGCGACCATGGGCCTCGGCGAGATCGTGCGCGTGATCGTGCTGTCGGACGCCGCAGCGCCCCTGTTGGCCGGCGCCAAGGGCATTCTGCAGATTCCGCGGCCCGAACTGCTCGGCCAGGCATTCAACACGCCCGTAGCGCTGTTCTACATCGCCCTCGCCTCGTCCGTGGTGGCAGGATACTGCGCCCTGCGGCTCGAGAACTCGCGGCTCGGCCGGGCATGGATGGCGATCCGGGATGATGAGGACGTGGCCCAGGCGCTGGGCATCAACCTGATCAGGGTCAAGCTGCTCGCCTATGGTCTCGGCGCGGCCTTCGCCGGCCTCGCCGGTTCGATCTTCGCCACCATGCTCGGATCGATCTACCCGCATTCGTTCCAGCTTCTGATCTCGATCAACGTGCTGGCGCTCATCATCGTCGGCGGCATGGGCAGCCTGCCCGGCGTCGCGGTCGGGGCACTCGTGCTGATAGGCCTGCCCGAGATGCTGCGCGAGTTCGGCGAGTTCCGTTTCCTGTTCTACGGACTGGCGATCATCGCGGTGATGCGGCTGAAGCCGGACGGGTTGTGGCCCTCGGCGGCCAGGCAGCGCGAGCTCCGGACCGACGAGGAGGTCCGCCGGGCCCGCGAGATCGAGCTGGGCAAGGCGGGTTGACGAGCCATGCAAGAGCCGATCCTGCGCACCGACAAGATGACCAAGCGCTTCGGCGGCCTGGTCGCGATCGACAAGCTGGATCTCGCCGTCGAGGCCGGCGCGATCCATTCGATCATCGGGCCGAACGGAGCCGGCAAGACCACCGTATTCAACTGCATCACCAACTTCTACGTTCCTGATGACGGCGTCGTCGCGTTCTCCGGCCGGAGGATTGACGGCCTGACGCCGGACCGGGTTGCGGCGGCGGGCATCACGCGCACCTACCAGAACATCCGGCTCTTCAGGAACATGACCGCAATCGAGAACATCCTGGTCGGCCAGCATCTTCACCTGTCCTCGACCTGGTGGGGAGCGATCCTGAACTCCGCCGCGACCAGGCGCGACGAGGCGGACGCGCATCGCGAGGCGCTTCGGATCCTGGACTTCATCGGCCTTTCGGGACGCGGCGACGTCGTGGCGCGCAACCTGGCCTATGGCGAGCAGCGCCGGCTCGAGATCGGCAGGGCGCTGGCTACGCGCCCGCAACTTCTGCTTCTGGACGAACCGATGGCGGGCATGAACCCGCGCGAGAGCTCGGACATGATGGCGTTCGTGGCGAGGGTGCGCGACCAGCTAGGGGTCACGGTGCTGCTGATCGAACACTCGATGCGCGTCGTGATGGGCATTTCGGACCGCATCACCGTGCTCGATCACGGGGTCAAGATTTCTGAAGGCACACCAGCCCAGGTGCAGAACGACCCCAAGGTGATCGAGGCGTATCTCGGCACCGCCGGGAACCTCAAATAGGCTCGGGAAATGGCGCTGCTCGACGTCAGAAATCTGCATGTCTACTATGGCAAGATACACGCCCTGCGCGGCGTCTCGCTCAGGCTCGAGGCCGACCAGGTCGTTGCGCTGATCGGTGCGAACGGGGCCGGCAAGAGCACCACGCTGCGCACCATATCGGGCATCCTGGCGGCCGCCGACGGGGAGGTGCTCTACGACGGGGAGCCCGTCACCAACCTGCCCGCCCACGACGTCGTCGCCCGCCGCATCGTGCATGTGCCCGAAGGCCGGCGGATCTTCAGCCGCATGACCGTCCAGGACAATCTGCGACTCGGCGCCTTCCTGTCGAAGGACAGGAAATGGATAGCCGATGCCGAGGAGCGTGCACTGGCAATGTTCCCGCGCCTGAGCGAGAGGCTGACGCAGGTTGCCGGAACGCTCTCGGGCGGCGAGCAGCAGATGCTCGCGATCGCGCGCGGCCTGATGTCGAACCCGAGAGTATTGCTGCTCGACGAGCCGAGCATGGGGCTCGCACCGATACTCGTGCAGCAGATCTTCGACACCGTGGTCCAGATCAGCAAGCAGGGCGTGGCGGTGCTGCTGGTCGAGCAGAACGCCTTCATGGCGCTGCAGATCTGTAGCTATGCCTACGTCATCGAGACCGGCGAGATCGCACTCGAAGGCGGTGGCGAGTCGCTGCTCGCCAACGACCGTGTGAAGGAAGCCTATCTGGGTTAGGTGCAGCGAGCGGGGCGCCGTCAACCGCCGGAGCGACAGATGATCAGAAGCCGATGCGCGGGAGTCCATGTCGGTCCTGCCGCGGCCCGGACAAGGCAGGGAGTGTCCCGCGGAGCGGTGCAGGAGTGCCGGGGTCAAATCGGCGGCCGCGCGGCAGACGAGAGTGCCCTCCTTCGACAGCCCGTCGCCAACAGCGACGGGCCGGCCGGAGTTTGAACCGTCCAGGACCTGCTTCAGGCACTCGACTGCCTCAGCCCCGACCGGTGGTCAAAGGTGCCATCTGACTATGTCCGGCTGCATCCGGCCATTCCATCACGGAGTAACCATTGCACGCCGATCCATAGGCCCTGGCACCACGTCGCCGACCAGTTCCGCGCCCGCTGGCCAAAGCGTGCGACACTGATGGACGAGAGCGAGCACGACGTCCTCGCCTACATGGCAACCTCAGCCCCAGACGCGGGCGTAGCATCTCCCCGAGGGCGGCGATGCGGGCGGCGATGGCACGGCGAAGCATTGGCGGACCCCGCTTGCGAGACAAGAGTCCGCCAAAAAATCACACCTCGCCGCCCTCAGCCACCCCGCTGTCGTGCAGCCTGCTGCTCACACCCCCTGCCTTCCCGCTTTCCAATGGTATCAACATCTTGACCCCATGCTCACGCGTGAGCAGGCCGGGTTCTCACGCCCCCGCCGCCGGGGGCGCGAAGGCCGGCCCGCCGGGGCCGAGGCGGACCCCCGCCCTCAGCCTCCGGTAGGGGATGCGCTCGAGCGCGCAGGGATTGGCCCCCGGCGCCTCGGCGAAGATCACCTCGCTGGCGAGCGGCTCGTAGTCGGCGAGGAAGTGGACCGCGCTCTTCACCGCCACGATCCGCTGCCGGCCGGGCTCGATGCCGACCGCCCGGAAGATCGCCTGGTCGGCATTCTGGGTGCGCCGCGAGCCGACGACGACGCGCAGGTCGCCGCCCCCCTGTCGCACCCGCAGGCAGGCCATGGGACCGAGATGCGCCGTGGCGCCGCCATACATCGGCCCTGTGAAGCGGAAGCTCCCGTCCGACAGCCGCTCGACATCGGCCGTCACCGGCACGGGCGGGCCACCGATCGCGGGGAAGCGGCCGCCGATGGCGGCCTCGAGCCTGGCGCCTTCTCCGGCCGCATGGGCGGCGGCGGCGGTCGCCGGATCCCAGATCATGCCGATGCAGGCGTCCCGCGCCCCCGCCCCGAGCAGCGCCGCGAGCAGGCCCGTGCTGTCGCCGACCGCGCCGGCGCCGGGATTGTCCTGCGGATCGGCGATGACCACGGGGCGGTCCGCGACCGAGGCCATCGCCCGGCGCACCGCCTCGGCCGCCGGCACGAGGGGATTGCGGAACGCGCTCTCCGCCCGGTCGAGCGCCGCGATCACCGTATCCGCCGCCCGCTCGACCGCCGCCTGGTCGCCGCCATAGGCGAAGACCGACGGCCCGCAATGGGCGATGTCGGCCGGCGGGAAGCCGAGGGCCAAGTCGACCGAGCTGACCCCGTCGCCGGCGAGGCCCGGCAGCAGGGCGTAGAGCCGTGCGCCCGGCTCGCGCATGGTCGACTGGCCGGTGATCGGCGGGATGAAGCCCGCCTGCCGGAAGGCCCTGGCATAGGGCCGGCCGCGGGCGAGTTCCCCGGCCAGCAGGGCGGCGGCTCGGGCGCCCGTCGCCGCCATGTCGACATGGGGATAGGTGCGGTAGACCGCGACCGAGGATGCCCGCGCCGCGAAGTCCGGGCTGAGGTTGCCATGCAGGTCGAGGCTGACCGCGACCGGCAGGTGCGGCCCCACCACCTCGCGGATCCGGCGCAGCAGCTCGGCCTCGCCGTCCTCGTGCTCGTCCGTCACCATGGCGCCGTGGAGGTCGAGATAGACGCCGTCGAGGCTGCCCGCTGCCGCGATGCCGTCGCAGATCATGGCGGCGATCCGGTCGAACGCCGCCTGCTCGACAGTGCCGCCAGGCTCGGCCCCGGCCCAGAGGACCGGAACGAGATCGAAGCTGCTGCCCGCACTGATAAAGCCGCCGATCGGGATGTTGAGCCCGGCAAAGACACGGATCACGTCGTCTGCGCGCGTCAGTCCAGGCCAGGCCCCGCCGGCGGCGAAGTCCCCGTAGCGGGTCGGCATCGGCGCAAAGGTGTTGGTCTCGTGCTGGAAGCCGGCAATGGCGATGCGGGGGCAGCTCATGGCTCCCCCGTGGGCTGCCCGCCCAGCACGGTGCCGGCGACACGGATTTCTCTGAGCGCCTCGGGCGGGACGGCAAGCGGATCGCCATCCAGCAGACAGAAATCCGCCCGCTTGCCGGTCTGGATCGAACCGATCTCGCGATCAAGCTTCAGCACATAGGCCGCGCCGAGCGTGATGACCCGGAGCGCATCCATGACCCCGATCCGCTGCGCCTCGCCCATCCGGCGGCCGCTCGCCGTGAGCCGGTTGACCGCGCACCATGCGGTGAAGAGCGGCGCCATCGGGGTCACCGGGGCGTCAGAGTGAATGGCAAAGTCGGTGCCGAAGACCGCAAGCGCGTCGGCGCAGGCATCCATGCGTCTGGCCCGGTCGGAACCGAGCGTCCTCGTCCAGTGGGCGTCGCCGAAATAGTAGAGGTGGTTGGCGAAGACGTTGACGCAGATGCCGAGGTTGCGCATCCGCTTGAACTGGGCAAGGTCGGCGAGTTGCACATGCTCGAGCACATGGCGGTGGTCGGCGTCGGGGTGCTGGTGCACCGCCGCCTCGATGGCATCGGTGGCGTATTCCGAGGCCGCATCGCCATTGGCGTGGATGTGGATCTTCACCCCGTGCCGATGCAGCGCAAGAACAGCGGCCCGGAAGTGCGCCGGATCCATGTTCCAGATCGCCCTGTCCGCGCCGGTGAAGTAGCCCGGCGGCTTCAGCATCGCCGTGAAGCCCTGGATCGCCCCGTCGGTGAACAGCTTGGCGGCGCCGAGGCGGAGCTTGTCGGTCGAACGTGCCCGCAGCGCCAGCGCCCGGCGCGCCTCGTCCTCCGGGTCTCCCGCCATGGCGTTCATCACCGGCACATAGCGCACCGGGAAGCGCGCGTCGCCCGTCACGTTCAGCAACGCATCGACAGTGCCCTCGCTCAGATCCGAGAACAGGTCGGCGACGGTGGTGACGCCGCACAGCCGGGAGATCTCGCCGTAGGCGCGGATCGCCTCGGCGCCGTTGGTGATCTCGGCAAAATCGACGCCGCCCACCCGCAGGAGCGGGTCCATCGCCGCGAACTCCTGCATCTCGCCATTCGGCAGGCCGTCCGGCCCAAGCACGACGCCGGCAATGTTCGATCCGCCTGCGAGGCCCGCCCGCTCGAGTGCCGCGGTGTTGCCGGTCAGCAGATGGAAGTTCGAGTGGATGACGACGACCGGCCGGGTGCGGGAGACCTGGTCGAGATGGTGCCGGTTCAGCCTGGGCGGCGGTACCATGTTGGGCTCGAAGCCCCAGGCGACAAGAGGTACTTCTTCGGGCAGACCCGCCCCGATCTCGCGCAGCCGGGCGAGGAGCGCCTCGTTCGAGGGGATGCCTTCCCAGACCCGCCCCGCCGGATCGGTGCGGGCATAGTCGCCCACATAGACAAAGCGCCAGATGCCGCCAGCCGAGGCATGGGCATGGGCCTCGACCAGCCCGGGCAGCATCACCCGGTCGGCATGGCGCTCGTCGAGCTGCGCCGGCCCCCAGCCCTCGGCGCAGTCAGGCCCGCCGACCGCCAGCACGATTCCGTCGCGCACGGCGACATGGGTCGCCTCGGGGCGGTTGTGGTCCATGGTGAGGATCTTCCGGGCGCGGAAGACGGTGATCTCGGACATTCGCGGGAACTCCTTCAGGAGAAGTCCATGACTTCGGCGGGATCGAGCGGAAAGATCGGCCGCCGCAGGTGGCGATAGGACAGCCTGCGGTTGTCCGAGGTCGTCACGCCCTCGCCGTCGAGGGTGAAGTGGAGCGAGAGATCCGGCTGCACCGGCTGGAAGCCCGCGCGGTAATGGATGCGCGACTTCAGCAGGATGTAGTTGCAGGTGGCCGGATCGATCCCGTTGTTGCTGAGAATGCCGGCATCCCAGGGCTCGTGGTGGCGCGAGGTCACGACGATCCTCGTTCCCCCGGTCTCGAGTACTGCCGTCGGGCCGGTGTCGACCCGGACGCCGGTGTACATGGGCCCCTCGACGGTCCAGCGGCCATCGGTGATCTTCGCGACACGGCCGGCAAGCCGTAACGGCCGGCCCTTGAGCCCGAGCGCGGGCATGTCGCTCTTGCCGCCGAGGTCCAGCGTGACGGCCGCGCCAGTGCCTGCGCGATGCATGGCCGCCGCCGCCTCAGGGTCGCAGACGGCCGCCACCGCCACCCCGTCGAGCCCGGCCTTGAGCACCTTTGCGATCACCGTCATCACATCCGAGGTCCCGCCCGAGCCGACATTGTCGGCATGGTCGAGCAGAATGACCGGAGACCGGTTGGCGGCCCGCGCGGCCTCGATGCTGCTCCCGACGTCGCGGTGGCGATAGACGAGTTCCTCATGAGCCGCCCATGCCCGCGCCAGCAGCCGGTCGCGGGCAGTCTCGGCCTGCGCCATGTCGCCATCCGCGACGGTCACGACGGCGAGCCCGGCATGGGGAACGTCAACCATGGGGAACCCACCGAGCACGGTCGCGGCAAGCAGCCCAGGCTCCGCCTCCTCGTCGCGTGCCGCCTGCTGGAGGCTGCGCATCGGCTCGTCGGCGGTTCCCATGCGCAGGGTCTGCGCCAGGATCGGTGCCGGGCCCCAGGCCATCACCGGATTTGCCCGGCCCTCGATCTTGTCCCACAGCACCGTCCCGATGCGGCGGCCCACCTCGTACATATCCGTATGTGGATATGTCTTGTAGCCAATGATGGCGTCGGCATTCGCCACCATCTCGGCGGTGAGGTTCGCATGCATGTCCAGCGTCACCGCCACCGGAAGGTCCGGCGCGATGGCGCGGATCCGGCGCAGCAGCTCGCCCTCGCCGTCTGCGACGTGCTCGGCGGTCATGGCCCCGTGCAGATCGAGGAAGGCAGCGTCCACATCGCCCTTCCGGATCGGCTCGATGATCCAGTCGCACAGCTGTTCGTAGGCCGCTTCCCGGACCAGACCGCTGGGCATCGCCTCGGCGACAAGCGGGCAGACAACCTCGGCTCCGTGGGCGTCTGCGAGGTCGAAATAGGCCGAGATCGGCATCGCCGTGCCGCGATAGGCGGCCAGCCCGTCCGCGCCCCGGTAGAGACCCCAGGACTCGAACCGGGCAAGGTCGGTCGGTACCGGCGAGAACGAGTTCGTCTCGTGCTTCATCATCGCTGCGAGAATTCGCATGATTGTCTCCCCTTGCACGCACAACGCAGATTGCGGGTGCATGCCAAAGCGCGTCAACACGAAGTGGTGATCAGGGCAAGTGACGACATGTGCCGCGCCGGACGGCCGGGAACCGGGCTGTTGACACGGTATCCGAGCGCGGCGTTAATCGACCGAGCCGCGCGGCCAGTGCCACTTGGCAATCCGGCGGAAAAACAACGATTACTCACAGGGAGGACTCTCGAATGCGACTCTGGACGAAACGTCAGGCGCTGGCGGCGGCGATCCTTGCTGCACCGCTTGCCCTCGCCGCGGCGGGAGCACCGGTGCCCGCCGGCGCGGAAACCGTTCTCCGGGTGATTCCCCATGCGGATCTGAAGAACCTCGATCCGATCTGGACCACCGCCTACATCTCGCGCAACCACGGCTACCTGATCTACGACACGCTGTTTGCGATGGACGAGAACTTCAAGCCGCAGCCGCAGATGGTCGACAGCTGGGAGGTCTCGGACGACAAGCTTACCTGGACCTTCACCCTGCGGGACGGGCTGAAATTCCACGACGGCGCCTCCGTCACGCCGGCGGACGTGATCGCCTCGCTCCAGCGCTGGGGCAAGCGCGACGGCATGGGCCAGCAGCTTTTTGCTGCCATCGAGGGTTTCGAGACCAAGGACGACAAGACCTTCGTCATGAAGCTCGCCAAGCCCTACGGGCTGGTGCTGGAATCGATCGGCAAGATCTCGTCCAATGTACCTTTCATCATGCCCGAGCGAGTGGCGAAGACGGACGCGTTCGAGCAGATCACCGACTTCACCGGCTCGGGTCCCTTCGTGTTCCAGAAGGACCTTTGGGTGCCGGGATCGAAGGTGGTCTACACCAAGTTCCAGGATTACGTGCCGCGGTCCGAGCCGCCCTCGGCGGCGGCCGGTGGCAAGGTCGCCAAGGTCGATCGGGTCGAGTGGACCTATTTCCCCGACCAGACCACGGCGATGAACGCGCTCCTTGCCGGCGAGGTGGACTACTTCGAGGCGCCCGCCAATGACCTGATGCCGATCCTGAGCTCGAACCCGGACGTGGTGGTCGAGATCAACGACCCCTTGGGCAATATCGGCTTTGCCCGCTTCAACAGCCTGCTGCCGCCCTTCGACAAGGCCGAGATCCGCCGCGCTGCCATCATGGCGATGAAGCAGGAGGACTACATGGCCGCGGCCGTCGGCGACCAGCAGTTCTGGAAGACCTGCTATTCGGTCTATCCCTGTGGCACACCTCTGGCGAGCGAAGTCGGCTCGGACGTGATGAAGATCGCGGACAAAGACAAGGCCGCCGAGGCGCTGAAGGCGGCAGGCTATGACGGAACCCCGGTGGTGATCATGCAGCCGACCGACATCCCGCTGCTTTCCGCCTTCTCGCTGGTAACGGCGGAGAAGCTGCGCAACATCGGGATGAACGTCGAGGTCCAGGCCATGGACTGGGCCACGCTGACCTCGCGCCGCGCCAAGCGCGAGCCGGTTGCCGAGGGCGGCTGGAACATGTTCCATACCTGGTGGATCGGCGCCGATGTGATCGACCCGATGTCGATTGCCTTCTCCGGCAGCCCGGACAAGGGCTGGTTCGGCTGGCCGACCGACGAGGAACTCGAGAAGGCCCGGACAGCGTTCGCTCAGGCCGCCTCGCCGGAGGAACGCAAGGCGCTCGCCGAGAAGGTGCAGGAGCGGCTCTGGGCGATCGGCGCGTCGGGCGAACTCGGCCAGTTCTTCGTGCCTGTTGCCTACCGGAAGAACGTCACGGGCCTGATCAAGTCACCGGTGCAATTCTTCTGGAACATGTCGGTCGAATAGGCTGGCCTCTCAGCCCGGGCGCATTGCGGCCGGGCTGTCCAAGCAAGGACCGGTGATGCTGCGCTACATCCTGATGCGCATCCTCGCGACCATTCCCGTGATGGGGGTGGTCGCGCTCTTCGTCTTCCTGATGTTGCGCCTTGCGCCGGGGGATCCTGCTGCGGTGATCGCGGGCGATTACGCAACGACCGAAGATGTCGCGCGGATCCGCGAGCAGCTCGGCCTGAACGAGTCGATCCCGGTGCAGTTCATGAAGTGGACCGTCTCGCTGGCGCAGGGTGATCTCGGCACCTCGATCTTCACCAACCTGCCGGTCACCACCCTGATCGCCCAGCGTATCGAGCCGACGATGCTGCTGGCGCTGACGACGATCGTCTTCGCGGTGCTGGTGGCGGTGCCGCTGGGCACGCTGGCGGCCTGGAAGTCCGGGAGTCTCGTCGACCGCTTCGTGATGCTGTTCTCGGTCGGCGGCTTCTCGGTTCCGGTGTTCGTGCTCGGCTACATGCTGATCTACGTTCTCGCCATGTGGCTGAAGTGGCTGCCGGTGCAGGGCTACAAGAGCCCGTTCGAGCATGGCGCGCTGATGTTCGTGCGCCATATCGCGCTGCCGACGCTGACGCTCTCGGTGATCTTCATCGCCTTGATTGCCCGGATGACGCGGGCCTCGGTGATGGAGGCGCTTCAGGAGGACTATATCCGTACCGCCCGGGCGAAGGGGCAGAGTGAACTGCGCATCCTGCTGCGCCATGCGCTCCGCAATGCCGCCGTGCCGATCGTGACCGTGATCGGCATCGGCATTGCGCTCCTGATCGGCGGCGTCGTGGTGACCGAGAGCGTCTACAACGTGCCGGGCCTCGGCCGGCTGGTCCTCGATGCGGTCCTCGCCCGCGACTACCCGATCATCCAGGGTCTGATCCTGTTCTTCAGCTTCGTCTATATCGTGATCAATCTTCTGATCGATCTGAGCTACGCATTGCTCGATCCGAGGATACGCTACTGATGGCCGCCGCGCGCGATGCCACCCCGGACGTTTCCCCGGTCGAGTCGGCAGCCGCCGACCGCCGGCACCCGACACTCGTACAGCTGTTGCTTCGAAATCGCGGGGTCTTCTGGGGCGGAGCGCTTCTCCTCGTGATGGTGCTTCTCGCGGTGTTCGGGCCACTGCTCACACACAATCCGATGGCGCTGAACCCGATCCAGCGGCTCAAGCCGCCTTCCGCCGAGATCTGGTTTGGCACCGACTTCCTTGGCCGCGATGTCTTCGCCCGGGTCGTACACGGGGGGCGCATCTCGCTCGTTGTCGGACTGGCCGTCGCACTCGTCGCCGTGTCGCTTGGCCTCGTGCTCGGCATGGTGGCGGGCTATATCCGCACACTCGACGCGGTAATCATGCGCGTGATGGACGGGCTCATGGCAATCCCGGGGATCCTGCTCGCCATCGCACTGATTTCGCTCTCGGGAGCGACGCTGTGGACGGTGGTCATCGCGATCGTGATCCCGGAGATACCCCGTGTCGTCCGGCTGGTGCGCTCCGTGGTGCTGACCGTTCGCGGCGAACCCTATGTCGAGGCGGCGATTGCGGTCGGAACGCGGCTGCCGCTGATCCTCGGCCGGCACATCCTGCCGAACACGATTGCACCCCTGATCGTGCAGGCAACCTATATCTGCGGCTCGGCGATGCTGACCGAGTCGATCCTCGGATTCCTCGGTGCGGGAATACCGCCCGAAATTCCGTCCTGGGGCAACATCATGTCCGAGGGCCGGACCTATTTCCAGATCAGCCCGTGGATCATCTTCTATCCGGGCGTGGCGCTGGCGATCACCGTGCTGGCTGTGAACGTCGTCGGCGACGGGCTGCGCGACACGCTCGACCCGCGGATCGCGAGGAAGATGTGACGCGGCCGGTGCTCGATATCCGCGGGCTGACCGTGCGGCTGCCGAAGGGCGCCGACCGGGAGTTCGCGGTCGAGGATATCCGATTCCACGTCGATCCGGGCGAGATCGTCTGCGTTGTCGGCGAGTCCGGTTCGGGCAAGTCGGTCACCGCCTTCACGGTGATGGGACTGATCCCGCGCCGCGACCTGACGCCGGTCGCGGGCGAAATCCTGCTCGACGGTATCGACCTGCTCAGGGAGCCCGAGCGCCGGCTGCGCCGGCTCCGCGGCGAGAAGATGGCGATGATCTTCCAGGAGCCGATGACGGCGCTGAACCCGGTGATGAAGGTCGGCGTCCAGATCGCCGAGATGCTGGAGATCCACACCGATCTCTCCGCCGCCGGTCGCCGCGCGAGGGTGATCGAGGTGATGGGCGACGTCAACCTGCCGGAGCCGGAGTCGATCTTCCACAGCTATCCGCACCAGATCTCGGGCGGGCAGCGCCAGCGGGTGATGATCGCCATGGCGCTGGCGCTGGAACCGGGGCTGCTCATCGCCGACGAGCCGACAACGGCCCTCGACGTCACGACCCAGGCGCAGATCCTGGCGCTGATCAAGTCGATCCAGCGCGAGCACGGAACCGGGGTCATGTTCATCACCCACGATTTCGGCGTGGTCGCCGAGATCGCGGACCGGGTGGTGGTGATGCAACACGGGCGTGTGGTCGAGCAGGGCCCGACAGAGCAGGTTCTGAACCGGCCCTTGCACCCCTACACCCGGATGCTGATCGGCTCGGTGCCGAGCCTGGAACCGCCGGAGCGGGCGCCCATTGAGCATTCGGAGGTAGCACTGGAGACCCGGCACCTCAACAAGGTCTACGGCAGCGCAGGGTGGCTGGGGACCGGTCGCGTCGTTCATGCTGCAAAGGACGTGAACCTGTTGGTGCGAAGGGGCGAGACGTTGGGGGTGGTGGGGGAGTCCGGCTCGGGCAAGTCCACGGTTGCGCGCTGCATCGTGCGGTTGGTCGATCCCACAGGCGGCGAGATGACCATCGCCGGGCATGACATCGTCAGCCTGGACGAGGGAGCACTCAGGCCCTACCGGCGCGACATCCAGATCGTGTTCCAGGATCCCTACCGGTCGCTGAATCCGCGCCGGACGGTCGGCCAGTCGATCATTGAGGGGCCGATGAACTTCGGTCTGTCACGCGACGAAGCGATGGAGCGGGCACGGCGTCTGATGCGTGTGGTGGGACTGGCGCCGGAGGTGCTGGACCGTTTTCCGCACCAGTTCTCCGGCGGTCAGCGGCAACGCATCTGCATCGCCCGTGCGCTCGCCATGGAGCCGCGCGTGCTGATTGCCGACGAAGCGGTTTCTGCGCTCGACGTCTCGGTTCAGGCTCAGGTGCTGGAGCTTCTCGACGACGTCAAGAAACGTTTCGATCTCGCGATGCTTTTCATTACGCACGATCTGCGGGTTGCGGCACAGATCTGCGACCGGATCATGGTGATGCAGAACGGCGTCGTGGTCGAGCAGGGGCCGACGCGACAGGTCTATCTGGATCCCCGGCACGCATATACCAGGACGCTCCTCAGCGCTGCGCCGGGACGGGGCGTCGCCTTCCACAAGATCGCCTGACCCGGTTGGCGTTGCCGGAGCCAGGCATGGCCGATCCGCCCGAACTCTTCCGCGGCAACCGACCGCTGTCGCTCCTCGCAGGCCTTCTTGCCGGCCGCCCTGCGAGCGGCACCGGGATGACGCGGGAGGAGTGGGGGCAGTTCGTCCTCCTTGCCATCGACCGCCACCGGGTCGCGCCCGCGACCGAGGCAGCCATCACGCGCTGCGGGCTGGCAGTGCCCGAGGATGTGTCGGAGAGCCTGGGCGCGGCTGCACGGGAATGCACGATCGAGGCGCTGAACCAGAAGACGGAGTCGTTCCGGCTGGTCTCGGCCCTGGCGGCGCAGGGAGTCCGGCCGATCATGCTGAAGGGCTGGCCGCTGGCCGAAGCGCTCTACGGATCGGCAGGAATGCGCCATGCCAAGGACCTCGATCTGCTGATCTTGCCGGAGGAGATCGACCCCTGCCTGTCCGTTCTGGGAGCTCTCGGCTACGGCATCGACCCAGAGCACAGCGCCCGCGGCCCGCTGCTGGGAGCACAATCGTTCCGGACGGAGTTCAACGACCTGGCGTTCTGGAATCCGGAGGTTGGCATACAGGCCGAACTGCACTGGCGAAGTCAGCATTTCCGCGGCTGGCCGGATCTGGCGACGATGCGCGGCATCGCCGAGGAACGGTCGCTCGACAACACCGGGGTCTCGCTTCGGGTGCCGACGGCGCGGGCCAATCTGGTCTACCTCGCCCAGCACGGACAGCAGCATCTCTGGCAGCGCCTGAAATGGCTGCTGGACATTGCCCGGCTCCTCGCCAGCCAGCACGAGGAGGTGCTCATGGCCGATCTCGCGGCAGCGCAGGCGGTGCGCGGAGCGCGGGCCGTTGTGATCGCCGGACATCTGGCCCGGCACGTGCTTGGCGCTCCCTTGCCCCGTCGCTGGCCGGAGCCGGGTGTGATCGAGGCGCGAGCAGTTGGCCACTTCTGCCGTGCCATTTCGGCTCCGGCGCCAGTGCCGGGGACGCTCCGCGCGCGGCTGGGCTACTATGGCGCATCGCTCGCCCTGGCGGAAACCGCGGCGCAGAGAGCTGGCGTGCTGCGCTACGCGCTGTGGCGGCGCATGCGGTTTCCGGGCGTTACGTGAACATCGAACGGGCAGCGCCCGGATGCGGCGAGATGCGGAGACTCGCGCGCCGCCGGAGTCCGCCGGGCATCGTCACGGGCGGCGCCCGACAAGCGCATAGAGGCCGTAGAGCGTGACAAAGTAACCGAGCATCTCGATCAGCATCCACTCGCCGGATGCGTACGCGATCAGGATGGTGATGGGCGCCATGAGCGCCACCTGGGCAAAGCCGAACGCACGATGACGGCGCTCGGGCATCACCAGGAGGTTCTTGCTGTCGAGATAGGAGAGAAAGCGGAAGTAGGCATAGAAGAGCAGAGCGATCACCAGCACCAGCGGCAGATCGGCGGCAGCAATGCCTCCGAGGATCGGGATGGAGAATCTGAGGCAGGCCAGCTGGAAGAAGGTGGCTGCGCGGAGCGCCTGGGGGCGCACGAGATTGTGCGCTGCAACAGTGATGGCGAGCGCGGCATAGGCCAGGAGCCATGACGGATCGAGGATCCACCCCATGAGCGTGCCAATGCCGCCCCAGAACGCAACACGGATCGCAACAAAGGCCGTGACAAAGCCGGGCCCGAGTGCAAACGCGACCCGCCGCCGGCCTTCGCCGCGCGACACGTCCCAGGTGTCGTTGACCAGATAGCCGATCTCGTAGGCCGCGACGAAGGCGAGAAAGCCCGCCAGATAGCAGAGCACCGCCTCCACCGGCCCGTTGTCGCCGAGGCGCGCAAGGATCCAGATGCCGGGGATCCAGGAGCTTGCGATCAGATAGATCATGTCGCGCGACGTCGCGATCCTGGTTCCGACAGTATAGAGGAACGGGATCAGCGCCAGGCGGCGCATCTGATCAGAGCTCGAGGAAGGCAGCATCGAACTCGCCCCAGGGTGCACGGCTGCGGCCGGCGGGGATCACCACCGTCGGCCGGTCGGCGGCGGCGAGCAGGGCCCGATCGGCGAGGTTGTCGCTGTAGACATGCACGACCGGTCGGCCGGGACCTTCGCGTGCAAGAGCGGCCACGAGCGGTGCCTTGCGCCCGGTCAGGTCCCGGTCGATCCGGCCGGTACACCGCCCGTCGCGGAAGCCGAGCGTCGAGCCGATGCCCTCGGCTCCGAGCAGGCGCGCCACGGCGGCGACCACGATGTCGAGGCTGCTGGAGACGATTACCACCCGGTCGCCAGCGGCGCGATGACATGAGAGACGCTCCTGCGTCGCCGGGACGGCGGCGCCCGGGAGGTGGCTCGCCGCGTAGCCGGCCGCCGCCGACTCGAGCTCGCTCCTGCTCAGCCCGCGGAGCGTCAGGACGGCGATGCGGCGTGGGAGATCGACACCCGGAAACCGGTGCAGGGCGGCGAGAAGCCAGAAGATCGGCAGAAAGCGGGATTCGAGCAGCCGGATCAGCCATGCCCTGCCCCGCCGGCCGCTCCGGGCGTGGAACCAGCGAATGAACCCGTAGGTGGTGTTCTCTGCATAGAGCGTGTCGCAGAGATCGAAGACGGCGAGACCCGGGTCCGGCATATCGCTCACCGCACCGGCTCCGGGCGTCGGACAGAGAGGCTGTCATAGACCTCCCGGTAGCGGGCGAGGGCGACGGACATGTCGTGGAGGGCCCGGGAGCGCTCGGCGAGCGCTCTGGGATCGGCGCCGAGGAGCCTGTCCAGATCGGCCAGCGCGTCGTCCATCGCCGCATCGCCGAGATCGGTAAGAACGGTGCCGGCATCCAGCCGGCGCACGATATCTCCGACATCGCCGACGCCCTCGTTGACGACGACCGGCAGCCCGCAGGCGAGATATTCGGCAAGCTTGGTGGGCGAGACGCCGAGGCTCGAGAATGTCGGCATGATGAAGCAGATCGCCATATCCGCCGCTGCCAGGGCCGCGTTGACCTCGCCGTGCTCCGCAAAGCACGTCCGCAGTTCGTCCGTGGCCAGTTCAACGCCTGCGCTGCGGGCCGCAGCAACAAGCTCGCCCGCATTGTTTCGCCCAATGAAGACGAAGATCGCGCCAGGCCGCCGCCGCCGCAATCGGGCGAAGAACCGCATCATCGCAGGAAGCAGATACACCGTGCCGAGCGAACCAAGATAGGCGAGCACCGTCGCGTCCTGAGGAATGCCCAGACGGGCGCGTGAGGCTGCGCGCTCCGCCGACGTGCGCGGAGTGAATTTGCTGTGGTCAATACAGCAAGGGATCACAGAGACGGGCTGACCCCGGTAGCTCGGCCAGGACTGGATGATCCGGCGAGCGGTCTCGGCCAGCACCACGACGTGACTCGACGCCGCGACGAACGATGCCTCCTTGCCCTTCCAGCGAGCGAAGAGTCGGCGATAGAAAGGATTCGAGGCCGGCCATCTGCCACCCTCGCGGCGCTGGTCAGCCCAGAAGCCGCGCATGTCGAACAGGAACCGCAACCCGTATCGCTCCTTCAGCGCCAGAGCGGCATCCGCCGCGACATAGGAACGGGCATGGACCAGATCGAAGCCCCCGCCCGCGATCAGCCGATCCGCCTTGGCCGCCATCTCGCGCTGATCGAGAATCTTTGCGAGCATCGGCGGCCTGGTGCGGAAGCGGCAGGGATGCCATCGGATCCCCGCGCCGGAAAGCTCGCGGCCGACCCGCTCACCGATCCGGTCGATGCGGTCGCTCTGCTCGAAGCTCAGGACCTCCAGCCGGTGCCCGGCCTCGGCGAGCCCCTTCAGATAGGGCCAGACCTGGCTCTGGCCGATCAGGCTGGTGAGGCCGTCATAGGTGAGGTAGAGAACGCGCACCACGCCTCCGTCTGGCCCGGGCATCGATCCATGAGCTTATCCCGGCTGATCCGTCGCGGGTCAAGGCGAGGGCATGGTTGTGTCGCGACTCCGCCGGTATAGAGTTTCCGGGGCTACCTTCCGGTTGTGAGATCGAATGACCCGCCCGATGCTCGTCATCCTTCCGTCCGTCCTCGCGGCGGGCGCCGAGATCCAGGCCATGCTGCAGATCCGCGAGCTGGCCCGGCGCGGGGTAAGGGTGAGGCTTCTCGTGCTGTCGGACATGGTGGATCCGGCGGTGCTGGAGCGGTCAGGGCTTGTGCCGCACGAAGTCTGCGTGCTGCGGAGCCCCAGCAGCGTGCTGGGTCCTGCTTTCCTCCGGTCGATTTGGCGCGACCTTCCGCGGGCAGCATCCTTCGCCGCCACCGGGGGCTGCGCGACGGTGATCGCCCACCTGCCGCCGGCACATTTCTTCGCACGGCTGCTCTGCCTCGCGCTGTCGCTGCGGGGGCGCCGGGTCCGCCTGTTTCAGTATCATCACTCGGAGGAATGGAAGCTCTCGGGGCCTCCGACGCTCGCCAAGCGGGCATTCTTCGCCGCCGACGATCTGCTGGCGCGGGTCTGCGACCATGCGCATGTGCATGTCTCGGACCGCGTGCGCGCGGACGTCATGGCGCACCGCCATACCCGCCGCGACGCGGTCCTCCACAATACCTGCGACATGGACTCGCCCGGGGACACGGAGCGGGCGCAGGCGATCCTGGCGCCCCATGCGGGGTGCTGGGTGGTGCTGCTGCCGGGCCGGCTTGTCCCGCCCAAGGGCCACGCGATCTTCCTGCGGGCTCTGCGCCGGTTCATAGATCTCGAGAACCTGGGAAGCGCCGATCTCCACGTGATCCTCGCCGGTGAGGGACCGGAGCGGCAGGCGATCGGGGAACTGGTCGCCGTGTTCCGTCTCGGCGACATTGTCAGCCTGCTCGGCGCGACCCCGCACACTGTTCTTCTGGCGCTCCTCGGCAGGGCTGACCTGGTCGTCGTCCCTTCGCTTTCGGAAGGGTTCGGCATCGTGGTTATCGAGGCGATGTCCCGGGGGGCGCTGGTCGTCGCCTCGGATGCGGCCGGACTGCGTGAGATCCTGCGGCCGGGCATCAATGGCCTCCAGTTTCCGGCAGGCGACGATGCGGCGCTCTGCGAACGGCTGTGCGAGGCATGGCGGCGGCGCGGGGAGGCGGTGATCGACCGGGCTGCGGTCAGGGCCGAGATGCGGGCGCGGTTCGGGATCGCGGGACACATCGACCGCCTCCAGGCCCTGCTCGCAGAGTGATGCCGGCTGGCGGCTTCACCCGGCCGGAGACGATCCTGCGGCCGATCCTCCGCCGCGGGCGCGCGTCCCCAGCACGGACGACTCGAGCCCCAGGATCCGGCGCGCGCGCCACCACAGCAGCGCCGACGACAGCGCGAGGCCGAGAAAGCCGCCTATCGCCGCCCCCGTCGCGCCCAGCGACGGCAGCAGCGCCGCGCCGGCCGCGGCGCTGACTGCGGCCGAGAGACAGCTGCCGGCGGCCGTTGCCCCCTCGCGACGCAGCATGCTCAGCAGCACCGCTGCCGGGCCGAACGCAGCCCGCACCACCTCGGCCGCCGACAGCAGCAGAAGCGCCGCCCAGGCGGGGGCGAATTCCGGCCCGAAGATCGTGCCCAGAATCCAGCCGCCGGCGCCCAGCAGCAGCAGGCAGCCCGCCGCCGAGGCGGCGGCGCCGAAGCGGGTCACGCGGGTCAGCAGGCCCTGGAGCCGGTCGCGCTGTCCGGTCCCGTCCAGCCGGGCGAACTCGGGGGCGGCGACAATCACGGCGATCGAGACGCCGATCGCGCCCAGCGTCGCGCCGCGCTGGGCAACGCGCAGGAGTCCCGCACTCTCGACCGAGGCGAGCACGCCGGCGAGCAGCAGCAGCACCTGCGGCTCGGCCAGCCGAAGGCCGTTGATCAGCCCGAGCCGCAGCGTCGCCGCGCCCCAGCTGCGCCAGGGAACCGGACCCGCGCGGGCGGCGCCCGGTCCGGCGACGTCGCGGCGGAGCAGGAGCAGCGCCACCCCCAGCGCCACAATGCAGGCAGCGAGCTGCAGCGCCATCGCGCGGGTCGGGGTGAGCCAGCCGGGGGCCAGCACCATGGCACCCGCGAGGCACAGCGCGAACACCCCGGGCCGGACCAGCATCCGGGGCAGGTTGCCGGCAACCACCCGCTGTCGCCCGGCAAGGGCACCGCCGAGCGCATTCGTCAGCGCGGTGACCGGGACCAGGGCCAGGGCCAGCGGCAGCAGCCCCGGAGCGGCGCCGAGGCCGGGCACGGCGAGTCCGCCGAAAACGAGCGCCAGCGGCAGGACCACGGCGCTTGCGCCAAGGATCACCGAGACCGCGAAGCCGAGAACAGCCCGCGCCGTTCCGGCCGCACCGGATTCCCCGGCGTGGGCGATCTCGCGTGTCACCAGCCCCGGCAGGCCCCACTCGACCGCCAGCCCTGCAAGGACTGCGACTGCCAGACCCAGTGAATAGGCCCCAAGCCCGGCCACGCCCAGTTCGCGCGCCAGCAGCACGGCCGTCGCGAGACCCAGCGCCAGTTCAACGGCCGACAGCCCGCCGATGCCGGCGCCGCCGCGCAGCAGCCGGGCGCGCAGACCCGCACTCAAGGGCGTGCCCCGGCACCGGGAGGAGACGGGATCACGGTGGCAGGATCGGTGGCGAAGCGCATTCTCCCCCCGCGGCAATTTCGGACCGCGGGGGAGCATTAGCGGATCGCACGGCCGACGCCAACGGAAGGCCCGGCCGCAGCCGGCTGCCGGGCCAACCGAATTCGCCCCGTCACGGCGTCTCGAGCGCAGTGACCCGTGCCTTCAGGTCGGCGATATCTGCCGTGGCCGTGTCCCACTCGGTCTTTCCCACCACTGCCAGCTCGGTCCAGGTGCCGGGCGAGCCGGCCACGGTGCAGATCCAGCCGAGAACCCCGGCGGCGGCAGGCGCGGTGTTAAGCGTCAGATCGCCCCGCGCGAAGGCGCCGGTCGTGGGCGCGGCAGTGCCGTAGTTGATGAGCCGCCCGTTGAAGCTGTTGCCGATCAGGATGCCGCGCGGGAACGCGGCATAGCCGCCGCCGAGCGCGCCCGAGCGGCCAAACGTCGCGGTCGTGAGATCGGTCGTGAGCTTGATCGGGATGCGGGCGTTCAGATTGGCATGCCTGCCGACCACCCAGGTCTTCTCCACATTGTCCCAGCCGAGGAGCTGAGTGCCCTGCGGGTGATCGCCGGTCACCTTGGCCGTGATCATGGTGTCTTGGGCCTGCCGCAGGTCCAGCACCATCCCGGCAACGCTGTCGAGGGGATGGGGGTCGAAGGCGAGATTGCCGAGCTTGACCGTGTTTCCGTCCATGTGGAACCCGGCGCCCACGACGCCCGCGCCGTGCAGGCCGTTCAGGACCTGCGTCGGCTTCACGATCTGTGCCGGGGCCTGATCGGCCTCCGAGTAGCATCCGACCAGCACGGTCCGGGCGTTCGGGTTGTCGGTCATGTAGGCGCCGCCCTGGAAATAGAACCCAGCCGGCTGGCCCGGCAGCCAGGTCGGGATCCGCACCGTCGCCGATCCGGTGCCCTTGTCGATCCAGACGCTGGGATCGGTCCCCGGGACGGTCACGGCCAGGTTTTCCGGCGTCGCCGTTGCGTTGGCCGCATAACGCCGGTCGGTGTTTCCGTTCTCCGGTCCGTTATAGTGGACGAAGGAAGAACCGGTGTTTCCCGCTATTCCCGCAAGGCCGTTGGTCGCGGTGTGACAGCCGACATAGGCATTGCCGAGGAACGAGCTGTCGAAGATTCCAAACCGCCCGTTGGAGTTTGCGTCGACCGAGACGGCCGTCCCGGCGTTGGCGTCGGCGCCGTCGACAAAAAGGCCGTGGCGGCGATTGTTGATCAACCGGCAATTCGAGATGCGCCAGATATTCGCGTTGCCTTCGGTGGCGCCGCCGGTGCCGGCTCCGGCCTCGATGTGAATGCCGTCGCGGGCAAAGCCGTTGACCACGCATTCCTCCACGGTCGCCCCGGCGCGCAGCCAGATGCCGTCAGCCTCTCCGCCGAGAGTGACTGCACCCTGCAGACCGAGATTGCGCAGCACCGCGCCCTGGCCGCTTCGTGTTGCCGGGTCGTCCGGAACCTCTGTGGTCGCGCCGGTGGTGTTATGCGCCTGAACGACGATCCCCGTCGTGTCGCTCGGCCACACGAGGAGTGTCGCGCCACCCG
The DNA here is from genome assembly GCA_039805905.1 of Limibaculum sp. Taxonomy (GTDB): domain Bacteria; phylum Pseudomonadota; class Alphaproteobacteria; order Rhodobacterales; family Rhodobacteraceae; genus Thermohalobaculum. The sequence goes on along the minus strand of JBDIVM010000008.1, from coordinate 185,319 downwards.
CGCCCTTGCTGACACCCTGGCCCTCGAGGATGACCGACGCGCGGATATGGAGGGTCGAACCGAGGAAGAACCGGCCCTCCGGCACGATGACGCGGACCGAACCCTGCTGGACCGTACTCGCGTTCACCGCGAAGGCGGCGATCGCGTCGTTGAAGGCCACCAGATCGTCGGTCGTCCCGTCGCCCACGGCGCCGGCCTGACACACGTTGACCCGCCCGCCCTCGGGGACCAACTCCCACCAGGCGCCGTCCGCGGACTGCAGTTTCAATGCATGACCGGGCTCGATCAGGACGCGCCGGTAGAGCGCCCCGCCACGGTCGCCATCGGTCGCGTAGCTGCTTGTCCGGATATGGGTGACTTCCGCCCCCGGCGTGCCGGCCGCAGCCGCGGACCGGGAAACAAACTCGCGGGTTGTCGCGATGCTGATCGCGTCAAGTTTCGCCTTGTCCGAGCCACTCAACATTCCGGCTTTTGCCGGGTCCGCCGCCGGGATCGGAGCGGCACTTCCGTCCGACGCCGTGATCGTGACGGTCGTGGCCGTGCGGTTCGCTGCCAGATCGACGCTGGTGAGGCCACCCTGTGCCGCTTGCCCGAATGCGACAAACAGAGGCCTTCTGGCGATGTGTTCATGCAGCTTCATATCAGACCTCGACGAACGAGATCGTGCAGCCCGGGCTGACACCGATCGAGTTGGTGCCGAAGCCCGTGGCGGGCAGCGGCTTGCTGGTGGCGCTGTCCGCCGGCATGCTGTCGCCGGGACGCCGGACCAGGTAACGGAGCCGGACATCCGTCTCGACGATGGCGACAACCGCATCCTCCGGTGCAGCACCGGTGCTTGCCGGCACGGCACCGACCGCGATGGCCTCGAAGCCGAGTTCCGGCTCGTTGACCACGGGCAGCTCGTTGTAGCGGACATCCTTGGTGGCGCCGTCGTGCCACCAGACTTTCACCGTACCCGGCATTTCATGGACTCCAATGAGGCTGCACCCGGAGCGGGTGACTTGCGATAGAGGCGTGCTCGATGAGGGCGGGATGCGGCATACCGGATCCCGAACGGCAATCCTGCTGGGCCAATGCCCCTGGGAGGGGTCAGACCGGATCACCCATGCCGCGCGCACACCGAAGGGTGCGTCGCGCTGCGTCGCTCATCACTAACCAGATGAGGTTGACAAATCGTTACCGGAAGAGCCGACGGGCACCGCCACGCCGGGACGAAACCTCTGAACGAGCAGGTCAGCGCGCGATCCTGGGCAGCACGAGCATGTCACTGACGCCCCACGAACACCAGACATCGGCGCCCGTCTTTGCGGCCATGAGCCGGGTGGCATCGGCCTGATGCACATAGGCCGAGATCGTCCGCCCGCTCTCAAGCAGCACCTCGACAATCGAGCTGTCGCCCTGGAACGCCACATCGCCAAGCCGTCCACGGGCACGCGCCTCGCCATCGGCCGGCGGTTCGAGCAGGATCCGGATCTTCTCCGGCCGGATCGCCACCACAAGATCCTTTGCGACGCCATGCGCGGCCGGAACCGCATCGGCCGGGAAAAGCATCTCGCCGAACTCGGCAGTCCGGACTGCCACCTTCCCGTCACGATCGGCAACACTCGCGACCTCGAACATATTCACGCTGCCGATGAAATCGGCGACGAAGGCGTCGCACGGCTGCAGGTAGAGGCCGGCCGGGCTCGAGACCTGCCGCAGCCGGCCCGATTCCAGCACCGCGATCCGGTCGGCAACCGCCAGTGCCTCGGACTGGTCATGCGTGACCATGATGAAGGTGACGCCGACGGTCTGCTGAAGTTTCACGAGTTCGAGCCGCATGGCGTGCCGGAGCTTCGCGTCGAGCGCCGAGAGCGGCTCGTCGAGCAGCAGGACGCGCGGCTTCTTCACAAGCGCGCGCGCCAGCGCCACGCGTTGGCGCTGGCCGCCGGAGAGCTGGTCCGGCATACGCTCCTCGTAGCCCGAAAGATGCACCTGCGCCAGCGCCTCGGAGACCCGCGTCTTGATGTCACCGGCAGGGGTTCCCTGAAGCTGAAGCCCGTAAGCGACGTTCTTCGCCACCGACATGTGCGGGAATACGGCGTAGGACTGGAACACCATGTTCACGGGCCGCTTGTTCGGCGGCAGCTTCACCATGTTGGTCCCGTCGAGCAGCAGTTCTCCCTCGGTCGGCGACTCGAAGCCGGCAATGGTGCGCAACAGCGTGGACTTGCCGCAGCCGGAAGGTCCGAGCAGCGCAAAGAATTCGCCGGGCATGATGTCGAGAGAGACATTGTCGAGCGCCGCGACACTGCCAAAACGCTTGCTCAAATTGCGGATCGAAATGATCGGTTTCGTGGTCATTTCGACGAGCCTCCGAAACTCTGCAGCCGCATTGCGACGGCGGTCAGGACAAGGGTCAAGAGGATCAGCACCGTCGACGCCGCGTTGATCTCGGGCGTCACCGAGAAACGGACCATCGAGTAGACCTTGATCGGGAAGGTCACCGTGTTCGGTCCCGAGGTGAAGAAGGTGATCACGAAGTCATCCAGCGACAGCGTGAAGGCCAGCAGGCCGCCGGCGATCAGGCCGGGCTTCATGTGCGGCAGCAGGATGTCGCGGAACACCTGATATTCGGTGGCGCCCAGATCCTTGGCGGCCTCCTCCATCTCGCGGTTGAAATTCGCGAGCCGAGTACGGATCACCATCGCGGCGAAGGGAAACGAGAAGGTGATGTGCGCGATCGTGATGTTGGTCAGGTTGAGCGGCCATGGCGCCTCGGCCGGAACGCTCCAGCCGCTGTACGCGAAGAACATGGCGAGCGAGACGCCCATGCAGATCTCGGGAATGACAATCGGCAGCGCGACCATACCCTCGTAGACCGGCTTCAGCGGAAAGCGGAACCGCCACAGTGCCACGGCGGTCAGCGCCCCCAGCACAACGCTGAAGATCGTGCTGACCACTGCGATCGTGATCGAGTTGCCGAACGCGATCATCAGCTCGGAGTTGTTGAACGCCTTGACGTAATAGTCGGTGGTGAATCCTCGCCAAACGACGTTGCCGCCGCGCCGCGAGTCGTTGAAGGAGTAGACGATCAGGACGATGATCGGCGCGTAGAGGAAGATCGCAGAAGCAGCGAAAATCGCCTGCATCGACAGCTTCCTGCTGTACTCGAACGGTCCGGGGCGCTCGCGATAAGTCGCCATGGTCACGACCTCCTCGGCTTGCGCGACATGTCGGCAACCGACCGGATCGCCAGGATGATGAAGGTGACATAGAGCAGGAAAAGGGACAGTGCCGAGCCGAACGGCCAGTCGTTGGCCTTCTTGAACTGGCGCTCGATCACGTTGGCAACCATGTCGACCTGGCCGCGGCCCAGCAGGTCCGGCGTCAGGAACTGGCCCAGCGCCGGGATGAAGGTGATGATCGCCGCCGTGATGATGCCCGACGACGCAAGCGGGACCAGGACCATGAAGAAGGTCCGGAACTGTCCGGCACCCAGATCCATGCTGGCTTCCAGGTAGGAGCGGTCCATCCGCTCGAGCGAGGAGTAGATCGGCAGAACCGCGAAGGGCAAAAAAATGTAGACGAGACCGAACACCACGGCGAACTCGGTGCCAAGGAAGCTGATCGGCACGAAGCTCGCACCCAGCAGCTGCGCATCACCGAGGCCGACGAGGCGCAGCGCCCCGTCCATGACGCCCCAGAGCCACCCCAGCGCATCGTTGAGACGCCCCTTGGTCCCGAGGATGCTCAGCAGCGCATAGGTGCGGATGAGCAGGTTGGTCCAGAAGGGAAGAATGATCACGAGCAGGAGCCAAGGCTTCCACTTCGGCGCTGCCGTGGCGATGACGAGTGCGATCGGAAAGCCCACGACGATACAGATCACCGTCGCCTCGACCGACATCCAGAGCGAACGCCACATCAGCACCATGATCTCGGGGCCGAAGATGCGCCGGTAGTTGTCGAGCGTCCAGGTCGTCTCGATCTCGACCAGAGAGACATTCTCGCCGAAGCTGTAGAACCAGATGATGACCAGTGGAACGAAGAAGAATACCGCGAGCCAGAGAAAGCCGGGCATGCTGAAGGCCGCGAAGACAGAAAGGCTCTTTCTCCAACTTTCCATCAGGGACCCCGCTTGAGATCGGACCGGTCAGGTGGCATCGTGCGCCGGTCACCGCACACCGCGACCGGCGTCTAACCTGTAGCCGGGATCTGGCCTTGCATGCAAACCCGGCACGACGGCAGGGCTGAGACCCCGGCGCGTGCCAGGCGCCCCGGGGTCGCTGCGTTCAGCTCGCCGCCTTCACGCGGGTCCAGGCCTCGTCGATCTTGCGCACGATCTCGGCACCCGGGAAGACCGACACCTCGCTTGCAGCCATCTGCTCCGGCGTCGGGAAGATCGCCGGGTTGTTGAGATAGTCCTCGCTCAGGAAGGCCTTCGCCGCTTCGTTGGGCGTGGCATAGAGGATGAACTCGGCAATCGATGCCCCGACCTGACCGTCGAGGATGAAGTTGATCAGCGCATGGGCGTTGTCCGGGTTCGGCCCGCCCTTCGGGATGCAGAGCGTATCCTCCCAGCGCAGCCCGCCCTCCTTCGGCAGGACGTAGCCGATGTCCTTGTCCTCCTCCATGACCTGCAGGATGTCGCCGTTCCATTCCATCACCAGGTCGACCTCGCCCGAGAGCAGCAGGTCCTGGCCGTTGTCCGGCGCGAAGGCAGTAATGTGCTTCTTCTGCTTCAGGATCAGGTCCGCCGCGGCGCTGATGTTCTCGTCGGTCCAGTCGTTCAGCGACTTGCCGAGATACTTCAACGCCATCTGCAGGACGACCTGGCCGTCGCCGAGCACTGCGACACGGCCGGAATGCTTGTCCGAGTCGAGCAGCAGGCCCCACGAATCCGGCGTGCCCTCGACGGCGGACTTGCGGTAGCCAATTCCGATCGAACCCCACATGTAGGGCAGCGAGAACTTCCGGCCCGGATCGAACTTCGCATCCATGAAGATCGGATCGATATTGGCCATGTTCGGGATCTTCGAGTGATCCAGCGGGGAAAGCATCTCGGCCGCGATCATGCGCTCGACATAGTCGTTGGTGGGGACGATCAGGTCATAGCCCGGGTTGCCGCCCTTGAGCTTGGCGAAGAGTTCGTCATTGTCGGCGTAGAGATCGTACTGCACCTCGATCCCCGTCGCCGCGGTGAAGTCGGCGATCGTGGTTTCGCCGATATAGGTGTCCCAGTTGTAGAAGTTGACCTTCCCGCCCGCCGCCTGGAGCGACTTCGGCAGGGTGAGGCTGATGCCGATTGCCGCGGTTCCGGTCAGAACCGAGCGGCGGCTCAGCGGCGCCAAGGGTTTTCTCATCTTTCCACTCCCTTCCATGGATTTCAAGAGTGTTATAACACACCTGTTTTCGTGTGCTATAACACCTAATCAGAACGTTCAAGCGCGAAGTTTGGCTTGGCTATCCGGAGGGTTCGACCCCTAGTATGTGGAAGTCAAATCACATGGCCGGGAACACGTTCGGAGTGACCGCCAATTGCATGGACAGAGGAGCGACGGAGAGTATGGGAGTCAGCCTATCCGGCCAACCCTTCGCACCACAGACCGTCGCCGACCATCTGCACCGTGCCTTGCAATGCCGGATTCGCAAAGGCGACTTCGCGCCCGGGGAAGTCCTGTCGATCCGGCGTCTCGCGCAGGAATACGGCACGAGCATCATTCCGGCACGGGACGCCGTCCGCAGCCTCGTGGCCGAGGGCGCCCTTCAGTTCGCGGACAGCCGCAAGATCATCATTCCGAACCTGGATGCCCGGCGCTACGACGATATCCTCTTCGCCCGGAAGGCCCTGGAAGGCGAAGCGGCCGAGCGCGCGTTTCGCAGCCTCTCGGCGGCCGATACCCAGACACTTGTGGAGATCGATGAAGCCATCGGCCGCGCGATCCGGGCGGGCGACTTCCGCCGCTACATGACGGGGAACCACGATTTTCACTTCTTCATCTACCGGCACTGCGGATCGACGACGATCCTGCGCCTGATCGAGATGCTCTGGCTGCAATACGGCCCGGGCATGCGGTTCATCTGTGACGGGCTGGGCAGCGCTTCGATCGATCAGGACTATCACAATGCTGCGCTGGAGGCGCTTGCGCGCGGCGACCGCTCCGGCTTCCGCACAGCGATCGAAGCCGACATCGACCAGGGAATGGGGATCATTCTCGAGGCATAGCTGCCGATGTCCCGCCCCGAACTCAGCGTTCGGGCGCATAGCCGATTGCGACCATGACGGTCGATTTGGTCATCTCGCCGGGCGGTCCGTCGGCCCAGCGGGCGGTCCCCGCCCGCCAGTCGGGATCAGCCGCGAACTCGGCGCAGATGCACTCGCGCGCCTCGGCGCTCTCGACGCCGATGACACAGTTGCGGTCGAACTCGCCCCGGTCCTCGGCCTCCCATAAGCCGACCGGGCGGGCGCCGAGTTTGCCGAACTGCGCTACGACCGCCTCGCGGAACATGCGGTGACAGTCCTCGATCCGGCCCGGCCTGATCCGATACCGGCGCAGTTCGCAGATCCTCGCCCCCTCCCGCGTCCCTGCGTCGCAGGATCAGGATAGACCAATTCGACCGTCGGGCCAGAGCCAACGTTGCGATCTCAGAGGTCCACGAGATCCAGACTGTGCCGCGACAGACGCTCGACGCCGGTCTCCGTCACCAGCACGGAATGCCCCCAGCACATCGCGAGCCCCGCATCCGAGTCCATCAGGATCATGTGCAGGAAGTAGACGTTTCCCGCCTCCATCGGCGTCGGGTTGCCCTGGTAGAACATCGGGAAATCGACCCAGATCGGGGTGTAGACGGCCCCCATCCCGTAACCGCAGGCATTGAGCCGGGCGTGGCCGAAGCCATGCGCGTCGAAGACCCGCGCATGGGCATCGAACACCTGCCCCATCGGCTCGCCGGGCCGGATCATTGCCTCGCAGGCTTCCAGCGCCTCGACCGCGGCGCAATGCATCCGCTTCTGGCTCTCGCTGGCCCTGCCGACGATCAGCGTGCGCATCATCGCCGCGTGGTAGCGCCGCCAGGCCCCGGCCCATTCCAGCGTCATCTGGTCCTGTGCCGCGAGATGCCGCCGCCCCGAGTGGTAGCGGCAGAGCAGCGCCCCCTCGCCCGAGCCGAGGATGAACTCGTTGCCTGCATAGTCGCCGCCGCCGCGGAACACCGCGCCCTGCATCTCGGCCAGGATGTCGCCCTCGAACGCCCCGGCGCGGGTGCCCGCCAGCGCCGCGTCCAGCGCATCGTCGGCAAGCGCGGCGGCGCGGCGGTGGCAGGCGATCTCGGCCGGGCTCTTGCGGCGGCGGAGTCCCCGGATCAGGTCGGAGGCGTCCTCCAGCCGCTCGTCCGCCAGGGCGGCACGCAGCATGTCCCAGTTCCGCGCCGTCAGCCCCGCCGTATCGGTCTCGACGCCGAGCCGCCTGCCATGCAGCCCCAGCGCACCCAGCAGCTGCGCCAGATCGGCACCCGGCGTGGCGCCCTCGCGGTCGACCCAGATGTGGATATGGGCGTCGTCCAGCGTCGAGGTGAACCGCGCCTGGCGCAGGTCCGGCGCCCGCGTCAGCAGGTGGATGTCGCCGTCGGTGGGCAGCACCATGCACTGGAACATCGCAAAGCCGAAGGTGTCGTAACCCGTGAGCCAGTAATGGCTTTCCGGTGCGAACAGCAGCAGCGCATCGAGGCCGCGCGTGGCCATCGCCTCGGTGGCGCGCGCAACCCGCGCGGCATACTCGTTGCGCTCGAAATGCAGAGGCATGGCCATGTCACTCCTGTTCGGTCAGTGCATCCTCCGGCTGGCGGATGTTCGCGCCGGTCACCTTGCCCGATGCGAGGTCGGATGCAACCGCCTCGGGGTCGCGCGCCTCCGGCGGGCCGTAGCCGCCGGCCCCCGGCGTCTCCACGATCACGCTGTCGCCGGGGCCGATCCTCACCCCGCTCGGCTTCGTCTCGAGCATCGTCTCCGAGCCATCCGCCCGGCGCACCGCGAAGCGCCCGGTTCCGCCCGGGTGCCCGCCGAAGATGCCCCAGGGCCGATGGGTGAAGCGCTCCCCTGCCCCGTTGAAATCGCAGTCATGGCCCACGGGCCGGACCACGCGGCGCAGCCCCATGCCGCCGCGCCAGCGCCCCGGCCCGCCGGAATCCGGGATCAGCCCGTATTCCAGCACCATCAGCGGATATTCCGTCTCGATCGCCTCCACGGGCAGGTTCGAGGTGTTGGTCAGGCTCACCTGCACGCCGTCCTTGCCGTCCTTCGTCGCCCGCGCCCCGTGCCCGCCGCCCAGCGTCTCGAGATACACATAGGCCTCGCCCGTGCGCGGGTCGGTCCCCGAGAAGACCGCGGTGGTGTTGGCCCCGTTACCGGCCGCGATGGCGCGGTCGGGCAGAGCCGGGGCCAGCGCGCCGATCACCGCATCGACGATGCGCTGGCACGTATGCAGCCGTGCCGCCACCGGGGCCGGGAACACCGCATTCACGATCGAGCCCAGCGGCGCATCGACTTCGGCCACATCGAGGACTCCCTGGTTGTTCGGGCAGTCCGGGTCCAGCATCGCCTGCAACCCGTAGACGCAGGAGGCAATGGTCGCGTTCAGCGTCACGTTGATGTTGCCCGCGACCTGGGCCGAGGTCCCCGTGAAGTCGAACCGGACCCGGTCGCCCGTGACCGTGACCGCGAGCCGGACCGGAATGTCCGCCGTCCCCAGACCGTCATCGTCCATCACGTCCTCGAAGCGATAGGTCCCGTCCGGCACCCCGGCGATGGCGGCACGCATCCGCGCCTCGGTGCGGGCGACGATCTCGCCGAAGGCGGCCTCTACCTTGCCGATGCCCCAGACCGCAATCACCTCGGCCAGCCGCCTGGTGCCCAGTTTGCAGGCCGCGATCTGGGCGTTGTAGTCGCCGCGCCTCTCCTGCGGCACGCGCACGTTGAGCAAGAGCAGGTCGAGGATGTCACGCTGCAGCTCGCCGGCCCGGAACAGCCGGATCAGCGGGATCCTCAGCCCCTCCTGGAAGATCTCGCGCATGCCGCCGGCCATCGAGCCCGGCACCATGCCGCCGATATCCGCGTGATGCGCGATGTTGCAGACGAAGGCGACGACCCGGCCGGCGCGGAACACCGGGGCCGCCATGTTGACGTCGGGCAGATGCGTACCGCCCGCCACATGCGGGTCGTTGGCGATGAAGATGTCGCCCTCGGCGAGGCCCGGGAAGCTGCCGTCCGGCCCCGCATGGCGGGCCAGCATCGTCGCCATCAATCCGCGCATCGAGGCGATGTGGATCGGCGAGGCCATGGTCTGCGCAATCAGCCGGCCCCGCGCATCGACGATCGCGGTCGAGTGATCCTTGCGCTCCTTGATGTTGGTCGAGAAGGCGGACTTCGTCAGCGAGACGAAGGTTTCGTCGGTGACCGAGCCGAAGGCATTGCGCAGGATCTCGGTCTCGATGGGGTCGATTGCTGTCATGGCCGAACCTCGATCACGATGTTGCCGGCCTCGTCCACCGTGGCCACGTCCACCGGGTGGACGGGTGTGGTCGCATCGAGCTGCTCGATCACTGCCGGGCCGACGATTCGCGCGCCGGGATGCAGGTCGCGGCGCCGGTAGACCGGGGTCTCCACCGGCCCGCCGGCGGTGAACCAGACCGGCCGGTAATGCTTCGGACGGGGCGGCGCCTCGCTGCCCGCCGCCGGGTCCTCGCGCGGTGTCACCACCCGGCCGCGGGCGGTGAGGCGCAGGTTCACCGCCTCGACCGGCTCGCCCTCGCTGGCATGGCCATAGGCCTTGCGGTGCGCGGCCAGGAAGCGCGCCAGGATCGCGTCGCGTCCGGGCAGATCCCCAGCCGTCAGCGCGGGCCCCGCCGCCAGCGGCACGCGCAGCTCGAAGTTCTGTCCGACATAACGGCAGTCGAGTTCCAGCTCGAGCGAGCGGCGGGCAGGCACCACCCCTTCCGCCGCGAACCAGGCTTCTCCCGCGGCGACCAGCCCTTCCGCATCCGCCCGCAGGGCGGCATCGAAACCCGCGTCCAGCACCAGCCGGCGCGAGCGCACGAAGTCCTCCTTGCGGTCGGCGACCAGCAGCCCCTCGGCACAGAGCAGTCCCGGCGCGCGGGGCACCAGGATCTCCCGCATGCCCAGTTCGACCGCGATCTCGCGGCCGTGCAGCGGCCCGGCGCCGCCGAAGGGCATCAGGGTGAAGCCGCGCGGATCGTAGCCGCGCTCGACCGAGATCGTCCGGATCGCACGCACCATGTTGGCCGACACGATGCCGATTACCCCCATCGCCGCCCGCTCGACCGTGACCCCCAGCCGCTCCGCGACCGGCGCCAGGGCGGCGCGGGCGGCATCCGGGTCGAGCGTCATGCCGCCATCGACCAGCTCGGTCCCGAGCCGCCCCAGCACCAGATTGGCGTCGGAAACGGTCGGCCGGGTGCCGCCCCGCCCGTAGCAGGCCGGGCCCGGCACCGCCCCGGCGCTCTCCGGCCCCACCTTCAGAAGCCCGTCGCGATCGAACCAGGCGACCGATCCGCCACCCGCGCCAATGGTGTGGATGTCGATCACCGGCAGCCGGATCGGGAAGTCCGCCACCTCGCGCTCGAACGAGATGTCGGCTGCGCCCTCGCGGATCAGTGCCATGTCGGCGCTGGTGCCGCCGACATCGATGGTGATGACGGAAGGGCGCCGGCTGGCCTTCGCCTCGTGGATCGCGCCGACAACTCCCGCTGCCGGGCCGGAGAGTGCGGTCCGCACCGGGAAGCGGGCCGCCGTCTCGGGTGTCATCAGCCCGCCGCTCGACTGGTTGATGCCGATGGTCGCGCCGGGCGCCAGCGCCGTCAGCCCCTCGTGCAGGGCGCGCACATAGCGGCCCATCACCGGCTGGAGATAGGCGTTGATCGCAGTCGTGGTGAACCGCTCGTACTCGCGGAACTCGGGCCTGACCTCGGACGAGAGCGAGACCGGCACCCCAGGCAGCGCCGCCTCGATCGCGGCGCCGACCTGTCGCTCGTGGTCGGGGGTCAGATGCGAGAACAGGAAGCACACCGCCACCGCCTGCGCGCCCGTCGCGCGGACCGCCTCGGCCATCGCCGCGACCTCGGCCGGGTGGGGGGCGGTCAGAACCTCGCCCGCCGCCGTTACCCGCTCGGCCAGCTCCAGCCGCCGCGCGCGCGGCACCACGGGCGGGGGTGCGTCGCGCTGCAGGTCGAACATGTGCGGCCGGGTCTGCCGCCCGATCTCCAGCAGGTCGCGGAAGCCCCGTGTCGTCACCAACGCCACCCGTCCGCCGTTGCGCTGGATCAGCGCATTGGTGCCTACCGTGGTACCATGGCCGAGGTGGCCGATCGCGCCGAGGTCGATCCCGCCCTGGTCCGCAAGCTCGCGGAGACCGTCCAGAATCGCCCGGCTGGGATCGTCCGGCGTGGAGGCCCGCTTGTGGCGCACAACCCTGCCGGTCGCGCCGTCACGAGCGAAGAAATCCGTGAAGGTTCCACCCGCATCGACACCGATGGACCAGGTCATCGAGCCCTCACGGGCAGCATTCGGCGTTTCTGCATTCCATGCCTATGCAGGCCATCCGGGCCCGCCTGTCAACATCATCCGGGCGGGTCGGGTCGGTTCAACGCAGCCGGCGGCCACGGCAGGGCGGCTGCACCGGGACCGCGAGGTTCAGCCTTCCCGCGCGGCGATCTCCCGGATGGTCCAGTCGACCGCGTCGCCCATGGCACGGCCGAGTGCCTCGTCGAACGCCGCGACCACGTTGAGCGTGTCTGCCGAAGCCGCCCGCACGCGACCCATGAACGATTCCGAACCGACGATCAGTCCCTCGGGCTCCTGGACGATCTTGATGTTGATCTGCACCAGCACTTCCAGCAGACCCCCGGGATCGTCGTGAGCGGTCAGCGCCTCGAACTCGCGCAGATCGCTCACCAGGGTGAAGTCCGAGGTCAGCCCGATGGCCTGGCGGCCGACTGCGCGCACCTTCCCCGAGTTCTCGAACGATTCGAGCAGCAGCGTCTGCACGAGCAGCGGCGCGCGGTCGACCCAGCGCGCGACGGGCAGATACTGGACCGTGTAGGCGTCCGGCTTGACCGCAATCCTGTCGGTATTGACCGAACTCGCCGCGGTGGGCTCCTCAACCACGATCTGGGCGGCAATCGCGGGAAGACTCGGCGCATAGGTGCTCTTGGGCGTGAGGTCGTAGAGCTCCACCGGCTCGGTCGCGCGGCTCAGGCTCTCGAGACCGGTGCAGCCCGCAACCGGGAGGCCGAGCAACAGCACCGAGATCCGGACTGCCCGGGACCATGCTGAGGTCATACTCATTTCCTGTACTCCGGTGCCTGCGTCCCGAGCAGGAAGCGGGCGGGATCGCGCTCGATCTTCGCGGTCAGCCGCTGCATGCTCTCGACCAGCTTGCTGCCTTCCTGGACGAACCGCACGAACTGCGGCAGACCGGATTGCATGAAGGCCTGGATCTGTGGCGTGTTGCTCACGACGACGTTGTCGAGGCTCTCGATGAAGGACTGCGCGCGGAGAACCGTTTCGCGCAGTTCCCCGGTGATCTGCGGCAGATCGTCGGAAACCTTGCCGATGGCGTCGTTGAGACTCGCAACGCCAGAGCGGACATCCGCGACGATGGCGCCGGCGTCCTCGTTTACGATCCTGCTTGCGCCGTCGAACGTGGCCCGTGCCGCCGTCAGCATGCCGTCCGCGACCGTCATCGTCTGGTTTATCGCTGCCAGAGTATCACTGGCCCGCCTGAACGAGTCGGTCGCGACGAGGATCGCGGCATCGGCATTCGTGGCGAGGCCATCCAGACGGCCCGAAACGCTGGAAAGGTCAGCTCCGACCTTGGCGACAATGCCGTTGACGTTCTCGGTCGTCCGACGGATCTCGGCGACGATTGTCGGCAAATCCTCCCGGATCACCGTGTTCACCGTCGCCAGCGCAGTGTTTGCCGCCGCGACTGCCATGCGCGCCTCGGCGACGAGTGCCGCGCCGTCGCCTGTAACCAGCGTGTTCAAGTTCCCGGCAGTCTCGTCTATCGACGTCATGGCGGCGGTGGCTGTCTCGAGGGTCGTATCAACGCGGGCAATGGTGGCCTGTGCCTCGCTCAGGCGTGCAGTCGCGAGAACGGCGGCTTCCTCGATCTTGCCGATCGCTGCGCCGGCCCGGCCTCCGACATCGCTGACCACGGTCTCGATCGTGCCGGCGGTCGAGTCGATCTGGGCGATGAGGTCCGGGAGCTGGTCCTTCATCAACGCGTTTGCACTGTCGAATGTCTGGCGCGCACTCGCCAGTGCGGCCGTCGCCTGATCGACCGTTTCCTGTGCCTTCTCGATCGCCGACCGTGCCGTCTTCAGGGTCTCGTCTGCGCTTTTCGAAACCGGCTCGAGCTGATCCGTGAAACCGGCGATCTTCTGGGAGGCGGAGCGCAGATCGGCAGAAAGCGCCGAGAAGTCGATCAGCGCCCCGTCGAGCCGGTTCGAAGCACTCTCCAGATTCGAAAGGATGTTTCCGACGGCCGTCCGGTTCTCGGGTCCGGTCATCTTGCGAAGGTCCTCGATCAGATCGATCGCACGGCCGATGAGCTCGGGAGCGGCGGAGAGCAGGTTCTGGACGGCCGATGTTCTTGCCGCGATGACCGGAATTGCGTCCTTTGACGCCACCCTGAGCAGCGGCTTGTCCGGGCTGCCCCCGGATAGCGAGACATAGGAAACGCCGGTCACGCCCTGGAGTTCCAGAGTCGCTTCCGTATCCGTCCTGACGGGCGTCGCTGCGTCGATCTCGATCCGGACCCGCACCTTGCTCGAATCGTCCGCATCCAGACCGAGCGAGACGACCTGGCCTACCGGGAGGCCATTATAGCGAACGTCACCGGCCTCACCGAGACCGGAAACACTGTCGAAGAGAACATCATAATAGGCGTAGTGCCGGTCGACCTGGACCTTGGCGAACCAGAGGATCGATCCAAGGATCCCGAGTATGCCGAGCAGGGTGAAGGCGCCGATCAGCACGAAATTTGCGCGTGTCTCCATGTTTCCTGCCTGTTGAGCCCCGGTTCAGGCCGCGCCCTGTGCGGCGCGGGCCCGCGGTCCATGGAAGTACTCGCGCACCCAGGGATGATCGACCTCCATCATGTCCGCCATCGAACCCGTCACCAAGACTTTCTTCTCGGCAAGCACCGCGATTCGGTCGCAGGTCGCGTGCAGCGTGTCCAGATCATGCGTCACAAGGAACACGGTCAGTCCCAACGAAGCCTGGAGTTCGCGGATCAGGCGGTCAAAGGCCGAAGCGCCGATCGGATCGAGACCCGCGGTCGGCTCGTCGAGAAACACGATCTCGGGGTCCAGCGCCAGCGCGCGCGCAAGGCCCGCGCGCTTGCGCATGCCTCCCGAAAGTTCTGACGGGTACTTGCCACAGGCATCCAGCGGCAGACCGACCATCGATATCTTGAGCTCGCCGAGGGCCCGCTGCACTGCCGGGTCGAGATCCAGATGCTCGCGCATGGGCGTTGTCACGTTCTGCAGGACGGTGAGCGAGGAGAACAGCGCTCCGTCCTGGAAGAGCACCCCCCAGCGCCGCTCGATCGTGCGGCGCACCGCCTCAGGCCCGGCAAGAACATCGACGCCGAACACCTTGATCGATCCGGCTTTAGGGCGAATCAGACCGACTATGGACCGCAGCAGGACCGACTTGCCGGTGCCCGATCCTCCGACAATGCCCAGCACCTCGCCGCGGTAGACGTCAAGGTCGAGCCCGTCATGCACGACCTGCGCGCCGAACCGGTTCACGAGTCCGCGCACCTCGATGACGGTCTCGCGCCCGCTGCTGGCCGACGCGCTCAAACGCCCAGCTCCGAGAAGAAGACGGAGAAGATCGCATCGGCGACGATCACCGTGAAGATCGAAAGCACGACCGAACTTGTGGTCAGTCGCCCGAGCGACTCCGCGCTGCCCTTCACCTGCATGCCCTTGTGGCAGCCGATCACACCGATAATGACGGCGAAGAACGGCGCCTTTATGAAGCCGATTGCGACATGCCAGACGCCGGTCGTCTCGATCAGCCGGGTCACGAACATCTGCGGCGAGACCCCGAGGGTCGCCCAGGACATCACCAGACCGCCCGCGAGCCCCGCGGCGTCGGCGATGAGGCCGAGTACCGGCAACATCAGCAAGAGCGCCAGGACGCGGGGCAAAACCAGCACCTCCATCGGATCGAGGCCCAGCGTGCGCATCGCGTCGATCTCCTCGCGGAGCTTCATCGAGCCTATTGCCGCCGTGAAGGCCGATCCCGACCGTCCGGCGACGATGATCGCGGTGAGCAGGATGCCGAGCTCGCGCAGGACCGAGATTGCGATCAGGTTCACCACGAACACCTCGGCGCCGAACTGGCGGAGCTGCGTGGCCCCCTGGAACCCGAGCGTGACGCCGATCAGGAACGACATCAGCGAGACGATGGGCACCGCATTGTAGCCGACCTCCTGCATCTGGTAGACGAGCGCCGTGCCCCGCATCCGCGAGGGGTGCAGCGCCACACGCCCGAGCGCCGCAAGCACCCGACCGAAGAACCCCACGACGTCGACGAGCCCGAGGAACCCCTCGACGCTGCGATGTCCCAGCCGATCGAGGAACGGCAGGAAGCCGCGCTTCGGCTCGGGTTCCGCGGGTTGCTTGGGCAGGCTGCGTGCGACGCTGTCGAGCAACGCGCGCTGCGCCGGGTTCGCGCCGGTCACCTCGACCGGCACGCCCTCGGCGCCCAAGCGCGCCATCACCGAGGTGATCAGCCAGGCACCTGCGGTGTCGAGCACCTCGACCGCTCCGAGATCGATCACAACCCTCCGCGACCGCGGCAGCTTCTCGAGCGACCGCTCGAGCGCGGTCAGAGCCGAGATCACCACGTTACCGCCGAAGCGCACCGCGATGCCGTCGGGCAGGGTGTCGATGGTGACCGCCGCGTCGCTCATCGGGCGAGGCCTCGTCTGCCGCGCGCCGCGCCGGTCGCAGCCCGCTGCGCACTGCTTAGCAGAAACGGCAGTGCTGCGTCATGCCCCTTCGGCGAAGCCCCGCCGGCGGACCGCCGCCGTGGTCAGGCGACCTCGAACCAGGGCCCGCACCGGTAGCGGTGGGTAATCTCCTCGCCGGCCGCGATGGGCCGCAGCGCCACCAGCTCGGCGACCCAGCCGACGCCCCCAGCATGGGTATAGCGGACCATCGCGTTCGGCTCCTCCGAGTGGTTGGCCAGGCTGACGAGACCCAGCAGAAGCAGCCCCTCCTCGGCGTTCTCGGGGTGGCGGAAGTAATAGTTGCCGAGCGGCAGGATACCCTCGAGCGCGTCGCACTGCTCGCTGGTCAGCGGAACCGTGCAGCTACGCTCGAGCACCGTTCCCGCCGCGTGCGGCGCGGTGGCGAAGACGCCGCGCCCCCGCCCCGGAGAGACGCCGGGCGCGATGCCGGGCCGGTCGAATGCAGCGGATTCGATGGTTCGGCCGGCTGGCGGCTCCAGCGTCGCGACGATGCTCATGGCGTGATGTCCTTCACCAGGATGACCTTGCTGTCCCCCGCGGCGTAGAAGTCCGGCAGCTCGGCCACCTTGCGGAAGCCCGTCCGCCGGTAGTAGGCGCGCGTCGGCGCGTATTTCCCGGTGCCCGAGGTGTCCACGTAGAGCCGCCTGCCCCCGATCTGCCGCGCCGCCGCCTCGGTCCGCGCCAGGATCTGGCGGCCGATCCCCTGCCCCTGGACATCGGCACTGACCACGATCCAGTAGAGGTCGACCGTGTCCTGTGTCGCCGGCGTCGGGCCATAGCAGGAATAGCCTATGAGGCGGCCACCCTGCTCGGCAATTACGAACTCGTAACCCGAGGCGCGGCCCTTCGCGACGCGCTCGTCCACCAGCTCGGCGGCGATGTCGACCTCGGCCGCCGAGAACATGCCGGTGCCGGCGACAAGCGCGCGGATGCAGGCCGAATCCTCGGCGGTGACCGACTCGCGCCAGCGCAGCTCGGACGCCGCGAGTTTCGCGGCAGCCGGCCGCCGGCGCGCTGCGGGCCGGGTCCCGGCAGCACTTTCCGCCACGCCATCGGCCAGCCCCTGGAAGAAGCTGCGCGCGTTGCCGCCCAGCGTCCTGACCCGGTAGCCGCCTTCCTGGATCACGGCCGTCGGATAGCCCGCCGCGCCGATCATCCGCCCAAGCGCCTGGAAATCGGAGGCGGTGTTGGACCAGGTCCCGGTCGGGTCGCCCTTGCCGGTGTCGTAGCCGACGGCCACGACCAGGAAATCCGGCGCGTGCCGGGCGATCCGGCGCAGCCCGCGCGCGACTGCGGCGCGGTACTCCTCGGGCGTGATCGTCTCGGGCAGCGGGATGTTCAGGTTGAACCCAGCGCCGGCGCCGCGCCCCTTCTCGTCGCGGAAGCCGGTGAAATACGGGTAGGCGAAGCCGGGGTCGCCATGCACCGAGACCGTCAGCACATCGCGCCTCTCGTAGAAGATGTCCTGCTGGCCATTGCCGTGGTGATAGTCGATGTCGAGGATCGCCACACGCCCGTGCTTCGACAGGAAGTTTGCCGCGATCGCGGCGTTGCAGAAGTAGCAGAACCCGCCGAAGGCCCGGTGCTCGGCATGGTGGCCGGGCGGGCGCACCAGCGCATAGGCCAGTGGTGCCCCATTGAGCACCTGTTCGGCCGTGGTCAGCGCACAGTCGACCGCGTGGCGCGCCGCCGGCCAGGCGTTGCGGTTGATCGGCGTGAAGGTGTCGATGCACCAGTATCCCGCCAGCACCGAGCGCTCCCTCGGGCGCCGCGCCTGGTTGCGCAGGGGGAAGACGTAGGGGTAGATCGACTTGCCCTCCGGCGCCTCGGCACAGGCGCGCTGCAGGTACTCGACCAGCCCCGAATGGTGCACCTCGCGGATCCAGCGGTCGGAGAAGCGCCGGGCGGGCACGGTGCGGAACAGGTCGGTCCGGGCCAGCTCCCGCAGGATCGCGCCGACGCGCACCGGAGACTCCACATAGCCGCGCTCGCGGACGTGGTGGATCAGGTGGCGGTCGTTCACCACCAGCGGGATCTTCACGCCGAGCGCCGGCGCAGGCTTCGGCGCCGGCTCTCCATAGCGCCGGGCGCGGAGCCGGGGCCGGCCCGAGCGCACCGAGCCCACCACCTTGCGGATGTAGTCCTCGGGGCAGACATCGGCATATTTGCGGCGCAGGATCGCCTCGACGATCCCGGCCAGCGTGTCGCGCGGCGGCAGGTCGTGGCGACCGAGACCGTCGAACACCAGATAGGGGCTGTCGGTATCGCCCGGCGTCACCGGCGTCTCGTAGAGCGTGCCGAGAACCGGGCGCGCGCCGTAGCGCTCGTAGAATCTCAGCCGCGCCTCGTTCCGGCGGCGCGCCTTCGTGTCCGGGCTCAGCGCCGGGTCGTCGGGGAGGCACTCGAAGAACAGGCCGATGGCGCCCAGCGAGCGCACCTCGTCGCGAACCTCCTGGTAGAGCGCGCCGCCCATACCGCCCCCCGTGCGACCGGGCGCCGCCGAGATCGTCTCGAGATAAGCGACGTGCAGATCCGGCAGATAGAGCAGGGTCGCGAAGGCCCTGACCGTGCCCCCGTCGGTCTCGGCGACGAACAGCTCCGAGACATAGCGGTGCCTGAGCGGATCATCGAGCCGCGCCGGTAGCCCGCCGATCTCCGCCTCGCCCATGCCGGGAAACTGGGCCCGCAGGATTTCCTGCACCTCGGCGACAGACTTCCGGTTCGCCGGGAGGCGGGCGTCCCGGATCTTGCGGATCCGCAGCATTTTCAGGCGGCCTTCAGGCTTCTCGACCTCGCGGCGCTGACGATCCGGGCGATCAGCGCATCATAGGACATGCCCGCCTCGGCGGCCGTGGCGACGAAGCCGGCGTCCGGGGCGAGGCAGGGATTGGTGTTGATCTCCAGCACCAAGGGCCGCCCGGCTGCATCGACGCGGAAGTCCACCCGCGCATAGCCGTTCAGCCCTGCCGCCGCCCAGGCGGCCCGCGCCGTCCGGGCCAGCGCCCCGGCCAGGTCCGGCTCGCGCGCCTCGACCCCGAAGCGCCGGGGCGTGTGGTGATAGGCGTGGCTCGCCGCGTCCCACTTCGCCTCGTAGTCCACGATACGCGGCCGGCCCTCGGGCAGGTCGAACACGATCTCAGGGATGGGCAGCACCTCGACCGCTCCCGCCTCACCGATCAGGGCGACGTTGAACTCGCGCCCATCGATGAACTCCTCTGCGAAGAACCGGCCGCCGAAACGGGCCTCGCGCCGCGCCGCCTCGGCAGCCGCCCGGGCACCGGAAACGATGGAGGCCGCGTCGATCCCCAGCGAGGCGTGCTCGCTGTCGGACTTCACGATCACCCGCACGCCGGCCGGGGCCGCCGCCGGGTCGGTCCACCAGCGCGGGGTCGTCACGCCGCGGCGTGCCAGCAGTTCCTTGGTGCGCACCTTCGAGAGCGTCAGCGCCGAGGCAGCCGCGCCGGCGCCGGTATAGCGCAGCCCCAGCCGCTCCATCTCGCGGATCGGCTCGGCGGCACGCGATCCGTCGCCGCCCACCGCCTCGACCAGGTTGAACACCACCGCTGGTCGCCGCGCCACCAGCCTCGACAGCGACGACAAGTCGGTCCCGATGTCGACCACCTCCGAGACATGGCCGCCGCGCCGGAGCGCGGCCGCTATCGCGACGGCAGTATCGACCGTGTCCTGCTCGTCGGGCCGGTCCGGCACCGCCGCGTGGATCACCGGCACGAAGGCGCGGCCCATGGCGTCAGGCCGCCGCCGCAATCCGGGCCGGGCGGAGGATGCCGCGCCGCTCGGCTGCCGCATTCAGGATACCCCCGATCAGCCAGTCGTAGCTGCGACCCGAGAACGCCGTCAGCATCGGCAGGTCGGAATGGGTCGGGTGCAGCCCGGCAATCGGGTTGACCTCGAGGAATTGCGGGATTCCGCTTGCATCCGAGCGCAAATCGACCCGTGCCGCATCCCGGCAGTCCAGTGCTTCGTAGGCAGCCAGCGCCAGCCGGCCGGCCAGCACTGCCTCGTCGTCGCCGGCCAGGCGGTAGATGACCCGGCTCTCGCATTCCTCCTTGTTCTCGAAGGAATAGACCCGGTCCTCGACCTCGGGTCGGACGATGATCTCGAGCACCCCGATCACCTCTGCCGCGGCGCCATTGCCGAGGATGCCCACGGTGAACTCTCGGCCCGGCAGAAAGGGTTCAGCGATCACTGGCTGACGGAAGTGGCCAATCAGGCGATCGGCGGCGGCAGCGAGCTCGGCCCGGCCGTTCACCACCGAGGCGGCCTCGCAGCCCTTGCCGGTGCCCTCGGCCACCGGCTTGACAAACAGCGGGAAGGCCAGCGTGACCGCATAGGCATCCTCCGCCTGCCGCAGCAGCGCGAAATCCGCGGTCGGAACGCCCTGGTCGCGCACCAGTCGCTTGGCCACCGCCTTGTCCAGCGTCGCCGCCATGGTGAGGGGGTCCGAGAACGCATAGGCTTGCCCGAACATCTCGCAGAGCGCCGGCACCTGTGCCTCGCGCGAGCGACCGTGCACGCCCTCCGCGATCGAGAACACGAGATCCCATCGCTCGCCGGCAGCCAGCCGGCGGGCAAGGTTGGTGCCCCGACCCACCCGGTCGACACGCGCACCGCAGCGGACCAGTGCCGCCTCGATCTCCTCGATCGTTGTGGTCGAGTCGAACTCGGCCACCTCGACTTCGGAAAAGCCCTCGGCCAGATACTCCTCTCGGGCGTCATAGACAAAACCGATACGCATCGTCAGGCCCTCCGGAGCTCGGCCGGCACCGTGCGGCCCGCGCCCACGCTGTCGCCAGGGTCGGTGTAGCGGTAGACATTGCCCTCGAAGTTTCGGAGCAGC
Organism: Limibaculum sp.; assembly: GCA_039805905.1. Taxonomy (GTDB): domain Bacteria; phylum Pseudomonadota; class Alphaproteobacteria; order Rhodobacterales; family Rhodobacteraceae; genus Thermohalobaculum. The sequence continues at coordinate 164,421 of JBDIVM010000008.1, read as the reverse complement.
AGGTCGTCGCCGTCGCGCCCGACAACGTATTCCGGCAGGATCGGGATCTTGCCCCCGCCCCCGGGCGCATCGACCACGAACTGCGGGACCGCATAACCCGAGGTGTGGCCTCGCAGCCCCTCGATGATCTCGACGCCCTTTGCCACCGGCGTGCGGAACTGGGCCGAACCGGTGATCGGGTCGCACTGGTAGAGGTAGTAGGGCTTCACCCGCCGCATCAGCAGCCCGTGCATCAGCTTCTTCATGGTGGGCACATCGTCGTTGATGCCCTTAAGAAGCACCGTCTGGCTGCCGAGCGGAATGCCTGCGTCCGCCAGTCGCGCGGTCGCCTTGGTGACCTCCTCGGTCAGTTCGGAGGGGTGGGTGAAGTGTATGCTCATCCACAGCGGGTGGTGCTTGCGCAGCATCTTCACCAGTGCCCGGGTGACGCGCATCGGGAGCACAACCGGCACCTTGGTGCCGAGCCGGATGAACTCCACATGCCTGATCGCCCGGAGTCTGGTCAGCAGGTAGTCGAGCTTCTCGTCCGCCAGGGTCAGCGGATCGCCACCCGAGATCAGCACGTCGCGGATCTCGGGATGGGCCGAGATATAGGCGAAGGCCTTCTCCCACTGGCTCCGCGAGAAGCTGTACTCGCCGCCCGCCTCGCCGACCATGCGCGACCGCGTGCAGTAGCGGCAGTAGGTCGAGCAGAAGCCGGTCGCCAGGAACAGCACCCGGTCCGGGTAACGGTGCACGAGGCCGGGAACCGCCGCGTCGTGATCCTCGCCGAGCGGGTCGTCCGCCTCGCCCGGAGTGCGCAGATATTCCTGCCCCACCGGGATGTGGGTCCGTCGCAGCGGGTCGGCCGGGTTCTCCCGGTCGAGCAGGCTGGCGTAATAGGGCGTGATGCCGACCGGCAGCGAGCCCTTGTGGCGGGCCACCGCGTCGCGCTCGTCTTCGGACAGCCGGAAGACCCGTTCGAGCTCGACCTGGCTCTTGATGCGGCTACGCAGTTGCCAGCGCCAGTCGTTCCAGTCCTCCGAGCCCGTATCGGGGAAGAACTTCCGGCGGAAGGCACGCGCCGCCGCCCCGATCGGGAAAGCCTCACGCGGCGGGCGCATCAGGCGCAACGCCGGCACGGCCCCTCTCTGCGAGGTGGCAGCGGAATGTTTCAGGTCGTTATGGGTGAGAGTAGAAGTGGATGCTGTCCCCTCGGGACTGGGAGGCTCTTCCGGCTCGGCAGGAACCGATGAGCCCAGCGGATTATGTTCCATCTTCCCTTTACTGCTCCGTGTCGGGAGGCGCCGTCGCGCGAGAATCGTCGTTGCCGTCGCGCACACCTGACAATTGCGCGAATATGCGCGCTCGACATCAGGATTCAAGTGGGTTTTTGCATGGCCCGGCGTCGGAACGCGCGGAAAGTTGCAAATGTGTATGCGACGCCGCGCTCCGGCGGGGAACAGCAGCCGCCGGTGGACCAACGTATCCTCGCTGCAACCGGCAGCAGAGGACACGACACAATGTCGACCGACGTCTTCGGCAATGCGCCGCACCGAAGGCCACAGCCGCATTTCGGGGCACGGGCATCACGTGGCAGGCCGGCACTTTGCGCGGTCACCCGAGCGTGACAGCCGCAGGCCCGGCTCCTGCCGAGCGCCATCCGGACCAGCGCTTCGCGCCAGCCCGGATGCCCGGGCTGGTTTGCTTGACTGTATCCTTGCGGAACCGGAAACTGCCTGATCGACGGCGGATGGGTGAACCTCCGGAAAGCGGCGGGGGATGCGCGGGATCATGGCAATGAACGGCAAGATGGACACAGATACAACGCCCGAATATTGCCTTGAGAAATTGACTGCAAATCAATCACAAGCCGCATCTATATCGGATAATACCTGAATGTTGTCGCCAGTCTTTGGACGACGGCGCGGGGTCGTCGGAGGCCGCATGCCGGCATCACATTCGGGATTCCGGCTGGGAGTTCTCCATGTCCTGCTTGTGGCAGCGACGGTTGCACCGGTGGTTGCGGTCGAACACCTGGCGCTTGCCGATCTGCCGAACCACCTTGCCCGGCTCTATGTCCTGGCGAGTTCCGAGAGCGATCCTGTTCTCCGGTCCAACTACGAGATCCTGCCGGAACCGGCTCGCTACATGCTCGTCGACCGCCTCCTCGCGCCGCTCGCAACCGTGCTGGACATCTACCTGATCGGCCGGCTCTTCGCCGCGGCGACCCTGGTGCTGACCTATGCGGGCGTTCTGCTTCTGAGCATGACCCTTCACGGCCGGCTGACAATCTGGCCGGCCCTGGCGCTGCCGGTCCTGTATCATCATGCCTTTGCATGGGGTTTCATGGTCTATTGCGTTGGCATCAGCGCCCTGCTGATCGCGTTTGCTGCCTGGATCCGGATCGCCCGACGCGGGAACGCGCTGCGCGGGACGACACTCTTCGGGCTGTCCGCAATTCTGTTCTCGGCCCATACTCTGATCTTCGGTCAGTTCGCGGTACTTGTCGCGGCACACAGCCTCTCGGTGTCCCTGCATCGCACGGGCAGACGGCTTCGCATGCTGTCGGAGCAAGCTGCGGTCATCGGTCCCGCGTTCGGCCTTGCAGCGGCGGCCTATACGGCGCGTACCTCCGCCGAGGCCGTGTCTGCCGTCAGGACAACGATCTATGGCGGACCAGCCGACAAGCTGGTCGCTTTCCTGTCGCCGGTCCTGTTCTCGAACAGCGCGGCGGACCTTCTCCTGATGATGGCCTATCTGGCCGGGGTCCTGGTGCTCGTTGCATCTCGGCAGCTGCTCCTCGCGCGCAACATGGCGATTCCCCTGGCGGCGATGTTCCTGCTCTGCGCCGCGATGCCGAATACACTCCTCGGTGTGTGGGGCGTGGATTTCCGCCTGCCGCCAGTCCTGCTCCTGCTCGCGATTGCAGCCACCTGCCCGGCGGCGCTCCGCGCCCGGCCCGTGCCTCCGGCGGTCACCGCTGTCATTGCCGCCTTGGTTCTGTTCCGGGCTGCGACGGTATGGGCGCCCCTGCATGGCGCCGACCGGCAGTTCGCGGAGTTCAGGAATGCGCTGTCCGGAATCCCGGCGGGCGCCCGCCTGATCGTGTCCCTCGATGAGGCAACGAGCGGCCTCGCAATGCCGGCGCGGGCCTACTGGCATCTCGCGCAGCTCGCGGTGATCGAGCGCGGCGCCTTCGTGCCCTTCCTGTTCACGCAGGTCACTCATGTCGGACCGTCGGCGCGCAATCGCGATCTCGACACGCCGTCCGGTCATCCGATCACAAGCGGCGATCTCGATATGGGGCTGGAGCCGGAATTCATCGCGACGCAGGCGAACCGTCAGGTCGATGCCTATCACCGCATCTACTGGGCCGACTGGCCGCGGAATTTCGACTATCTGATCCGGATCGCCCCGACGCAGCCGGGCGACCGCCTCGCCGCGACCACGCGCCCCGTCGGAGAGTACAGCTTCTTCGAAATTCTGGCGGTCGAACCCGGCCCACCGTCGCGCTGACGCGGTGCTGGGGCCAACGCTGCGAGCCGAGCCTCAGCGCAGCGCCCAGGCTTCGATACCCCGGCTTCTGCCACGGACCGGCTGGTCGGGTAGCCGGATCAGGTTGTCGGTGCCGGCTCCGGCAGCGGCAAGGCACTCGCTGCTGAGCACAAGGACCGCGCCATGCTTCTTCGCCGTTTCCTGGAGGCGGCTGGCGACGTTCACCGTGTCACCCGTCACGGTGACCTGGGCCTGTCGCTCGCCGCCGACCACTGCAGCGGTCACCGGGCCGAAATGCAGGCTGACCCGCAGACGCAACGTGAATCCCGGTGTGACGTCGGAGCTGAATGCTGCCGCTTCGCCGAGCAGCGCCAGGCCACAGGCGAACGCGCGCGCAGCATCGTCTGTCCGGGGCTCCGGCATACCGAAGATCATCATCGCGCCGTCACCCTCGAATCCGGAAATGACCCCGGAATGCTCTGCCGCGCAGCGCTCGTAGAGCCGGTGAAGCTCGCCGAGAAACGCGGCCACATCACTCGGCCGGCGGGATTCGGAGAAACCGGTGAACCCGGCCACGTCGACGAAGAGCACAGCCGCCTCCTGGGCTCGGCGGTCAAAGGTGGCGACAGTGCCCCGTGCGACATGGTCGGTGAGGAGCGGCGAGACATAGCGCGCGAGATTGCTGCGCTCTGCCGCAAGGGCCACGGAACCTCGGCGTTCTGCCCGGAGCCGGTAGGCCACCATCCATGCGGTCGCAAAGACCAGGGCGGCGAAGACAGACACCGCATCGACCCAGAGCCGGCCGGCTGTGAACCCGGTCTGCAGCAGGGCGGCTGCAACGAGCCAGGCCGCCGCGGTGCCGGCAAACGCCATCACGGGCCGGGAGAAGACTGCCGACACGCCCGCACAAAGGCCGGCAAGCAGGGCGAGACCGATACCGGTCGCCGGCGCATCGAGGATTTCCTCGCCGGCAGCGAGATTGGCGGCCAATGTCCCGATGACCTCGACTCCGGGCACTCTGGACCCGAACGGCGTAGCGAAGAGATCTGACAGGGTCTCGGCGGTTGCCCCGAAGATCACGGCCTTCCCACGGAAGATTTCGGGGGGCACCGTGCCATCGATGACGTCGAGCAGGCTCACGGACTTCAGCGTGCCGCCGCCGCCGTAGTGGTTCAGCGTGACCAGCCCCGCCCTGTCGGTGGCGATGTGACGGCTTCCCAGACCAATTCCCTCCCCGGCCCAGAAGACCACATCACCGCGCTCCAAACCGGCCACGAGCCGAGCTGCCTGCAAACCCATGGAGGGGAGGAAGTCGCGCCCGCCGATCCAGAGTGCGAGAGGGACACGACGCGCAACCCGGTCTCCGGACCGACTGATGTTGACATGGCCCAGCAAAGCGCCGCCGACCAACTCGGGACGTGGCAGCAGCAACCGCGGCAGCTCGACTGCTTCAGCCGAGACGTTGCCGACGACCGCTGCGAACACACTTCGAGCGAGTGCCGCCTGGGTTTCCGCCGGTCGTGCTTCCACGATCCCCGCGGAGGTCGCCGATGCGCCGGCGTCGCCAACCGCTGCCGCCAGGATGACGCGATCGGAGTGCGCGAGCGTCGCGGCGAGCATCGGCCCGGCGGCGGTCTGCTCGAGCAGCAGCAGATCGAGCGCCAGCGCCGCGGGGCCGGCCCGGATCACCCGCTCTGCCGCTTCGGCGATCGCTTGTCGTGGCGGCGGCGCCCATCCGAGCCGCTCAACAGTTCGCTCGTCGACCGCCACCACGACGACGGTGTCGGGTGGCGAAACGGCACCCCGCAAGCGGAACCGCAGGTCAAGCAGGCGCTCCTCGATTTGATCGCTCAGGGGATCCCCCGAGAACGCACGCCAGAGCGCCACCACAAGGGCGAAGGTCATGACGATCGCCAGATTGAGCCTCCGGCTGTCGCCAACCCGAGCCGGTCTCATTTCCAGCCGAAGCCGAGCGCGCTGCCGGATGCTGCGATACGTTCAGCACTCCACTGCTTCACGACCGCCGCCGTCGCGGTGCCAGCGATCGTGACGCCATCGCCCTTTGCGAGCCGGTAAACCTCGCGCCCGGACGCTACGTCGACAAGCCCCTCTCGCACGAAGACGGCCGTACCCGGATCGGCGCGATGTTCGACCAGCCACTCGGTGGATCGCACCGAGGCGATCGCGAGGGGCGTGCGAACCTCGAACAGCTTCCAGGTCCGGCTCGGTGCGACGATGCCGATGATTCCGTCGATGAGTTGGATGATCGCGCTGTGCCCGGGCCCGGATCTGCCGGCGATCTGCTCGAGTTTAACCTCGCTGTCCGGCCCTATGGTAACGACAATGCCGTCATCGCAGGTCACGTTGACCCTGCCTTCCGGGCCGGTCACGATCGTCGCTTCCGCCGATACGGGTATCCCCGTTACAAGGTCGTTCCATGCACCGTCCTGCCAGACCCTGTTGCGCTGGCCCTCGGTTCCATCGACCTCGCAGTGCCGGTCGCTGGCAGCCGCGGCGCCAGGCAAGGCCACAGACGCAAGAATGGCGGACAATGCCATCCAGGAAAGTTGAGCGGGCGTCATGTCGATCCCCGTCGCCGCCAGTCGCATGACTGGACGATCAAGCATACCATAATGGCCGGCGACTCAGGAGCCGGTTCGCGCCAAGCGCAACGCCGCCATTTCCGGGACTCGGTCCGTACCGTCAGAGCCGCTCGGCGTTGAAGGTGTCGCAGGCCGACGGATCCCCGGTCTCGAAGCCGGTCCGGAACCATCTCATGCGCTGCTCCGAGGTGCCGTGGGTGAAACTGTCCGGGACGACCGCCTGGCCGGCATTGCGCTGCAGCGTGTCGTCGCCGATCCGCGACGCGGCGTTGAGAGCCTCCTCGATGTCGCCGGGCTCAAGCGAGCCGAACCGCTGCTGGGCATGCCGGGCCCAGACACCGGAATAGCAGTCGGCCTGCAGCTCGAGCATTACCGAGAGCTGGTTGGCGCCGGCCTCCGACGCCCGGGCCCGGAGCTGATTCACCTGGTCCATCACGCCAAGCTGGTTCTGCACATGATGTGCGATCTCGTGCGCAACGACATAGGCCCTCGCAAAATCGCCATCAGCGCCGAGCTGCTGGTCCAGTACCGCAAAGAATTCGGTGTCGAGATAGGCCTTGCGGTCCGCGGGGCAGTAGAAGGGACCCGCAGCGGCGCTTGCCGCGCCACATCCCGATACGGTCCGGCCATCGAAGAGGACCAGCCTCGGAGGTTCGTATTGATGGCCGGATGCCGCGAAGATCGCGCTCCAGATGTCCTCGGTATCGCCGAGGACGACGGCAACGAATTCCTCGGACTGATCGTCGATCGCGTTCGGTCCGGACGGCGCGCTCCCCGTCTCGATGGCCGGACCGCCCCCTCCCGTCAGCAACATTGCCGGATCCACGCCGAAAAGCAGCGCGAGGATGATCACGATCACAAGCCCGAGACCACCGACACGGCCGCCGCGCCCCATCTGAGCCCGCACCATGCGCCCGCCGCCGCTGCGCCCGAAACCGCCGAATCCGCCCTCGCCACGACGATCCTCGATATTGGCGCTGGTGCGCCGCCCACGCCATTTCATCGCATGTCCTCCGCACCGAGTCGTGACGGTCGCATCGTGACGGCTCGCCGACGCAGAGACAAGCGCGTCACCGGTGACGCTGGACAGGGCATAGCGGCCTTGCTACCGACGGCGCCATGTTGCGGTCGCTCTATGACTGGACGCTCTCTCTCGCCCGGCGCCCTGACGCGTTGGGGGTGCTCGCCGTCATCAGTTTGGTCGAGAGCTCGGTGTTTCCGATCCCGCCCGATGTGCTGATGATCCCGATGATCGTCGCCGCACCCCACCGGGCCTTCCTGATCGCGTCGGTGGCAACGGCCGCCTCGGTACTGGGCGGATGCGTCGGTTACGCAATCGGCGCCTTCTTCTTCGATGCCGTCGGACATCCGATCCTGGAGTTTTACGGCTACACGGGACGCTTCGCGGAGTTCCAGTCCGCTTATAACGCGTGGGGCGCCTGGGCGGTGCTGATCGCCGGGATCACTCCGTTCCCGTACAAGGTCATCACCATCCTGTCCGGCGTGACCGGGCTGGATTTCCTGGTGTTCACGATCGCCTCGCTGGTCGCGCGCGCAGCCCGATTCTTTCTGGTCGCGGCGCTGCTCTGGAAGTTCGGGGCGCCGATCCGCAGCTTCATCGAGAAACGGCTCGGGTTGGTCAGCTGTATCTTCATGGCCCTGTTTCTGGGCGGCTTCCTGGTCGCGAGGTATCTGATGTGATCCTGAACCGTCTCGCCGTGATCGGTGCCGGCGCCGGATCGGCAGGGCTGCTGCTCGGGGCGCTCGGCTTCCAGTTTCTTGGCGGGCTCGCGCCCTGCCCGATCTGCATCTGGCAGCGCTGGCCGCATGTCGCCGCAGTTCTGCTGGCACTTCTCGCAATGACCGCGCTGCGACGCCACCTCCGACCGGTAGCGTTCGCCGGGGCGCTGGCGATGCTGACCGGAGCGGCGCTTGGCCTCTATCACACCGGAATCGAGCGCGGCTGGTGGCCCGGACCCGATACCTGCACCTCGTCAGACATCCGAAACCTCTCGACCGATGCGCTGATGTCGCAGATCCTGAATGCACCGCTCGTCCGATGCGACGAGGTGGTGTGGGACATGCTCGGGCTCAGCATGGCGGCGTGGAACGCACTGGCTTCGTTCGGGCTGGCACTCTGCTGGGTGATCGTCGCAACGCGACGGAACACGCGTCAGGATTCGAGTTCGGCATCCCAGTAGAGGAAGTCGAGCCAGCTCCGGTGCAGGTGATTGGGCGGAAACTTCCGCCCCTTGTTCTGCAACTCGCCCGCGTCGGGCCGGCGTGGCGGGCGGTGCAACGTCATCCCGGCCTCGCGCACGGTCAGGTTGCCCTTCCTCAGATTGCAGTGTCCGCAGGCGGCGACCACATTTTCCCAAGTGGTCCGGCCGCCGCGCGAGCGGGGGATGACATGGTCGAAGGTCAGCTCACCCCGTGCACCGCAATACTGGCAGTGGAACTCGTCGCGCAGGAACAGGTTGAACCGGGTGAAGGCAGGAAACCGTGCCGGCTTCACGTAGTCGCGCAGGACCACAACGGACGGAAGCCGCATCGAGATCGACGGGCTGCGGACCACCGTATCGTATTCGGCGACGATGCTGACCCGGTCGAGGAACGTCGCCTTGATCGCCTCCTGCCAGGGCCAGAGCGAAAGCGGGAAGTAGGACAAAGGCCGGTAATCCGCATTCAGCACCAACGCCGGGTTGTCGCGCAGCCCGGCGGGATGCCTGACGAAGGACACTGCGAAGTTCCCGTCCATCTTCGCCCGTCACCTCTTCCCGAATGACCTGTATCCCTTGCCGGGAACGCTCAGAGTGATGACAACGCCACTATATCTCGCGGCGACGCTGCATCAAGTCCCAACATACAAGCCCTTCCCGGAGCAGCATTCCAGCCGAACAGTGCGACAGGCCGGTTACAGGGTCGTCGCCGCCTTGTGTCGGATCGCAATGATCAGTGGCGACTCCCGGCCAGATGGTCCATCAGAAACCGGACCGCGATCTGGAGCCCGTCGGGAGCGATGCCGTGCCCGGTGCCCTGGCTGACGTGCCAGAGGACACTGAATCCGGCTTCGGCGAGGCCGTTGCGCGCCTCGTCGAGTGCACTGACCGGGATCATCTCGTCCCGATCGCCATGCACCAGCAGGACCGGCGGCTTCGACAGCGCCTCGCGCTTCAGGGCTGCCGGATCGTTCAGCCTGCCCGAGAAGCCGACGACGCAGGCGAGCGCTTCCTGCCGGCGCGGAGCGACGTGAAGGCTCATCATGGTCCCCTGGCTGAAACCGACCAGCGCGGTCCGCCCGGGCGGAACGCCTTCCGAAGCCATCGCGTCGGTCAGATAGGCATCGAGGACGGCCGCCGAACGCCGGAATCCCGCTGCCATTTCGGATTCCGGGCTCCCGTCCAGCCACGAGATCGGGAACCACTGGTATCCCATCGGGTTGACCCGGCACCGCTCAGGTGCATTCGGAGACAGGAACACCGTGTCCGGAAGGTATTGCGACAGCGGCCCGGCCAGTCCGAACAGGTCATTGCCGTCGGCACCATAGCCATGCAGGAGGATCACGAGCGAGTTGGCGTTGCCCGAGCGAGCGGCAGCTCGGGGGCCATTGAGCGTGGTCATGTCGCGACTACTCCGTGATACCTTCGCGCTGCTTGGCGTGCCGGTAATAGGCCCAGAGGAGCCGGGCCGCAACGCCGCGCCACGGGGACCACCTGCGCGCCCGGCGGCGCAGCATCGTCTCGTCCGGCCGCTTGCGGAGATCGAAGAGCATCCGGGTCGATTCCTGGAGGGCAAGGTCGCCTGGCGCGAACACGTCGGCGCGTCCGACCGAGAACATGAGGTAGATCTCCGCCGTCCACGTACCGATTCCGGGAATCGCGGTCAGCGTTGCGATTGCCGCGTCCTCCGGCATCGTTGCGAGCTCCGCATAGTCGATCGGAGCAACCGCGAGCGCACGGGCATAGCGCAGCTTCGGTCGCGAGAGACCGCAGCCGCGCAGCGCCTCGTCCGACATGGACAGGAGCACTCCGGGATCGCGTGCCCCGGCATCGGAGAGCCGTTTCCAGACCGCATCGGCCGCCGCGACCGAAAGCTGCTGCGCGCAGATCGTGTGCAGCAGGGCTGGAAAGCCGCCCTCGCGGCGGCGGAGCGGTGGAAGCCCGGCCCGGTCGAGCGCATGGGCAAACCGTGGCTCGGCACGCGCCAGCCAGTCGCATCCCTCACGGATGTCGGCGAGGTCTTCGATGATCCGGCTGGTCATACCGCCATCAAAGCGCAGAAAACGCAGTAGGTCATCGGTCGAGTCGGGACTCCAACCGTCGTGCGGATCATTTCCGCAAACTCTAACTCCGCGACTCCGTCCGAGGCAATCGTCCCGGGCGGCCCTGACTCAGGGCCGCAGGGTGAGGATATAGTCTGCGAGGTCGTCGAATTCCGTTGCCGAAAGGTGGAGGTCGGGCATGGGCGGGTGGGGATCTGCCAGCCAGTGCCGCAGCGAGTCCAAACTGGTGCCGGGACGCGCGGCGACCACCGGAAACGCGGGCCCGGCATCGCCGCCGGGCGTATCAGGACCGATAACGTGGCAACCGACGCACCAGCGTTCCGCGAGCAGTTGGCCGCGCGACGGATCGGCTGCCGGCTGTTGCCGGCCGAGTGCCAGAATCAGGAGAGTGCACAGCAGAAGTCGCATCGCAGCACCTCGGGTAGCTCGCCGAGCGTCGGCATTGTAAGGGTCACATACGCACCCCTCCCGCATCTGCCGCATTGATCCAGGTCATTCGCCGCCCCCCTTGTACGCACGCGGGCGGCGACTGGTTGCCGCGCACGGCAGACGGTCCGGTGCGCGCGCTGCCCCCTGTCCGGGCGAACAGTTCACAGGTCCGCACCCGGAATGCCATAATGCTGCGCAAGGCGTTGGAGCGCGATCTTCAGCACGACCTTGCCGGACCGGGACGACCAGCCCATGCGATTCTCGCAGGCTTCCAGCCCCTCGAGGAAGCAGCAGACTCGCAGTGCCACGTCGGAAAGTCCCGGCCCCAGCGCCGCCAATGCCCTTGTCACCCGGTCGCGCGCGGCCATCGGCCCCTCTCCCGCACCGCGATGGACCGGCGTCCCTGACAGGCGATCGCCCGGCGTCAGGAACCTGCGCCAGTCCTGGGAGATCGAGGGTGCCATCTGCGCTGCCTCGAAGTCCTGTCTCAACCGCTCGCCGGCCTCGTATTCGGCCGCACTCAGGAAGGGCTTGCCATCGGCGCCCTTTCGCCGCGTCAGCCACCCGAGCGCATCCTCGGCCAGGTTGACCCGCATGGCGCGCGTCGCACCGGTGGCAGGGTCGATCACGAGCCGTTCACCGATCAGCTCGTGCTGCCCCCTGAACGGGCTCGACATCTCGGCAAACCCGGTCGGCGGCAGCCGTTTCGCCACGTCTTCGGCGATCAGCCGCTTGAGCGCGCTCCTGCCATCGGCGGTGATGTGATAGCGGATCGATCGCCCGCTGCGCAGACCTGCCTGAATCCAGCCTTCCTGGAGGAAGGCTGCGGAAACCTCGGCGGGCACCATTGCGATCGGCTTCGCAAAATCGTTCGCCTTGCAGAACACCGCTCCCTTCGACGCGATGGGCGCGACCAGCAGGAATGATCCGGGTTCAGCGAGGCGCCGCAGGAACCGGCGCGCGTCCCGCTCGAGCGTTTCGCGCGATGGCAAGGAAGCGGTTGGGTGGGCGGGAACCGCCGCCCCGTCGAACCCGGACCGATCAGGCCCGACCGAGGCGCTCGCGGGCAAGCCGATAAGGTTGGCGGTTGCCTCTTGATGTCCGGTCACGCGCTCGGCAGGACCGCCCGCCGGGCAGCGGTCCCCCGCCAACCGTACGCCACAGGCGCCGACATCACAGGAAGGCATTCCGCCGACCGGATCAGCACGGCCGGTCAGGATTTCTTCTGTTTTCGCCACGGTGAATCGCCCCGCTACCAGATATTCGACAATTTTATTATAAAATCTTACTCGTAAATCGAAGGTTAAATTATTCATTTATGCTGATATTAATGTTTTATTTGCGTTTATGTAAATTATACTGATCGCAGGCAGCGCACGCCGCGAGGATGGTTTGCAGGACACTCGGCCACTCGAACCAGATTTGATCCCGACGACTCGATCATGAAACCGGAGGTCAGAGATGAATCACGGAATCGAGCCACACCCCGCAGCTCCGCTGTTCCGGCCACGCCTTCTCGTCGAAAGTGCCCGGATCGGCGCGCTGCGCTATAGGCGCGATCGCGATCTTCGCACCGCCGGTTCGACCGTTTCCGGCGAGGGCATCGTCGTGCACCTTGCCGAATCCGAGCGGCGATGCGAGTCGCTCCGTCGCGCCGGCTCCCCCGCATACCGGCCTGGCCTGCATGTGCGGCTCCTGTCGGCGCTGATCGCCGAGACGGCTCAGACGAAGGCGTCCGGCTCCGAGGCCTTGCGTCGCACGACGTAGTCTTTCAGCGCCTCGTCAGTCGCCGGGTCGATGTCCGGGGCGACGTAGTCCGTGAGCATGCGCTCGACGCGCAGATGGGCGAGTTCGAACGAATCGCGGCCGCCCTCCTCCGCCCACTGCTCGAACGGTCTGTAGTCGAGCACACCGGTCCGCCAGAAGGCATCCTTGAAATTCGCCTGGGTATGGGCGCAGCCCAGATAGTGCCCGCCCGGCCCTACCTCGCGGATCGCATCCATCGCCTGGCCGTTCTTCGAGATGTCGACCCCGTCGGCGATCGAGTGCAGCACGCCGAGCTGGTCGGCATCCAGCACCAGCTTCTCGGGGCTCGCCACCAGCCCGCCCTCGAGCCAGCCCGCGGCGTGGAGACAGAAATTCACACCCCCCAGCAGCATGGCGTTCAGCGTGTTGGCCGATTCGTAGGCCGCCTGCGCGTCCGGGAGCTTCGAGCCGCAGAGAGCGCCGCCCGAGCGGAACGGCAGGTTCATCCGCCGCGCCAGCTGACCGGCGCCATAGAGGATCTTCGAGGCCTCCGGGGTGCCGAAGGTCGGCGCGCCCGAGTTCATGTCGATAGAGGTCACGAAGGCGCCGAAGACCACCGGGGCGCCCTTCCGCACCAGCTGGCTGTAGGCGACGCCCGCCAGCACCTCGGCCAGCACCTGGGTCAGCGTGCCGGCCACCGTCACCGGCGCCATGGCGCCGCCGACGATGAAGGGCGAAACGATCGACGCCTGGTTCGCCGCCGCATAGACCGCGAGCGCGTTCATCATGATCGAGTCGAAGGTCAGCGGCGAGTTGATGTTGACCAGCGACGTCATCACCGTGTTCTCGGCGACGAACTCGCGTCCGAACAGGATCTCCGACATCGCGACCGAATCCTGCGCCCGCCGCTTCTCGGTCACCGAGCCCATGTAGGGTTTGTCCGACAGGCGCATATGCGCATAGAGCATGTCGAGATGGCGCTTGTTCACCGCCACATCGGTCGGCTCGCAGACCGTTCCGCCCGAGTGGTGCAGCCATTTCGACATGTAGGTCAGCTTAACGAACTTCTCGAAGTCCGCGATGGTGGCATAACGGCGCCCGCCGCCGTAGTCGCGGATGAAAGGCGGGCCGTAAACCGGTGCCAGCACGCAGTTCCTGCCGCCAATGACGACGCTCCGCTCGGGGTTGCGGGCGTGCTGGGTGTATTGGCTGGGTGCCGTCTTGCAGAGCGCACGGGCGAGGCCGCGCGGGATGCGGACGCGCTCGTCCGTGACGTCGGCGCCCGCTTCGCGCCAGAGCTTCAGCGCCTCGGGGTTGTCGACGAAGTTGACGCCGATCTCCTCGAGAATCGTCTCGGCATTGTGCTCGATGATCTCGATCGCCTCGGCGGTCAGCACCTCGAAGTTCGGGATGTTGCGCGTGATGAAGCGCGCCGCCTCGATCCGAGGCGCGGTGCGCTCGGCGCGGCGCGCGGCGCCGCCGCCACCCCGGCCGCGACGACCACCGGTTGCGGGCTGTTCCTGGGCTGACTCGCTCATGGTTCCTGGCCTTCCGGGCCGTGTGTGCAAGCGCACGAACGGGCGCAGCATGACGACCGACTCTGATTCACTCCCCTGCTACATGGCCCCGATCCGCCGCAAGGGACCGGTTGTTTTCGTCCCTCCCTCGGCCGGTTGCGACATGGAGGTGACAGGGCGCGGCCGAGGCGGTATGGAAGGCCCGATCCGGGCAAGCAGACGGACTCCGAGCCACGCATGACGGCCACCCCCCCGCACGAGACCTGTGTGCACGAATCCTGTCTGGTCGTCGATTTCGGCAGCCAGGTCACGCAGCTGATCGCGCGGCGGCTGCGCGAGAGCGGCATCTACTGCGAGATCCACCCCTTCCAGAACATCGACGACGCGCTGATCGGGCGGCTGCGCCCGAAGGCGGTGATCCTCTCGGGCGGCCCGGCCAGCGTCGAGGATGAGGGCAGCCCCCGCGCCAACCCCCGCCTGTTCGAGCTTGGCGTGCCGGTGCTGGGCATCTGCTACGGGCAGATGGTCATGGTGCACCAGCTCGGCGGCAGGGCCGAGGGCGGCCACCACCGCGAGTTCGGCCGCGCCATCGTGACCATGCGAAAGGACTCCGCGCTCTTCGAGGGGATCGCTGCGGCGGGAGGGCACGAGGAGGTCTGGATGTCGCATGGCGACCGGGTGACCCGGCTGCCCGACGGTTTTGAGGTGCAGGGCGCCTCGCCGAACGCGCCTTTCGCCGTGCTGGCCGATCCCGAGCGCAGGTTCTATGGCGTGATGTTCCACCCCGAGGTCGTGCATACGCCGAAGGGCGGGCAGATCCTCAGGAACTTCACACACCGGATCGCCGGCATGTCGGGCGACTGGACCATGGCGGCCTACAAGGACCAGGCTGTCGCCCGGATCCGCGCCCGGGTCGGCAAGGGCCGGGTGATCTGCGGCCTCTCCGGCGGGGTCGATTCCTCGGTGGCCGCGGTGCTGATCCACGAGGCGGTCGGCGACCAGCTGACCTGTGTCTTCGTCGACACCGGCATGATGCGCGCGAACGAGGCCGCGCAGGTGGTGGACCTTTTTCGCGACCACTACAACATCCCGCTGATCGCCGCCGACGAGAGCGAGCGCTTTCTCGCCGAGCTCGCCGGCATCACCGACCCCGAGCAGAAGCGCAGGACGATCGGGCGGCTCTTCATCGACGTCTTCGACGAGCATGCCCGCGAGGCCGGCGGGGTCGAGTTTCTCGCCCAGGGGACGCTCTACCCGGACGTCATCGAGTCGGTCTCCTTCTCCGGCGGCCCCTCGGTCACCATCAAGTCGCATCACAATGTGGGCGGCCTGCCCGAGCGCATGAACCTGAAGCTCGTCGAGCCGCTGCGCGAGCTGTTCAAGGACGAGGTGCGGGCTCTCGGACGCGAGCTGGGCCTGCCCGAGAGCTTCGTCGGCCGCCACCCCTTCCCCGGCCCCGGACTCGCGATCCGGTGTCCGGGCGAGATCACGCGCGAGAAGCTCGACATCCTGCGCCAGGCCGACACGATCTATCTCGACGAGATCCGGAAGGCCGGGCTCTACGACACGATCTGGCAGGCCTTCGCGGTGCTGCTGCCGGTGCGCACGGTGGGCGTGATGGGTGACGGGCGCACCTACGACCATGTCTGCGCGCTCCGGGCCGTCACCTCGGTCGACGGAATGACGGCCGACTACTACCCCTTCCCGCACGATTTCCTGAGCCGCACGGCGAGCCGGATCATCAACGAGGTGCGCGGCATCAACCGGGTGGTCTACGACGTGACCTCGAAGCCGCCGGGAACCATCGAGTGGGAATGACCCGCCGCCTCGCCGGGTGGGGACTCCGGCTCGGCTTCGGCGTGCTGGCCGCAACGGTGGTCGCGGTGCTGTATTTCTCCGACGCCAACCTCCGACACCATGGCGACGGCCGAACGCTCGATGTGCCGGTCGACGCGGTGCTTGTGCTGGGTGGCGGCGTTGATGGTGACGGCGTGCTCGGCTACTCGTCGCGCCGCCGGGTCGCGGCCGGGGTGGCGCTCCTGGTGCGCGGCAAGACCCGCTACCTTCTGCTCTCGGGCGGCGAGGGCCGCTACCACCGCGAGATTCCGGCAGGTGACCTGATGCGGGCGCACGCCATCGCGCTCGGCGCGTCACCCGAGATGCTGATCGTGGAACCGGCGGCAACGAGCACATTCGAGAACCTCCGCTTCGGGCTGGAGATTGCCCGGCAGCGCGGCTTCACGCGGATCGCGATCCTGACAGACGCCTATCACCTGGAGCGCGCGCGCTGGCTCGCGCGCTATCTCGGCGCCGGCGACGCCGGGCTCGTCGCCGTTGATGGACTGGCGCGTACCGGCGCAGGAGACCGGACCTGGAGCGTCCTGCGCGAGGCGCTTGCCTGGTGGCTGAACCTCGCCAAGGTCGCCGTCTGGGAGGCGCTGGCGCTGACGGGGATGGGCGACGACGCGAGGGGTAAACTGATCAGATGAGCGCGGATACCGTCGCGATTCCCCCGCAGAGCGACGCCGTCCGCGCGGCGCTCTGGATGTGCGGGGCCATCGCCTCGTTCTCGCTGATGGCCGTTGCCGGGCGCGAGCTTGCCGGCGCCCTCGATACCTTCGAGTTGATGCTCTACCGCTCGCTGATCGGAGCGGTGATCGTCACCGCCTGGGGCGTGGCCGCGTTGCGCCTGCCCGAGGTCCGCACCGGCCGGCTCCGGCTGCATGTGCTGCGCAACGTCGTGCATTTTGCCGGTCAGAATCTCTGGTTCTACGGCCTTGCGCTGATCCCCCTGGCGCAGCTTTTCGCCTTCGAATTCACCACCCCGATCTGGGTTGCCCTGCTGGCGCCGCTGGTGCTGGGCGAGGCGATGACCCGCGGCCGCATGATGGCGATCGCGCTCGGCTTCGCCGGCATTCTTGTGGTGGCGCAGCCGGGCGCCAGCCCCTTTGGCATCGGCCAGCTCGCAGCCGCGGCCTGCGCCATCGGCTTCGCGGGAACGGTGCTGACCACCAAGCAGCTCGCGCGGACCGAATCGATCTGGACAATCCTGTTCTGGATGGCCTGGATGCAGCTCGGGCTCTCGCTGGTCACCGCGGGCCATGACGGCGGGATCGCGCTGCCTCCGGCCGGCACGTGGCCCTGGGTTCTCGTCGTCGGCGTGACCGGCATCACTGCGCATCTCAGCGTCACCTCGGCCTTGCGCTGCGCCCCGGCCTCGATCGTGGCACCGATGGACTTCGCCCGCCTGCCGATCATCGCGGTGGTCGGGATGCTGCTCTACGGCGAGCCGCTCGAGGTTGCCGTCCTCGCCGGCGGTGGGCTGATCCTTGTGGGCAATCTCATCAACATCCGGGTGGCGCGCGCAGGCCGGAGGGAAACGCGATGACCGAACCGAAGCCTGCCCTGCCCAGATCGGAGTCGGATCGGCTGATCCTCGACCGCGACGCCGGGATCGAGAGGCTGATCGAGGTCATGGCCCGGCTTCGCGCCCCGGACGGCTGCCCCTGGGACCGGGCGCAGGACTTCCGCACCATCGCCCCCTACACCATCGAGGAAGCCTGCGAGGTGGCCGAGGCGATTGCCGGGGGCGACATGACGGCGCTGAAGGACGAGCTCGGCGACCTTCTCCTGCAGGTGGTCTACCACTCCCGCATGGCCGAGGAGCAGGGAGACTTCGCCTTCGCTGATGTGGTCCGAGCCATTTGTGACAAGATGGTCGGCCGTCACCCGCATGTCTTCGGACCGGAGCGCGGCGCGCCGCTGACCCGGCCCGACGAGGTCGACTGGGAGGGATTGAAGGCGGCCGAGCGCGCGGCGCGGGGCGAGCGGCGCGACAGCGTGCTCGATGGCGTGCCGACGACGCTCTCGGGCCTGACCCGGGCGCTGAAGCTCACGAAGCGGGCAGCCACGGTCGGCTTCGACTGGACCGATCCGCGGGACGTGCTGGCAAAGCTGAACGAGGAGAGTGCCGAGCTGGTTGCGGAGATCGGCACGGCAGACCCTGTCCGTGTCGAGGAGGAATACGGCGACCTGCTGTTCGTGCTGGCAAACCTCGCCCGGCACCTGAAGGTCGACCCGGAATCCGCCATCCGCCGCGCCAGTGCCAAGTTCGAGCGCCGCTTCCGCGGCATCGAGGCGCTGCTCCGCGCCGCGGGCCGCAGCCCCTCCGAGGCGACGCTGGCCGAGATGGACGCGCTCTGGGACCAGGTGAAGCAGGCCGAGAAGGAGTCCGAGAAGGGGTGAGACAATTATTCCGAGTCATTCACTCTGTTATTGACAAAGCGTTATTGTCGGGTATTCGGGAAGTGTAACCAGCGAGGGAGCCTGAACGATGCTGACCCGCCTGATCCTCGGCGCCGCACTCACCGTCGCGGCCGTTCCGGCCCGCGCCGACGAGGTCAATGTCTACACCACACGCCAGCCCGAGCTGATCCAGCCGATCTTCGACGCCTTCACCGAAGAGACCGGCACCGCGGTCAACGTGCTCTATGCGGAGAAGGGCCTGATCGAGCGCATGAAGGCCGAGGGCGACCGCGGCCCGGCGGACCTTTACATCACTGCCGACATCGGATCGGTGAAGGCGGCGACGGACGCCGGACTGACCCAGCCGCATGGATCGGCCACCATCGACGAGGTCGTGCCCGAGACTCTACGCGACGCAGGCGGCCATTGGTTTGCGCTCACCACGCGCGCCCGGGTCGTCTACGCGTCGAAGGATCGCGTCGCGCCCGGAGCCGTGACGACCTGGGAGGATCTCGCCGACCCGAAGTGGAAGGGGAGGATCTGCATCCGTCCGGGCGCCCACAGCTACAATCTGGCATTGATCGCTGCGGTGATCGCCCATCACGGGCCGGAGGGTGCGAGAACCTGGGTCGAGGGTCTGAAGGCCAATCTTGCGCGTACGCCGCAAGGCAACGACCGCGCACAGGTCAAGGCCGTTTGGGCCGGCGAGTGCGACCTCGCCATCGGCAACACATACTACATGGGAGAAATGCTGGGGGAGGCCGACGAAAGGCCCTGGGCCGAGTCCGTCAATGTCGTGTTCCCGACATTTCAAGGCGGCGGAGCGCACGTGAACATCTCGGGCGGGGCAGTTGTAAGGTCGTCGCCCAACCGCGATGCGGCGATGAAGCTCGTCGATTTCATGCTGTCTGAGAACGCGCAGAAGCTCTACGCTGAACTTAACCACGAATACCCCGTACGGGCCGGCGTCGCACCCTCCGAGGTCGTTGCGAGCTGGGGCGGCTTCACGCCAGACACCATCCCGCTCACACAGATCGGGGACCTGCGCAGCGCGGCACTGAGGATCGTCGAGGAAACCGGTTTCGACAACTGAACCTGCGTGTGGCGGCCTGCCGGTATCCGCGTTCCCCCTGAATGCGGGCATTGGCGGACGGGCGGGGGATGGCCGGGTAGTGCCGGAATCCGAAGTTCCGCACTCGCCACCCCTGCTCCCGACGGGCCCGTCCATCACAGACTATTCGTTTGCCCCCTTCCGCGCCTCTGATACCCTGCAACAAACCAGCGGCATGAGAGGGGTGTTTTCGATGCGCTTCTTCGCAGCCTTCGCCGTCGCGACGTTCTTCGCCGCAATCGCACACAGCGCAAGCGCGGGAATTGTGGAGGACTGCGCCCAGGAGTCCGACCCGAACCTGGGCATCGACGGATGCACCGCAGTGATCGAGTCGGGCATGTTCGCGGATAGTCCCGGAGACCTGGCTAAAATCTACTACAACCGCGGGAACGCCTATCAGAACCTCGGCGAGCACCGCCGGGCGATCGAGGACTACGACCAGGCGCTGCGGATCGATCCGGGATTTGCCATAGCCTACAGCAACCGCGGGAACGCCTATAACCACCTCGGCGAGTACCGCCGGGCGATCGAGGACTACGACCAGGCGCTGCGGCTCGATCCGGGAGATGCCGATTACTACCAGAACCAGGGCGCAGCCTATGAAAGCCTGGGCGACTACGAGCGCGCCGTCGAGAACTGGGAGCGGGCGATCCAGATCGGCGGGGCATTGCGGGCGAAGTGGTGGCAGGAATACATGACCGGCAAAGGCCACTACTCCGGCGCGGTCGACGGCATCTTCGGCCCCGCCACCCGGCGCGGCCTGATGGCCTGCGCCATCGATCCCGACTGCTAGGGGCCAGACCCAAACGTGCCGAACCCTTTCCGGTCATGCCCCGGCTTGGCCAGGGCATCCGGAAAGACGTTGAGTTTCAACCCCCTGGATTTCCCGGTCAAGCCGGGCAAGGACGGAGTCCTCGGTCGCGGCCTGACCACTGGGCGGGGACCGATGGCACGGCGACGGGGCCTGCGGCGCCGGAACCCCCGCCGCGCCCGTCGCCTGCCCCGGCGCCGGGCTCCGGCTCGTGGATCAGTCGTGGGGGTGGCTGGCAGGGCTCCGGCACTGCCCGAGTCGGGTCATTCCCAGCCAATGGCCGGTCCCGCTCCGAGGTCGATGTCGCGCCGGAGAGCCGACCCGCGGCACCGGGGCGGCTTTACGGCCCAGCCAGGCTGTTGTATCCCCGCGCAACCGGAATTCCAGCCAGGACCCTGCCCCATGAGCGCGATCATCGACATCACCGCCCGCGAGATTCTCGACAGCCGGGGCAATCCCACCGTCGAGGTCGACGTGCTGCTTGAGGACGGCTCCGAGGGCCGTGCCGCAGTGCCGTCCGGCGCCTCCACGGGCGCGCACGAGGCGGTCGAGCTCCGCGACGGGGAGCCGCGCTACGGCGGCAGGGGCGTCCTGCGCGCGGTCGAGGCGGCGAACGGCGAGATCTTCGAAGCGCTGGCAGGCATGGATGCCACCGAGCAGGAGATGATCGACGAGGTGCTGTGCGAGCTCGACGGCACGGCAAACAAGAGCAGGCTCGGCGCGAACGCCATCCTCGGCGTCAGCCTTGCCGTTGCCAAGGCGGCGGCGAACTCGGTCGGGCTGCCGCTCTACCGCTATATTGGCGGCACTGCGGCCCGCGTCCTGCCGGTGCCGATGATGAACATCCTCAACGGCGGAGCCCATGCCGACAACCCGATCGACATCCAGGAATTCATGATCATGCCCGTCGCCGCGGAGACACTCCGCGACGCGGTCCGGATCGGCGCCGAGGTTTTCCAGACCCTGAAGAAGGAACTGAAGGCCGCCGGCCACAATACCAATGTCGGCGACGAGGGCGGCTTCGCCCCGAACCTCGCCTCGACCCGCGATGCGCTCGATTTCATCATGCGCGCGGTCGAGAAGGCCGGTTACCGGCCGGGCGACGAGATCAATCTCGCCCTCGACGCCGCCGCGACTGAATTCTACCGCGACGGCAGGTATCATCTCGAGGGCGAGGGCAAGATACTCGACAGCGGCGAGATGGCCGAGTACCTCGCGGCGCTCGTCTCCGACTATCCGGTCGTCTCGATCGAGGACGGCATGGCGGAGGACGACTGGGATGGGTGGATTGGCCTGACCCGCGCGATCGGCGACCGCTGCCAGCTTGTCGGCGACGATCTTTTCGTCACCAATCCCAAGCGCCTTGCGGAAGGAATCGCGAGACGCGCGGCAAATTCGATCCTGGTCAAGGTCAATCAGATCGGTACGCTTTCCGAAACGCTCGAGGCCGTCAGCATGGCGCACCGGGCACGAATGGCCGCAGTGATGTCGCACCGCTCCGGCGAGACCGAGGATGCCACCATCGCAGACCTCGCCGTCGCCACCAACTGCGGCCAGATCAAGACCGGCTCGCTCGCCCGGTCGGACCGGCTCACGAAATATAACCAGCTGATCCGGATCGAGGAGGCTCTGGGTGCCAGCGCGCTCTACGCCGGGCGGGCGATCCTGCGCCGCTGACCCGGCGTGCCGATGCAGGAATTTGGCGCATTCACACGCAATTGAGCAGGACTCTTTCCTTTTCCGGTTCACCGATTCATACTGGCCGAATCGCGATCCGCTGAAGCGAAGCCGGGGTTTGCCGCACCATGATGCGATGGGATTGGGAACAGGTCATTATCCCCGCCTTTTACATCCTGCTCTTCGCGATCCTGGCGGTTTTCGGACACAGCGCCGTACAGGGCGAGCACGGGCTGGCGGCTCTCCACGAGGCAAAGGCCCTCGAGCGTGAGTTGCAGCACGAACTCGATGCTGGAGCCCGAGACCGGGCCGAACTGCGCAATCTCGTTCGCCGACTCGACGAGGACTATCTCGACATCGACCTGCTCGAGGAGCGCGCGCGCTCCGTTCTGGGCCTGGTCCGGCCCGAGGACGTGGTGATCCGGTAACGGTTCTGCGCCGTGGCACGCTCCCGTGCAAGCTGGTGCATGTCGCCGCGCCGATTTTGCAATGATGTGATCTGAATCTTTGCTGCGGAGCGGCGCCAAAGGCGCTATTCAGAACGCAGATCGACGCAGCGCGGGATTGCTGCCGCGTCAGCGTGTGTACACTGCGCCGGAGGGAGATGCATGGCCAGCCCGAAGACCAAGCGCCGCAAGAACACCCCCACGTCCGACGAGCTCCTTGGCTACTACCGCGACATGCTCCTGATCCGCCGCTTCGAGGAGAAGGCGGGGCAGCTCTACGGCATGGGGCTGATCGGCGGGTTCTGCCATCTCTACATCGGCCAGGAGGCCGTGGTCGTCGGTCTGCAGGCCAGCTGCATCGAGGGCGACCAGGTCGTCACGTCGTACCGCGACCACGGCCACATGCTGGCCAGCGGCATGGACCCGAACGGCGTGATGGCCGAGCTGACCGGGCGCGCGGGCGGCTATTCCAGGGGCAAGGGCGGCTCGATGCACATGTTCAGCCGCGAAAGGAACTTCTACGGCGGCCATGGCATCGTCGGCGCACAGGTGCCGATCGGCGCCGGACTCGCCTTTGCCGACAAGTACCGCGGCTCGAACAATGTCAGCCTCGCCTATTTCGGTGACGGGGCGGCAAACCAGGGCCAGATCTACGAGACCTTCAACATGGCGGCGCTCTGGGCCCTTCCGGTGATCTTCGTCATCGAGAACAACCAGTACGCCATGGGCACGGCGCAGCGCCGATCGACATCCACCCCGGCCCTCTACACCCGCGGGGCGGCCTTCGGCATCCCCGGCGAGGAGGTCGACGGCATGGACGTGCTGAAGGTCCGCGAGGCCGGCGAGCGTGCGACCGAGCACTGCCGCTCCGGCAAGGGCCCCTACATCCTCGAGATGAAGACCTACCGCTACCGCGGCCACTCAATGTCCGATCCGGCAAAGTACCGGACGCGCGAGGAGGTGGCAAAGATGCGTGAGGAGCACGACCCGATTGACGGGCTGAGGAAGCGAATCCTCGATGGCGGCCACGCGGGCGAGGACGCGGTCAAGCAAATCGACAAGGAGATCCGCGACATCGTCAACGAGGCCGCCAGGTTCGCCCAGGAGAGCCCCGAGCCCGATCTCGCTGAGCTCTACACCGACATCCTGGCCGAAGCCTGATCCGCGAGGGGGGAAACCGACAGATGGCAATCCAGATTCTCATGCCCGCCCTCTCGCCGACCATGGAGGAAGGCAAGCTCGCCAAATGGAACGTCAAGGAAGGCGACAAGGTCAGCGCCGGCGACATCATCGCCGAGATCGAGACCGACAAGGCCACCATGGAGGTCGAGGCCGTCGATGAAGGGACAGTCGGCAAGATCGTGGTTGCCGAGGGGACCGATGGCGTGAAGGTCAACGAGGTGATCGCGCTGCTGGTCGAGGATGGCGAGGACACCGCGGCCGCTGCCGCACCTGTTACCGCCGCGCCGACACCCGCCGCGCCCGCAGCACCGCCGGCTGACGCTCGCGGCGCCACGATTGCGGCACCTCAGCCGGCTGCGGCCACCGCAACGTCGCCGGCCGTGGCCGACTGGCCAGCGGACGCACCGATGAAGACCCAGACCGTTCGCGAGGCCCTGCGCGACGCCATGGCCGAGGAGATGCGGCGCGACGGCGATGTGTTCCTGATGGGCGAGGAGGTCGCCGAGTATCAGGGCGCCTACAAGATCAGCCAGGGCCTGCTCGAGGAATTCGGCGCGCGCCGCGTCATCGACACCCCGATCACCGAGCACGGCTTCGCCGGCATCGCGGTCGGCGCCGCCTTCGGCGGGCTCCGGCCGATCGTCGAGTTCATGACCTTCAACTTCGCCATGCAGGCGATCGACCAGATCGTGAACTCCGCGGCCAAGACGCTCTACATGTCCGGCGGCCAGATGGGCTGCCCGATCGTGTTCCGGGGCCCGAACGGCGCCGCCGCCCGGGTCGCTGCCCAGCACAGCCAGGACTATGCCGCCTGGTACGCCCAGGTTCCCGGCCTCAAGGTGGTGCAGCCCTATTCGGCGGCCGACGCCAAGGGCCTGCTCAAGTCGGCGATCCGCGACCCGAACCCGGTGATCTTCCTCGAGAACGAGATACTTTACGGGCGGTCGTTCGACGTGCCCGACATCGAGGACCTGGTCGTCCCCATCGGCAAGGCGCGGGTCTGGCGCGAGGGGACGGACGTGACGATGGTCAGCTTCGGCATCGGCATGAGCCACACGCTCGCCGCTGCCGACAAACTCGCTGCGGACGGCATCTCGGTAGAAGTGATCGACCTCCGCTCGCTCCGCCCGATGGACACCGGCGCCGTCGTTCGCTCGGTGATGAAGACCAACCGCTGCGTCACGGTGGAGGAAGGCTGGCCGGTCTGCTCGATCGGCAACCATATCTCGGCAGTGCTGATGCAGCAGGCTTTCGACTATCTGGACGCGCCGGTGATCAACTGCACCGGCAAGGACGTGCCGATGCCCTATGCGGCCAACCTCGAGAAGCTGGCCCTGGTCACCGTCGACGAGGTCGTCGCCGCGGTGAAGTCGGTCTGCTACCGCTGAGGGGGAGAGGACGATGCCGATCAACATCCTGATGCCCGCGCTCTCCCCCACCATGGAGGAGGGCAAGCTGGCGAAGTGGCTCAAGGCCGAGGGCGACAGTGTCTCCGCCGGCGACATCATCGCCGAGATCGAGACCGACAAGGCCACCATGGAGGTCGAGGCGGTCGACGAGGGCAGGCTCGGCAGGATCGTCGTGCCCGAGGGCACGGAGGGCGTAAAGGTCAACGCGGTGATCGCCGTGCTGCTGCAGGAGGGCGAGGATGCATCCGCCATCAGCGCCGCGCCGGCCGCCAAGGCGCCGGCCCCCAAAGCCGAGGCGACCGCTGACCGGGCCCCTGCCCCCGCGCCGGCGGCGGCACCCGCCTCTGCCCCGGCTCCGGCGGCCCCGGCCGCGTCCGGCAGCACGCGCGTCTTCGCCTCGCCTCTGGCCCGGCGGATCGCGAAGGAGAAGGGTATCGACCTTGCCCGCGTCAATGGTTCCGGCCCGCATGGCCGGATCGTGAGGGCCGATGTGGACAAGGCCGAAAGCACGGCCGCCGCCGCCCCGCGCCCTGCCGCCGCGCCTGCCGCCCCGGCGGGTCCGAGCACCGACACGGTGCGGCGGATGTATGGCGACCGGGCCTACGAGGAGGTTGCCCTCGACGGCATGCGCAAGACCATCGCCGCGCGCCTCTCCGAGGCGAAGCAGACCATTCCGCATTTCTACCTGCGCCGCGATATCGAACTCGACGCGCTGCTGAAACTCAGGGGGCAGATGAATGCCCGCGGCGAGCAGCGCGGCATCAAGCTTTCGGTCAACGACTATGTCATCAAGGCCTGCGCGCTGGCGCTGCAACAAGTGCCGGACTGCAACGCCGTCTGGGCGGGCGACCGCATCCTGAAGTTCAAGGCCTCGGACGTGGCCGTCGCCGTCGCCATCGAGGGCGGGCTGTTCACGCCGGTGATCCGCAATGCGGAGGCGAAATCGCTCTCGGCGCTTTCGGCCGAGATGAAGGATCTCGCCGCGCGGGCGAAGGCACGCAGGCTCGGCCCGGCCGAGTATCAGGGTGGCAGCTTCGCGATCTCGAATCTCGGCATGATGGGGATCGACAATTTCGACGCGGTCATCAACCCGCCGCACGCCTCGATCCTCGCTGTCGGCGCCGGCGTGCAGAAGCCGGTCGTGAAGGGCGGCGCGGTCGCGATTGCCACGGTGATGTCGGTGACACTGTCGGTCGACCACCGGGTGATCGATGGTGCGCTCGGGGCACAGTTCCTCGGGGCATTGAAAGACTATATCGAGGACCCGCTGTCCATGCTGATGTGATGCGGCTCTCCGGCGCCCCGGGGCGCCGGCAGCCGGATCAAGCGAACGGCGCGCCGATTTTGCCGCCACCCGTGTCGGTTTACTCGCCGTCGTCCTCGTCGTCGGGGCGCCCGGTATCGTTCAGATCGAGGACGCCGTCGCCGTTGCGGTCGCGCAGCATGACCATGTGCGACATTTGCCGCCCGAACTCGTCCGCCGTGACCTGCCCGTCGCCGTCCCGGTCATGGCCCTGGAACCGGCGCACCATGTGCTCGCGCATCGCATCGAGCCAGAGCGCCTCGTATTCGGCAAGCGAGAGGCTGCCGTTGCCGTCGGCGTCGAACTGCTTCATGCGGGCGGCGCGGCCGGTGTCGATCTCGTCCTGTGTCAGAGATCCGCTGCTGTCTGCGTCGTAGCGCTCGATCATCTCAAGCATGGACATCCGGCCGTGCATGTCGCCGCGGTGGCCGTCGCCACGCATTCCGGCACCCATGCCTCCGCCCATTCCCATGCCGTGATGCGACATGTCCCTGTGGCCGCCGCGCCAGTCGCTGCCGGCGAGGGCAATAAGCGGGATGGCGGCAACCAGCGAAAGCGCCGCAGCGCCAATGACGATCTTCCTGTTCATCGCTTCAGCTCCATGTCCAAGGATGCCTGTGACACGGATCAGCTCCGCCGATCCGTTGCCGGCGCCGCAGAATGTCGCAATCTGAACCCGGCGCGCACTTCGGCGCCACGCGGGAACTTGAACCGGCGTCCGCTCCTCATCCCAGGGTCGGCGCTGCGTGCTCGCCCGGGCGCGGATGTGCGGGTGCTCGGCATTTGCCGACCTTCTGGTATGATGGGCCAGGCAGAAAGGGATACTCGCCAGATAAGCCCCGGGGCACTATCCGGCGCGCGCGGATACAGTCCCTACGGCATCCACCACTTCCCGGCGGGCGGCGTCTGGTTGTCCTCGCTCGCCGGAAGCTATATCGGCCAGGTCGATCCCGAGACCGGCCGGGTGACGGCTGTCGACCCGTCCACGCCTGACGCGGGCACCCGCCGCGTCTGGTCGGATTCCGCCGGCAATCTCTGGGTGAGCGAGGGGAATGCGGGCCAGCTGGCCCGCTATGATCGCCGGGCCGGAGCATGGGACGAATGGCGCCTGCCCGGTGACGATCCAGCCGCCTATGCCGTCCATGTCGCCGAGGGTGCCACCTGGCGCCACGTCGCCGACCAGCTCCGCGCCCGCTGGCCGAAGCTCGCAGGCCTCATGGACGAGAGCGAGCACGACGTCCTCGCCTACATGGCGTTCCCGGCGCAGCATCGGACCAAGCTGCACTCGACCAACCCGCTGGAGCGCCTCAACAAGGAGGTCAAGCGTCGGGCCGACGTCGTCGGGATATTCCCCAATGAGGACGCGATCATCCCGCTCATCGGCGCTGTCCTCTTCGAGCAGAACGACGAGTGGCTCGGCCAGCACCGCTACATGCAGGTCGAAGCCTTCTCGCGCATAGATGCCGCTGAGAGCGACCCGCTTCTCAGCATTGCAGCACAGGCCGCCTGAGCGATGACCTCAGTGGACCAACCCAGAATCTCCACCACCTTGACGGACGTGACCGCGCCGTCTGTGCGGAGCGGACCCGACCCGGCATCATCTTGATGTCGCCAAACGAAATGCGGGACGGCCAGCAGCCGCCTGCTGGCCGTTTCCGTCTCACTGAACCGATCTTGATTGGAGCGGGCGATGAGATTCGAACTCACGACCCTTACCTTGGCAAGGTAATGCTCTACCCCTGAGCTACGCCCGCATCCTTTCGAGGCAGCGCTTATTGCAGATTCCCCAAGCCTGTTCAAGACTTGAGCGCGCCGCTGGCTGGTCGGAGTGAGTGGATTCGAACCACCGGCCCCTGCCTCCCGAAGACAGTGCTCTACCAAGCTGAGCTACACTCCGCCGTCAGCGACGCGGTGTATAGCTTCGGTACCGCCGGGCTGCAAGCGCGTTTTGCTCCGCAAGGAGGACGCGCGACGCCAGCCAGGACTTGCCGCTCCCGGGTACCGGCATTAATGTCCGCGCGCTTGGGGCGTGGCCAAGTGGTAAGGCAGCGGGTTTTGGTCCCGCGACCCCAGGTTCGAATCCTGGCGCCCCAGCCATCGCCCGGCTGTCTGTGCCTTGCAGACTCTCAGGGAACCGTCCCCACGGGCAGGCTCGCACAGAAGCTTGCGATTTCTCCCGGAGTCGTCAGCCAAATCTCCGTACGTTGACGCAGAACGTGCTCCAGCGCCCGGCGCAGCGCCCGCAGCCGGAAGGGCTGACCGATGACGAAGGGATGCAGCACCACGGTGCAGACCAGCGGCCGCCGCTCGGACTGCCGCAGCATCTCGTCGAACTGGTCGATCACCATTTCCTCGAACTCGCGGGCCGAGTGTTGGCGGAAAACCAGCGCCGGAGAATCATTGATCTCGATCGAGTAGGGCACCGACAGGATCGGCCCCGACCGGGTGCGCATCCAGAACGGCTGGTCGTCCGCCGGCCAGTCGAGCACATAGTCGTAGCCGGCCTCCTTCAGGAGATCGAGCGTCACCGCCGACTGCGCCAGGTAGGGCCCGAGCCAGCCCCTGGGGGCGGCCCCGAAATGCCGTGCGATGCCTTCGCTGCTCTCGCGGATCAGCCGCGCCTCCTCGGCTTCGGGCAGGACGTCCTGCCGCTCGGCATTGGTCCGCCCGTGGCCGATCACCTCGTCGCCGCGCGCGCGGATGCGGGCGACAATCTCGGGGCAGTAGTCCAGCACCGCGGTATTGACGTTGTGGGAGGCCGGCAGGCCGAGTTCATCGAGCAGGTCGAACAGATACCATTGCCCGACCCGGTTGCCGTAGTCGCGCCAGGCGTAGTTGCGCGTGCTCTGCGACGCGCCAGGCTGGGTGTGGTCGCTGCCAAGGCCGGAGAGGAAGGCGAAATGCTCGACGTTGTTGCAGATGCAGAGCGCGAGCCGCTTGCCTCCCGGCCAGTCATAGACCGGGCGCGAGGGCAGGGCCGAGTAGGCGTAGCGGTCGTGGCTGGGCAGGTCCATCGGCGGCTCCTCGCGCGATATCCGGAACGATGGCCGCAGCTTGACAAGGCGCCGGCGGCCTCGTCAACTTTCCGGTAATCCTGCAACGTGGCGTTTCGGATCGGAGCTCGCCCCATGCGCCCTTGGACCGGCATCGTCAGCGAGGAAGAGGAACGGCGCTATGCGGCCGCGGGTTTCGGCGGGAAGGGCAGTATCGGCCGGCGGCCCGCACTCCTCATCATCGACGTGCAGTACCGCACCGTCGGAACGAGGCGCCTGCCCTACTGGGAGGCGATAGGGGAATACCCGACGTCCTGCGGCGAGGAGGGCTGGCGGGCGGTCGACCACATCCAGCCGCTGCTCGCCGCCTTCCGCGGGCGGGGCCTGCCGGTGCTCTACCCGCATGTGGCACCGAAGAACCTGGACACCGACTCGGGCAGGCTTGCCGAGAAGATCACGACGATCATGGGGATCGACGCCGCGGGCTACCGGTTCGTCGAGGAAGTCGCTCCGGTGAAGGGGGACGTGCTGTTGCCGAAGAAGCATCCGTCGGCCTTCTTTGGCACGCCGCTCACCAGCTATCTGATCGATCTCGGGGTCGACACGCTGTTCGTCACGGGATGCACCACCTCGGGCTGCGTCCGTTCGTCGGTCACCGACGCCTTCGCCTATAACTTCAAGGTGGTGGTTCCCGAGGAGTGCGTCTACGACCGCAGCCCGACCTCGCATGCGGTGAATCTCTGGGACATGAACGCGAAATACGCCAATGTGGTGCCAGTGGCCGAGGCGATGGCGCTCGTCGAGACGGTGGCGGCGTAAGGCTTCTCAAGCTTGAGAAGGGGGTCAACCCATCGTTTTGAAACGGAACTGTGAATCTGTATCACAGCGGCGCAAGGTCGGGAGGAGCGCATGGGCGCAACATCGGACGCGGCCGGCCGGATCGCCGATGGTCTTGCGGCCCTGACCGGATGGGCGTCCGGCCTCGGCTGGGACGCGATCCCCGAGCCGGTCCGCCGCCGGGCCACGCTGGTGCTTGCCGACGACCTCGCGGCCATGGTGGCGGCGCGCGGCGAGCCGGAACTGATCGCGCTGCAGGACGGTCTCGCGCGCAGCGCCGGAGGGGCCGAGGCCACCGTGTTCAACGCCCGTGGCATGCGGCTCGACCGCTATACGGCGGCAGTGGCGAACGGGGCGGCATCCGACTGGTGCGAACTCGACGAGGGCTACCGCCGCGCAATCTGCCATGCCGGCATCTACTGCCTGCCGGCGCTGCTCGCCGAGGCCGAGGCGACCGGCGCCCCGACCCGCGACCTGCTGCGCGCCCTGGTGATCGGCTACGAGACCGCTGCGCGCGTGGCGCGCGCCTTCAGCTTCCCGAAACTCGTCCTGCATCCTCATGGCAGCCTCGCCGCGGTCGGCGCCGCCGCCTCGGTGGCGGCGCTGCGGCGGCTGCCGCCCGCGCAGGCTGCGGGTGCGATCTCGGGCGCAGCGACCATGGTGGTGCCGGGTCCATATACCCACCCGATCCGCGGCTCGCTGGTGCGCAATGTCTGGCCTGCCACGGGCGCCTGGGCCGGCCTGCGCGCCGCCGACTGGGCGCCGATCGGCATCGCCGGCCTGCCCTCGGCGCTGCACGACGTCTATGCGGATGCCTTCGGCGCCACGCCGATCCCCGGAGAGCTGACCGCGGGGCTGGGCGAGTCCTGGGCGGTCTCGGACGGCTATCACAAGATCTTCGCCTGCTGCCAGTATGGCCATGCCACGATCGAGGCGACCCTGAAGCTCCGCGAGCAGGCCTCGCCCGGCCGGATCGCCAACATCCATATCGAGACCCACTGGCGCGCGCGGACCCTGGACAATCCGGACCCGCCCACGACCATCGGCGCCAGGTTCTCGATCCAGCACATCGCGGCGACCGCGGCGGTCCATGGCCACGGCGGAGCCGAGGCGTTCCATGCCCGCACTCTCGCCATGCCCGAGATCGCGGCGCTGCGGCACAAGGTGACGCTGGCCGCCTACGAGCCCGAACCCGCGTGGCCGAATGACCGACCGTCGCGGGTGACCTGGACGCTCGATGACGGCACCCGGCTGACCGAGGAGGTGCTGAGCGCCCGCGGCGGCCCCGACCTGCCCTTCACGCCCGAGGAGATCCGCGCCAAGATCCGCGGCATCGTCGAGGCACCCTACCCCGGCATGGCGGCGGGGCTGGAGGCGCTGATGGCGCTTGACGAGGCGACGCTCGGGCGAAACTGGCGCGACACCGTTGCGGCGATGACTGCATGACCGAAATCGACCTTCTGGTGATCGGCGCCGGGGCCTGTGGGCTGGCCGGCGCCATCGCGGCACATGATGCGGGGCTCGCTGTCGCCATCGTCGAGAAGCGCGACCGGCCGGGCGGCAACTCCTCGCTCTCTACCGGCTCGATCCCAGGCGCCGGCACGAAATACCAGCGCGCGGCGGGCATCGAGGATTCGCCCGGGCGCATGGCTGCCGACCTGACAGCAGTCAGCGGCCATCACGATGCCGACGACCTCACGCTGCTCATGGCCGAGCAGTCGGCCCCGCTCTGTGAGTGGCTGATCGACGGGCTGGGCGCGCGGATGGAGCTGATCACGGCCTACCGACATGTCGGCCACTCGGTCGAGCGGCTGCACGCGCCGCGCTCGCGCCGGGGGCAGGATCTGGTGGACGACCTGCTGGGCTTCGTCGCCGCCCGCGGCATCCCGCTGGCGGTCGGCAACCCGGTCGAGGGGCTGACCTCCGACCAGGGAGCGGTGACCGGCGCCGTGATCGGCGGCGAGGCCGTGGCCGCGCGCAAGGTGCTGCTGGCCACCAACGGCTTCGCCGCCAACCGCGGCATGGTCCGCGAATACTGCCCCGAGAGCGCCGGGGCCGACTATTTCGGTGCTCCCGGTTCGACCGGCGAGGCAGTGCGGTGGGGGCGGCCGCTTGGCGCGGCGCTGGGCAATATGGGAGCCTGGCAGGGCTATGCGGCGGTGGCCTATCCGCAGGGTCAGCTCCTGAGCTGGACCACCATCGAGAAAGGCGGCATCCTGGTGGGCCGCGGCGGGCAGCGCTTCGGCAACGAGGACGCCGGATATTCCGGCTTCGCCCCCGCGGTGATGGCGCAGGGCGAATTCGCCTGGGCGGTCTATGACCGGCGCATTCACGAGGTGGCGGCACTGGAAGAAGAATACGCTGAGATGGCGCAGATGGGCGCAGTGCGCTGGGCCGAAGACCCGCGCGCGCTGGCGCAGACTGCCGGCATCGACCCTGCCGGGCTGACCGCCGCGGTGGCCGACTACAACGCCGCCGCCCGCGGCGACGCGGCGGATCCATACGGGCGGCGGAACTTCGCGCTGGCGCCGCTGGTGCCGCCGCTCGGCATCGTCCGGGTGAAGCCCGGCCTGTTCCACACCCAGGGCGGGCTCATGGTCGACCGCCACGCCCGCGTCCTGCGCCAGCGCGGCGGCGTGATCCCGAACCTCTTTGCCGGCGGTGGCGCGGCGGCGGGGATCAGCGGCCGGGCCGGTGCGGGCGGCTATGCCTCGGGCAACGGGCTCCTGACCGCGCTCGGCCTTGGCCGGATCGCCGGACTTCGGGCGGCGGCGGAGGTGAAGGGCGAGGCGTGAGGGCCGGTCAGCCCATCAGGTCCGGCAGGAAGGTGACGATCGCGGGGAAGGCGATCAGCAGCGTCAGCGTCATCAGGTCCATCGCCAGGAATGGCATCACCCCGGCAAAGACCTGCTCGAGCGTCAGCGGCACCGGCGAGGCCGAGCGCACCACATAGACGTTCAGCCCGACCGGCGGTGTCATCAGCGAGATCTCGGCGAGCTTGATCGAGATGACCCCGAGCCAGATCGGGTCGTAGCCGACCCCGGTCAGGATCGGGAACATGACCGGCAGCGTCATCACCATGATGGCGATCGGCTCGATCACCATGCCGAGGATCAGGTAGAGCACGGCGAAGGCCATCAGGTAGAGGAACGGCGGCAGGCCCAAGCCGATGAGCCAATCCGTGATGTTGGTCACCAGCCCCGTATAGGTCAGGAAGCGCGCCAGCAGCTCGCCTCCGATCACAATGATGAAGATCGTCGAGGTGGTGATGCCGGCGTCCTTGAAGGTGTCGATCAGCGTCGAGGACGTCATCCGGCGCTTGGCGGCGACAATCAGGAAGGCGCCGAAGGCGCCGATCGCGCCCGCGAGGGTGGGCACGAACCAGCCGGTGTAGATGCCGCCGATCACCAGCAGGAAGAGGAAGCCGATGCCCCAGACGCCCCTGAGCGAGCGCCACCTCTCGGCCCTGCTGATCTCGAACTCGACCTTCGGCGCGATCTCGGGCCGGCGCTTCACCCAGATCCAGATGCCGACCAGATACATCGCCGCCGACAG
Organism: Limibaculum sp.; assembly: GCA_039805905.1. Lineage (GTDB taxonomy): Bacteria > Pseudomonadota > Alphaproteobacteria > Rhodobacterales > Rhodobacteraceae > Thermohalobaculum. Next base: position 130,798 of record JBDIVM010000008.1, on the reverse strand, counting down.
CAGCCCGGGCACCAGCCCGGCGATCAGCAGCTTGCCGGTCGACTGCTCGGTGATGATGGCGTAGATCACCATGAGGATCGAGGGCGGGATCAGCGAGGCCAGCGTGCCCGAGGCGGCGATGCAACCCGCGCTCAGGCGCTTGTCATAGCCGAAGCGAGTCATCTCGGGCATCGCCATCTTGGTGAACACCGCGGCGTTCACGAGGGTCGAACCGCAGGCCGCCCCGAAGGCGGCCGAGGCGATTGTCGTGGCCATGGCGAGGCCGCCGGTCAGCCTGCCCAGCCAGTCATGCGCCGCCTTGTAGAGATCCGTCGTCAGCCCCGCCTGGGTCGCCAGTGCCCCCATCAGGATGAAGAGCGGGATGACCGCGAGGTCGAAATTGTTGGTCTTTGAGAACGGGATGGTCGCGAGCTGTGCCCAGGCGGCGGCCGGGTTGATCGAGAGGTAAATGCCGAGGATGCCCCCGAGCCCCAGCGACACGCCGATGTGAACGCCCGAAGCCAGCAGTACCGCCAGCACGATCAGCACGATGATGCCGGCGGTTCCCGGATCCAGCATGTCCCCTCCTACAGCCGGCCGGCCGGGCCCGGCCCGGGCGCAGCAGTGTCCACCGGCCCGGCCGGAGCCCCTGTCGCGATACGCCGCAGGTCGACCCCCAGGTCCAGCAGCAGCTGCGCGATCATCAGCGTGGTGCCGGCCGCAAGCACGAACCGCGCGGGGTAGAGCGGAAAGCGGATCAGGCCAACGGTGCGCTCGTTGATCTGGTAGCTGTACTGCGCCTCGCTGACCGCCTGCCACAGGAGGAGCCCGAAGAACACGAGCGCGGCGAGGTCGGCCAGCACGTCGAGTCCCGCCTGCACACGCGGCGTCATCCGGGTGTAGAGCAGCTCGACGCGGATGTGGGCGCGGCGGATCTGTGCATAGGCCAGCGCCCCGAACACGATCAGCACCATGGTGCTCTCGGTGATCTCGTAGGCACCCGGCAGGGGGCTGCGCAGCATCTGCGTGCCGATCACGTCGCCGACGCCGAGGAACATCGACAACAGCATCCCGGCGCCCCCGACCAGCAGGACACCCAGCGCGAGGCGCTCGAGCAAGTGCCGCAAGGTCGTCATCGCCATGCCTCGCCCCGGCGAGCAGGAGTCCGGAGCGCGGCGGCTGCCCGGCCCAGGCGCCGCCGCGCCATCACGCGACGCCCCCTCAGCCGCCGATCCTTGAGCGCCAGAACTCGGCGACCTGCTTGGCCTGCTCGCCCTGGCCGGCCGCCGTCATCTCGTCGACCCAGCCCTGCAGCATGTCGGGCGCTGCGGCCTTCCACTTCTCGAGTTCACCCTCCTTCATCGGCTTGATCACCGCGCCCGCGGCGATCATCGCCTCGCCGGCTGCATCCTCGGCCTTCTCGATATCGTCGATGTAGGCCTTGCCGGCCTTCTGGGCTTCCTCGACCATGATCTGCTGGATGTCGGCGGGCAGGCTGTCCCAGGTCTTCTGGCCAATGACGATCATGTGGCCGGTGATCGACATGACCGGGCCGCAGCTGTACTTGCCGACCTCGTAGACCTTGATCGCGTTGATGTTGCCGCGATTGATGAAGGAGTAGTCCAGCGTGCCGCGCTGCACGGCCTCGTAGATGTCGGTGAACGCCACCGAGACGGGCACGGCGCCGATCGCCTCGAATATCTTCGGAATGTCGGCCCCGAAGCTGCGGATCTTCTTGCCGTTCAGCCCCTCGACCGTATCGCAGTTCTCGTCCGGTCCGGTCATGAAATACGAGCCGAGCGGCTGGTGGAACAGGAACCTGACGCCGAATTTGTCGAACTCCTCCTGGAACACGGGCAGATTCTCATAGGATTCTGCCGATATTTCCATGGCTTGACGAGGAGAGTTGAAGATGAACGGTATCTGATAGGCCTTCCAGAACAGCAGCTGGTCCGGGTAGTAGCCCGGCACGACCGAGGCCATGTCGATGGCGCCGCGGCCCGCCAGCGTCATGATCTCGTTGCCCTTGCCCAGACCGCCGGCGAAGGTGATCTCGATCTCGACGCGGCCGTTGGTGCGCGCCTTGACGTTCTCGGCAAAGTCCTTCTCGACCTGGACGAAGGGCGTGTTGGGCAGGTAGTGGCCCCAGCGCAGCTTGAATTCCTGCGCCTCGGCCGTACCCGCAACGGACACGCCGGCGATGACTGCCGCAGCAACAATCGTGCTGCTGATGGAATTGATCATGTCTCTCTCCCTGAATTGCCGGATTGCCGGTTGATTCCGATCCGGCCTGACACTTCGCTTAGCTCGACCCTTCGGTTGACCCGGCCGCAGCGCTTCCTTCCGGAGCAAACTGGTCTGACCCGCAGAAGCGACTGCGCTTGACAGCCCATGGCCCCTTGGGCAGTCAACGGGATACACTCTCCAAGCCCCCGCCCGCGCTGTCAACGCAATCGCGGCGCCGGCCCCGGCGCCACGCCGCGATGGCAGCAGGACGATGGAAGCTCCGAGGCAGAAGGCCAGTTCGTCCCGATCCGGCGAAGCCGCGGACTGGCAGTCGATTCTCGACCGCCTGTCTCAGCGGCATTCCTGCCGGGACTTTGACGGTTCGGCGATGGATCCGGATATCCTTGCGGAGATCGTGCGCGACGGTACCGAGGCGCCGTCGTCCTGCAACCAGCAGAACTGGCACTTCATCATCGTCACCGACCCGTCCCGCAAGCGCCGGGCACGGGAGATCTCCGGCGGCAACCCCCATTTCGCCGAGTGCTCGGCGCTGGTCTACCTCTGCTTCCAGAAAGGCTGGACGCACGGGAATTTCTCCATTGTCCAGTCGGTTGCAGGCGCATGCTATCACATGATGCTCAGCGCCCACCTGCGCGGCTACCAGTGCATCTGGAACGCCGGCATCGGCGACCACCGGGCGCTGCACGAAATGCTGGAGCTGCCCCCGATCTTCGAGCTCCAGGGAGTGCTGGCGATCGGACGGGCCAGGCCCTCGGCCCCGGCGATGAAGGCACCGCGCCGGCCCTTCTCGGAAGTCCATTCCCGGGAGCGGTTCGACCGCCCCGCGCACGCCGTCTACCCGGCGAAGCCGGCCGCGAGCTACCCGTTCTGGCGGATCCGCAACGACGACAACCCGTTCGCCGAATGGAATCCGCGCCGCTGGACCTGGAATCAGATCGGTGATTTCCGCGGTTACTCGGTCTGGGCCAAGTCACCGCTTGCGGGTGTCTATGTCTCCCGCCGGCAGGGCGAGGCGACCGCCGCGGAACTCGGCCTCCTGCCCGACCTCCCCGCCGGAAGCCGGGTCCTCGAGGTGATGCCCTGGGGTGGCACCGACACCGTCGCGCTGCTGCAGCGCCTCGCCCCGGAGGTCCGGCTCGAGATTGCAGAGCTTTCAGCACACAACCTCACCTTCATCCGCGAGCGCATCCGGCAGGAGGGCCTGCCGTCCGGCCGGATCGGGACCGCGCTCATGGCCGGCGGCACCCTGCCCCATGCGGACGCGAGCCTCGACGCGGTGGTGCTGCCGCAGGTGCTGGAGCACTGTCCGGAGCCCGAGCGGTTGCTCGACGAGGTGGCAAGGGTGCTCAGGCCCGGCGGGACGCTGGTCGTCAGCGCCCGCAATCTGTGGTCGCGCTACGGCTGGCGCTGGGCACGGATCGAGAGCCGGGCGCAGATCCCGAACCAGGGGCCGTTCCGGCCGATCCCGGCACCGACGCTCCGCCGCTGGCTCTGCATGCGCTTCCGCATCGACGCGGACATCGGCATCGGCCGCGCCGCCGTGGAGGATGCCGGGATTCTGCGCGGGCCGATGCGGCTCTTCGGCCGGCTCTACGCGGCGCGGTGCCTAAGATAGCGTCCGCGTGACGAACCGCCCGGTGCCGACGCTCGACGCCTGCAGCGTCCCGTCCCTCAGCACGAACCGCCCGCGCGAGAGCGTGTGGACCACCCGGCAGGACATCTCATCGCCCTCGTAGATCGAGTAGCCCGCATCGGTCGCCAGCGACTCCTTGCCCACCACCCAGCGCGCGCCGAGATCGACGACCGCTAGATCCGCATCCGCCCCCGGCAGGATCGCGCCCTTGCGCGGGGCGAGACCCATCACCCGCGCGGGATTGGCGCTGACCAGCTCGACGAGCCGCGCCAGCGGCAGGCCGCGTCGGAAATGCCCCTCGGTCAGCAGGGCCGGAAGGAAGGCGTCGAGGCCGGGGAATCCCGGCTGGGCCTTCCAGATGCCGCCCGCCTTCGAGCTGGCGGGGCGGTGGATATGGTCGGTGCCGATGGTGTCGATCTGCCCCGCCTCGATGCCGCGCCACAGTGCCTCGCGGTCCTCGGGGCTGCGCAGCGGCGGGTTGACCTTGCCGATCGCGCCGATAGCGCGCGTGGTGTCGTGGGTCAGGTAGTGCATGCAGGTCTCGATCGAGACCCGCGCCCCCGCCTCGCGCTGGCGCACAGCGGCTGCGAGCGCCTCGGCCGAGGAGGTGTGGACGCCGTGGACCGGCGCGCCGGCGATCCGGCCGAAATGGCAGGCCCGCGCCAGGGCATCGGCCTCCACGAAGGGCGGCCGCGTGTCGTTCCAGGCGGCGAGCCCGCGCCGGCCCTCGGGATCCGCCGCCATGACCCGGTCGCGCAGCACCCAGGCGACCTCGATGTTCTCCGGATGCGGGCAGAGCATGCCGCGATGGGCGGCCAGCACCTCGAGCAGCCGGAACAGGAAGCCGTCGTCGACACCGGGCAAGCCGAGCCGCGCCCCCTCGCTGCCGCGGATGTTCATGAAGAGCTTGGCCGTGGGCACGCCCCGCGCGATGTAGCCCGGAAGCTCGGCGAGCTGGGCATCGGTGGCGATGACGAAATGCAGCCCGAAGTCGATCCGGGCGCCCGCCTCGGTCACCTGCACCAGATCGTCGAACACCGCCGCATAGGGCTCGGCGCTCATGATGTAAGGAATGAAGCAGGTCACCCCGCCCAGCGCCGCGGCCCCGGATTCGCTCGCCGCGTCCGACGGGGCCCGCGGCCGCGAGATGTCGCTGCCATGGCCGAGATGCAGATGCGCGTCGACGGCGCCGGGCAGCACGGTCAGCCCCGTCACATCGACCGTTTCCGCCGCGGGCAAGGCCCTGCCTGGCGCGACGATCGCGGCAATACGGCCACCCGCGATCAGCAGATCGGCGTCCGCCACGCCGGTCCCCGGAAGCAGCACGGTGCCGCCCACGAGACTGAGATCGATATCGGTCATGGCCAAGTCTCCGCGAATCCACCTCCAATGACGGCCGGACCCGCGCGCCGGGTCAAGTCCGGTCAACCAGGCGAGGGCGCGCGCCGTGGCCGCGGTCCTCTTACGCCGGCGCTCTCCGCACGGCACGGATGCCGCTCCCGGCAAATCAGATTGACTCGCGCCGCTGCCCGCGGCTCACCTTGCGGGATGACCGGAGCCATCGTCCTCCACGAGAACCTCAGGACCGTTGCCTAGACGCCCTTCTACCTCGCCATCGCGCGCGGCGACTGGGCGCGCGAGGGACTCGCGGTGGAGGTGCGCCCCTCGCCCGAGCCGGCCGAAGGGCTGCTGGCCGGCCGCGCCCAGGTCTCGTCGGGCGGACCGATGCGGGTGATGCTGCATCACGACCGTGACCCCGACTGTCCGCTCGTCTGCTTCGGCCAGGTGGTGGCACGCGACCCGTTCATCCTGCTGGGCCGCAGCCGGAGGCGGCGTTTCCGGATGGAGGACCTCGCCGGGCTCCGCATCGCCGTCGCGAGCGCGGTGCCCACGCCCTCGATGTGCTTTCAGGCCGACCTCTCCCGTGCCGGCATCGACCCGGCCCGAATCGATCGCGCCCCGGATGCGCCAATGGCCGAGAATCTTCGGCGTCTCGCGGCAGGCGAGGTCGGCGTGGTGCAGGTTTTCGAGCCTCACGCCGCAAGGGCCGAGATCGAAGGACTTGGCCACGTCTGGCATCGCGTCCTCGCACACGCTCACCTTCGCGGCGAGCGCCAGGACGTCGGGCCGCGCAATCATCTCGCGGGTGAAGCGCACAACCCCGCTCGATCGGTTGACCAGGGTCGTCGCGATGGCAAAAGCCAGGGAGAAACTGACCGCCGGCACGTTGCGCGGCCCCGGGTCATCGGGCTCCGCGGCGAAGCCGTAGCTCTCGACCTCGATGGACGCAACCTCGGCCGGGTCCAGTGGCCGCGCGACGGTGATCTTCTCCAGGGCGTCCAGCGCCGCGTGGTTGTAGCGGCAGCAGGCATGGAGCTTGAAAGGGTTGCGGCAGACCTCCCAGCGCGCGCCCAGCGCCTCGGTCATCGCGGCCTTGTCGAAGCGCTCCGAGACCACCTTGCCGATGACGTGGGCGACGCCGTCGAGCTCGCCGCAGAAGCCGGCCTCGAGCATGTCGTGGGCAAGAACGCCCTTCTGACCCGAGAACCCGGCGAAGGCGTTCCGGACCGCTCCGCCCTCCAGCATGGTCCGCCGGCTGGCACCAAGGCTGACATTGGCCGCGACATTCAGTGCCCCGCGCATCCGTGCCGCATCGGCGGCGGCGAGTCGCTGCACGGCGACCACGGCAGAGATCGCGCCCCAGGCGCCCCGTGCGGATGCATCGAGGGCCGGAGCGAGGCGGCAATCCCTCTACCCGGGCAACGACCTCGTAGCCAATTGCGACCGCAGCCAGGAATTCCGCGCCCACGGCCCCGGTTGCCTCGGCGAAATCGAAGGCGGCGGGTAAAGCATCGATCCCCGGATGGCCCTTGCAGAACTGGTTCCCCTCGTCCATTTCCAGCCAGGTGCCTGCGGTGCCGTTGACGACGGCCGCCTGCGCCGGCGGGGAGGTCAGCGCCGTTCCGAGATGGTGTCCCGGGAAGTGGTGCAGAAGCGCGGACCCTCGGAGAGGTCCGAAGCTGATCAGCTGGCCACAGTGGGCCACCCGAGGGCTGGATCGCCGGTCACGCAGGCGAGGGCTTCAAGGCTCATGTAGCCGGGCGACGGCCCGGTGGTCCTCGGTCACCAGCGCCCGCGAGTCGAACGATGGCATGGCCGTTCGCCAGTCAACTAGGTTAAGTCGACATGTCACGCGCGCGCCAGGGCCGGCGGAGGGCCTCAGCCCAAGGTCTCGGGCGGCGGGCAGCGAGGCTCGCCGTGGCGTTCGCGCCGCACGATTGGGCGATATGAATGATCGGAGGCCCGATCCTGGGGTAGGACGGCATGAACAGGCTTCATCGGCACCGCAATGGCACTTCAGGCCGCAGCCGCCGGACCGGCGCAGCTGCCGTCACCTGATGCAGGCCGGACCGAGGCCCCGGGCGCTCATGGCCGGTTGGCGCCGGGCGCTTCTCCGGGACGCGGACCGTCGCCGCCCGGCGTCACGCCCGCGAACTGCACGGGAGTGCCAGCATACGGTTCCGGCCAGAAAGCGACCACCCGCGATACTGCCTTGACATCGCGCCGCAAGTCGTTGTCTCAGCTTGGAAAGATATGGCGCACCGGAGAGGATTCGAACCCCTGACCCCCAGATTCGTAGTCCAGCCAGGGAGTTAAGCTGGCGCGTTGACCTCAGCTCTCCGTGAGTGATGGCCGCAACGTTTGTGCTTGGCGCAACACAAACGTTGATGGCAGTTTGCCGCTCGGCGCAGCGGGTCGGGCAGTACGGATCCAACCTGTGGTTGGATATGCATTCATGCCGGGGAGCGCGGCGAAGAGGCTTGCCGTCCGCCTGCCGGATCCGCTCCCGGCTCGATGTCCCCGGGATCGACGTCCGGCACTGACGGGGCCGCACCGGGTGCCGCGCCCCGGTCGTCGGCGCGCCCCCTGCCCACCCTATCCTGTGCCCTCGACCTTGATCGCGAAGCGGATCTCCTCGGTCTTGAACCCCAGCGCCATCGGGCGCACGACCCCCTGCAGCACGGCGACATCGTAGAGCTCCTCGACCACGCCCTCGATCTCGAGCCGGTGCTCCACATCGCCGGTGACAAGATTCACCACGCAGATGGCGCATTTCGGCTGCAGGCCCTCGCGCGCCAGCCGCTCGAAGGTGCGGGTTTCGCGCGGGCGCGACAAACCGATCACGGCGTGGTCGCCCGAGAAGGCGAGGCCGCGGGCGAAGCCGGCGTCGCATGGCCCCGCCCCTGCCTCAAACCAGTGTGAAGTCGAACGAGTCGATCACCGGCATCCCGGCGAGCACGGCCAGCTGGACCGCGGCGGCGCCGCCGGTGCCGTCCGCGTCCCAGGCCAGCGCGCCCGTGGCGGTGTCATAGAGGAACTGGCCGAACGCCGCATCCGCCTCTGCATCCGCCCCCGAGATCAGCCGGGCCGCATCCAGCGCTCCCGCCGCCAGGCCGCCGCCGAATGTCGCGGCCGTAATGACCAGCACATCGGTGTCCGGAGTGAAGTCGAGGATCGCGTCGACCCCGTCCTCCGGTGTCCGGAACACGAAGCGGTCCGCCCCGTCCCCGCCGGTCAGCGCGTCCGCGCCCTGGTAGCCGGTGATGGTGTCATCGCCCTCCTTGCCGTCAATCGCCTCGGCGACCGGCGTGCCGTTCAGGAGGTCGTTCAGCACCCCCCCCGTGACCGCGGCGCCGGGGTCGAAGACCGTCATCCCCGAGGGCGACGTCGCCCCGCTCGCCTCGTTGATGTTGCTGACCAGCATGGTGCCCCCGGCGGTGCCGTCGGTCACCCAGAGCTCGATGCCGTTCACGCCGTCTTCGGCCCGGAACAGCACCTTGTCGCCGAGGACCGTGAACTCAAACGGGCTGGACGAGCCCGACCCGGGCAGGATGTCCTTCACGAGCTGGGTCCCCGCCGCCGTGCCGTCGCTGATCCAGAGCTCCTGGCCATTGGTGGCGTCACTGGCGCTGAACAGCACCTTGTCGCCGAGGACGGTGAACCCCGCCGGGCTGGACGAGCCCCCCTCGGGCACGATGTCCTTCAGAAGCGTCGTCCCCGTCGCCGTGCCGTCGCTGATCCAGAGCTCGGAGCCATTGGTGGCGTCCTGGGCGCGGAACAGCACCTTGTCGCCGAGGACCGTGAACTCCGCCGGGCCGGACGAGCCCGACCCGGGCAGGATGTCCTTCACGAGCGTCGTCCCCGCCGCCGTGCCGTCGCTCACATAGAGCTCCTGCCCGGTGAAGGGCGAGCTCAGCGACAGGAACACGATCGGGCTGGCGATCCCCTCGTTCGCGTTGGTCACCGCGATGGCGAAGGTCTCGGTCGCGAAGGACCCGTCCGCCGAGGTCGCCCGCACGGTGACGCTGTGGCTCGCCGCCGCCTCGAAGTCGAGCAGCGTGCCGTCGGCCACCGTGACGACGCCCGTCGTGGCATCGATGGCGAAGCGCCCGCCGGCATCGTCGTCGAGCGCATAGCTCACATCGTCGCCGGCATCCGGATCCTCGGCAAAGGCGGTCAGCCCCACCACGGTGCCGTTGGCGGCGTTCTCGGCCACGCTGTCGGCGCCGGCATCGGTGTCCGTGACCGCGCCGACCCCGGCCTCGTTCGCGTTGCTGACCGCGATGGCGAAGGTGAGGGTCTCGCTGGTCGTGGCGGTGTCGTTGTTGCCCGCTTCCTCCGCAGTCGCGCTGACTGTGACGGTGATCTCGCCGTTGAAGTCTTCGGCCGGTGTGACGATGAGCGCGGCGAGCATCCAGCCGGTGACGTCGATGGGTGTCGTGCCGTCCGAGATCGCGGTACTGGTGCCGTCACTGAGCGTGAAGCCCGACGGCAGGCCGAAAAGCGTCACGAGGCTGATCGTCTCCGATCCGTCGGTGTCGGTGAGCGCGACCGAAACTGGCAGGGCGAAGGGCGTGTCCTCGACCGCACCTGGACCCGTCCCGGTTTCGAAGAGGCGAACGAAGACCTCCTCCGTGCCCTCTCCGGTCCAGGTCGAGACCAGCGTGCCATCCGCGAGGACAGCCGTGACCTGGGAGCCGTAGAATGTCTCCCCGGTCTGAGAACCGGAGGTGATCTCGTTCAGCCGGAACTCGCTGCCCACGGCGCTGCCATCACCGGTATAGCGCTGGCCGTAGATGCCCCAGCTGCTCCCATCCTGGTTCAGAGATGACCAGGTTACCAGGAAGCCGCCGTCGCCAAGCGACACGGCAGAACTATGGAGTTGCCAATCGCCTGTCTCGGAGTTGATCCGGAACTCGTCGCCGACGGCCGCGCCTGAGGCATCAAAGCGCTGACCGTAAATGCCCCATCCGCTGCCGTCCTGCTCCAGGGACGACCAGGTCACCACGAAGCCGCCGTCGCCGAGCGCCGCGGCCGAGCTGAAGATCTGGTCACTCGCCGTCGTCGTGTTGATCCCGAACTCACCACCCAGCGCCGCGCCCGAGGCATCGTAGCGCTGACCGTAGATACCCCAGCCATCGCCGTCCTGCCCGTGGGAGTCCCACGTCACTACGAAGCCGCCATTTGCGAGCGCCGTGACGGAACTCTCTGTCTGGTCGTTGAGCGTCTCGGCGTTGATCCGGAACTCGTCATCCGCAGCCGCGCCCGTGGCATCGTAGCGCTGGCCGTAGATACCCCAGCCGCTACCGTCCTGGCCGAGGGAAGACCAGGTCACGACGAAGCCGCCATCGTTGAGCGCTGCGACGGAGCCGTGAATCTGCCCGTCGACCGTCTCGGTGTTTATCCGAAACTCGCTGCCGAGCGCCGCGCCCGAAGCGTCGTAGCGCTGGCCGAAGATGCCCTCGGAGCTGCCGTCCTGATCGGAGGACTCCCATGTCACCACGAAGCCGCCAAGGGCCAGCGCTGCGACGGAGCTGAACAACTGATCGCTTGCAGTCTCGGTGTTTATCCGAAACTCGCTGCCGAGCACCGCGCCCGACGCGTCGTAGCGCTGGCCGTAGATGCCCCAGCCGCTGCCGTCCTCACCAAGGGACGACCAGGTCACGACGAAGCCGCCATCGGACAGCGCCGCGATGCTGGCGTAGCGCTGCTGGTCCGCCGTCGTGGTGTTGACCTGGATGTCGCCGGTCGGCGCCACCGGCGTGGTGATCGAGGGATCGCCGCCGCCCGGCGGCGCGATGGTGACGAGAGGCGCATCCGCCACCGGCGTGACCTCGAGGCTGACGGTGGCACTCGCGGTGCCGTTCGCTGCGCCCGAGCCGTCATCGATGGTGAAGCCGAAGCCCGCGGGGCCGGAGTAATCCTCATCGGGCATGAACACGACTTCGTCGTCAGCGGCGTCCGCCGTCCCCTTGTCATCAATCGTGACCGTTCCGTTCACGGCACCAGAGACCGACGCGAGCGTGAGCATCGTACCCGAATCGACGTCCGAGGCGTGCGCGACAAGATCCGAGACCATGATCCGGTAGGCCCCGTCCTCCGCGATCGTGTCCGAGAACCCCGTCAGCATCGGTGCGTCGTTCACGCCGGCGATGGTAATCACGACCTCGGCCGTCGTCGTTCCGGCTCCGCCGTCGGATACGTCATAGGTGAAGCTCGTCGTCGCCTTCTCACCGGCCGCCAGGCTCTGGAAGGCGTCGCCGGGATCGTAGCTGAAGCTGGTGATCGACCCGTTGGGTGACAGCGTGGGCGTCAGCGCGCCGAACAGGCCGCTATCGTCGAACGAGACAATCCTGAGCGGATCGCCTTCAAATTCAACGTCGTTCGCGAGCAGGCTCGCCGCGGAAATCACGATCGCCGTGTCCTCGTCGGTCGCGGCCACGTCATCGACCGCGAACGCCGTGTTGTTCCGCCCGTCGAGGAAGATCGTGAACCCGTCCTCGAACTCGATTGCCTCGGTCTGCGTAATACGGTCCGTTCCGTCGGGGCCGGTCGAGGTCCAGATTGATTTCCGACGGTTGAACGAGAGATCGTATTGGTCGAAGGTTCCGATCAGGTGGACCGTATCGAAGCCGGCGCCACCCGATATGACATCGTTGCCGGACCCGCCGTACATGTGATCACTGCCGTCCCCGCCCGCGATTGTGTCGGCGCCATCCCCGCCATGGATCGTGTCGTTGCCGCTGCCACCCGTAATGAAGTCGGCACCGCCGCCGCCGTGGATCGTGTCATTGCCGCCGCCGCCATGGACCACATCGTTTCCGCCACCGCTGTGAATCGTGTCGTTTCCGCCGCCCCCATCAATGATGTCGGAATCCGCCGATCCTCCCCCGTCTGGATCCACCGCAGGAGCCGTGCCGCCGACACCTGAGCCGTTGCCATAACCGAAGATCAGGTCGTCGCCGCCACGGCCATTGATCAGCTCGGGCGTGCTGGAGCCGACAATCGTCTCGGCATTCTGGGTCCCGTTGATAATGCGCGGAAGCCGGATCGTCAGTTTCATGGCGGTATCCTTTCATCACGGACCCAGATGGCCCGTTCGAGGTGCGTCTGAGGTAAAGGTTGGGGGATCTGCGGACGATGAGCCGGCACATGAAATCGCATGGCCATCAATCCGGCGATACGCATACACGCCCCTCGATCAGAGCGGGATCGCCGCCAGGCAAATCCGCCACTCGTTCAGGTTGACAACTGGCGCAGCACTGACCGGCCAGCCGACATGGACATACTCGGGGGCGCTCACCCCCTTAAGAACCCCATTGCGGCAATCCGTCGCCCGAGATCCGGCTCGGCTCTCGTTGTCGCCGTCGCTGTCAGTGATGGTGTCGTTGCCGGAGCCGCCTTCGATGAAGTCGTTGCCCGCGCCGCCGTCGATAGTGTCATTGCCGGCGAGTCCAAAGATCTCGCCGTCGCCGCCGAGGCCGGAAATCGTGTCGTCGAACTCGGTTCCTGTTAGCGCAGTCGCGCCGCTGTCGTTGCCCTCTGTTCCGGCAATCACGGCCATGTCGACCTCCTGCTACATTGAACTCGGCTCACGTTTCCTGGCGATCCAGCTTGATCGTCCACCGGATTTCGCCCGTCTTGTACCCAGAGACGATGCGCCGAGGTTTTGCTGCCCGCGCCCCCCATTCGGGGGATGACAGGGTGTGAAATCGCCGGATCTGCCGCGAATCAAGCCACCCGGCCTGCAGTCAGCATTCTGGTCCGACACCCGCTGGCGCGCGCGTGTGTTACCGGAGCCCAGTGTCGCCGATTGTTCAGCACTTCCTCGGAACGGTGCAGAAGCGGCTGTCTGGTCCGCGACGCCGGGATCGGAGGATTACGAGAAATCCTTCAGTTTCTGCGGGTTCCCGCGGTACTGCCTGCAGGTGGCATCCCGCCGGGCCGGATCTGGTCGCATGACTTGCAGGCTCGAATCGCGCGGCACACCGAGTCGTGATTGCAGGTATGCCAGAAGATATGAGAGCCTTTTCCATCACAATTGTGCGTTTCGCATTTCGAGCGGATCTAGCGGGGGGAGAACAGTGGCTCACCTACTCGGACCGAAGAGTGCCGATGAGTTTCACACGAAAGCGATAGAGCTCATCGGTCTGATCTACGAGGCCGCCCTCGACCCCCAACGGTGGAACGAGTTCCTGCTGGCATACTCCGAGTTTTACCCAGGCGGTTTGCAGTGGCTCTGGATCGAGGATCGCGAGCGTGCGGATGTGCGCGTCCTCACCGGCGTGCACAGCGACATGTCTTACATACCGAGCTATGAGGCACATTTTTGCGCAACGAACCCCTGGACTGACTCGATGCTGGGACTGCCGGAGGGCAGCACCTACCGAGGTGACGATCTCGCCGCGCCCGAGATCCTCCATCGCAGTGAGTTCTACAACGACTGGCTGAAGCCTCAGGACCTGGGCGACGGCTTCGGTGCAACCATCCTGAAGTCCGGACGCCATTGCGTGTTCTTCACCACCGTCCACACCGAACGTGCGACGACCGGACACACCGATCTCGAGTTCCTAGGGCTTCTCGTGCCCCACATGCAGCGGGCAGCGCGCCTACATGGCCGGCTCTTCTCGCTCGAGGGGCGCGCTGACCAGGCTGAGCAACTCATCGGCCGTCTCGACATCGGGCTGGCGACGCTGGACGCGGATGGGCGCGTGCTTTTTGTGAACCGGGAGGCCGAGCGCATTCTCTCGCAGGGCGACGGGCTCAGGCTCTGGCAAGGCAGGATTACTGCGTCGGCGCCAGCCGAGCGGGCGAGGCTGTCGCAGATCATCTCCGAGATGGTGGCGGTGTCGCAGCGCGATCACGTCACGAGCCGAGGTTCCCTCGCCATCGGGCGCCCGTCCGGCAAGCGGCCCTACGGCGTCATCGTCGCGCCGCTGATGGCGGGCTCGGAATGGTCGCCCCTGTTCATGGTCTCGCCGGTCGCGCGCGCCAGCGTCTACATCAGCGATCCCGAGCGCCGCCGACGGCCCGCGACCGAGCTGCTGGGTGACCTGTTTGGCCTGACCGCCGCCGAGGCCAGGCTCGCCGCCGATCTGGCCGCGGGACTGTCGCTCACGGAATCCTGCGACGGCGCGGGTATCTCGCGCGAAACCGGACGCAGCCAGCTGAAGGCTATCTACGAAAAGACCGATACGCACCGGCAAGGGGAGCTGATCCGATTGCTCCTGACCAGCCCGGGAGGGCTGTCGTTGGCCAATTGCGATGGAGATTGAATTGCCCCAGCCGCTGGTTCCCTCATGTCGAGGCTCCGGCTACGTTTGTCATGCAAGGCAGGCGCGATCACGTCCGATGCCGGGGGAAGTCATCGATGCTTGAGCGCTCTGGCTACGAGGCGCTCGGCGCACTTTACGACGCCGCAATCACCATGGACCGCTGGACGAATGCGATCGACGCCGTCGCCACGGCGGTAGAAGGCGTCACGGGCGCGCTGCTGATCCGAGAGAAGGGGATCAATCCATGCCACCGCGACCCGGCGCGGTGATCCCCTGGAAGATGGAGTTCGACGTTGATCACCGGGATAATCCGTGGATCTCGCCCCGCAGACTATACGTTGTGAACTATATCCAGAGTTGCGCCGCCTCGACCGCGAGCCGGGATTTCGAATGCTGGATACCCACCAAGCGCATGTTCTCACGCGGCGCACACGTTTCCGGCACCTTCCCGCAGCTCACTTACGAGATGATGATGGACCCGCAAAATCACGACGGCGGCGTCGACAAAATCGCGCTGGAGTTTCACCCTGTGCTTCAGCTGGCAGCGAACTAGCTCGACGGCGTTGTCGATCTCGCAAGAGACGCTGGCGCTCGCGCGTCGGCGACGATGCAGGTAGCATCCTGCCCGATTTCGGAGACGGCAGGCCAAGGCCGGCGCAGGGCACGGGAAACGGTGGGGTGGTCCGGATTTCACCGGGAGGAGCCGCCTTCTGGACCCGGCGCCGTCCCCCCTCCCCTCACGCTGCCATGAGATCGCTCTCGAGCTTCTCGAAGAGGCCGACATCGTCCTCGGCCCGGGTGAACAGGTGGCCGTAGACATCCATGGTCATCGCGATCGAGCTGTGGCCGAGCACCGCCTGGATCTTCTTCACCGGCCAGCCCTGCTCGATCATCAGCGAGGCGCAGGCGTGGCGGAGTGCATGGAAGCCGTACTTCGGCTTGCCGTCCCGGCCGACGATGCCGGCCGCGACCTGGAGCGGGTAGAACACCCGCCGCACGATGTTGCCATAGGTCTCGGGGTTGCCCCTGCCGTTCGGGAACACGAGGCCGAGGTCGCCGGCGGGGCAATCGGACCGCCAGCGATCGAGCGCCTCGACGACCATCGGCGCCATCGGGATGTCGCGGGTTCCGGCCTTCGACTTCGGCGAGCCGATCTCGCTCGAGCGGTTGGTGCGCTGGCGCACCCGGATGACGCGGCGGTCGAGGTCCACATGCTCCCAGGCGAGCCCCAGGAGCTCGGAGATGCGCAAGCCGGTGAAGATGGCGGTGACGATCAGCGCCCGGTGGCGCTGAGGGGAATGCGCGATCAGCCGGCGGATCTCGTCCTTGCTCGGGATCGCGGCCTGCTTCTCGTGCCGCGTCTGCCGCTTGAGCTTCACATCGGCCGCCGGGCTCGCCTCGATCCACTCGCGCGCGACCGCCTCCTTCAGGAGCGACTTCAGCGAGACCAGCACCTTGCGGGTCATCTCGCGGCTGCTCGCCTCGAGCATGGCGTCGAGGAAGTCGAGGATGTCGACCCGCCGGAGCCCGGCGACGGCCCTCTCGCCGAGCCGCGGCAGGATGTGGTTCCTGACCTGGCTCCGGTAGGTCTTGACGGTCTGGGTGTCGAGACCCTCGCGCGCGCAGCGTCTGAGCCAGGCCCCGGCGGCGTCGCGGACGGTCTTCGGAGATGTAGACATGCGGGGCAAGTCCCTCGGTTCGTTGCGTTATCTCCATTATAGCCCCTGCCCGCCGGTCCGTCGGGCATTATCCCTTGCGCCCGCTGGAAAAGTTCTCCGGCCGGTGGTAGATGCGGCCCCCGGCACGCACCGCCCTGCCAACACCGTCGCAACCCCGTCGTAACCCCGTCGTAAGCCCGGGCAGATTCGCCGTTTTCCGGGAGCCGGCGATACGAACCCGACCTCAGGATGGTTTTGTAATGGACCAAGCCAGCGTCGAGACGCAGATGAAGCTCAGACCTGTCCTCGTCTGCCGCACGAAGGCAGCGCGGCCCGACAGGAAGACGGCGCTCCGGAGCCCCGCCGTCCTCAGGCAGTTCGACACCGTGAAGCAGTACGCGATCGCACAGGGCGTCGCGATCGAACCGTCCCGCGTCCTCGTCAGGACCAGGGCGCATTACCGGCCCCAGCACGACCGGCACCTCCTCGACGCCATCGACCATGCCAGGGCACATTTCGAGCTGCTGGTGCTCGACGACCTGTTCCGGCTGATCGACTTCCGCGATCCGGCGACCGCAGTCGACGACATCGGCATCCTGCACGCCTGCAAGATGCCGCTGTTCAGCGTTCTGCATGGCCTGCCCCTGTGGGGTATGACGCATGAGTTCCTAGCCGCCCAGATCGGCGATGGGGTCCGGGCGTTTCGCCGGCAGTCAGACAGCGTCAGGGCCGGCATCGCGCGCAACCGCCTGCCGGACGCGACGCCAAGCCGGCGGGGGGCCGAGGCGGGAGCACGGATGAAGAAGCGCCTCGCCGACGCGCGTGCCGGGAGGCTGATCGCCGAGATCGACCGCGTCCGGAGCGGGCTCGAGCCGGACCGGCGCACAAATCTCGCGGCGATCGCCGCGGCGCTCAATGCGGAGCGCGTGCCGACCCCCTCCGGCCGGGGCCGATGGCAGGGCGTCACCGTCAGGCGCATCCTCGACCGCACCGGGGACCGCAATGGGGACGGCACCGGGCGGTCGCCAGAGGGCTGACACCGCCAGGACCTGTGGAACCCGCACCGGGCGCGTCGGCGCCGGGGCAGCGGTCGGGGGGGTGCAGGGAACGGCTGGAGCCAGCCGGTGCGCGTCCCCGAGCCCCTGGCGGGTAACCCCCGGGCGGGGCTCAGGGCTGCAGGGCGAACACCACGACCCCAACGAGCAGGGCGACGCCGAGGAGCAGATAGAAGAACAGCCGGTCGTCGCCGTCCATCACGGTCCTCCATGGGATCGCGCCCGGCCATCAGCGGGCGCGATCACGACAAGTTCAGGCGCGGAGTTCAGGCACGGGGACTGGTTCCGCGGCACGGAGGATACCATGTGATCGGTGTTCTGGAGGCAGCATGATCGGACGCACGTATCTCGTCGCCCTGGCGATGGCCTGGATCGCCGCCGCGCCGGCAGCGGCCCAGGATCTCGCGACCGCGACCTTCGCGGGCGGCTGCTTCTGGTGCGTCGAATCCGACTTCGACCGCATCCCGGGCGTCGTCCGCACCACCTCGGGCTATACCGGCGGCACGCGCGCGAACCCGACCTATGCGGAGGTCTCGGCCGGAGGCACCGGCCATCTCGAGGCGGTCGAGATCGTCTTCGACCCCGCGCGCGTGAGCTACGAGGCGCTGCTCGCGGCCTTCTGGCGTTCGGTCGACCCGACCGATGCCGGCGGGCAGTTCTGCGACCGGGGCGCATCCTACACGACCGCCGTCTTCGTCCGGGACGACGACGAGCGCCGGCTGGCCGAGGCCTCGAGGCAGGCGGCGGCCGAGGCGCTCGGGCAGGAGATCGTGACGCCGGTCCGGGAGGCCGGCGCCTTCTATGCCGCCGAGGACTACCATCAGGACTACGCCGCGAAGAACCCGGTCCGCTACCGCTCCTACCGCTGGGCCTGCGGCCGGAATGCCCGGGTCGAGGCGCTCTGGGGCGACGCCGCCTATGCCGGGATCCCCAAGCATGACTGACGGCGCTGCATGACGGACGACGAGACAGGACGAGGGAAGCCTGCCCCGCTGGTGGGGTCGTGCGGATTTGCATGACGGACGATTCTGCGCCGCTGCCCCTCTGCGCCGGCTGGAACGGCGGCCCGGACCGTGGCAGTGCCGGAGTTCCCGCCAGACACAGGCGACCCTGACGCGCCGGGCATCGCTGACCGGCCACGCCCGAACCTGAGACCGAGGCGTATGAGAGCCGCACAGGCGCCCGCTTTCTCCCGGGGCCGTCACCCCACCCCGGATCGCGAGTCGCGGCCCTGCGCGGCTGTTATAGAGGCTGGCGGGCATCCTGGAGCCGGAGCAGCACCCGGTCCCTGGTCGCCGGACAAACCGGACCGAGGGCGCGCTCCGGAGAGCGGCTTCCCCCTCTCGTCGCCGCGTCGGACCTCCCGCCCTCGCCGACGCGCATAATCCGCATCCGCTCGGCCGGCAACGGTGCCGCGCAGACCGAGCGCCATCAGACCGCCCGCCAAGGCATGAGCTCCTCCGGGCGCGCCCCGGCAATCGATCTTCCCGGGATTCCGCCAATCCTTGGCAATCGCGCCCTGCCCCGCCCCTCGGGCAATCGGACCCCCACACGCCCGCTAGAGTCAGCTGTGACACGCAACTGACCCCGAGGGAGCGACCCTATGAGCAAGACACCGAAGAAGACCGACGCGAAGACCACCGGCGCCAAGACGACCGCGCCGAAACTCCCCGCCAGCCGCACCGCGGAGTTCCTGGCCCGGGCCATCGAGTTCTCCGGCAAGAGCCAGCGCGAGATCGCCCGCGAGGCCGGCTTCCCCAAACCCAATGTGGTCAGCATGATGAAGCTCGGCCACATGCCGGTGCCTCTCGACCGCGCGCCGGCGCTCGCTGCCGCCTGCCACGTGGATCCGGTCTACTTCATGAGGCTCATCCTCGAGGAGCAGCATCCTGCCGCCTGGGCAGCGATGGTCAACACCATCGGCATCCCGCTCACGGCCAACGAGCACGAAATGGTCCTCCTCTACCGGCTCGCCTGCGAGGGCGAAGGCGAGGGCGAGGACGGCGGGGAAATCGAGATCGACGCCTCCGTCGCCCATGCGGTGCTCGACGCGCTGCTCGGGTTCACGCGCGGTCCGACGGGAACCGCGTGAGCGGGTGTTGACAACGGCTGGCAAGCAGCAGTCAGTCATGACCGGTTTTTCCGTTGCCGGAGGCGGAAAGCCGAAGCTGCGCGCTGATCGGGAGCGGCGGATCGCCGATGGACCTGCTGTCCGCCGAATCGCCAGGCAGGTTTCGGCATTTCTGCACCCGCCGCTCTCGCATTCAGGATCAGCGCTCGTCCACGTGCCGGCCCGAATGCTAGTAACTCCCAAAGAACACGGCAGGGGAAGACCTGGAACGAGAGACGGTGGAACGCAAGGCAGAGCGGCTTCTGCAGAGAAGGAGGAAATCGGAACAAGCGACGACCTGCAGAGTGAGACGGGGGAACACAGAGCGGGGAACACAGAGCGGGCAGCACCCGGCTCAGAAAGAACGACAGAGCAGGCGGCCGTCTTGAGAGAGGGGGAGGAAAATCTGCGAGCGCGCAAAACCGCACGCCCGCTCATCCAGCTTCGCCATGGCGTTCGCAGCGTTTCCGCCCCCACTCTGGGGTCAGCCGCCGCAGCGCCTCGTAGATCTGTTCCTGGAGCGGCTCGAAGTTCACCCGCAAACCAGCGGGGCCTTTGCCTCGACGCCGCGCCTGCTTTCTCTCGGCCACCGGATCGTCCCGCCTTCTCACGCCTCTCTTCCAGTGCAGTTTCTGTTGCGCGCGAGCGGAGCGCTTCGACTGCGCTCGCTGGGCGCGTTCCAGGCCGAACACACCGGTCCGTCTGAAGACCTCGATCTCCTGCCAGCTGCGCGAACCCCGGATCACATCCTCGATGCGTGCCGCAACGCCCCGGTGGAAGGGAACCGTCGGCAGCCAGTAGCTGAGATAGCGCGCTCCCAGCTCCTGGAACTCGAAGCCCGCCAGCGTCTCCACCGCCGTCAGCCCGACATCAGCCAGCGCCGTTCCCCTGAGCGTCACCTCGACGCGCGCCCTGCATTCCTGCGGCCGGAGATCCCGCCGCGTGCCTGTCCAGCGGTTCTGCTGGTCCATGATCTTGTGCATCACCTTGATCTGCGCCGGCCCGTCTTTGGCGCCGAAGTAGACCGTCCCGTCCACCACCGGCGCCACATGCGATCCGCGGTCGAGATCGCGCACGAGCTCGCCGTCGGGCTGCAGCGTCACGCCTGCGTGGCGTATCGCTCCATTCACCATCGCCGTCGTCGGATCCTTCAGCAGCTTTCGCACATATCCTTCCTTCACGAGTCTGCCGCCGGCGCGCCCCGTGACGCTCCGCGGCCATCCGCTCTCGCAGCGCCAGACATTCTCCGGCGGCAGGAGATGGCGCCAGAGGAGATCGGTCATCAGCAGCCGTTCCCGCTCGGCATGCGATAGCGCATACCAGTCGACGCTCACCTCGATCGCAGCGATCCGCCCGGCAAAGGTCAACCGCGGCATCCCCTTGATCGCCTCGACGATCCCGGCAAGGCGCTCGGGCGTCGGATCCTGGATCTTTATCTCGAAGTTCATACCCGCATACCGCTCGACGCCGGCCGGTCCGGTCACCGACAGGCTCTCGCCGGTGCTCTCGCGCAGCCAGCCATTGATGTTGACCGCCGGCTGCAGGCTGTCGGCCCCGATCTCGAGGGCGACCCAGTCGATCACCGCATGGGTCCGGAAGGCGGAGAGGTCGAGCTCCGGCACCACCGCTGCACGGCCGCCGAGCCGCTTCTGGCGGCCCGCCATCGGCTCGAGCCGGTAGGACTGTACCAGGCCCGCATGCCGATGGCCGATGCCGCCGTCCGTTGGCGCCTTGAACCGCAGCGGCACGTCGAAACGCTCCGGCGAGGTTGCGGCGATGTAGATGTCCAGGTGCTCGTGCTTCACAGTCCGTCGGCTCCTTGTCCGTTTGGTCTGGCTTCTGCCTCAAGTGGCGAATGGAATGATCGGGTGGTTCTGGAGGCATTATGGTGCCGGGGCCATTATAGCGCCGGGGACCTGGCTTCATCGTCTGGACGCCAGCATCCGGCCCACAGCCGCGGGCGGCAGCGTCTGCAGCGGCGGCACGGTCCGGCACCACCGTCCGTCCCGGAGCTCCGGTTCTGGCGAGCCGCCCCCTCATCCGCACGGGAGCGTTCCACGAGGTGAGAGTCGAGGTGACGGCACCCCCGGCACCGCCACCCGGCCCCGCGTGGTGCCGAGGGCGAAGCCCAAGGCGCGCCGTGCCCTCCGGCAGCGGGAGACTTCGGTGACGGGAGACTCCGCTGCGGGAGACTCCGGCGGCATCCGCCGCGGGCCGCAGCCCCCCTAAGGGATCTCACCGCGACGGAGTAGCAACCGACTCCCCTCCGCGGATGCAGCGATACCGACGCCGCCCGGGGGGCCGCGGAGCCGAGGCGTCGTCGACGAGGGCGAAGCCCGAGCCGCGACGCGAGAGTTGAGGCGCGGGGAAGATCCGCCATTCGCATCTCCGGAAGAGGTCCAAGAAAAAAGGGACGCAGTCTGCGGAGGGCGAAGCCCTCGATGGAAAAAAGCTACTCGTACCAGGTTAGGATGCTATCAGGCTATGAGGCTATGGACGAAAATGATGCTGCCGGCTCCAGTCAAGGCATTGCCTCGATTGGCTTTTTCTCCTCTTACTCCATCGCACGAGCATCGTCGGAGCCTCGAACGATCATCGCACCGGCATGGTATCCCACTGAGATGCAACGGGTTTTTGCAGCGCACGACGCGGCCCATTCTTGCCTGCTGCCGCCGGCTCAGTCCTCCCCTGCCGGCGCCGTCCTCCGATACTCTTCGAGCTTCGGCACGCGCTTCTTGATGTAGGACAGCGTGCTCGGCGCGATCGACATGCCGGTGATGCGCTCGTACCAGAAAGGCCCGGAGCCCCCGGCGTAGTCGGCACACCTCGTTGCCTGCCAGCCATCGGCCCAGAGCAGATGCTTGTCGCGCAGGTTCGGGATCTTGCGCGCCTCGCACATCACCGCAATGCGGACCCTGCGATGGACCGCTTGCTCCCGATCCCACCACTTCCTTACCGCGTCGGTCTGCAAGCTTCTGAGCTCAAGCTGCTGGCCAACCGAGAGCGCCAGGATGTCTGCCTTCTTCTCGGCCGAGCCTGCGGTGCCGGCAAACCGCGAAGCAAGGTCATGGTCGATCCCGTCCCGGAACAGGCCCCGCCATCGTGGGGGCAACTCCCGGTCGGACACCGAGCCCTCGGTCGAGAGCCAGTGCAGGTCCAGCACCTGATGGTCGTTGCTGATCAGATTGTGCTCCGGCGTCCGCGCCGCGCCCCATCCCTTCGGACCCCTGAGCGTCGGCCGGAACCGTGGCGCGATGTGGCCACGCTCGTTGAGAAGCTTGTGGAGTGCGACATACTGCTTGCGCACCTCTTCATAGCTGCACGAGCGACCCGCGCCCTGGACCGCGGCAACGATCTCCGCGAGCTTTTCGACGACCTTCGCGGACGCGATACCCTTGACGCGCTCCGGCGGGAGCTCAGCGTCGAGAAACCGGTAGTAGACGCTCGAGTCCGTCCCGTACGAGTCGTCGTCGACGTCCATGAGCCGCTTGGTGCCACCCATCCTCCCCTCCATTCTGCTCCCCGGCGCGGGGCATTTAGTCTCTGATCGAGGCGGCGCAAGCTGCCGCGAGCCGATCGCGACGCACATCGAGCCATGTTCCCGGCGCCGTTGCACCGGCAGCACAGGGACGCGCGGGCAACATTCCACTTGCCCCGGGTTGAGCCAGCACCCGGTCCATGGCCGCCCGGCCACGGCAGACGCTCTCGCGGCGAGGGGTCCGGCAAACCCCGGCCAGGGGACAGCCGAAGAGACGAACTCCACCCCTGCCCGCGCCGATCCGCGGCATCGTTTATAAGAGCCCCGTACAGGCCCGAGAATCCGCGGGGGCTGGAGAACATCCCGGACCCGCGAGTCGGGCCTCCAGGACGTTCTTATAGCCTCGCAGTGCCTGGCCCGGACGCATGCCGGGGTGCCGCCCCGGCCTCGCGTCCGAACCGGCGCTGTCTGCACCGCGATCAGGATGCCCGCGCAGGTGCACAGCACCTGCCGATGACGCGTCCCTGCATGTCCGGGTCCGGCGTGCCGCAGCGGTGGTGTCTGCGTTAGCATGCACCGCGGTCTCGGCACGCTGATCGCCATGATCGGGAAGACCGCAAGCGGGCCTCTCGCCGCTGCACCTGCCCTGCCGCTGACTATGCGCCGATCGACGCCGAGACGAGCGCGCGGGGATATATCGCCGCTCGCCATGAGGACGGCCCACAACATACGGCGCGATCCGGGCCGGCATGGACATGGAAGTCCTAGACGGTGCCATGGGGCATTGATCCTCCTGCCTTGTGTGGACCCGCTCCCCGCCTCGGAACCTTGGAGATTGTCGCCGGCGAGCCGGAGGTTGTGGATCAGCGTCGATTACTCGACCAGAACTCGCGGAACAGGCCGAGGTCACGATCCAGCGTTGCCGCAAGGGATTTCAGGGAGCGCTTGTCATTGAAAAGCCCTCCCCAGATCTCATGAACACGCGCAACGGAGAACGCATTCGGCCGACCTTGAAAGCGCAATGCCCGCCGAGCCATTTCGGCTGCGCACCACGTCTTGGCCGTGAGTGCGCATGCATGAACCGAAGAGGGCGCCCTGGCAGCCACATCCAGCCAGATGCGAAAGCGGTCAGCGAGGATCGCGATCTCGACCACGGCACCAAGTGGTAGCAGGCCACTCGCATGGGCACGGTACGCTGCCTCCCAAAGGCTGTGAGAGACCCCCGTTCCCCCCGGCAGGAGCTGGAACTGCTCACAATCCTCGAGGGATAGCGGACGCGCGTACAGGTTCGGCCACGGATCGCGAAAGGAGTCGACGTTGAAGATCAGCGGCGCGTCCACTGGCCAAACGGATCGTATCCGCGAGTCCGGCTGATCGCCAGCCCCCGACGCGCAGCAAGACCGCTTTCGGTCGATGAAGTCTGCGCAAAGGGACTCGAACTCACAACCGCCGCACACTCGGCCGTAGCAGCGCGTCAGGTGGCTGCCATAGCATGCCGGTGCGTTGTCCGGTGCGGAAAGAAAATGCGCCGGCACCAGTTCAGTCTTGAGGCGATTCGGGGCCTTGGAGATGGTCTCGTTCATGGGCGGTCCTTTCTGGTTGCGGGCACTCGGCATGCCGCGGGCTTCATCCGTCCGCCATTGCGGCCGGCTTGGGTGGCAACGAAGGCACTGGGCAACGGCGGGCGCCGATCAGGGGCCGTCCAGCTGGAGCCGGTCGTGGTCTCTGCTTGCCATCGGGCACACCTTTCCTGTGCGCGCACAGCGGCGCGTCTGGACGGTCAGCTGTCTCGGAGGTTCAGATCGTGATCAGCGGCTTGGCGGAGCTCGACCCCGGCACGTCAGGCGCTGCATCAGATCCCGGTAGGCACCACCGTCGAGGCCTGCCGCGGCGCCGATGTCCGATGCCTGCGCCGCATCCAGCCCGCGGCCGCGCGTCCAGTCCCTGGCGCGCCCGACCGGCCAGCCGAGATTCGCCGCAAGTTCCTCGGTCGTCGTCCGGTTGAGCCAGGCGACGAGCCCCGGCAGGGCCGCCGCCGCCTGCAGCGATGTCACGCCAGCGAGATGGCGATCGACCCAGCCGGGCGTCAGCCTGCCCGCATGGAACCCCCGCCTTCCCGCGAGCCACTCGATGGCATCGAGCGGGTCGCCGAAGACGAGGTCCGACCGCACGCCACTCGGTTTCGGGCGGGCATTCGAGCGGATCGGCTTGTCGCCCTTCGGCCCCATGGCGTTGCGCACCGTACGCAGATCCACATCGCCGAGGAATGCGATCTGCCTCGGAGTGAAGCCGATGCTGGACTGGCCGAGCCGAACCAGGTTCTGCACATACTCGGCTAGCGCCAGCCGCGCCTCCGCCATATCACGCAGAATGACCAGCGGCGCATCCGGGTGGTGGAAGACGCCGGTGTAGTCGAGCCCGCCCATCGCCCGGCGCGGCATGAACGACAGGAAGAAGGACAGCCAGTCGGCGCCCTCGGCCCGCTCATCCTCCACGGCGATCTCCTCGATCGGCTGAAGGATCGTGACGAGATCGAAACAGCGCCGCGCGACGAGGGAGAATGCGGTGTCCGAAACCGCAACCGACCGCAGGAAGCCGGGATCCTCAATGCAGTCATCGAGATGCTCGGCCGGCACCTCCGCAATCCCGAGGATCGCCCCTGCGGCCCTGTCGCCGCGCGCACCCATCCCTACCATGTAGCGGCAGGCATCGGCGGCGAGGACGAGGCCGATGCGCACATCCTCCTCGATCGCGCTCCAGTTCGGCAGGGTCGGCATGATTCGCTCCACATCTCCGTTCGTGATCTTTAGAACATCAGATTAATGGCGCCGCAAGTGAAAAGTGATGATCTGAGAATCACATTTTCGGGGCACAGTGAGCCTCCCCGAAGCAGCGCCAATGTCAGAGCCGCGCCGCGACCGATGCGATCGCACGATGCGCGGCGAATGCGGCGCTGACGTCATGCGCGCAGCGCCGGCTGCTCCGGCGGCCTCGCCACCTGCCGCGCGGATGCCGATCCTGAGAGTGCGCCCATGGTGCATCCTTGCATTTCCAGCATCGCGTGTTCGAGTTGCGCGGATGAGGCGGCGACATGCTGCGGACGCTCGCCCGTATATGAGCCCCAGATAAATGCTCTGGGGCTCAGTCTCGGGTTACGGTGAGCGCCGGCCCGCAGGTCTGCGGTCCCCGCGTGGGCGGGGGAGCCACCCTGTGGAGGCGGGGTCGAGCGTGATCGAGGGGTCTATCCCCGCGTGGGCGGGGGAGCCGCGCCGTCCGTCACCGTGGTGCGCGACGGCCCGGGTCTATCCCCGCGTGGGCGGGGGAGCCCGTATTGGTATTCCGCTGTATTCAGAGGATACAGGTCTATCCCCGCGTGGGCGGGGGAGCCGCAATCCCCCGCGCGATCCAGTCGAGCTGGCCGGGTCTATCCCCGCGTGGGCGGGGGAGCCGAGCTGGTCACCGCCGGCGGCAACCCGATGCCGGGTCTATCCCCGCGTGGGCGGGGGAGCCGCACACGCTGACCCGGTGGGCGGAGCAGTTCGAGGTCTATCCCCGCGTGGGCGGGGGAGCCACCTGGATGGCGACAGCGATCCGAATCGTGCCGAGTCTATCCCCGCGTGGGCGGGGGAGCCGCGGTTTCGGCGCCGGTCAGCAGGTCGAACAGGGGTCTATCCCCGCGTGGGCGGGGGAGCCGTCTTGAAGTCACCCCTCAGCAGCCCGTCCATGGGTCTATCCCCGCGTGGGCGGGGGAGCCGAGCGGGGGCTGCCCTCGCGGTTGCCCGCCGAGGGTCTATCCCCGCGTGGGCGGGGGAGCCCGCAGCTCATCCGGGCCGGCGTCCTCTGCGCACGGTCTATCCCCGCGTGGGCGGGGGAGCCCAAGGCGGCAGAGCTTCGGGCGGGGTCAACACAGGTCTATCCCCGCGTGGGCGGGGGAGCCAGGCTTGGCCTTTTGATCCGGGCGCGCTGGCCGGGTCTATCCCCGCGTGGGCGGGGGAGCCTGGGCGTAAGGCGTCCATTCACCCGTCTCCGGGGGTCTATCCCCGCGTGGGCGGGGGAGCCCGCAGGCCGGTGATCGTGTCCCTGAGCGTGGTGTAGGTTCTGGCTTGGGTGGTCATCGGGGCTAATCCGGTAGGGTCTGGTTGCTGACACCAACCTGAACCGGAGAGAGCCCCGATGACCGACGACATTATGAACCTGCGCGCACTGGTGGAGAATACCCCTGACGCCGATCTGCTGCGCGAGATGATTGGTTTTGCAGCCGAGCGGCTGATGGAGCTGGAGGTCGGCTCTGCGACCGGCGCAGCCTATGGCGAGAAGAGCCCGATGCGCCGGGTGCAGCGGAACGGTTACCGTGACCGGGACTGGGAGACGCGGGCGGGCACGGTCGAACTGCGCATCCCGAAGCTGCGCAAGGGCACTTACTTTCCGGGCTTTCTGGAGCCCCGTCGGATGGCCGAAAAGGCTCTGACGGCGGTGATCCAGGAGGCTTACGTTCAGGTCATCTCCACGCGGTCGGTCGACGATCTGGTGAAGGCGATGGGGATGGGCGGGATCTCGAAGAGCCAGGTTAGCCGCCTGTGCGAAGAGATCGACGGCAAGGTCAAGGCGTTTCTCGACCGACCCATCGAAGGCGATTGGCCATACCTCTGGATCGACGCCACCTACCTGAAGGTGCGGCGCGGCGGTCGCATTGTCTCCGTCGCCGTCATCATCGCCGTGGGCGTGAATATGGATGGGCGGCGCGAGGTTCTCGGGTTGGAAATAGGCACATCCGAGGCCGAGCCGATCTGGACCGAGTTCCTGCGCAAGCTGACGCGGCGCGGCCTGCGCGGCGTGAAGCTGGTCATCTCCGACGCCCATGAGGGCATCAAGGCGGCGGTGACGAAGGTGCTGTGCGCGACCTGGCAACGGTGCCGGGTCCACTTCCAGCGCAATGCCCTGGCCCATGCCGGAAAGAGCGGGCGGCGGGTCGTCTCGGCCTTCATCGCCACCGCCTTCGCCCAGGACACTGCCGAGGCCGCCAGCACCCAGTGGCGCGCTGTCGCCGACCAGATCAGGCCAAAGGTGCCGAAGCTCGCAACCATCATGGACGAGGCCGAGCACGACGTGCTGGCCTACATGTCGTTCCCGAAGGAGCATCGCACCAAGCTGCACTCGACCAACCCGATCGAGCGCCTGAACGGCGAGATCAAGCGGCGCACCGACGTCGTCGGCATCTTTCCTAACGACGCCGCCATCGTCCGTCTCGTCGGCGCCCTGCTCCTGGAACAGAACGACGAATGGGCCGTTCAGCGAGCCCGATACATGACACTGGAAACGATGGCGCCGCTGAGCCATGATGCCATCGTCAGCCTGCCCGCCTTGGCGCGCTGATCAGGCAGGCCCGCGCCGGACGTCACAGTGATCCTCGCGGCCAGCTACACCACTCAGTGGGACATGATCTGGCCGGTGCCGAGCATGTGAAGGAAGAGGGGTCTATCCCCGCGTGGGCGGGGGAGCCTCCGGCGTTCTGCCGCAAGGACATGGTTTTCCGGGTCTATCCCCGCGTGGGCGGGGGAGCCTTGCGGGCCGCGCGCTCCGTTGCATCCGCTACGGGTCTATCCCCGCGTGGGCGGGGGAGCCCAGCAGCCCGGCGCGCACGATCTCGCGGATGTGGGTCTATCCCCGCGTGGGCGGGGGAGCCTCCGATCTCCGGCATCGTCAACGCACCCGAGGAGGTCTATCCCCGCGTGGGCGGGGGAGCCTCCGGATCGGCAAGGGCCGTGATCTTGTGGGAAGGTCTATCCCCGCGTGGGCGGGGGAGCCCTCGACGCCCAGCGCGCTGACATTCTCGCCATGGGTCTATCCCCGCGTGGGCGGGGGAGCCCCGAGCCCTTCATGGATATCCGAAATGCCGTCAGGTCTATCCCCGCGTGGGCGGGGGAGCCCTCAGCGCGCCGCTGCGGGCCCAGAGGTCGAAGGGTCTATCCCCGCGTGGGCGGGGGAGCCCAATTCCAGTCCGGCCTGACAACCGCAGCAGAGGGTCTATCCCCGCGTGGGCGGGGGAGCCCGGCCAGGGCAGCGGCGCGGGGATCGGTCGGCAGGTCTATCCCCGCGTGGGCGGGGGAGCCCGCGCTCGACCCTCAACGGCTTGCCGCGGGAGGGGTCTATCCCCGCGTGGGCGGGGGAGCCCTTACCAGTAAGTCCACCGGCGCTTTGAGCAGGGGTCTATCCCCGCGTGGGCGGGGGAGCCGTGTTGCAGCATGACCCGGATCATATCGAGGACGGTCTATCCCCGCGTGGGCGGGGGAGCCCTGTCGCCGATGGTGCATAGGCCGTAGATGCGGGGTCTATCCCCGCGTGGGCGGGGGAGCCTACAGCCAGAATCGAGGTGACACAACCGCCACAGGTCTATCCCCGCGTGGGCGGGGGAGCCGCACGATAGACGGCGCGGGCCTCGTCGGAAAGGGGTCTATCCCCGCGTGGGCGGGGGAGCCCTGAGGGCGCTAACTTTGGTGTCTGCCATCGGGGGTCTATCCCCGCGTGGGCGGGGGAGCCGGGAACAGGAGCTGGAAAACCTAAAGCGCCATGGGTCTATCCCCGCGTGGGCGGGGGAGCCCGAGCGGAACGCGCGGCGGACCACACCGGAAAAGGTCTATCCCCGCGTGGGCGGGGGAGCCCGGGGGGAATGCGGGTCAACACTTCCTCGATATGGTCTATCCCCGCGTGGGCGGGGGAGCCCGGAGCCCGTTAGGCGCCTGCGATGCCGCCGCGGGTCTATCCCCGCGTGGGCGGGGGAGCCAATACGGGCCGAGTCCCAGGTCAATACCCGACAGGTCTATCCCCGCGTGGGCGGGGGAGCCCGAAACCCAGTAACCCGGCGGGCGGATTGAGGCGGTCTATCCCCGCGTGGGCGGGGGAGCCCACACATGAGCCGATATCCTATCCTTGAGGACGGGTCTATCCCCGCGTGGGCGGGGGAGCCACCCCGTCGGCCCGCGCCGCCTTGCGCGCCTTGGGTCTATCCCCGCGTGGGCGGGGGAGCCTGCCCGACGATGCCGTCCGGCGTGGTGAACAGGGGTCTATCCCCGCGTGGGCGGGGGAGCCTCTTGTCGAGACACGGCATTGCCCGGCCTAACGGGTCTATCCCCGCGTGGGCGGGGGAGCCCCATGCGGCATCCGCCATGTGAGCGTAGTTCCGGGTCTATCCCCGCGTGGGCGGGGGAGCCTTGTCGAACTTGGTCCGGGTGGCAGAGTAGGCAGGTCTATCCCCGCGTGGGCGGGGGAGCCGTAGCCGGCGCTGATCCAGGCCGCGGCCATCCGGGTCTATCCCCGCGTGGGCGGGGGAGCCTTCAAAGGCTTAACAAGTTGCAAGCCAGTTAAGGGTCTATCCCCGCGTGGGCGGGGGAGCCGCGACGTGTTCGCGATACCGATCGGTGGTCCAGGGTCTATCCCCGCGTGGGCGGGGGAGCCGATCGGCCGCTTCCTCGCCCAGCGCGAGTGCCAAGTCTATCCCCGCGTGGGCGGGGGAGCCAATAGCTCAAGCGCGCGTATCTTGCTGGCGCTGGGTCTATCCCCGCGTGGGCGGGGGAGCCTGCTGACTACAGGATAGCAAATCCCGCGATCACGGTCTATCCCCGCGTGGGCGGGGGAGCCATTGCCACGCCCGGCGCGGAAGACCCGGGCTCGGGTCTATCCCCGCGTGGGCGGGGGAGCCCGAGCGGAACGCGCGGCGGACCACACCGGAAAAGGTCTATCCCCGCGTGGGCGGGGGAGCCCGGGATCGGGGCAGCCATCAGCGTGCTTACGAAGGTCTATCCCCGCGTGGGCGGGGGAGCCTATGCTAGACAACAGAGTATCGCACTTCGTCTGGGTCTATCCCCGCGTGGGCGGGGGAGCCGCGTCTTGCCGGTATGTCAAAGAGGCGGGCCGGGGTCTATCCCCGCGTGGGCGGGGGAGCCATACCGCCACCAACAGAAACTCTCTAGCCTCAAGGTCTATCCCCGCGTGGGCGGGGGAGCCTCGCCATCCCTTTCGGCGGCAAGAACCCGTGCAGGTCTATCCCCGCGTGGGCGGGGGAGCCGTAAATCTCAACGGCCATCCGATCCTCCGAGAAGGTCTATCCCCGCGTGGGCGGGGGAGCCATAGGCGACAAACGCCCTGCCGTAGTCGGCTCGGGTCTATCCCCGCGTGGGCGGGGGAGCCGCACGACGAGAGTGAGGCGATCGCGGGTGATCAGGTCTATCCCCGCGTGGGCGGGGGAGCCGTGCGATGCTCGATCTGGTCACGCAGGCATACGGGTCTATCCCCGCGTGGGCGGGGGAGCCCGCCGGGCGCGTGCGCGAACATGATCGGGAAGGGGTCTATCCCCGCGTGGGCGGGGGAGCCGGCGACGACCTCACTCGCGGTAGCCTTGCGGACGGTCTATCCCCGCGTGGGCGGGGGAGCCTTGGCGCAACTTCACAGCGTGATCGAGACAACAGGTCTATCCCCGCGTGGGCGGGGGAGCCTCTCCAGCAGCGGCTGCGCGATGATGCAATTGGGGTCTATCCCCGCGTGGGCGGGGGAGCCTCTAGCCCACAACACACTGATTCTTCAACGATGTCAAAGAGCGTTGGTGACCACGTAAGTAGTTATACCCGTTTCACCAGGAGGACACCGTCCGCGTTGACGATCGTCTTCGGTGGGTCTCCAAGCATGGCGAGGCCAAGCCCGCCAGAGGAAGAGGAATCGCGCCAGATCATGACAATCGAACCTCTCCGAAGTTCGCCCCACCATTCGGCCAGAACCGTCCACACCCGATGTCTGACGCCCTTGCTCATTGCGGGCGCGGCGTAAACTCCGGGCGCGATCTCGAGCATCGTCGAGGCAAGGAAGCCGCGATAGCGGGCCTCAACGTCTCGGGTGACGACCATGGTCATCGGCATCTCAAGCGGGCGCCTTTCCTTCGAGATCGTTCGATCCCTCGAACAGCGCCTTGATGCGGTCGATCATCCTGCTGATGGTCTCCTCGCGGCGCAGCGTGTCGCCGGTCAGCCTCCGGACGGTGCGCTCGAGGTTTTCCGATGGCCGCTTGGCAACCTCTGCGGCGGCGCGGAAGGCGCAAGGGATCGTTAATGTGTCTCGAAACAGGTCAGCGATGTCGAGCACGAAGGACTGCCCGGGATCCTCGTGGATGAAGCCAAGCTGCGGGATCGTCGCTGTGGCTGAAACAGCGATCGCGGCCGCGGCCTCGACTGCACTTGAGGCATGGTTGAGCGCCTGGTTGGGCAGGTCGGCGACAGAGGGGCTGTCACGGTCGTAGCGCCGGCCGTGCCACGGTACACCATAACGCTCGGCCAGGTTGCTATAGAGTGCCTTCATGCGCCCGCCCTCGATGCCGCGCAGCACTTCGATCCGCCGGTGCGGCAGAACCTCCCCGAGCCGCCAGGCATACATGCGGCGGGCGATAGCGAGGCTGGCATCCTTGTCCGCCCAGCATCGGGCCTGCGCTCGCGCGAGGTCCGAGCGGTCCGAGATCAGCGGCGGTGCGGTGTAGAGGCGGACGCCGTCCTCGCCCACCGCGGCGAGCGCCGTGCCGTGACGCGCGAGCAGACGCAGCGCATCGTGACTGACAGTCGAACCTGGGCCGAGCAGGACCATTGACACGGTCTGAAACGGAATGGCGTAGTCGCCGGGTGCTAGCGCATCCTCCGGGGCCACGCCGCTGCCGCGCTCGAAGCGGAGCGTACCGTCGCGGGCGGTCAGCGCGCCGCGCGAAAGCCAGATCAGGCCGTAGCGGTCGGCATGCGGGATCCGTGCCGTCTCGAGGCCAAGGCGCCCCTTTAGCATTGCCATCTCCCTCTAGCGTCTCAGCGCTTTTGCCCCGACCGGACGCAACAGCAGCATGCCGTAACCATAGGCGCGGTGCCTCCCGACCCCGCGCGCGAGCATTCGCGCGAAGGCGTCCCCGTCCGTCACGAGAAGCGCGCCCTGGAGGGTGGCGTCCGGCCCTTCCGAGCCATACGCGCCATCCGCCCGCACGCAGCGCGCGCGGCGGAAGGCAGCGAGACCGCAGCGTTCCAGTTGCGCGCCGCCGAGCCGCTCGAACTGGCGAGCGAGCCAGTCGCGATAGACTACCTCGCGCGTCCGGCCGCGGCGGGTCATCTCGCCCTCGGGCATGTCGCGCGCTTCGTGTACGAATGCATCGACCTCAACCGCGCCCGAGCGGTCGCTCGGACGATCGGTCCGCCGCACCGGCCGCACGCGAAGATCGAACCCAAAGCGCCGGCCCGCCGGCCAATCCCCCGGCATCTCCTTGCCCTCAAGTGCGTTAGGCGGAAGGATCCGTGTGTGCTCGGGCGGCGCAACCGCCTTGGCGTCTTCGGCCAACTTGGCCGCGCTGGCGACTGCGTAGGCGTAGAGCGATGCCCAGCCGGTTCGCGGTGGCACGAGCAGTCGGAAGGGCTGCAGCCGGCCAGGGCCGAAACACTCACCGAGCAGCTTGTGAAGCGCATAGCCCTCATCGAATGTGCGGTCGGACATCAGCCCGCGCTCGCCCGCCCAGCGGTGCAACGCGCGCATGTCTATCGGGGCGCGAATAAGATGGAGCGCGGCGCTCACGGGCGGCTCTCCAATGCTGGAGGCTGGATGCGCCCCTCGCAGACGCGCCGCGCGCCGCCGTGGAGGCCGGAGAGCCAGTTGCGCTCGTCCGTCAGGTCATAGATTTGCTCCGCCCCGTCCGCCCCCTCCTCGACGGGCCAAATCGCACGGAGCGAATCCGTTGAGGCTGCGGGCACGACCTCAAGCGCGCCGCGCGCCGAGGTGGCCTCGACAAATCCACAGCACAGGCGCGCCGCAGGCAGGTAGGGCTTGCGACCGATGAAGAGGGGGCGTGCCGGCCGATCGAGGGCGACGGCGAGGTCGTCGAGCGTGGACGCCTCCTCGCCCGGCTCGAGGCGCATCGCGACGAAAACGAGCGCATCGGCGTGGTAGTCGCGATAGCGTTGATGGGTCAGATACTTGCGTCCGCGTGGATCTGCGGCGTTATAGGAGCCTCCGGCGCGCCCTTCTGGTGCACCGCGTGTCGTCCATCCAGTGTCATTTTGATAGAGCTGGGCAGTCTGATAGTCGCGCATACGCCCGAGCCGCGGCTCGCGGTCGCGCCGCGCCGCGAAGACGAGGCGCTCCTGTAGCCGCTGATGCGCCGCCCGCTCGGTCCGGCGCCAGCCGAGGGCGTTCGCCAGGAGGCCGGTGATCATCGACGCTCCCGGGAAATCGCGCGTCACGCCGTAGTTGTCGATGGCCTCGCCGCCGAAGGCGACCAGCGGCGCCTCGAGCCGGAGTATCAGGTGCCGCGGCATCACGCCGCCTCGCCGGCGCGCACGGCGCCGCCGGC
This sequence comes from Limibaculum sp., assembly GCA_039805905.1. Classification (GTDB taxonomy): domain Bacteria; phylum Pseudomonadota; class Alphaproteobacteria; order Rhodobacterales; family Rhodobacteraceae; genus Thermohalobaculum. The sequence goes on along the minus strand of JBDIVM010000008.1, from coordinate 96,666 downwards.
CCACCGCGCGAGGTCGGGCAGCGAAACCCGGGCGGCGGCCGACAGGGAATGCCCGTCGAGGCACATCATCCGCCGCGCCTCGCCGGTGGCGTAGTTGGCATCGAGGCTCGAGAGATGCGCATCGAGCGCCGCCATTGCCGTATCGAGCCGCGGCTTGCAGGGGGTGCGGAAGGCGTTGGCGAGGCTCCGCGGCTGGCGATCGCCCGCCTCGATGAGCATCGCGAGCGCGTAGCCATAGGGCGCGGTCGAACCAAGCTTGGCGCCGGGTGAAACGGTGGCGATCAGGTGCACCAGATGCTCGACGACGCTCGCCGCCATGCCGCGGTCAACCGAGCGCCAATCGTTGGCGTCCTTGCCGGACAGATTCGAGACCAGCCCCGGAACATCGACGACGACGTAACCGTAGAACAGACCGGAGGTCAGTTCGGTGTCGTTGATGTGCGCCGCCCCCGAGTCCTCGTCGTCGCGGCGGAGGTCGTCGACCACCGAGAAGTAATCGCTCTCGCTCTCCTCGACGTGCACGGTGAAGGCGTGGGCAACGTGGATCGCCGCGTCGATGTTAGCCTCCGGATCCGAGGTGACCATGCGGCCGAACAGGGCCGAAGTGAGCCCGCCGGGCAGCGCCGTCTGCTCGCGCATGGCTTTCATCGTCGCCCGGACATCCTTGGCGAACGCCGCCGCGGCCTCGGCGGCGGCCTTGGCAGTCCCGGAGCTGGACTCGGCGATCTGCTCCGCCCGCCGCCGCAGGAAATCGACCTCGGGATAGCCAAGCAGCAGCGGCTGGCGGGAGGATCGGGTCCCACCCTTCTCGCCGTACACCGCCTTCTGGAACTCCGCCTCGATCGCATCGAGCGCGGCGCCCGGATAGTGGGCGCGCAACGGCCCGATCACCTCCCGGGTCACCGTCTCACGAGACCGCACCGCCTCGACGGCGCCGGGGATCGCATGCAGGGCATACGCATCGTCGGCCATGCGCCAATGCCGCTTCAGGCACTGTGAGGAGACGCGCGTCCGCATCGCACCTCCGAAGGGCAGGCGCTTGGCGAGGCCCGCGTCATCGCGGTTCAGAAGCGCGCCGGAGTAGGCGTGCAGCGAATGGATCTGCAGGAATCGGGAAGTCGGCATCGTCATCGTCTCCGTGAAAGTAAATCAATCCGGCGTGCTCTCGGTGTCGCGGGCGGCACGGTCGAGGGCGGTGTAGTAGTCGGCGGCGACGCGGCGGAGGGTGCCCTGGTCACCAAAGAGAATCAGCCGCGCCATCTGCCGCCAGTCGATCCTAGCGCCATAGCGGGCGAGCATCCGGCAGGCGCGGTGCGCGAGATCGCGGCGGGTCGCGCCTGGCGTCGAGAGGAGGCGCGCGAGACGGAGCTCGGAGAACCCCGCGGCGGCCAGGGCGCGTCCCGCGGGCGTTGCCGGATCATGGGCCGACGGCCGGGCACGGTCGCCGCCCCTCGGCGTCAAGATCGCCATGCCCTGGATGACCGCGGCCCAGCCCTCGGGGTCAGCGGCAAGGCGGTCGAGCTCGCACCGCGTGAGCAGGCGCCAAAAGGCGGGGGCGCCCGCTTCTGCGAAGGGGCCGCGGCGCAGTTGTGCGGCCGGTCCCGGATCGAGCCGGGCAATCGCGGAGGCGAGGCCGGCAACAGCGGAGTCGAACCGCGGGCCGAAGTCCTCAGGCGAGGGCCGGAGAGACGGGGCCACCTCTGGCGTGCTCATGGTCAGGGGTCTCCGGTGATGCTGGGCGAAGATCGTGGAAGTCGCGGTAGATCAGGCCAGTGAAGGCCCGAACCGCCCGGGCGCGGGCGCGCGGTCGGCGGATCGCCGGGCAAGGCACCGTCTCCACCGCCTCCAGAAGGAGTGCGCGGGCGCTACCGACATTGCGCTCGCGAAAGGCGCGCTGCGCCGCGGCGATGGCGTCGGCTCCGGCCTCCATTGCAGCAATGCGTTCCCAAAGCGCCTGGAAAAAGAAGGCGTCGATCTCGACATCGAGGCGCCGAGTGAAATCGCTCGCCGCCGCCCGATCGTCAGCCGAGATTTCCGTCAGCGGCTTGCCGCCGCTCGCCACGATGCCGATGGCGGCACGCAGGGCCTTGTTCACGAAGCCGATGTCGGCAATCTGCGCCTGCGACGCCGCGGCGAGACGGTCGCGGCCCTTCTGCGTCCCGAGCAGGACCGCTGCCTGTCGGGCAAAGGGAATGTGGCGCTCGTGATAGCCTTCTGTCTTGCCTTGACCACGGGCGACGCCACGGGCGACGAGTTGCATTGAAGAAGAATCGTGTGGAAAGTCCGAGAGCGCCGGAGGCGGCGCAAACTCGACGAGGATGCGCGTGATCTGTCTGTAGCCGAACCCGGCCGCGCCCAGCGTGAGAGCCTTGCCCTGTTTGACATTGATCGGCGTCCAAAAGTCGCCGGTGCGGCCGTTCAACGCCTTGGCGTCAATGCGCGCGCACTTGGTCGCCGTGTCGACGGCCCGCAGGCGCCCATTCTCGGAGACCAGACGAACGCGGCGGCCGATCTCGACAAAGAACGGATCGAGTTGGTCGAGGCGCAGCGCCCTTGTCCCATCCCAGGGGATCGTCCAGACGAGTGCGACGCCGCCCGTCGGCGCGTAGTAATTATGCTCCCGCAGAATGCGATCGCGGGCTAACTGCATGCCCACGATGTCTCGCCGCAAGTGCGCACCGATGCCGCCTTCCGGGGTCAAACCGACGCAGGGGCGCGAACTGAAGCCGCCATTCATGCGCGCGATTCCATATTTTCCTGCACCCATGAACCCCTCCATGGTCTGGAGATCGACGAGCGCGAACAGCCAGTCATCGGGAAGCGCCTCCGCCGCCACGGCACCTTTCAGGTCATGGTTCTTGGACGTCACCAGGAGGTCGAGTTCGTCCGCTGCCATGATCTCGTTCCGGAACCCCGCGAGCGCTCCCTCCGGAACCGGAGGTTGCAGGAAAGCCGGCTTGGCGAGGTCCTCCACCACGAGCCGCCAAGGCTCGTCATCCGGCCACTCTGGCGTCAGCGCCCGGATCAGGTCGCACCATGCTGGCGCGTCCGTCGGCAGCTCGACCTGGCCGGCACGGTGGAGCGCGATGGCGCCGAGCTGGGCCAGGAAGGCGTGCCAGGCATGGCGCTGATGGGGGCGAAGTGCCGGAAATGCAGCGACGCCGTCCCGCATCATCTCGGCAAACACCTGGGGTAGGGTGAGAGTCCGCGCCTCGCCATCGGCGAGCCGAACGTGGATCAAGGTATCGGTTAAGAGGTTCATCATCTCAGATCTTCGTCAATCCAAATCGGTCATAACGAAACGAACGCCGCCCACAACTGAATCGGAATCCACCTTCAAAGGGCTCGGCCATGACTCCCGATACATCGACGCCTGTCAAGCTTACCGAAAGGTGCGGTGGCAGGACAATGCGGCTCACCCGCAGTCCGAACGGCCCGACGGGTTCATCTGCGAACTTGACGACTGCCCCATCACCGCCAAGGCGGGTGCGGATCCGTTCCTCGGCATCGGGAAAGCGCAGGTCTAGGAAGTTTACGCTCCAGTCGAGCGAATGACCTTGCCCCGTCTGACTGTCGCCGATCGCGCGGCCCTCGACGAGCCGACCGATCCCGGCCCAGGCCTCGCCCAGCTCGTCCTCCAGCGCGGCAAGCGCCTCGGGATGTGTGGCTCGCTCGACCAGAGCCCGGTTCATGGCGGGAATGCGCCAAAGTGGCTCCAACTCAATCAGTCGGCGGGTAACCTCGAGAATGCGGAGATCCGGGTAAACGCCGCCACCGTCGCGGTCCGGGCCGAGGCCGAACCGGAGCAGGCTTCGGTCTGGCGATAGGCCCTCACTAGGCGTCAAGACCACGCACTGGGGATCCGCAAACCCCGCTGGGCGGTCGTCGCGCCGATGCCGGTGCAGCCGGCCCAAGCGTTGCAGCAGCACGTCTAGCGGGCAAAGATCTGTGATCAGGAAATCCGCGTCGATGTCGAGGGATTGTTCAAGCGTTTGTGTTCCGACCACCACCAAACCCGCAGCACGTGCCTCCCTGCCCATGGCTTGTTCAACCTCCCGGTCGAGCGCCCGGCGATCCTCGGCCGCAAAGCGCCCGTGATGCAACGTGGCAGCGCCACCGACTTGGAGCATCGGGACCATTTCTCCGCCGATTGCCTCGAGCGCTTGAGCGGTCGCGATCGCAGCATCGACCGTGTTACGGATGACGAGCACCCGCGCTCCCGACCGCACCGCGGCCTGTGCCCGCGCGGCGATCGCTTCTGGGATCTCAATGTCCGATGCAGATGTCATCGCGACGCACTTCTCGTATCCGCCGCCAGCGAGCGCGTGAAGAACCGGCGTAGAGTTTCCGCGCCCCCAGAGTGCCGGATAGGGTACCGTCACCGCCTCATCGAGCGGCGGAGCCTCGCGCGACCCTGAAAGCCAGCGCGCCCGGCTGGCTGAGCCAAGCGTCGCAGACATCAGCAGTGCGTATCCCCCAGCGGAGAAATGGTGCTCCAGCACGCGCCCGAGGACGCGCCGCATGTAGGCGTCTGAGGCATGCACCTCGTCGATCACCAGCAGACTGCGCGCCAAGGCGGCCGCCCTGGCATGGGCGTGTTTGACCATGAGGCCCGCCATCATTGCCTGGTCGACAGTGCCGACAGCCACCTGCGCCGCGAGGAAGCGCCGGGTGCTCTCTGCCGCCCAGCGGCGCGCGAGATCGCGGTCGTCCGGACGATCGTCCCAAAATGCCTCCCAGCGCGGGCCAGGATGTCCTTCGACGTCGCCGGCGCGGAGATAGCCCGGCACAGCGAGGACCGCCTCATAGGGATCATCAGAAGGGAAGAGGCGCTGCGTAGCAGCATTCACGCGCCGGTGGAGCTGCATGGCGGCCGATCGGGTCGGGACCGCAAAGTAGAGCCCATCCACCAGCCCGGCCTTGAAGAGGGCCGCGTAGCGGAGCAATGCCGCCTCGGTCTTGCCCGAGCCTGTCTCGCTTTCGAGGATCAGCAACCGCTCATCGAGCGGTGCCGCTGCAACGGCCCGTTGGACTGCATTCGGCGAGACGTGCAGGAACAGGCGGGTGAACTCCGGCGCCGCGCTCATGGCGCGGCGCCGCTCTACCGCAAGGCCGATCTCGGAGACGGCGCGGGTCGCATGGCTACGCGCCGCGTCAACGTAATCGTCTCGCTTGCTGTGCTCAAATCGAAACCAGGTCTCGTTTGACCCGATCCAGTCAGCCAGCGCCACCAGACCCGCGAAAGCGTGCTGGAATGCCGGAGTTGAAGGGAGCGTCGGCGATCTTTGCTTGAACGCTTGCGGATACCATTGCCGGAGTCGAGCTCCGAACTCGGCTGCAGCGACCGCGGGGTTGTAGCCTCGATAGGGCATCCAGGAACGGCGAACTGCGTCCCTGTGCATCATATACCCTGGATCGGCGGGCCGGCCATGATGGGCAAGCGCCGCAAGCAACAGGGCAGAGACAGAGTCTCCCCACTCCGCAAGCTCGTCGAGCTTAAGGGCGCAACGGACTGCATGGGCATAGTGGGGCGGGGCCTGGACGCCTGGATCTTCGACGAGGACAGCCATCGCTTCCGCTATGTGGCCGGCCGGTTGTGGCCTTCGACCGACGAAGACGCTGTCATTGAGCACCTTGTGCTGAAAACCGGTGTTCAGCTTCCCGAAGTCATGCAAGAACCCGAGCGCGCATAGCCGGCCGATCGTCGCCGCATCGAACTCCTCACACCCCGCGAAGCTTGCGAGGCGACGGTGAATGACGGGCTGATCGAGCAGCGCTTCAAGACATGCCGCAACATCGGCACAGTGATGCTCGAGCCGATGGAAGGTTTTATCGTCTCGCCATTTTCCCCAGGCCATTCGCGGTTCGCTCCAACAGAATGATCTAGACCGGGAAGCCATAATCATTGATTGGCGCAGCCTCAGAACTTCAGCCGCCGGAGCCGCTTGGCGACCGTGACGATGCTGCCGTCGTCGGCAACCACCAGATAACTGTCGAGCTTGTCCGCAATGCGGCAGAACGCCTGCCGGCCCATGTCGGCCATGGCGCGCTCGCGCGCCTTGCGGTCCATGAAGTAGATCTCGGCCCCGTGCCGGACCTTCTGCCGGCCATAGGCAAGCAGCGCGTCCACGACGTCTCCCCGTATGCCCCGCTGCTGGCAGCGGATCTCGGCATGGTGCGTGAGCATGCATTCCTCCCACTTTGCGGCCTTGACCGATGGTCAAGGTACGCGGCGTGGGTGTCGGAAACGGTCATGGTACGCCCGCCTGCGATCAAAGCTCCTCCAGGTAACGCGCGATGCGTGGCCGGAAGGCGTTGACGAACCGGTTGGCCGTGTCGGCGAACCAGCGCAGCGCTGCGGCGCGTTCGACAGGGCCGCTTGTCCAGTCGAAGTCGCGGCTGATCGCGATGTCGTGCTTCGAGCCGTCCGAGTTCCAGCGAAGGCCACCCGGAATCTCCGCCTCGATGGCGTCGCGCTCTTCCTCGAGGCGCCGGTAGAAGGTGTCACCCGGCTCGCCACGGCTGAAGGTCAGGAAGACGCCCATCCGCCGGTCTCGCTGGATGAAGTAGCACGTGATCCAGCAGCGCGGCGAAGGCATGCGCAGGAAAATGTTGCCCCGGCTGCTCGGCCTCGGCAGCGGCTGCGATGGATCGTCGAAGCGGATCATCGCGGCGAGGTCGCTCCAGAATGCAAGGTACCACTTCTCGCGCTCGTTCGGCTCGCGCTGCGCCTCTTCATCGTCATCGGTCTCGTCATCGAGGCGCGCGCCGTCGACCTCGATGCGCACCACCTGGCGGCGCACTGTCACGGTCTTCGCCAGCACCCGCGGCTGGATCAGGCGCGCGCCGTCGCGGGTGGCGAAGATCGCGAGTTCGACAAGGCCGAAGGTCAGATCGAGGGTGGTGTAGCGGTCGAGGAACTCCGCGATGCCGGCAAGGTCCTCGCGGATGCCGTCGCCGCAGACGAGCAGCAGGAACCGCCCCTCGCGCAGGCTGCGCGACACGTTGTCAATGAAGTCGGCCTCGTCGATCTCGGGGGCGCCAACTGCGGCAATGTCGAAGAGCGTCCCGATGCCACTTCTGCGCCTCGCCACCTCGCGCTGCAGGTCGTCATAAGTCCAGCGCGCACGCTCGGCGGCGTAGTCGAGGATCTGGGCGATCACCTTGCGGCGCGCCTCCGGATTGCGCCAGAGCTTGGCCTCGACGATGACGAGGCGACCCTCGGGGGTGATATAGAGCACGTCGAGCGACCCGGCGCGGGTCGAGAGCTGGGTGCAGACCGGAATGGGCTCGGCATAGGTTGCGTCGATCTCGGAGACCGGCAGGACCTCCGGGTGCCGGAACAGAAGATTCTCGAGCCAGGCCTCGTCATAGCCGTCGCCCACGCCTGTCGGCGACAGCGGGATGCGGCGCAGCCCCTCGGCGGTGCCGTCAGGGTGCAGGAGAAGCGGCGTGGCGAACTGGCTGGTCATGCGGATCTCTTTCGCTCAAGGCGACGCCCGTAATCCCGGAGGGCGCAGAGCGTGTTGACGAGGCGCATCTGCTCGATGGTCTGGCAGGGCACCTCGAGAAGGCGCGGGCTGGCGAAGACGAGGCTCAGGACCTGTGCGCGCGATACCGCGACGTTGACGCGGTTCAGGCTGAACAGGAAGTCGACGTCGCGCGGCAGCTCGTCACCCGACGAGGTCGTCATCGAGACGAGGCAGACCGGGGCCTCCTGGCCCTGGAAGCGGTCGACCGTGCCGACCCGGGCGCCCCGTGGCAGGGCGGCGGCGAGCGCGTTGACCTGTGCGTTGTAGGGAGCGACGACAAGAATGTCGGCAATGCCGAGCGGCCGTTCCCGGCCGTCGCGATCGCGGAAGATGGTGCCAAGCAAGCGGCGGATTGCCGTGCTGATTGCGCTGACCTCTTCCGGACAGGACTGGCTGTTGCCCTGATGCGCGACCTCGACGAGGTGGGCGCCCGACGCGGGCAGCCCCACGAGTCCGATCAGCACCTGCCTTGCCGCACCCTCGTCCGAAGCGAGCCGGCTCTCGTAGACCTGCTCGGAGATGAAGCGGCAGACATCCGGGTGCATCCGCCGCGAGCGCGGCAGGAAGATGCCGCGTTCCGGGGGCACGGTGTTGTGGCCTGCCAGCAGGTACTCGAGCGCCGAGGTCCCTGCCGGCTCCGGGTGCGAGCCCTGCACGACCTGGGGCAACTGCATCGGGTCGCCGACGAGCACGATGTTGCGCGCCGCCGTGCCCATGGCGACGATGTTGGCAAGAGAGACCTGCCCCGCCTCGTCGACGAACAGGTAATCGAAGGTCTGGTCGAAGTCGGGCCGGGAGAACAGCCACGCCGTCCCGCCGACCACGGCTGCGCTGGAGAGCGAGGGATGCCCATTGTCGGTAACCTGCTCGATCCGGTGGCCGTAAGGCCCTTCGATCTCCTCCCCGATCTTCTTGACGACGTCGATCTCCTCGTTGGCCTCGATGGCGCGATCGAGAACCGCGAAGAGAAGGTTGTCGATCGCCTTGTGGCTGTTCGAGGCCACCGCCACGCGCATGCCCTGCCGAGCCAGCTGCAGGATCGCGCACGAGCTGACGAAGGTCTTGCCGGTGCCCGGCGGTCCCTGGATCGGCAGGACACCATGATCGAGGTCGGCGATGGCGGCAACGGTTTCAGGAATCACGTCGCGGCCGGGAATGATCGGCCCGCGTCGGAGCGTCCGGAACCTCGGAGGGGCCTTGAGCAGCAGTTCCTCGACGGCGCCATACCGCCCGCCGGCAGAGCACAGGTCATTGACCGCGCGGGCGATGGCATCCTCGATGGCCGCCGTCCCGATCGGAGCCGCGGGGAGGAGATTGACCCGGTCGGGCGCGGTTCCAAAATGCTTGGTGCCGAACTTCACGACCGCCGTTCTGGCGCCGGGGTCGAGCTCGACGAGGTTTGCCGTCCGTGGCCCCGCGGTGGTCATGACCGTCGGCTGGGCCGGAACGCGCAGCTTCGTCTCCTGGTCGGGGTAGCGATAGGAGCGCTCCCAGGATCTCGCCACCCGCCGCGGTTCATCCGTGGCCTGAAGTCCGGCAAGGCAGTCGAGATCGTCGACGAGTTCGTCCGTCTCGCGGCCGGCCCGGTCGAAGATGCTCCACCAGGCGGGCCGCTTCTCGCGCGCATGGTAGCAGCTGAGGTCGAAGAGGAGCCGGGCGAGGTCCTCGCCAAGCCGTTCACGCACGGCCTCAAGCCGCGTTCGCAGCGCCCGCGCCGCTTTCTCCTCCTCTTCGACCCGTTCGTCGCCCTCGCGCTCCGGCGCGTTCTCGGCCCCCGGGTTCGCCGGCCAGGGGAGGCTCCTGGGCCGGACGGTCGCGACGAGCCAGTCGCGTAGCTTCCGCGTCGAGATGCAGTCGATCTCGTTGTAGGCGCGGATCTCCTCGAGGATCTCCGGCGCGCGGCTTTCCCGCCATTTCTCGTAGGCGACCACGCTGCCGCCGGCGGTCTTCACGGCGCCCGCGCGCGGCGGCATGTAGAAGGCTTCCAGATCCTTGATCGAGTAGCCCGGCTCGGAGGCAAAAAGCGCGCCCCGCACCACCGCGTAGAGATCGACGAAGCGGCCCTCGCGCAGCATCTGGTCGAGCGCCGCCTCGCCGACGCCGTGCTGCATGGCGAGACGTCTGAGCGCCGTCACCTCGTAGGCGGCGTAGTGGTAGATGTGGGCCTTCGGGAACCGGCGCAGCCGCTCCGAGAAGCAGGCGATGACCTGCTCGAACGCAGCGCGCTCCTCCTCACGGTCATGCGCCCAGAAGGCGCGGAAGCGATCGACGCCGTCCTCCTCAAGCCAGAGGCCGAAGAGATACTCGAGTCCGCCTTCGTGATAGGGATCGCCTTCCATGTCGAAGAAGAGGTCGCCGGCATCGGGCTCGGGCAGCCGGTCGAAGCCGCGCCCCAACTCGATCGGTCTCGGCGCGAAGTCCGGCGGACCGCCCCCGCGTCGCGCCATCTGCAGCCGCGCCTGGATCCTGAGCTTGCCGAGCGTCTCGTCGGCGAGCCGGGGCACGCGCGCCCCGCGGCCGGCAAGCGCGGCCATTGTCGTCACGTCGGCGGCTTCCAGCTTGTGCCGCTGCGACGCGGTGATGCCGGCAACCAGCGCCAGGCTGTCCGTCCGCTCCCACTCCGCCTGGCAGTGCTCGCGCCAGCGGCAGAGCGGGCAGGCGGCGCAGGGCTCGGGCCGGGTCGGCGGCGGATCGGATACGAACGCCTCGAGGCGCGCCTGCGCGTGGCGCGCATAGGCGGCGTAATCCTGGAGCCTCAGCGTCACCCGCTCGCCAGAGCCGAGCTCGAGATGCGCGTGCTCGGGCATCTCACCCTGCGCACCGGCGAGCAGATCGGAGTAGACCACGAGCTGCAGCACGTGTTTCGGGTCGGGCCGGCGTTTGAGCTTGGTGTCGACCACCTCGTAGGAGAACGGCCCGAGCGACGAGGTCCGCTCTACCCGCTCCAGGAAATCGGTGTAACCGCCCCAGGCGCCGATTGCGAGCGCGGCCTGGAAGACAACCTCCGGACCCTTGGCGAGGGCCTCCCGGGTCTGCGCGACGGCGGCCTCGAACTCGATACCGTCCTTTGCGATCTCGGCAACTTCGCGCCCCTCCTCGCGCAGCCGCGCGAGATATGACGCCTCATGAGCATCGCCACGCGCCTGCAGGAGCTCGGCCTCCGCGCTGTCGGTGGCCGGCTCAGGTCCCTCGCCCCGGATATGGGCGAGGTCGAGCGCCGTCGCATGGGCGCAACCCATGAACCGCATCAGGTCGGACGCGGAAAGGATGAGCTTCTCGTCCTGAAATCGCATGCGTCCCCGTGTCCCGACTCGACAAAACATCTCCTTGCACATCAACATGACAGTACCTGTCATGCCAATCACGAGACCGCAATGTCCTTCCTCAAGGCCGACCAGCTGCTGCAGCTCGCCATGATGGCGGCGGGGCGTCAGATGGGGGTCTCACTCGCCGAGATCGCCGAGGCATTCCGCTGCGATCACCGCACCGCCCAGCGCATGACCCGGGCGCTCGAGACCATCTGGCCGGGTGTCGAGATCCTGACGGGCGAGGACCGGCGCAGGCGCTGGCGGCTGCGCGACCAGCGGCTGGGGCCGCTGCTGTGCCTCACCGCGCAGGACCTGGCCACGCTCGCGACCGCCGCCGACCAGCTGGAAAGTGCGGGAGCGCAGGAGACGTCGTCCGACCTCGCGGCCCTGCGCGACAAGCTCCTCGCCCTGCTCCCGACCCTGGCGGCCCGCCGGGCGGAGGTCGATGCCGACGCGCTCCTCGAGGCGCAGGGCTTCGCTGCCCGGCCGGGGCCACGTAACGCCTCGCAGCCCGGCGTCGACGCGGCGGTGCGCGAGGCGCTGACCGGACCCTTCCTGCTGGCGATGCGATACCAGGGCGGACAGGACTCAGAGCCACGCGACCGCGTCGTCGCTCCCTACGGGATGATCCTCGGGCCACGGCGCTATCTCGTCGCCAGGGCCGCGGAGGAGATGGATGGGCCGCTCCGCCATTTCCGGATGGACCGCATCCAATCGGCGGGATGCCTGCCCGACAGCTTCGTCCGCGACCCCGGCTTCGACATCCAGGCCCATACTCGACGCGCCTTCGGGACGTTCCAGAACGAAGAGCAGTACGGCCCCGTGGTCTGGCGCTTCGACCCGCGCGCTGCCGACCATGCGCGCGGCTTCCAGTTCCATCCGGGCCAGGCGACGGAGGACCAGCCCGACGGCTCGCTCATCGTCCGCTTCCATGCTTCGGGCTGGCTCGAGATGGCGTGGCATCTCTACCAGTGGGGCGACACCGTCGAGGTGCTGGAGCCGGCGGAGCTCAGGGAGATGGTCCATCCTCACCGCAGAAATGATTTCACCGGTCTGCCATGAGTTCACATTCCGTTCCAGCGCGCGATGCGCGCCCCATGTCGCCGATCGGGAAAGGTGACAGCTTTTGACATGCCCATCGCATAAACATGCAGGGCACGACGACCGGCCGCCCGCCGCGAAGGAGAAATGATTGGACCCGGTTCGCTTCATCCATTCCGCCGACCTGCACCTGGGCAAGCGGTTTGCGCGCTACCCCGAGGAGATCCGCGGCCGTCTGATCGAGGCAAGACACAACATCCTTGGCAGGCTCGCCCGGGCGGCGCGCGAAGCCGGAGCCGCGCACGTGCTGCTCGCCGGCGACATCTTCGACACCGAGACCCCTTCGCGCCGGATCTGGCAGCAGGCGATCGCGGCGATGGCGGCGGATGCAGAAGTGCACTGGTGGCTGCTGCCCGGCAATCACGACAGCCTGGCGGCCGAGGCTCTCTGGGATTCGATCGCCGCACAGGCGCCGGCGAACGTCCACCTCCTGACCACTTCGGAAGCGGTCGAACTCGCTCCGGGTGCCATGCTTCTGCCCGCGCCGCTGCCGCGCCGCAGGCCGGGGCGCGATCTGACCGCGGTCATCGGCGAGACGCCGACGCCCGACGGTGTCCTGCGGATTGGCCTCGCCCACGGCCCGATCCTGGATTTCAGCGAGGATGGCCAGGCAGCTGACGAGATCATAGCGCCTGATCGCGCTGACCAGGCAGGCCTTGATTATCTCGCCCTGGGTGACTGGCACGGCCAGATGTGTATCAATGCCCGCACCTGGTACTCCGGCACGCCCGAGCGCGACGGCTTCCGCCACGAGGGACGCGGCGCCTGCCTCGCCGTCACGCTGGACGGCCCGGCAGTCGAGCCCGAGATAAGGCCGGTGGAGATCGGGCAGTTTCACTGGCAGGAAAGCGCGCTTGCGCTCCTCCCGGGTCAGGATGCCGCCCTTGTGCTACGCGATGCCCTGCCGCCGGATCGCCGCGCCCGACGCGATCACTTGCTGCGCCTGCGCGCGACCGGCCGCGCGAGCCTTGCCGGGCAGGCTGCGCTGCATGTCGCGGCCGACGAGGTCGAAGGAGATTTCGGTCACTTCGAGTTCGTCACCGACGCGCTCGCGACGGAGTTCGAGCAGGCCGACCTCGATGCCATCGACCGGGTCGGCGCGCTGCGCATCGCCGCCGAGAAGCTCGCTGCCAGCGCCCGGGACGCCGAAGGATCGGCTGAGAGCCGCCGCCTCGCCGAGGCGGCACTCAACCGGCTCTACAGCTACCTGATGGAGGAACGGGAATGAGGCTCTGCTCGATCACGCTCCACGATGTGCGCCGCTTCACCGATACGGTCAGGATCGAGGGCATTGGGCCTGGTGTGAGTGTGCTGACGGCGCCGAACGAGCAGGGCAAGTCGACGCTGTTCGATGCGCTGCAGGCCCTGTTCTTCCAGCCGCATAGCAGCAAGGCGCGCGAGGTGAAGTCACTTCGCCCGCATGCGGGCGGTGCACCCGTCGTGTCCGCCGAGATCGAGACGGGCGAAGGTCGGTTCCGCATCACGAAGCGCTGGCTCTCGCGCCCGATCGCCGAGGTGCGACAGGATAGCCGACTCGTCGCCAAGGGCGATGTGGCCGAGGAGTGGATCGCCGCACAGGTGCGTGCCGGCGCACACGGGGGACCAGCTGGGCTGCTCTGGGTCCGGCAGGGTCTGACGGCGCTCGATGGCGGCGAGAAGTCGGACAAGCCCGCGCGGCTCGTCCGGCGCGATCTCCTGTCCTCGGTCGCGGGCGAGGTCGACGCCATGACCGGGGGCCGACGCATGGAGCGCGCGCGCGGGCGTTGCGAGGCCGAGCTTGGCGATCTCGTCACAAACAGCGGGAAGTCCAAGGCGGGTGGCCCATTGAAGGCGGCAGAGGATGAGCTGGTCACCCTAGAGGGTCGCCACGCCGAGCTGAGCCGGCTGTCCGAGGAGATGCGGGGCGCTCTCGAAGAACGGCGTCGGCTGCGCCGGGAATCAGACGAGCTACATGACCCCGCGCAGTCCGAAGCCGCGCGAATACGACTCGAGGATGTGCGCGGCGCTCTGGAGAGCGCGAAGCGTCACGCCGAGCGACTCGATCAGGCCGGCGAGCTCACCGAGACTGCGCGGAAGGCACGCGACCATGCAGCCGAGCGCCTCGCCGCCCTGCGCAAGGGACGCGCGGCTCTGGCGGAGTGCAGCCGAAATGTTGACGATACCGTGAATGCCGAGGCTGAGGCCAGCCAGTCGGCAACGGACGCCGAGGCGGCGCGCGCGAATGCCTCAAGGGCTCTCACTGCGGCACGGAAGGTGGTTGCAGAGGCCGAGCAGAGTCTCCGACAACTCGCGAGCGCCGAACGCGCGGCGGAGGCGCGCAAGCGCCGGAAGGCCCTGAGCGCGCAGATCGACAACGCACGCACCCTCCACAAGAACCTCAGGTCGGCGCAATCCACAGCCTCCGCCGGCCCGACTGACAAGGCGCTTGCCGCGCTCGAAGCGGCAGTGAACGACCTCCGCGTTCAGGAGGCACTGCAGGAGCAGTCCGCTCCGTGGGTCACGATGCGGTATGCCCGACCAGAGGCACCGCGCGCACGCCTCGCGGGCGGCGCAGAACTGGAAGATGGCAAGGCGGTGGCCCTGCCACGCGGAGCCGACATCGAGCTTCCGGGCCTCGGCACGCTGGCGGTCAATCCAGGCACAAGGGCCGACTCCGACGATGCACTTGCCGCCGCGCGGGCGACCCTGGAAGCGCGATTGGCGGCAATCGGCGCCTCGACGGCCGAGAAGGCCCGTGCCATGGGGGCGGCGCGCCGGCAGGCGGAAACCAAGTTGCGCGAGATCCGGGCGGCGCTTGCCGCGGTTGCGCCAGATGGGGTCGCCACCCTCGAGGCCGAACTCGCAGCGCTCGGTGAGTCCGACGATGCTGCTGGGCAGCCTGACACGGATCTGCCCGATCGCAACGCGATCGAGCTTGCCTTGAGCGAGGCCCGATCGACGCTGGACGCGGCCGATAGGGCGGCCGAGCGCGCCGTTGCCCTCGCGCAGGCGGCCAGCATCGGGCTTGCCCGCGCGACGGCCGGGCGGGAAGCTGCAGAGCGGCGGCTTGCCGAGGCGAAAGCCGCCTTGTCCGAGTTCGCCGATGCCGAACTTGAAGAGAACCAGCGCGCCGAGGCACTCCGCGAAGCTGAGGCGCATTTTTCGGACGCGGCCGCCAAGGCCAAGCGTCTGGCTGAAGCAGCTCCCGATCTCGCGGTGGTCGATGCGGCCGTAAGGCGCGCTCAGTCGGTGGTAGCTGCCAATGAAGCACGCCTAAGGGAGCTCGATCGCCGGCTCGCCGAGCTCGACACGCTCATCGACGTGCGCGCAGGCGAGGGAATCGAAGAGGAGCTGGCGGATACTGCCGAACGCCTCGCACGGGCGCGGGAGCGACTGGATCAGCTGACCTTCGAGAGGGACATGCTGAGCCTGCTCCGAGCCGAGCTCGACACTGCGCGCACCGCCGCCCGCGAGCATTACTTCAAGCCCGTCACCCGCGAGCTGCAGCCGCTTCTGAACATCCTCTGGCCCGACGCGGTCCTCTCCTTCGACGACGAGACGGTGTTACCGAGCGTGCTCGTCCGGAACGGGCAGGAGGAGCCGATCGACGTGCTCTCCGGCGGTACACGCGAGCAGATTGCGCTCCTCGTTCGGCTCGCCTTCGCCCGCCTTCTCGCCCGCGGCGGCCGGCCCGCGCCCATCATTCTCGACGATGCCCTAGTCTTCACCGATGACGACCGGATCGAGCGGATGTTCGATGCGCTCCACCGTCAGGCCGACGATATGCAGATCCTGGTTCTCTCTTGCCGTCAGCGCGCGTTCAGGGCGCTTGGGGGAACGGCTCTCGGCTTCGTTCGCGGCGCCTTGCCCGAAGAGGCCGCATGATGCGCCGGGCGGCCGCATGCGTGCCGGTCGCATCTTGGGGGCGTTCCAGAGCCATCAGCGGCGCGATCTCTACCCCTCCCCTGCCCTGACGGGCTCCGGCGAACGATCCCGCTGGAGCGGTTGGCGTCATTGGTCTTGACTTATCATGTAGTGTATACTACACAGAACACATGACGGCATTCGGCGATCATGTCCGCAGGCGCCGCGAGGAGC
Source organism: Limibaculum sp. (assembly GCA_039805905.1). Classification (GTDB taxonomy): domain Bacteria; phylum Pseudomonadota; class Alphaproteobacteria; order Rhodobacterales; family Rhodobacteraceae; genus Thermohalobaculum. The sequence goes on along the minus strand of JBDIVM010000008.1, from coordinate 80,648 downwards.
TTCGCGCGCAGGACAGGCGGTACTCGCTTCGCCAGGTGGCCCGGCGCATCGGTGTCGAACCGGCCTATCTGAGCAAGATCGAGCGGGGCGAGATGCCGCCGCCGTCGGAGGAGACCACGGTCCGGCTGGCGAGGGAACTCGGCGAGGACCCGGACCTGATGCTCGCCATGGCGGGCAAGGTCTCCTCCGACCTGCAGGAGATCATCCGCAGGCGCCCGCGGCTCTTCGCCGACCTGATCCGTCAGCTGAAGTCCGAGCCGGACCACGCGATCCTGCGCCTCGTGCGGGAAGTGCGCGACGGCACCTGGTAAGAAGGGCCAAGACCGATGATCACGCTCGAAGACGACCGCCTGGTGTTCCGCTTTCCCGAGGTGCATGAGCACGCCATCTGTGCGATCGACCTGCAACGGACGCTCAGGATTCCCGATGACGGCAAGGATTACCCCCTGCCCCCTGGACTGGGCTCGTTCCCGCTGCGCCATCTGGATGACTTCGCCTCCCGGATACCGGAGCGATGGCATGCACGCGGCGGCGTGGTCATGCCGATGCACCAGGCCGAGGCCCTGTGGCTGCATTTTGACGCCCATCGGGGCGAGCTGGGCGTCCGCTACCCCTTTGCAGTCAAGGTCGCGACCGGCAAGGTCGACGCGGTCAGCGGCGAGGCGTGGTGCGGCCACCTCAACCGCGACCCGCAGGACTACATGGTGATCCCGACCCAGCCCTGGCTCGACGGCTACTGCGTCGAGAAAGGCATGATCCGGCAGTTCGTGGCGATGCCGCTCGGCGCGGGCTACACCGTCGAGGAGCAGCTGACGGGTCTGGCCGAGCATGGCGGGCTGCAGCTGATGGTCTGGCCGATGAAGGCGGACCAGTATGAGTCGCTGGTCGAAGAGGAGCGCAAGCGGAGGGAGCGGATCCAAGGAAATCTGGATGCGATAGCGTGTTACCGCCCCCGAGCGTCGCGGAGGGAAATGGGCCTCGCCCCCGGCGGCCGGATGCGCCAGGAGATCTATGACGATCCCCATGGCCTCGATGCCTGGGACCAGCGGCACGCTAGCCGCTGCTTCATCACCATCGCCAACTCGGCGCAGTGGATGGCGATCACCGGCGAGCGGCCGCCGACCGAGCCGCCGACCGCGGCCGCCTACACGGCGATGGGCCTGCCCTGGTTCGAATACTACGACGCGGACGCCCGGGCGATCGCGGGCACCGAGAAGCTCAGCAGGCTCAGGTCGGTCCGCGAGACGGACCCGGCCAGGGGCTCCGGCGGCTGGCCCGAAACGACTCTCGCAACAGCCCCACATATCCGGCACCTCGGCCCGCGCGACGGCCGGCCCGTGCGGGAGGCAGGGATCTGATGGCGACCGTGCTCCAGGACCCGCCGGCCGTGCTCGGTCTTGCGTTCTCGAAGCATGCCGGCCGACGGATCCGTCAGCGCGGTCTGCGCGAGCGCGATGTCGATCTGGTCGTTCGGTGCGGCACCGAGGTCGGCCGCGATACGATCGCCCTGCTCGATGCGGATGTCGAGCGCGAGATCGCAAGCCGCAAACATGAGATCCAGGCGCTCGAGCGTCTCCGGAGCTGCCGCGTCGTGGTCTGCGACGGCACGATCGTGACCTGCTATCACGCGCGCGCCAAGGCCGCCGGCAGGCACCAGCCCAAGGTCTCGGACGGCGGGCACTGAGGCTCGCCGTGGCGTTCGCGCCGCACGATTGGGCGATATGAACTATCGGAGGTCCGACCCTGCGGCGGGACGGCGGGGAGAGGTTTCATTCGCACCGCGAAGACGCTTGAGGCAGCAGCCGCCGGACGGCGCAGTAGCCGTCACCTGACGCAGGTCAGACCGATGCCTTGGGCGCTCAGGGCCGGTTGGTCCCGGTCGCGCATCCGGGACACGCACCCTCACCGGCCGGCGTCACTCCCGCGAACTGCGCGCGAGTGGCGATATCCGGATCCCACGAGAAAACCACCATCTGCGGTGCCGCTTTGACATCGCGGCGTAAGTCGTTGTCGCAGCATGGAAAGGTGTGGCGCACCGGAGAGGATTCGAACCCCTGACCCCCAGATTCGTAGTCTGGTGCTCTATCCAGCTGAGCTACCGGTGCGTGGCTGCGTCGGGCGTGCGGCGCGCCCGCTATCTAGCTTCGGTGAACCGGCAATGCAAGCGCCAAATCCCCGATCGGGACCGGCGCCGCGGCGCGAGAAGCGTGCGGTCTCCGTGGTTCCCGCACTTGGCTCGCCCGGCATGTCTCAACAACCCGCCGGCCTCCCGTTTGGAATCCTGATCGAGAACTCGGTCCCCTGGGTCGTGCTTGAGACGAGCTCGAGCCGGCCGCCATGGGCGGCCACCAGCTCGTACGCGATGGCGAGGCCGAGCCCGGCACCGCTGCGGCGGCCGCCACCGCGGAACGGCTGGAACAGGTTCTCGAGCGATTTCGCCGGCATTCCCGGGCCAGTATCTCGAACCCGGATCTCGGCGCCGCCGTCACTCGTGCTGAGCGAGACGCCGATCTCACCCGGCCGGCCGGTCGTGCCGATCGCCTCGGCCGCATTCCGCATAAGATTGGCGAACACGCGGTAGAGCTGCTCCGGGTCCGCAATCACCGTCCGGTCCTCGGGTATGTCGATCCGGCAGGCGATCGGGCCGGCTTCAGGACCGAGGCCGAGCCCTTCCGCCACCTCGGTGACGAGCGCCCGAAGCCGCACCTGGCGGAGGACCGGCGGCACCTCCTCGGCCTTGCCGTAGTCGAGCGTGCGCTGGCACAGACTGATGGCCCGGTCCAGCGAGCCGATCAGTTTCGGCAGCGTGCGCGCGACCAGCGGATCCTCGCTCATCTCCAGCCGGTCCGCCATGAGATGGCCGGTTGAGAGCATGTTGCGCAGGTCGTGGCTGATCTTTGCCAGCGCCTCGCCCAGCGAGGCGAGCCGGGCCCGCTGGCGCAGGGCGCCCTGCACCTCCTTCTGCATCGCCTCGAGCGCGTTCTCCGCTGCCGCAAGCTCGCCAATGCGGCTCGACGGGCGAATGACCCTGTTCGGATCCTCCGGATTCTCCTGGAACGACCTGACATTGGCTGCAACACGCAGCAGGGGCGCGACAACGAAGCGGCGCATGGCGAGAAAGATGATCGCCGCGGTGATCACAGAGATCGCCAGCGACAGGCCGAGGATGCGCCCGCCGAACTCGATCATCGCCTGTCGCAGCGGCTGACTGTCGAGCGTGATCTCGATCGCCTCGTCCTCGGGGCCGGCGCCTGACCCGATGACACGGATCACCGAATTATCGCGCCGGGCGGCGAGGTCGACGAACGCGTCCCAGATACCTTCCGCCATGGTCGTTCCGCGCAGGTCTACAGTAGCCGACACCTCGTCCATGGCACTGCGCGACAAAATCAGGATGCGGGTTCCTCCGGCGCGGAGCACGATGTTCCGCGCACCGGTCTTCTCCAGCAATTGCTGCTGCAACTCGGGCGTTACCATGGCATCGGGCGCCGCCAGGACACTCAGCGACGCAATCCGGGCGCGGACGACCCGCTCCGACAGGTAGTCGAGCCGGAACCGCGCCAGGGACGGCACGAAGATCGCCACCTCGACGAGCATCACGACGAGGACGGTCAGACCCAGCAGTCGCCCTGAGAGGCTGCGGAACAATCGCATCGGTTTCCGACAATCATCATGCATCATACGGCATTGGGCGCAATACTTACGAAGTTCACCCGAGCCGGGCAAGCAGGCCGACAATCCGCCTGATCCAGGGGCGCCCGAAGAGCCGTGGCGCAAAATAGCCACCGGCCGCGCGCTTCCCGGCCTCCCCGAGGGTCGGATAGGGCGCGACATAGCCCGCCATGGCCTTGACGCCGAGTCCGGAAGCCAGAGCCAGCGCCCAGGGATGGATCAGCTCGCCCGCGGAAGCGCCTGCGATAGAACATCCGAGGATCCTGCCGCGCCGCCCTGTGATCACCTTGACCAGACCGGCCTCATGGCCCTCGGCGACGGCGCGGTCGCATCCCGCAAACGGAAATCGATGGATCTCGACGGCACTGCCGTAACGATTGCGCGCCTCCGCCTCGGTCAGCCCGACATGGGCGAGTTCCGGATCGGTGAAGGTGACACGTGGAATGTGATCGGTCCGCACCGAGACGGGCAGGCGGAAGAGCGCGCTCCGGAGCACCAGGCCCGCATGGTAGCTCGCGACATGCGTGAACTGCAGGCCGCCGGCGGCATCGCCGATCGCATAGACGTGCCGGTTCGACAGTGACCGGAGTCCGCGGTCGACCCGGACGCCCACGCGGTCGAAGGCCACACCGGCGGCGTCGAGGCCCAGATCCTCGACATTCGGGCGCCGCCCGACCGCGACGAGAACATGGCTGCCGGTGATCTTTTCGCCGCCCGCGAGCGCCAGCGAGACACCGGCCGGTCCCCGGTCGACCGAAACCACCTTTGCCTCCTCGCGGATGCTCACACCTTCGGCGCGCAGGCGGTCGAGGGCCACCTCGGCGATCTCCGGGTCCTCGCGGCCGAGTGCGCGGGCAGCCTCGACCACCGTCACGCGGCAGCCGAGGCGGCGATGCGCCTGGGCGAGCTCGATGCCGATAGGGCCGCCGCCGATCACGATCAGGTGCTCCGGCCGGACGCGGTTCTGCCACAGGGTTTCGTTGGTGAGGTAGGGAACCGCATCGAGCCCGGGGATCGGCGGCACCGCTGGCGACGAGCCGGTGGCGATCACGAAACGGCGCGCGACGATACGGTGATCCCCTGCCGCAACCTCGCGGGGACCCGTAAACCTGCCGCGGGCACGCAGGACGCGCACACCGAGACCTTCGAAGCGCTCGACCGAATCGTGCGGTGCGATGGTGGCGATTGCGGCCTCGACGCGGTCCATGACCGCGGCGTAGTCGATCTCGGGCTCGTGCGCCGCAACGCCGAAACGGCTGGAGTCGCGATGCGCCTGGGCGGCCCTGGCGGCGGCAATCAGCGCCTTCGACGGCACGCAGCCATAGTGGAGGCAGTCGCCGCCCATCTGCCCCTCCTCGACCAGAACGACGCTGGCGCCGATCTGGGCCGCGCCGGCGGCAAGCGAGAGTCCGCCCGGCCCGGCGCCGATGATGCAAAGGTCGGCATGGAGGCGAACCGGCATGTCCCGGCTCACCGTCCGCGCAGCTTGCGCAGCACGACAGGCATTGCCGCGAGCGCGGCGAGCCCGAGGAGCGGCAGCAGCACATGCGGCTCGAAGATCACGCCGAGATCGGGCTCGCCTCCGGCATCGAGGATCTGGCCGAGGCCGGCTCCGACCGAGCTGATCACGACTGCGGCCGGAGCAATTCCGACCAGCGTTGTCCAGACGTAATTGCCGAGACGGACATTGACGAGGGCGGGTACGATGTTCGCAACGAAGAAGGGGATGGCCGGCACCAGCCGCATGACGAGCAGGAAGCTGATCTCGCCGGCCGCAACCTCGTGCTCCACCCGCCGCATCCACGGACCGGCCCGGGCATGAAGCGCAGCGCCGAAGGCCGACCGCGCAGCGAGGAAGATCAGCGTCGCGCCGATCGTCGCCGACACGATGGTGAGCGCGGCGCCGAGCGCGGTGCCGAAGAGGAAGCCTCCGGTGGTGGTCAGCCAGATCGCTCCGGGGACCGAGAAGGAAACCGCCACGATGTATGTGGCGCAATAGGCCAATGCCGCGGCCACGAGATTTGCGTCGCGCCATGTGATCAGGGCTTCGCGGTGCGCGGCGATGGTGTCAAGGCTCAGGTAGTCGCGGGCGAACACGAAGGCCAAAGTTGCGCCCGCGGCGAGTATGCCGATCGGTGCGTAACGCGCCCATCGCGAACCGGGCCGGGTCATGTCTTCGATATCCTCGCCGAGCGACATACCGGCCGCTTCCCTGCCGTGCCGTCGGGGCGACGGCTCGCCTGATATTGTAGGCAGCGTGCCACGCTGACCAGCCCCAATCACGGGGGGGTGAACCGGGCAAATGACAGCGCGCCGCCAGACTTCCGCACGCGTTGACTTGCCGGTGCCGGCGGGCTATACGCCGCCTCTCTGAATTATCGTCCGCGCGCGAACCGGCCGCGGCGCAGGCTGCCGGGGCCCCGGCGCCAGGCCCGAGGTTCCCCGGAACAGGAGGATCAGATGAAGCGCACCTACCAGCCGAGCCGGCTGATCCGCAAGCGCCGCCACGGCTTCCGCGCCCGCATGGCGACCAAGAACGGCCGCAAGGTCCTGAGCCGGCGCCGGATTCGCGGCCGCAAGCGCCTGTCGGCATGACCCGGCGGGGCGCGTGCGTGCACCCCGCAAATTCCCATGCCGGGACCGGATCGTCCTTCGCTCCCTGAGTCCCGCGGGGACGGCATCCTTCCTTCTGATTCCTCCGACACTGATCGCCCGCGCACACCCGCGCTCCGGATCTTGCGCAAGCGCGCCGATTTCCTCGCCTGCGCTCGCGCTCGGCGGGCCGGCACGCCCGGTCTCCTGCTGCAGGGACGGCAGCGCCGCCCGGGCGAGGCCGAGGGGGTGCGAGTCGGCTTCACCTGCTCGCGCAAGGTCGGCAAGGCCGTGGTGCGCAACCGCGCCCGCCGGCGGCTGCGCGAGGCGGCCCGCGCCGTTCTGCCAGGGGTCGGCCACGAAGGTTGGGACTATGTGCTGATCGGCCGACCCGAGGCGACGGTCGCACGGCCCTTCGCCGATCTCCTGCGCGACCTCGAGACCGCTGTCGCGATGATCCATCGGGGCGGCCGGTGAGCCCCCTTGCCCGCATCGCGGCCCTGCCCGTGCGTGCCTACCGGCTGCTGCTCAGCCCATGGGTCGGGATGCACTGCCGGTTCCAGCCGACCTGCTCGGCCTATGCGATCGAAGCGCTGGAGAAGCACGGTGCCTTTCGTGGCGCCTGGCTGGCGCTGCGCCGCATCCTGCGGTGCCATCCGGGCGGCGGCTCGGGCTATGATCCTGTGCCCGAACGCGATAAACGGTGAGCCACGCCAACCTGTCGGGTCCCCGCCATGCCAGTCGCCGCGACCACCATCGGCCTCCTGCTGCTGTCGAATCTGTTCATGACCTTCGCGTGGTACGGCCATCTCAAGTACAAGGCGGCACCGCTCGCGGTGGTGATCCTCGCAAGCTGGGGCATCGCCTTCTTCGAGTACTGCCTGCAGGTGCCGGCGAACCGCTGGGGCCACGCGGTCTTCACGGCCGCCCAGCTCAAGACCATCCAGGAGGTCGTCACGCTGACCGTGTTCGCCGGCTTCTCGGTTCTCTATCTGGGAGAGCCGTTCCGCTGGAATTACGCTGTTGGATTCGCCCTGATCGCCGCCGGTGCCTTCTTCGTGTTCAGGGAGTGGTGAACCGGGAGGATCGCACCGTGGACATGGATTGGGCCGGGCCGCCGGCCGACGATGAGCCGGGCGAAGTTCCCCCGCTTCTCGCCGATGCGCCGCGGGGCCTCGAGTTCCGCAAGCTCCGCAAGCGCATCATCCGCGAGACCCGGGCGGCGATGGAGACCTACGGCATGGTGCGACCCGGCGACCGGTGGCTCGTCTGCCTCTCGGGCGGGAAGGACAGCTACACCCTGCTGGCGGCGCTGGTCGAGCTGAAGTGGCGCGGGCTTCTGCCGGTCGACCTGCTCGCCTGCAACCTCGATCAGGGCCAACCCGGATTCCCGGCAACAGTGCTGCCGGAATTCCTCGCCCGGGTCGGCGTGCCGCACCGGATCGAGTATCAGGATACCTATTCGATCGTGACCGCGAAGATCCCGTCCACGAAAACCTACTGCGCGCTGTGCTCGCGGCTCAGGCGCGGCCATCTCTACCGCATCGCCCGCGAGGAGGGATGCGCTGCGGTGGTGCTGGGCCACCACCGCGACGACATCCTGGAGACCTTCTTCCTCAACCTCTTCCACGGCGGGCGCCTTGCCGCGATGCCGCCGAAACTCGTGAACGAGGACGGCGACCTGATCGTGCTGCGGCCCCTCGCCTTCGTCGCCGAAGCCGATTGCGAGCGCTTCGCCCGGGCGATGCGGTTCCCGATCATCCCCTGCGACCTCTGCGGCAGTCAGGAGGGACTGCAGCGCCAGCAGATCAAGGCGATGATCGACGAATGGGAGCGCCGCGTGCCCGACCGGCGCAGCATCATGTTCCGCGCGTTGATGAACGTGCGCCCCGGGCACCTCGCCGACCCCGCACTGTTCAACTTCGCGGGGCTGGCGCAGGGTTCGGCGCGCGACTGATCCCTCTGGAATCCTGCCCGGCCGCGGTGCTAGCCTCCACGCCGGTCCGCACGGCGGGAAGGCCCTGCCGCGCCCTGCGGACGGATCCCGGAGGTTCCCATGCGCTCCCTGCCCGTTGCCCTCGCCGTAACCCTTGCCCTCCCTGCCCAGGCCCTCGCGGACATCACGGCACTTCGCACCGATGCCTCGTTTCCCGAGGGACCGGCCGTCATCGACGGCGCGCTCTACTATGCGGAATACGGGGGCAACGTCGTGACCCGCTGGGACGGCCAGAGCTCCGGCACGGTCTGGAAACTGGATGGCTGTGGTCCTTCGGCGGTCATCCCTTTGCAGGGCGACCTGCTGGTCACCTGCTACGACTCGAACCAGATCGCGCGGATCAGCCTCTCGGGCGAAACTGTGACCCTGATCGGCGCCGACAGTGACGGCGGCGGCTTCACGGGCCCGAACGACTTCGCACCTGACGGGCGCGGCGGCGCCTACATGTCGGCCTCGGGCCCGTGGGAGTCCGGGCCGATCGTCGGCAAGATCTACCATATCGACCCGGCGGGGAAGGTGCGCGTGGTCGCCGACGACCTGCACTATGCCAATGGCCTCGCCATGTCGGCGGACGGTTCCAGGCTCTATGTCAACGAGTCTGAAGCCGGACGGGTCATTTCCTTCGCTTCGGCGCCGGACGGGACGCTCTCGGACCGCCGGCTGTTCGTGCGCGTCGGAACGGTCGATGCCGGCTCGGGCGCAGGAGCCTATCCGGACGGCATCAAGCTCGGGCCGGACGGCGATCTCTGGATCGGCCAGTACTCCAGTGGTCGAATCGTCGTGGTGACACCGGCGGCGGAGCTCGTGCGCGTGATCGAGGTGCCCTCGCCTGCGGCGCCCAATCTCGCGTTCGCGCCAGACGGAAAGTCCATCTATGTGATGGCGGTCGACAATCTGGCCGGACCACCGTATCAGGGCACCGTCTACAAGGTCGACCTCGACTGAGCCCGTCGGGCGTCCGGTCGCGAGCGACCGGACCTGCAGCGCACGTCCCGCCCGGGAGAGCCGGCGGGAACGTTTGGAACACGCTGCGGAAAAACCCTTGACCTTGCCCCTGTCCGGCGCTTCAAGGCGGGCGCGGCAATCCTCGGAGCGGCTGATGGGCGGTGAAAGCGACAACAGGAACCTGATCCTGGCAGCGGTGCTGTCCATGGCCGTGGTTTTCGCCTGGCAGGTGTTTGTGGTCCCGCCACCGCCGCCGCCCGCAGAGGTTCCCGCAGCCAAGGAGCACGCGGCGCCGCCGGTGGCGACCGGGACTGCCGCTGCACCGGCGCCGGGCGCCGCAGTGCCGGTCGCGGAAACACGGAACGATGCCCTGGCCGCCTCGGTGCGTCTGCCGATCTCCACGCACGCGCTCGAGGGCACGATCGCGTTGACCGGCGGCCGGTTCGACGACCTGCATCTTTCGCTCTACAGGGAGACGATCGAGCCCGATTCCGACACGGTGATCCTGCTGAATCCTGCCGGCGGCCCGACACCTTACTTCATCGATTTCGGCTGGCGACGCACGGTCGACAGCGATCCGGGCCCCCTGCCCGGCCCCGGCACGGCTTGGACCGTGGAGACCGGCGACAGGCTGACCCAGACGACGCCGGTTGTCCTTCGCTGGGACAACGGCCAGGGTCTTGTGTTCCGCCGCAAGATCGAGGTCGACGACCGCTACATGTATACGGTCACGCAGTCGGTCGAGAACACGACCGGCGTGCCCATCACCCTGGCCCCCTACGGCGCGATCGCCCGGCAGGGCGAGCCACAGGGCGCAGGCTTCTACATCCTGCACGAAGGCGCCATCGGCATGTTCGATGGCGAGCTTTCGGAGGTGAAGTACAAGACCATGCGCGACATGGCCGTGGTTGCGGATGAGCGCGGGCCCGCGGAGACCCACAACGTCACCGAGAACGGCTGGCTGGGCTTCACCGACAAGTTCTGGATGACGATCCTGGCGCCGCAACCGGGTCAGGCATTCGAAGCCGTCTACCGTGTGCTGCAGCTTGGCGGGATCGAGGAGTTCCGGACCGAGGCGAGGCTGCCGGTGACAACCATCGCTCCGGGTGGTCGCGCCGAGAACGTGACCAACCTCTTTGCAGGCGCGAAGGAGGTGGCGACGATCCGCCGCTATCAGGAGGAGCGGAACATCGACCGCTTCGAGGATGCAATCGACTGGGGCTGGTTCTACTTCCTGACCAAGCCGATCTTCCACCTGCTGGCGTTCATCCATGGCCTTCTGGGCAATATGGGCTTCTCCATCATCGTGCTCACCTTCCTCGTTAAGGCGGCGCTCTTCCCGCTCGCCTACAAGTCCTACGTCGCGATGTCGAAGATGAAGAAGCTCCAGCCGGAGATGGAGAAGATCAAGGAGCGTGTCGGCGAGGACCGGCAGAAGATGCAGCAGGAGATGATGGCCCTGTACAAGAAGGAGAAGGTGAACCCTGCTGCCGGTTGTCTGCCGATCCTGATCCAGATCCCGATCTTCTTCTCGCTCTACAAGGTTCTGTTCGTCACCATCGAGATGCGGCATGCACCCTTCATCGGCTGGATCCGCGACCTTTCAGCGCCGGACCCGACCTCGTGGATGAACCTCTTCGGCCTGCTGCCCTACGAGATCCCGGCCTTCCTTGCCGTGTTTTCGATCGGCGTCTACCCGATCGTCATGGGCGTCACCATGTGGCTGATGCAGAAGCTGAACCCGGCGCCCACCGACCCGACGCAGCAGATGATCTTCGCATGGATGCCATGGGTGTTCATGTTCATGCTCGGCAGCTTCGCCAGCGGGCTGGTGATCTACTGGTGCGCCAACAATATCCTCTCGTTCAGCCAGCAATACATCATCATGCGCAGCCAGGGGATCGACGTCGACCTGTTCGGCAACATCAGATCCGGGTTCCAGCGCAAACGGGGCGCGAAAACCGAGGCACGGGCCGCCACACACGATGGGAAGGCCCATCCGAAGCAGGACGGTGCGGAAGACGCCAAGGGAAATGCCGGGGTCAGCAAGCCGCGTCGCAAGCCCGGCGCCTGAGTCCGCCGGAGGACCGATGCACGCTCATGTCGCCCAGATCTGGCGCCACCCGGTGAAGAGCCTTGGTGCCGAGCGGATCGAGCGCACCGAGCTTGCGGCAGGCTGCACCCTGCCCCACGACCGCACCTGGGCGCTGGCGCATGAGAAGAGCCGGTTCGACTTCGCGACGCCCGCCTGGGCCTCATGGCAGTCCTTCCTGCGCGGCTCGATCGCACCGTTCTTTGCGGCCGTGAGCGCGCAGGTCGATGAAGCGACGGGCCGGATCGCGTTCACCCATCCGCGGCTTGCACCGCTGGCCATCAACCCGGAGGATCCGGCGGACCGGGGGCGCTTCCTCGACTGGGTTCGCCCGATCTGCCCCGAAGGCGTCCCGGGCCCGCTGGCGCTGGTCCGAGCGCCGGGGCGCGGCATGACCGATACCGACTATCCCTCGGTCTCGGTCAAGTCGCTTGCATCGCTTCGGGCCCTCGGCGAGCGCATGGGTGTTGCCCTCGACCCGCGCCGGTTCCGCGGCAACGTCTGGCTCGACGGGCTTGCACCCTGGGAGGAGTTCGGCTGGATCGGCCGCGACATCGCAGTCGGCGGTGCGCGGCTCCGCGTGATCGAGCGGGTGGTCCGCTGCAACGCGACCAAGAACAACCCCCTGACCGGAGTCCGCGACGCCGAAACGCTTGGCGCGCTCGAGTCCCATTACGGCCACAAGGACTTCGGAATCTATTGCGAGACCGTCGCCGGCGGGCCGGTGGCCGAGGGCGATCCGGTCGAGGTCCTCGCATGAAGCCCGCGCAGGTTCCCTTCACCGTTCTGGCCGAAACCGGCTGGGAGGCGCTGGAGCGCGGGCGCAAGCTGTTCGCCGGCCCCTGCAACTTCGTGAAAGGCGTGGTGGCAATCGACGGGCTGCCCGCACCCGACCGGCCGGAGGTCTGCTTCGCCGGGCGTTCGAATGTCGGCAAATCCTCGCTGATCAACGCGCTGACAGGCCGCAAGGCGCTCGCGCGTGCCTCGAACACACCGGGCCGGACGCAGGAGATCAACTACTTCGCGCTGGGCGACGCGGGCTATCTGGTCGACCTTCCCGGCTATGGCTATGCGGAGGCGCCGCTGGCCAAGGTCGCCGCCTGGCAGGACTTGTTGCGCCGGTATCTCGCCGGCAGGGTCACGCTGGCGCGGGCCTATGTGCTGATCGACGCGCGCCACGGCGTGAAGGCGATCGACCACGAGATCATGGCGCTGCTCGACCGGTCGGCGGTCTCTTTCCAGGCGGTGCTGACGAAGGCCGACAAGCCGAAGTCGGTTGCGCTCGCCGCCATCGTCGATGCGGTAAAGGCGAACCTCGCCCGGCATCCCGCGGCATTCCCCGAGATTGCCATCACCTCGTCCGAGACGGGAGAGGGGATCGACCTGCTGCGCGCCGCAATCGCTGCATTGATGTGACGCAGCCGGGCTGACGCTGGAACTGCCCGCGGCGAGGCGCTATGAAGCCGCGAAAACGGGAGACCCCGAGATGGAGATCCAGAGGGCGATGAAGCGGGACTGGCTGGCAACGGCACGCACGCTGAGCGAGGCGCTGCCCTATCTGCAGCGCTACGATGGCAAGACCATCGTGGTGAAGTTCGGCGGTCACGCCATGGGCGACATGGCCGCGATGGAGCATTTCGCCCGCGACATCGTGCTGATGAAGCAGTGTGGCGTGAACCCGGTGGTGGTGCATGGCGGCGGACCGCAGATCAACGAGATGCTTGACCGGCTGCAGATCAAGTCCGAGTTCACGGACGGGCTGCGCGTGACCACGCCGGAGACCGTCGAGGTGGTCGAGATGGTGCTTGCCGGCTCGATCAACAAGCGCATCGTTGCGGCAATCAACAGCCAGGGCGGCCGGGCGGTCGGTCTCAGCGGCAAGGATGCCAACCTGATCGTCTGCGAGAAGGCGCTGAAGACGAAAAAGGACCCGGACAGCAACATCGAGAAGGTGCTCGACCTCGGCTGGGTCGGCGAGCCGGTCGAGGTCAATCCCCGCGTGCTCGACGTGTTCCTGAAGTCGGACTTCATCCCGGTCGTCGCCCCGGTCGGTGCCGGGCGCAAGTCGGACGAGACCTACAACATCAACGGCGACACCGCTGCCGGAGCGGTGGCCGGCGCGATGAAGGCCACGCGCCTGATGCTCCTGACCGACGTGCAGGGGGTGAAGGACAGGCAGGGCGAGGTGCTGACCCGGCTGACCCGGGCCGACGTGCGCCGGCTGATCGCCGACGGAACCATCTCGGGCGGCATGATCCCCAAGGTCGAGACCGCGCTCTACGGCATCGAGAAGGGCGTCGAGGCGGCCGTCATCCTGGACGGGCGCGTGCCGCACAGCGTGCTGCTGGAGCTCTTCACCGAGCACGGCGCCGGAACACTCATCAGCGCCTGAGCTTGACGCAGCCTGGTCCGCTGCCATCATGCCACACTGAACCACCGGCGGGATCGGCATGACGGCGGAAACAGCTCTGCGCCTCGGCGCGTTCTTCGGGATCTTCCTCGCGATGGCACTCTGGGAGCGCGGGACACCCGTGCGCGTACTGGCAGCATCGCGCCCGCGCCGCTGGGCGACCAACTGGGCGATCTCGGTGATGGACGCCGCGCTGGTCCGGCTCGTCTTCGGCGCCGCAGCCGCCGGGGCGGCGATCGATGCCGCGGCCGGTGGATGGGGCCTGTTCAACCGGATCGCGCTCCCCGGCTGGCTGGAGTTCGCGACCACCCTGCTGATGCTCGACTTTGCGATCTGGCTTCAGCATCTCCTCACCCACAAGGTTCCGGTGCTGTGGCGGCTGCACCGTGTCCACCACGCCGACCGCGACGTGGACGTGACGACGGCAATCCGCTTCCATCCGGTCGAGATCGCGCTGTCGATGGCCCTGAAAATCGGACTGGTCTACGCGATCGGGGCACCGGTCGGTGCGGTGGTTGCCTTCGAGGTGCTGCTGAACGGCATGGCGATGTTCAATCACGCCAATGTCAGGTTGCCTCCCGCGGCCGAGCGGCTGCTGCGCTGGCTCGTGGTGACGCCCGACATGCACCGAGTGCACCATTCAGTCGACCGGTTCGAGCACGATGCAAACTACGGCTTCAACCTCTCGGTCTGGGACCGAGTGTTCCGTACCTATGTGCCCCAGCCCGCGCGCGGCCACCGGGGCATGGCCATCGGGCTCGTACCCTACCAGGACGACCGGCCGACCCGGCTCGGCTGGTCCCTGGCCCTGCCCTTCCTCCGGCTATGACCGGCGCGCTCAGCCGGGCGCTGCAGCGTCACGGCCTGGCGGCCGTGGGAAGCTTCCACCCTGCCGCGGGCGACCGTCTGCCGCCGGGCATCGGGACGCTGGTTCTGGTCGGCGCCAGGGGCCGGACGATGTGGGAGCACTTCCGCACCAGCCCGGAATTCGGCGACGCCCAGCCCCATCCGATGGACCGCTGGTCGCGCCGGGTGCTGGACGCGGTCGCGGCACACCTGGGCGCCCGCGCCTTCTACCCGTTCGGCGGCCCGCCCTGGATGCCGTTCCAGCGTTGGGCGGAGCGGGGCGAGGGCGCATTCTCCTCGCCGGTCGGCATGCAGGTTTCCGCCGCGCGGGGCTTGTGGGTCTCCTATCGCGGAGCGCTCGGCTTTCCCGCGCGTATCTCGATCGCGGAATCCGAACGCGGCAATCCCTGCACCGGCTGCGCCGAACCCTGCCGGACAGCCTGCCCGGTCGATGCGTTCGCAGCCGGCCGCTACGACGTCGCAAAATGCGTTGCGCACGTCACCTCCGCGGCGGGAGCCGCCTGCCGCAGCACCGGATGTCTGGTCCGTCACGCTTGCCCGGCGGGCCACGGCACGGCGCCCCCGGCAGCGCAATGCGCCTTCCACATGGAGGCCTTCATCCGAGCCCGGCGCCTGGAGGCCACGGGTAGCGCCGGTTGACCGGCCGGCTGCACGCCCACTCTGAGGACCGCGATGAAGATGCTGATTCTGATGCGCCACGCCAAGTCGAGTTGGGCCACACCCGGTATGTCTGACCACGACCGGCCGCTGAACGACCGTGGCAGGCGCGCAGCCCCGGTGATGGCACGCTGGCTGGCGGGGCGCGGGCTGATACCGGAGGCTATCCTCTGCTCGTCGGCGAAGCGCACCCGGCAGACCGTGCGGCGCATGCGCAAGGCAGTGCCGGAACTGCCCGAACCGGTGATCGAGCCAAGACTCTACGACTCCGGCCCCGACGTCATGCGGGCCTGCCTCGCGCTCCTGCCGTCCTCCTGTGTCTCGGCGATGATCGTCGCTCACGAACCCGGCATAAGCGAGATGCTCGCGCGCCTCACCGGGTGCGAGCACGGGCCGTTTCCGACCGCGGCAATCGCCGTGCTGGATCTCGATATCGGAGCGTGGGGAGAGGCGCCCTGGCTCAGGGCCAGGCTCAGGGAGATGATGCGGCCGCGGGATCTGATGGGGCACTCCGATCACGCGGGATCATGACCACGGCTTCATCGGGCGGCGCGGCCCTCCCGGTCGAGGGCGACGATCAGAGTGTCGCCGAGGTCGCCGACAGGATCGCCAAGAACATTCCGATCGCGAGCAGGAAGGGGTACAGCAGGTAATTCATCGGTGCCTCCGTCAATTCCGTCCGGCGGCTGGCACATGCCCCTTTGCCGGCAGCGCCGGCCTCTCGCGAAGCAATGCGGCGTTGTCGCCTGCCTACGTTGATTCGGCGACCGGGGCTGTGACGAAAATCACGATCCGGTGATCGTGGACAATCTCATGAAAATCTGCCCCCTGTCGGGGAACGGATCGTCCATCGCGCGGCTTTGGGCAGGTCAGTGACCCAGAATCTGGCTCAGGAACAGCTTCGTGCGGTCGCTCTTCGGGTTGGTGAAGAACTCCTTGGGCTCGTTCTGCTCCACGATCTGGCCCTGGTCCATGAAGATCACCCGGTTCGCCACTGCCTGGGCAAAACCCATCTCGTGCGTCACCACCAGCATGGTCATGCCCTCCTCGGCCAGGCCGATCATGGTGTCGAGCACCTCCTTGATCATCTCCGGGTCCAGCGCCGAGGTCGGCTCGTCGAAAAGCATGATCCGCGGCTTCATGCACAGCGCCCGCGCGATCGCGACGCGCTGCTGCTGGCCGCCCGAGAGCTGGCCGGGATACTTGTGCGCCTGTTCCGGGATCTTGACCCGGGTCAGCATCTGCATCGCCACGCTCTCGGCCTCTTTCTTGGGGGTCTTGCGGACCCAGATCGGCGCCAGTGTGCAGTTCTCGAGGATCGTGAGGTGCGGGAACAGGTTGAAGTGCTGGAACACCATCCCGGCCTCGGCCCGGATCTTGTCGATGTTCTTCAGGTCCGAATTCAGCTCGATGCCATCGACGATGATGTCGCCCTTCTGGTGCTCCTCGAGCCTGTTGATGCAGCGGATCAGCGTCGACTTTCCGGAGCCGGAAGGCCCGCAGATGACGATCCGCTCGCCGCGGTTCACGTTGAGATTGATGTCGCGGAGGACATGGAACTCGCCATACCACTTGTTCATGTTGCTGATCTGGATGGCGACCTCGTCCGAGACTCGCATCTTGCTGCGGTCGGGGATGTGGTCATCGGGCATGTGGTCATCGCGGACGGCGTCGGTCATGGTTGTGTTTCCCGTTGTTATCGTCATCAGCGGTCGGTCTTCAGCTTCCGCTCGAGATACATCGAGTAGCGCGACATGCTGAAACAGAAAACGAAGAAGAAGAGCGCCACGAACAGGTAGAGTTCCCAGATGATACCGTGCCAGTTCGAGTCGGCCCGGATCGGGTTCAGGAGCCCCACTGGGTCCAGCAGGCCGATGATCGAGACCAGCGTCGTGTCCTTGAAGAGGCCGATGAAGCTGTTGACAATGCCGGGGATCGAGACCTTCAGCGCCTGCGGCATGATGATCAGCCGCATCGACTGCCAGTAGTTCAGCCCCATCGCATCGGCGGCCTCATACTGGCCCTGCGGCAGTGCCGCAAGCCCGCCACGGATCACCTCGGCCATGTAGGCCGAGGCGAACAATGTCACCATGATGCAGACGCGCAGGATCAGGTCGAACTCCGTGCCCGGCGGCAGGAAATACCTCAGCACCACATTGGCCACGAACAGCAGCGTGATCAGCGGCACGCCGCGGATGAACTCGATGAAGACGACGCACATGGTCCTGATGAAGAACATGTTCGACCGCCGCCCCAGCGCCAGCACGATGCCGATCGGCAGCGACCCGGCGATGCCGGTCACCCCGATGATCAGCGCGAGCAGGAAGCCGCCGAGCCGGCGCGAGCCGACCTCCTCGAGGCCGACGGGAATGAGGCCGTGCAGGAAGCCTATAGCCGGGCCCAAGGCAAAGAACCACCAGAGCAGCGTCACCCCCACGAGGACGCCGAGCGCCGCAAGGAAGTTGCCGTCGCCGTAGACCTTCGTCCCGGCCCTGAAGCCAAGCGCCCAGCCGAGCACGGGCCCTGCCACCACCATCGGGATCATCCAGAACGATCCACCCCAGATCAGGAACACAGCGATCAGCGGATAGAGCGCCGAGTGGATCAGCAGCACGCCCCGGTACGGCAGCTTGTCGAAAAGCACCGGCGCAATGGCGACGCCCAGCAGCAGGAACGCCAGGATCGGCCGCCAGTACTGGTCGGACGGGTAGAATCCGAACAGGAACTGGTTGAACCGCTCGTCGATCACCGCCCAGCAGGCGCCCCGGGCGCCTTCGCCATGGGCCGCCGCGATGATCTCGCGGCACTCGGAAAGCGAGCTTGCGGTCCAGACGCCCTTCAGGAACGCCCAGTCGACGAACTGGGGCAGGAACAGCGCGACCGCCGCAACCGAGACCACCGTCAGGACCGTGTTGAGCGGACCGGCGAACAGGTTCTCGCGCAGCCAGCCGATCACGCCGGTCGATGCCAGTGGTGGCGGCGAGGGGGGGATCTGCCCGGAGGCGACGTAGGCGACGCTGCGCGCGCTGCTCATGATGCCGCCTCCGGTCTGACGCGATTGAAGTAGGTGACGTTCGGGCGCGGCGCGAACACGGTGTAGGCGATGCTCGCGAGCCGTGCCGCGAGGCCGCCGAACACGACAAGCACGGTGCTTGCACCGAAGGCAATCTCGCCGAAGGGCAGTCCGATCAGCACGGCCAGGATGAACACCACCAGTTCCAGCGCCGCGAGGTCGACAAAGCGCGCGTTCTTGAAGATGCAGGTCACCATGGTGGCGCCGGACAGCACCATAAGCGACAGCGCGATGAGCTTGTGCCCGGTTCCCCACGTCCAGTAGCTGTCGCGTATGTCGTCGATGAACACGTAGTAGAGCATCAGCACGAAGGTCACGCCGTAGAGCAGCACCACGAGGTTGAGCCACCCGGCCACCCCGTAGTTGTCGTGCATCTTCGCATCGCCCCGCTTCAGCGTTTCCCACTTTCCGGAGACGCCGGCGAAGAGGTGCAGCACGGAGAAGCCGCCGCCGGTCACCGTGGTCCGCTCGATCAGCTTCACCTGGTCGTTGTAGAGGTTCATCACGAACGAGATCGACAGCGAGATGGCGAGGTAGAACACCATCAGGAGCAGGATGGTCTCCATCTCCTTGCCGGTCTGGTTCAGCGTGATGCCGCCGAGCGTGCCGGTCACGTCCATGTATCCGACGGCGATGGCCAGCGACGAATTCTTGGTCAGGTTCAGATACTGCGAGATCAGCGGCGGGATGATGACGCGAAGCGCCTGCGGCAGGATGATCAGGCGCATGGTCCAGTTCGGCCGCATCCCCAGCGCATAGGCCGCCTCGGTCTGGCCCTTGGCCACTGCCATGATGCCGGCGCGCACGTTCTCGGCGATGAAGGCGCCGGTATAGATCGAGAGCGCCAGCCACAGCGCAACCAGCGAGTTGCGCGCATAGAGCCCGCCCTTGAAGTTGAAGCCCGCAAGCTCCGGGTACTCGAGGCTGATCGGCCGCCCCATCACCAGATAGGCGAGCAGGGTGACACCGATGATGACACCGAGATTGATCCAGAACACCGGCAGATGCTCGCCCGTGGCCTGCTGGCGCCTCGTGCCGAAGCGGCTGAACCAGACAGCCGCGCAGACCGCGGCGACGAAGGCGGCCACGACCCAGAACGAGCCGCCCTCGAAGATCGGCATCGGAAAGTAGAAGCCGCGGTTGGTCGCCGCGATCGATCCGAGCAGCAAGGTCGCTTCCGGCGTCTCGCCGCGGAACGCGCTCGGCGCCGGCAGGACCTCGTCGAACACCGCCGCATAGAGCAGGATCTGGATCAGGACGGGCACGTTCCGGACGCCCTCAATGTAGACCGTCATCAGCCGGGAGACGATCCAGTTCTTCGACAGCCGCAGCACACCTGCCAGCACGCCGATCACCGTCGCCAGGATGCACCCCATCACCGCGACCAGCAGGGTGTTCAGCATCCCGACCACCGCCGCCGTCGAGTGGGTCGACCGCGAGCTGTACTCGATCAGTCGCTGGTTGATGTCGTAGGACGACGGCGTGTTCATGAAGCCGAAGCTGAACTCCTTGCCCAGCGCGGCGAGGTTCTCGACCACGTTGTTCACGAGCCACAGGACCGACAGCATCACGGCGACCAGCGCGATGATCTGCAGGAAGGTCGAGCGGTACCGGCTGTCGTTCCACAGCATGTCGATGCGGAAGACGGGTCCGGGTCTCTCCGTCGTCACGGTCATGTTTCCGCCCCTGTCGCGGTTTATGTGTTTGTTATGGTTCTAAAAGATCGAAGGGCGCGCCCAGCGGACCGGACGCGCCCCCCGAAGTCGTGTCACCGCATGGGCGGCGAGTACTGCAGCCCGCCCTGGGTCCAGAGCGCGTTCAGGCCGCGCGCCAGCCCGATGGGCGTGTTGACGCCGACATACTTCTCGAAGATCTCGCCGTAGTTGCCGCCGGCGGCGATTGCATTGACGGCCCAGTCCTTGCCAAGGCCGATCATCGCACCGTATTCGCCTTCGGTGCCGAGCAGCCGGTTGATCTCCGGATCAGCCTGCGCCGCCGCCGCCAGATCCCGGACATTGGCTTGGTTGATGCCCTTCTCCTCGGCGATCAGCAACGCATTGTAGGTCCAGCGGACCACGTCGCCCCAAGCGTTGTCACCGTGCCGGACC
Source organism: Limibaculum sp. (assembly GCA_039805905.1). Classification (GTDB taxonomy): domain Bacteria; phylum Pseudomonadota; class Alphaproteobacteria; order Rhodobacterales; family Rhodobacteraceae; genus Thermohalobaculum. The sequence goes on along the minus strand of JBDIVM010000008.1, from coordinate 60,236 downwards.
AGCGGACCGAGCGGCTCCTTCGAGATGATCTCGGGCAGGATTATGTGGTCGCCCGGCTTCTCGAAGGTGGCACGGGTCGCGGCAAGGCCCGACGCGTCGGTAGTGTAGACGTCACAGGCTCCGGACAGGTACTTGGCGTCCGCCTCGGCGTTGGTCTCGATCGGGACCGGCTCGTACTTGATGTTGTTGGCACGGAAGAAGTCCGCCAGGTTCAGCTCGGTCGTGGTGCCGGTCTGGATGCAGACGGTCGCGCCGTCGAGTTCCTTGGCCGAGTTGACGCCGAGCGCCTTCGGCACCATGAAGCCCTGGCCGTCATAGTAGTTCACGCCGACGAAGTCGAACTTCAGGTCGGTGTCGCGCGAGTAGGTCCATGTGGTGTTGCGGAACAGCACATCGACCTCGCCCGAGGCAAGCGCGGTGAAGCGGGTCTTGCCGGTGGTCGGCGTGAACTTGATCGCGTTCGCGTCGCCGAAGATGGCGGCGGCCAGGGCACGGCACATCGTGACGTCGAAGCCGTCCCAGTTGCCGGCCGCATCGGTGAAGGCGAAGCCCGCCAGACCGGACGACACGCCGCATTGCACGAAGCCCTTCGCCTTGACGTCCTCAAGGGTGCCCGCCGCGGCAACGCCAGCCGCAAGGCCGGCAGCGGCCAGCGAGCCGATGAACACGGATGTTTTCATGTTTACCTCTTTACCTGTTGAGCCGCGACGCTCGCGGCGCGGGCCGGTAAGCCCGCGAATTACGTCACATGGGGTCCTCCCCATCAAATTTTGATCAGCCTATGAAGGCCCCGTCAAGCACGGAGACCGAAAATCCAAGCCGTTCCGGGATCGAAACCCGCGCTCGCAAGATTGTGATGGCGGTTGCCCATCCAAGCCGTGCTTCCGGAACATTTCGGGGGCGGCGCGCGGGAATGTTGCGCTGGGCGGGTTCGGGCAGCCGGTCTGCCGGAGGCTTGTGGACGGCGCCGGCGGCGCTTCCGGACCGTGGCGGCAGCGGCCGGAGCCAGTGCCCGGCCCGATCCCGGCCTCGAATCACCCCACTTGACCGACCGGGACGAGACGATAAGGTTCGGCCGCAATGCACACCACCCACGATCCTCCCGGGAAAACCTGCATGAAAGACGCGACCCGCGCGGTCCACTCCGGTCGCCGCCCGCACGAAAACCACGGCGCGGTGAACCCGCCCGTCTACCACGCCTCTACCATCCTCAGCCCGACGCTGGCCGCGATGCGCGCCAGGGAGCGGACCGAGAGCGCCGACGCGACCACCTACGGGGTCCACGGAACACCCGGCACCTTCGCCTTCGAGGAGGCGGTCGCCGCACTCGAAGGCGGCTTCCGCACCCGCCTCGCCTCTACCGGGCTTATCGCCTGCACTGCCCCCCTGCTCTGCTTCCTTTCCGCGGGCGATCACCTGCTGATGGTCGACAGCGTCTACGGCCCGACCCGCCGCTTCTGCGACAACATGCTGAGGCGGATGGGAATCGAGACGACCTATTACGACCCGCTGATCGGCGGCGGTATCCGAGATCTGATCCGGCCGAACACGAAGGTGATATACACCGAGAGTCCGGGCTCGCTGACTTTCGAGGTGCAGGACATCCCCGCGATCGCTGCCGAGGCAAAGAAACGCGGATGCATCGTGATGATGGACAACACCTGGGCCTCGCCGCTCTACTTCAAGCCCTTCGAGCACGGCGTCGACGTGTCGATCCAGGCGGTCACCAAGTATGTCAGTGGGCACTCTGACCTGGTGATGGGCGCGGTGACAACAACCAGGGACGCCTACCCCATACTCCGCGAAGGCTGGAAGGAGCTCGGCCTCAACGGCTCACCCGACGATGTCTTCCTGGCCATGCGCGGCCTCCGCACCCTCGCTGTCCGCATGCCGCATCACTGGCGGAGCGGCCTCGTGATTGCCGAATGGCTTCAGGGCGTGCCCGAGGTCGCGGAGGTTCTGCACCCTGCCTTGCCCGGCGACCCGGGGCATGTGCTGTGGAAGCGGGATTTCCTCGGTGCATCATCCCTCTTTGGCATCACGCTGAAACCGGATGTAAGCACCGAAAGTCACCTCGCAGCCTTGCTCGACGGGCTCAGGCTCTTCGGGATGGGGGCGTCCTGGGGCGGGTTCGAGAGCCTGTTCAAGCCGGTCCAGACGCCGAAGGGAACCGCTTCCTGGCCGCGCCCGGGGCGCCCGCGAGGCCAGCTCATGCGGATGCATGTTGGTCTCGAGGACACGGACGACCTGATCGCCGACCTCGACGCCGGCTTCGCCCGGATGCGGCGGGTCTGAGGCGCATGAGCGCGGCCTGCACCTTGTCCGGGATCAGCGGAGCGCCCATCCCGGCCGATGCTTTGATGTCGCGCATGCAGGGCGGACCAGATGGGCCAAGCGGCTCCAAGCGGGGGGGCCCAGGCGGGGGGGCCCAGGCGGGGGGGCCCAAGTCCTTCGGTGCCTCTCCGGCACCTTGACCGCCGAAAAGCCTCGCGTCAGGATCAGGCAAGGCGCTCGATTGGCTCCGGCGGCAGGACTCGAACCTGCGACCCGCGGATTAACAGTCCGATGCTCTACCAACTGAGCTACGCCGGATCAGCCGATCGTCCAATGGTGAGCGGCATATAACAAAGCCGCTACCGACCGTCCAGCGGCATTCTGAACGTCCGCATCCGGTGTCGCAATCTCGGCGCTACTCTGCCGCGACGGGCGCCTCGCCGCCGTAGTCGCGGGTTGCCTCCAGCGCTGCCTGGGCAACCATCCGGCCAAGCGTCGGAAGGCGCTCGACGGGGATCCTGGCACTCGGCCCGGAAACCGAGATCGCAGCCACCGCCTGACCAAACTCGTCGAACACCGGGGCGGCGACGCAACGCAGACCCAACGCATGCTCTTCGTCGTCCACCGCGTAACCGAGATTGCGCGCGTCCTGCAGGGCGCGCTCGAACTGGTCCCGGTCGGTGATCGTGCGCTGTGTCTCGCGCGCCAGCGTGATCGTCGCGATCACCCGCTGCCGCCTGCTCGGATCCATGTGCGCGATCAGCGCCTTGCCCGCTCCGGAGGAGTGCAGCAGGATGCGCCCGCCCACCCCGGTGATCGCCCGCATCGCATGACGCGACTCGATCTGGCCGATGCAGATCGCCTCCCCGTCGGTCTCGACGAACAGATTGGCGGTCTCGCCCGTCAGTTCCATGAGGCGGCGAAGATAGGGCCGCACGAGGCTGAGCGTGTCGCGGCTGCGGGCGAAGGCCGACCCGACGAAGAAAGCCGCAACGCCGATCCGCCAGGCGCCACCATGCGGATCGGGGCGCACGAACCGTTCGGATTCAAGCGTGGTCAGCAGCCGGTGGGTAGTGGACGGGGGCAGTCCGGCCGTCTCGGAGAGCTCGGTCAGCGACATGCCGTCGCCGCTCGCCGCGAGATGGCGCAACAGCGTCAGCGCCCGGGTAAGGGAGCGCACCTGGCCCGCCGATCTCGACCTTGTTTCGCTCATACCGTCTATCCATACAGCGAAATCTGGTTCCACCAAGAGAAAATACCGGCTCCGCCGGACGTTGGAAATCACTTCCTTGTGGTCGCGTACCGAAACTGCGCTTGCGGCAAACCCCGGTTCAGGCCTCCGGCATCCCTGGCAACGGCGGGATCCTGGCACAGGAACCGAGCCGTGCGCGCCGGCCACGGCGGCGGTCCGGCGCCAGACACTCACGCCACCTGCCTGACTTTCAGGAAGGAACTCAGCGCGAATGCGCCGCCGGACGGCTCCGCCCGAGTTCATTCAGGAGGCTGTCGACTTCCGCATGCAGATCCAGAGCCGAGCGCCGCATCCCCGCGATATCGCCGGAGTGGACGCTCGTGTTCACGATGCGGGCAAGCTCCTGCGCCCGGATCCCCCCGATCGCGCCCGCGACCGAGATCAATATATGGCTCACGGCCCGAAGCTCCGGCGCGTCGTCGCGCTCGATCGACTTCGCGAGCCTGTCGCGCGAAGTCCGCAGGTCGCAGGTGACCTTCTCCAGCAGCTCACCCATGGCGGACGGTCCGATGGCCTCCGCGAGAGCATCAAACACGTCGCGGTCAATCACACTGTCAGATCGGTCCGCGACCGGATCGAGATCCGGAACGCGCTTGCGCATGAAACGCCGGATCTCGGCGCCGAATTGCTCGATCGAAAGGATCGGCTTGGCGATGACGCCGTCAGCTCCGGCCGCGTCGATTGCCAAGCGGTGCTCGCGCATCACATAGGCCGTGAGCGCAATGATCGGCAAACCCGAGAGCGGCCCGGGGTCGGCCCGGAGCGTCTTGATCACCTCGATGCCGTTGACCCGCGGCATCTCGATATCGACCAGCAGCACGTCGAAGGCTCGGTGCCGCACCATGTCCAGCGCCTGCGCCCCGTCGACGGCAAGATTGACGGTCGCCCCGAGGCACTCGAGCATCTGGGACGCCACCAGCTGATTGGTCGGATTGTCCTCGGCAAGGAGGACATTGAGCCCGGACAAGATCATGGCCTTCCCCCCGATCTCCGGCGCGGCAACCGCGCGCATAGGCCCGCCGCCGCCCCCCGACGCGGCATGATCCGCGGCAGCCGGCCGTGACACCGTGAGGCGCCAGGGCCAGGCGCCAGACCAGTGCTCCACGGCGGTTTGCCGCGGCCCGCGGGACTTCGGTTGATGCGCCGAAGACATCCGCCACCTGCCCCCGATCCTGCGTTCACGAGACGCCCCGCTGCAGGACTCCCGGTTCGCGCGCAACCGCAGCCTGAATGCCTTCGGCCGTCAGTGGCTGGGTGCAGATGATGTCGAACAGTTCGGGGTTACGTGGCTGCCCGGCAGCCACGAGTTGCGCGGCCGGATGATCCGACCTGAGCCGGGCCGCCCGGGCGATCTCGTCCTCGCTGCCGGCCTCCATGAGGATTGCGGTAACGTCGCGGGTCGGAACGCCGGCATCCCAGATGGCGCAGGGCGTTCGGCGCAGGAGCGCCGCAAGCATCGCCTGCATGCTGGCCGAACCCGCGTCGATCCGCACACAGTCTCTGGCAGTCTCCACGAAGCGGAGTGGAACCGTGATCGACAGCGTCGCGCGTCCCTCGCGCGGCCTTGCGAGCGAGAGGGCGCCGCCCATGCGCGTGACGACGCCGCGGGCGATCATCGGCCCGAGCGAATCGGACGCGAAATTCCCGTACTTGGCGTCACCGCGCCCGAACATGGCCTCCGGCTGCCAGCCAGGCCTGTCGCCGGCGCCGACCGCTGCATCGAGATCGAAGCGGAGTCCGGACGGCGTGCGGCCGATGCGCAGGACGACGTCGTCCGAACCCACCGTCTCCACGAGATAGGTCACGATGTGGCCGATCACCTGCCTGAGCCGTGCCATGTCGCCCCTGACCCAACGGGGCACCCCGGGCTCGATGTCGTAGCGGAACCCGACCCCCGAGTGCTTCACCAACGGTCCGACTCCATCCTCGACGGCCTGTGCCAGGCTGCGAAGCTCGAAGACCTCCTCGGCGATGACGAGCGTCTCGCTCTGGAGGTCCGAATAGTCGAGGATATCCGCAAGGAGACCACTCATCAGGCGGCCAGAACGCTCGGCCTGGTCGATGAGCCTGACCTGCCGCTCGTTCAGCGACGTCTGACGGACCAGCGCGAGAAGCCCGAGTACGCCGTTCATCGGCGTCCGGAGCTCGTGGCTCATCATGGTCAGGAACCGTGACTTAGCCTGGCTCGCGGCCTCGGCGCGGTCCGCGAGTTCGGCGCTTTCCCTGGCCATGCGCTGGTAGCGACGGGTCTCGATCAGCATGATTCCGACGAGCAGCAGCGAGAGAACGAGCGCCGCCATGCTGAAGGCCCAGGTAAGGCGGGCGCTCGATCGCACGTTGTCCCGGGCCCCGGCGAGGCGCATTTCCTCGCCATCGAGCACCCGCATGGACAGCTCGCGCAATTTCTGGCCCGCCGAAGCGAATTCGCCCAGGATGCGTATGTGCTGCTCGGGCGGGTCGTCATGGGATAGTCCGACAATCGCCGACTCGTTCTTCAGCAGCAGCTCCCTCAGCGCGCCGACCGTGTTCTCGCCGCGATCATACTCCTGGATCCTGCGGCCCACATCGCCCTGCCGGAACAGCTCCACCCGGCTCCAGAAGATGTCGAACCGTTCATTGACATCCTGCGCGCTGACCGCCGGGTCGCGGCTGGCAAAACGGCCCAGCGTGGCGAGCAGCCGGCCCAGCTCCGCCTCCGCCTGCGACGTGCTCCAGTAGATGATCTCCCGGCTCGACTGGCGCAGGCTCTCCATGTCCTTTTCCTGAGCCCGGAAACCGAGCACGGCGAGCGCCATCAGCCCCAGCAGCGCGACAATCGTGAGGCCGCGCGTGACTGAAATCGAAATCTTCACCGAAGCTCCACCTCAGTGAGTTGCCAGATCAGGCGGACATTGTAGAGCGAATCCTGCAGCTCTTCGTGCTGATCGAGCGGGTACATGACCCAGATCGGGCCCTTGTCCCGCAGCGACAGCCGATTGCCATCGGCGTACAGGGCGAAGATCACGTCGAAGTCGGCGAAGTCGCTGATCGGGATGTCGACGGCATACTGGTTCACGGCGACCATATGGGCGGTGGTCGCGGTTCCGGCAGCGATCAGGTCAAGCACGTCGCGTGCCAGCGGGCCGACGAACTCCACCTCCCCGTCGGTGAACTCCGTGTGCGTCCTGATCGTGACCTGTGGCAACCCCAGAAGATCGCCTTCGCTCAGCCTGACCTCCTGGTTTCCGATGGCCGTCGCATTGCGGAGGGTCAGCACCGTATTCCCGGCAGACGCCGGGCCCGGCGCCATCCATGCAAGGATTGCCACGGCCGCAAGCGCCGTGAAACGGGCACAGGCAGAAAATCGCGGAACGACGTTCTTGTGCATTGGCCCACTCGCAAAGTCTGCCCCGTCAGGCGGGTTTTCCTCCAAGCGCACGGCCAAGTCCGCTCCGCCCGGAGACAGGACCGGCTGCGGGCAGTTCTCCCGATTCGGAGAAAGTTATGCCCTGATGGTTTACAAATCGCGAAAATTTAACACTTCCGTGGCGACATGCCGGCATTTCGATGGGAATGCCCATGCCGGCCATTCTGGCTGACATGGCAGATCGCATTCGGGCCTGATCGCGCGCCTCTGCAGTGCCCAGCGGCTCCGGATATCTGCCGGAGCCGCGAGGCCGAGCCGCACCGGCCGGACCCTGTCAGGTCGCTCGCGGATAGCCCGCTCGCGCAAGCACTGTCGCGATCTCGCCGAGGATTGCCGGGTCGTCGATCGTCGCCGGGGTCTTGTAGGCCTCGCCAGCGGCGATCTTGACCATGGTGCCACGCAGGATCTTGCCCGACCGGGTCTTCGGCAGCCGATCGACCACCATCGCCAGCTTGAACGCCGCCACCGGGCCGATCTGGTCGCGCACTCGCGCCACACACTCCTTGATGACCTCTTCATGTGGCCGGCTGCAGCCCGCATTGAGGCAAAGGAACCCCATCGGCACCTGGCCCTTCAGCTCGTCGACCGCCCCGATCACGGCGCATTCCGCCACATCCGGATGACCGGCGAGAACCTCTTCCATCGCCCCGGTCGAAAGCCGATGCCCGGCGACGTTGATCACATCGTCCGTGCGGGCCATGATGTACACGTACCCATCCTCGTCGATCATGCCCGCGTCCCCGGTCTCGTAATACCCCGGGAAGGTGGTCAGGTAGCTCTTCTTGAACCGCTCGTCTGCGTTCCACAGCGTGGGCAGCGTGCCCGGTGGCAGCGGCAGCTTGACCGTGATCGCCCCCAGCGTGCCCGGCGGCACCGGGTGGCCGCCCTCGTCCAGCACCTGCACATCGTAGCCCGGCATCGGCACGGTCGGCGATCCGAGCTTCACGGGCAGGATCTCGATCCCCACCGGATTGCCGGCGATCGCCCAGCCAGTCTCTGTCTGCCACCAGTGGTCGATCACCGGCACCCTCAGCTGCGCCTGCGCCCATTCGATGGTCGGCGGATCGGCCCGCTCGCCGGCGAGGAAGAGAGTGCGGAAGCCGGACAGATCGTACTTCTTCACGAACCTGCCCTCCGGATCCTCGCGCTTGATCGCCCGGAAGGCCGTCGGCGCGGTGAACAGCGCCTTCACCCCGTGCTCCGAGATCACCCGCCAGAAGGTGCCGGCATCGGGCGTGCCGACCGGCTTGCCCTCGAACAAGACGGTCGTGCAGCCGTGGATCAGCGGCCCGTAGACGATATAGGAGTGCCCGACCACCCAGCCGACATCCGAGGCCGCCCAGTAGACCTCGCCCGGGTTCACCCCATAGAGGTTCTTCATCGTCCAGGCCAGCGCCACCAGGTGCCCCGCATTCGGCCGCACCACGCCCTTGGGCTGCCCCGTCGTACCGGAAGTGTAGAGGATGTAGAGCGGGTCGGCTCCGCCCAGCGGCACGCAGTCCGCTGGCTCCGCACCCTCCTGGAACGCCTCCCACTCGACGTCGCGGCCCTCGACCAGCGTGGCGGTCGCCTGCGGGCGCTGGAGGATGGCGCAGAATTCGGGCTTGTGCTTCGCCTGGTCGATGGCGGCGTCGACAAGCGGCTTGTACTTCACGATCCGCCCCGGCTCGAGGCCGCAGGACGCGGCAAGGATCGCTTTCGGCGTCGCGTCGTCGATCCGCACGGCGAGCTCGTTCGCCGCGAAGCCCCCGAACACCACCGAATGAATTGCCCCGATCCGGGCGCAGGCCAGCATCGAGATTGCCGCTTCCGGGACCATCGGCATGTAGATGACCACCCGGTCGCCCCTGCCGACGCCGCCTCGCGCCAGCGCGCCAGCGAGCCGCGCCACCCGGTCCTTCAACTCGGCATAGGTGATCTTCGTGATCGAGCCGGTGATCGGGCTGTCATGGATGATCGCAACCTGCCCGCCGCGCCCGGCCGCGACATGACGGTCAACGGCGTTCCAGCACGTGTTGCATTCGCCATCCGCGAACCAGCGGTAGAAGGGAGCGTTGGCAGCATCGAGTGCCCGCGTCGGCCTGCGCGTCCAGTCGATCGCCTCTGCCGCCTTCATCCAGAAGCCTTCCGGATCGGCCTTCCATGCCTGGTATACCTCTTTGTAGCCCATCTCTGTACCTCTCCCAGGATCCTGGCCCCGCGGCAGCCGCCGCGGCGGCTCACGCGTAATTCTGCACCGGCGTCCCTGCCAGGGCGGCAATGTTCAAAAGCCCCCGGGCGGTCACCGAGGGGCTGACGATGTGCGCCTTGTTGCCCATCCCCATCAGGATCGGGCCGACCTCAAGGCCGCCCGCGAGCTGCTTCAGAATGTTGCGCGAGCCCGAGGCGGCATCGACATTCGCGAAGATCAGGCAGTTTGCCGAGCCTTTGAGACGCGAATTCGGGAAGACCCGCTCGCGCAGTTCCGGGTCGAGCGCATGGTCGGCGTGCATTTCGCCCTCGTACTCGAAATCGACCTGCGCCGAATCGAGAATCTCCAGCGCCCGGCGCACCTTGCGCGCGGAGTCCGAATCGAGGCTGCCGAACACCGAGTGACTCAGCAGCGCCACCTTCGGCAGGATTCCGAAGCGGCGGATGTGCCGCGCCGCGCCGATTGCCGTCTCGGCGATCTGCTCGGCGGTCGGCTCGTGGTTGACCTGGGTGTCGGCGATGAACACCACGCCCTGGTCGAGGATCACCGGCGACAGCGCGCCGACCGGCTGCAGCATGCCGCCCGAGCCGTCGGGCATTCCGGCCAGCATCTGGCTGACATAGTTCAGGTGCCAGAGATACTGGCCGAACGTGCCACAGATCATGCTGTCGGCATCACCGCGCCAGACCATCACCGCCGCAATGGCCGTCGTGTTGGTGCGCATGATGGTCCGCGCCAGTTCGGGCGTGACGCCGCGGCGTTCCATGTGGCGGTGGTAGGTCTCCCAGTAGTCGCGGTAGCGCGGATCATTGGTCGGGTCGCAGATCTCGAAGTCCTGGTCTGGTTGCACCGTGAGACCTGCCCGCTCGATCCGGTGTGCGATCACGTCCGGCCGGCCGATCAGGATCGGCCGGTCGATCCCCTCCTGGATCATCGACTGGGCGGTCCGCAGTACGCGCTCGTCCTCGCCCTCCGCGAACACGATCTTCCGGCTCGCGGTCCGAGCCGCCTCGAACACCGGCTTCATCAGCATTGCCGATCGGAACACCGAGCCGTCGAGCCGGGCGCGATAGGCATCGAGATCCTCGATCGGACGCCGGGCCACGCCAGTCTCCATCGCAACGCGGGCGACGCTCGATGCAACCGAGCCGAGGAGCCGCGGGTCGAACGGCTTAGGGATCAGGTATTCGCGTCCGAACACGATGCGCTCGCCGCTGTAAACCGAGGCGACCTCAGCCGACGAGGTCTGGCGGGCCAGCTCCGCCAGTGCCGACGCGCAGGCGATCTTCATCTCCTCGTTGATCCGCGTTGCGCCGACATCCAGCGCGCCGCGGAAGATGAAGGGGAAGCAGAGGACGTTGTTCACCTGGTTCGGATAGTCCGACCGGCCGGTAGCCATGATCGCGTCCTGCCGCACCCGCGCCACGTCGTCGGGCCAGATCTCCGGAGTCGGGTTGGCCAGCGCGAAGATAATCGGATCGCGGGCCATCTTCTCGACCATCCGCGACGTCAGCACGTTCGGCCCGGAAAGGCCCAGGAACATATCGGCGCCCGAGATCATCTCGCTGAGCGGTCCCTCATCGGTCTCGCGCGCGTATCTGCCCTTGGTCTCGTCGACACCAGGCCGACCCCGGAAACAGAGCCCGTCCTTGTCGAACAGCCAGACATTCTCGCGCTTCAGCCCCATGTCGCAGAGCAGGTTGAGGCACGCGATCCCCGCCGCACCTCCGCCAGTCGAGACCATCTTGACCCCGGCCAGTTCCTTCCCTGCGAGCTTCAGCGCGTTGATCGAGGCGGCGGCGACAACGATGGCGGTGCCGTGCTGGTCGTCGTGGAAGACCGGAATGCCCATGCGCTCCTTGCACAGGCGCTCGACCTCGAAGCACTCCGGAGCCTTGATGTCTTCGAGGTTCACCGCCCCGAATGTCGGCTCGAGCGCAATGACGATCTCGGCCAGCTTCCTCGGGTCGGTCTCGTTCACCTCGATGTCGAAGCCGTCGATGTTGGCGAATTTCTTGAACAGTGCGACCTTGCCCTCCATCACCGGCTTCGAGGCCGGCGCTCCGATGTTGCCGAGTCCCAGCACTGCGGTGCCATTCGAGATCACCGCGACCCGGTTGCCGCGCCCTGTGTAGCGGAAGGAGTCGTCCGTCTGGGCGGCGATCCGCAGGCAGGCCTCGGCGACTCCCGGACTGTAGGCCAGACTCAGGTCGCGCTGGGTCGCCATCGGCTTGGTGACGCGGATGGCAAGCTTCCCCGGAGTCGGGAATTCGTGGTAATTCAACGCTGCCTGTTTCAGCGCGTCGTCCTTCTGTTGGCTCATCTCGCCGGATCCTCCCCGTCCTTCTTCTTCGTGCCCGGTTTCGCCGGTTTCGCCGGTGTCGCGCACCGCCCATTGCCCGGGATGTCCTTCACGTTCCTTCCCGCGCCCCGTCGCGCCACGGCGCCAGCAGCGCCGTCACCGTCTGATGCGCTGGCGTCGGCACCCCAGCCTCGGCACCGAGCCGCACCACCGCCCCGTTCAGCCAATCGAGTTCCAGCCGCTTGCCCGCCGCGAGATCGTGGGCCATCGAGGCGCGTACCCCCTCCGGCGTCTGACCGGCGCGTTTCATCGTCAGTTCGACCGTATCCTCGGCGAGCGGAATGCCGCGCGCCCGCGCGACGTCGTAGACCTCCTGCGCCAGCCGCCGATAGAGCGCCCAGAGTTCGGGCACTGCCCGCACCCGGCCCATGGTGCAGCGCGCCCCGGCGGTCGTGCCAGCCAGCGCGGTCAGGAATACGAGCTTCGACCACAGGTCGATCCGCAGGTCCCTGCGCTCCGGCGCGCTGATCCCGGCGGCCCGGAAGGCCTCGATGATGGCCCGTACCCGCGGCGCGTCCTGCCGCCCGTCTAGCCCGCCGACCAGGAAATCTGCCAGCGGCATCGCGGTGGCGATCACGCCCGGCTCGGCGATGACGGCCGAGATATGGGCGATCCCGATCAGCGCTCGATCCGCCCCGAAGGCCGCGGCCAGCCGCTCATGAGCCTCGACCCCGTTCAGGAACGGCAGCACCACGGTCCCGGAGCCCACCGCCGGCCGCGCCGCTGCCATGGCGGCAGCGAGATCCTGCCCCTTCACGGCAAAGATCGCCACATCGGCAACCCCCAGCTCCGCGCCGCTGTCGGTGGCGACGGCGGGGCGGACATGCACCTCCTCGCCCTGGTGGCGCATCGTCAGGCCCCGGTTGCGGATCGCCGCCAGATGCGCCCCGCGCGCCAGCACGGCGACCTCGTTGCCGGCGCTGACCAGCCGCGCCGCCAGATACCCGCCGATCCCGCCCGTGCCGATGATCGCGAAGCGCATGCGTCTACTCCGCCGCCTGGGCGGCATGGGCCTTGCGGATCAGGCCCAGGATGTTCTTTGCCGCCTCGGGAATGTTGGTCCCCGGCCCGAAGATCGCCTTCACTCCCTTGGCGTAGAGATAATCGTAGTCCTGCTGCGGGATCACGCCGCCGCAGATCACGATGATGTCCTCGGCCCCCTGCGCCTTCAGCGCCTCGACAAGCTGCGGCGCCAGCGTCTTGTGCCCCGCCGCCTGGCTCGAGACGCCGACGACATGCACATCGTTGTCGATGGCGTCGCGCGCCGCTTCCTCGGGCGTCTGGAACAGCGGCCCGACATCGACGTCGAATCCGATATCGGCAAAGGCCGTGGCGATCACCTTGGCACCGCGGTCGTGGCCGTCCTGGCCCATCTTCACCACCAGCATCCGCGGCCGCCGTCCCTCGGCCCGGGCGAAGGCATCGACCTCACCCTGGATGGCGGCGAACTCGGCGTCGCCCTCATAGGCCGCACCATAGACGCCCGACAGCGTCTGCACCTCGGCCCTATGCCGTCCGAATACCTTCTCCATGGCGTCCGAGATCTCCCCGACCGTTGCGCGCGCGCGGGCCGCCTCGACGGCCGCCGCCAGCAGGTTGCCGCCGCCCCTCGCGGCCTCCGTGATCTTCACCAGCGCCGCTTCGCAGGCGGCCCGGTCGCGTGTCGCGCGGATCTTCTCCAGCCGGGCGATCTGGCTTGCCCGCACCTTGACGTTGTCTACGTCCAGGATGTCGATCGGCTCGTCCTCATCGGGCCGGAAGCGGTTGACGCCGACGATCACCTCCTCGCCCCGGTCGATCGCCGCCTGCCGCCGCGCCGCCGCCTCCTCGATGCGGAGCTTCGGCATGCCGGACTGCACGGCCCTGGTCATGCCGCCCAGCGCATCGACTTCCTCGATCAGCTTCCATGCCTCCTCGGTGAGCCGGTCGGTCAGCGCCTCGACGTAAAACGAGCCGGCGAGCGGATCGACGACCTTCGTCACTCCGGTCTCGTGCTGCAGGATCAACTGCGTGTTGCGCGCGATACGGGATGAAAACTCCGTCGGAAGGGCAATGGCTTCATCGAACGAGTTCGTGTGGAGACTCTGGGTCCCGCCCAGCACCGCAGACATCGCCTCGAAGGCCGTGCGGACGATGTTGTTGTAGGGATCCTGCGCGGCGAGCGAGACCCCCGAGGTCTGGCAATGCGTCCGCAGCATCAGGCTCTCGGGCTTCTTCGGTCCGAACTCCGACATGATCCGGTGCCAGAGCAGGCGCGCCGCCCTGAGCTTCGCCGCCTCCATGAAGAAGTTCATGCCGATGCAGAAGAAGAAGCTCAGCCGCCCGGCGAAGCTGTCCACGTCCATCCCCCGCGCCAGCGCCGCCTTCACGTATTCCCTGCCGTCCGCCAGCGTGAAGGCCAGCTCCTGCACCAGCGTCGCGCCCGCCTCCTGCATATGGTAGCCGGAAATCGAGATCGAGTTGAACTTCGGCATCTCCTTCGACGTGTATTCAATGATGTCCGCCACGATCCTCATGCTGGGTTCGGGCGGGTAGATATAGGTGTTGCGGACCATGAACTCCTTCAGGATGTCGTTCTGGATGGTCCCCGAGAGCTTCGCGCGCGGCACCCCCTGCTCCTCGCCCGCGACGATGAAACTCGCCAGCACCGGGATCACCGCGCCGTTCATGGTCATCGAGACCGAGACCTCGCCCAGCGGGATGCCATCGAACAGGATCTTCATGTCCTCGACGCTGTCGATGGCCACCCCCGCCTTGCCCACGTCGCCCACGACCCGCGGGTGGTCGCTGTCATAGCCCCGGTGGGTCGCGAGATCGAAGGCCACCGAGCAGCCCTGCCCGCCTGCCGCCAGCCCCTTGCGATAGAAGGCGTTCGACTCCTCGGCGGTAGAGAAGCCCGCGTACTGCCGGATGGTCCACGGCCGGCCGGCATACATGGTCGCCCGCGGCCCCCGCACGAACGGCGCCTCGCCCGGCAGCGAGCCGAGATGGCCGAGGCCCGCGAGGTCGGCTTGCGTGTAGAGTGGCTTCACGTCGATGCCCTCGGGCGAATGCCAGGTCAGGTCGTCTGCCGTGCGGTCGCGCAGTTCGCGCGCAGCCCGGGCCTTCCACTCCTCCAGCTTCCTCGTGGCGTCACTCATCGCGACCTCCCTTCCCCGCGCCCGTGCGCCGGGCTCAATCGAACGAGAAGCCGATGCTTCTCATATACGCTCCGAAATCGGCGCGCATGGGCGTGCTGTACTGCCGCCGCTTGTCCTCGCGCCAGCCATAGGTCTCGGCGGTGCCGAACCGCTCCGGCTCGCGCTGACGGGTGGGTGGCGACACGGTGTTGCGCCGTGCATCATAGTCGGGCCCGAGCCGCGCGAAGGCGTCGCGGTCGTAGCGGTCCTCGTGCACGGTGATCCCGAGGTCGAGCCGCGGGCTGATCGGCGCGTCCCTGGCGGGGTAGCCGAGGCAGAGCCCGGCAAAGGGGAACACCCGGTCCGGCAGGTTCAGCAACCCGCTCACCTGCGCCGCCCGGTTGCGGATCATGCTGATCGGGCAGGTCGCCAGCCCGGTCACGGCGGCCGCGGCCACGAGTCCCTCCAGCACGATGGCCGCATCGCCGATGGCGTTGAAGAGGGCGTCGAAATGGTCATTCGGGAAGGCGCCTTCAGGATAGAGCGACGCCAGCCGCGCCCCGTTGCCGCAGACCACCAGGAACACCGGCGCCCGCGCGATCCAGTCGGCGCCCGGAATCCCGTCGGTCACCCCGGCCCGCAGCCCGGCATCGCGCACCCAGACGATGTCCGCCTGCTGCAGGTCGCTCTTGGTCGGGGCGCTCAGCCCGGCGGCGAGGATCAGCCGTATCAGCCCCTCGGGCACCTCGCGGTCCGCGTAGTCGCGGCAGGAGCGGCGGTCTAGGAGGCGGGCGAGCCCTTCGCAATCGGCGCTGCCGGGACATTCACCGGACACGCCCGGTACCGCGCCGAAGCGGGCATGGATCGCGTCGAGGATGCGGTCTTGCGCTGCCATCTCAGTCGAACTCCATGATCACCGCGTCGACCGCCAGCGAGGCCCCCGGCGCGGCATTGATCTTCTTCACCTTCGCCTTCCGCTCGGCGCGCAGCACGTTCTCCATCTTCATCGCCTCGACGGTGGCGAGCGTCTGGCCCTGCTGCACCTCGTCGCCCTCGGCCACCGCGATCGCGACTACCACGCCCGGCATCGGGCAGAGCAGCAGCTTCGAGGTATCGGGCGGCAGCTTCTCCGGCATCAGCTTCGCGAGTTCCGCCGCGCGCGGCGTGCGCACCTTCACGTCGAGGTCTGCTCCCCGGTAGCGGATGCGGAAGCCCTCGGTGCGGCGCTCGACCTTCAGCGCCATCCTTGCGCCATCGATATCCAGAAGCGCTAGGCTGCGCCCCGGCACCCAATCCGACGCGACGCGCCTGGCGGCGCCGTCGGCGAAGCTCACCGTCGCGCCCTGCCGGTCGGCGTCGATTGTCACCGCGTAGCTCTCGCCCTGCAACGTCACCACCCAGTCGGTTCCGACAACACGTTCATGATGCGACATCCGGCCCGAGATGCGGGCGCGACGGATCTCGACCACCCGGTGCATCGCCGCCGCTGCGGCGGCCACCCGGCGCAGGGTCGGCTCGTCCAGCGCCACGCCCGCGAAACCCTCCGGGTATTCCTCGGCGATGAAAGCCGTGGTCATGTCGCCCTTGACGAAGCGCGGATGATCCATGACCGCCGAGAGGAACGGCAGGTTGTGGCCGATGCCCTCGACCTCGAACTCGTCCAGCGCCGCGCGCATGCTCCCGAGCGCCGCCGGCCGGTCCGGCCCCCAGGAGCAGACCTTGGCGATCATCGGATCGTAGTACATCGAGATCTCGCCGCCCTCGTAGACCCCGGTGTCGTTGCGCACCGCGTGGGTCGCCGTCGCCACCTCGGCTGGCGGGCGATAGCGTGTCAGGCGCCCGATCGAGGGCAGGAAGTTGCGGTAGGGGTCCTCGGCATAGAGCCGGCTCTCCAGCGCCCAGCCGTTCAGCTTCACGTCCGCCTGGTCGAACGACAGCTTCTCGCCCGCGGCGACCCGGATCATCTGCTCGACGAGGTCGATCCCGGTGATGAGCTCTGTCACCGGGTGCTCGACCTGAAGCCGCGTGTTCATCTCGAGGAAATAGAAGTTCCGCGCGCCGTCGACGATGAACTCCACCGTCCCGGCCGAGCAGTAGTCCACCGCCTTCGCCAGCGCCACCGCCTGCTCGCCCATCGCCCGCCGGGTCGCGGCGTCGAGGAACGGCGAGGGTGCCTCCTCGATCACCTTCTGGTTCCGCCGCTGGATCGAGCATTCGCGCTCGTTCAGCCACAGGCAGGTGCCGTGCCTGTCGCCCAGAACCTGGATCTCGATGTGCCGGGGCGAGGTCACGAACTTCTCGATGAAGATCCGGTCGTCGCCGAAGCTCGCGGCCGCCTCGTTCTTCGACGACTGGAACCCCTCGCGCGCCTCGCGCTCGTCCCAGGCGATGCGCATGCCCTTGCCGCCGCCGCCGGCGCTCGCCTTGATCATCACCGGGTAGCCGATCTCGCCGGCGATCTTCACCGCCTCGTCGGCATCCGCGATCAGGCCCATGTAGCCGGGCACGGTCGAGACCCCGGCCTCGGCGGCCAGCTTCTTCGAGGTGATCTTGTCGCCCATCGCCTCGATGGCGCCGACCGGCGGGCCGATGAAGGCCACCCCGGCCGCATCGAGCGCGCGGGCGAATTTCGGGTTCTCCGAGAGGAAGCCGTATCCGGGATGCACCGCCTCGGCTCCGCTCTGCCGGATCGCCTCCATGATCCGGTCGATCACGATGTAGGATCTGCTCGCCTGCGGTGGCCCGATATGCACCGCCTCGTCGGCCATCCGCACATGCAGCGCGTCCCGGTCGGCGTCGGAATAGACCGCCACGGTGGCGATCCCCATCCTGCGTGCGGTCTTGATGACGCGGCAGGCGATCTCGCCCCGGTTCGCAATCAGGATCTTCTTGAACATCGCGTCGTGCCCCTCAGATTCGTGCGTCCGGCCGCGCCCGGCCTGCGCGCAGGCAGAGCCGATCGCCAGCCCCGCCGATCGGCAAATCGGGAGGCAACTGGCCTGGGGCAATCGGCGATCTGCGCGCGGTGGCGCTCAGTCCTCGCCGAGCAGCACCATGACCCTCCAGCCGATGCCCACATAGCTGAACGTCACCCCGAACGAGAGCAGCAGGATCGCCAGTGCCACCCCGCCGTCCGGCGAGCCGTGGACAAGCGTGCCGAGCCCCCCGATATCGGTCCAGAGCAGGATCAGGAGGAAGGTCCAGCCGGCCGCGATGCCGTCCGCAGCCGAGACGAGCACATACTTGACCAGCCACCAGGGATCGCGGGGAGCGCGCTGCTTCATGCCCCGGAAGTTGGGCCTCCGCCCGGCGGATGTCCAGCACACCACGCATCATGCGCGTTCCCGCCGCCGGGCCAGCATGTCGATCTCGACCAGCGCGCCCACCGCCAGCGCCGTCACCCCGACCGTGGTCCGCGCAGGCCGCCGGTCCGGCGGGAAGAAGCTCTGGTAGGTCGCGTTGAAGGCGGCGTAATCCCGCTCGAACGCGGTCAGGTAGCAGCGGCACTGGAGAACATGGGAGAGATCGAGGCCGATCCCGGCCAGCACGATCCTGAGGTTTTCCATGACGCGGCGCGTCTGAGCCTCGATACCCAAAGGCAGCGGCGCATCGGGGGCGGCCGGATCTGTGGGCATCTGGCCGGTCAGGAACACCCAGCCGTCGCACTCGACTGCATGGGAGAACGGCGCCACGGGCCGCGGCCCCCCCGAGATCATGTGGAACAGCGGCGCGCTCATGCCCGGCCCTCCCGCGAGAGAGTCACGGCGCGCGCAGCACCACGGGTCCCCCGGCCGGACCGGGAGGCGGCAAGGCTCGAAAGCCGGCCGGACCGGCTAGTTGTTGAGGTCGATCTGGCTCGAATCCGTCGCGGCCCCGACCACGGCGCCGGCCGCGGCGCCAACCGCGGTGCCGACAAGAACCGGGCCGCCGACGATCGCGGTGCCGACCGCACCGACGGCGCCGCCGATCCCCGCTCCTTCAAGCGCCCGGGTGCCAGGGTCATTGCTGCATCCGGCGAGCGCCAGGACCGCGGCGCCCAGGGCGACAGTCGTGATGATACGCATGGAAGTTTCTCCTCGCTCGTCCACGCCTGTAGTCTAGCAGAAATGGGGGAGCCCGAACCACAAAAACAGGTGATGGCGGTAACCATCTGATTCATTGACATTAATTTTCCTAGTTGTGTCATTCCTGTCACAACGGGATGTTGTCGTGTTTCTTCCACGGGTTCTCGAGCTTCTTGCCCTTCAGCGCTGCGAAGGCCTTGGCTACCCGCCTGCGGGTCGCATGCGGCATGATCACTTCGTCGATGAAGCCCTTCTCGGCGGCAACGAAGGGATTGGCGAAGCGGTCCTCGTAGTCTTTCGTGCGGCGCGCGATCTTCTCCCGGTCGCCAAGCTCTGCGCGGTAGAGGATCTCGACCGCCCCCTTCGCGCCCATCACCGCGATCTCGGCGGTGGGCCAGGCATAGTTGATGTCGCCACGCAGGTGCTTCGACGACATGACGTCATAGGCCCCGCCATAGGCCTTGCGGGTGATCACGGTCACCTTCGGCACGGTCGCCTCGCCGAACGCGAACAAGAGCTTCGCCCCGTGCTTGATCACGCCGCCATATTCCTGCGCCGTTCCGGGCAGGAACCCCGGCACGTCGACGAAGGTCAGGATCGGGATCGAGAAGCAGTCGCAGAACCGCACGAATCGGGCTGCCTTGCGCGAGGAATCGATGTCGAGACAGCCCGCCAGCACCATCGGCTGGTTTGCCACCACGCCGACGGTCCGGCCCTCGATGCGGATGAACCCGGTGACGATGTTCTTCGCGAAGCCCTTCTGGATCTCGAAGAAATCCGCCTCGTCTGCGGTGCGCAGGATCACCTCATGCATGTCGTAGGGCTGGTTCGGGTTCTCCGGCACCAGGCTGTCGAGCGCGGTCTCGGCCCGGTCGGGCGAGTCGAGCAGCGGCCATTCGGGCGGCGCCTCGCGGTTGGAGGCCGGCAGGAAGTCGATCAGCCGGCGCACCTCGGCCAGCGCCTCGACATCGTTCTCGAAGGCGCCATCGGCCACCGACGACCTCGCGGTGTGGGTGCGCGCACCCCCCAGCTCCTCGGCGGTGACAATCTCGTTCGTCACCGTCTTCACCACGTCCGGGCCGGTCACGAACATGTAGCTCGAGTCGCGCACCATGAAGATGAAGTCGGTCATCGCCGGCGAGTAGACCGCACCGCCCGCACAGGGCCCCATGATCACGCTGATCTGCGGCACGACGCCGGAGGCCATGATGTTGCGCTGGAATACGTCGGCATAGCCCGCGAGCGAGGCGACCCCCTCCTGGATCCGCGCCCCGCCCGAATCGTTCAGCCCGATCACCGGCGCACCGACCTTCATCGCCATGTCCATGATCTTGCATATCTTCTGGGCGTGGGTCTCGGAAAGTGAACCGCCGAAGACGGTGAAGTCCTGGCTGAACACATAGACCTGGCGGCCATTCACCGTGCCCCAGCCCGTCACCACCCCGTCGCCCGGCATCTTCACGTCGCCCATGCCGAAATCGGTGCAGCGATGGGCGACGAACATGTCGAATTCCTCGAAGCTGTCCTCGTCGAGCAGCAATTCGATGCGCTCCCGTGCGGTCAGCTTGCCCTTGGCGTGCTGCGCCTCGATCCGCCTTGCCCCGCCCCCCAGCCGGGCTTCCGCCCGACGGCCCTCGAGCTCTGCGAGGATCTGCTTCATCGCGATTCTCCCGGTTCTCGCGCGCCATTCGCCGGGTTTTCGCGCCGGCCTCCTGCAAAGGCCATAGAAAATGCGAAGGGATTTTGCGAAACTGCAAAGATCGCTGGAGGTCCGCATGGTCGCACGGAAGATCTTTGCAGGCGCCCGGCTCGGCGAGATCCGCCGCGGCCACGGCATGACCCAGACTGCTTTTGCCCGGGCGCTCGGCGTCTCGCTCAGCTACCTGAACCAGATGGAGAAC
Organism: Limibaculum sp.; assembly: GCA_039805905.1. GTDB lineage: Bacteria > Pseudomonadota > Alphaproteobacteria > Rhodobacterales > Rhodobacteraceae > Thermohalobaculum. The sequence goes on along the minus strand of JBDIVM010000008.1, from coordinate 39,667 downwards.
AACAACCGCCCCGTCAGCCGGGACGTGGTTCAGGGGCTGGCCGAGCGTTTCGGGATCGACGTTGCCCTCTTCTCGATGGACGAGGGCGACCGGCTGATGGCCGATCTGCGGGAGGCGCTGGCCGATCCCCTGTTCCGGGACATGCGGCAGAGCCGGGCCGAGCTGCAGATGGCCGCCACCAACACGCCTGGCCTCGCGCACGCCTTCCTCGCGCTACACCGCGCCTACCGGCAGGGGCAGGAACGGCTCGCAAGCCTCGACGAGGCGCTCGACCGGCCCGCAGGCGGAATCACGCCGCTGCCCTGGGAGGAGGTGCGCGACTTCTTCCACTACTGCGACAACTACATCGACGCGGTCGACCGCGCCGCCGAGCAGTTCGCCCGAGCCGCCCGCTTCGAGGGCCGCGACAAGCTCGCCGCCGGGATCGCCTGGCTGCGCGAGAACCAGGGCGTGCGCACATCATTCGGCGGCGAGGCGATGCGCCGCTACGACCCCGCCCGGCGCATCCTCACCCTCGGCGCCGAGGACACCCCGGCGACGCACGCCTTCCAGCTCGCACACCAGGTGGCGCTCCTCGCCCATGCCGGGCTGATCGAAGCGACCCTCGACCTCGCCCGCTTCCGCTCGCCCGAGGCGCGCGCCATCGCGCGTATCGGCCTTGCCAACTATTTCGCCGGTGCGGCGATCCTGCCCTACCAGGCGACGCTGGCCGCGGCCCGCGAGCTGCGCCACGACCTCGATGCCATGGCCCGGCGCTTCGGCGCCTCGGTCGAACAGGTCGGCCACCGGCTGTCGACCCTGCAGCGGCCGGGCGCCAAGGGCGTACCCTTCTTCTTCGCCCGTGTCGACCAGGCCGGCACCATCACCAAGCGCCACTCGGCGACGCGGCTCCAGTTCGCCCGCTTCGGCGGCGCCTGTCCGCTCTGGAATGTCCACCAGGCCTTCGAGACTCCGGGCCGCATCCTGCGCCAGCTCGCCGAGACGCCGGACGGGGTGCGCTATCTCTGTCTCGCGCGCGATGTGATCAAGCCCGGCGGCCATTTCCGCGCGCCTGCCCGGCGCTACGCCATCGCGCTCGGCTGCGAGGTGAAATACGCGCCCGCGCTCGTCTATGCCGACGACCTCGACGTCACCAACCCCGCCGCCTTCGAGCCGATCGGGGTCAGCTGCCGGATCTGCGAACGCACCAGCTGCCACCAGCGCTCGGTGCCGCCGGTGGAGAAGGCGCTGGTGGTGGATCCGAACCGTCGCGACGTGGTGCCCTACAGCCTCGCCTGAGGTCGCTCACCAGAAATTAACGCGGCTGCGCAACCATCAGGGTCTTCGGGTGGACGTGCGTGGTACGATGCCGCTGACAATAGGCAGGATCCGGCTCTTCGCGGCATTGGGTGTCGCCGGCACCGCCCTCTGGGCGCTCGCACCCTATGCGACCGGGTACGTCTCGACCCAGGCCGTCGTGAATGCGCCACTGAACACCGTGCTCAGCCCGCTCCGTGGCCGGATCGTCCGGCCGTCACTTGCGGCGGGCAGCGGTATCGCCCCCGGCATGCCACTGGTCGCCATTGCCGCACAGGAAAACGACCGCCGCCACATGACCGAGCTGCGCGCCCGCCAGGACCAGCTCGACAGCACGCTCGCCGCGATCGACCGCGAGGCTGCCCGGCTCGGCGAGGTTCGCGCCCGGCTCGAAGGGCGTCTGCACGAGTACCGGGCGCGGATGGTCGACCGTTTCGCCATGCTCAAGCGGGAAACCGAGGCCGAGCTTGCCGCCGCTCGTGCGGAGCTCCTGCAGCGCAGTGCAATGCTTGACCGGACCGAGCGGCTGACCCTGCGCGGCCACGCATCCGAGGCCCAGGCCGAGGCCGAGGAGGCAGGCCACGCCGCAGCGCTCGCCGAGGTCGCGCGCCTCTCCGCGTTCCGCGACCGGATCGGGATCGAGGCCTCGGCCGCCGATGCGGGGCTCTTCATCCAGGACGGCTGGAGCGACGCGCCCTACAGCCAGCAGCGTCTCGACGAAATCGACCTCCGGCTCGCTGCGCTCGACGCCGACAGGCGTCGCGCCGCAGGCGAGCGCACGACCCTCGCAGCGCAGATCGCGGCCGAAGAGCAGCTCATCTCCACCCGCGAGAGCTTCCAACCCGCCGCGCCGTCCGCCGGGGTCATCTGGCGCCAGAGCGGGGCCGTCGGCGAAACCGTGGTCCCGGGCGACGTTCTGGTCCAGCTCGTCGACTGCTCGGCCCGCTTCGTCGAGGTTGCGCTGCCCGAGCGCCATTTCGGCGTGATCGTACCCGGCGCGCTCGCCACCATCCAGCTCAAGGGTGGCGGCGCACCGGTCACGGCCCGGGTGTCGGCAATCCTCGGCGCTGGCGCCAAGTTCGATCACCCGCGCCTCGCCGCAAGCGTGCCCGAGGGCAAGCCGGGCCAGCTCAGGGCGCTGGTCGATCTCGGCGGCGCCGCCCTCGACGACGAGCCCGGTGCCTTCTGCCATGTGGGCCGCACGGCGGAGGTCCGCTTTCCGAGCGGTGGCGCCGGCGGACTCGCCGATCAGGCGCGCGCGGCCGGTGTCCGAGTGCTCGGCACCATTGCCGGTCTCTTCGGCAGCCGTGCCGCGGCTGCCCGCGGACCGGACGCAGGATCCGCCGCGACAGCCGGAGCCGCAGTCGCGGTCTCCGGCTCGTTCCACAGCGCCAGATAGCACCGCGCACGCCTCGTGGAGCCGGTCACGTTCCTGCCCCTCGCGCTGGTCGCGATCTTCGCTCTTGCCTTTCCGGATGGCCTTCGCCGCCACGCGGCGGTCCGTCTGGCGGTGGTTGCGGCCCTCGGTGTCCTGGTTCTGCGCTATCTTGCCTGGCGCCTTCCGGTGACCGTCCTGCCCGCCGTCCAGCCCGACCTGCAGAGTGTTCTCGTCTGGACCCTGTTCGCGATCGAGATCCTCGCCTGGCTCGATGCGGCGATCCTGTTCGCGGCGCTCTGCCGTCGCACCGAGCGCTCGCCCGAAGCCGACCGGCACGAGCGGCGCCTGCGCGCCCTGCCCCCCGACCGGCTACCGTCGGTCGATGTGTTCATCGCCACCTACAACGAGCCGCTCGAGGTGCTCGAGCGCACCATCATCGGTGCGCTCGCCATCGACTGGCCGGACGAGCGGCGAAAGCTCTGGGTACTCGATGACGGGCGCCGCGACTGGCTGCGCGACTACTGCGCCGCCCGCGGTGTCGGCTACCTGACCCGGCCCGACAATGTCCATGCCAAGGCCGGCAACATCAACGCCGCCATCCGCCGCACCACCGGGGACCTGATCGCCATTCTCGACGCCGACTTCATCCCGCAGCCGGGCTTCCTCTACCGCATGGCGGGGTTCTTCGAAGATCCGCGCATCGGCATCGTCCAGGCGCCACATCGTTTCTTCAACCACGATCCGATGCAGGCCAATCTGGCGCTGCGCCGGTCCCTGCCCGGCGACCAGAGCCTGTTCTTCGGCGAGATCATGCCAGGCCGCGACGGCTGGGACTGCGCCTTCTGCTGCGGCTCCAACTCGCTGACCCGCCGGAGCGCCCTCGAAGCGATCGGAAATGCCCTGCCGACCGGGTCGATCACCGAGGACATGCTGCTGACCCTCGCGCTGTTGCGGAAAGGTTATGTCACCCGCTATCTCAACGAGCGGCTGGCGATCGGCCTCGCGCCGGAATCGCTCGACGCCTTCTTCATCCAGCGCGCCCGCTGGGCGCGCGGGGCCCTCCAGATCCTCTACCTGCGCGAGGGTCCGCTCGGGCCCGGGCTCAGGCTGCACCAGCGACTGATGTTCCTGCCGACCCACTGGCTGACCCAGGCACTGACCCAGGTCGCGGCGCTGAGCGCGCCCTGCCTCTACCTGCTCACCGGGCTGCTGCCGATGCTGAACGTGACCGCGGATGCGGTGATCAGCTACCAGATGCCGGCGATCCTCGGGACCATCTCGGTGCTGCGGTTCTTTGCACCCGCCGAGTACTTTCCGCTCGCCTCGACCGTGCTCGGCGTGCTGCAGTCGTTCCGCTTCCTGCCGACCCTGCTCTGGACGCTCATAAGGCCCCATGGGCACGCCTTCCGGGTCACGCCCAAGGGGCGCGGCGCCGCCGGGCACAGGTTCGACCGGTTCACCGTCGGCCTCGCCGGCGGCCTGCTCGTCGCCACTGCCGGCGGCTTCCTGCTGAACTCCGATCTCGACTGGCGCGTGATCGGCGACGTCACTCTGTTCCCGGTCGTCGCCTTCTGGTGCTCCTTCAACGCGATGGTTCTCCTCGTCGTGCTGGTCACCGCCATCTCCGCGCCGGCCCAGCGGGCCGAGGAAAGGTTCCTGATCCGGATCGAGGCACGTCTCCGTCTCGCTGGCAGGACGCTCGAGGCGCGGACCCGCGACCTGTCGCTCGGCGGCGCCGCGCTGCAGCTCGCGGATGGGGCAAATGCACCCGTCCGGGGCACCTGGCTTGCGCTTTCGTTGTCCGGCATCGGCGAATTTCCGGCCCGCGTGGTGCGTGCAGAGGGCTGCACGATGGCGGTCGAGTTCCGGCTACCGCCATCAGAGGCGCGCGACCGGCTGATCCGACGCATCTTCACCTCGGGTGCCGACAACGAGACCCACAATGACGATGCCCTCACCGTCACGCTCGGGATGATCGCGAGCATCTTCCGCGATCCGCCCGCTGCCGCTGCGCCCGCGACAGACGGATCGTGGGCGCCGCCCCCGGACCTGCTGGCCGAGATCGCGGTGCGCCGCGCGGACACGGAAGCCTGGATCGAAGATGCTTCGCGCGACGGCGCGGCCGGCCACCGTCCCGAGCCCGCAGGGCGGGTCGCCTGACCGCGGCAGACCATGACCGTCGCGCACTCATTCCGACGTGAAGAGATTCCCCCAGGCCCGGCGCAGGAAATCGGGCCTGAGCCCGGCAGGGACATCCTCGAAGGCCGCAATCGCCCTGACCTGGTCGATGAGGAACCGGGGGTGGAAGGCGTGGAATTCCGCTCCCTCCTGACGGCCGTAGAGCTCGGTCAGCACGAACATCATGGTGCGCTCGTCGAGCGCCATGCCGAAGCGGCGCGCGGTGCGGGCAAAGATCTCGATGAAGGTGTCGCGGTCCGGCTTGTCGACCAGGATCTTGTAGCGCAGCCGGCGCAGGGCCGCGTCGTCAACGAGCTTCTTCGGCGCGATGTTGGTCGAGAACACCACCAGCGCATCGAACGGTATCTCGAACTTCCGGCCCGTCTGCAGCGACAGGTAATCGATGCCGTTCTCGAGCGGGATGATCAGCCGGTTGATCAGCTCCTGCGGGCTCTGCCGCTGGCGCCCGAAGTCGTCGATCACCAGAACGCCGCCTGCGGCCTTGAGCTGCATCGGCGCCTCGTAGACCCGGCTGACCGTGTTCAGCGCCAGGTCGAGCCGGTCGAGCGTCAGCTCGCCGCCGGTGATCACCGCCGGGCGGCGGCAGGCGACGAAGCGGCGGTCATGGCCGGCAGACCGCCGGATCCCGCCCTGCCGCAGCGGCTCGTCATCGTCCGCGATCCGCTCATGCACGGTCGGGTCGAAGACCGTGATCACCTGCTTGTCGACGACCAGCGCATGCGGAAAGTAGACATGCCCACCGAAGGCGGCACAGATCGCGGTTGCGATCGAGGACTTGCCGTTTCCCGGAGGCCCGTAGAGCAGCACCGAAGCGGCGCAATTCGCGGCCGGTCCCAGCTTCTCCATCAGGTCGGGCGACAGGGTGAGCTCGGAGAACACCTTCGCAAGCATCGGCCGGGTCAGCCGCACCCGCTTGATCGACTGCCGGACCAGCTGATCGGCAAAGCAGGTCAGCGTGACCGGCGCGGCGCCGTAATACTCGCTCTGCGCCAGCGATTCGAGCGCCCATTCGCGGCCCTTGGCGCTCAGCGCATAGCGCATCTCGGCGGTCAGGCTGGCGCCGAGCTGGCCCAGCGTCTCGATCAGCTTCAGCGCCTGTGCCGCCTCGATCAGCTGCTGCACGATCCCGGCCGGCAGCTTCATCGCCCGGCCGATCTCGCTCGGCCGCTCGAGCCCCATCCGGTACACGGTCTTCACCAGGAGGCCGACCAGGAAGCCCTCGTCGAGCCCGGTATCGGCGACTGTCTCGGGAGCGGCCGGCGCCATCTCCGCTGCTCCCGCGAGCGCCGGTCGCACCTGCGCCGTCATCGCACAGCCTCGCCGCACCGGCCGTGCCCGGGCCGGACTGATTGCACGAACGCCATCACACACACGCTCCCCGCGGCCCGCCGCGCCATGTCCATGCGGCAGAGATTGCCTCCCGCCGCTTTAGACGGCGTTCAGGAACGTGGTGAACGCGCGGCGCGAGGCCGGCTCACTTATCGAAGATCGTGAGGTCGAGTGGCATCGACCCGCCGAGCCAGATGACATGGCGGGTGTGGTCTGCCAGCGGATCGCCGGTTTCCGCATGGGCGAAGACGGTCAGCCCGCCCCGGTTCAGCGCGAGCCACGGGATCACCTCGGCGAAGGCATCCGGCGGCACCGAAAGCTGGCAGCTCCCGACCGGATGCGGCCCGACCGGGCCGTCATGCATCCGCCCCATCGCCACCCCGAACCGCGCCACCACAACCTCGCACAGCTCGCGCGCCGCCGGCTTGGAGTCGGCGTCGAAATAGACGTGGGCGTGCCATCCGGTGATCGTCGCCGTTTCCACAAGCGTCTCCATCGCAACCTCCTCAGCCTGCTCGCGCGACATCAGGCACAAGCGGCTATCGCGCCAACGGTCCGTTGTGAAGAGCGGCGTTGCGCCCGGCCTAACGGTCGCTCTCGCGCCAGCGCGGGCTGATCCAGGGCAGCCGGTTCGAGCGCGGCAGCGGCGGGCGGCCGAGGATGTGATCGGCGGCCTTCTCGCCCACCATGATCGAGGGCGCGTTGAGGTTGCCGTTGGTGATGCGCGGGAAGACCGAGCTGTCGGCCACCCTGAGCCCCTCGACCCCGATCACCCGGCACTGCGGATCGACCACCGCCATGCGATCCCCGGCCCGTCCCATGCGGCAGGTGCAGCTCGGGTGATAGGCGCTCTCCACATGCGCGCGCAGGAAGGCGTCGATCTCGTCGTCCGTCTGCACCTCTGTGCCCGGCTGGATCTCCTTGCCGCGATAGGGGTCGAAGGCAGGCTGGGCGAAGATCTCGCGGGTGACCCGGACGCAGTGGCGGAAGTCGATCCAGTCCCTTTCCTCGCTCATGTAGTTGAACAGGATCGAGGGCTGCTCCCGCGCATCGCCTGAACGCAGCCGTACCCGCCCGCGCGACGGCGAGCGCATCGGCCCGACATGGGCCTGGAACCCGTGACCCTCGGCCGCCGCCTTGCCGTCATAACGAACTGCCATGGGCAGGAAGTGGAACTGGATGTCGGGATATTCGACGCCCGGCGCCGAGCGGATGAAGGCAGCGCTCTCGAACTGGTTCGAGGCGCCGAGGCCGGTTTTCAGGAACAGCCACTGCGCACCGACCAGCGCTTTCCCGATCAGGTTGTAGTACCTGTAGAGCGTGATCGGCTGGGTGCAGGCCTGCTGCATGTAGATCTCGAGATGGTCCTGCAGGTTCTCGCCCACCCCGGGCCGGTCGGCGACAACCGGGATGCCATGCTCGGCCAGGTGCGCGCCGGGTCCGATCCCCGACAGCATCAGGAGCTTCGGCGAATTGATCGCCGAGGCCGCGAGGATTACCTCGCGCCGGGCGCGCACCGTCTCGACCCGGCTGCCGCGCTCGATCTCCACGCCCGTCGCGCGGCCCTCCTCGATCACCACCCTGCGCGCGAAGCAGCGCCGCACCTCGCAGTTCGGCCGCTTCAGCGCTGGCCGCAGATAGGCGTTCGCGGTCGACCAGCGGCGCCCCTGCCAGACCGTCTGCTCCATCGGGCCGAAGCCCTCCTGCTTCTCGCCGTTGTAGTCGCAGGTGGTCTCGAAGCCGGCCTGCCGGCCTGCCTCGACGAAGGCCTTGTAGAGCGGGTTCTTCCGCGGCCCGCGGGTAACGTGCTGCGGCCCGGTCCGCCCGCGCCAGGCCGCATCGCCCCCATGGCCGCCGTCGTGCCAGGACTCCATGCGCTCGAAGTACGGCGCAACGTCGGCATAGGCCCAGCCCTCAGCGCCCTGCTCGGCCCAGTGGTCGAAGTCGCGGGCATGGCCGCGGACATACACCATGCCGTTGATCGAGGACGAGCCGCCGATCACCTTGCCCCGCGGCACCGGCATCCGCCGCCCGCCCAGATGCGGCTCGGGGTCCGATACGAAACCCCAGTCGTATAGCTCCATGTTCATCGGATAGCTCAGCGCCGCCGGCATCTGGATGAACGGCCCGACATCGGTGCCGCCGAATTCCAGCACCAGTACGGAATGCACGCCGTCCTCGGACAGGCGATAGGCGAGCGCCGAGCCCGCCGAGCCGGACCCGACGATGACGAAGTCAGCTTCCATTCAGGCCTTCCACATGCGCCATGAAGGCCGGCAGCGAGACGTTGCCGCCGGTGAGGTAGACCAGCACGCGCCGGTCCTTCGCGTCGACCGCACCGGACAGCAGCGCCGCCAGCGCGACGGCGCCCGAGGGCTCGAGCACCAGCTTCAGCTTCTCGAAGGCGAACAGCAGTGCGCGCCGCACCTCGGCATCGCCCACCGTGAGCCCGCGCACGCCCGCGGCCTTGGCAGCGGCGAAGGGCGCGGCGCCGGGCCGGGTCGCCTGCAATGCGTCGCATATGGTCGGCAGTCCGCTCGCCACCCGCTGGATCTCGCCGCAGGCGAGCGAGGCACCCATGCCGTCGTAGCCCTTCGGCTCGACCGCGATGATCTCGGTCGTGGGCGAGAGGTAGTGGAAGGCCAGCGACACCCCGCCGATCAGCCCGCCGCCGCCCACGCAGCACAGCACCTGGTCGACCGCCGCCGCCCGCGCACCGAGTTGCGCGATGGCCTCGAGCCCCGCCCCCGCCTGCCCCGCCACGATGGCCGGGTCGTCGAAGGGATGGAGCAGCACCAGCCCCTCCTCGCGGGCAATGGTCTGGGCAAGTTCCGAGGCCGCCTCCTCGCGCGGGCGCGCGCCGTGGTCCGACAGCACCACGCGCGCGCCGAACCCCTCGGTCGCCTGACGCTTCGCTTCCGGCGCGTCGATCGGCATGACGATGGTCACCGGCACCCCCTGCGCCTTGCCGGCGGCCGCCAGGCCTTGCGCGAAATTGCCGGACGAATAGGCCACCACGCCGCGACCCCGCTCGCCGGGGCTCAGCTGCAAGAGCCGCCAGTAGGCGCCCCGGATCTTGAACGATCCCGCCCATTGCAGCGACTCGGGCTTGACGAAGACCTGCCGCGCGCCGGTGGCGGATGCCAGCACCGGCGCCTCGAGCAGCGGCGTCTCCTGCGTCGCTGCCCGCGTTGCGGCATAGGCCTGGCGGATTTCCTCGAGCGTCGGGATCATGTCGCACGCAGGCTCTCGTACGAGACCATCGCGTGGTCGCGGTAGGCCGGGCGCTCCGTCAGCCGCGCGTAATAGGCGTCGAGGTTCGGCGTCTCCGTCCGCTCGAACTCCATCGTGTAGTAGCGGTAGAGCGGCGTGCCCACCATGATGTCGGCGAAGCTCAGCGCCTTGCCCGCCATGAACGGTCCCGGGCCGATGCGCGAGTCGAGAATCCTGGCCAGCCCCTTCAGCTTGGCCGCGCCCTCGTCGATCGCGGCCTGGCTGCGCGTCGCGGCCGGAGTGCGGATCAGCTGCCAGAACACGCTGTTGGTCAGCGGCGGGATGAAGGTCGTCTTCATCCACTCGGCCCACATGTCGAGCAGTGCCCGCTTCGCGGGATCCTTCGGCCAGAACGCCTCGCTGCCATAGCGCGCCGCGAGATAGCGCAGGATCGCCTGGCTCTCCCATACCACGAGGTCGCCGTCGCGGATCGTCGGCACCAGCCCGTTCGGGTTCATCGCCAGATATTCGGGCGTATTGTTGCCGCCGAACTTGCCTCCCGTGTCGATCCGCTCGTGTTTGAGCCCGAGCTCGGCGACCGCCCACATCACCACCTGCACATTCGACGAGGTGGCGCGGCCCCAGACCTTGATCATGTTCACTCTCCCCTTGGGTATCGCTGGTTCTCTTCCAGCACATTGAGATCCATGTGGTTGCGCATGTAGCGCTCGCTCGCCTTCTGCAACGGCTGGAAATCCCATGGATAGTAGGCTCCGTTGCGCAATGCCTCGTAGACCACCCATCGCCGTGCCTGGCTCTGGCGCACCTCGGCATCGTAGGCGGCGAGGTCCCAGCGCCTGTCTGCCCCGGCGCGAAGCCGCGCCAGCGTGCCGGCGTGGGCGGGGTCGCCGGCGAGGTCGATCAGCTCCCGCGGGTCCGCCTCGAGGTCGAAGAGCTGATCCGGGTCGAGCGCGCAGCGGTTCAGCTTCCACCGCCCGGCCCGCAGCGAGACCATCGGCGCCTGCGAGCCCTCGGCCGCATATTCCATTGCCACCGGGCTCTCGCGGATGCCGCCCCTCGCCGGCGGAAGCAGGCTTTCGCCATCGGTCCAGGGCATGATCTCGTCCAGCGATGCGCCGGCGAGATCAGCAAGGGTCGGCACCACGTCGATCGTGGATACCGGCGTCGTGACGAGTCTCGGCGCGAGTCCCGGAGCGGCAATGGTCAGCGGCACCCGGGCCGAACCCTCGAAGAAGCTCATCTTGAACCACATGCCGCGCTCGCCCAGCATGTCGCCGTGGTCCGAGACGAAGAGAACGATGGTGTCCTCCGCCATCCGCCCCCGCGCCAGCACGTCCAGGATGCCGCCGATCTTATCGTCGAGATACGAGATATTGGCGAAATACGCCCGGCGCGCGCGCCGGATGCTTTGGTCCGTGATCTCGAAATTCTCGTAGTCGCAGGCCAGCAGCAGCCGCTGCGAATGCGCGTCCTGGTCGTCGAACCGGATCGCGCCGACCTGCGGATCGAGATGCGCGCAGCCTTCGTAGAGATCCCAGAACTTCCGCCGCGCCACATAGGGGTCGTGCGGATGGGTGAAGCTGACCGTCAGGCACCAGGGCCGGTCGTCCTGGCGGCGGGCAAGATCGTAGAGCTTCCGCTCGGCGTGGTAGGCGACTTCGTCATCGTATTCGAGCTGGTTTGTAATCTCGGCGACCCCCGCCCCGGTGACCGAGCCGAGGTTGTGGTACCACCAGTCGATCCGCTCGCCGGGCTTGCGGTAGTCGGGCGTCCAGCCGAAATCGGCCGGGTAGATGTCGGTGGTCAGCCGCTCCTCGAAGCCGTGCAGCTGGTCCGGGCCGACGAAATGCATCTTGCCCGAGAGACAGGTATGATAGCCCGCCCGGCGCAGGTGGTGCGCATAGGTCGGGATGTCGGAGGCGAACTCGGCGGCGTTGTCGTAGACCCGCGTCCGCCGCGGAAGCTGGCCCGACATGAAGCTCGCCCGCCCCGGCGCGCAGAGCGGCGAGGCAGTATAGGTGTTGGCGAAGCGCACCGAGCGCGCCGCCAGCGCCCGCAGGTTAGGCGCATGCAGCCACTCCGCCGGCCCGTCCGGCCACAGCGTGCCGTTGAGCTGGTCCACCATCAGGATCAGGATGTTCGGGCGGGTCATCGGCGGCGCTCCATGGCTGCGAGCTGCGTGTCGATGTAGTCTTCCACCAGCCGGACCGCAGGCGCCGGTTCGGGTGGCCCCTCGCGCAGGGCGTGGCGGATGTAGAGACCGTCGATCAGCGCGGCGATGCCCTCGGCGATCCGTTTCGCCTCGCATTCGGGCAGGAGCCCCCCGAGCGCATCGACCAGGTTCGACTGGAGGCGGCGCGCATAGATGGCAAGCAGGCGGCGCGCCTGGGGGTCGCTCTGGGCGCGAAGATAGAAGGCGAGCCAGGCTGCGATGATGGCGGGTGCAAACTGCTCCGGCCCGAAGCTCCTGCGCACGATCGCCGAGAGCCGCGCCCGCGGCCCGCGCGCCTCGGCGAGCGCTGTTCGGACCCCGGCACCGAACTCGCTCAGCAGATGGCGCATAGTCGCCAGAAAGAGTTGCTCCTTGCCGCCGAAGTAATGGTGCGCCAGCGCCGGCGACACGCCGGCCGATCGCGCAATCTGGCTCATGGTCACGTCAAGGTTTCCGTGTGCCCCGATCGTCTCGATCGCAGCCTCGATCAGCGCCTTGCGGCGGATTGGCTCCATTCCGACTCGGGGCATGAGAAGGTCTCCGTTCCACGCGAGGCTATTTTTGATTGATCAGCCAATCAATAAAAAATTGCACGTCACCCGAGCGTCCGCTATCGGTATTTTAACCAAGAAGCGAATCGCATCGACGTACCAACAAGGGAGGCTTCCGACATGTCCAAATTCACCGTAGCTGCCGGCGCGCTCGCGCTGGGAGCGCTTCTGGCGGGACCGGCCTCCGCCGCCTGCGAGAAGGTCACCTTCTCCGATGTGGGCTGGACCGACATCACTGCGACCACCGCCGCGACCACGCTGCTGTTGCAGGCGCTGGGCTATGAGACCGACATCAAGGTGCTCTCCGTGCCGGTGACCTATGCCTCGCTGAAAAACAAGGATATCGACGTGTTCCTCGGCAACTGGATGCCGACCATGGAGGGTGACATCCGCCCCTACCTCGACGACAAGTCGGTCGAGAGCCTCCGGGTGAATCTCGAGGGTGCCAAGTACACCCTCGCCGTGCCGAAGAAGACCTATGATGCAGGCCTCAAGAGCTTCGCGGATATCGCCAGGTTCAAGGACCAGCTCGGCGGAAAGATCTATGGCATCGAGCCGGGCAATGATGGCAATCGCCTGATCCTCGACATGATCGAGAAGGATGCCTTCGGGCTGAAGGGCTTCGAGCTGGCCGAGAGCTCCGAGCAGGGCATGCTGGCGCAGGTTGCCCGCTCGGTGAAGAAGGGTGAGGACATCGTTTTCCTCGGCTGGGAGCCGCATCCGATGAACGCCAATTTCGAGATGGCCTATCTCGACGGCGGCGACGACTGGTTCGGCCCGAACTACGGCGGCGCCACCGTCTACACCAACATCCGCGCCGGTTATGCCGCCGAGTGCCCGAACGTGGGCGCGCTGCTCAACAACCTCGAATTCTCGCTGAAGATGGAAAACGAGATCATGGGCGGCATCCTCAATGACGGCAAGGATCCGCAGGATGCCGCCAAGGCGTGGCTTTCGGCGAACCAGGGCGTGCTCGACGGCTGGCTCAAGGGAGTCACCACCGAGGACGGCGGCGACGCGGTGGCCGCGGTCAAGGCTGCGCTCCAGTAGCCATCCTCCGGGCCCTCCCCTGTTCCGCCAGGGGAGGGCTACTCCGTTCCAGTTCACCCGCCGCCCGCGGCGCCCCGAGCGACGATGGCAGGCCAAGGCCGAGAGGATCAGGCCATGGAGGAGTGGTTCGAGCGCTTCAAGATCCCGGTCGGCAAATGGGCCGCATCGGTCGTCGACTGGATGATCGACAACATCGCATGGTTCTTCGACGGCCTCGCAGCGGTCTTCGAGTTCATCATCGGGATCGTCCTTGCTGCCCTGCAAGCTCCGCCGCCGCTCATCACCGTCGCAATCGTTGCTGCTCTGATCTGGTGGTGGCGACGGTCGATCCCGCTGGTCATCTTCGTCGTCCTGTCGCTGCTCTTCATCCTGAACCAGGGATACTGGGAGCAGACCACCGAGACGCTGACACTCGTGGTAACCTCGTGCATCGTCTGCATGGGTGCCGGCGTGCCTCTGGGAATCTGGGCCGCCCACAAGCCCAAGATCTTTGCGGTGATGCGGCCGATCCTGGACCTGATGCAGACCCTGCCGACCTTCGTGTACCTGATTCCCGCGATCGTGTTTTTCGGCATCGGCATGGTGCCGGGTCTGATCGCGACCGCGATCTTTGTCCTTCCGGCGCCGATCCGCCTCACCCATCTCGGCGTCTCCTCGACCCCGAGGCCCCTGATCGAGGCCGCCGAGGCCTTCGGAGCAACGCCATCGCAGGTGCTCTTCAAGGTCGAGCTGCCCTATGCGATGCCGCAGATCATGGCCGGGCTCACTCAGACCATCATGCTCTCGCTGTCGATGGTGGTGATCGCGGCACTGGTCGGTGCCGACGGGCTGGGTGTGCCGGTGGTGCGGGCGCTCAACACCGTGAACACCGCTCTTGGCTTTGAGTCTGGTTTCGTCATCGTGGTGCTGGCGATCCTGCTCGACCGGGTGTTCCGGCGGGAGGACGCGTGATGGATACCGCTTCCGGCGCTCAACCCATCGTCCGCTTCCGCAAGGTCAATATCGTCTTTGGCGACACGCCGCAGCGTGCGCTGCCCTTGATGGACCAGAGGAAGACCCGCGCCGAGATCAAGGAGCAGACCGGCCAGGTGCTGGGCGTCCATGACTGCACCCTCGACGTCGGCGAGGGCGAGATCCTGGTGCTGATGGGCCTGTCCGGTTCCGGCAAGTCCACCCTGCTCCGAGCTGTCAACGGCCTGAACCCGGTCTGCCGCGGCGAGTGCCTGGTGCGATGCGGCGACCAGTGGCTCAACCCCGAGACCTGCTCGGCCAGCGACCTGCGCTATCTGCGCGGCCAGAACGTCTCGATGGTATTCCAGCAATTCGCGCTTCTGCCCTGGCGGACGGTGGCCGAGAATGTCGGACTCGGCCTCGAACTCGCCGGGATGGCGCCGGCCGAACGGGCGGCGAAGGTCAAGGCCCAGCTCGACCTCGTGGGCCTCAGTGACTGGGCCGAACGCAAGGTCGGCGAGCTTTCCGGCGGCATGCAGCAGCGGGTCGGCCTGGCCCGAGCCTTCGCCACCGAGGCGCCGATCCTGCTCATGGACGAGCCCTTCTCGGCGCTCGATCCCCTGATCCGGACCCGGCTCCAGGATGAGCTGCTGGATTTCCAGAAGCGGCTCAGGCGCACGATCATCTTCGTCAGCCACGACCTCGACGAGGCGGTGAAACTCGGCCAGCGCATCGCCATCATGGAGGGCGGCCGGATCATCCAGGTCGGCACGCCCCAGGAGATCATCCTCCACCCGGCCGACGCCTACGTGGCCGATTTCGTCGCCCACATGAACCCGATGGGCGTACTGCGCGCCGCCGAGGTGATGGAGCCGGGCCGCGCTCCCGACGGCGCGGCGCGGGCCGACCTTGACACGCCACTGAAGCAGGTGATGCGGATGCGTCTTGACTCCGGCAAGCCGGTCGCGGTCGGCGATGGTCACGTCGTCACCGATGACGCCATCCTCCAGGCGCTGCTCGGCCGCTGAGACCCGGCGCCCGGTCGCGCAAAAATTGGCGGTGCGACCCAGTGGACATCGCTGAAAGATTGTCGTTACCATCGCGCTCCCGATCACCGCCCTTCTGGGGAGATTCCCATGCAGATGCAGGGACAGCGCAGCATCCGGGCCAGCCGTTCCGAGGTCTGGCAGGCGCTGAACTCGCCGGATGTGCTGAAGGCCTGCATCGCAGGCTGCGAGGATCTCACGAAGACCTCGGACACCAGCTTCGAGGCCGCAGTGACCCAGAAGGTCGGGCCGGTCAAGGCCCGTTTCACCGGCGTGGTCCAGCTCTCGGATATCGTCGAAGGCCAGAGCTATACCATCACCGGCGAGGGCAAGGGCGGCGCTGCGGGCTTCGCCAAGGGCGGCGCGAAGGTCCGCCTCGAGGA
The DNA here is from genome assembly GCA_039805905.1 of Limibaculum sp. Taxonomy (GTDB): domain Bacteria; phylum Pseudomonadota; class Alphaproteobacteria; order Rhodobacterales; family Rhodobacteraceae; genus Thermohalobaculum. Next base: position 24,038 of record JBDIVM010000008.1, on the reverse strand, counting down.
CGAAGGGAGCGGCACGCTGCTGACCTACGAGGCCGAAGCCAAGGTCGGCGGCAAGATCGCCCAGCTCGGCTCGCGGCTGATCGACGGATTCGCCAAGAAGATGGCGGACGACTTCTTCACCCGGTTCCAGGAGGCGGTTGAGGCACCGGATGGCGTCGCGGAACCGGAAACGGAAGTGGCCGGCGGAGCGACCGCGGAAAAGAAAAAGGGCTGGTTCAGGCGGCTGATCGGCTGAACCGGACCCGGTACGAGACCCCGGATCGAAAAAAGGGAGGACCACCAATGCCATCCATCAGCATGACCGTGAACGGAAAACCCGTCTCCGGCCAGGTCGAGGGGCGCACGCTCCTCTCGCAGTTCCTGCGCGAGAACCTCCGCCTGACAGGCACCCATGTGGGCTGCGACACCTCGCAGTGCGGCGCCTGCGTCGTGCTGGTGAACGGCGACAGCGTGAAGTCCTGCACGATGCTCGCCGCCGCGGCCGACGGTGCCAGCGTCACCACCATCGAGGGCATGGCCAACCCCGACGGCTCGCTGGGCGTGATCCAGCAGGCCTTTCAGGACAATCACGGGCTCCAGTGCGGCTTCTGCACGCCCGGCATGGTGATGTCGGCGGCCGATCTCCTGAGCAAGCACCCGAACCCCTCGGAGGCCGAGATCCGGCACTGGCTCGAGGGTAACATCTGCCGCTGCACCGGCTACCACAACATCGTCAGGTCGATCCAGGCCGCCGCCGCACAGATGCGCGCCTGAGCGATCCAGGGAGGAAGAGATGCCTAAGGACCACGGGATCGGCGCCAGCTCCAAACGCCGCGAAGACGTCCGCTTTCTGACCGGCAAGGGCCAGTACACCGACGACATCAACCGTCCGGGCCAGGCCTATGCCTATTTCCTGCGCTCGAACGTGGCGCATGGGAAGATCAAGTCCATCGACACCTCGGCCGCGAAATCCGCGCCCGGCGTGGTCGGTGTCTTTACCTCGGCCGACCTTGCCTCGGCCGGCGGCGTGCCCTGCGGGTGGCTGGTGACCGGCAAGGACGGCCCGATGAAGGAGCCGAAGCACCCGATCCTCGCCGAGGGCAAGGTGCGCCATGTCGGCGACCCGATCGCCGTGGTGATCGCCGAGACGCTCGACGAGGCCAAGGACGCGGCCGAACTGATCGGGCTCGATATCGCCGAACTCCCCGCCGTCATTGACATGCGCGCGGCCCTCAAGGGCGGCACGCTGGTGCATGACGACGTGCCGAACAACCTCTGCTTCGACTGGGAGTTCATCGGCGACAACAAGGCCGCGGTCGACGCCGCCATCGCCTCGGCGCACCACGTCACCACGCTCGACCTCTACAACAACCGCCTGGTTGCGAACGCGATGGAGCCCCGCGCCGCCATCGGCGAGTTCAACGCGGCGACCGGTGAGCACACGCTCTACACTACCAGCCAGAACCCGCACGTCATTCGCCTCCTGATGGGCGCCTTCGTGCTCTCGATCCCCGAGCACAAGCTGCGCGTGGTGGCGCCCGACGTCGGCGGCGGCTTCGGCTCGAAGATCTATCACTACGCCGAGGAGGCCTTTGTGACCTGGGCCGCCAAGGCAGTGGGACGCCCGGTCAAGTGGACTGCCGAGCGATCCGAGAGCTTCATGTCCGACGCCCAGGGCCGCGACCATCTGACCAGGGTCGAGCTGGCCATGGACAAGGACGGCAGATTCCTGGCGCTGCGCTGCTCGACGCTCGCCAACATGGGCGCCTATCTCTCGACCTTCGCACCGTGCGTGCCCACCTATCTGCACGGCACTCTGCTGGCCGGCAACTACGCCACGCCGCTGATTTACACCAATGTCAAGGCGGTGTTCACCAACACCGTGCCGGTCGACGCCTATCGCGGCGCCGGGCGGCCCGAGGCGACATTCCAGCTCGAGCGCACCATCGACAAGGCGGCGCGCGAGATGAAGATCGACCCCGTGGAGTTGCGGCGGCGGAACTTCATCAAGCCCGACCAGTTCCCCTACCAGACCCCTGTCGCCGTGCAGTACGACACCGGCAACTACCACGCCACAATGGACAAGGCGGTTGCCATGGCTGACATCGCCGGTTACCCGGCGCGCAAGGCGGCCTCCGCCGCCAGGGGCAAGCGCCGCGGGCTTGGCGTCGCCAGCTACATCGAGGCCTGCGGCATCGCGCCCTCCTCGCTTGTCGGCGCTCTCGGCGCCCGGGCCGGTCTCTACGAGGCAGCCACGGTGCGGGTGAACCCGACCGGCAACGTGTCGGTCTTCACCGGCTCGCACAGCCACGGCCAGGGCCACGAGACGACCTTCGCCCAGGTGGTGGCGGAGATGCTCGGCTGCCCGGAGGCGAATGTCGACATCGTCCACGGCGATACCGCACGGATCCCCTTCGGCATGGGCACCTACGGCTCGCGCTCGCTGGCCGTCGGCGGCTCGGCGATCGTGCGCTCGGTCGAGAAGATCATCGCAAAGGGCAAGAAGATCGCTGCCCATCTGATGGAGGCGGCCGACACCGACGTGACATTCACCAACGGCAAGTTCACCGTCGCCGGCACCGACAAGGCCGTGGACTGGGGCACGGTGGCGCTGACCGCCTATGTTCCGCACAATTTCCCGCACGACAAGCTTGAGCCGGGCTTGGAGGAGACCTCGTTTTACGACCCCGCCAACTTCACCTATCCGGCGGGAACCTATATCTGCGAGGTCGAGGTCGACGCGGAGACCGGCAAGGTCGAGGTCCAGAGCTTCGTGGCTGCCGACGACTTCGGCAACGTCGTCAATCCGATGATCGTCGAGGGCCAGGTTCATGGCGGCCTTGCCCAGGGCATCGGCCAGGCGCTGACGGAGAACTGCGTCTACAATTCTGAGGGGCAGCTCGTCTCGGCCAGCTACATGGACTACGCCATGCCGCGCGCCGGCGATGTTCCGAGCTTCGCCGTCGATCATTCCTGCGTCACGCCCTGCACCCACAACCCGCTGGGGGTGAAGGGCTGCGGCGAGGCTGGTGCCATCGGCTCGCCGCCGGCGCTGGTCAATGCGGTGATCGATGCGCTCGCCGATCTCGGCGTCACCCATATCGACATGCCGGTCAGCCCCGGCCGCGTCTGGGCAGCGATCCAGGCCGCGAAGCACTGAGGGAGGGAGCACCATGTACAACGTCGATTACGTGAAGCCGCGCTCGCTGGCCGAGGCAGCAGAAGCCCTGAAGGCGGACGAGGCGAAGGCGCTCGGCGGCGGGCAGACCCTGATCCCGACGCTGAAGCAGCGCCTCGCGCGTCCATCGCTGCTCGTGGACCTCACCGGTTGCCTGGACCGTTCGGTGCAGGCAACCGGCAGCGGCAATTGCCAGGTGGGCGCCGGGGCCACCCATGCGGCCGTGGCCGCCTCGCAGCACGCGCCGAAATGGCTCCGCGCGGTGGCCGCCGGAATCGGTGATCCGCAGGTCCGCAACAGGGGCACCATCGGCGGCAGCCTCGCCAACAACGACCCGTCGGCGGACTACCCGGCAGCGGTGCTCGGGGCGGGCGCGACCATCACGACCAACAAGCGCACGATCGCGGCCGACGACTATTTCCGGGGCATGTTCGAGACTTCCCTCGAGGATGGCGAAATCATCACCGGCGTGACGTTCCCGACCGCATTGAGCACCGGCGGTCCGGCGATCCAGGCGGCAAACTATCAGAAGTTTGCTCAGCCGGCCTCGCTCTTCGCGCTCACAGGAGTTTTCGTCGCCCGGCGTACGGACGGGGTGCGGGTGGCGGTAACGGGTGCCTCCGAGGGCGGCGTGTTTCGCTGGACCGCAGCCGAAAAGGCACTGTCGGCCAACTTCTCGGCCAGCGCGATCTCGGGGCTCGCCGCGTCGCCCGAAGGCCTGATCGGCGACCTGCACGGCTCGCCCGAATACCGCGCGCATCTCATCGGCGTGCTGACCCGACGCGCCGTCGCCGCGGCTGCGTGAACGCGGCCGTGAGACAGGCGGAGGCGTGTCAGACACGCGCCTCCGGCGGTTCCCCGGGCAACGCGGCCGGGCCGGATGTCCGCATCCGGGTGGGCGGCGCCGATCTCGTGCTGCGACCGTCCGGCGCCGTGTTCTGGCCCGACCGGGGTCTGCTCTGCGCCGGCGACCTGCACCTTGGCCGCTCCGAGCGGCTCGCCCGCGAAGGGGGTGAGCTGCTTCCGCCATACGAGACGGCGGACACGCTGGATCGCCTGGATGCGGAGATTGCTGCGCTTGCCCCGCGCCATGTGATCTGCCTCGGCGACTCCTTCGATGACCTTGCGGCCGCACGGAATATGGCCGGCGAGGTGCTGACCCGGATCGCCCGCATGGCGGCCGGACGGCGGTGGACCTGGATCGCCGGCAATCACGACCCGGGCCCGGTAGAGATCCCCGGCAGCCACCTCGCCGAACTCCGCCTCGGGCTGCTGAGTTTCCGCCACCAGGCACTTCCCCGCATCGCGCCGGGCAGCGGCGAGGTCTCTGCCCACTTCCACCCCAAGGCAGTCCTGGTGCGCCGCGGCGTCCGCGTCAGCCGCCCCTGCTTCCTCGCCGATGACGCACGGGTGGTGCTGCCGGCGTTCGGCACCTATACGGGCGGGCTCAATGCCTGCGATGCCGCCTTCGATGCCCTGCTCGGCGCCTGCGCCAGCGCACATCTGACGGGCGAGTCTGTCACGACCGTGGCCCGTCACCGGCTTTGCGGATGACCCGCGCCGCCGGTCCTCGCGACCCCGGCTATCGCGAGCGCGTCTACGCCTCCTTTGCGCGCCAGCCATTCATGGCCTTGCTCGGCGCCCGCATCACCGACGTCGCCCCCGGCGCAGTCGAGATCGAGCTGCTGATCCGCCCGGAACTCGGCCAGCAGCACGGCTACACCCATGCCGGCGCGACATGGGCAATCGCCGATTCCTCTGCCGGCTACGCGTCGCAGAGCCTGATGGCTGCCGACGAGGGCGTGCTGACGGTCGAACTCAAGATCAACCTCCTTGCGCCCGCCCGCGGCGAGCGCCTGATCGCCCGCGGCAAGGTCGAGCGCGCCGGGCGCCGGCTGACTGTGGCGCGGGCGGACGTCTATGCGGTGGCGGATGGCTCCGAGACCCATGTCGCCATCGCCAGCGGCACGTTCATGGCCATGCCCGGGCTGGCAGACCTGCCATGACCCTGCAAGTCCACCCGCTGACCCCCGACCGCTGGCCCGATTACGTGCGCCTGATGGGGCCGAAGGGCGGCGCCGCGGGCTGCTGGTGCGCCCTGTGGCGGGTATCGGCAGGCGATTTCCGCTCCCGTCAGGGCGAGGGCAACCGCCGCTTCATGCAGGAGCGTGTCCGCCAAGGCCCCTGCCCGCCCGGCCTGATCGCCTATCGCGACAGCGCGCCGGTGGGGTGGATCTCGGTCGCGCCGCGCGCGGAGTTCCCGCGCATGGCCGCCTCGCGCATCACGGCCCCAGTCGATGACAGCCCGGTCTGGTCGGTCACCTGCTTCTTCATCCGCCGCGGCAACCGCGGAGAGGGCGTCGCCACCGCGCTGCTCGAAGCGGCCTGCCGGTTCGCCGCCGCCCACGGCGCCCGCGTCGTCGAAGGCTATCCCATCGACCCGCTGGGCGAGCGCTACGCTGCAGCCTTCGCCTGGACCGGCCTGATGCGCGTCTTCGAGCGCGCCGGCTTCGCCGAGGTCGCACGGCGCTCGGAGAAGCGGCCGGTGATGCGTCGGGAGGTCACAACGATGACTGAATTTCGCACCGGCCGCTGCCTCTGCGGCGCGGTCCGCTTCACGGTTGCCGGCCCGGTCGAGCCGCCGATGGCCTGCCACTGCCGGCAATGCCAGCGCCAGACCGGCAGCTTCTGGATCGCGATCACCGCGCCCCGCGCGAGCGTCCAGATCACCGGCGAGGTGGCGTGGTTCAGCGCCAGCCCCCGTGCCCGGCGCGGCTTCTGCCCGCGCTGCGGCGGCTTCCTGTTCTGGGAACCTGCCGCCGGCAACCGGCTTGAAGACGGCACCATCGACATTGCCTTCGGCTGCCTCGACGACACCGAAGGCCTGACCTTTGCCGGTCACATCTGGTGTGAATCCGCGCGCCTGCCGATCCCTGAGGACGGCACCTCGCACTACCCCCGCGGCCGCCCCGGCATCGACGGCTAGGTTCCGGGAAGCAGCCCCCGCCGCCGGACCGAACGTTACCCGGCCGCCCGAACTCCTGCGCGGAAACATCTGGTAAATTTCCATTCATCACAATGTCATAACACGATTTTCACGATTCAGAAGTGAACTCGTCATCGCCTCGTGTTACCGAGTGCGGCATTCCATCATGCGTGAGGGCCCGTCATGGATCTGGATACCTGTGAAACCGTCAGCGCATCCGACACGATCGTGTTCGCTCCGCTCCGCACCAAGCATCGCGCAACGACGGAAGCGTTTGAGGAAGCCGAGATGCTGCATGCCTACCGCCGCCTTTCCGATGCGGACAGGGCGCATATCCTGAGGCTCTCGCGGCGCCTCGCGGCGTGGCACGGCTGACGCCCACCCCAAACCCCCTCCGCGCCACCGGACATCTTGCCTGATGGCCAGCCCACATGGCGATCCTACTCTGCCGCCACCCGCATCGGGTTGTTGGGGTGAGTCGTCCAGTCGCCGTGGCCGTCCTTCACGGCCTCGCCGGTGCGGGGATCGACCGTGCCGGGCGCGAGGCGTTCCATGGTGATGCAGGTCTCGACCGGGCAGACGTTGACGCACAGATTGCAGGCCACGCATTCGGCGTCGATCACCTCGAAGACCCGGCCGGGCTTCATCGCGATCGCCTGGTGCGAGGTGTCCTCGCAGGCGGCATAGCAGCGGCCGCACTTGATGCAGAGCTGCTGGTCGATCCGGGCCTTGGTGACGTAGTTGAGGTTCAGGTACTGCCAGTCGGTCACGTTCGGCACGGCGCGGCCCTGGAAGGCGGCGGTGGTGGCATGGCCCTTGCCGTCCATCCACAGCTTCAGCCCCTCGATCATCTCGGTGACGATCCTGAAGCCGTAGGTCATCGCCGCGGTGCAGACCTGCACGTTGCCGGCGCCGAGCGCGATGAACTCGGCCGCGTCGCGCCAGGTGGTGATGCCGCCGATGCCCGAGAGCGGCAGGCCGCGAGTCTCGGGGTCGCGGGCGATCTCGGCCACCATGTTGAGCGCGATCGGCTTCACCGCCGGACCGCAATAGCCGCCGTGGGAGCCCTTGCCGTCGATCTCGGGCTCCGGCGAGAAATTGTCGAGATTGACCGAGGTGATCGAGCTCACCGTGTTGATCAGCGAGACCGCATCCGCCCCGCCTTTCCTCGCGGCACGAGCGGGATAGCGGATGTCAGTGATGTTGGGGGTCAGCTTAACGATCACCGGCATCCGGGTCGTCTGCTTGCACCAGCGGGTGACCATCTCGATATACTCGGGCACCTGACCCACGGCCGAGCCCATGCCGCGTTCCGACATGCCGTGCGGGCAGCCGAAATTGAGCTCGATGCCGTCGGCGCCGGTCGCCTCGACCTGGGGCAGGATGCCCTTCCAGCAGTCCTCCTCGCAGGGCACCATCAGCGAGACCACCACGGCTCGGTCGGGGTAATCCCGCTTCACCGCCGTGATCTCGTCGAGGTTTACCTTGAGCGGCCGGTCGGTGATCAGCTCGATGTTGTTCAGGCCCAGCAGGCGGCGATCCGGCCCCCAGACCACGCCGTAGCGCGGGCCGTTGACGTTCACGATATGCGGGTCGAGCCCCAGCGTCTTCCAGACCACGCCGCCCCAGCCGGCCTCGAAGGCGCGCCGCACGTTGTATTCCTTGTCGGTCGGCGGCGCCGAGGCCAGCCAGAACGGGTTCGGCGACTTGATGCCCACGAAGCTGTTGCGGATGTCGGCCATGGCTCAAACCTCGCTGTCGGGGATGTGGAGAAACATCTCGACCGGCGCGATCAGCCCGTCTTCGATGTTTGCGATCATGTTGGCGACCTTCGCCGCCCGGTTGCCCGCCATCACGAGCTGGACACCGAGCGCAGGCGCCCCCCCGGCGGACGCGCGCCGCTGCAGCTCATGGAAGAAGTCGAGGGCGAAGGCGCGGCGATCGCGGACGTGGCCGACCCTGAAGCCGGCGGCCTCGGCAGCAGCCCGATAGTCCTCCGGCGACCCGAGGAAGGAGGTTTCCGGACCTTCGGCCCAGGGCACGGGATAGGCGAGATCGCCCGGTCCGGTACGCATCACCTCGTAGATGGCGAAGGTGCTGCCGGGGCGCAGGACGCGCGCCGCCTCGGCCATCAGGGCCCCCTTGTCCGGAATGTTCATCCCGACATGCAGCAGGGTCGCTGCGTCGAAGCTGCGATCGGCGAAGGGCATCGCGGTGGCGCTGCCGATCTCGAACCGGGTCGTTCCGGCCATGCCGACCATCGCGCTCAGCGCGCGCGCCGTCTCGACGAATTCGGGGGTCAGATCGAGGCCAGTCACGCTGCAGCCCGCCGACCCCGCGATATGGCGCGCCGTGCCGCCGAGACCCGACCCGATGTCGAGGACCGTGTCCTTCGGACCGGGCGCGAGCCGGCCGACAAGCTCGCGCGTGGCCGCGACGCCGCCGATATGGAACTCGCCGACCGCACCGAGGTCGTCGGGCCGGGCGCGGTCCGGGTCGATCCCCTGGGCGCGCAAGGCGTCGATGATCCGGGCGGTGAGACTGCCGGTCGTGTAATGGGCCGCTACGGCGTTCTCGATGGTCATGATGGAGAAATCCTCATCCCTGACCCCCGCCCGCGTCAGCATATCACGTCAGCCGGCCAGCGCGCGACAGATGCTCTCCGCCGCATCGCGGCCCTGCGCCACCGCGGTCACGGTCAGGTCGTCGCCGCCCGTGGCGCAGTCGCCGCCGGCCCAGACGCCGGGCAGCGAGGTGCGACCCTCGGCGTCGGTCCTGATCTTGCCGCCCTCGAGCGCCAGACCTCGCGGGGCGCCCGCCAGCGTCTGGCCGATGGCGGTGAACACCTGATCGGCGGCCAGCCGGAAGGTCTCGCCGGTGCCTTCGAGCCCCTGCGCACCGGATCGGGTGTATTCGAACTCGATCTCGCGCGCCGCGCCGTCGCCGATCACCCGCACAGGCCGCGCCCAGTGGCGCAGCACGACGCCCTTCGAGGCGGCGAGGTCCTGCTCCCAGCGGCTGGCGGGCATCTCGGCGGCGCCGCGGCGGTAGACCAGCGTCACCGTCTCGGCGCCCAGCAGCTTCGACTGCACTGCGGCGTCGATCGCGGTCATGCCGCCGCCGATCACCACCACGTTGCGGCCCACGGGCAGCTTCGCCAGACCGTTGGGTTCATCGGAGGCCTGGCGAAGCTCGGCGATGAACTCGACGGCGGGGAGGACGCCGCCGAGTTTCTCGCCGTCCGCCCGAAGAGCGTTGACCCCGGCGAGCCCGATGCCGAGGAAGACGGCGTCGAACTCCTCGCGGAGCGCATCGAGGGAAAGCTCGTGGCCGACGCGCCTGCCACACTCGACCCGGATGCCGCCGATCGAGAACAGCCAGTCGACCTCGGCGCGGGCGAAACCGTCGACCGTCTTGTAGGCGGCGATGCCGTACTCGTTGAGCCCGCCGGGCTTCGGCCGCGCGTCATAGACGGTCACGTCGTGGCCATGCATCGCGAGGCGGTGCGCACAGGCGAGCCCGGCTGGCCCGGCACCGACGACGGCGATCCGTCGGCCGGTTGCCGCGGCCCGGCGGAAGGGCTGCCGGCCGGTCGCCATCTGGGCGTCGGTCGCGAAGCGCTGGAGCCGGCCGATCTGCACCGGTTCGCCCTCGGCCGCCTCGCGCACGCAGGCTTCCTCGCACAGTGTCTCGGTCGGGCAGACGCGGGCGCACATGCCGCCGAGGATGTTCTGGGTCAGGATTGTCTTCGCAGCGCCCAGCGCCGAGCCGGCCGCGATCTGGCGGATGAACATCGGGATGTCGATCGCCGTCGGGCAGGCCGCGACGCAGGGGGCGTCGTGGCAGAAATAGCAGCGGTCGGCGGCGACACGGGCTTCATGTGCGGTGAGCGGTGCATGCAGATCTGCAAAGTTGGCCGCAAGGGTCGCCGCGTCGAGCCGTCCGGGCCGGATTCCGGGCGCAAGATCCGCCTCAGACATGCGCTGCCTCCCTGCAGTCGTTTCAGGTGACTATGCGATCCGCGAGAAATTTTATCAATTGGAAAATTTCTGCCGGAAGGGTCGTGCCCCGGTACCGGTCGGATGGCATGATCGGAGCCGGGGCACCGATTCCCGGGCCCCCCGACGGAGGCACCATGGCAACCCGCACCCGGGTCAAGATCTGCTGCATCGCCTCGCCGGGCGAGGCGGCGATGGCCGCGCGGGCGGGGGCCGATCTGCTGGGCCTCGTCGGCCCGATGCCGACCGGGCCGGGGCCGATTGGCGACGCCGAGGCGGCGCGGATCGCCGCCGGAGCCGCGCCCTGGTCGACGCCCGTGCTGCTGACCGCCGAGGAAACCGCCGCGGACATCGCCGCGCATGCGGCACGGGTGGGCGTGCGCGCAGTGCAGATCGTTCGCCATGTGGCACCCGCAGTGCTGGCGGCGCTGGCCCGGACGGTACCCGCGCTGGGGCGGATCCAGGTGGTGCATGTCGAGGACGAGGGTGCGCTCGACCTCATCGGCGCCTACGCGGCCCATGCCACGGCCTTCCTGCTTGACTCCGGTCGGCCGGCGGCGCGCGAGCTCGGCGGCACGGGCCGGGTGCATGATTGGCGGGTCAGCGCCGAGTTCGTGTGCCGCTCGCCGCGTCCGGTGTTCCTCGCGGGCGGCCTCGCACCCGGCAATGTCGGCGAGGCGATCCGGCGGGTGCGGCCCTTCGGCGTCGATCTCTGCACGGGAATCCGGGTTGACGGCGCCCTTGACCCGGCGCTGCTGGCGGCGTTCATGGAGGCGGTCCATGACGCCGACGGGGACGCTGAGGTGCGGGCGTCCCGCCAGGCGACCACGGGGGCGCTGGGACGATGAGCATCGTCAATCTCGGCTCGATCAATGTCGACCACGTCCATCGGGTGGCGCACCTGCCGGCGCCGGGCGAGACGATTGCCGATACCACCTATGCCATGGAGCTGGGCGGCAAGGGCGCCAACCAGTCGCAGGCGGCGGCGCGCGCCGGGGCGCGGGTCATGCATGTGGGCGCGGTCGGGCCGGACAGCGGCTGGATCACCGGCCGGCTGGCGGCAGCAGGGATCGATGTCGCGGGCATCACCACGGTCGACGCCGCCACCGGCCATGCCGTGATCTTCGTCGATGCGGCGGGCGAGAACGTGATCGTGATCCATGGCGGGGCGAACCGCGCACTGACCGAAGCGCAGGTCGAGATGGCGCTGGCCCGCGCCCGGCCGGGCGACTGGTTCCTGGCGCAGAACGAGACGAATCTGGTGGCCGAGGGGCTGGCGCTGGCGAAGGCGCGCGGTCTGAGGACGGCCTACGCCGCGGCGCCGTTCGATCCGGCGACGGCGGCGGGGTTGCTGGACTCGGTCGATCTGCTCGCAGTCAACGAGGTCGAGGCCAGTCAGCTTGCGGCCCACCTCCGGGTGCCGGCAAAGGCGCTGCCGGTGCCGGAGGTGGTGGTGACGCTGGGCGCGCGCGGCGCCCGTCATCTCGCGGGCGGCGCGGTCAGCGAGGTGCCCGCCTTCCCGGTGACACCGGTCGATACCACGGGCGCCGGGGACTGCTTCCTCGGCACCTTCCTCGCCGCCCGCGATGCCGGGGCGTCGCCCGCGGTGGCGCTCCGGCGCGCGGCCGCGGCGGCGGCGATCAAGGTGACCCGGCGCGGCGCGTCGGCGGGCATCCCGACGGCGGACGAGGTCACGGCATTCCTGGCGGAGCGAGGCGCATGACGGCGCAGCGACTGATCATCGACACCGACCCTGGCATCGACGACGCGATGGCGGTCTGCTACGCGGCGGCGCATCCGGGGATCGATCTCGTCGGGCTCACCACAGTCTTCGGCAACGTCTCCGTGGCCACCGCGACCCGCAATGCGCTGCGGCTCGCCGAGCTGAACGGCCTCGCCATTCCGGTGGCCGCGGGCGCGGACCGGCCGCTGGTGCAGCCCCTGCGGCCGCATCCCGACTTCGTGCATGGCCCCGAGGGATTCGGCGACATCCCGGCCGCGACACCGAGCGGTCGCCCCGACCCGCGCCCCGCTGCACGGTTCCTCTGCGACATGACCGCCGCCCATCCGGGCGAGGTGGTCCTCTGCGCCGTCGGACCCCTGACCAACCTCGCCGAGGCGCTGCGGCTCGACCCGGCGATCCAGCACAATGTGGACCGGGTGGTGGTGATGGGCGGCGCGGTCGAGTGCCCCGGCAACGTCAACCGCCACGCCGAGGCGAACGTCTGGAACGACCCGCACGCTGCCGCGGCAGTCTTCGCCGCCGAGTGGCCGGTGACGCTCGTCGGGCTCGACGTGACCGAGCGGGTGACCTGCAACGCCGCCGACTTCGCAGCGCTGGCGAAGGCGGCGCCGGTGGTGGGCGGGTTCCTCGACCGGGCGGTGCAGTACTACTTCCGCTTCCATGCCGATCGGCACGGACTGGATGGCTGCCACATGCACGACCCGACGGCAGTAATCGAGATCACCGACCCCGCACTCTTCACCGTGCGCGAGGCGCCGCTGACCGTGACCCTGGAGGGCAAGGCCGCCGGGCGGACCCGTTTCGGCTCGCGCCGCACCGCCGGCAAGGGCGCGCCCAAGGTGCGGGTCTGCCTCGACGCCGACCTCGCGGCGGTGCGGCAACGGTTCCTCGACACGCTGGCCAGAGCGGACGCTTGCCGCGCCGCGGCCCTGCGCTAGACTGGCGCCCGTTGAGCGAGGGCCCGATGACCGGCTTCGACATCCAGACCGTCTCCTACACTGCGAACGACGCGCCCGCGGCCTTCACCCGCAGCCTGCGCGAAACCGGCTTTGCGGTCCTGACCGGGCACCCGATCGGGCCGGAACGGATCCGCGAGGCCTATGCGCAGTGGGGCCGGTTCTTCGCCTCGCCGGAAAAGCACCGCTATGCGGCGAAAGGCGGAGCGCAGGCCGGGTTCTTCCCGTTCCGCTCGGAGAATGCCAAGGGCGTGACGGCCAAGGACCTGAAGGAGTTCTATCACGTCTACCCGGACGGTCCGGTGCCGCCCGAGCTCGAGGTGATGACCCGCAGGCTCTATGCCGACCTGGTAGCGATCGGCGCGGCGCTGCTGGAATGGGTCGAGGCCGAGGCGCCGGCCGGGGTGACGGCGGCGTTCTCCGAGCCGCTGCCGGCCATGGTGGCCGGCTCGCGACAGAACCTGCTGCGCATCCTGCACTACCCACCGCTTGACGTGGCGCCCGAGCCAGGCGCCGTGCGTGCCGCCGCGCATGGCGACATCAACCTGATCACGGTGCTGCTGGCGGGCTCAGCCCCGGGGCTCGAGGCGCGGGACGCCAAGGGCCGGTGGCATGCGGTGCCCTGCGATCCCGGCATGATTGCCATCAACTGCGGCGACATGCTGGAGATGGCCTCGGGTGGCTACTTCCCCGCGACCGTGCACCGGGTGGTGAACCCCGAGCGGGCCGAGAGCGGCGCCCGGTTCTCGATGCCGATGTTCCTGCACCCCCGGCCCGAGGTTGTGCTGAAGCCCGGGACGACCGCCGCGGATTACCTGAACGAGCGGCTGCGCGAGATCGGGCTGAAGAGCTGACGACGAAACCCGGCGCGTGCCGGCGGATGGAAGACAATCGGGCGGCGTCGCCGCCGGTCACAGGGAGAAGAGAAATGCGCCTGAAACAACTGATCGCCGGGGCTGCGCTGGCCGCCCTCGCCACCGTGGCCCAGGCTGCGGAGTTCAAGCCCGCCGTGGTCTTCGACATGGGCGGCAAGTTCGACAAGTCCTTCAACGAGGGTGTCTGGACCGGGATCAAGAAGTTCTCGGACGAGACCGGAGTCGAGGTGATGGAGTTCGAGGTCACCAACGAGACCCAGCGCGAGCAGGCGATCCGGCGCATGGTCGAGCGCGGCGCCACCGTGGTGCTGGGCGTCGGCTTCGCGCAGGCCGACGCGATCGACAAGGTCGCCGCCGAGAACCCGGACCGCCAGTTCGCCATCATCGACGTGTTCTGGCTCGACCGCCCGAACCTGCGCCAGTACGCCTTCAAGGAGCACGAGGGCAGCTACCTGATGGGCGTGGCCGCGGCGCTGACCTCGGCGACCGGCAAGGTCGGATTCGTCGGCGGCATGGACATCCCGCTGATCCGCAAGTTCGCCTGCGGCTATGTCCAGGGCGCGAAGGAGGCGAAGGCCGGGACCGAGGTGCTGCAGAACATGACTGGTACCACGCCCGCAGCCTGGAACGACCCGGCCAAGGGCGCCGAACTGGCCCAGGCCCAGATCGACCGCGGGGCGGACGTGATCTACCACGCGGCTGGCGGCACCGGGCTGGGGGTGATCCGCGCGGCGGCGGATGCGGACAAGCTCGCGATCGGCGTCGACTCGAACCAGAACGGCATCGCGCCGGGGCATGTGCTGACCTCGATGCTGAAGCGGGTCGACGTGGCGGCCTACCAGACCATGAAGGAGGCGATGGAGGGCAGGTTCACGGCAGGCGTGGTGACGCTGGGCCTGGCCGAGAACGGCGTCGACTGGGCTGAGGACGAGCACAACGCCGCGCTGGTGAGCGCCGCGGTCAAGGCGGCGGTCGAGAAGGCCAAGGCCGACATCATCGCGGGGGCGATCAAGGTCCACAATTACGAGGACGACCAGGCCTGCCCGTTCTGAGATGCACGGGGGAGCACCTGTCACCGGCGCCCCGGTCGTGACCCGGGGCGCCGCGGGGCCGTGCGCAGCCCGCCGAGGTTCCGGGACGAGTCCCGGACGTGATGCGGCCGCCCCCTCCCGCCCGTACGGGCGGGGGCGGCAAGCGTGGGGCGGCTGATGGGCGCGCGGGGGGGCGAGGCGCCGGCGGTACGGCTTTCCGGCATCTGCAAGCGCTTCGGCGCCGTGCTGGCCAACGACCATGTCGAGATCGAGGCCGCGCCCGGCACCATTCACGGTATCATCGGCGAGAACGGGGCCGGCAAGTCGACGCTGGTCAGCATCCTCTACGGCTTCTACACGGCCGATTCGGGCATCATCGAGATCGGCGGCAGGCAGGCCGCGATCCGGCATCCGGCAGATGCCATCGCGCTCGGCATCGGCATGGTGCACCAGCACTTCATGCTGGTGCCAACCTTCACGGTCGTCGAGAACGTGATGCTGGGCTCCGAGGGCGGGGCGCTGCTGGCGGGTGGCGTGGCGGCGACGCGCGCCGAGCTCTCCCGGCTCGGCCGCGAGCATGGGCTCGAGGTCGATCCGGACGCGCTGGTGGGCACGCTGCCCGTGGGCCTGCAGCAGCGGGTCGAGATCCTGAAGGCACTCAGGCGCGGGGCGCGGATCCTGATCCTCGACGAGCCGACCGGCGTGCTGACCCCGGACGAGACCGACCGGCTGTTTGACATCCTGCGCGCGCTGAAGGCTGACGGGGTGACCATCCTGCTGATCACCCACAAGCTGCGCGAGATCATGGCGGTGACCGACGCGGTCACGGTGATGCGGCGCGGCAGCGTGGTGGGCCACCGCGCGACCGCGGGCACCTCGCGCGAGGAGCTGGCCGAGCTGATGGTCGGGCGCAAGGTGTTCCTCGAACCGGTCTCCGCAC
The DNA here is from genome assembly GCA_039805905.1 of Limibaculum sp. Classification (GTDB taxonomy): domain Bacteria; phylum Pseudomonadota; class Alphaproteobacteria; order Rhodobacterales; family Rhodobacteraceae; genus Thermohalobaculum. Next base: position 8,351 of record JBDIVM010000008.1, on the reverse strand, counting down.
CGGGCGCACCCGGCCCGGTGGCGCTGGCGGCCGCGGGGCTGAGCTGGCGCGACGCAGCCGGGGTCCTGCGGCTCGACGGCGTGTCGCTGGAGCTCCACGAGGGCGAGATCCTTGGCGTCGCCGGGGTCTCCGGCAACGGGCAGTCTGAGCTGCTGGACCTGCTCGCGGGCATCGCGCCGGTGCAGGAGGGGGCGATCCGCATCGGCGGGCGGACGGTGGACCGCGCGCATCCGGCAGACGCGGCCGAGATGCGCCGGCTCGGTCTCGCCCATGTGCCCGAGGACCGGCACCTGCGCGGGCTCGTGCTCGATTTCGAGGCGGCAGAGAACGCGGTGCTGGGTTACCACCGGGGGCCGCTGGCGGGGCCGGGGCGGCTGATCAGCCCTGCCGCCATGCGCTCGCTCTGCGCCCGGCTGATGCAGCGCTTCGACGTGCGCCCGCCGGACCCGCGGCTGAGGGCACGCGGCTTCTCCGGCGGCAACCAGCAGAAGCTGGTGCTGGCGCGCGAGATCGGCGTCGGACCGAAGGTGTTGCTGGTGGGCCAGCCGACACGGGGAGTCGACATCGGCGCGATCGAGTTCATCAACGCCCAGCTCGTGGCGCTGAAACAGGCGGGCTGCGCGGTGCTGCTCGTCTCGGTCGAGCTCGACGAGATCCTTGCGCTCGCCGACCGGATCATGGTCATGAATGCAGGCAGGGTCGTCGGCACGATCGCCCGGGCGCAGGCAGACGGGCCGAAGCTCGGGCTGATGATGGCCGGCGTGGCACCGGAGGAAGGCAGGGCCGCATGACATCCCGAAGCCCGTCGCTGGCGCCGGAAGACTGTCCGGTGCTGCCCCGCGGCGTACGGACCAGGTTCGACCCGGTGCGCGGAATCTGGGTGTTGCTCGCGCCCGAGCGGGCGCTGAAACTCGACCCTGTCGGCACCGCGATCCTCGCCGAGATCGACGGCAAGCGCTCCTTGGCCGAGATCATCGCCGCGCTCGCCGCGAAGTTCGATGCTCCGGTGGAGCAGATTGCCCGGGATGCCGGCGCCTTCCTCGCCGGGCTCGCGGAGCGGCGGATGCTGGAGGTGAAAAGGTGATGCCGAGCGATGTGGAGACCGCAACCGGCACGTCCGGAGCCACGCCCCGGATTGCGCCGCCGATCGCGATGCTGGCCGAGCTGACCCATCGCTGCCCGCTCTCCTGCCCCTACTGCTCGAACCCGCTGGAGTTGGCGGCACGCGAGGCGGAGCTCTCGGCCGCACAATGGGCGAGGGTCTTTCGCGAGGCCGCTCGGCTCGGTGTCCTGCAGCTCCATCTCTCGGGCGGCGAGCCTGCCTCGCGGCGCGATCTCGAGGACATCGTCGCCGCTGCGCATGATGCGGACCTCTACACCAACCTGATCACCTCGGGCATCGGGCTGACCGAGCGGCGCCTGAAGGAGCTGGAGCGACGCGGTCTCGATCACATCCAGCTCTCGATCCAGGGGGTCGATCCGGAGTCCGCCGACGAGATCGGTGGCTACAGGGGCGGTCACGCGCGCAAGATGCAGGTCGCCGAATGGGTGAGACGGATCGGGTTCCCGCTGACGCTGAACGCGGTCATGCACCGTCGCAACCTCGGCCGGCTGCCCGAGACGATCGAGCTGGCGCTGAGGCTTGGGGCGCGCCGGATCGAGGTCGCGACCGTTCAGTTCCACGGCTGGGCAACGACCAACCGTGAAGCGTTGATGCCGACCCGCGAGCAGGCCGACCGCGCCCGCGAGATCGTCGGCGAAGCGCGTGTGCGGCTGCGCGGCGAACTTGTCATCGACTATGTGCCTGCCGACTACCATGCCCGGTACCCGAAACCCTGCATGGGTGGATGGGGATCGACCGGATTCAACGTCGCTCCGGACGGAACCGTGCTGCCCTGCCACGCGGCGCAGACGATCAAGGGACTGAGCTTCGACCGGGTGCAGGACCGGTCGCTGGCCGATATCTGGGAGAACGGGGCGGCGTTCACCGCCTTCCGGGGCACGGACTGGATGCAGGAGCCTTGCCGGAGCTGCGACCGGCGCCACCTCGATTTCGGCGGCTGCCGGTGCCAGGCAATGGCCCTGGCCGGAGACCCGGCCGCAACCGACCCGGTCTGCTCGAAATCACCCCATCGGGCGCAGATCGCAGCGATAGTCGAAGCCCGGCCGGGCGACAGCGCGGCGGAGCTCATCCGCCGCGCATCGCCTGCGTGATCCTAGTATGTGACGACCAGATAGCCTTCCAGGAGGAAGATGGTCCTGTCGTCGCCGAACGCGTCTTCCGCGCCCTGGCCCGGGAATGCGACGCCGGCCACGCCGCTGACATAGACGTGGTCGGAGAACGTCCAGTCGGCAAAGATGTTGATCTCGTCCGCGAAGCTGCGGTCCGAGACCGGTGTGCCGAAGAAGTTGTTCTCGTCGAGCCCGAAGTGATAGTAGATCGCGCCGACGCCGAGCGACTCCGTGGGCGCGAGGGCGAGCTTCACCATGTGGTTGCGCTGGTTCGAGTTGAACAGGTAGTATTCGCCCACGATCTCGCCCTGGAACCAGGTGCCCCACCCGCCCGAGAAGCCGTAGAACAGCGGGTCGAAGGCCTCGACGTCGTTGTCGTTCGGGTTCCCGTCGCCCGAGAACCGGGCATAGCGGTAGGTGAGCGTCGGCGACCAGGGCAGCCCGGCGAAGTTGTAATCCGCCTGCCCGTAGAGCGCATAGGCGTCATAGTCGACGGCGCCCTCGCTGCCGAACTGCTTGGTGAACTCGCCACTGAAGCTCAGCCCCTCGACGGCCGGCACGCCAACGCCCAGCGCACGGGCGCTGACCATCTGCATGCCGTCGCGGGTGAACACGTTGTCATTGGAGTCGAGGACGTTGGCGTAGAGCACGCCGAGGCTGCCCCAGTCCTGTTCGAACCGGAGATCTCCGCCGATGATCTCGCTGCTGTCCTGATCGTGGTCGCCGATGATGTAGAACGGCTTCAGCCCCAGGCTGCCGTTGGAAAGATCCGCCGTGCCGGCCCACTCGAAGGCCGTGCGCGGCGCCAGCCAGTAGGCGGTGTCGCCGAAGGCATCGAAATTGCCGTCCCAGAACAGCCAGCCGTCGCCGATCTGGACATCCTGCTTGCCGCCGGAAAGCTCGAGGGTCCAGGGCGTTTCCCCCGGCCCCGAGAAACTTGTCCTGAAGCCCAGCGATGCCTTCTCGAGCGTGGCGTCGCCCTCGTCGCCATCGGTGAATCCACCGGCATCGCCTTCGCCGACCGTGGCCGCGAAGACCACCGAGGCTTCACCGAACAGAGTCAGATTCTCCGCCGGGTCGAAGGTGAAGTTGACCGAGGGCTCCACATAGCCCTCACCCCAGACCGCATCGCCGGTATTGTTGCCCGAGCGGAGATCGACCCGCCCGACTCCGAAGTTCGGGTTGTCGACGTAGAAGCCGCCGACCCCCATTTCAATCCCCGCATTCACATGGAGGTCACCGAGCACGAGAACGTCATCGACGGCCGCTGCCGGCTGCGCTGCCAGAGCGATGCCGCCTGCGAGCCCCATTTGCAGTAAGGTTGATCTTGCCATTGTCCCGCCCTCCCGATGGCTGGAACGGATCGTTGCGGCGCTCCCCTTCGTGCGCCGCTCTCACCATGGGACGGGGAAGGGGTCCCGATCCCCGGCACCGACAGCCCCGAGACGCGCGTGATCCAGATCAATCGCCCCCGAAGCAGCTGTCCTCTGCCATGCGCCCGGTTCCGATCTGCCCGCCACCGCATGCTTGCGCGATCGGCGGACTCCGCTGCGCACGGCACAATGCCGCAAATTCAACTCTTCGGGTCGCAAGGGGCTGGCGCAATTAACGTTTTCGCGACATTTCAAACGGTTGCGTGATCCGTTGTGATCGTCGCGTGATCTCGGGCCAGGGTCTCGGCGTCCGGCCATCCACACCGGCGGCGGGGTCGGCGGGCCATGTGCGGCTGCACGGGCCTGCGATCAGTCGGCGCCGACCGCAATCCGCGCTGCCTCGGTGCGCGGAGGCCGGGCGATCAGCTCCCGCAGGTCATCGAGCTCAAGAAAGCTGTCGGCCGCCCTGCGCAGGTCGTCGGCGATCATCGGCGGGCTGCAGCGCCGGGTCGATGCGACAGTGACCCGGACCCCCTTTCGCTTCAAAGCATGCACGAGCCGCACATAGCCACGATCCCCCGAGCAGAGCAGGACATGTTCGACCTCGCGCGCGATCTCGATGGCGCCAACCGCCAGCTCGACGCCGATGCTGCCCTTGACCTTGCGGCGGCCGCTGTCGTCGATGAATTCGCGCTGATGTTTCACCACAGCGCTGTAGCCGTTGTATGTCAGCCAGTCGACAAGCGGCCGAACCGGCGAGTTCTCGTCGTCGTCGAGGACCGTATAGAACTGGAGGCGCACCAGCTTGCATCGGCGCGCGAAGGTCTCCCGGAGCAGCCGGTAATCGACCGAGAAGCCGAGCGCTCGCGCCGCCGCATGCAGGCCGGGCCCGTCGATCACAAGTGCCAGGCGTTCGTCGCGGTAGAACATGGTGCCTCCATCATTGCGTCTGCCCTCGCCCGGCGCTGTCGACGCGCCAGGCGGTTCGGGCGGACGATCAAGTCCGTTCATTGGTCTGTGCTCCCGGGGCGTCTGCGCCATGATCGTACCCCTCCTCGGATGGCGCTGCCGTTCGAATGCCGGCGCCGGCCGCGAGCAATGACAGGATCGGCTCCGCCTGCGCGCGCGCATCCCGTTCGCCGAGCTCGATGAGATCGCGGCAGTAGGCAGCGTCGAAGTTGAGATAGCTCGGGAGACGCCAGTCACCGCCCCAGCCGCCGATACCCCGAAGCAGCATGCGGATCGCCCAGGGCATCCTGCGGGCATGGCGGGCGGCGATCTCCCGGACATCGCGCGACGGGCGCAGCACGAAGACGTCGATCGGCCGCAAGGGCGTGCCCGCGCGTTGATCCCGGGTCAGCAGCGCAAGCGTGTTGTTGATCCTGGTCAGCCGCTCGATGTCGCTGTCGAGATGGTCGTTGAAGATGATATCGAGCATGTGACCGGCGAGGGCACCGAGGCTCGGATAGCGGGCGGCCGACTGAGAGCCGAGAGGGGCGACCTCCGGATCGCGCGCCGCGATGACAAGGAGCCGCCGTGCTCCGAGCCGGATCGCCGGACTGAGCGGGGCGGTCAGCCGAAGCGCCCCGTCGCCAAAATACTGTCCTTCGATCTGCTGCGCCGGGAACAGGAACGGCAGGGCGGCGGACGCCATGACATGCTCCACCCCGAGGCGGCGGCGCCGGCCGGATCGGCGCGAACGGGTCCATTCTCCACGGCCCGGGGTGCCGGTGAAGAACGTGACCGCCTGCCCGCTCTGGCCCGAATAGGCGGAGGCGGTCAGCGCGAGTGCGGCAAGACTACCGGCGGCGACGGCTGGCTCGATCGCATCGAAGTCGATCTCGCGCAGCAGGAGCTGGCGCAGCGGAGCATTGTCCAGAAACGACCGGGGGTTGCCGGCGAGCCAGCCGCCGCTTGCGGCCATCAGCACCCAGCGCAGCCCCCGGCATCCGACCGAGAACGGGTCCGTGCGGAAGACATCGCAGAGTCTCAGCCTCGACCACGCCTCGACCAGACGTTCGGCCGAGGTCGCAAAGCTGCCCGCCCGGCTGGCGAGACACGCTGCGTTGATTGCCCCGGCGGACTGGCCGACGATGACCGGAAAGGGGTTGCGGGCTGCAGGCAGCATCTCGGCGATTGCGCGCAGCGCTCCAGCCTGGTAGGCGCAGCGTGCCCCGCCGCCGGCCAGCACGAGGCCGACCGGCTCCGGATCGGGAGCCATGGCGGGGGAGGCTCCTCCCGCGGCGCTGCCGTCCTTCGTGCTCCGCTGCCGCTCCATCGTTCAGTTACTTTCCACGCAACAGGCCGCTGCGCTCGCGCGGACACGCGAAGCTGCCGCGTGCGGCGCGCCGTTCGAACCCGAGACCCTGCGTCGATCGATCATTCGGGGTGCCTGATCGGCGCGTCCGGGTTGAACGCCCGAAACGCGAAGGCGAAGGGGACATGATACACCACGTCCTCGAAGCCGCCGCCTGGCAGGCGGCGCTCGACCGTCACACTGCCCACGTCCCGGCTCGCGGCGATTTCGGCGGCATCGAGCGCCGAGACCTGACCGGGGCGCCACCGGATGATCAGGTTGCCCGACTCGACCGTCCCGACCTGCCGCAGGAAATCGAGACTCCAGGCCTCGTTCCGGCCCTCCACGGCGACGACCCGCATCATCGGTGAGCCGGGCCCGTCATATTCCCCGTCATAGAGGAACGGCATCGCCGAGCTGTCATAGCCGACATAGGGATTGCGGCCATAGGCCCGGTCGCTCGTTGCGGGAGGGAGCAGGACGAGGCCCGACGGGTGCCGCTCGCGGAACTCCCGAAACGACTCGAGACGGATCGGCAGCTTCCTCAGTTCCTCGCCCGCGAGGACACCCACGATCGCGCGTCCCTCGTACTGCTGCCACCAGCTTTCCGTCTCGCGGTCGTACATGATGAGGTCGGCATTGCGGACCTTGCCGGTTGTCCCGAAGCTCGTCACCGCACCGCGGACCCGCCGCTCGAATGCAACTCCGGAGTTGCAGAGCGGGCAGTAGGTGATGGTTACCGGGACGCCGCCGACCGTGTCATTGACGATCTCGTGCCAGATCAGGATGCCCAGCGGATAGGCCCGCGCATCGCCATTGATCTCGAGGCCCATGACCGGTGTGTTGGCCGGCGGGGACTCGGGCAGCCGGTCGAGGGGTGCGAATGCCGGTGCATCAATCGGCGGAATGCCATCCCTCGCCGGGCCGCCCGAGGCGATCTCGGAATACTGCACGACGTGCCGTGCGAAGTCGGTGTTCGGCCATGCCCTGCGCCACTCGGCCGGAGCATCGGCGCCTCGCGTGAAGATGCTGAAGGCTGCCAACGCACCGATGGCTATCACGATGACAGCGACCGCCCTGATCGTCGCCTCTCGTCGTCTGCGGGCGGCGAGGGCGAGCCGAGCCAGTTCGGTCTCGATCCCGCCTGACATCTGGGTCACCCCTCGGGAACCACGTCCCCCTCAAGGATGAAACGTCGGTCGCTCTGGTTCACCGCCTTGATGTGCAGCGTACCCGCGCCCTTCATGCCGGTGAACTGACCGGTTCCTCCGGCGACCTCCCAGAACCCGTTGTCCAGCAGCGTCGGCTTGCCGTCGGCCCCCGGCACAAAAACCGCCCTGACCTGCCATTTGAGAAAGGCAGTATCGCCTGACGGCAGGGTCAGCACCAGATAGCCACGCGGATCTCCGCCGGCGCCCGGCACGATATCGTGCATGCCGTACTCGACCACCGAGGCGCCTTCAAAGACTGCACTCCCCTCGGCGCGGCCCTCGCGCCGCACCATCAGCACGAAATGCTTGGAACCGTCCTCAAAATCGAGACGGATCTGCTCCTTCGGTGACATTACCGCCTCGATGTGGACCGGCTCGGCGACCGCGGCCGCAGAGGCAAGCGCCGCCAGAGCGACCGTTGTCTGGAACAGATTTTTCATCCGAATGGTCTCCTTGGTGCCGTTAAAGTGCATCACTCCGCGGCAAGGGCGTAATTCGAGAATACGTCGTCGATCTCGGTGTGCAGCAGATGGTTCGCATAGTTGCTGAGCGTCTTGACCGCGATCGCGAGCACGATCTCGAGGATCTGCCGCTCACTGTATCCGGCGGCCAGGAAAGCCTTCGCTTCCGCGCGGAGCGGCAGCCCGCGGCTCTCGATCATGGTCTCGGTGAAGGCGGCAAGCGCGGCAAGTTTCTTGTCCGGGATCGGCCGGTTCTCGCGGATCGCCGCGAGAACATCGCCGGGGACCATCGACTTCTTCCGCGCGATCATCGAGTGCGCCGCCATGCAGTAGCCGCAGCCGTTGATCCGGCTGATCGTCAGGAACACCACTTCCTGCTCCACGGGCGTGAAGCCGGAACTCGCGCGAAACCGCCCGTACCCGTCGAGATAGGTTGCAAGCAGTCCCGGCGAGTTGACCATCCCCGCATACATGTTGGGAACGAACCCGACCTGATCCTTCGCCTTCGCCAGGATGGTGCGCGCCGGTTCATCGGCGGTCTCAAGCGTCACCTTCGGCAGGTCGAGCTTGTATTCAGCGGTCATTTGACCCTCCCCCAAAGGAATGTCGCCCCGACACAGTCGCATCGATCGCGCAGTACGCGTCCGCTATCGCTCCCCTACGGCTTGACCCTCGCCTCCTCGACGGGGTAGCCGAGGCCGCCCTGGAAGCCGTAATTGCCCATGTGGCACTCGTTGCAGGCGGCCAGCACCGGCACCGCCTGCGGCGTGCCGTCGGG